>NZ_LGSI01000072.1 GCF_001698815.1 Pseudomonas syringae | reverse complement strand
GGTAGGACCGGACTTGTCCGGGAAGGCGGCGGGTGTGCCGAGGAAGATCTTCAGCGCTGTACCGACCTCTTCGGGGACAAGTCCCCTCCTACAGGGTTGTGTATGGCCTCGCATTGCATTCCCCGCTCACGCGCTAGCCGGCACAACCTCCATCTCCACCACTTCCGGGCGCTTGAGCAGCGAATACGCCACGCCCGTCAGCAGACTGCCCGCCACAATCGCCAGCAGATACAAGAGCGCATGGTTGATCGCATTGGGGATCAGCATCACGAACAAACCGCCGTGGGGCGCCATCAGTTTGCAGCCGAAATACATCGACAGCGCGCCGGTCAACGCACCACCGGCAATGCTCGCCGGAATCACCCGCAATGGATCTTTGGCTGCAAAGGGAATCGCGCCTTCGGAGATGAAACACAAGCCCAGCACAAACGCAGCCTTGCCCGCCTCGCGTTCACTTTGGGCGAACTTGCGACGTGCGATGAAACTGGCGATGCCCATGCCAATCGGCGGCACCATGCCCGCCGCCATGGCCGCAGCCATCGGCGCGTAGCTTTGCGATGCCAACAGGCCTACCGAAAACGCATAAGATGCCTTGTTGATCGGTCCGCCCAGATCGACGCACATCATGGCGCCGAGCACCACGCCGAGCAGAATCGCATTGGTGGTGCCCATGCTGTCGAGGAAGTGCGTGAGGCTTTCCAGCAGCCCAGCCACCGGCTTGCCGACCACGTAAATCATCACCAAGCCGGTAAACAGGCTCGACAGCAACGGGATGATCAGAATCGGTTTGAGCGCTTCGACGCTGGCCGGCAAACGCGCATAACGATTGACTGCCCAGGCGCTGTAACCGGCGATGAAACCGGCAGCGATACCACCTATGAAACCCGCACCCAGCGTGCTCGCCAGCAACCCGCCGATCATCCCCGGCGCGAGGCCAGGACGGTCGGCGATGGAGTAAGCGATGTATCCGGCCAGCAACGGCACCATCAACTTGAACGCCGCGTCGCCGCCAATCTGCATCAAGGCCGCCGCCAGGGTGCCTTGTTCCTTGAACGCGGTAATCCCAAACACGAACGACAGGGCAATCAACAAACCACCCGCTACCACCATCGGCAGCATGTACGAAACACCGGTCAGCAAATGCTTGTAGACGCCGGTTTTTTCCTGTTTGGCCGGAGCTTTGGTAGAACCGCCGGTGGATTCGACCTGTCCTTCGGCCAACGCCTTTTTCAGGGTCGCTTCGGCTTGCTTGAGGGCGATACCCGTGCCGCAGCGATAAATCCGCTTGCCGGCAAACCGCTCGGTATTGACCTCGATGTCGGCGGCCAGCAACACCACGTCGGCATCGGCAATCACCTGATCGCCAAGCGGATTGCGTGCGCCCACCGAGCCCTGGGTTTCGACCTGCAGCTCATAACCCAGACGCTTGGCCGCTTGTTGAATGGCTTCGGCGGCCATGAACGTATGGGCGACGCCGGTTGGACAGGCGGTTACCGCAACGATGCGCGGCACGCTGCTGGACACCGGCGCAGCGGCTGGCGAATTGACGTCGGCAGCAACATGAACCTCAGCCTGCTCGGACGCGCGACGCAGAAAGCCGTCGACATCCTGCAACGCGTGGGCCGGTGTGTCCTGAAATACACGCTTGCCAACGAAGCGATTGAGGTCGATGGCGCCGGTGTTGACCACCAGCACCCAATCGGCAGCGGCAATTTGCTCGGCAGACAAGTGTTGCTCGGGGTTGCGCGGGTCATGGACCTCGACGCTGGTGCTCCAACCCTGGCGCTGCGCGGCCGCATCCAGCAAACGGGCGCTGAGGACGCTGCTGACCTTGCCGTTCGGGCAGGCCGTCACAATGGCTAACTTCATCACAAATCCTCTCTTATTGTTCTGCCAGAGTGCGCACGTTGACGCCGCTTTCAAGCCGTTTGAGTTGCGCCGCATCGTTGATGCCAAAGCCGATCTGGGTCACGGCCATGGCCGCAATCGCGGTCGCGGTGCGCAAGGTTTGTTGCGGCGAGTGGCCGCTGAGCAGGCCGTGAACCATGCCCGCCAACAGCGAATCGCCCGCGCCGACAGTGCTGGCAACAGTGACTTTCGGTGGCAAGGATTGCAGCGCAGTACTGGAGCTGAACCAATGCACACCTTCTGATCCCTGGGAAATCACCACATGCTCGATGCCCTTGGCGCGCAGGCCGGCAGCGGCTTCGGCCTGCGCCGCGATGGAGATGATCGGTGCATCCAGCGCGTCGGCCAGTTCCTCAGTGTTGGGCTTGATCAACCACGGGCCAGCCGCAAGTCCGGCGCGCAACGCCAGGCCGCTGCTGTCCAGGGCGATTTTCAGGCCCAGATCCTTCAGACGCACCAGCAGTTTATGCAGCCATTCCGGGCTGACCCCGCGCGGCAGGCTGCCCGCGACCACTACCGCGTCGAAACCGGAAGCGATCTGCTCGACTCGCGCATACAACGCTTGCTGCGCCTCTTCGCTGACCATCGGGCCAGGGCCGTTCAGGTCGGTGATGCGTCCGCTGTGCTCGGCCAGCTTGATATTGCTGCGGGTTTCGCCGGGCACCCGGACAAATTCATCGACAAAACCACGACGCGCAAACAGCGCTTCGAAGGGCTGCTGATTATCAATGCCGAGAAATCCGGCAACGGTCAGTTGATGGCCCAGATCGGCCAGCACCTGCGCCACGTTCAAGCCCTTACCCGCCGCGTGGCTGAGCATGGCTTCACTGCGATTGACCTGCCCCAGCTGCAAAGGACCGAGCTGCACAGTCAGGTCCAGCGCCGGGTTCATGGTCAGGGTAAGAATTTTCGCCATTACAAAGCCTCCACGAGCGCGCGAACTTCGCTGGCGCTGCCTAAGGTCAGCGCGGTTTGCGCCAGTTGTTGCGCGGTGCTCAGGTTCAGTTCACGCACACAGGCTTTGACTTCGCCAATGCTGCGCGCCGAAACGCTCAACTCGTCGACCCCGAGCCCCACCAGCACCGGAACCGCCAACGGATCAGCCGCCAGCTCGCCGCAGATGCCGACCCATTTGCCATGGGCATGGGCCGCGCGCACGGTGATGTCGATCAGTTGCAGCACGGCCGGGTGCAGGCCGTCAGCCTGAGCCGACAGCGTTGGGTGCCCACGGTCGATGGCCAGGGTGTATTGCGTCAGGTCGTTGGTGCCGACACTGAAGAAATCCACTTCCTTGGCCAGAACCGGCGCCAGCAAAGCCGCCGATGGCACTTCGATCATGATGCCGATCTGCAAGTCAGCGACCGGGATTTCTTCCAGCAGGCGCAAGGTCATGTCCCGCGCCTGACGCCATTCTTCAACGGTGCCGACCATGGGAAACATGATGCGCAGCGGGCGGTTGTCGGCGGCGCGCAGCAAGGCGCGCAGCTGGCTTTCCATGACGTCCGGACGTTGCAGGGTCAAACGAATGCCGCGCACGCCGAGGAACGGGTTTTCTTCCTTGTCGATGGGCCAGTACGGCAGCGGCTTGTCACCGCCGACGTCCAGCGTGCGCACCACCAGCGGCCGACCTTGCAGATCGTCGAGCACGCGGCGATATTCGGCTTCCTGGGTCGCTTCATCCGGCGCCTGGGAATGGGCCATGAACAACAATTCGGTACGCAGCAGGCCGATGCCTTCCGCGCCTTGAGCCACAGCGGCTGGCGTCCCGGCGCTGTCGCCGATGTTGGCGAAGACTTCTACCGTATGACCATCGCGGGTCACCGCCGGGTCCATGCGCTTTTCGGCAGCGGCTTGCAGACGCTGCTCGCGAGTATCACGATCCTGAGCGGCGCGTTGCAGGGTTGCAGCATCCGGCGCAACGCTCAGGCGACCTTTCTGGCCGTCGAGCAACAACACCGTGCCCGGCTTGATCAGCAGCACAGAATCCCCCGCGCCGACTAATGCCGGAATGCCCAAGGCCCGGGCGACGATTGCGCTGTGCGCCGTGGCACCGCCGCGCGCAGTGAGAATCCCCGCAACTTGCACCGGGTCCAGACGCGCAACATCGGATGGCCCGACTTCATCCATTACCAGAATGTAGGGTTCGTCCGGCGCGACCAGGGTTTCGATGCCGCAAATTTGCGCCAGCACCCGACGCCCCACATCGCGCAGATCCGCCGCCCGCTCGGCCAACAACGCATCGTGCAACTGCTCCTGCTGACGCGCGGCGGCATCGATCACGCCGGCCCATGCCGCCGCCGCGCTTTCGCCCTGTTTCAGGCGCAAGGCGACTTCATTGCTCAACTCAGGATCGTCGAGCATTTCCTGATGGGTAATGAAAATCTCGCGGATGGCCTTGGCCTTGCTGCGCTGGATCAGGCCTTCGATATCCTGACGCACTTCGGCCAGAGCGCTCTGCAAGCGCTGCTGTTCGATGGCAACCGACTCGCCAAGCAGCGGGTAATCAAACTCTTGCAACACCTGGATATGCGCCGGACCGATGGCAATGCCCGGCGAAGCAGGCACGGCCTGCAACTGGCTACCGTCCAGCGGTGCGACGACTGCTTTGCTGATCACTGCTTCAAGAGAAGCTGGCGCGGGAGACGATGCCGATGGCAGCGGCTCGATTTCCTCGCCCAGCCCTTCCAGCACGGCAGCCAGCAGCGCGGGCAGGACGTCAGCGGCGATGCTCGGCTCGGCGATGAATTCCAGCACCTGACCACGTCGCGCACCGAGGCTGAGCAACTTGCTCAAGCTCTTCACCGAAACCGCGCTTTCACCGGTATCAACCACACGGACGCGAATCTCGCCTTCGAAATTTTTCGCCAACTGCGCAAGAATCTTCGCCGGGCGGGCGTGCAAACCGTGAGCGTTGGCCAGCGAGACTCGCTGGGTCGGCCATTCAGCCGGCAACTCGCCGCCCAGCGCTTCAAGCACCGCGCGACTGCTGGTGGCCTGGCCCAATTCATGGCCGCGACCTTCAATCAGCAGCGAACACAGGCGTTCGAGCAAGGCCTGGTGAGCTTCGCCAAGGCTGGCCAGACAGAACAGACCGTTCAGCGGCTGACCCAGATAACGAATTGGCTTGTCCGGCGTGACAAACGCCAGGCCCGGACGCTTGACAGTTTGCTCGCTGTGCAGCCACCACAAGCCATCGCCCAAAGGCAGCGCTTCGACTTGCTGCAGTACCGCAGCGAAGCCGTTGCTGACACATTCGGCCTTGCGCAACAGCCGGGCGCCACGCCAGACCAATTCTTCGAAATCGTCCGCTGAAACGCCCAGGCTGATCATCTGCGCATCCAGCGCCAGCTCTTGCGGCGCGCCTTGCAGCAGTTGCAGCAGCGCTTCGGGGGTTTGCGCCTGACGCAGGGCTTCGCCCAGGTCGGTTTCGCCCAGCGCGCGGGTCAGCAATTGCAATAAGCGCAGATGCTCGTCGGACTTGGCGGCGATACCAATGGCCAGGTACACAATGTGTCCTTCACCCCAATCCACCCCTTCGGGGAACTGCATCAGGCGCACGCCAGTGGCGAATACCTGATCGCGGGTTTCGGGAGTCCCGTGGGGAATCGCGATGCCCTGACCAAGAAAGGTCGAGCCTTGCAGTTCGCGGTTCTGCAAACCGGTCAGATAGCCGTCGGCAACCAGGCCATCGGCGACCAGCAGATCAGCAAGCAGTTGCAATGCGGCGGACTTATCCACAGCCGTCTGGGCCATGGAAATTTGCTCTACGGTAAGCTCGAGCATGCCTAACTCCTGTGCAGCGCGGTATAGCGCCTGGATTCTTGTTTTAAGAACGATCAGTAAAGGTTGATCGACAGCTTAGGTGATGAAAACGATAACCATCTGACAGCGTTTTGAGCGTAATGACAGCAACTCAAAAAAATTTGCTGAATCGTTTAATCTACATTGCCCGGCACGTTACTTGATTATCCGCGCCGGTTGAAGCCCACTCGGTCCGATGCTGTGTGCCGAAGGCAAAAAAATCTGAGCGTTTGGTTATTGCCAATGGTCTGCTGTCAAGATCGGCCGCAATGGGCGAAAATCCCACAATGCCGCCTTCAAGCGCTCAATAACAAAAGGAATTCCAGCGTTGAAACTCAGTGATATTGCGCGTCTGGCCGGGTGTTCCGTGACCACCGCCAGTTACGTGATCAACGGCAAGGCCGAACAGCAGCGCATCAGCAACGCCACCGTCGAGCGGGTACGCGCCGTGGTCGAAGAGCATGGTTTCCGGCCCAACCCGCAAGCCGCCGGGCTGCGCAGCCGCCACACGCGCACCTTGGGTTTTATCCTGCCGGACCTGGAAAATCCCAGTTTTGCGCGCATCGCCAAGTTCCTGGAGCAAGGCGCAAGGGCTCAGGGCTACCAGTTGCTGATCGCCAGCTCCGACGACGATCCCATCAGCGAGCTGCAATTGCTGCAATTGTTTCGCGCGCGTCGCTGCGACGCGCTGTTCGTCGCCAGTTGCCTGCCTGCCAGCGATGACAGTTACCGCGAGCTGCAAAGCAAAGGCTTGCCGATCATTGCCATCGACCGGGAAATGGACGCGGCGCACTTCTGTTCGGTGGTCAGCGACGACCATGACGCCAGCCTGCGCCTGACCCACAGCCTGCTCGCGACAAATCCTGCCCATATCGCCCTGATCGGTGCGCGCCCGGAGCTGATCATCAGCCGCGCCCGCGCCGACGGTTTCGAACACGCCCTGAACGGGTTCGCCGGGAAAGTCATGATCGAGCACGGCGAAGCGTTCAGTCGCCAGTGCGGCCAACGGCTGATGAATGAGGTGCTGGAACGACTGGGACATTTCCCGGATGCGCTGATCACCACGTCTTACGTGTTGTTGCAGGGGATTTTCGACGTCTTGCAGAGCCACGCGGTGAATCCGCAGCAGTTCCACCTGGGGACATTCGGTGACACGCAACTGCTGGATTTCCTGCCGTTGCCGGTCAACGCCATGGCGCAACAGCATCAGGTCATTGCCAGCATGGCACTGGAACTGGCCTTGGCCGCGATTGAAAAGGATCAGTACGAACCGGGGGTTCACGCCATCGTGCGCACCTTCAAGCAACGCATTCACGAGGGCTGATCGTGACGCTGATCGACACCCACACGCATCTGGATTTTTCGGACTTCGACGCAGATCGCGCGACCATCCTCGCCAACTGCCAGGGTTTGGGTGTCGAGCGTTTGGTGGTGCTGGGGGTTTATCAGCGTAACTGGCAACGAGTCTGGGAGTTGACCCTGAGCGATCCGGCCCTGCACGCGGCGTTCGGCCTGCACCCGGTATACATCGATGAGCATCGCCCAGAGCATCTGGTTGAACTGGGTGATTGGCTGTCTCGGCTGCAAGGCCATCCGCAGCTCTGCGCCGTGGGTGAAATCGGCCTGGATTACTACATTGAAACGCTGGATCGTCAGGTTCAGCAGCAATTGTTCGACGCCCAACTGCAACTCGCTGTGGACTTCAATCTGCCCGCGCTGATTCATGTGCGGCGCAGCCATGCTGACGTGATCGCGAGTCTGAAGCGCTTCAAGCTCAAGCGCTGCGGGATCATTCACGCCTTTGCCGGCAGTCGCGAAGAGGCACGGGAATACATCAAGCTGGGTTTCAAACTCGGCCTGGGCGGCGCCGCGACCTGGCCGCAAGCCTTGCGCATGCATCGGGTGATCGCCGAACTGCCACTGGACAGCGTGGTGCTTGAAACCGATTCACCCGACATGGCGCCGGCGATGTTCCCCGGCCAACGCAACAGCCCGGAACACCTGCCGCAGATTTGTGCAGCATTGGCCGAGCTGATGACTATTTCCGCCGAGCAACTGGCGGAGGCCAGCACGCGCAATGCGCGGGAGTTGTTTGGTTGGGTGGACCATTTGTAGGAGGGGACTTGTCCCCGAAGGCGACTGAAGCAGCAACGCACTATCCAGACATTACCGCCGCTTCAGCCAACGTCTTCGGGGACAAGTCCCCTCCTACCAGGTGGTCGGATGCGGGGTTATGTTTGCCCCTCAGACAAACAACGTCCACAGCGCAAAACCCGCATACCAGACGATCGCAGCGCGGATCAGCAATTCCCAGAGCACGTCCAGGCTGGTCACGCCTTCAGCGCCCATTACTGGCGCGGGGACTTCGCTGGCGACGCAGCCGATTTTCGCGATCAGCTGAGCCGCGCTGATGTTCCAGTTGAGCAGTTCGTGCAGCATCACCCGGCTGACGGCCACGAAGTTGCCAACCAGAGCGAAGCTGGCCGCCAACAGGCGCACCGGCACCCAGTCGAAGGCATGCCGCAGTTGCCCGGCAGCGTCACGCAAGGCTGGTGTCTTACCGTTTTCAGCGGCCAGGGCCAACAGGCGATAGGCCAGCGCAGCCACCGGACCGAGCAGGAAATACCAGAAAATCACCGCAAAGAAGCTTTGATAGGCCTGCCACAACAGATAACCCTGAACACCTTCGAGCAGCTGCTCGCTATTGTCGGCCTCAACCTGCATGTCACGTTCGGCCACAAGCACGGCGGCCTCTGCGTCACCGCGCCGACAGGCATCGCGAAACGGCCCGAGCGCCGCAATCAGATCGCCGCGACCCAGGCTGTAAATCAACACCAGCAGATGCACCGGCAAAGTCAGCCAGCCATTGAAGACTGAACCGAGCACCACCAGCATCAACGCCAACAGCACGACCGGCAGTAACACCAGCACGCTCAGGATCAGCCAGGGCCGCGAGGCGAAACGCGGGTTCGATTCAAACCGTGACAGCTCGCTCAACCATGGCCAGTCTCGCTGCACGCGCTGACGCAGGGCGGAAAACTTTTCTATCCAGACAGCCAGCAGCAACACCAGGAAACTCATTCTTTACTCCTCACTTCGTCCAGCAGGGCCGACTGCAAGCGCGACCAATCAAAAAACGGCCCCGGATCTGTCTTGCGGCCGGGTGCAATGTCGCTGTGCCCGCAGATTCGCTCGACGGTGATGTCCGGGAATGCGGCCTGCAACTGGCGGGTCAATTCAATCAATGCAGCGTACTGCGCGTCTGTGAACGGTTGATCATCGGTGCCTTCAAGCTCGATGCCGATGGAAAAATCGTTGCAGGTGTCCCGCCCTTGGAAGCTCGACACACCCGCATGCCAGGCCCGTTCCAGACAGGATACGAACTGAAAGACGTCGCCATCACGCTCAATCAGAAAATGCGCCGATACGCGCAAATCGGCAATGCCCGCGAAATAAGGGTGCTCGCTGACGTCCAGTTGATTCTGAAAAAAAGCCTGCACCTTGCCGGTCTTGAACTGGGCTGGGGGCAGGCTGATGTTGTGGATCACCAACAACGAGATTTCATTGGCCGGGCGCGCGTTGAAATTGGGCGATGGGCAGTGCTGCACGCCTTGGCACCAACCGCTTGCAGGGTCCAGATGCATGAGTGTTCCTTGAACGGACAAATCGATAGCCGCAAGTATGCCCGCAGTGGGGAATGGTGTGGGGGAGTAAATTGGCCGCGCTATCGCAGCCTGTAGGACCGGCTTTAGCCGGGAGGGCGTGCTCCCGGCTAAAAGCCGGTCCTACGGTTGTTAAGCGACGTCGGTCAGACGCCCTTGAGCTTGCGCAGGTTGCCGATCACTGATTCCAGAGCGCGGTCGAACAGCAGCGCGTCATCGAGCATGCGGATGGCGCCGCGACGGAATTCCACGGCCAGACCCATGCGGGTTTTTTCCAGGACTTTCATGCCGGTGCGGTTGACGAACACATAGCGACCGCTCGGCTCGACGATAGCCGCCAGTTTGCAGCGCAAGCGGTGCTCTTCATCTTCCTGAATCTCGACCCAGCAACCCAGCCGCAACTTGTCGACTTGCAGCAGGCCTGCGTCATCGTCCGGAAGGCGCAGAGCAGGTTCATTGAGAAATTGCTCGCCGGGCGCGATCAGCACGATTTCCTCAACCACTTCGATCATCGACGGGCCTGGCACGCCCTCGCCTTCCGTTTCCGGAAGACCGCCTTCGACGGCCTCGTCCTGCATCTTCGAGAAATGCTGAAACGCCTGCACATGCAGCACTTCGAGCTGGCTGAAGAATTCGCTGGTGGCGAAAGGATCGAACGCCGCGCTGGCCAGGCCTTCACGCAACGCCTTGAGCAAACCCGGCACCAGATCCAGCAAGCGCTGGCGGGCTTCGGGTTCTTCGTGCAGCTCGACGCTCCAGATCAGATCGTCCATGGCCGTCAGACCCGCTTCCCATTCAGCGGACTCGTCGCCGTGCTTGAGGCACATCAGCAGCAGCACTTTGCTCCAGGCTTCCTGCAGCAAGCGCACCACCACTTCCGGCAAAGTCTTGCCCATCAAACGGTGGTTGAGTTCCTGCTGCACACGCTGACGCGCCAGTTCGGCACGGGCGCGGCCTTCCTCGGCGTCACGGGTACGCTGTTCGAGCAGCTCACTGCGGCGGCGCTCATCGCTGGTAAACGCCAGGAAATCCACCAACAGCTCGGAGAAAATCGCCGGGTCGTCGACGAAATCATTGAGCAGGCGCTGCACGATCTGTTCAACCCGCACATACAGGGAATCGCGCTGGTAGTCGTCCCGTCCGCCCCAGCCCAGGGCTGCGGAGGCGATTTCATTGAGCAGCCGGCGCGCAGGATGACTGCCGCGACTGAAAAAGCTTTTGTCGATGACCGCGACTTTGAGCATCGGGATTTGCAGACGTCCGATCAACGCTCGCAGCGATGACGGCAGGTTACGGTCATCGAGGATGAATTCGAAGAGCATGGCGATCAGGTTGATCACGTCTTCGTCGCCGCCACCCACTACCCGAAACTTGCCGCTTTTCACGCTGACGCGGGTCAGCAATTGCTCAAGCTGATTGCGCAGATCGAAATCGTCATGGGCGTCCGGCGACGGCACGTATTGCTGCAAGTGCGACAGCAGGCGCAGCAGATCCTGACTGGAAATAGGACGGGCTTCGGCATTGGGTTCATGGCGCGGCGCGAGATTGCCGCGCACCTGCAACAGTAATTCCTGCAAGGCAGAAAAAACTTCCTGCACACCTTTGTCGAGCTTATCGGCAGCCTGGGCCAGATCAGGATCGGCCAGATCGCTGGTGCGGGCCTGGCGGGTCAGGCGATCTGACGCGCGACGAGCCGGCAAGGCTTTGAGTTCGGGCAGCACGCCAGTGGCAATCAACAGTTGATTGGCTTCGGCATATAAATGATCGGCATCGGCCAGTACGTATTTTTCGAAGAGTTTGAGAATGATCAGCTTGACCTTGATCTCGACGCCCAGGCTGCGACCGGCCTGCAGGAAGAAATCGCAGAGCATTGCCGGACCCATCGGGTTCGAATTGTCGCTCAAAGGCTGGGTGATCAGCTGGTTCAGACGCGTTGTCAGCTGCCCAAGGGCAACGCCATCGCGACTCAGAACCTTGGCCACCATGGCATCCACGGCGACGGTTTTTTCCAGGTCGTCATTGTGTACCAGGGCCAACTTGTCAAACGTCATTGCCCCTGGGATCACCGGCTCGGTGATCTGATACTGACCAAGGCGCAGGAACGCTTCGTAGAATTTGTCGAGAAACGCCCGCTCGATGCTTTTGCGCTTGAGGCGCAGGTCGCGCATGGCCTCAAAGAAGGTGTTCTGTTCGGTGTTGTTCTGCGCCCGATCCGCCATTTCGAAAAGCGTGTCGTCAGCGTTATCGAATAACGCCTGCAAGGCTTCCTTGAGCTGTTGCGCAGCCTTGTCCCTGACCTGCAGGAGCACGACGGGCAAACGGGCAAGCGGCGAATTCGCGGCCAGTTCAGGGGTCGCTTTGTTCAACGGCACAACTTTCTCGTCGTTTTGCATCAAGCCCCCTACCAGGAAACAGCCGCGACCTCTTCACAATCCGGGGCTCAAAGCACCGTTTTTGCGGGGCATTACGTATGCGCTAAAGAAACGTCAAAGTCATGACGTCAAATACAAGTCGGATTATCTTTCAAATCATGTCAGCGGCGCCAGCACTGGTTTTACCGTTTTGAACAATTGATAGATTGACCGGTACAGCCATAGACCGCAGAAAAGCCGTTCCATCGCAAACGTTCTAAAAAAACCGACCAACAGCACCCGTGGGTCGTTGAGCGGGGCCGCTCGGTAGGTGGGTCGCAGGGAAAACCTGCCTTATACTCGCGCCACTTTGTTAGTGGAGTCCGATATGCCGAATTTACAACTCGCCGCCCTGACCACCGAAATCGAGGCCAACGTGCGCCGGGCGCTGCTGGAAGACATCGGCAGTGGCGACATCACCGCCCAGCTGATTCCGGCTGAGCGTCTGGCCAAGGCCACGGTGATCTCCCGGGATGCGGCAGTCATCGCTGGTACGGCGTGGGTCGATGCCGTGTTCCGCCAGCTGGACCCGCGTGTCGCGGTGCATTGGCAGGTAGTCGACGGTGATCGGGTCAAACCGGACCAGGTGCTGTTTCATCTGGAAGGTCCGGCGCGCTCATTGCTGACGGGCGAACGCAGCGCGCTGAACTTCCTGCAGATGCTGTCGGGCGTGGCCACCAAAGCGCAGCATTACGCTGACATGGTCGCTGACACTCAAGTCCAGCTATTGGACACCCGCAAGACGCTGCCGGGCCTGCGATTGGCGCAGAAGTACGCGGTCACCTGCGGCGGCTGTCATAACCATCGCATCGGATTGTTCGATGCGTTCCTGATCAAGGAAAACCATATCGCCGCCAGCGGCGGTATTGCCCAAGCCATCAGCGCCGCGCACAAGATTGCGCCCGGCAAACCGGTGGAAATCGAAGTGGAAAGCCTCAGCGAATTGCGCCAGGCACTGGATGCCGGTGCGGACATTGTCATGCTCGATGAATTGAGCCTGGACGATATGCGCGAAGCGGTGACGATCAATGCCGGTCGCGCCAAACTCGAAGCCAGTGGCGGTATCAATGACCAGACATTGCGAGTGATCGCCGAAACCGGCGTGGATTACATCTCCATCGGCGCACTGACCAAGGATGTAAAAGCCGTGGATCTGTCGATGCGCTTGAGCCTTTAAATTCGTTGGAGCGAGCGGGCGGCGTTCCGACTTGCCCGCGAACCAGACACTGCGGTGGTTCAGTCCCACCGCGTTATCTGTCTTCGCGGGCAAGCCACGCGCCAACGCATACTCCGGGTTAAGGATAGTTAACACTGTAAAATCTCTATTCATAGAAAATGTCTACATAGTTGGAAACAGCAAGACAGCTCATTAAGTTTACTTACCCACCTACAACAAATCGACTTGCAGTTTCAATATTAAAAAGCCGCCAATACCGTTTGTCACTGCACGACTCTGAACGGTTGCGCTTGTCTTGAATTCCGAATATTTAATAAAAGCGAAGTTATTGTTATCGCCAAAAGTTTTAGGCCTTAGATCTATCCGAGTAAAGTGAAAACTCGTGCGGTAGCCTACCCGTTATTTGGCAACTCCAGACTCTCCCCCAGACAAGCTCGTCGTGGTGAACACTGCCGCGCAACCGGCGATCGCCTATGCGCAGGGCGTGCTCGTGCGGCGCAAACGGATCATGCAAATGAACAGGCAAAACTGGCTGGCCCTGCTTGTCCTTTCGCCCTTTCCGATGTCGGCCATGGCCGGTAAACCCCAGAGCATTGAAGTTGGTGGTTTCGAGTTCACGCCGACACTGAAGGTAGGTGAACGGTATGACGATAACTTTCGCACACTCCACAACGGCACCTTGTCATCGTGGATTACTTCGCTGCGCCCCACTTTCCTGCTGGAAGCGCAAACACGCAAAAGTGCTTATCAACTTGAATACGCCGTGGACAGCGAGACCTTTCACGATCACGCCGACGCCAGCCATGTGGACCAGCAAGTGGCACTTAGAAGCGTGCTGGAGTTCGATTCGCGCAACCGGTTGAAATGGGAACTGGGTTATAAGCGTGCCGAGGAAACAGCCGATACCGCCGACCCGCTGGAAAACGATAAGTACACCCTGAAGAACGCGTTGCTCGGTTACAGCTTCGGCACGCAGAGCGGCATGAACCAGATTGATGTTTCGGCCAAATATGAGGAATTGCGTTATCGCAACAGCGGCAATCTCAACGAAGACGAAGAACACGACACCCGCGCGTATGTCGCCACCTGGTATCACCGGCTTGGTGGACGCACCCGAGGATTGTTCGAATTGCGCCGCAGTGATTACGACTACGTAATGCCGGGCAGCCCGCGCAACAGCACCGGCAGCGCGGCACTGATCGGCTTCACCCGGGATGTCACGGCCAAGACCAGTGGCAGCCTGCGCGTCGGCTATGAACGCAAGGATTTCGACAGCGGCGCGGTCAGCGACCGCAGCAGCCCAACCTGGGAAGTCGGCCTGGCCTGGAAGCCGCGCACCTACTCCACCTTCGAGCTGAACATGCGCAAGGCCTTCGATGAAGGTGACGATGGCGCCAGCACGGTCCACACCACCAGCACCCGCTTGAGCTGGACCCACAAATGGTCGGGCTGGATTTCCTCGAAGCTCGACTACCGTCACGCCGAACGCGAATACCTGGGCCTGAGCCGCGACGACACGCTGGACGCCTATGGCGCGTCGCTGATCTACGCCGTCAACCGCTGGGCCGAAGTCAGCCTCGGTTATCGGCGCTGGCATAACGACTCCAACGTCATCGACGAGCGCTACACGCGCAATGTTTACCTGTTGAATTTCGATTTGAGTCTTTGAGCACCGGTGTACCTGGAGGGAAATACCATGTCTTTAGGTCAGTTCTGCCGTATTGCGCTTTTGCTCATCGTCAGCGGCCCGGTATTCGCTGCGCCCCAGTACAAACTCAACTCAGGCGACATTCTGCGGATCAATGTCTTTGGTGAAACGGACCTCAGCTTTGCGGAAATGCGGCTTAACGATGCCGGCACCTTTTCCTACCCCTTCATTGGCGAGGTCAACGCCAAAGGCAAAACGCCGGGTGAAGTCGAGGCCTTGCTCACGGACAAACTCAAGGACGGCTATCTGGTTGCGCCCCGCGTCTCGGTCAGCGTGCTGGCTTATCGGCCGTTCTATATCAGCGGCGAAGTGAAGTTGCCCGGCGGCTACCCATTCGAACCGGGCCTGACCCTGGATCGGGCGATTGCCCTGGCCGGCGGCCTGACCGAGCGCGCTTCGGACCGGCGTATCTACATCGTGCGCGGTGCCGATACGCGGCGCAGCAGCCAGAAGGCGAGCCTGAACACGCTGGTCGAACCCGGCGACACCATCACCATCGAACAGGGGTTTTTCTGACATGGACGAGGTGACTTTAAGCAGCCACGTGAACAGCCCTGTGAGCAACTTCGGGCTGCCGCAGCGCTACGCACCCATCGCCGACGACCGCGACTTCATCGACTCGCGCAAGCTCGGCCTGATCCTCTGGACTCACAAATGGCGCATCGCCGCACTGGCGGCAGCCGCGACCCTGGCCATCATGCTGATCCTGCAAAACATCACGCCGGTATATCGCGCCACGGCATCGTTGGTCATCGAGCCCAAGGGCGCAACGTTGATCACTTTCCAGCAGCCGACCTACGATTCGCCAAATGCCGCCGTGGATTATCTGCAAACCCAGATCACGCTGATCCAGAGTCGAGCAGTGGCCGAGCGTGTGGTCCGCCAGTTGAATCTGACCGAACATCCCGAGTTCGATCCACGCCAGCGCCTGCATCCGCTACGAGAAGCGCGCGCAGAGATTGCCAGGCTTTACCCGAGCGCGTTTCCCGCCAGCTGGCTTGCCAGTCACAGCATGACCCCGACCGAAGTGTTCGACGCCACGGTCCGGGAATTGATGGAACGCACCAGCGTCGGCGCCCAGGGCAAAAGTCAGCTGGTCAATATCAGCGTGAGCCTGGCCGATCGGGAAACCGCTGCGCTGGCGGCCAACGCGCTGGCTCACGGTTATCTGGACAGCCGGCTCGACGCGCAAATGAACGAATCATTGAACGCATCGAAATGGATGAACAACCGGATGGTCGAGTTGCGCACGCAACTGCAGGAGTCGGAAAACAAACTGCAACGCTACCGCGACGCCGAAGGCTTGGTGGACGTGGACGGCGTGGTCACGCTCAGCGCCAACGAGCTGTCGAAAACCAGTGACCGCATGATCGATGCGCGCCGCCAGCGTGCCGAAGCGCAAAGCCAATACGCGCAGGTGAAGGCGATGCTCGGCTCGAAAAGCCTGGCCAACCTGTCGAGCGTGCCAGCGGTGATCGGCAATCCGGTGATCCAGCAATTCCAGGCCAACGAGGCGCAGGCCAGGGCCAAGGTCGACGAACTGTCGCGTCGTTACGGGGACCGCCATCCGAAAATGATCGCCGCGCGCTCGGACCTCGCGGCCGCTCAGGCCAGTCTGCGCGGCCAGGTCGATCAGGTAGTGGCGGGCCTTGAGCGCAATTACCAGCTGGCGCGCGCCAATGAAGAGTCCCTGCGTTCATCGGTGGATACCAGCCGCGCGCAGATTCAGGACATCTCCCGCAAGGAATTCAAACTGCGTGAGCTGCAACGGGACGTGGACAGTAATCGCACCTTGTACGACACCTTCGTGACTCGTTTGCGCGAGACCACGGCGACCGCTGATATCGGCGTCAGCAATGCGCGCATCGTTGACCCCGCGATCGTGCCCAGCGAACCCAGCGCACCGAAGAAATCCCTGATCGCGTCGATCACTGCGCTGCTGGCGCTGGTGCTCGGCTGCGTGTTTTTCCTGCTGCGCGACACGCTGCACAATGGCTTCAAATCCGGCGACGACATTGCCAGGAGACTCAACCTGCCAGTGCTTGGACTGGTGCCACTGCTGCAGAAGAAAAGTCGCAGCAGCATTTCCCGGCAGTTCGAACGCAACGACGACGCAGGCTTTACCGAAGCCATCCGCACCTTGCGCACCGGGATCATGCTCGGCGATACCCAGAAGCGGCGCAGCCTGCTGGTCATCACGTCGACCTTACCCGGCGAAGGCAAGAGCGCCATTGCGGTCAATCTGGCGTTTGCGTTGGGCCAGCTGGAACGGGTGCTGTTGATCGAAGCCGACCTGCGCCGCCCCAACCTGGCGCGCAGTCTCGGCATGAACGCCGCGCAGCCCGGCCTCGCCAGCCTGATTACCGGCCGAGCGAAAATAGACGCGTGCATCCACCGCGTCGGCCAGGTGGACATTCTCACTGCGGGCGACGTGCCGCCCAACCCGCTTGAACTGCTGGCCTCGGCGAACTTCGGACGCTTCATCGAATGGGCTCGGCAGCATTACGACCGGATCATTCTCGACTCGCCGGCCAGTGATGCTGTCAGCGATGCAGCGGTGCTGTGCGCCATGGCCGACGCGGCGATCTACGTGATCAAGTCCGACAGCACGCCCGCTCCGCTGGTTCATCAGTGCATCGACCAACTTCTGCAAAACGGCGCTCCGCTGACCGGCGTGGTGCTCAATCAAATTACCCCGTTGAAAGGACGCCAGGGATACAGCCAGCATTACCGTTATCTGCCTCGTGAAACCACCCAGTAAGGCGTAATTACGCGCGATGGGCCGCTGTCGTCTTGACGCGGCTGCGCACGTTATCGCCTGCACATTCTGGCCGCTGCATGCGCTGTATGACTCGCCGATGCCGAGGGCGAGCAACTGCGCGATGCCACCCATCGGGGAGATATTCACCATGCTTGCTCAACGCCTACATCCGTCGGTCAATCGACGCGGCCTGACGTTCTGGGCGCAATGGGTCTGCGCCATGGGCCTGACTGCGCTCGTGACCTGCACCATTGTCTATCAGGAAACCGGCGCGATTCCCTACGCCTACCGGGTGCTGATGATCGTTGGCGTGCTCGGTTCGGTGCCGATCTATAGCGCGCTGCATGTCTATCACAAGCGCTTCGGCTACCTGATGGGTTTGCTGCGCGTACTCGGCGGCTGGCTGCTGCTGGTCGCCGCGCTGGCAGTGCTGTCGCAGGTTTGCCTCGAACATGGCGATCTGGATAGCGGCTTGCTGTTCGAGGTCGCAGTCGCGGGTTATATCGCGCAATGCGCGACGTACCTGCCCTTGCGGTATCTGGTCAGCCTGCACTCGCGCTGGCTGCGCAAGGAGCGTGTCTCGGTAATCATCGGCACGTGCCCCATGGCCTACACCCTGGCGGAACAACTGAGGCAGCGGGTTCCGGTGCTCGGCCTGGTGGCGACCGAATCCGGCGTTTCCTCGTTAGGCGGCCAGCCTCCGGTTCTTGGCGAACTGTCGCAGCTGCGCGATCTGGTCATCGGCGATCACGTGCGGCGGGTGTATATCGCCCTGGCGCTGAACATGATCACGCAGATCGAAGCCATTTACCTGAGCCTGCTGGACCTCAATGTGGATGTGGTCTGGGTGCCGGATTTCGGCAGCATGCTGCTGCTCAATCAATCGGTTTCCCAGATCGAGCAGCTCCCGGCGATCTACCTCAACGAAACGCCGCGCAGCTCCCATCCAGCCGCCACCCTGGGCAAGGAAATGTTCGACCGCAGCCTGGCGCTGCTCGCCTTGCTGGTGCTGCTGCCGGTGATGTCGGTCATTGCCCTGGCGGTGAAGCTCTCGTCACGAGGCCCGGTGTTTTTCCGCCAGCCCCGGCATGGCTGCAACGGCGAGGTCATCCAGGTGTGGAAATTTCGCTCGATGTATGTGCATCAGGACAACCACGTGCGACAGGCGACCCGCGACGATCCACGGGTCACGCCGGTGGGCGCCTTCCTGCGCCGCACCTCGTTGGACGAACTGCCCCAACTGATCAATGTGCTGCGTGGCGAAATGGCCCTGGTCGGCCCGCGCCCGCACGCGATTGCTCATAACCAGTATTACGGCGCGCGAATCCTCGCTTACACCGCACGCCACCGCATCAAGCCGGGTATCACCGGCCTGGCGCAGGTCAGCGGCTTTCGCGGCGAAACCGAAACCCTGGAAAAGATGCAAGAGCGTCTGGAAAAGGACCTGGACTACATTAATCACTGGTCGCTTTGGCTGGATATCAAAATCCTGCTCAAGACGCCGTTCACGCTGTTCTCGCGCAACATCTATTGAGATGGAGACGGACATGGCTGATCAGGAATCAGGCGCCGTATTGCCAGGCCGAGTCAGCGGCTGGCGCGGGCGATGGCAGCAGGCGGCCCGCGCGCGCCTGTTGCGCAACATCGCTACGGCGGTGTCCGGCAGCGCCGGGGCGCAGGCGATCAACCTGGCGCTGATTCCAGTGATCATGCGCATCTACGGGCCGGAAGCGTTCGGCGTGGTCGGCACGTTCCAGAGCCTGACCATCATCCTCATTCCCGCTTGTGCGCTGACTTGGCCCATGGCGATTGTCCTGCCCAAAAGCGACGCCGACGCCCGAGGCCTGATCAGACTTTCGCTGTGGGTGGCGCTGAGCATCGCGAGCTTGTCCGCGCTGCTCCTGTATTTTCAGGGGCCAGAGATGGCCAGCGCGTTGGGCATCGACATTCTGACGCCTTACCTGATGCTGCTGCCCGTCGTGATGTTCAGCGCCGCCGTACTGGAAATCACCCAGCAATGGTTGTACCGAACCCAGCGCTTCAGCCTTACCGCGCGCGGCGCAACCTTGCACGCGCTGGTCTATAACGCGACGCGCAGCCTGGCCGGACTCGTGCAAGCCTCGGCCCCGGTACTGGTGGTGACCAGTGCGCTGTATTACGTGATCCACAGCGCATTGCTGTTGCTGGGCATGACCTTCAAACCCGCCGCAAACAACCTCGCCCCGACCAACCCGACAACCTCCGTCAGCCTGACGAAACTGGCTGCGCAGTATCGGGACTTCCCGCTATTTCGCGCGCCCCAGGTGCTGATCAATGCCCTTTCCGTGCACATGCCGACGCTGGTTCTGGCGGCGTCCTTTGGCGCAGTCTCGGCGGGATTCTTCGCCCTGTGCCTGCAAGTGCTGAGCATGCCGAGCAACTTTATCGGCAAGGCGGTCGGCAGCGTCTATTACCCGCGCATCACCCAGGCGATTCACGCCGACGAACCGGTTACCGGGCTGTTGGTGCGCGGCGTGGCCGGTATGGCATTGGTGGGGATCCTGCCGTTCGCCACACTGGCGCTGGCCGGACCCTGGCTGTTCGGGCTGGTGTTCGGCGCGCAGTGGGCGGCCGCTGGAGAATATGCCCGCTGGCTGGCTTTGGCGGAGTTCGCCGGTTTCATCGCGGGCCCCTGCGCGGTGGCAATTCCGGCGTTGGCCCTGCAAAAACGCTTTCTGTTCTTCGAGATTGTCAGCACCACATTGCGGGTCGTGGCGATCTTGGCTGGCGCGCTGGTGTTCAAGAATGCCCTGGCGGTGGTGATGGCCTTCGCGGCGGCCAACACCGCAATCAACCTGAGCCTGATCGTCGTGGTTCTGTTTGAGGCCCGGCGCTGGCATCAACGCCAGCACAGCCCGGCTCGCGATCTCTCGTCTGCGCAGGAGTAATCCGAACATGACCACGGCTAACGTATGCGCGCTGATCCTCAACTGGAACGGTGCTGAACAGACCATCAAATGCGTGAGATCGGTGGACGCTTACTGCGCGATTCCCCTCGTGGTGGTCGACAATCATTCCGAAGCAGCGGATTACCAGCGCCTGACCGACTATTTCAGCACGCGGACCGATGGCGATACCTGGACCGGCACGCAAGAGCAGATCCGCGAACATTCACACAAACACCGCACTTGCCTGATCAGAAATGCCGGCAATTACGGCTATGCCGGCGGCAACAACGTGGGCATCGATTACTTGTACCGCGCCGGCTACGACTATATCTGGCTGCTGAATAACGACATCACCGTTGAAGCGGACTCATTGCAGGCGCTGCTGTCGACCCAAAACAGCGACCCCAATTGCGGGTTTTGCGCGTCGATTCTGGTCTATGCCGACCATCCGGAGATCGTCCAGTGTGTCGGCGGTGGGCAGCTTTATCCATGGCTGGGCAAGGCCAGGTTGATCGGTAAGAACCTTGGCCGCGACGAGCTGGGTCATCACCTTGCCAAACTGCCGAAACCTGATTACCTGATGGGCGCCTCGCTGCTGATCAAGCGCGAAGTCATCCAGCGCGTCGGCTTGATGGATGAACGCTATTTCATGTACTCCGAAGAAGTGGACTGGCAACGCCGCGCCGCCAGCCTGGGCTTTACCTGTCAGGTGGCGACAGGCAGCTTCGCCCGCCACGGCGACAGCGCCAGCACCCAGAACCGCAGCCATATGTTTCATTACTATCGAAACCGCGCCGCCATCATGTACAACAAAAAATTCCACTCAATGCCCTGCTACCTGTTTTCGGCCCTGGCTCTGACGGCAATCACCGCCCTGCAAAACCGCCACAACCTGAAAAACATCCGCTACGGAATCAAGGGCATTACTGAAGGCCTGGCTTTCTCGTGGCGCTGAGCAGTGCGTTGGAGCGACGCTTGCCCGCGATGAGGCCGGTACATCCAACGGATTTTCTGGGTTGGTAACGCCGCTCTCCCGGATGAATCCGGTCCTACGGGATTGCAGATTTCCTGTAGGAGGGAATTCATTCCCGAAAAGATATTCCAGCCGACGCATCTATCGCCTGATTTGACGCCGTCGCGGGCAAGCCTCGCTCCCACGGATCTCGTTCCAATTCGAATGGGTTGGCGTGATTAAAAAAGGATTTCGCAAAACAATTAACACCACGCTATCGCCACGAACACCCGCCCCGTTGGAGCGAGGCTTGCCCGCGATTCGGTATTCCAGTCGACATTTCCGTCACCTGACCTGACGCCTTCGCGGGCAAGTCGGAACGCCGCCCGCTCGCTCCGACGAATCCCAATCCGATTCGAATGGTCTGGCGTGATTAAAAAAGGATTTCGCAAAACAATTAACACCACGCTATCGCCACGAACACCCGCCCCGTTGGAGCGAGGCTTGCCCGCGATTCGGTATTCCAGTCGACATTTCCGTCACCTGACCTGACGCCTTCGCGGGCAAGTCGGAACGCCGCCCGCTCGCGCCAACGAAATCAAGTGGTGCTTGATAGGAGAAACAGCCGATGATCCGCAAACTCTTTGCCTATCGCGCCTTGCTGTTCTTGCTGCTGTTCATGAACTCGGCGTGCCTGTTCCTGACCGACGATAAAAAGGCCGGCATCCCGTATCTGCGCGAATTGTTTATCCTCGCCATCGTGCTCGGCGCTCTGGTTTTGTTGCTGACCTGGAGCCGCGCCCAGCAGTCGCGCGCAGGCCTGTGGATTGTTTTTTTTGGCCTGGTCCTGCCGCTGCTGTCGGCGCTGCTGGCGGCACTGAACTTCGGCCAGCCTTTTGGCTTTGGATTGCTCGAAGAGCGCCGCAGCTTTCTTTATTTGCTGTTCTTCCCGATGCTTTTTTTACTGATAAAAGCGCACCCCACCCAGGAACAACTGGAGAGATTCATGCTCTGCTGCGCCGTGGCCTGCGTGGTGGTGGGTTATCTGTATTACTGGGGCCTGTTGCCGGAAAACAACGACGTCAGTTTTACCGTCGATGAAAAGGATTACGGGATCAACCCGTTGCGGCCCAATCGCTTCAGCATTGGCGCACCGTATGTCAGCGCCTGCGCCTTCATGCTGATGTATCGCCTGCAACGGTCCATGTCCTGGCTCGCCGTCGCGTTGTTGCTGTTATTCGCTTCGTATCTTTGGCTGGTGATTCAGACGCGCAACACCATGCTGATCTGGGCGCTGGCGGGGGTCTGGATTTTTCGCAGCCGGGTCGGCTTGCTGGTCAAACTCGGCATCCTGGCCAGCGCAGTGCTGCTGGCGGCTTTTTTTCTGGCACCGGATTTTTTCGCCGCGCAACTGGGCAGGTTCGATGCGCTGTTGTTCGAGGCGCGGGAACCGGGCGTGCGCAATATCACGACCCAGATCGTGGTCGAGGAAGTCGCGCGCAACAGTTTGATCGGCATGGGTGCGCTGTCCCTGCAGTGGCAAGGAGGTTTCTCGCGGTTGTACAACGGCTACTTCTATCTGTCGGATGTGGGTTTGCTCGGGGTTTATTACCGATTTGGTTTCCTGACTCCGGCTATCGCGCTGATCTACTACCTGGGCTTCTTTCGATTCATGGCCTATTGCCGGAAAAAAGGCGATCTGCTCAACGCCTTGCAGCTGACATTCTGGTTCAACGGGATCAATTTTTTCTTCTCCAACACCATCATGTACGGCGGGGAAATCACTGGGCTGTCCATCGCCGCTTTCGTTTATTACGCCCGGACGCAAGAGTCGCCGGCAGCGGCAACGCCGAGGAAAAACTGGCTGCCTGAAGATGCCCTGCGAAGCCGGACCGTTGAGCTGGCAAAAACCTAACGCCGGGTCACCGTGCAGTGCGGCGCCACCAAATATTTCGCCAGCACCGGCCATTGCGGACGATCACGACCGTTTACCGGTTCAATGGACAGCGAGTAATCGCCCCACGCCGAACCGGCCGACCAGTACGCCAGCGGCACGCATTTTTCTTGCAGATAGGCCAGCAAACGATCCATGGCCTGCGCCCAGCGCGGGTCGTCCGCCGGGAATCCGGCTTCGCCAATCTGGCCACGCTTGCCGTTTTTCTCCAGCCACTCGACAAACGGCCGGACGCGCTTCACGGCAATGTCAGGATCGAAACGCTGCCCGAGGACTTTCTGATAGCGGCCGCTGGCGTCTTCATCGAAATACAGATGGGCGGAATAAATCAGATTGTTGGACGGGTCTTTCAGGTCCAGTAACGCATCGTTGTGCTGTGGCCAGCGTGTCGCACTGGACCAGGAGCGCCCTTCGATGATGATCGGGCGGTGCCAGTCATTGGCGCGTATGGCGAAAATCCCCGCCTGCGCCGCCTTGGGCCAATACTCGTCGGCCTCGTCATGGGGTTCGTTCATGATGTCGTAGGCGTACAGCGCCCGATAATCCCGCCAGCGCGCCGACACCCGATGCAGCAGATCCCGATAAGCCTTGATCGGCACGTTCTTGCTGCCCAGCACTTCATTTTCATAACGCCCGAAGTTATGCACATCAAGCGTGACCTTGATCCCGCGCCGTTCGGCCTGGATCAGCATCTTGTCGATCAGCGACGCATAGGTTTCATCCAGTTCGCCCCCCAGCTTGCGCTGCAAACGCTCCCAGCGCATGGGGAAGCGAATCGCGCGGATGCCTCTGGCTTGCCATTTATCGAAGTAATTCTCGTCCGGAAAAAAATAATGCGTGCCGTTTTCCCCCGGCCAGACGCCCTCGGAAAACTCCGCACCCGAGACGTTGATCAAGACCATCGGCGCTTGCCTGGCGGCTTTTTGCGCATTGGCCCCGAAGGACAGCACCAACAGCACGACGACGAGCAGCACTTTACCCGTCCAGTCGATGCCGCCGGGCGTTGTCATCGGTGGCCTTTCAAGCGTCGCCACCACGGCTGAGTCCAGTGAATCGAGCATGTGAGCTGACCCCCTTGTTTTGGTGCATCCAAGCAGATGCGTCAGGCAAGTCCCTTCGGAACATCGCGTGAGCTACGGCGATCAAGCGCAAGGATCACCTTATGAAAGTATTCGGCATCGATTTCTATAATCGGAAACGAAAGGATCTCGTCCGCGAACTGACCGTGCTCAGCAGCAGGTCGTTTCGCTACGTCGTGACGCCAAACGTCGACCACGTGGTGATGCTGGAACACGACAAGGATTTGCGCAGGGCTTACAGCTACGCTGCGTATCGGCTATGCGACAGCCGCGTGCTGTTCCCGCTGTTGAATCGGCTGCACGCCGACATCGCCGAAGCGATTCCCGGCAGCACGCTGACTCGGGACATGATCCAGATTGCGCAGGAGCGCGGCTGGACGGTGACCGTCATCGGCTGTGAGCAGGAAGTCATTGCCACGTTGCAGCAGATGAATCCCTCGATCACCTTCCGCCATTACAACCCGCCGATGGGTTTCATCGACGATGCCCGGGAAATCGAACGCACCATTGCCTTCATCAATGAACATCCGGCGCGGATGGTGGTGTTTTCAGTGGGCTCGCCGCGCCAGGAAATACTCGCGATGCGGGTGTTCGAAGGTCGCGAGGCTGTAGGGATTGGCCTGTGCGTCGGCGCATCACTGCTGTTTCTCTCAGGAAAAGTCAGGCGAGCACCGGAATGGATGCAACGCCTGTCACTTGAATGGCTGCACCGTTTCATTCATGAGCCACGGCGTCTGGGCAAGCGTTACGTCAGGGATGCCTACCGGATCGTTCCCGTCATCATCAAAGAGATCAGGAGCGACACAGAGAAACCTTCGAACTCAGACAACGACCCGCGAGGCCTGTCATAGAGCGCTGGCGCGCTGACTGCGTGAAAAGACCTGAAGCCAGTGTAGCCACAGATGATTTTTTTGCAGGCCATGTAAGGCCCTGCTGACAAGTGGCTCTCGCTTCGGGGAGAGAGAAGCGGACATCGACGACGAGCGGTGCTGTACTTACATGAATTTGTACTAAGTTGTACCGGAGACGTGCGGATGTATTACGCCATACTGGGGTCGCGGCAATGAACGACAACCTGGATGAATCGCTGAAAACCCAACGACGACTTGAACTCCATATGGCATTGGAGGAGTTGGGGCAACCCGACGAAGTGTCGACCCGCATCTTCCGCATCGGCATCTTTTGCGGACGGTTGCTGGAGCTTCAGCGTACCGGCGTATTCACCTTCGCCGAATACCAGGAATGGGCAAGCAATGCCTGTAGAGCGTTGGCCAATGGAGAATCGGCCGACCTGTCATTGCAGCTGGCCGAATGCATCTGGCTACCCGCCAACGAGACGTCATCCCCCAACAACTAAACAGACCTGGTCTTACATGCAGTCGGCCACGCCTGATAACGGACACCGCCATGACTGCCAACTTCGTCTTCGACCCTACCGCCACCTACGACGTAAAAGACCCCGATCAGAAAAACCCCGTCTGGCGCATCCAGGGCCGGCGGGTCTACGCCTACCTCGAACACGACCCGCGCCGCGACTGGAGCGGCGACATCGGCATCCTCGTCCTCTGCTCACCCAGGCGACTGGTCGACCATGAAGGCCACGACATGGCTTTTATCGACGGACCGGACGTCCGCTGCGTCGATGGGCGGCATCTTGGGCTTTATCAGGTGAATGTTTAAAGAGGGGGGCTGTATTGGACGTGAGGTGTTATTGACGACCGCCATAACGCGAAAAGCCCCGCATGTGCGGGGCTTTTCGTTTGCGGCGGTGTAGGTAGGTGAAGCGTAAAACGGTGTAAATCGTGAAGCCGGTGCCGAAAACAGGAATCGAACCTGCGACCTTCGCGTTACGAGTGCGCTGCTCTACCGGGCTGAGCTATTTCGGCTTCACCGCAGCATAGCCGCTGCGGAATAATAGTCCGAGGTAGGCTCGCTCACCTGGCCGCTCAAAAATTATGAACCAGTAGGAGAAGATGCTTTGCAAGAACCGGGCATGTAGTTAGCCGGTGTGCCTGCACACGTCCAACCAGTGATATCAGTACCCGATGTTGATTTGGTTGGAGTCATTACTACAGATGTCGTAGTACCGCTGATCGTACCGCCAACAGTAATGACGCCAGTAGTAGCTCCGACCGTCATAGTTGTCGCGTACGTAGTCGGCACAAATCCCGTTGCGCAGGCGTCCAACGCCGTTAATGAGCCCTTGGAGGCAACAGTTTCTGTAACACACGTGCGCGCACTGCTCGCTGCCAGTATCAATTCCGAAGCCTTCGCGCGAGCGGTGTAGTCCTGATAAGCGGGCAGCGCCACCGCCGCCAAAATACCGATAATCGCAATAACGATCATCAGTTCGATAAGAGTAAAACCTTTCTGTGCCTTCATGGGTACTGCTCCAGTGCGTCAATAAGATGTAACCTGCGGAGATAAAAGCATAGGCCGTGCCAACACAATATTTGCTAAAGCTATTGCTTGTTTCGCATCGACAGCAACGTTTTCAGCGTTAGCTTCCAAGCACAAACTGACAAATTACGTCACATTGCCTCACATCATTGGCAGCAACGCCCGACTACGCTATAAACCTCGCACTGTCTGTGTCTGGTGGTTTTATGAGTGATGTCGTCCTCACCGGTTTGGCCAAACAACTGGTTGTTACCGAACTTCTGAATGAAAAAGCTGCGCAGCAAGCTTTCCAGCAAGCGCGCCGTGACAAGGTTTCGCTGGTCAGCTATCTGGTCCAAAACAAATTGGTCAAGGCACTGGTCCTGGCGGAAATGGCTTCCGATCAATTCGGCATCCCATTTTTTGACCTGAGAAGTCTGGACAAGGATAGCCAGCCCAAAGGTTTGGTCAGTGAGAAACTCATTCGCCAGCATCAAGCGCTGCCCCTGTGGCGGCGCGGTAACAAGTTGTTTGTCGGGATTTCTGACCCTTCCAATCATCAGGCCATTACCGACATTCAGTTCAATACCGGGCTTACGACTGAAGCCATTCTGGTCGAGGACGATAAGCTCAGCGATGCTATCGAAAAGTTTTTTGACTCCAATAGCGGGTTGGGTGATCTGACGGATGTTGATCTAGGTCTGGAAATCGAAACAACCGATGACAGCAAAGAAAGCACTCTTTCCACCAAGGGCGATGCAGACGATGCGCCGGTGGTACGTTTCGTCAACAAAATGTTGCTTGATGCCATCCGCCTCGGATCCTCCGACTTGCACTTTGAGCCCTACGAAAAAACCTTCCGGGTGCGCTTGCGTACCGACGGTATCCTGCACGAAGTTGCCAAGCCGCCGATCCATCTCGCCAGCCGCATCGCTGCACGCTTGAAAGTCATGGCCAGCCTGGATATCTCCGAACGCCGCAAGCCTCAGGACGGACGCATCAAGCTGCGCATCTCGAAAACCAAAGCGATCGATTTCCGGGTCAACACCTTGCCGACGCTTTGGGGCGAAAAGATCGTGATGCGGATTCTTGACCCCACCAGCGCCAAAATGGGTATCGATGCACTGGGTTATGAACCGGAACAAAAAGAGCTGTATCTGGAAGCGTTGCGCCAGCCTCAGGGCATGATTCTGGTCACTGGGCCTACGGGTTCAGGTAAAACCGTATCGTTGTATACCGGCTTGAATATCCTGAACACCGTGGATATCAATATTTCCACTGCCGAAGACCCGGTGGAGATCAACCTTGAAGGCATAAACCAGGTCAACGTCAATCCGCGTCAAGGAATGGACTTTTCCCAAGCACTTCGTGCCTTTCTGCGTCAGGATCCTGACGTAATCATGGTCGGCGAGATTCGTGACCTGGAAACAGCCGAGATCGCCATCAAGGCTTCGCAGACCGGCCACTTGGTCTTGTCGACCCTGCACACTAACAGTGCTGCGGAAACGCTGACTCGCTTACACCATATGGGCGTTGCGGCATTTAACATTGCCACGGCCATTAACCTGATCATTGCCCAGCGATTGGCGCGCAAGTTGTGCCCGCATTGCAAAAAAGAGGCGGATATACCCCGGGAAACCCTGATCCAGGAAGGCTTCCCGGAAGATCAGATCGGCAAATTCAAAATTTACGCGGCAGTTGGGTGCGATCTTTGCAATGGCGGTTACAAGGGCCGCGTCGGTATTTACGAGGTGGTAAAAAAAACCCCGGCGCTGGAACGGATCATTATGGAAGAAGGTAACTCATTGGATATTTCCATCCAGATGCGCAAAGACGGTTTCAATGACCTGCGCACATCAGGACTCAGGAAAGCGATGCAAGGTATTACCAGCCTCGAAGAAGTCAACCGCGTGACCAAGGACTGACCATGGCCAGCAAAGCAGTAAAAGTCGGCACCTACACATGGGAAGGCACGGATAAGAAAGGCACGAAAATGACCGGTGAACTGACCGGGCATAATGTTGCCTTGATCAAGGCCCAGCTGCGCAAGCAGGGTATAACCCCGATTAAAGTTCGCAAAAAATCCGTCTCGATCTTTGGCGAGGGGAAAAAAATAAAACCGTTGGACATCGCTTTCTTCTCACGGCAGATGGCGACGATGATGAAGGCCGGTGTACCGCTGCTGCAGTCCTTCGATATCATCATCGAAGGCGCCGACAACCCGAACATGCGCAAGTTGATCAATGACGTCAAACAGGAAGTTGCCGCGGGCAATAGCTTTGCTACCGCGCTGAGGCAAAAGCCGCAATATTTCGATGAGTTGTATTGCAGCCTTGTAGATGCAGGTGAGCAGGCAGGAGCCCTGGAAACCCTGCTGGATAGAGTCGCTACTTATAAAGAAAAGACCGAAGCACTCAAGGCTAAGATCAAGAAAGCAATGACCTATCCGACCGCCGTACTGGTTGTTGCATTCATTGTTTCCGGCATCCTTCTGATTAAAGTTGTGCCCCAGTTTCAGTCTGTATTCTCGAGCTTTGGAGCAGAGCTACCAGCGTTCACTCAAATGGTCGTCAGCCTTTCCAATGTTGTTCAGGAATGGTGGCTTTTAATTTTAGGTTTGATGGTTGCAGCTTTCTTTCTATTCAAACGCGCCTACAAACAATCGTTAAAATTACGCGATAGCATTGATCGTGGATTGCTGAAAGTACCAGTAATCGGGCCTCTGCTCTTCAAGTCTGCAGTTGCCCGTTTTGCGCGGACCCTTGCGACGACCTTCGCTGCGGGCGTGCCGCTGGTAGAAGCACTGGACTCCGTAGCGGGCGCTACGGGTAACGTTGTATTCCGGAATGCTGTATTGAAAGTCCGCCAAGATGTTTCGACAGGTATGCAGCTCAACTTTTCAATGCGTTCCGTCGGTGTATTCCCAAGTCTGGCGATTCAGATGACCGCCATTGGTGAGGAGTCCGGTGCGCTGGATAACATGCTCGATAAGGTTGCCACTTACTATGAAGAGGAGGTGGATAACATGGTAGACAGCCTGACCAGCCTGATGGAGCCCATGATAATGGCGGTGCTTGGGATCATAGTCGGCGGCCTTGTTATCGCAATGTACTTGCCTATCTTCCAACTCGGAAACGTCGTCTAAAAATGTCCCTCTTCGACTTCCTGGCCACCTCCCCCCTCGCCTTCATCCTATCCGCACTCTTACTGGGCCTTTTAATCGGCAGTTTCCTCAACGTCCTGATCTACCGCCTGCCAAAAATGATGGAAAACGACTGGAAAACCCAGTCCCGGGAAATGCTGGGTCTTCCGGCCGAGCCTGCGGGCGAAACGTTCAACCTGATCCTGCCGCATTCGCGCTGCCCGCATTGCGCGCATCAGATTCGCCCTTGGGAAAACCTGCCGGTGCTGAGTTATCTGCTGCTCGGCGGCAAATGTTCGAGCTGCAAGGCGCCGATCAGCAAGCGTTACCCGCTGGCGGAGTTGGCGTGCGGCGTATTGTCGGCATTTATCGCCTGGCATTTCGGCTTCGGCTGGCAGGCCGGAGCGATGCTGGTGTTGACCTGGGGTTTGCTGGCGATGAGTCTGATCGATGCCGATCATCAGTTGCTGCCGGATGCGCTGGTGTTGCCGTTGCTGTGGCTGGGGCTGATCGTCAACTCGTTCGGGTTGTTCACCAGCCTTGGCGATGCGCTGTGGGGTGCGGTGGCGGGTTATCTGACCCTGTGGTCGGTGTTCTGGCTGTTCAAATTGGTCACCGGCAAGGAAGGCATGGGCCAGGGCGATTTCAAGTTGCTCGCCATGCTCGGCGCCTGGGGCGGCTGGCAGATTTTGCCGCTGACTATTCTGTTGTCCTCGCTGGTGGGCGCGATTCTGGGGCTGATCATGCTGCGTGTGCGCAACGTGGCGACCAGCACGCCAATCCCCTTTGGTCCTTATCTGGCCATTGCAGGCTGGATCGCTTTGCTCTGGGGTGGTCAAATAACCGCCTCTTATTTGCAGTTTGCCGGTTTCAAATGACCAACAGCGTGATCAAACCCTGGATTCTCGGCCTTACCGGCGGCATCGGTAGCGGCAAAAGCGCGGCAGCGCAGTGTTTTATCGGCCTTGGCGTTCACGTGGTTGATGCCGATCACGCCGCACGTTGGGTGGTCGAACCGGGTCGGCCTGCGCTGACGAAAATCGTCGAGCATTTCGGCCCCACGGTGTTGCAAGCCGACGGCACCCTCAATCGCAGCGCCCTGCGCGGGTTGATTTTCGAAGATGCCGAGCAACGCCGCTGGCTGGAAGCCTTGCTGCATCCGCTGATTGCCGAGGAAATCCAGCGCGATCTGGCCAGTGCAACTTCGCCCTACGCGATTCTGGTTTCGCCGCTGTTGATCGAGTCAGGCCAATACAAGCTGACCCAGCGCGTGCTGGTAATCGACGCACCGCAGCAGCTGCAAGTGCAGCGCACCATGCTGCGCGACAGTTCCAGCGAGGAGCAGGTCCAGGCGATTCTCAAGGTGCAGGCCAGTCGTGAAGAGCGGCTGAAACATGCCGACGATGTATTGGTCAACGACCGCGATCACGCCTGGCTGCAAAGCGAAGTCGAGCGGCTGCATCATTTCTATTTAACGTTGTCTGGAGGCCAGTCATGAGCCAAGCAAAAACCGTCGATTGCCCAACCTGCGGCGCACCTGTGGAATGGAGCGCCGCCAGCCCTTCCCGGCCGTTTTGCTCCGAGCGCTGCAAGCTGATCGATCTGGGCGCATGGGCGTCGGAAGAACACGCGATTCCGGTCAGCCCGGATGCCGAAGACGAACTGTTTTCCGGTGATTTCCCCGAACGCGGCCATTGATCAAAACGGCACCGAGCGCCGCTCAGGTGTCGTCGCCTGAGCGCCCGTCATTCCAGGGCGCTGACAGGTAGCGCGTACGATTGAACGTCTCCAGCCATTCAGGACTGAACACCACCAAAGCGCTGACAATCATGCCGTTGATGAAGGCTTCGGGGAAAATGATCAGCCACAGGTAGCCGATGAAGTCGGCAAGCCAGATCGGCATTTCGAACAGCCCTTCAAACCACAACAGACCCAACGCCAGCAACAGGCACAACAACGCCGCCAACGCCGCCGCGAGAAATCCCGAGCAGAAGATGTACACGAACGGGCTTTTCGGTTGCGCCCGCTCGACGAGCATCGCGCAGGCTTCGGTGACCAATACCGGCAGCCCGATGAACAGCAGGCCGTTGACGCCAAGTGCCGCCAGATCCTGGCGACCCAGCGCCACCAATCCCACCTGTGCCACCAGCCCACCGAGAATCGCCAAAGGCCAATCCAGCAGCAGGGTCACGGCGGTCATGCCGATGAAGTGATAGGACACGCCGGTGTCGAAATCCCGCCGCACCAGCCAGAGCAAAAACAACGCGAACACTGTTCCGAACAACAGATGCTGACGGCGGCTGTCGGTAAACAGTTCAACCCAGGGCGAACGCCAGATGGCCCAGCACAACACCGGCACGTACAACAGCCAGGCTGTGGTCATGGTTTCCGCGGTCAGGACCTGCGCGCCGATCATGGTTGTTCAAGCGCCTCCCGTAATTCGTCTGGACCGTTGAATTCGCGACGTTCCACCAGCTTGCCGTCCTTGAGTTGCAGCCATTGCACTTTGCTCGGATCACCACCGTAACCCGGCGCGATCAACGCTTCGCGATCCAGCGCCACGCGATAGGAATACACCTTGCGCATTTTTGGCACGGCGAAAAACTGGGTGATCAAGGCAGGCATCGGCTTGATATCGGCGATGAACACCGTGCGGCGCGCTTCGAGAAAGCCTTTGGGCTTGTCCTTGAGGGCCTTTTCCATGGTCTTGCCGGCGCTCATGCTGCTGGCGACCAGAATCGTCTGGGTTTTGTGTTGGTCCATCGCGTAAGGCTGGTCGAACTGGTCCAGCAGACTCCATGACGGCACAGGGTCGCCGATTTCAATGGCCTGCGCGGTCAATGGCAGCAAAATCAATAACAGGATTGGCCAGAGCTTCAAACGTGGGTTCTCCCGGATCGGTTAAAACCACAGGATAGCCGAGATGAGCCGGGAGATGGCTGTGTAGCAACGTCGCATGGCGGCCGATACTTTTGTAGGACCGGATTCATCCGGGAAGGCGTCGGTGCAGGCACCTTGGGACTTTGGTGCTTGCAATGGCCTATTCGGGAATGAATTCCCTCCTACAGTTTCGAGTCAACAAGTTCTGCGTATCAGCCCTCGAACGCTAAACAACCTTTCAGTTATCGCGAATTGAACGCTAAGCTTGGGCCTATGGATGACTCCGACTACCTTCGCCTGCTCACGATCCAGGCCGAACAAGCCAACGCGTTCCTCTCCAATGCGCGAAAGTGGGAGCGTGAGCGATGGGTTTGTCAGCGCCTGCTACAGGGTTTGAACATACCGCATCGCAATGAAGACTTCGCCGCCGCCGGGCAGGAACCGCCGGATGTGCTGTTTCGCGATGCCTGTTTCGAGGTGTTCTTCGTGCTCGATGAAGGCCGCCGCCTCAACGATGAGTGGCGTGAAGAACTGGCGCGCCGACGCAGCGCGTTTTCCCTGAGCCAGCTGGTACGGCGTGAAGCCAAGCCCAAGCGCATTCCCGCGCCGGAACTGCTGCAACGCCTGGGTCCAACCTTGCGTAAAAAAGCCCACAATTATCGCGAACGCGGCCTGGATCTGGGTGAGCTGGACATCATCGCTTTCGCCAGTCTCAAGCGCGAGGTGCTGGATCTGAACAGTCATTTCCCACCGCCCACCGAATACCTGCGCCAAGGCTGGCGGTCGCTGTCGCTGGTCGGCCCCACCTTTGCCAGGGTGCTGTTTGCCCATCCCGGCGCACCGGATTTTCTGCGGACCAATCTGGGTCGCAGTGTTGTCTTCGATGTTGGAATCAGCTTATGAGCCCCTTGCAAGAACTGCTGGCGGATGTGCCCCAGCAAGGCCGCGTGCGCTGGATCGGCGTGCGTCCAGAATCCCGCGCCGAGATGATCGAACTCGAGGCCGTGGAAGCGCGGCGTGAAGCGGGCCTGACCGGCGACCATTCGCGCCCAGGCCCACGTAACGCGCGCCAGGTCACCTTGATCCAATGGGAGCATCTGGCGGTGGTCAGCTCGCTGCTCGGTCGCGCTGCCGAGCAACCCATCGTGCCGCAGGATTTGCGGCGCAACCTGGTGATCAGCGGCATCAATCTGTTCAGTCTCAAAGGCCGACGCTTCAAGGTCGGTCAGGCTATTCTGGAAACCACCGGTTGGTGCCAGCCCTGTGCCCGCCTGGAGCAACGGCTTGGGCATGGCACGTTTCAAGCCGTACGTGGGCATGGCGGCATCACCGCCCGAGTGATCCAGAGCGGAATTATTCGCCTTGATGACTCATTGCGCGTCGAACCGCTGGATTTCATCGCCGACTAGCCGTTCTATCCAAAGAGGTTGCTTATTTACCCAAGAGGCAGCTTTTTACCAGAGAGGCATATATGTCCAGCCGTCTGAACCCTGAAGACCAACAACGTGTCGAAGAGTACCTGCAAGCTCCCCAACATCAAGTCGAGCGCCGGCCTTTTCGGCCATGGCTGCTCCTGATCGTGGTGGTGGCTGTTGTGGTTGGCCTGGGCCTGTTGAGCCGTTTGTTGAGCTATCTGACGCTATGAGCCGCTTGTCGCGCTCCCGCAGATCCGCCCTCGCCCCCCGAATTCCTTAAACCTTATGAGATATCTCTATGACGCATCGTATTGTCATCGTTGGCGGAGGCGCCGGCGGTCTGGAGCTGGCTACCCGTCTGGGTAAGACCCTGGGCAAGAAAGGCACGGCCATCGTCACGTTGGTGGACGCCAATCTGACCCACATCTGGAAACCATTGCTGCACGAAGTGGCAGCGGGCTCGCTCAATTCCTATGAAGACGAGCTGAACTACGTGGCGCAAGCCAAGTGGAATCACTTTCAGTTTCAGCTCGGGCGCATGACGGGGCTGGACCGCGAGCAACGCCAGTTGCATCTGGCCGCGACGCTGGACGAAAACGGCCAGGAACTGGTGCCCGCGCGCAGCCTGGACTACGACTCGCTGGTGATTTCGGTCGGCAGCACCACCAACGATTTCAACACCCAGGGCGCGGCGGAACATTGCCTGTTCCTCGACACCCGCCTGCAAGCGGAAAAGTTTCACCAGCAACTGCTCAATCAATACCTGCGCGCTCATGCTGGCCAAACCGACATCACCGAAGAAATCACTGTGGCCATCGTCGGTGCCGGTGCGACCGGGGTGGAGCTGGCGGCCGAATTGCACAACGCGGCACACGAACTGGCGGCTTACGGCCTGGGCCGCATCAAGCCGGAAAATCTGCGCATCACGCTGATCGAGGCAGGCCCTCGGGTACTCCCGGCGCTGCCTGAGCGAATCGGTGGCCCGGTCCACACCACGCTGGAGAAACTCGGCGTCACGGTCCTGACCAATGCGGCGGTCAGCGAAGTCACCGCCGACAGCCTGATCACCGCCAGCGGCCAGGTTATCCCGGCCACGCTGAAGGTCTGGGCGGCTGGCATCCGTGCGCCGGTTTTCCTGCATGAGCTGGACGGCCTGGAAAGCAATCGCATCAACCAACTGCAAGTGCGCACTACCCTGCAAACGACCCGCGACGACAATGTGTTCGCCTTCGGTGACTGCGCCGCCTGCCCGCAAAAAGGCTCGGACCGCAACGTCCCGCCTCGGGCCCAGGCGGCGCATCAACAAGCCTCGCTGCTGGTTAAATCCCTGCGCCTGCGGATCGAAGGCAAACCGTTGCCGGACTATAAATACACCGATTACGGCTCGCTGATCTCGCTGTCGAAATTCTCCGCCGTGGGTAATTTGATGGGCAACCTGATGGGCAGCGTGATGCTCGAAGGCTGGTTGGCGCGGATGTTCTACATCTCGCTGTACCGCATGCATCAAATGGCGTTGTACGGCACCTTCCGCACACTGATGCTGATGCTCGGCAGCCGCATCGGCAAAGGCACCGAACCGCGGATGAAGCTGCATTGATGCGATAACTCTGCTCTGTAAATACCGTCTTATAGAACATTAGGTAGGAGGGGACTTGTCCCCGAAAGACGGTAGCTCAGGCAGCGTTAACCTTGCGGACTTTTGTTGTCAGGACCATCGCATTCGGGGACAAGTCCCCTCCTACCGGTCGTTAAGTACTCAGGAGCGAATTTGCTCGCGAGGCGGCCAGCTTGAGTACATAGGCTCCGTTGGAGCGAGCTGCATTTCAACGTAGGTGGTTATTGGTTCTTCGTGAGGCGCGAGCCATCCAATTGACAAGGTAAGTGGCGCAGACAATCATTCGCGTCACCTGCTTTTGGATGTCGGTGATGATCGCTCCACCTGAAAAATTTTGGCAGCGCCCCGGTTTGCTGTTCTGCGCGCTGCTCATGTTGATTCACTTCGCCAGCGTCAAACTGACCTTTTTTTGCGCGGTCACACCGGACAACGTAGTCGTCGTATGGCTCCCCAACGCGGTATTGCTCGCGGCGTTGTTGCGGGTTCGAGGGCGGCGCGCGCCGCTGCTGGCTGCCATCACCTTCAGTTCCGACGTACTGGGTAATCTTGGCGTGTTCAGCTGGTACGAAGCCGTCTTGCTCAGCGCCGTCAATCTCACCGAGGTCGTCGTCACTTACCTGCTGATGAAACGCAGCGGTGCCTCCCCGCGCTTGCAGCGCCTGGAAGACCTGGTCAAGTTCGTCCTCGCCGGACCGCTGACCGGAGCGCTGCTCGCCAGCCTGATGGCAGCTTTCGTGCTCCAGCAAGTCGGCGGCGTTACCAGCCACTATCTGACGCTGGTCCGTTTATGGTGGTTCGGCGATGCACTCGGCCTGCTGATCTACACCCCGCTGCTGTTGGCCTTGACTCAGCCTGCGCTGCAGAAAATTCGCCTGACGCGGTTCGACCAGGCCTTGTTGGTCATGACCCTCATCGTGGTGACCTCAGTCATCGTCGAACACTACGGCGGCAACGTGGACGAAATAACCGTCACGCCGACACTGCTGCTACCGGGTGCGGCCGTCATCGCCTTTCGTTTTGGCATCCGCCTGACCACCATATTCGTCGCACTGGTGTCGCTGTCGATCACGATGATGATGACCATGGGGCTCAAGCCGTTCGGCGGTCTGTCCATGCAGCTGGAAGTGCTGCGCGCCCAGGAGTTTATTTTCACCCTGAGCCTGATCGGCATCGGCTTTTCCATTCTGCTCAAGGAAATGCAGATGCGGGAACTTGAGCTGGAGACGCGGGTGCGCAGCCGTACTCATGAACTGGAAGTGTCGAACCGACAACTCGCCGCAATCAGCGCCACGGATGGTCTGACCGGCATTCCCAATCGTCGTCAATTCGACGAAACCCTGACCACCGAGTGGAACCGCGCGAGCCGCAACGGCCAGAAATTGATGCTGGCGATGCTCGACGTAGACTTGTTCAAGCAATACAACGACCGCTACGGCCACCAGGCCGGGGATGAGGTGCTGCGCAGGGTGGCAGCAGAGCTGACCGCGCATGTACGTCGCAACGGCGACTTTGTGGCGCGCTACGGCGGAGAGGAATTCGCCATCATCTTGCAGTCAACCAGCGAAGAACACGCGCGGGCATTCGCCGACACGATTTGCCGGGAGATAGAGCAACTGCAGCTGCCACACGATATGTCGCCGTTCAAGAGCCTGACGGTAAGCGTGGGCGTTGCGGTAGTCGCTCCCGATGGGCAATCGAGCATCACCGACTTCCTGAAAGCCGCCGACACCGCGCTGTACCGCGCCAAGCAGCAGGGACGTAACCGGGTGGAATGGGCTGTGCAAAGGGCTGGCTAAACGAGTGATTGTTGGAGCGAGGCTTGCCCGCGAAAGAACGATAACGCGTTGGATCTGGGCCACCGAGGCGCCTGATTCGCGGGCAAGCCTCGCTCCAACGAACAGACGCAAAAAAGCCCAATTCAAGCGCAAGGCTTCAATCGGGCTTTTTTGTGAAGATGGTCGGGGTAAGGGGATTCGAACTCCTGACATCCTGCTCCCAAAGCAGGCGCGCTACCGGACTGCGCTATACCCCGTTTTAAACTTTTTAAAGACGCCTCAACCAGCCGTCTGCGATTTGATGCTAATGGCATCAGATCTATAAGATCCGGCCCCAACATTACTGTTGAGGCCAAAAATGGTGGGTCGTGTGGGATTCGAACCTACGACCAATTGGTTAAAAGCCAACTGCTCTACCAACTGAGCTAACGACCCAAAAATGGTCGGGGTAAGGGGATTCGAACTCCTGACATCCTGCTCCCAAAGCAGGCGCGCTACCGGACTGCGCTATACCCCGATACAGCTACATATTGAAATCTGGCTCCACGACCTGGACTCGAACCAGGGACCCAGTGATTAACAGTCACTTGCTCTACCAACTGAGCTATCGCGGAACTTATCGATTTCAGATGTAACTTCTACAACTTTACAACCTTGAACTAACGCGCTGTTAACTTGTTAATTCGTCCTCTTCGCTGTGTTTGCATCGCTGCGTTCACGTCTCTGAGGCGCGCTATTCTACAATTTTAAAAACAGGTGTCAACCCCCTAAATTGCTTTGAAGACAATGATTTGCGATTTTTTTTCAGATCGCCTTTGGAACAAGACAAATCGGGGGATTCTGCCCAATCAACCCTTGCAGCAATCAACAGCAGCCGCTTGCCAGCGATAAATCTTTGCAGGCAAGCGGCCTGGCTATTTATCAACCAAACACGATCTCGTCGTTTACCACGGTACCGGTGACGCTCGAACCGGGCAGCAAGCCGCCCGACAGGATCAACTGCGCCAACGGATTCTCGATCCAGCGCTGGATCGCACGCTTCAGTGGCCGTGCGCCATACACAGGGTCGTAGCCAACCGCGATCAGCTTGTCCATCGCCTCAGGGCTCAGTTCAAGCGTCAGCTCGCGTTCGGTCAGACGAGCACGCAAACGGCTCAGCTGAATATCGGTGATGCCGGCGATCTGGTCGCGAGCCAGTGGCTCGAAGATCACCACTTCATCGATACGGTTGACGAACTCCGGCCGGAAGTGGGTGCTCACCGCATCCATGACCGCCGCGCGTTGCGCCTCACGATCGCCCACCAGCTCCTGGATTTGTGCGGAGCCCAAGTTCGAGGTCATGACGATCACCGTATTACGGAAATCCACCGTACGGCCATGGCTGTCGGTCAGGCGTCCGTCTTCGAGCACTTGCAGCAGGATGTTGAACACATCCGGATGCGCCTTCTCGACTTCATCCAGCAGGATCACCGAATAAGGCTTGCGACGTACCGCCTCGGTCAGATAACCGCCCTCTTCATAGCCGACATAGCCAGGCGGCGCGCCGATCAGCCGCGCCACGGAATGTTTCTCCATGAACTCGGACATGTCGATTCGCACCATGGCCTCTTCGGTGTCGAAGAGGAATTCCGCCAATGCCTTGCACAGCTCGGTTTTACCCACGCCGGTCGGGCCGAGGAACATGAACGAGCCGCTCGGGCGATTCGGATCAGACAACCCGGCACGGGAACGGCGCACGGCGTTGGAGACGGCTACTACCGCTTCGTCCTGGCCAATCACGCGCTGGTGCAACAGGCTTTCCATCTTCAATAGCTTGTCGCGCTCGCCTTCGAGCATCTTCGCCACTGGAATGCCGGTCCACTTCGACACAACTTCAGCGATTTCTTCTTCAGTCACTTTGCTGCGCAGCAACTGATTCTCCGGCTTGCCGTGCTGATCGACCATTTGCAGGCTGCGTTCCAGGTCCGGAATGATGCCGTACTGCAATTCAGCCATGCGGTTCAGATCGCCGCGCCGACGTGCGGCTTCCAGCTCCTGACGCGATTGCTCGATTTTTTGCTGGATCTGCGCGGAACCGGTGACTTCGGCTTTTTCCGAGGTCCAGATCTCTTCGAGATCGGCGTACTCGCGTTCCAGGCGGACAATCTCTTCCTGAAGTTTTTCCAGGCGCTTGATCGCTGCTTCATCGTCTTCTTTCTTCAGCGCCTGGGATTCGACCTTGAGCTGAATCAGGCGACGCTCAAGGCGATCGAGCACTTCAGGCTTGGAATCGATTTCCATACGAATACGGCTGGCCGCTTCGTCGATCAGGTCGATGGCCTTGTCCGGCAACTGGCGGTCGGTGATATAGCGATGGCTCAGCTTGGCCGCCGCGATGATCGCGCCGTCAGTAATGGCGACTTTATGGTGAACTTCGTAGCGTTCTTTCAGGCCACGCAGAATCGCGATGGTGTCTTCTTCGCTAGGCTCTTCCACCAGCACTTTCTGGAAGCGCCGTTCGAGGGCCGCATCCTTCTCTATATATTGACGGTATTCGTTGAGCGTGGTCGCACCGACGCAATGCAGTTCGCCACGGGCCAAGGCTGGCTTGAGCATATTGCCCGCATCCATTGAGCCTTCGCCTTTACCGGCGCCGACCATGGTGTGCAGTTCGTCAATGAACAGAATGATCTGCCCTTCCTGCTTGGACAGCTCGTTCAGCAGCGACTTCAGACGCTCTTCGAACTCCCCCCGGAACTTGGCGCCCGCGATCAGCGAACCCATGTCCAGCGACAACAGGCGCTTGCCCTTGAGGCCGTCCGGCACTTCACCATTAATGATGCGTTGCGCCAGACCTTCGGCGATGGCGGTTTTACCCACGCCAGGTTCGCCGATCAACACCGGGTTGTTCTTGGTCCGGCGTTGCAGCACCTGGATCGTGCGACGAATTTCATCATCGCGACCGATCACCGGATCAAGCTTGCCCTCTTCGGCGCGCTTGGTCAGGTCGACGGTGTATTTATCCAGCGCCTGACGCGACTCTTCGACGTTGGCGTCGTTGACTGCCGCGCCGCCGCGCAAGTTAGTGATGGCATTTTCCAGGGCTTTCTTGCTGACGCCTTGGCCGAGCAGCAATTTGCCCAGCTTGCTGTTCTCGTCCATGGCGGCGAGCAGCACCAGCTCGCTGGAGATGAACTGGTCGCTTTTCTGTTGCGCCAGGCGATCAGCCTGATTCAGCAGACGCGCCAGATCCTGGGACATGTTGACGTCGCCGGTGGGATTCTGGATTTTTGGCAGCTGGTCGAGCTCTTTGCTCAATTCCTTGCGCAGGCTGTTGACGTCAAAGCCGACCTGCATCAGCAACGGCTTGATGGTGCCGCCTTGTTGCTCAAGCAACGCCTGCATCAAATGTGCAGGCTCAATGGCCGGATGGTCGAGGCCGACCGCCAGTGATTGTGAATCAGATAACGCTAACTGTAATTTGCTGGTCAATCTATCGATACGCATTTGTCACCTTCCTATATAAGCAGGCCGGAGCAATGAACACACACCTATGACGAAAACCTGCTGGATGCCAAATAGATGCGGGCGATTGTGCGAGATTCAAGCAGCGTTTGATTGATGCAGGTCAGAGTTTCTGCCAAACAAGCCTAGCTGGCTCGCGGGCGGACTGCAGGACGATCAGGCGTGATCAATCCAGATCAGAGAAGCGAAACGACCGATTCGGGAATTTCGACGGTAGGAATAGAAGCGTGAATCGGTAAAGGTATCGAAACCGCCGCCATAAACGGCAGTAATTCCGTGGGCTGCAAGGCGCAAACGCGCCAGGGCATAAATGTCGGCCATGAAGCGTCCAGGATTTTCGCTGGGTATAAAAGCTTCGTCTGTTTGCCGATGACTGCTTATAAAGGCTTCACGGACTTCCGCGCCGACTTCGAATGACGGCTGGCCGATAGCCGGTCCGAGCCAGACCATGATTTGCGCGGGCGGCACATCCAGACTGTCAGCGGTTGCTTCCAGAACTCCAGCCGCCAACCCACGCCATCCGGCATGGGCCGCAGCGACGCGCTTGCCATCCAGTGTACAAAACAGGGCCGGCAGGCAATCGGCGGTCATGATGGTGCAAGCGATGCCGGGAGTCGCCGTCCAGCTGGCGTCGGCTTCCATGACACGTGATGGATCCGCTTCAGCCACTACAACGCCGTGGACCTGCTTCAACCACGCGGGATGAATATTCAACGTTGACGTGAGGTGCAGGCGATTGCTGGCGACAGCTTGCGGGCTGTCATCGACATGATCGCCCAGGTTAAAGCTGTCGAACGGCGCCAGACTGACGCCGCCCTTTCGGGTCGTGACACAGGATTTGATTCCCGCAGGCGCGGGCCAGTCGGGAATCAACCAGTCATTCACCCGATGAACGCCTCGCGATCTTGCTTGAGCAGCGACAGCAGCCAGACGAAATCGTCAGGCAATGGCGATTCCCAGCTCATGCGCTTACCGGTGGTCGGATGATCCAGCTCCAGGAAACGTGCGTGCAAGGCCTGGCGCGGGAAGCTTTTCAGCGACTCGACCATGGTCACGCTCGCCGCTGGCGGAATACGGAAACGACCACCGTAGGCAGGGTCACCGACCAACGGGTAGTTGACGTGCGCCATGTGTACGCGGATCTGGTGAGTACGACCGGTTTCCAGCTTGACCCGCACGTGCGTGTGGGAGCGGAAACGTTCGAGTACGCGGTAATGACTGACGGCTTGTTTGCCGCCTTCCATGACTGCCATGCGCTGACGCTGCTGACCGTGACGGCCAATCGGCGCGTCGATCTTGCCGCCGGCCGTGACCACACCGATCACGATGCACTCATAAACCCGGCTGACCGTGCGGTTTTGCAACTGGGTCACGAGCTGGGTCTGGGCCTGAATGGTCTTGGCGACCACCATCAGACCAGTGGTGTCTTTGTCCAGACGATGCACGATACCCGCACGCGGGACGTTGATGATGTCTGGAACGTGGTGCAGCAAAGCGTTAAGCAGTGTGCCATCGGCATGACCGGCGGCAGGATGCACAACCAGCCCGGAAGGCTTGTTGATCACCAGGATTTGATCGTCCTCGTAGACGATATCGAGCGCAATATCCTGCGCAACCCATTCACCTTGGGCTTCCTGTTCGGCAATGAGCTGCAAAACAGCGCCGCCATGCACGATGTCACGTGGACGCAATACGTCCCCGTCCACTGTCAGGCGACCGTCTTTGATCCAGGCGGAGAGGCGCGAGCGCGAGTGCTCAGCGAATAATTGTGCGGCGACTTGATCGAGGCGTTGACCGCCCAAATCGGACGGCACCTCTGCGCGAAGTTCTATATTTTCGGACATGGCCAGACTAGGTGGCGGCTAGCCTTTGGTTTCGGCAGCGCGCTTGTGGTTAAATACGGCGTCTTTTGCCCCGGGGGTTCCGCGGGGCGCCCATCATAACAGGACGGTCACGCCCAAGACAGCGACCGTTATAGGGACGCAAGCCGCCATGCAAGTGAAACACCTGCTGCTGATAGCCATCCTCGCACTCACCGCTGCCTGTTCGTCGAAGGAAGTGATCGACGAAAACCTGAGTGAAGTCGAGCTGTACCAGCAGGCGCAGGCCGATCTGGGTAATAACAGCTATAGCACTGCCACTGACAAGCTCAAGGCACTGGAATCGCGCTATCCGTTCGGTCGCTACGCCGATCAGGCTCAGCTCGAACTCATCTACTCGAACTACAAGAGTGGTGAACCGGAGGCTGCGAAATCGGCTGCCGAGCGCTTCATTCGCCTGCATCCGCAGCATCCGAACGTGGACTACGCCTATTACATGAAAGGCCTGACCTCTTTCGACCAGGATGTCGGCCTGCTGGCGCGCTTCCTGCCGCTGGACCAGACCAAACGTGACCCGGGCGCGGCACGCGACTCGTTCAACGAGTTCGCCCAGCTGACCAGTCGTTTCCCGAACAGCCGTTATTCGCCGGACGCCAAGCAGCGCATGATTTATCTGCGCAACCTGCTGGCCTCCTACGAAATCCACGTAGCCGACTACTACCTGACGCGTCAGGCCTATGTCGCTTCGGCGAACCGCGGCCGTTACGTGATCGAAAACTTCCAGGAAACCCCATCGGTGGGCGACGGCCTTGCAGTCATGGTCGAATCCTATCAGCGTCTGCACCTGGACGACCTGGCGGCTACCAGCCTTGAAGTGCTCAAGACCAACTACCCGAACCACCCGCAACTGGTGGACGGTCAGTTTGTGCCGCGTGAAGCCGAAGCCGACAACCGTTCGTGGCTGTCCAAGGCAACACTGGGCCTGATCGAAAGCAGCCCGCCGTTGCCACCGGGTCAGACTCGTGCCAACCAGGACGTGATCAAGCAGTATCAAGATGCCAAGGAAGCGATCCCTCGCGAGCTTCTGCCTGAGAACCAGGACGAAATCGACGAGCAGGAACACGAAGCGGAAGGCAATAACAACAACCGTTCATGGTTCAGCTACATGACGCTGGGCGTCTTTGACTGATTCATTTGCGGATTAAAGAAGAGACCTTCGGGTCTCTTTTTTTTCGACTTGTTGGAGCGAGGCTTGCCCGCGAAGAACGATAATTCGGTGGGTCTGGTTCACCGAGGCGCCTGATTCGCGGGCAAGCCTCGCTCCAACCGGGCCGGTGTTTACTGCACAATGGTGCGGCGTCTGATCGCCGCTGACATACAAGGAGCGCAACAGACATTCCTTCGCTACACTGCGAAATCTCAATCACCAAGCTGGTAGTCATGATTCGCTTAATTATGTGGGTTGCGCTGATCGCGGCAATCGTATGGTTCATCAAGCGTCTGCTTAATCCTCCCGCCAAAAAAACCAGGGCGCAAGCGCCCGAAATTGCCGCCGCACCCATGGTTCGTTGCGCGCAATGCGGTGTTCACCTGCCTCGCGACCGCGCCTTGAGTCAGGATCAGCAATGGTATTGCAGCGAGGCGCATCGGCTAGAAGGCCCCGCCGCACGTGATCGCTGAGGCTCTTTCCCTCGGCAGTCCCCAAGCCCAGCGGATTCTGCGGCTGTACCACCTGTATCGACTGACCATTGGCATCATGCTGGTCCTGTTGATCTCCAGCGGCATGGACACCGAGCTGCTGGAGTTCGTCAATCCGAATCTGTTTCGGACCGGTTGCTGGCTTTATCTGGTGTTCAACATCCTGGTCGTGGTGCTGCTGGATCGGCCGGGCCACAAGGCGCAGCTTTTCGCCCTGGCCATGGCCGACGCCATCATGCTTTCCGGATTGTTTTATGCCGCAGGCGGCCCACCCAGCGGCATCGGCAACCTGTTGATTGCATCGGTGGCAATCAGCAACGTTCTGTTGCGCGGACGCACCGGTGTGGTGATCGCGGCCGTCTCGGCCATTGGCATTATTTACCTGACGTTCTACATCAGCTTCAGCAGCCCTTCCGCCGCCAGCCATTACGTGCAGGCCGGTTCGCTGGGTGCCTTGTGCTTCGCGGCAGCCCTTATGGTGCAAGCACTGACCCGCCGACTGCACATCAGCGAGGTGCTGGCCGAACAGCGCGCAACTGACGTCCACAACCTGGAAGAACTCAATGCGCTGATTCTGCAGCGCATGCGCACCGGGATTCTGGTTCTGGACGCCCGTCGCCAGGTAGTGCTGGCCAACCAGAGCGCACTGATCCTCCTGGGCCATGAAAACTTGCTGGGCGAGACCATCGACAGTTATTCACCGCAACTGGTCACGCGCTTTCGCCAATGGTTGATCAATCCGGTTCTGGTGCCGCAGAGCATTTCCACTTCGGCCATCGGGCCAATCCTGCTGCCGACATTCGTCGCGCTCAATCGGGGCGAGCAGCGCCAGACACTGATTTTTCTCGAAGACCTTTCGCAGATTTCCCAACAGGCACAACAACTGAAGCTGGCCGCGCTGGGTCGCCTGACCGCTGGCATTGCCCATGAAATCCGTAATCCGCTGGGCGCCATCAGCCACGCGGCGCAACTGCTGCATGAGTCCGAAGCGCTGGAAGGTGGTGACCGCCGCCTGAATCAGATCATTCAGGACCAGTCGCAACGCATGAACCGGGTCATTGAAAACGTGCTGCAACTGTCGCGACGCCGACAAGCTGAACCGCAGATGCTTGATCTCAAGGCCTGGCTCGAACAGTTCGTCGCCGAGGCGCGCAGCCGCGCAGCACCCAACCAGACCGTTCATCTGGCGATTGAAGCCGCGCCGCTGACCACCCGCATGGACCCGGAGCAGCTCACTCAGGTATTGAGCAATCTGCTGCAAAACGGTTTGCGCTACAGTGGTAAGCAGCATGCACGCGCGCAGGTCTGGCTTCGGCTGTTTCAGGACCCACGCAGTGAATTGCCAGTACTGGAAGTGCTCGACGACGGCCCCGGCGTAGCTGACGAACATTTGAGCAAGCTTTTCGAACCGTTCTACACCACCGAAAGCAAGGGCACCGGCCTGGGCCTTTATCTTTCGAGAGAACTTTGCGAGAGCAATCAGGCACAGCTGGACTACACATTTCGGGAAGGTGGCGGCAGTTGCCTGCGCATCACCTTCGCTCACCCGTTGAAGTTGAGTTGACCATGATCCAGCGACAAAAAATTCTGATCGTCGATGATGAACCAGACATTCGCGAACTCCTGGAAATCACCCTTGGCCGGATGAAGCTCGATACCCGCAGCGCCCGCAACGTCAAGGAAGCCCACGACTGGCTGGCACGCGAAGCCTTCGATTTGTGCCTGACCGACATGCGCCTGCCGGACGGCAACGGCCTGGAGCTGGTCCAGCACATCCAGCAGCGTCACTCGCAAGTACCGGTGGCGATGATCACCGCTCACGGCAACCTCGACACCGCGATTCACGCGCTCAAGGCCGGAGCGTTCGACTTTCTGACCAAACCCGTGGATCTGGGCCGCCTCCGGGAACTGGTGAGCAGCGCCCTGCGCCTGCAAGCGCCCAGCCAGAGCGAACGCAGCATAGACCGCCGCCTGCTGGGCGATTCGCCGCCCATTCGCGCCCTGCGCCAGCAAATCGACAAACTGGCCCGCAGCCAGGCGCCGATCTATATCAGCGGCGAGTCCGGCAGCGGCAAGGAGCTGGTGGCGCGGCTGATTCATGAGCAGGGACCGCGCATTGAACGACCATTTATTCCAGTCAACTGCGGGGCCATTCCTACCGAGCTGATGGAGAGCGAGTTCTTCGGCCATCGCAAAGGCAGTTTCAGCGGTGCCCACGAGGACAAGCCAGGACTGTTTCAGGCAGCCAACGGCGGTACGTTATTTCTCGATGAAGTCGCTGATTTGCCGCTGGCGATGCAGGTAAAACTGCTGCGCTCGATTCAGGAAAAATCCGTGCGCAGCATCGGCGATCAGCAGGAACAGGTGGTGGATGTGCGAATCCTGTGTGCAACCCACAAGGATTTGAGCGCGGAAGTGGCGGCTGGACGTTTCCGGCAGGATTTGTATTACCGCCTCAACGTCATCGAACTGGCTGTGCCACCGTTGCGGGAACGTCGCGAAGACCTTGATCAACTGACGGCACATGTTCTACAGCGCCTGGCGAACGGTTCGGGGCAAGCGGCTGCACGCCTTGAACCCCAGGCGTTGTCGGCCCTGAAAAGCTATCGGTTTCCGGGGAACGTGCGCGAACTGGAGAATATTCTGGAGCGCGCCTACACCCTCTGCGAAAACCATCGCATCGACATTGGGGACTTGCGCCTTGCGCAAACCGCCGGCCCGCTTGAACAGGACGAACACAACCTCGCCGATATCGACAACCTGGAGGACTACCTGGAAAACATCGAACGCAAGATCATCCTCCAGGCGCTGGAAGAAACCCGCTGGAACCGCACGGCTGCGGCGCAGCGCCTGAAACTGACGTTTCGGTCGATGCGATATCGACTCAAGAAACTCGGTCTGGAATAGAGCCTAAAACTGTAGGAGCGAGGCTTGCCCGCGAAGGCATCGTTTCAGACGATGGATATGCCGACTGAAATACCGATTCGCGGGCAAGCCTCGCTCCTACAGGTTTCAATTGCTGACAACCCTGCCCTGCGGCGCATACGGCGCGGCATCGATCACCGGCTCGTGTCCCAGTACCAAATCGGCCAATAGCTGACACGACGCCGGTGCCAGAACCAGGCCATTGCGGTAATGACCGCAGTTCAGCCACAGCCCTTCAAACCCGGTCATCGGGCCGATATAGGGAATACCCTCAGGCGAGCCGGGACGCAAACCGGCCCAATGGCCGACAAGCTGCGCATCGGCCAGCGCCGGGATCAATTCGATGGCCGACGCCTTGAGGCTTTCCAGCGCCGCATCGGTGGGCGTTTTGTCGAAGCCTTCGTGCTCCAGAGTGCTGCCCACCAGAATATGCCCGTCGCGGCGCGGGATCGCGTAACGCCCTTTGGCCAGCACCATGCTCGACAGGAAATCCGATGCGCACTTGTAGAGGATCATCTGGCCTTTGACCGGCTCCACCGGCAAATCCAGTCCAAGGGTCTTGAGCAACTCACCGCTCCAGGCCCCGGCAGCCAGGACGACCTGATCGGCAAGAATATCGCCAGACGCAGTACTCACACCCAGAATTCGATCGCCATCCCGAACAAAACCACTGACCTCACACTGCTCATGAATCGTGACATTCGGCAACGCCAGCAAGGCCGCCGTCAGCGACTTCACCAGTCGCGGATTACGCACGTTGGCGACGTTGGCCATGTAAATCGCGCTCGAATAACCTTCGCCGAGCACCGGCACAGCGTCATGCACAGCAGAGACTTCAACGGCGCTCAACGGGCGATTGTTTTGCGCAGCCCAATCCAGCGCCTGCTGCTCGTCGTCCAGATCCAGCCAGTACAACCCCGTGGTATGCACCTCAGGATCAATCCCGGTCCGCACAAACAGCCGCTCGGCCAGCTGCGGATAGAAATCCTGCGACCAATGCGCCAGCGCCGTCACCGCCGGACTGTAGCGCCACGGATAAAGCGGCGAAACAATCCCGCCGCCAGCCCAGGAGGACTCCTGGCCGACATTGGAACGATCCAGCAGAACGACACTTTCCACCTCGGCAGCGAGGTTGAGCGCAGTCAACAACCCAATGACCCCGCCGCCGACAATCACAACGTGTTGCTTGGACATCTTGCTCTCTATGTCAAAAGTAGAAGTCAGCGGCTCCAGCAGTCTTTGCTGGTTGTACCGTTGGTTGCGCCTGGGTTGGTGCGCGCGCCGGTATTCGTAATCGTGAAGACACCGCACTTGTCGTTGGCCATCATACCTTTGCCGGTAGCTGCAAGCGTGAAGTCTTGAGCATTGAGGGTCTTGGCGATGGTGTAGTAATCGTTGCCTGTGTTCACCCCTGTCGCATCGGTATAGCTGCCGTTTTTTGAATAGAAGCGCTCGAGCGACTGAGTCTGCTCCGACAACAGGCTGGCTATCTCAGCACGATGGGTACGCCGCACATACTCTGTGTAACTGGGGTACGCAATCGCAGCCAGAATACCGACAATCGCCACGACGATCATGAGCTCGATCAAGGTAAAGCCTTTGGATATGTTGCGCATGGATCGCCTTCCCTACTGGATTTGTCGCCACATGATTCGTTGGTAGACGTTTGAGGTGCCGCCTTTTTCAAGAAGTTTCGTGGCCAGATTACCGCTGGAATCAATCAGGTACTTGTTGTCATTCGCCCCACCGGTGCCCGCTACGATCGACGCTAGGTTAGGAATACCCGTGAACACTGCCAGCCCGCTGACGATGGTATCGGACGTGGTGATGTCGTTATCGCCATTGGTATCGAGCACCTGATAGTTCAGCATGCCGCCCTTCGCCGCATCCAGCTCGAACAAACGCCCTGTACCCGTACTTTCACAGGGGTCGGTGGAGCTTACCGATGCCGTGGTGAAAATGATTCGACTGCGGCTGGTTTGCGCTGGGTAGATAATTCGCTCGCCCGGATAGGGGCTACTGGTTGCCAGGTTCATGTACCAGCCTTTCTTGACGGTCCAGTCCACGTCGTTGTTGGAGGAGGTGTAATAAGTATTGTTGTTGAGGACGATGGGGGTCACAGAGATAGTTTGCACCTGTAGATTGCTCTGGGTAATGCTCCCTGCTCCAGCGTCCGCGTCCCAAATGGCGTAGAACGCCTGCTGGTCAGTCGTAGTCTTGTCAGCAATCTCGTTGAATTTTCCGGTACCGAAGTAAACCATCTTGCCGTTGGTTGGGTGGTCGATAAGTGTGGGCTGTACGGTAATGGGCTTGGTTCCATCGTCGGATGCCGTGAATAGCGGCAAGCCGTTGAACGCGACCTTCCAGGACGCGGCGGTTGCGCCACTCATGTCGAACTTCCACAGACGGCCTTTCAGATCGCCTGCATAAGCAGCTTGAACAACGTTCTGTGAGTTGACCTTGAGTTTGACCGATGAAAGGCCATTGTCTGTTTCACCGGTTTTGATGATAGGCGTCTGGATCTCCCGGATCAGCGCCCCGGTATTGGCATCCAGTACAAACAGCGAAGCCCGGCCGGTGAAGCTGCCATAGCCATTACCTACCACGACGATGCTGGTGCCAGCGGCGTCGCCCATCCGCGCGACATCAGGCTTGGAGTACGCATAACCCAGGTTATTGAATTTGTTATTAGTGTCGGAGGTAGCGGGGGGGCTGACCTCCCACAACGCGACTGGAACATTATCGCTTTCATACAACTTGATCCCGTAGTAAGCCTTGCCACCCGCACCGGTGCCGCCGAACGCAATGGTTCGCCAGGACGTACCAAGCTGGGCATCAAAAACCGAGATCTGGCCGTCCACAGTGAATTTATGGGCGCTGGCGCCATACCCTATCGTCGCGATGGTCGCCAGCGAAGCCAGCGCCGTGGAAGGCATGTAAGCATAACGACGGGTGCCATCGGCGTTGAGCACATTGAAAAAACCGTCGTTGGCATTGACCAGCAGGCTGTAGCTCATGCCTCCGGAGGTGGCAGCTTTTTTCGTCAGGTAGGTGCTGTAGGTCGTGTTTCCGATGAGATCTGCCGAGGTCTTGTCGGCAGGCAATGCAGCGACGAGAGGCGAATTGATGATATCGCCAAGCAACTTCGTGCGAGTGCGCAACTTGGTGTTGGCGGTGCCTTTGGTCCAGTCGATCAAGTTGATACCCGTGACACCGGTTGGCAGACCAGTGCTGAGGGTTGTTTGCTGCGCGGCGGTAAACTTGGTGAAATCCAGCGCGATTTTCGCCGGTGTTGTGCCCGTGTTCCAGGACTCGAATAGAGGTGTCGCACCGTTAACAACCTTATCGTCGGTGGTCCACACCGCGCTGGAAAGCGAGCCGGTGGAGGTGTTCAGGTCATAGGCGTTGATTGTGCCGTGCCAATCGATGGGATCGTACAGGGTTTGATAAAAACGCGTGCCAGAGGTGAGCGTGGCCGAGTTTGCTGCACCACCACCGCCGGAACCGGCCTTGGCATAGATATCACTCAATGCGCTGCTTAACGCAGTTGTCAGCCCGGCACTATCGTTGGTTTGAAAGTACTTGCCGTGCCCATGATCGGTATCCGCCGCATCTATCAGCATCTGGTTGGCAGCGGTGAACCCGATGGTATAGGTGCTCATGTTCTGTTGAAGAAAGCCTGCATCGTCCCAGCTTTTCGACGTCAGATCCGTACCCACACCTTTAACGGTTTTTCGCATATCGATGTCGTAGGCAAACTTCGCCATGTCATCCAGATACAGAGCATCGCCCTCGCCGTTCCCCTTCGGATTCGTACCATCGTTAGCGGCATTCAAATCCCAGTTTGGAAGGGTCCTTGGCTTACCTAGCAAAGCGTCCGGGTCATCTGCCGGAAAAGTAAGGTCATAAGTCGGCAACCCATCGGTAACGACGACGCCAAAATTTTTTTGACACCGGTACTGTATCGGGCTGGTATAGGTAGTGGGCGCACCGGAGTAAGTGGAATAGGGCTTCATCCCTCGAAAATAACGGGTGATTTCATAATAGGTTTCTGCAAGAGGCGTATTTGAATCCGCCCTCAATGCAGCGATCTTCGCCTTCAAATCAGTGACATTCGTAGCGGCATCATTTGCACTGACCGCGGCCTGATACGTCGTTTTCTTGACTTCAGAAAGGTCCTTGACGTCTTTGGTAATCTTGCCACCCGGTCCAGAATCATCATTGGTAGGAGGATTGAAATTAGCAAGACCTATGCGTATTGGGGTGTAATTCGTTCCGGCTGACGCGTTATTCGCCACCAGTGCCACACTGTTCGTCACGAAGTTTGTGGATACCGTGCGCGCCACATTCATACGGAAATCGTTTGGGATGATATTAGTAAAATCTTTAGTTGCCACCTTACTAGCAACAGCCAAATCAACGAGATAAGAAATATAATCTGCCGTATAACGCGTAGAGCCTTCATTCGCGACACTGACGGGATCTGGCAATTTAAGACAGTATTCCAGCTTTCCACGCTTGATATATTTATAAGTCGAATCACAGCCGGTGAAGGAGGTTGTACTTAACGTCAGCGTGGCATCACCGACTATATCAACCGAAGAACCATCACACGCATACTCATTACCTCTACGATCAGTGCAGACCCCTCTGTAAATATAAGTGATCGTCGAGCGAACAACTGTTGGATCAAACGCAGACGCCCAGATAATATTATTCATACTCCCTGAGTTATCCACCAATAACATCAGGTTAGGTGGAATAGCCGTCGCACTCAACAGCGGCACCGAAGAAGGAGTAAATGCCCCATAGACCGGAGCCGTCACATACAACACCAACAGCGCGCCGTAGAAATACTTCAAGCCACGGTGTAGTGTTTTAGCAAAAAGCATAAAGACTCTCCAGCACGGTTCTCGTTACAACACCCTGGATGCCGACAGCGGTGACGCGATAGAGCGTGACGGAGCCTGTACAGGTTGGAGGGCGACTGATTGGTGTTGCTGTGGTACCAAGATTCTGAATACCGTAGAACGCGTTCGCCCCGACTGCATACCAACGAACACCGGAAGTGCTATTGACGCCAGCAGCAAGCGTTTCGCTGGTGGATTCTGCAGGAGGAACACATCTGGTAGCGGGTGTACATTTATCCAGAACATACCCGCTCACCTGAATCGACGATTCTCCCACCCGCAACGCAGCCTCGGCAGTCTGGAACGACTGATTACGGAACGTCACGCTGCCAGCCATTTTCTCCTGCAGCGTAGCGCTCTGCATCGAAGAAATACCGATCAGTGTCAGTAACAACAGGAAGACCAGGCTGACCAACAGCACCATGCCCCGCTGCGGACCAAGCGCTTTCATCGACATGCGGCGTGTCGTTATCGTCATCGCATTCAGCCCGTTCAAAATCGATTACGCAGAGCAGCGACTACGCTGTAAGTCTGAGTCCGCACGCGGTTATCAGGGTCTTGCAACGTCAACCTGATGCGAACGCTGCGGATGTTTGCTGATGTACCCGTAGTAACAACGCTGGTGTAGGACATCGGATACCCCGCCCCCATACCAAAGGAAACTTCCAGGCTCGCGACGTTGCTCAGTATTGTCTGCGGCGCATCGGTGCCGATTCCGGCTTTAAATTTCAAGTCGGTTCCGCTCAGGGTGTAGGCCAGCTGCCGCAATGGAAAGGCCGTAAGTCCGGCAGGCGTGACTTTCCCTAAATAGATCTGATTGGTGGTCTGGCAATCGGAAGCCACTGTCCAGGTGGACGTAGAGCCGGAAGTGCCTACGTCAGCAGAAATCAGCGTTAATGCCTTGGTAGTGTTATCCCAGAGAATCGGAGTGTTGAACGCAGTGGGCTTGGCAATGGAGCCGGTGACAAGCGTGGCACTGTCCAGGCTCATGCAGCCGAACATGCCCGCCATGCGAATTTCCTGCATCAACTTGCTCAACACAAACCGCGCATCTTCCTGCATTCGCGCCGAGGAGTTCTGCGACATGAAAGTGGTACGCGACGAAACGAAGATTTGAGTAATGCCCAGCGTGATGACAAGACCCAGAACCAGCGCCACCATGATTTCAACCAGGCCGAAGCCTTTGCTGAGCTTCTTCATGGCGTCACCACATCAGCGCCGATGCGTGAGCTAAGGGTGAAGGTGCGTTTTGTGGCTGGATTGCTGGTATCGCCGGTTGCCTGAGCGCTGGAGCCAACAGCCCGGGCATCATCCCACTCGATAGTGATGGTCACTACCGGTTTGGCGATGACAATTTTGCTGTTGGCACCGTTGTCACCTGCAAAGGCTGTGATATTCGCCTTGAAATCGTACAGATCCTGATCGCGAGCGTTGTTCAGATTTGCAGCGGGCGCAGCACTCAAGGAAGCCAGCGCATAGCTGCCCAGCACATCGTTCACGCCATTGCTTGATGCATTGCCATCCACGTTCGCCCGTATGCGATCCATCATGTCATAGGCAATGAAACTGGCCTGACTGGTCATGGCCGCGCTGTCAGTGTATTTCAGCGCATTGAGCTGGATCGCCGCCGCGCCCAACAAGCCAATGGCCAGGATCAGCACTGACACCAGTACTTCGATAAGCGTCATTCCTGACTGTTTACTGCTACTGCCTTTGATCATGTGCAGCTTCCGCCTAAAACTATTCTTCCATTCAGACAAACATTTATCGTTTTACTAATCGTGCCCAGCGCATAGGCCATGGCCACCGCAGTGCCAGGTGCCTGAAGACCTCCCAGATTATTGAACTCGACATACGTGACATTCGGCGCGCTCACCGTTGCACCACTGCTCATTGCCGGGACGGTCCGCAACGTTACGCCCGTGCTGGAGGACAAGACCACTTTCAACTCGGTGTTCCATGCTGCGCCAACGCTTGCCGGCAACAACTGCACGCTCACCCCCCTGTTTATCGCTTCCAGCCGCGCATAGTTGAGCGCTCGCTGCAAATCGCTGACTTCGGTATCAGCTTTCGAGTTCTGGATGACACTGGTAAAGCTGGGAATCGCAATCGCCGCCAGAATACCCACCAAGGACACAGTGACTAACAATTCGATCAGGCTGAAGCCCTTGGCGCGGTGGCTCATTGAGTGTCTCCTAGACGTTACAACTATAGGGCAGCGGCTGCGTCCTGAAGTTGACTGAAGGATATACGGTTGTTTAGTCAGGACGAATGCCCGGATGGCGTTCAGGTGAAGTATTTTCAGGGAGGAATGCTCATGAAGCAGGCAGGTTTCACGCTTGTCGAATTGATGGTGACGCTGGTGCTGCTGTCAGTGATTTCGCTAGTGGCGCTGCCGGCGCTTGGGGAAATGGTCGATGCACAGCGGCGGCAGGATGCGGCGCAGCGGTTAGCCAGCGGCATACGCACGGCGCGGACCGAAGCGATCCTGCGTAATCAAGTCGTGACCATCCACAGCATCGACGCTGACTGGAGCAATGGCTGGCGAATCATTGCAGATAAGGATGGCAAGGGGCCTGACGAAGATGATCCGGTGCTTGTGGAGCGAGCGGCCAGTGGGAAAGCCAGGGTTGTTGGAAACCAGAAAGTCGAAAGCCACATCAGTTTCAACGGTATGGGCGTGCTCATGGGCGCAGGCAATGGAAGGTTGTTTGTTTGCCTGAAAGACCAGCCGGTCAGCCGTTATCAAGTTGTATTGGCGTTAACGGGACGGGTCAGGATTGAAAATCAGGAAAAACCCGAGGAATTATGCGGGTGATACAGAGGCCGGGATCCTGGAGCGAGGCTTGCCCGAGAATCGGCCATAGGAGCGAACGTAGGAGCGACTTTAGTCGCGAGAGCGCCAATTGCCCTCCCGGCTAAAGCCGGTCCTACACCAAGCCTCGCTCCAACACTCTGGCATCACAACAACGACTTGACCCGCAATTCCTTGGGCATCGAGAAGATGACGTTCTCGGCGCGGCCGGCCAGTTCGTCTGCGCCGGTGGCGCCCCAGGCATGGAGTTGCTGGATCACGCCGCGCACCAGAACTTCCGGAGCCGAGGCGCCGGCGGTGATGCCGATGCGCTCGACACCGTCGAACCAGCTGCGCTGCATGTCTTCAGCGCCGTCGATCAGGTAGGCCGGGGTCGCCATGCGCTCGGCAAGTTCCCGCAAACGGTTGGAGTTGGAGCTGTTCGGGCTACCGACCACCAACACCACATCGCATTCGTCCGCCAGCAACTTGACCGCATCCTGGCGGTTTTGCGTGGCGTAGCAGATGTCGTCCTTGCGCGGCCCGCCGATGGCCGGGAAACGGCTGCGCAGTGCGTCGATGACCCGGCTGGTGTCGTCCATGGACAAGGTCGTCTGGGTCACGAACGCCAGGGATTCAGGGTTGCGCACTTGCAGGTTGGCGACGTCCTGCTCGTCTTCCACCAGATAGATCGCGCCGCCGTTGCTGGCGTCGTACTGGCCCATGGTGCCTTCGACTTCGGGATGGCCCTGGTGGCCGATGAGGATGCACTCACGACCGTCACGACTGTAACGCGCCACTTCGATGTGCACCTTGGTCACCAGCGGGCACGTTGCGTCGAACACTTTCAAGCCACGCCCGGCGGCTTCAGTGCGAACTGCCTGAGAAACACCGTGCGCGCTGAAAATCACGATGACGTCATCCGGCACCTGATCCAGCTCTTCGACGAAGATCGCGCCACGTGCGCGCAGGTCTTCGACGACAAATTTGTTATGAACCACTTCATGGCGCACATAGATCGGCGGACCAAACACTTCCAGGGCACGATTGACGATTTCGATCGCACGGTCCACTCCAGCGCAGAAGCCGCGGGGGTTGGCGAGTTTGATTTGCATAGCGTGCCTCGTGTCTACGTGCGGAACAGCCCGACCGGAGTCGGGCTGGCTTTCTAACCTGGCGTCAGGCCTCAGAGAGCCTTGACCTCGAAAATCTCGACTTCAAAGTTCAGGGTCTTGCCCGCCAACGGGTGATTGAAGTCGATGGTCACCTGCTCATCATCGAAAACCTTCACCACGCCTGGCAGTTCAGTATTGGCCGCATCGTTGAAGATCACCAGCAGGCCTTCGGACAATTCCATGTCCTTGAACTGCGAACGCGGGATGATCTGCACGTTTTGCGGGTTTGGCTGACCAAAGGCGTTTTCCGGCAGGACCTGCACGGTGCGCTTGTCACCGGCCTTGAAGCCGAACAACGCGGCTTCAAAGCCAGGCAACAGGTTGCCATCACCGACCTTGAACGTGGCCGGAGCCTTTTCGAAGGTGCTGTCCACGGTATCGCCGTTCTCCAGGCGCAAAGCAAAATGCAGCGTGACTTCCGTGTTCTGACCGATGCGTTGCGCTTTCGCGGCATTATCGGCCAATAACTGTTCAGTCATTAACGGGCTCTCCGGTTTTCTTGCTCTTGAACATATCCAGCGCCAGCATGATTGCACCGACGGTGATCGCACTGTCGGCAACGTTGAACGCCGGGAAGCGGTATTCGTTGCGCCAGTGCACAAAGATGAAATCGATCACATGACCCAGCGCGATGCGGTCATAGAGGTTGCCCAAGGCGCCCCCCAAAACCAGCGCCAGTGCTACGGCGAGCCAGGTTTCATCCCGGCCCAGACGTTTGAGCCAGACCACCAGCACCGCGCTGACCACAACAGCGATCAAGGCGAACAGCCAGCGCTGCCAGCCCGAACTGTCGGCGAGGAAGCTGAATGCCGCGCCCGTGTTGTAGGCCAGGGTCCAGCTGAAGTAATCCGGAATCACGATGATCTGTTGATACAGGCTCAGCGTGTTTTCGAAGTAATACTTGCTGGCCTGGTCGATGACCAGGACCAGCACACTCAGCCAGAGCCAGGCCAGACGGCCGAAACCTGCCTTAGGCATAGTGACGAACCTCACCCGAACCGCTGATATTGTCGACGCAACGACCGCAGATTTCAGGATGCTCCGGATCTACGCCGACGTCAGCACGGTGATGCCAGCAACGGGCACACTTCGGATGACCGGACTTGACCACTTTCAGCTTCAGGCCGGTAACCTCGGTGACCACCGCATCGGCAGGTGCATCAAGCACCGGAGCGACGCTGGCAGTCGACGTGATCAGTACAAAGCGCAGTTCGTTGCCGAGTTTGGCCAGGTCCGCAACCAGCGAGTCCTGGGCATACAAGGTCACTTCAGCTTGCAGGTTGCCGCCGATAGCCTTGGCTGCCCGCAGGTTTTCCATTTCCTTGTTGACCGCGACTTTGACTTCCATGATCCGCTCCCAGTAGGCGCGGTCCAGTTCGAAGTCGGCTGGCATTTCGCTCAGGCCTTCGTACCAGGTGTTGAGCATCACGGACTCGTTACGCTCGCCCGGCAGGTACTGCCACAGCTCGTCGGCAGTGAACGCCAGGATCGGCGCGATCCAGCGCACCAGCGCCTCGGAGATGTGGAACAGCGCGGTCTGGCAGGAGCGCCGTGCCGTGCTGTCGGCCGCCGTGGTGTACTGACGGTCCTTGATGATGTCCAGATAGAAACCACCCAGCTCCTGCACGCAGAAGTTGTGGATCTTCGAGTAGACGTTCCAGAAACGGTATTCGCCGTAGTGTTCTTGCAGTTCGCGTTGCAGCAACGCAGCGCGATCCACGGCCCAGCGATCCAGCGCGAGCATTTCTTCGGCGGGCAGGATATCTGTCGCCGGGTTGAAGCCGGTCAGGTTCGAGAGCATGAAGCGTGCAGTGTTGCGGATCCGCCGATAGGCGTCTGCGCTGCGCTGCAGGATCTGATCGGACACCGCCATCTCGCCGGAGTAGTCAGTTGCGGAAACCCACAGACGCATGATGTCGGCGCCCAGGGAATCGTTGACCTTCTGCGGCGCAACCACGTTGTTCAGCGACTTTGACATCTTGCGACCATTTTCGTCGACGACGAAACCGTGGGTCAGCAATTCGCGATACGGAGCGTGGTCGTCCAGCATGCAACCGGTCAGCAAGGACGAGTGGAACCAGCCACGGTGTTGGTCCGAACCTTCCAGGTACAGGTCAGCGCGCGGGCCAGTCTCGTGGCCCATCGGGTGCGAACCGCGCAGAACATGCCAATGCGTGGTGCCGGAATCGAACCATACATCCAGCGTGTCGGAGATCTTGTCGTACTTGGGCGCTTCGTCACCGAGCAACTCGGCGGCGTCCAGCTTGAACCAGGCTTCGATGCCTTCCTGCTCGACACGCAGGGCCACTTCTTCCATCAGCTCCACGGTACGCGGATGCAGCTCACCGCTTTCCTTGTGCAGGAAGAACGGGATCGGCACGCCCCAGTTGCGCTGACGCGAGATGCACCAGTCAGGACGATTGGCGATCATCGAGTGCAGGCGTGCCTGGCCCCAGGCCGGTACGAACTGGGTTTCTTCGATGGCTTTGACGGCACGCTCGCGCAGGGTTTCGCCGGTTTCCGGCTGCTTGTCCATGCCCACGAACCACTGCGCCGTAGCGCGGTAGATCAGCGGCGATTTGTGGCGCCAGCAGTGCATGTAGCTGTGCGTGATGGTTTCGGTGTCCATCAAGCTGCCGACTTCGGCCAGCTTGTCGATGATGTTCTGGTTGGCCTTGAAGATGAACTGGCCACCAAAGAACTCCAGCGACTCGACATACACGCCGTTGCTCTGCACCGGGCTGATGATGTCGTCGTTGGTCAGTCCGTAGCTCTTGCTGATCACAAAGTCGTCGACGCCATAAGCGGGCGAGCAGTGAACAACGCCAGTACCAGCGCCCAACTCGACGTAGTCCGCCAGATACACAGGCGACAGGCGATCGTAGAACGGGTGACGGAAGTTGATCAGTTCCAGCTCGGCACCGGTCGTGGTGGCGATCACGGTGCCTTGCAGCTTGTAGCGCGCCAGGCACGACTCGACCAGCTCGGAAGCCAGCACCAGCAATTTGTCACCGACATCAACCAGCGAGTATTCGAACTCGGGGTGGACGTTCAGCGCCTGGTTGGCGGGAATGGTCCACGGAGTAGTGGTCCAGATCACGATGGATGCAGGCTTGCTCAGCGAAGGCAGACCAAAGGCCGCAGCCAGTTTGGCCTCATCGGCAATCGGGAAAGCGACGTCGATGGTCGAAGACTTTTTGTCCTGATATTCGACTTCCGCTTCAGCCAGCGCCGAACCGCAATCGAAGCACCAGTTCACCGGCTTGAGGCCCTTGAACACGAAACCGCCTTTGACCATTTCCGCCAGTGCACGGATTTCTCCGGCTTCGTTGGCGAAGTCCATGGTGCGGTACGGATTGTCCCAGTCGCCCAATACGCCAAGCCGGATGAACTCGGCTTTCTGGCCTTCGATCTGCTCGGCCGCGTAGGCACGGCACAGCTCGCGAGTCTTGTCCGCAGGCAGGTTCTTGCCGTGGGTGACTTCGACCTTGTGCTCGATCGGCAAGCCATGGCAGTCCCAACCCGGAACATAAGGCGCGTCGAAGCCCGAAAGGGTTTTCGAGCGGATGATCATGTCCTTGAGAATCTTGTTTACGGCGTGACCGATGTGAATATTACCGTTGGCATAAGGAGGGCCGTCGTGCAGGACGAACTTTGGACGATCCTTGCCAATCTCGCGCAGCTTCTGGTACAGGCCAATGCTGTCCCAGCGCTGCAGAGTTTGCGGCTCGCGCTGGGGCAGGCCGGCCTTCATTGGGAAGGCGGTGTCCGGAAGGTTTAGCGTGGCTTTGTAGTCGGTCATTTAAGGCTCTTCGTTAGCGGTTGGCCATGCCAATGGGCACGGGCGGCGGCGACGTCCGCATTGATCGCCGTCTTGAGCGCCTCCAGTGAGGCGAAACGCTGCTCATCACGCAGCTTATGGTGGAAAGCCACCGTCAAACGCCGGCCATACAGGTCACCGGCAAAATCCAGAAGATGCACTTCAAGGTGGGCACTGCCATCACCTGCCACAGTCGGGCGCACGCCGATATTGGCGACTCCCGGCCAGGTCTTGCCGTCGATGCTCGCACTGACCAGATAAACCCCGGTCAGCGGTACACGACGACGCTTGAGTTGCACGTTGGCCGTGGGTGTACCCAACTGGCGCGCCAGTTTCTGGCCATGCAGCACTCGTCCTGCAATCCGGAACGGACGACCGAGCATGCGCTCGGCAAGGGTGAAGTCCGCCACAGCCAAGGCGTTACGCACCTTGGTGCTGCTGACCCGAACACCATCGATCTCAACGGTCTGTGCCGCCTCGACCGTAAAGCCCTTGGTGGCACCCACGTGTTGCAGAAAATCGAAATCGCCGATCCGGTCGCAACCGAAACGGAAGTCGTCGCCCACTTCAAGATGCCGCACGCCCAGGCCCTGGATCAGCACCGTTTCGACGAACTCGGCGGCACTCAGCTCGCTCAGGCGCTGATTGAAAGCCAGGCACAGCACCTGATCAACACCCTCGGCCGCCAGCAATTCCAGCTTGTCGCGCAAGCGTGCCAGACGGGCTGGAGCGGTGGCCGGGGCGAAGAACTCACGCGGCTGCGGCTCGAAAATCACCACACAGCTGGGCAGGCCCAACTCGACAGCACGATCCCGCAAGCGCGCCAGAATAGCCTGGTGGCCTCGGTGAACACCGTCGAAGTTGCCGATAGTGGCGACGCAACCCCGATGTCGGGGTTGCAGATTGTGAAGGCCTCGAACCAGCTGCATAACGCGCTTCTTGCTCATAAAGTGGCCGATTATAACCACACACAGCCCTGGACGACAGGCAACACGCCAAGGCAAAACAACAGTCGTGTGCCCATAACGGCAAAAATCGACGACTACCCTTTGAATCCCTTCCTACATCACGGCACTGCGGGCGAAGTCTTTCAGACGAAAGCCCAATGCCAGAAGCATCACGAAATACGTCGCCAACCCCGCAGCCACCAAGCCGCCCAGGCGAACGAAGCGCTCCAGCATATGCCCCTCGTCCCAGGCCGGCATGAAATGCATGAGCCCCAGCAGAACCCCCGACATCACCGCCACCGCCACGACCAGCTTGAACAAATACTTGGTCCAGCCGGGTTGCGGCTGAAACAAATCCTGCTTGCGCAGCTGCCAGAACAGCAATCCGGCGTTGATGCATGCACCGACACTGATCGCCAACGCCAGGCCCGCATGCTGCAGTGGACCAATGAACGCGAGGTTGAGCAGCTGAGTAACAATGAGGGTGAAGATCGCGATTTTCACCGGGGTACGAATATTTTGTTGCGCATAAAAGCCGGGCGCCAGCACCTTGATGACAATGATGCCCAGCAGGCCGACTGAATAAGCGATCAATGCGCGCTGGGTCATGGCCGCGTCCAGTGCATCGAATTTACCGTATTGAAACAGAGAAACGGTCAGCGGTTCAGCAAGGATACCCAAGGCCAGCGTGCATGGCAGGACCAGCACGAAGCACAGGCGCAAGCCCCAGTCGAGGATCCGCGAATATTCATGGCGGTCCTTGCTGGCGTAGGTCTTGGAGAGGATCGGCAGCAAGATCGTGCCGAGCGCAACGCCCAGCACACCTGATGGCAATTCCATCAAACGGTCGGCGTAGTACATCCAGGAAACCGATCCGGCCACAAGGAACGAGGCAAAAATCGTATTGATAATCAGAGAAATCTGACTCACGGAAACGCCAAGGATGGCCGGCAGCATCTGCTTCATTACCCGCCAGACGCCAGAGTCGCGCAAATTCAGTCGCGGCAGGACCAGCATGCCGATCTTTTTCAGGTGCGGCAGTTGGTAGAGCAGCTGCAGCAAACCACCGACCAGCACTGCCCAGCCCAGCGCCATGACCGGCGGATCGAAGTACGGAGTCAGGAACAGCGCGAAAAAAATCATGCTGACGTTGAGCAGGGTCGGCACGAAGGCCGGCACCGAGAAGCGATTCCAGGTATTGAGGATCGCGCCCGCCAGCGATGACAACGAGATCAGCAATATATAAGGAAAGGTCACCCGCAACAGGTCGGAGGTCAGCGCGAATTTTTCCGGCGTGTCAGCAAAGCCGGGGGCCGTGGCCCAGATCACCCAAGGGGCGGCAATGATGCCCAGCAAGGTCACCAACGCCAACACCAGGGTCAGCAAGCCGGTCACATAAGCGACGAAGGTTCGCGTCGCCTCCTCGCCCTGCTGGCTTTTATATTCGGCGAGAATCGGCACGAAAGCCTGAGAGAAAGCCCCCTCGGCGAAGATGCGGCGCAGCAGGTTGGGCAGCTTGAATGCGATAAAAAACGCGTCCGTGGCCATTCCGGCACCGAAAGTTCGCGCGATGATTGTGTCCCGAATAAAGCCCAAAACCCGGGAAAGCATCGTGATAGAGCTGACGGCAGCCAGTGATTTGAGTAGATTCATTAAGGAATTATTGCCTTGGCTAAAGGACCGGGCGATTAACCTGTCCATTTATGCGATACTCCGCGCCGCAAAAGCCCAGAGTCAAAGTCGGCGAGTTTACAGGTCGCGCCCCGGAAATAAATATCCCGGTCAAACACAACGACCACTCAGCGGAACACATCAACTGCCCTTGACAACACATCAACTCATCGGCATGATTCGCGGCCTATTTTGTTTGCTATTTCCTAAAAAGTCTTTCGAGGAGCTCGACGGTGGCCAACACACCTTCCGCCAAAAAACGTGCAAAACAGGCTGAGAAGCGTCGCAGCCACAACGCCAGCCTGCGTTCCATGGTTCGTACCTACATCAAGAATGTAGTTAAAGCCATCGACGCAAAAGACGCTGAAAAAGCGCAAGCTGCTTATGTTCTGGCCGTGCCAATCATCGACCGTATGGCCGATAAAGGCATCATCCACAAGAACAAAGCTGCTCGCCATAAAGGTCGCCTGAATGGTCACATCAAGGCTCTGAACCTTGCTGCTGCTGCCTAAGCGACACGCTTGTTAAAAAACCGACCTCAGGGTCGGTTTTTTATTGGGTGGGATTTGGAGATGCGCAGCTGAGCCAATGGGGCTGGACGTGATGGGTCCCGTAGGACCGGCTTCAGCCGGGGAGACCGGAATTCTGACGACGCAGCTGCTGCGGATCAATTGCCCCCCTCCCGGCTAAAGCCGGTCCTACGCAACTCAAACGCTCAAGGCGCGGGCGCGGGCACCCACGGCAGGATCGGAATCGCTGTCACGGCATTCTGCGGGCTGCCTTCGATGACGCGGTCGCTATAGACCAGATACACCAGCGTGTTGCGCTTCTTGTCCAGGAAACGCACGACCTGCATGGTCTTGAAGACCAGCGATGTGCGCTCCTTGAACACCTCATCACCGTCCTTCAGGTTTTCCTTGAAGCGGATCGGCCCGACCTGACGACAAGCGATGGACGCCTCGGCGCGATCTTCAGCCAACCCGAGACCACCCTTCACTCCCCCGGTCTTGGCCCGGGACAGATAACAGGTCACGCCCTCGACCTTGGGATCATCGAAAGCCTCGACCACGATCCGGTCGTTCGGCCCGACAAACTTGAACACGGTCGAAACCTGACCAATCTCTTCGGCGGAAGCCAGCAGCGGAAACGCCAGCAGCAACCCCAATATTCCCTTCATGACGCGCATCAAATCTTCCTTCCAGCAAAAAAGTCCGATCAAACCAGAATCAGATTATCCCGGTGCACCAGCTCCGGCTCTGCCATGTAGCCAAGCACACGCACGATGGCGTCGGACGACTGACCAATAATCTTCTGCGCCTCAAGCGCACTGTAGTTACTCAAGCCCCGCGCAACCTCGCGACCGTCCGGCGCGACACAGACCACCATTTCACCGCGACGGAAGCTGCCTTGCACCAGCTTGACACCTACCGGCAGCAGACTTTTGTGATCAGTGCTCAGCGCCTTCACGGCACCGGCATCGAGCACCAGCGTGCCACGGGTCTGGAGATGCCCCGCCAGCCATTGCTTGCGCGCCGCGAGCATTTCACGCTCCGGCGAGAGCAGCGTACCGAGGCGCTCACCGGTCTTGAGCCGCGCCAGCACCCGCTCGATGCGCCCACCGACGATAACGGTGTGTGCGCCGGAACGAGCAGCCAGACGCGCCGCACGCAACTTGGTCTGCATGCCGCCACGACCCAACGCGCCGCCCGTACCACCAGCAACAGCGTCCAGCGCCGGATCATCGGCACGCGCTTCGTAGATCAACTGAGCTTCGGGGTTGTTGCGCGGATCAGCGTCGAACATGCCGTCGCGATCAGTGAGAATCACCAACAGGTCAGCCTCAACCAGATTCGCAACCAGCGCCGCCAGCGTGTCGTTGTCGCCGAAACGAATTTCATCGGTCACGACCGTGTCGTTTTCGTTGATGACCGGGATGACACCCAGCTCGACCAGCGTACGCAAGGTGCTGCGGGCGTTCAGATAGCGCTTGCGATCAGAAAGATCGTCGTGGGTCAGGAGGATTTGCGCAGTATGCCGGCCATGCTCGGCAAAGCTCGACTCCCACGCCTGAACCAGCCCCATCTGACCGATAGCGGCAGCAGCCTGCAGTTCGTGCATGGCACTGGGTCGCACCGTCCAGCCCAGACGACTCATCCCGGCCGCGACAGCCCCGGACGACACCAATACCAGTTCAACGCCCGCCTCATGCAGCGCCACCATTTGCTCGACCCACACACCCATCGCCGAACGATCAAGGCCTTTGCCGTCTGCCGTAAGCAGGGCACTGCCGATCTTCACGACCCAGCGCTGGGCGCCCGTCACTTTGCTGCGCATCATCTTCCAACCTTAGCCAGAGAATTTTGGTAGATACAAATTCGAGAAACCGGATACAAAAACGCCGCTTATAAATAAGCGGCGTCTAGTTTACTGCACCCGATCAGTCACGGACGTAAATGATTTCCGGACCATCTTCATCGTCCTCGTCATCTTCATCCCAATCGTCTTCACCAATGTCATGCACGCTCTTCACGCCGCTGCGGCGCAGGGCACGCTGATCGTCCAGCGCTTGCAGCTGGGCACGCGCTTCATCTTCGATGCGCTGATCCAGCTCAGCCAGCTCTTCAGCATAACCAGGCTCTTCGACGAGACGCAGATTGCGCTCTTCGAGGTAACGCATGATGTCGCGGCTCAGCTGCTCGGTGCCTTCTTTGGCAATCGCAGAAATCACATAGACCGGACCGGTCCACTCAAGACGATCGACGATTTCCTTGACCCGAGCCTCGTGCTCCTCCTCAAGGATCTGGTCGCACTTGTTCAACACCAACCAGCGATCGCGCTCAGCCAGGGACGGGCTGAACTTGACCAGCTCATTGACGATGATTTCGGCGGCATCCGGAGCACTGGATTCATCCAGCGGCGCCATGTCGACGAGGTGCAACAGCAGACGAGTCCGTGCCAAGTGCTTGAGGAAACGAATCCCCAGGCCCGCGCCATCGGAGGCGCCTTCGATCAGGCCGGGAATATCGGCAACAACGAAGCTCTTCCAGCGATCAACACTGACCACACCCAGGTTAGGGATCAGGGTGGTGAACGGGTAATCGGCCACTTTCGGCTTGGCAGCGGACACCGAGCGAATGAATGTGCTTTTACCGGCGTTCGGCAAACCCAGCAGACCGACGTCAGCCAGAACCTTCAGCTCTAGCTTGAGATCGCGCTGATCACCAGGCTTGCCCGGCGTGGTCTGACGTGGCGCACGGTTGGTACTGGATTTGAAACGAGTGTTGCCCAGACCGTGCCAGCCGCCCATGGCGACCAGCAGACGCTGACCAGCCTTGGTCAGGTCGCCGATGATTTCCTGAGTGCTTGCATCGATAACCGTGGTTCCAACCGGTACGCGCAGCACCAGCTCTTCACCTTTCTTGCCGGTGCAATCGGCGCTGCCGCCATTGGAACCGCGCTCGGCGTCGAAGTGACGGGTGTAACGGTAGTCGACCAGAGTGTTGAGGTTCTCGTCGGCGATCATGTAGATCGAGCCGCCATCGCCACCGTCGCCGCCGTTAGGACCGCCGTTTTCGATGAATTTTTCGCGACGGAAGCTCATGCAACCGTTGCCGCCGTCACCGGCTTTTACTCGAATGGATACTTCATCAACAAATTTCATAACGCACGCCTCCCGCCACAGGGACGAGCTGAACAACATAAATTCATAAGACTCTTGCAAAAATGAGCGTTGCGATACCGATCAGAAACCAGCGACCTCAAGGGGTCAACATCACAACAGCCCGCACAAACAGTTTTGCAAGAGACTCACCAAAAGCTTTTACAACCAACAACCTTCAAAAACGAAAAAGCCCCGTCGCGAGACAGGGCTTTTCCAGCTGCTGCATGATTACGCTGCGGAGACTGCAGTCTTCGGAACGATACTCACGTAGCGACGACCGAAGGCGCCTTTAACCTGGAACTTGATCACGCCTTCCACTTTCGCGAACAGGGTGTGATCTTTACCCATGCCAACGCCGTAGCCAGCGTGGAATTGGGTGCCGCGCTGACGCACGATGATGTTGCCCGGAATGATAGCCTGGCCGCCATACATCTTAACGCCAAGGCGTTTGGCTTCTGAGTCGCGACCGTTACGGGTACTACCACCAGCTTTTTTGTGTGCCATGAGTCAATTCTCCAAATGAGGATTAGGCTGAATTAAGCCTGAATACCGGTGATTTTGATCTCGGTGTACCACTGGCGGTGGCCCATACGTTTCATGTGGTGCTTACGACGACGGAACTTGATGATGCGGATTTTGTCGTGACGACCTTGGGAGATCACTTCAGCAACAACGGTGGCACCAACAACAACTGGAGCGCCGATGTTCACGTCGTCGCCATTGGCAACCAACAGAACGCGATCAAAAGTAACGGATTCGCCAGTGGCGATTTCCAGTTTTTCGATCTTCAGGTATTCACCTGGGGCAACCTTGTATTGCTTGCCACCGGTTACGATTACTGCATAAGACATGGTATTTCTCCGTAAATCCTGCTCACCCAGCTCTTTATAAGTAGAGTATCGGCTGGCATGGCTGCTTGGGGCTGGAACGGCCCGTTTGCAATTGCGTAAGGCAGGTGCTGCCCAGGAAAGTTAGGGTGCGCGATTGTACGCAAGGCGCAAGACTGATGCAAGAGCCCAAACGTCATGCCTTGACACCTTCCGACCCGCAACCTAGCATGCGGCGCATCCCTTCTGGAGCACCTGTCGCTGATGCAACCTCAAGCCTTCTACCGCGCGGTGGCGGACGATTTTAGTGCCGTTGACGTTATTATCAAGAAGCAGCTGACGTCGCGCGTACCGCTGGTCTCGAAAATCGGTGACTACATCACTTCGGCCGGAGGCAAACGCCTGCGCCCGTTGCTGGTACTTCTGTGTGGCAAAGCCCTGGGCCGCGAAGGCGATGACCTGCGCCTGCTGGCCGCCACCATCGAATTCCTGCACACCGCAACCTTGCTGCACGACGACGTCGTAGACATGTCCGGCATGCGCCGTGGCCGCTCGACCGCCAATGCGCTGTGGGGCAATGCGCCCAGCGTGCTGGTCGGCGACTTCCTTTATTCGCGCTCGTTCGAAATGATGGTTGAGCTTGGCTCGATGCCGGTCATGAAGATTCTGTCGAAAGCGACGCGAGTGATTGCCGAAGGCGAAGTGCTGCAGCTGTCGAAGATCCGCGACGCCAGTACCACCGAAGAAACCTACATGGAAGTGATTCGCGGCAAGACAGCCATGCTGTTCGAAGCCTCGACTCACAGCGCCGCAGCCTTGTGCAATGCGAGCGAGGCGCAGAGCGAAGCCCTGCGCACGTTCGGCGACCACTTGGGCGTTGCCTTCCAGCTGGTTGACGACCTGCTCGATTATCGCGGCGACGCGGAAACCCTGGGCAAGAACGTCGGTGACGACCTGGCCGAGGGCAAGCCGACCTTGCCACTGATCTACACCATGCGCGAAGGCACGCCGGAACAGGCAGCCTTGGTGCGTCAGGCCATTCAGAAAGGCGGCCTGGAAGATCTGGAAAGCATCCGCGATGCTGTCGAGAAGGCCGGTGCGCTGGATTACACCGCGCAATTGGCCCGTGATTACGTGGCCCGCGCAATTGCCTGCCTCGACGCCCTGCCGCCAAGCGAATATCGCGATGCGTTGGTCGAGTTGAGCGAGTTTGCGGTAGCGCGTACGCACTGATTGCTTGTCGCAGCAAAATGAAGCCCGTCCATGTGACGGGCTTTTTGTTGCCTGACCGATGCAGGGCATGGGCAGCGGCAAGCGTGAAAATCACCGCAGCCTGAACTGACGCTATCGGGGACAAGTCCCCTCCTACCGATTCCGTTGTCGGGCTATTGACTGACCTCCGTCAACCATTCAGCGCAAAATGCGAATAATTCTCAATAGAGACTTGCTATTCCATCAATAAGAATTATTCTCATTGGACTTACCAAGGAGAAGACACATGACTTATTTGATCGATGCATGGCTGGATCGCCCGCACCCCTACCTCAGGATTCTTCACCGGGAAACGGGCGAAGTCTGTGCAGTGCTGGAAGAGGAAGCGCTGGATGAATTGCGTGATCAGGGTGATCTGGATGTACATGACCTGAGTTCGAGCGAACCGGTCGTGCTCAAGGAGCTGGTGCGTAATCTGTTTCTGTTCTGCTATGCGCGAGCGCTACGCCCGGCGGGAGAGCTGCACTGACCATGAGCCACCGCACTCCCCGACCGAACGTCGATGCTGAACGGATCAGGACGATTCGTTCAGCATTCAACTGATGCGACTGGAGTCGATCAGAGAACGTCAAGCAACTCGACGTCGAATACCAGCACGCTGTGCGGCGGGATGCTGCCAACGCCTTGAGCGCCGTAAGCCAGCTCGCTCGGCACGTGCAGACGCCATTTGCTGCCGGCACTCATCAATTGCAGTGCTTCGGTCCAGCCAGGAATTACGCCGCCAACCGGGAATTCAGCCGGTTCGCCACGATCGTAGGAGCTGTCGAACACAGTGCCGTCGATCAGTGTGCCGTGGTAGTGCGTACGAACCTGATCTTCGCGCGACGGCTTGGTGCCATCACCAGTGGTCAGCACTTCGAACTGCAGACCGGAAGCCAGAGTGGTCACGCCGTCACGCTTGCCGTTCTCGGCCAGGTAAGCCAGCCCGGCGCCAGCAGCCTGTTCAGCCTTGGCAGCGGCTTCGGCCTGCATGATTTCGCGGATAACCTTGAAGCTGGCGGACATTTCTTCCTGACCCACACGGCTTGGCTTGCCACCGAATGCATCGGTCAGGCCAGCCAGGATTGCGTCCAGATTTACGCCAGGTGGTGGATTGTCACGCAGCTGGTCGCCCAGTTGACGGCCGATGCCGTAGCTGACGCGGGTTTCATCGGTAGACAGGTTAACTTCGGACATATCGCTGCTCCGCAAGGGGAACGCTCAAACAGAGCGCCCCGAACCAAAAGGGCGAGCAGCCTAGCACAGATGCACGACCCGATTCCTCCCGGCTGAAGCCGGTCCTACGGACAGCGGCACAGCAATGCCCTTGAAAATGACGCCTTCACCACTTCGAATGAAAGCTGATCGGCACGCGCAGCGGGTCGCGCTTGTCCATCGGCATTCCGCACATTTCGTCATGGACCACGGCGTGGACGAGGTGAAACGGCAAGGGCGGTAAATCCTTGAGCAACTCACGGGCATGCTCGACAGAGCGCAAATGCATGATTTCGCCGTTGTCGTCATTCAGGTAGCCCACCGTGCCCTGCAATCGCGCTTGCAGCAGGTAGATACCGCCTTCGATGGAGATCAGGTTCAGCTCGTCGATGCTTCCTGCGTTGGCATGCCTTGCCAATTCATATGCGTTCATTTGCTATCCCTCTAAAAGTTGCACGATTGTTGTGCAGAAACACCAACCCCGTACAACAACATAGCGGATTAATACACCGGTAACGACACCGCCCGTCCATCTCACGATGGCCGGGCGGCGTGGTACTGCAGGAAGCCCGGATCAGTGTTTGGTCAGCTTGTCCAGGTATCCCATGGCGAAGGCCGACACCACGAAGGTCATGTGAATGATCACGTACCACATCAGGTATTGCGGCTCGATGTTCTTGGCATCCATGAACACCCGCAACAGATGGATCGAGGAAATCGCAACGATGGACGCGGCCACTTTCATCTTCAACGAGGAAGAGTCCATGGTGCCCAGCCAGTTGAGCTTTTCCTTGTCCTCATCGATATCCAGCTGCGAGACGAAGTTCTCGTAACCCGAGATCATCACCATCACCAGCAGGCCACCGACCAGCGCCATGTCGATCAACGACAGCAGCACCAGAATCAGGTCCGACTCAGCCAGGGCAAACACGTTGGGCAGGACGTGGACGATTTCCTGAAAAAACTTCAGGACCAACGCCAGCAAACCCAGAGACAAACCGAAATAAAGCGGCGCCAGCAGCCAGCGCGAGGCGTACATGGCATTTTCGATAAAACGTTCCATTGAAACTCACAGATGGTTGGAAGTGCCGGCGAGTATACCAGCAGCTCCGGAATTCATAGAACGCAGTTAAACGGCGAGCAAAAGATTGTAGCGAACGATGCCACTGCTGCATTCCACGCCTGGAGCATGGCTTGCAAGACACCGCGCAAGGAAGAGATCGAATGGCCTCGCTAGAACGGCGAGGTTCTTCTGGGTTTAGTGGCGTCGCCGTTGAGACGGCGCAGTTCACCTTGCAGATGCACACTCCAGATGGGGATGTCGTCGCTCACCTGATAGCCTTGCAGAGCAAGGCTTTCGGCAATGGCGATCATCACCGACTCAGCGGCCAGAGAGCCGTGGAACGGTCCTTGAACCTTGATTGCAGAAGGCTGACTCCCTGACATTCCTGCGGCAAACAGCAACGTCCACATGCCGTTGTCACCTGAAAGGGGGCGGATTGCGCATTCGATTCGGGTCATCAGACCCAGGCATTGGCGAGTAAGACAGAGGCTACGCAACATGGCGAGCTCCTCGTTGATACGGTATTCACCTCCCGATACTGCTGAAGCGGCGCGTCAGTCCTTTTGACAACCGTGGTAACAAGACAGGATAGAAGAAAAGCCGGAATCGAAAGGAGCTGGGGATGAATGGTCATCGGCCGTGCGGCGCAAGCACCGTTGGAGCGAGGCATGCCCGCGAATAGGCCAATGCGTTCATCGAATCCTTGATATCTGATCCAATGCCTTCGCGGGCAAGCCTCGCTCCAACGAGATCGCGCTAACTACATTGAAGCCATTCGCTGAAAACTGTTAAGCCTTCAGCTCAGGCGCCACCTGCGCGGGGTCTTTCTCCAGTTCTTCCTTGAGGTCTTCGTCACTGAGCATTTCAGCGATGTCGCGCAGACGCTCCACCACCCGCGCATTGACGCTGCCTTCAGGAAACTCGCCATTTTCGTCGGGTTCGCCGGCAGGTTCGCCCACCAACAGGCTCAACGCCTCGTCGGCCTGACGCACCGCATAGACATGAAACTGCCCGGCACGTACCGCTTGCAGCACGCGTTCGTCCAGCATCAGCGTGGCGACGTTGGCTTGCGGAATGATTGCGCCGTGCTCGCCGGTCAGGCCACGCGCCTCGCACAGTCGGAAGAAGCCTTCGATTTTCTCGTTGACCCCGCCCACCGCCTGCACTTCACCAAACTGGTTGATCGAGCCGGTGATCGCAAAGCACTGCTTGAGCGGGGTTTTCGACAAGGCAGAAATCAGCGTGCAAGCCTCGCCCAATGACGCGCTGTCGCCGTCCACGTAACCGTAGGATTGCTCAAGGGCGATGCTCGCGGAAATCGCCAGCGGGAATTCCTGGGCATAACGGCTGCCCAGATAACCGGTGAGGATCATCACGCCTTTGGAGTGGATTGGTTGGCCGAGATTGACCTCGCGCTCGATGTCGACAATGCCGCTGCCGCCGGGGTAAACCGTCGCGGAAATCCGCGCAGGCACGCCGAACGCCGAGTCGCCGACCTCCAGCACCGTCAGGCCGTTGCATTTGCCTACGGCCGCGCCGTCGGTGTCGATGAGAATGATGCCCGCCAGCATGTCGTCGAGAATCCGCGCCGAAACCCGTCCGGTGCGCGTCGCCTTGGCCTTGAGGGCTCGTTCGATGTGCCCGGCGTCGGTCTTGTCGTCGTTGGCCAACTGGCGAATGAAGTCCGCTTCGCTGACCAGCTGAAACAGATCGCCGATTTTCGCCGACAAACGCCCCTGATGCTCGGCCAGACGTGCGCTGTAGGTCGCCAGTCGCGCCACGGCATCGGCGGTAAGCGGCGCCATGCCCTCCTCCGAAGTGCGGGTTTTCAGCAGTTGCGCGAACTGTTCAAGGGTTTCGTCGTACATCGGGATGTCTTCGTCGAAGTCCACCAGCACACGAAACATTTCCTGGAAGTCAGGATCCAGGTCTTGCAGGGTGTAATACAGCGAACGTGCGCCGATGATGATGACTTTGACCTGCAACGGGATCACTTGCGGGGTCAACGTCACGGTCGCCAGACGACCCATTTCACCCAGCGGCGATTCCATTTTCAGCTTGCGTGATTGCAGTGCTCGCTTCAGGGCATCCCAAACGTAGGGCTCGCTGAGCATTTTTTCCGCTTCAAGCACCAGAAAACCGCCATTGGCGCGATGCAAGGCGCCCGGCCGCAGCTGACGATACGTGGTGTAGAGCGCACCTTGATCAGTGCTGTACTCGATACGCCCGAACAGATTGTCGTAAGTCGGATGCGGCTCGAACACCACCGGCGCACCGCCGCTGGCAGAATGACCGACCACCAGGCTCGGGCTGTATTGCTCTTCGAGCAGCTTGCGCGCCTGAGCGTCGGTATTGCTTTCGTCGACCAGTTGCTCGACCACGGTTTTCAGCAGGTAAACCTGCATCGCTTGCAGGTAGGCGCACACCGCAGCGTTTTCCGCGTACTGCTCGGACAGCGGCGCCAGCAATGGCTGCAAGGCCAGAGTGATGGTTTCTTCGTTGAGCTGGCGCAGCAGATTGCTCGATTCGCGTTTCCACTGAGGCAGGCTGGCCAGTTCTTCGTTCAAGCGCTCTTCCAGCGCCGAAATATCGTCGTGAAAGCGTTCGCGATCCGCTTCCGGCAGTTGCGAGAACTCGGCTTCGTCCAGCGCCTTGCCGTCCAGCATCGGCGTGAACGCAATGTTGGTGCTGTCGCGATACAGAGCGATGTCTTTTTCCAGAGACAGTCGCTCGATCACGTCCAGCGCCTTGTCATAGCGCTGATTGAAGGCGCGGTCGATGGCGCTTTTCTTCTGCTGGTAGGACGGGTGCTCGAACACTGCCGGGAAAGTCGCCAACAGGTTATCGATCAAACCACCGATATCGGTGATGAACTGGTGCGCGGTACCCGGCGGCAGCTCCAGAGCGCGAGGCTCGCGGGGTTCATCGAAATTATTGACGTAGACCCAGTCGCACGGGGTCTGCATGCGCTTGCCCTCGGCCTTGAGGTAGCGCTTTACGAACGAGAACCGACCGGTGCCGGGCTCGCCCATGACAAATACGTTGTAACCGGGGCGCGGCATGGCCACGCCGAATTGCAGGGCTTCGACTGCTCGTTCCTGACCGAGCACTCCGCGAAAGGGTTCCAGATCATTGGTCGTCGAAAAGCTGAACTGTTCAGCGGAAAACGGACGGGTCAGCGCTTCAGGCGCAAGACGCAGGCTGGCAGCAACAGGATCGGGCATCGGGCATCCTTACATCACGGGGCAGATGACTGGCATTCTGGCGCTCGCTGTACATGACTTGCAAGGCAGGAAAATCCTCAAGGGCGGATTGACCCGTCAAGCGGCGAACAGACACGCGGGGGTTTTCTCCAAACAACAATTTGTAATAAACAGCGGAACCCTTGGAACCTGCCTAAACTCCAAGTTCCGCGTACCAGAATAAACATACCTCTGGCCGCCTTGGCGCTTGCAATGGCCATGAACCCTGACCCTTGGTTGAATATAAAAGAGAACAAAGCTATGAAACGGATTCTTCTTGGTACTCTCTTCGCAGCTGTTTCCATCAACAACGCAATGGCCCAGGCTCCAGGCGGCCCGGATTGTGGCTGGGGCAACATGCTGTTTGAAGGTCAGCGCGGCACGCCCGCTCACTTTCTCGCATCGACCACCAACGGCACCTCCGGTAACGCCACTTTCGGCATGACCTCGGGCACCAACGGTTGCTCCACCAACAGCGCGCTGACCTACGGCGGCAAATCCTGGATTGCCATGAACGGCATGATGGATGAACTCTCCAAAGACATGGCCATGGGTCAAGGCGAAGCGCTGACCACTTACGCGGTGGTATTGGGCGTTGCACCGGAAGACCGTGCGCATTTCGCCGCAGTCACCCACGAGCACTTCAATCAGATCTTCAGCAAAGCCGACGCTACTGCTGACGACGTCCACAACAACACCATCAACGTTCTGAAAAACGATCCAACCCTGGCGAAATACGCTACCCAGGCTTAAGCTCGTTGCGCCTGCCCCTCTGTCCGGAGGGGCGGGATTTGTTGCGCTTCCACGTCCGATCCCCTGACTAGTTGCTCTCTATGCTCAAACGCCTTGTGTATTTGGCGCTGTTTGTCTGCGCCCCGCTGTGCGCCGCTCCCCATGCGAGCGATGCCCGTTTGCAGCAACTGGCCAATGAGCCGTTCTGGATTTCCCTGGGCCACTACGAAACCGCCAAGCTCGGCGGCTGGCGCAGCTATGTCGATGATCCCAAATTCTTTCTCGCCGCCAACGGTGCCCATGACCCGAAGGCTGAGCTGAGCGCCACGCTGGACGCGATCTACGCGCAGGCCAGTGCGGGTGAAAAACATGCGCAATGCGTCTATCCAGCTCGCACCCGCTGGTTGCGCGATCAACTGAAGCTGACCGATCTGCCTGCGGTTGACTGCAAGGAATTCAAGCAGTGGTTCAAGGATGTCGCCCCGGACAGCGCAGTGTTGATCTTCCCCGCCGCGTATCTGAACAGCCCGTCGTCGATGTTCGGCCACACCTTGCTGCGCATCGATCAGGCTGACGTGCAGACCAATCACACCGCCCTGCTCAGCTACGCCATCAACTTCGGCGCCTACATTGAAGGCATGGACAACAGCATTCTGTACGCCTGGAAAGGCTTGATGGGTGGTTATCCGGGCTTGTTCGCGCTGGTGCCGTATCAAGAGAAGCTCTCGGAATACCGCAGCCTGGAAAACCGTGACCTCTGGGAATACCGCTTGAACCTGACGCCGGAAGAAACCGGGCGCATGGTCGAGCATGTCTGGGAACTGAAACAGATTCGCTTCGGTTACTTCTTCTTCGACGAAAACTGTTCGTACCGCCTGCTGGAATTGCTTCAGGTCGCTCGCCCCGGCTTGCAGCTGACTGAACAATTCCCGCTGACCGCTATCCCGACCGATACCGTAAAGGCTGTGAAAGCAGCCGGCCTGGTAGAGAAAATCGATTATCGCCCGTCACGGGAACGCGAGCTGCTGGAGCGCGCCAAGCCGCTGAATAGCGACGAGCAGCAGTGGGTGCTGAATGTCAGCGCCGATCAGAAACAACTGCAAAATGCCGATTATCTTGCCCAGCCCAAAGAGCGCCGAGCGTTGATTCAAGACGCGGCGTATCGCCTGGAACGCTACCGCGCCAACGGCCTGGAACGAGACAGTGAGCGTTCGCAGCGCAGCTTCGAGCTGCTGCGCGCCATCAATCAGAATCCGCCACCCGCGCTGGACATCGCCCGGCCCGGTTTGCCGGAAGACGGTCATCAATCGCGCACCTGGCAGATTGGCGCGGGCACGCGAGACGACAAGGCCTTTGCCGAGTACGGCTTGCGCATGGCCTATCACGATCTCAATGACAACGCTTACGGCTTCCCGTTGGGCGCGCAGATTGAAATCCTGCAACTCAAGCTGCGTCAGTACGAAGGCAACAAGTGGCAGCTGCAACAACTGGATCTGGCCACCATTCGCTCGCTGACGCCGCGCAATGAACTGCTGCAACCTTGGTCATGGCAAGTGGCCGGTGGGCTGGAGCGGGTGCTGGGCAAGCATGGCGACGAAACGCTGGTCAGCCATGTGAACGGCGGCGCGGGCGGCACCTGGCAGTTGGGCGAAGACGTGCTGGGCTTTGCGTTGGGCACGGTGCGGGTCGAGCACAACAACGACTTCGCCGAGTTCGTCTCGCCGGCGGCCGGGTTCAATACCGGCGTGCTGTGGCGCAATCCGTTGGGCAACCTGAGCCTGGAAACCAAGGGCGATTACTTCACCAACGGCGAAGTACGCCGCAGCATCAGCCTTAACCAACAATGGGAACTGTCGCGCAACCTCGGCCTGCGCCTGAGCGCCCAGCGCGAATTCAGCCAGCTGACTTCGCCGCAGAATGAAGTGATGCTAGAGGTGAAGTGGTATCACTATTGAGTTATCGGCTGCTTAATTGGCTGTTGGAACGGCTATTGGACCGGCTATTGGACCGGCCGTAGGACCGGCTTTAGCCGGGAGCACACTCTCGCGACTGACACTCTCGCGGCTAAAGCCGCTCCTACGAGCCGCTCCTACGAGCGCGCCTACGAGGCTGCCAGCAAATCACTAATTTCCTACACGTCTTTAACGAATAACTCACAGAGCGGCTTTTAGACTTTATCCACAAGTCGAGGAATCCGTGATGAACGTGCGTTGGGCTGTGTTGTGGTTAGTAGTGCTGGTCGCTGGTTGTCAATCGACTCATGAGCAGTTATTGGCCGAAGGTTATCCTCCGGCGTTCGCCGACGGGTTTCAGGATGGCTGCGGTAGTGGTCGGCAGGCAGCTGGATCAATCGGCGGGCAATACAAGAAGGATGTGCCGCGTTACCTCAAGGATGTGACTTACGCTCAAGGCTGGAGCGACGGTTTTCGTCAGTGCCAGAGCATGCTGGAAAGCCGCGACCGGCTGGACACCGATCACATCTGGAACGACCGTGATCGAGCCTGGGAGCAACAAAAAACCCAAGGCGCGGGCAAGGCTTACCGGTCGCACTGAGCTGGCCGGATAGCGATTCAACGAAACTAATCAGCCGCAGGCGTGGCCCAAATCTCATGAACAGGAGAAACCCATGAGCCGCGCCTTCGTCAATGAAGATAATGCCGCTGCGGACGCCAGCCAGCCGGTCGAGCGCCTCGTCAGCCAGCAACCCAACTACGTCACCGCTCACGGCTTACTGCAACTGCAGAACCGGGTCGCTGAACTTCAAGCGCAACACAGCGCGCAATCCGCGCTGGGCGACAACTCGGACAAACAGCGCCTGGCCGATCTTGAACGGGATCTGCGCTACTTCAATCAGCGTTTGCTCAGCGCACAGGTCGTCACGCCTGCGATTTCAACGGAAAAGGTGCAGATCGGCAGCTGGGTGACGTTCGCCGACGAACAAGGCGCCGAGCAGCGCGTGCAACTGGTCGGCGAGGATCAGGCCGACGCCGCTGCTGGCTTGATCAACTGGGGTTCCCCGCTGGGCCGCGCGCTGCTGGGTGCGCAACTGGGCGATGAAGTGCTGTGGAAACGCCCGGCCGGGGATCAGTTGATTGAGGTGGTGTTGATTGAGGAGGATGTTTCGCCGATGCCTTCGTAGAAGCGAACTTGTTCGCGAAGCGGTCAGCCTGATACACCGCCTCGCCAACAAGTTGCTCCTATTAAACACCGCACAACCATTGAATTGAAATGCTCGTTGGAGCGAGGCTTGCCCGCGAATCAGGCGCCTCGGTGGCCCAGATCCACCGCGTCATCGTTCTTCGCGGGCAAGCCTCGCTCCAACGGGGACAGGCGTTTGCCGCGCGGGGAATATTCCACCCAACAAAAACGGAGCCCGAAGGCTCCGTTCTTGTAACACCTGATTCTGTGAAACCTGAGTATCAGGCCAGTTTCTTGTGTCGTACCCGGTGTGGCTGGGCGGCCGCGTCGCCGAGGCGCTTTTTGCGGTCGGCTTCGTACTCGGTGTAGTTACCTTCGAAGAATACCGCTTGCGAGTCGTCTTCGTAGGCCAGGATGTGCGTTGCCACACGGTCCAGGAACCACCGATCGTGAGAGATCACAATGGCGGCGCCAGGGAAGTCCAGCAGGGCTTCTTCCAGCGAACGCAGGGTTTCCACGTCGAGGTCGTTTGACGGTTCGTCGAGCAGCAGGACGTTGCCGCCCTCTTTCAAGGTCAATGCCAGGTGCAAGCGGCCGCGCTCACCACCGGACAGATCCTTGACGAACTTCTGCTGATCGCCGCCCTTGAAGTTGAAACGACCGACATAAGTGCGCGACGGGATTTCGTAGTTGCCGATGCGGATCTGATCAGAGCCGTCGGAAATCTGCTGAAATACCGTCTTGCTGCCGTCCAGATCGTCACGGCTTTGATCCACGCAGGCCAGCTGCACGGTTTCACCGATTTCGATGCTGCCCGAATCCGGCTGCTCCTTGCCCATGAGCATGCGGAACAGGGTCGACTTACCAGCACCGTTACCGCCGATCACACCGACAATCGCGCCTTTAGGCATGGCAAACGACAGGTTGTCGATCAACACACGATCGCCGTAACCCTTGCTGACGTTTTTGAACTCGATGACTTTGTCGCCCAGACGCGGACCGGCCGGGATGTAGATCTCGTTGGTCTCGCTGCGTTTCTGGAATTCCTGCGACTGCATTTCTTCAAAGCGCTGCAGACGAGCCTTGGATTTGGACTGACGCGCCTTGGCGCCCTGCCGAACCCATTCCAGCTCTTCTTTCATGGCCTTTTCATGGGCCGATTGCTGCTTGGATTCCTGGGCTAGACGGTCGGACTTGGCTTCAAGCCAGCCCGAATAGTTGCCCTCGTAAGGAATGCCCGCACCGCGGTCGAGTTCCAGAATCCAGCCGGCGACGTTATCCAGGAAGTACCGGTCGTGCGTGATCGCAACCACGGTGCCTGGGAAATCGTGCAGGAAATGCTCAAGCCAGGCGACAGAATCGGCGTCCAGGTGGTTGGTGGGTTCGTCGAGCAGCAGCATGTCCGGCGCGGACAGCAGCAGGCGGCACAAGGCCACGCGACGTTTTTCACCACCGGAAAGAACCGCGACTTTCGCGTCCCACGCAGGCAGACGCAACGCATCGGCCGCCACTTCCAGCTGCCGCTCAAGGTTGTGACCGTCGCTGGCCTGCAGGATGGCTTCGAGCTTGGCCTGTTCGGCGGCCAGCTTGTCGAAATCGGCATCCGGCTCGGCGTATTCGGCGTAGACCTGATCCAGACGCGCCTGGGCGTTCTTGATCACCGCCACGGCTTCCTCGACCACCTCACGGACAGTCTTGGTCGGGTCCAGCTGTGGTTCCTGCGGCAGGTAGCCGATGTTCAGCTCGGGCATCGGCCGTGCTTCGCCATCGAACTCGGTGTCGACACCGGCCATGATTTTCAACAGAGTCGATTTACCCGACCCGTTCAGGCCCAGAACGCCGATCTTGGCGCCCGGAAAGAACGAGAGGGAGATATTTTTGAGAATTTCCCGCTTCGGCGGCACAACTTTGCTCAGCCGATGCATGGTAAAGACGTATTGGGCCATGGAATAAAAACCTGGTGTATGTGGCTATTAAATAGGGCTGAATAGAGCGCGAGCTTAGAGCCCCGTCCTGAAAAAAGCTTTTTTTATCGACGGCACTTGCCGTTTGACGTTTCCGAGCCTTGAATCAAGCACAGCGACTAGGCGATGAACGATAGGGTTGGGATCGGGATCATTAAATGCAAGTAGTGGAATCACTCATGCAGAAATCAGGGCCGCGCGTCGGGCAAAGCTACCCGAATGCGCTCGGCAGGGCAAACCATCCAGCCTAACGGGGCTGGCACTTTGCCACAACTAAAGGCATGCTAGCCGCCCTTTGGGCGTCCGGCTTATAGTGCATTTCGCATTAGTTGCCCCACCGATCGTGTGAAAACGTAATTGCAGGAGTTTTCACGCTGTCTGTTCAGTCCAGTAGTAGTCAGGATCAGAGCTTGTCCACACCAATTCACCCATATTCAACGCGTATGGCAGAAGGCGCGACCGTCACGCCTTTGCGCGGCTCATTGAAAGGTGCGCTGGCGGCTTTGGTGCTGCTGATGCTGGCGTTGTTGTTGTGGCAATTGATCGAGCAGTTCCAGCAGACTCAGGAGCGCCAGCGGCAACGCAGTCTCGATTACAGCGTGCAATTGGCTGACCGCCTGAGCCTGAACATGGCCCTGAGCGCCCAGGTCGGCCTCAATCTGCTGGCCGACAGCACGCAACTACCACAAGACTCGACCGGACTGACCGAGCTAGCAGCTCTGCGTCAGTCCCTGCCTTCGTTGCGCAATATTGCCTTGCTCGACGCCACCGGCAATGTAATCGCCGATAGCGTCGACAACCCTCAGGACGCCGATGTTCTGAAAAAGGCCATGCAACTGGCAGCGGGCCGACCTTATTACTACGACAACGCGCCCGATGGCTCAGTCATCTATCTGTTGGTGCGCAAGCCCGGCGACGCTCGGGAATACTGGGCGCTGCGGATGGCCCCGGATGCCTTGAAAGCGCTGGCTCGACAGACCGCTCAGGATTTCCAGCCGCTGTGGCGCCTGGAAAACAGCACCACCGAACGCATGTTGTTTCGTGATACCCCGCCAGATAACGAGCCGAGCCGCAGCAGCCTGGGGGATAACGAAACGGTGTTGCTCCAGCCGTTGACCAATAGCGATTGGCAATTGCGTGGCCTGTTTGACGCGCAAAAGGCACGCGAGCAACTGCTGCCGCCGTTGATCGGTAAGTGCCTGATCGGCCTTTTGTGTTCAATTCTGCCGCTGCTGGCATTGGTCAGCCTGCGTCGCCGCCAGCGCCAGTTGCACGAAAGTCGCCGCCGTTATCAGGAGATTTTCGAAGGCGCCGGTGTTGCCATCTGCGTGCTGGACATGTCCGGCCTGCCGGACCATCTGAATGCCTTGAAACTCAACACCCGCGACGATCTGGAAGGTTTGCTGCGGGCTCAGCCTGGCCAATTGAAGGCGCTGTTGCGGCAATTGCGCATCACCGAGGTCAATCAGGTCGCGCTGAGCCTGCTCAAGGTTGAATCCAGCCAGCAGGCCTGGGAGTACTTGATCGAAGGCTGTCCGCGCACGCGTCAGGGCATTGGCGAACAGGTGCTGCACGCGGTGTTGTCCAGGCAAAACCAGCTCGAACTGGAAATCCGCCTGACTCAGGATGACGGCGAAGACCAGCATCTATGGCTGGTTCTGCGCCTGCCGGAACATATTGACGACTTCCATGCAGTGATTCTCAGCATCGGCGACATTACCCGGCGCAAGCAGGTCGAGTTGTCATTGCAGGAACGCGAGAGTTTCTGGTCCGACGTGGTGCGCACCGTTCCGGATCATCTCTATGTTCAGGACGTGCTCAGCCAGCGAATGATCTACAGCAACCATCACCTGGGGCACACGCTGGGTTACAGCAGGACTGAGCTGCTGAGGATGGGCGAGTTTTTCTGGGAAATCCTGCTGCACCCCGATGACGCGCAGAGTTATCAGGATATGCGCCTGCGTCAGCGTCATCGAGGCCATAGCGAGTTGCTGCATTGCCTGCTGCGTTTTCGTGACTGCAACAACAAGTGGCGGCGCTTTGACATTCGCGAACAAGCGCTGGCCAGAGACAAGGACGATCAGGTCACCCGCATCATCGGCGTCGCCAAGGACGTGACTGAACAGCTGGAAGCGAGCGAATCCTTGCGTGACAGCGAACAACGCTATCGGATGCTCGCCGAAAGCATCAGCGATGTGATTTTCTCCACCGACAGCCAGCTGAACCCCAATTACGTAAGCCCATCGGTTAACACTGTCCTGGGCTACAGCGCCGAGTGGATTCTCGAAAACGGCTGGGACACGACATTCGCCAACCCTGCGCAACTGGCGGACATGTACGCGCTGCTGGCGCGCGTGAGCAAGGCGCTGGACCAGCCCGACGAATTGCAGAAGCTGCGCCTGGAAGTCCCCACCCAGCTGTTTCTGTTCGATTCCCTGCGAGCCGATGGCCGAAAGATCCCCATCGAGCTACGTCTGGTGTTGGTCTGGGACGAGCACGGTGTTTTCGAAGGCATCCTCGGCGTCGGACGCGATGTCAGTCAGCAGCGTCGGGCGGAAAAAGACCTGCGCATGGCGGCCACGGTGTTTGAACATTCCACATCCGCCATCATTATTACCGACCCGGCAGGCTATATCGTCCAGGCCAACGAAGCGTTCAGTCGAGTCAGCGGCTACAAAGTGGCGCAAGTGCTGGATCAGTTGCCGACCATGCTGACCGTTGACGAACACCAGGAAGCGCACCTGCGCTACATCGTCAAGCAATTGCATCAGCGGCGCAGCTGGGAAGGCGAAGTGTGGCTCAAGCGCCGCAGCGGCGAGCATTACCCGGCATGGGTTGGCATCAATGCGGTGCTCGACGATGAAGGCGATCTGGCCAGTTACGTGTGCTTCTTCAGCGACATCAGCGAGCGCAAGGCCAGCGAGCAACGCATCCATCGCCTGGCTTACTACGACGCACTGACTCACCTGCCCAACCGCACGCTGTTTCAGGATCGCCTGCATTCGGCCTTGCAACAGGCCGAACGGCAGCAGTCATGGGTCGTGCTGATGTTCCTCGATCTTGACCGTTTCAAACCGATCAACGACTCCCTCGGCCATGCCGCTGGCGACCGGATGCTCCAGGAAATGGCCACGCGCCTGCTGGCCTGCGTTGCCGATGACGACACTGTGGCGCGCATGGGTGGCGACGAATTCACCTTGCTGTTGCAACCCGGTGCCACTCGCCAACTGGCCTTGAACCGCGCAATCAACGTCGCCGAAAAAATCCTGACCAGTCTGGTCACGCCGTTTGTGCTCGAAGGCCGCGAGTTCTTCGTCACCGCCAGTATCGGCATCGCGCTCAGCCCACAGGATGGCAATGAGCTCAGCCAGTTGATGAAAAACGCCGACACGGCGATGTATCACGCCAAAGAGCGCGGCAAAAACAACTTCCAGTTCTATCAGGCCGACATGAACGCCTCGGCGCTGGAACGCCTGGAACTGGAAAGCGACCTGCGCCACGCTCTGGAACAGAAAGAATTCACCCTCTACTATCAACCGCAGTTCAGCGGTGACGGCAAACGCCTGACCGGCGCCGAAGCCCTGTTGCGCTGGCGCCATCCCCGCCGTGGACTGGTATCGCCCAACGAATTCATCCCCGTGCTGGAAGAACTCGGGCTGGTGGTGGAAGTCGGGGATTGGGTATTGGCCGAAGCCTGTCGCCAGCTCAAGGCGTGGCATGTGGCCAAAGTCCGCGTGCCCAAAGTTTCGGTGAACATCTCCGCCCGGCAATTCTCCGACGGTCAGCTTGGCACGCGGATCGCCAATATCCTCAAGGAATCCGGACTGCCACCCGCTTGTCTGGAGCTGGAACTGACTGAAAGTATCCTGATGCGTGAAGTCAGCGAAGCCATGCAGATTCTTGACGGCCTCAAATGCCTGGGTCTGAGCATCGCTGTCGATGACTTCGGCACTGGTTACTCATCGCTGAACTACCTCAAGCAATTCCCCATCGACGTGCTGAAAATCGACCGCACCTTCGTCGACGGCCTGCCCTCAGGTGAACAGGACGCCCAGATTGCACGGGCGATCATTGCCATGGCCCACAGCCTGAATCTGGCGGTCATCGCCGAAGGCGTCGAGACTCACGAGCAGCTGGAGTTCTTGCGCGAGCATGGCTGTGATGAAGTCCAGGGCTACCTGTTCGGCCGCCCAATGCCGCCAGGCCGCTTCGAAGCGCAATTCAGCAATGATGCGTTGTTCATGCTCGACTGATCTGTTGGAGCGAGGCTTGCCCGCGAATCAATGTTTCAGTCGATATTTTCATCACCCAAATTGACGCATTCGCGGGCAAGCCTCGCTCCAACGGGTGTAAGCCGCGCTGCGTGAAAACCGCTTGTCCACGACATGACTCCCTTTCATATGCCAGATAAAAGCCGATGGGGTAGAATGCCCTCCTTTTCTGCCCCGATCCTTGAGGACCGCCATGTTCAGCCGTGATTTGACTCTCGCCAAGTACGACTCCGATCTCTTTGCCGCAATGGAGCAAGAAGCTCAGCGCCAGGAAGAGCACATCGAGCTGATTGCCTCGGAAAACTACACCAGTCCAGCGGTCATGGAAGCTCAGGGCTCGGTCCTGACCAACAAGTACGCCGAAGGCTATCCAGGCAAGCGCTACTACGGCGGCTGCGAATTCGTCGACGTGGTTGAGCAACTGGCCATCGATCGCGCCAAAGAGCTGTTCGGCGCCGATTACGCCAACGTTCAGCCCCACGCTGGCTCCCAGGCCAACAGCGCGGTTTACCTGGCACTGCTGCAAGGCGGCGACACCATTCTGGGCATGAGCCTGGCTCACGGCGGTCACCTGACTCATGGCGCCAGCGTCAGCTCGTCGGGAAAACTGTACAACGCTGTGCAGTACGGCATCGACGGCAACGGCATGATCGATTACGACGAAGTCGAGCGCCTGGCCGTTGAACACAAGCCGAAAATGATCGTGGCCGGTTTCTCTGCCTACTCGCAGATCCTCGACTTCCCACGCTTCCGCGCCATCGCTGACAAAGTCGGCGCGTACCTGTTCGTCGACATGGCTCACGTGGCCGGTCTGGTTGCCGCGGGCGTTTACCCAAACCCGGTGCCTTTCGCTGACGTCGTGACCACCACCACGCACAAGACCCTGCGCGGTCCACGTGGCGGCCTGATCCTGGCTCGCGCCAACGCCGAAATCGAGAAAAAGCTGAATTCGGCCGTTTTCCCGGGCGCACAAGGCGGCCCGCTGGAGCACGTTATCGCGGCCAAGGCCGTTTGCTTCAAGGAAGCGCTGCAGCCTGAGTTCAAGACTTACCAGCAACAAGTGGTGAAAAACGCCAAGGCCATGGCGGGCGTGTTCATTGAACGCGGCTTTGACGTGGTTTCCGGCGGTACTGAAAACCACCTGTTCCTGCTGTCGCTGATCAAACAGGACATTTCCGGTAAAGACGCCGACGCTGCCCTGGGTCGCGCGTTCATTACCGTGAACAAGAACTCCGTACCGAACGATCCACGTTCTCCGTTCGTGACCTCGGGCCTGCGTTTCGGCACCCCGGCGGTGACCACTCGTGGCTTCAAGGAAGCAGAGTGCAAGGAACTGGCTGGCTGGATCTGCGACATCCTGGCTGACCTGAACAACGAAGCCGTGATCGACGCAGTACGCGAAAAAGTAAAAACTATCTGCGCCAAACTGCCGGTATACGGCGCTTAATCAGCGCGTTTTCGGCACCAACAAAAAGCCCGGCTCTAGAGCCGGGCTTTTTGTTTCCTTGAGCCCTGAAACCGGATTGCTGGGTTGTGTATGGCTCGGCAGGATCAGACTTTTCCGGAAAGTGTCGGGTCTGCCGAGCAAGTCTTCTGCGCTTACTCTGGCCTCTTCGGGGACAAGTCCCCTCCTACAAGGCTGTGTGTTGCTCGGTAGGACCGGACTTGTCCGGGAAGGCGGCTTTGAGTCAGCTGGAGAACCTTCGCCAGCGCTGACCTCTTCACGAATAAATTCGCCCTCACAGGTCGTTACTCGGTGATTTTCGCAAACCCCGCCCGAATCTTCTCCTCCGGCAACTCATCGGCAATGAACACGATCACGCTTTCGCGCTTTTCGTCTTCGGCCCATTCGGTATCCCAGTCGAAGCCATAGAGTTTCAGCACACCCTGAAACACCATGCGCCGCGGTTCGTCGACGATGCTCAGCACGCCTTTGTAGCGCAACAGTTGCGAGCCGTGCTCTTCCAGCAGCTCGTTCATGAACTCGCTGAGCTTGTCGAGATCCAGCGGTTGGTCGCTGCGCAGCACCAGGCTGCTGATCCGGTCGACGGAATGACCGGCGGGCGCCACCGGCCGCAAACTCATACCGCCGCCCAGGTCGGCGTTGAGGTTGAAGCCACGTACGTCCAGCAGTTCAGCCAGATCGATCTTGCCGTGCTCGACGATGCGAATCGGCGCGCGTCGGTTGATGCGCGTCAGCCGCGCGCTGAGGGCCTCGAATGCCGCGTCATCCACCAGATCGCGTTTGCTGACCAGCAAACGATCGGCAAAGCCGATCTGCGCCTGAGCGATGGTTTGCGCCAGATGGGTATCGGCGTTCGCCGCGTCGACCAAGGTGATGATCCCGTCGAGGATGTAGCGCTCGCGCAGTTCTTCATCAATGAAGAAGGTTTGCGCCACCGGAGCTGGATCAGCCAGCCCGGTGCACTCGATCACCAGCCGATCAAAGGCGATTTCACCGCTGTCCAGGCGCTCCAGCAGCAGGAACAACGCTTTGGTCAGGTCGGTGTGAATGGTGCAGCACACGCAGCCGTTGGACAGAGTCATGACTTGCACCGGCTCCGCACCCAACAATTGGGTATCGATGCCAGCATCACTGAATTCGTTCTCGATCACGGCGATTTTCAGGCCGTGCTCGGCCTTGAGCAGATGGCGCAGCAACGTGGTCTTGCCCGCACCGAGAAAACCGCTGAGGACGGTGACGGGAATGGGTTGTGCGATGGTCATGGGTGCTCCTGTAAAAATAAAAAAACGCGCCACGACAAGCGTGGCGCGTTGGTCAAGCTAGCCTGCGGTTGATCAGCCGATCAGCAGCATTTGGGCCCACCCTTGCCGCCGTATCGGGCTTCCTGGCGCTCCCGGAAGAACGCCTCGTAATCCATCACCGGCTTGTCGGGGTGTTTGACCTGCATATGCGCGACGTAGGTGTCGTAGTCGGGCATGCCCACCATCAGGCGTGCGGCCTGACCGAGGTATTTCCCGAGACGACTCAGGTCATTGAACATAAGCAGATCCTCTTTTCAGCTGGCTCTTCACACTTGGGTCGGCGTGGTCAGGGCGTGGAATGGAGCTTCCTTGTCGGTACGCTCCTTCTTGCCCCAAGCCGCAATGCCGATTTTCAACGCGTAGAACAGAATGCTGAACACCACGAACAGGAACAAGATGGTCAGCGTTGCGTTGGTGTAAGCGTTGAAGATCACATGCTGCATCTGGTCCATGGTCTTGGCCGGAGCCAGGATCTGACCGGCGTCAGCGGCAGTGCTGTATTTCTTGGCCAGGGCCAGGAAGCCGACCGCCGGGTTGGCGTCGAACAGTTTGATGAAGCCCGCCGTCACGGTGCAGATCAGCAGCCAGGTGGCTGGCAACATGGTCACCCAGACATAACGTTGACGCTGCATTTTGATCAGGACGACCGTCGCCAGCATCAGCGCGATCCCGGCCAGCATCTGGTTGGAGATACCGAACAGCGGCCACAGAGTGTTGATCCCACCCAGCGGATCGATCACGCCTTGATACAGCAAGTAGCCCCACAGCGCGACGCAACCACCGGTGCCGATGGCGTTGGCGGTCCAGGACTCGGTGCGTTTCAGGGCTGGCACGAAGCTGCCGAGCAAGTCTTGCAGCATGAAACGCCCGGCTCGCGTACCGGCATCAACCGCCGTCAGGATAAACAGCGCCTCAAACAGGATCGCGAAGTGGTACCAGAAAGCCATGGTGCTGGTGCCCGGCAACGCCTGGTGCAGGATCTGCGCGATACCGACCGCCAGAGTCGGCGCACCGCCAGCACGAGCCAGCACGGTGTTCTCGCCGATGTCCTTGGCCACTGCGGTCAGTTGATCAGGCGTGATGGCAAAGCCCCAGCTGGTCACGGTCTGCGCAACGGTCACGACGTCAGCGCCGACGATGGCCGCCGGGCTGTTCATGGCGAAGTACACACCCGGCTCGATCACCGAAGCGGCAACCATTGCCATGATGGCCACGAAGGACTCCATCAACATGCCGCCGTAACCGATGTAACGGGCGTTGGTTTCGTTATCCAGCAGTTTCGGCGTGGTGCCCGACGAGATCAGTGCGTGGAAACCCGAAACCGCGCCACAGGCGATGGTGATGAACAGGAACGGGAACAGCGCCCCTTTCCAGACCGGACCGGTACCGTCGGTGAACTGGGTCAGCGCAGGCATTTTCAGCTCTGGCGCGAGGATCAGAATGCCGATTGCCAGGGCAACGATGGTGCCGATTTTCAGGAAAGTTGAAAGGTAGTCACGCGGCGCCAGCAGCAGCCAGACCGGCAGCATGGCCGCTACGAAACCGTAGCCCACCAGCATCCAGGTGATCTGCACACCGGTGAAGGTGAACATCGGTGCCCACTCGGGACTCGCGGCAATCTGCCCACCGGCCCAGATCGACAGCAGCAGCAACACCACGCCGATGACCGAGATTTCCCCGATACGACCCGGACGGATGTAGCGCATGTAAATGCCCATGAACATCGCCGTCGGGATGGTCGCCAGCACCGTGAACATGCCCCATGGACTTTCGGCCAGGGCTTTCACGACGATCAGCGCCAGCACCGCAAGGATGATGATCATGATCAGGAAGCAGCCGAACAAGGCAATGGTGCCGGGAATGCGGCCCATTTCCTCGCGAACCATGTCGCCCAGCGAGCGACCGTTACGGCGTGTGGAGAGGAACAGGATCATGAAATCCTGCACCGCACCGGCCAGCACCACGCCAGCAATCAGCCACAGCGTGCCGGGCAGATAGCCCATTTGCGCCGCCAGAACCGGTCCGACCAGCGGACCTGCGCCAGCGATGGCAGCAAAGTGGTGACCGAAAAGAATGTGTTTGTTGGTCGGCACATAGTCCAGACCGTCATTGTTGACCACTGCAGGAGTTGCCCGCAGCGGATCGAGTTGCATCACGTGCGTAGCGATAAACAGACTGTAATAGCGATACGCAACCAGATAGATGGCAACCGCTGCCACCACGATCCATAACGCGTTGATTGCTTCTCCGCGGCGCAAGGCCACGACCCCAAGGGCACAGGCCCCGATAATTGCAACGATCAGCCAAGGCACATGGCGCATGAGGCTATTATTATTTTTCATTTTTTTATTCCAGCAGAATGACTAGAAGACCAACGATGCGAGTTTAGCTCTGTCGCTGTGAAAGGCCACCCCCCACGAAGGTATACAGCGTAAAAGAATTTACCGATGCAGTCCGTCAGAAAAGTCCGATTGAAACAAGCACAATTCGCACAGGAACTTCGCCTGATAAATATACAGTTGAGAACTGTTCGGCAACTCTGAACAGGTCTATCGTCCTGAGATGCGGCGCTGCTGACGCGCGTCGATCCGCTGACGTATAGTCACTCGATTACAAGAGAACTGACCAGATGACCGACTCCCAGACAGACCGCCGACGTTTCAAGCGCATTGCCTTCGACGCAAAGACCGAATTGCGCCAGGGTGACAAACTCTGGCAAGTGCAGTTGGTCGACCTGTCGCTCAAAGGTCTGCTCATCCAGCGTCCCGCCGCGTGGCTGGCCGACACCGCCAAGCCATTTTCGGTAGATATCCGCTTGAGCGGCGAGGCTCAGGTGCAGATGGATGTCCAACTGACCCATGACGATCATCAGCAACTGGGGTTTGTCTGCCTGCACATCGGCCTGGAGTCGATCAGCCATCTACGCCGCCTGATCGAGCTGAACCTGGCTGATCACGATGAGCTCGACCGCGAACTGGCGGCGCTGATTGCGGTCTGAATCCAACAATCATTGTAGGAGGGGACTTGTCCCCGAACGCGATGGCTTCAGACGAAGGTTAATCTGATACTGATGTCGATCTGAAGGACGCCTTCGGGGACAAGTCCCCTCCTACCTGCGTGCTGTTAGCCTTCACTCAAACAACGCATCCAACGCCTGTTCCAGCCGCGTCACGCCAATGATTTGCAACCCTGGCGGTGATTCCTTCGGCGCATTCGCCTTGGGCACGATGGCGCGTTTGAAGCCGTGTTTGGCCGCTTCTTTCAAGCGCTCCTGGCCGCTGGGCACCGGACGCACTTCGCCAGACAGCCCGACTTCGCCGAACACCAGCAAATCGTGAGGCAGCGGACGATTGCGCAAGCTGGACATCACGGCGGCCATCAAGGCCAGGTCGGATGCTGTTTCCAGCACTTTGACGCCGCCGACCACATTGAGGAAAACATCCTGATCGTGCGTAGGAATCCCGCCATGGCGATGCAGGACCGCCAGCAGCATGGCAAGGCGATTCTGATCCAGCCCGAGGGTGACCCGGCGTGGATTGGCCAAATGGCTGTCATCCACCAGCGCCTGCACTTCAACCAGCATCGGCCGCGTGCCTTCCCACGTCGCCATCACCACGCTGCCTGGAACTTCTTCCTGGGCGCGCGTGAGAAAGATCGCTGACGGGTTGGAGACTTCTTTCAGGCCTTTGTCAGTCATGCCGAACACGCCCAGCTCGTTGACCGCGCCGAAACGGTTCTTCACCGCGCGCAGCAGACGCAGGCGCCCATCGGATTCGCCTTCGAAGTACAACACCGTATCAACCATGTGTTCGAGGACGCGCGGACCGGCCAGCGCGCCTTCCTTGGTGACGTGGCCCACCAGGAAAATCGCCGTGCCACTTTGCTTGGCATAACGCACCAGCAACGCGGCGCTTTCACGCACCTGGGAAACGCCGCCAGGCGCGGATTGCAGTTGCTCGGTAAAAATCGTCTGGATGGAGTCGATGACCATGACTTTCGGCTTTTCGACCTTCGCCGTAGCGATGATGCTTTCGATGCAGGTTTCGGTCATGACCTTGAGCTTGTCCTGAGGCAAGCCCAGACGACGGGCACGCATTGCGACCTGCTGCTGCGATTCTTCGCCTGTGACATACAGCGCCGGCATGCGCTCGGCGATAGCGCACAGGGTTTGCAGCAAAATGGTGGATTTACCGATGCCCGGATCGCCGCCAATCAAGACCACGGAGCCATCGACCAGACCGCCGCCGAGTACGCGGTCCAGCTCGGTGGAATTGGTCGAAAAGCGTGGAATTTCCTCGACGCTGACTTCTGCCAGAGTGCGGATCTGCGCTTGCTGGCCGGTCCAGCTGGAACGGCCACTGGGCGGCGCTGCCGAACCGCTTTCCAGAACGGTTTCAACCAGTGTGTTCCAGGCACCGCATTCGCTGCATTGACCGGCCCACTTGGGAAAGGTCGCACCGCACTCAGTGCAACCGTACATGCGTTTGGCCTTGGCCATGACAACCCCATTCGTAAAAGTCGGCAATCATAACGCAGGTTGCCGCAACTGCGTTCCAGAGCCTCTATTGCCTATGTTTTTGAGTGTTTCGATAAAACTTCCGCGCCAGAGCCCGGTCGATTGCAGGTAAAGCGCGTTGTGCGGAGCTGAATTACACTGCATTGACCAAACTCATCTGTAACAAGGAATGACCCATGAGCGTACTTAGCGAGTTCAAAGCCTTTGCCGTCAAAGGTAACGTGGTCGATATGGCCGTCGGTATCATCATTGGTGCGGCATTCGGCAAGATCGTTTCGTCGTTCGTCGGCGATGTAATCATGCCGCCTCTCGGGCTGCTGATTGGCGGCGTGGACTTCAGCGACCTTGCAGTCGTTCTGCGAGCTGGAGAAGGTAATACACCTGCGGTGATGCTGGCCTACGGCAAATTCATCCAGACCGTGATCGATTTCATCATTGTGGCGTTTGCCATTTTCATGGGCGTGAAGGCGATCAACCGCCTGAAACGCGAAGAGGCCAAGGCTCCGACCCTGCCGCCTACGCCAAGCAAGGAAGAAATCCTGCTGGGTGAAATTCGTGATCTGCTGAAAGAGCAAAACAAACCTGCGGCGCCGATCACTGTTGATCCGTTGCGTCCGGTTTGATTTGACGCAAGAACTGTAGAACCGGATTTATCCGGGAGAGCGGCATTCGATGCGCCAGATTCGCATCGAATGTACCGCCCTCTTCGCGTCGGCCCGTTGGAGCGAGGCCTGCCCGCGAAGAACGATAACGCGGTATGTCTGGTCCATTGAGGCGCCTGATTCGCGGGCAAGCCTCGCTCCAACGGAACCTACGCGACCTACGCGATCGCCTTGCGAATCAATTCCCACCCGTTGATAGAACGCACCTGGACTTCACCAATACGTTTCCACCGCAACCTGCCCCGGCCGCCGACTCAGGCTCAGCTGCATGTCGCGCTCCTTGAGCAGGGCGCGGGTGTCTTCGACCATTTGCGGGTTACCGCACAGCATCACTCTTGAGTGCTCGGCATCCATGTCCAGCGCGGCAGCCTTCTCCAGATCGCCGCTTTCCAGCAGGTGAGTAATCCGCCCGTGCAACATGCCAGGTGGATGTTCGCGGGTCACGAGAGGCAGGAACAGGAATTTGTCGGCATATTCAGCCAGGTAATCGCGCTCGGTCAGGGTTGCAATCAGCTCCTGATACGCCAGCTCTTTGGCCTCGCGCACGCTGTAGACCAGAATGATTCGTTCAAATTTTTCCCACACCTCGAAATCCTGCAGGATCGACAGAAAGGGGGCGATGCCGGTGCCGGTGGATAAAAGCCACAAGTCACGGCCATCGACAAAACGATCCAGCGTCAGATAACCGAATGCCTGTTTTTCGATCAGCAACGAATCGCCTTCGCGCAGCCGGCTGAGCTCGCTGGTGAACTCGCCGTCTGGCACGACGATGGAGAAGAACTCCAGGAACTCGTCATGAGGCGACGAAACCATCGAGTAGGCACGCCACACAACACTGCCGTCAGCCTTGGTGACACCCAGGCGTGCGAACTGCCCAGCCCGGAAGCGGAAGCCCGCATCGCGCGTGGTGCGCAGGGTAAACAGGCTGGGGGTGAGTGGCGTCACATTCAGCAGGGTTTGCCGAGTGAATTTGTCTGCACTGGCGGTCATGGTCAACCTGCAAGCAAGAAAAGAAGGTGATCAGTGTCCCGCAAAGCCTTGCAGATAAACACCACCGGTTTGTAGTGGTATCCCTTCAGGCCGCCAAACAAGCTGAAGTTTTAGAATCTTTCACTCTTGCGGCTATCGCGAGACGGTCCGCATCCGGACTTGAATTTGGCGTAACCGCAGTGACACGCAGCTCCCGCCGGTGTAAATCTTTACACCGGCGGGAGCAGGCCATAAATGCCAGCATCCATCCGTCCACAAGCCTTTCAGCGCCAAATTTCCCTCGATGTTTTTTCCTACACTTGGAGTCTCGACGCATGGAATGAGTGAAAGGCAGCACGGAGGCGAGAATGGATAGAAGTTCAGTCAGCTCATTGCAGGGTGTGTCTGACAAGCACCTGACTCCACGAGAAATAGAAATTCTGCGATGGTCCGCCGAGGGCAAGACGGCGGCAGATATCGCCATCATCCTCAGCATGAAAGAACGAACCGTACACTTCCACGTGGCAAACGCTGTGCAAAAAATGGGCGCGTGCAACAAAATCTCGGCGGTGGTGCAGGCTGCGCTAAGCGGCATGTTCTGAGCAAAGGACAAACGACAGAGTGCCAAGCAGCAAAAAGCACGTAAAATCACCGTCTTCTGCGAGCCCGCGCACCATGGGCTTATGTGACAACACGTTGATTGCCCCTGAGTTTGCCTGCCCATGCCCCTGCTTATCACACCCTTTGCCCAGCTCGATCTGATACGCCAACCGGAACAGCAAGATGAGCCATTGCAGGCGTTTGACGCTGCCGATGAATACTTGCTCAATCACGTGGCCGAGCATGGCGTGACATTGCAGAGCCGGGTGCTGGTGCTCAACGACAGCTTCGGCGCACTGGCGGTTAGCCTCGCGCAACATGCAACGGTCATCAGCAGCACGGATTCGTTCCTGGCCGCTCACGGCCTGGAAAAGAATCTGATCCGCAACAACATGGCTTACGACTCGGTGCCGATGATTCCGGCGAGCGAGCCGCTGCAGGGACCATTTGACTGGGTGCTGATCCGGGTGCCGAAAACCCTCGCGCTGCTGGAAGAACAGCTTATCCGCCTGCAAGGCCAGCTGGCGCCGGGCGCGCGGGTCGTGGCTGCGGCCATGGTCAAGCATCTGCCACGGGCCGCCGGAGAGTTGCTTGAGCAATATGTCGGCCCGGTGACCGCCTCACTGGCAGTCAAGAAAGCACGGTTGCTGTTTGCCACGCCGCAACCCGGCGAATTCCAGCCTTCGCCCTACCCGACCACCTATAAGCTTGATGATCCCGCCATCGAACTGGCCAACCACGCCAACGTCTTCTGCCGCGAAGGCCTGGACATCGGCACGCGCGCATTTTTGCCGTATCTGCCGAAAAACCTCGGCTCAGCGCGAGTCGCCGATCTGGGTTGTGGCAATGGCGTACTGGCGATTGCCAGCGCGCTGGCTAATCCGCAAGCCCATTACACGCTGGTGGACGAGTCGTTCATGGCCGTGCAGTCGGCTGCGCAGAACTGGAAAACGGCAATGGGCGAGCGCGAAGCAGTCATCCGCGCCGATGACGGGCTCGCCAGCCAGGAACCCGATTCCCTCGACGTGGTGCTGTGCAACCCGCCCTTTCACCAGCAACAGGTGGTCGGCGATTTCCTCGCCTGGCGCATGTTTCAACAGGCCCGCTCGGCGCTGGTCGTCGGGGGCGCGCTGTATGTGGTCGGCAACCGCCATCTGGGCTATCACAGCAAGCTGGCGCGACTGTTTCGCGGTGTCGAGCAAGTGGCTGCCACGCCGAAGTTCGTGATTCTCAAAGTCCGCAAATAAAGCAAAAAAAACCCTCCAGACGGAGGGTTATAAAAGCCGCGCCCAGTGAGCGCGGGATGGGATTCGTGTCAATGCGTGCGCATACCTGCGGCGGTCATGAACATCCGCAGCAGGTAGGCGACGATATACAGGGCGAACACACTGCCCGCCCAGATACCGATCAACCAGGCCACGCGCTGCCAGAGCGGCTTTTTCAGGGCCGGGTCCTGGTCGTCATGAAAAGATTCTTTGCCAGACATCGCCAATCTCCTCTATCAATGGCTCCGACGCTGAGCGCCGGAGGCCTGTCTGCTAGTGATAGCCATCTTCCTGGGTGACCTTGCCGCGGAACACGTAGTAGCTCCAGAAGGTGTAACCCAGGATGAACGGGATGATGAACAGCGTCCCGACCAGCATGAAACCCTGGCTCTGCGGTGGCGAAGCGGCGTCCCAGATGGAAATCGAGGGCGGCACGATGTTCGGCCACAAGCTGATACCCAAGCCGCTGTAGCCGAGGAAAATCAGCACCAGCGTCAGCAGGAACGGCGTGTAGTTCGCATTGCGGGCCACTGCCTTGAACAGACCGTACATCGTCACCAGCACCAGAATCGGTACTGGCAGGAACCAGAACAGATTCGGCAGGGTAAACCAGCGATTGGCGATGTCCGGGTGGGCCAGCGGCGTCCAGAGACTGACAATGCCGATCACGGCCAGAACCGCAAAGGCCAACGGACGAGCCAGATCATGCATCGCCTTTTGCAACGCGCCTTCGGTCTTCATGATCAGCCAGGTACAGCCCAGCAGCGCATAGGCAACAATCAACGCCACGCCGCAGAACATCGTGAACGGTGTGAGCCAGTCCAGTGAACCGCCAGCGAATTGCCGGTTGACCACCGGGAAGCCATCAATAAACGCCCCCAGCGCGACCCCCTGGAAGAACGTGGCCGTCAGCGAGCCGCCAATAAAGGCCTTGTCCCACAAGTGACGCTTGGCGGCGGTGGCCTTGAAACGGAACTCGAAGGCAACGCCGCGGAAAATCAGCCCGATCAGCATCAGGATCAATGGCAGATAAAGCGCCGACAACACCACCGAGTAAGCCAGCGGGAATGCGCCGAACAAACCCGCGCCCCCAAGGACCAGCCAGGTTTCGTTGCCGTCCCAGACGGGCGCGACGGTGTTCATCATCACATCGCGATCGTGCTCTTCCTTCATGAACGGGAAGAGGATACCGATGCCAAGGTCAAAGCCGTCCATCACGACATACATCATGATGCCGAAGATGATGATGACGGCCCAAATCAGCGGAAGATCAATACCCATGGCTTAATGCTCCTTGCTCAGGCTGTCTTGATTGACGTGGTCTTCGGCGCCTTCTTCAGCGGCGGAGAGCGGACGAGCCGGAGTACGTTTCTGACCAGGGCCGCCGTGTTTGGGCGTATCGCCTTCGTTGACCACCGGACCTTTGCGCACCAGACGCATCATGTAGCCAAGGCCGGTACCAAACAGCAGGAAATACACCACGACAAACAGCACCAGAGTAAAAGTCATCTGCTCGATGCTGTGCCCGGACGAGGCGTCCTTGGTACGCATCAGGCCGTAGACGACCCAAGGCTGACGACCGACTTCGGTGGTGATCCAGCCCGCCAGAATCGCAATCAGGCCCGACGGCCCCATCCACAGCGCCAGATACAGGAACGGACGGGATTTGTAGAGCGCGTCACGCTTGCGCAGCCAAAGACTCCACAGTCCGGTGAAAATCATCAGGAAGCCGAGGCCGACCATTACCCGGAACGACCAGAACACAATGGTCGAATTTGGCCGGTCTTCAGGCTTGAATTCCTTGAGCGCCGGGACTTGCTTGTCCAGACTGTGGGTCAGGATCAGGCTGCCCAGATACGGGATTTCCACGGCAAAGTCAGTTGTTTCAGTTTTCATGTTCGGCAGGCCGAACAGGATCAACGGCGTCGGCTCGTCACCGACGTTTTCCCAGTGACCTTCAATCGCGGCAATTTTCGCCGGCTGATGTTCAAGGGTATTCAGACCATGGAAGTCGCCGATCACGGCCTGCACCGGCGCGACCAGCAGCGCCATCCACATGGCCATGGAAAGCATCTTGCGTATGGGCGGCGTGTCGCGACCACGCAGCAGATGCCAGGCCGCCGACGAACCCACGAAGAATGCCGTTGCCACGAACGCTGCCACAGACATGTGCGCCAGGCGGTAAGGGAACGATGGATTGAACACCACGGCGAACCAGTCGGTAGGGATCACCCGGCCGTCGACGATTTCAAAGCCCTGCGGGGTCTGCATCCAGCTATTGGAAGACAGAATCCAGAAGGTCGAAATCAAGGTGCCGATAGCCACCATGACCGTCGAGAAGAAGTGCAGGTTGCGACCGACCCGATTCCAGCCGAACAACATGACGCCGAGGAAGCCTGCTTCGAGGAAGAACGCTGTCAGCACCTCGTAGGTCAGCAGCGGACCGGTGACAGCCCCCGCGAAATCCGAAAACCGGCTCCAGTTGGTGCCGAACTGATACGCCATGACCAACCCGGAAACCACACCCATACCGAAGTTGACGGCAAAGATCTTCGACCAGAAATGGTACAGGTCACGGTAGACATCTTCACGGGTCTTCAGCCACAGCCCTTCGAGCACAGCCAGGTAACTTGCCAGACCAATGGTGATGGCAGGAAACAGAATGTGGAACGAAATGGTGAACGCGAACTGAATTCGGGCGAGATCAATTGCCTCCAAACCGAACATAGGTCTTCCTCTTCAGGTTATACAGCTGGTGACTTGAGGCCATCAGCGACTGCCCCCACAAATATGGAGCACGGCAGGGTGGAATTGTTCTGTGTTGTTTCCGGCATGGGGGATCTGTTGGTTGCGCCGACACACGATTGCTTTACGCGCATTGACGCAGGTCAACCAACGATCAAAGAGTAGACCTATTTGAACGCGTGCTCTGTGTGGTCTTTTGTCGCGTGACGTCTTGCCTCACCCCGCAAAGGCCCGCCCAGCCTGGCCTTCGGAGTTTTCTGACATCGAACTGGAATTTGTAACCGGCGCGTCTACCGCAAAAAAACCCGGCAGCATCGGCCTTAGTTTCACGCAATGCATTGTTACAAAGTGATAATCTCGGCCATCCCCCCGCCAGGCCGCTGTAGCTCATGCCGACTCAAGCCCCCGTTCTGTTGCGCAATCATCGTCCGTTCGTCGCTTTCTGGTTCGCCCGTATCTTCACCGCCAGTGGTTTTCAGATGCTGACGGTGGCCATTGGCTGGAATCTTTATCAGCTGACCGGCAACGTCCTGGACCTGGGTCTGATCGGGCTCGTGGAGTTCGCGCCCCGCGTGCTGTTCATGTTGCACACCGGTCACGTTGCGGATCGGTACGATCGACGCAAGATCGCCGCGCTATGCCAGACCGCCCAGGCATTAATCGCTCTGGCGCTGTTCATCGGCAGCACCACGAACAGTGTGACGCGGGAGATGATCTTCATTCTGGCGTTTGCCCTCGGCGCGTCCCGTTCCTTTGAAATGCCTGCGACCCAAGCGCTGCTGCCGAGCATCGTACCCAGTTCGCTGTTTCCACGGGCGGTAGCGTCGGCGCAGTCAGCACAGCAAACCGCGACCATCGTCGCGCCAGCGCTGGGCGGTTTTCTTTATGCATTCGGCAGCAGTTGGGTCTACGGCCCGACCGTGCTGCTGTATGTGATTGCCTGCGTGTTGATGCTAAGCCTGCCCGCTCGCCAGATGGCGCTGAACAAGGGCAAGGCAACGTTCGATTCGCTGATGGCCGGGATTCGCTTTATCCGCAGCCGCCCGGACGTGCTCGGCGCGATTTCCCTGGACCTTTTTGCGGTCCTGCTCGGCGGCGCGACTGCGCTGTTGCCGGTATTCGCCAGCGATATCCTGCTGACCGGTCCTTGGGGGCTTGGGCTGTTGCGGTCGGCGCCGGCAGTGGGCGCGTTGGGCATGTCGTTGTGGCTCGCGCACTTCAACGTCGAGCGTAATGTCGGACGCGTGATGTTCACCGCCGTGGGTGTGTTTGGCGTGGCGACTATCGCGTTCGGCTTGTCGACGTCGTTCTGGTTTTCCCTGGCGGTTCTGGTCGTGCTGGGCGCTGCGGACATGATCAGCATGGTGATCCGCGCCTCTTTCGTGCAACTGGAAACCCCGGATGAAATGCGCGGCCGCGTCAGCGCGGTCAACGGGCTGTTCATTGGCGCATCCAATCAGCTGGGGGAGTTCGAATCCGGCTTGACCGCGCATTGGCTGGGTACCGTTCCGGCAGTAGTGCTGGGCGGCGTCGGCACCCTGGCGGTGACCGGAATCTGGATCAAACTGTTCCCGACCCTGGCCAATCGCGACCGGATGCGGGATGTAGTGGAAGAAGCGGAAGTACAGAAAGCGCCTGTTTAACTTAACGGCCCGTTGGAGCGAGGCTTGCCCGCGAACCGGTTTTTCAGTCGATATTTTCATCGACCGAATTGACGCATTCGCGGGCAAGCCTCGCTCCAACGGGGTCAGGTATTTTTGGCAATAATCCGCAACGCCTCCACTACCCGCCGATACAACTCATCAGCCTCCTGCGCCTGTCCCTTGGCCCGCAGACAGCCATGGACCAATCCCTTGCCCGGATAAAAGCTCGTGGCAACGCCCGCTTCGCGTAGCTTCTGCTCATAAACCGTGCCGTCATCACGCAGCGGATCGAACTGCGCGACGGCAACAAACGCCGGGGCGAGCTGGCTGAAGTCCTGCGCCAGCAAGGGCCAGGCATAAGGCGACTGCATGTGCTCAGGTTTGGCCGCATAAAGCGCCTGATAACAGTCGATATCCACGCTGCTCAACAGCGGCGCATCGGCACATTCACTGCGCGACGGCAAATCCGCTGCGCCGCCCAAGGCCGGGTAAATCAACACTTGGGCGCGAGGTTGAGGCTGCCCCGCGTCGCGCAACGCCAGGCACAACGCAGCCGCCAAGGTCGCCCCCGCGCTATCTCCGGCAACCGCGACCTTTAGCGGATTGATGCGCAGCCACTCCGCTTGCGCCTGAATGCCATGCCAGACCGCCACACAATCTTCGAATGCCGCCGGAAACGGATGCTCCGGCGCCAGGCGATAGTCCACGGCGATCACCACACAGCCCAGATCAAGGGCGAGATCGGTGCAGATGAAGTCGTGGGAATCCAGATCGCCCACCACCCAACCGCCGCCATGCAGGTACAGCACGCAATCGGCAGCGGCGTCAGGGGAAAGACTGTCCGGCCGATAACTGCGGACGGCCACATCAGCCAGTTCGAAATCCGTAACGGCAAGTCCCGCACGACGCGCCGGGGTAAATGCCCGGCACATCGTCGAATACGCAATGCGTTGCTTGCGCATATCCGGGGCGGAGGAGCTGAAGGACTGGGTTCTCGCGACGAACCCGGCCATTTCGGCAGATAGAGGGTAATGGGTGGTCACAAAAACTCCGTTTGGGTTTGTGTGTGGGAGCTCACGAGCAGCGCGAGGCAGCGATAGCCATCTGTCCGACACACCGCTTCGCGGCCGTCGTAACCTCCGAACGCTCCCACTTGTGTGGGAGCGAGCTTGCTCGCGATTCGTTCTGCCATTATTTTTCGACTGATATGACGCTATCGCGGGCAAGCCCCGCTCCAACAGATTATTTCCCGATTGCGGCAACAACCGCTGGCGCTGCGTCCTTGCCATCGAAGGTTGTCACGCCGGCCAGCCAGCGTTGCAAATCTTCCGGGTGATCTTTAAGCCATTGCTTGGCGACGTCATCCGGCGCCTTGCGGTCCATGATCGGCACCATCATCTGGCTTTCCTGAGCCGCAGTGAACGTCAGATTGGTCAGCAATTTGCTGACGTTCGGGCAACGCTGGGCGTAGTCCGGAGCGGTTACGACGGAAACGGTCGCGGCGCCTTCTTTCGGGCCGAAGACATCTTCGCTGCCGGTCAGGTAATCGATTTTCATGTTGATGTTCATTGGATGCGGAGTCCAGCCGACAAACACCACCCATTCGTTGCGTTTGACCGCGCGCTGTACCGCCGCAAGCATCCCGGCTTCTCCGGATTCCACCAACTGGAAGCCACCAAGGCCAAACTGGTTCTTGGCGATCATGTCCTTGATGTTGGTGTTGGCGCCGGTGCCTGGCTCGATGCCGTAGATCTTGCCGCCCAGTTTGTCCTTGAATTTGGCAATATCGCCAAATGTCTTGAGTCCGCCTGCCGCCACATAATCCGGCACTGCCAGGGTCGCTTGAGCGTCGCTCATGCTGGGTTTATCGAGCACCTTGACCTGATTGGCCGCCAGGAACGGGGCGATGTTCTTGTCCATTGCCGGTTTCCAGTAGCCGAGGAAGATATCCAGACGCCCGTCGCGCAGGCCACCGAAGACAATCTGCTGCGCCGCGCTGGTCTGCTTGACGTCATAACCCATGTTTTGCAGCAAGACCTGGGCAACCGCGCTGGTGGCGATCACGTCGGTCCAGTTGACCACGCCCATGCGTACGTTCTGGCACGCAGCGGGTTCGGCAGCCAGCAACGCTGTACTGCTCAGCATCAATACACCGCAACTGATATGACGAATTAGTTTCTTCATGCGTGCTCCCTCGGGTCGGCTCGATATTTTTGGTTTTTTTCAAGCATCAGCGGCAATACGAATGTTGCCGAAGTAACCAAATTACGCAGCAGTACGCTGCACGAAGCGCACCAGCGCGACCTGTGCTTGCACTCTGGCGACATTGAGGGATTACAGCCCCGCCCCTGTTGGAGCGAGGCTTGCCCGCGAATCGCGCAGTAGGAGCGACTTTAGTCGCGAAGGCGTCAATTGCCCTCCCGGCTGAAGCCGGTCCTACACCAAGCCTCGCTCCAACGAATCCCAATCCAATTCAGATGTTCAAAGCACCTTATCCAGCGTAATCGGGAAGTCCCGAACCCGTTTGCCGGTTGCATGGTAGATTGCGTTGGCGACCGCCGCTGCGACGCCCACGATGCCGATTTCGCCGACACCCTTGGAGCCCAGCGCGTTGACGATATCGTCATCTTCGTCAACGAAAACGACATCAATGTCGCCGATATCGGCGTTAACCGGAATGTGATATTCGGCGAGGCTGTGGTTCATGTGACGACCCAGGTTATGGTCGGTCTGGGTTTCTTCATGCAGTGCCATGCCGATGCCCCAGACCACGCCACCGAGGATCTGGCTGCGGGCCATTTTCGGATTGACTACCCGCCCCGCAGCGATGGCGCTGACCACCCGACTGACCCGAATGCTGCCCAAGTCTTCGTCTACCTGCACTTCGACGAAGACTGCCGAATGTGTCGCGGTGGAATAGGCCTCGCGTTTCTTGTCCGGCTCGGCGTCGATCTGCACCTCAAGCCCGTCGGGAAAGCCACTCAACACTTCGGCCAATGCCAACTGTTGCTCGCCCAAATGCAGATAGCCTTGGGCGAGGGTCATCTGATCGGCGCGGGCTGAAGCCCATTGCGCGTCGACCTGGCAGGCGGCTTCGAAAAGTTTCTCGCGCAAGGCCTTGCTGGCCTGCTGCACGGCGGTGCCCACTGACGACACGGTGAACGAACCGCCCTGCAATGGCGCAGTGGGCAGCGAGGAGTCGCCCAGCAAAAAGCTGACGTCTTGCGTGGCAACGCCCGCCGCCGCCGCTGCGATCTGAGTCATGACGGTGTAGGTGCCGGTGCCGATATCGGTGGTCGCGCTGCTGACGATCAATTTCCCATCAGCGCCCAGCCGGGCTTTGGCGCTGGCCTTCATTTGCATGGCTTCCCACACGCCACCGGCCATGCCCCAACCGATCAACTGCCGACCTTCACGCATGCTGCGCGGTTCGGGATTGCGCTTGCTCCAACCGAAACGCTCCGCGCCCTGGGTGTAACAGGCGCGCAGTTCCTTGCTCGAATAAGGTTTGTCTTCGTTACCATTGCGTTCGGCGAAATTGATCAGCCGCAGTTGCACCGGATCGATTGCGACGGCGCAGGCCAGTTCGTCCATGGCGCATTCCAGGCCGATCAGGCCCAGCGCGGCACCCGGCGCACGCATGTCCAGCGGCGTAAAGACATCCAGCGGCGCAAGCTTGTAGGTGAGCTGCACGTTGTCGCACTGATAAAGCATGCCGCTCCATTCCACCACGTGCTCGGTGAAGTCTTCAAAACGCGAAGTCTGGCCGATTGCCTCGTGCCCGACCGCCAGCAGCCGACCATTGGCCGCTGCGCCCAGACGCAGATGCTGCAAGGTTCGCGGACGATAGCCAAAGGTGAACATCTGTTGCCGAGTCAAGGTCACGCGCACCGAACGCTTCAACTCCAGCGCCGCCATCACCGCCAGTGGCAGCTGATATTGCGGACGCAGTCCCGATCCGAACGCGCCACCGACGAAAGCGGCGAACACACGGATCTTTTCCTTTTCCATGCCGAATATTTTGTGCAAGTAATCCTGACAGTTCTGCGGGCCTTGGGTCTTGTCATGAATATGCAGGCTGCCATCGGCCTGATACAGCACGGTGGACACGTGGGGTTCCATCGGATTGTGATGCTCGATGGGTGTGCTGTAGTGAACGTCGACGCTCAATGCTGATCCGGCAAACTCAGCCTGGAAGTTGCCGCGAGGCTTGGGCAGTTCGGCCGGTGCGTCCTGGGAATCCCCCAGTACTGCGAGCAAATCCGTCTCGTGGCCTTCAACCAGATATTCGATACGCACCAGCGATCCGGCATAGCGCGCCAGCTCCAGTGTTTCGGCCACCACCAGTGCCAGCGGCTGGCCGCTGTACAGCACCCGGTCGTTATACAGCGGACGAAACGGCGAGCCTTCGGCTGAGTCGGCGTCCTGATAATCTTCGTCGTAGCTGGCGAGTCTCGGACGGTTCTTGTGATCCAGGACCATCACCACGCCAGGCACCTGCAACGCCTCGCTGATATCGATATGCGTCACGCGGCCACGGGCGATGGTGCTGGACACCACGCTGCCATGGAGCAAGCTGGTTTCCGGGTATTCACCGGCATATCGCGCCTGTCCGGTGACCTTGAGCCTGCCATCGACACGGTCCAGCGGTTGGCCCAAAGGTGAAGACGGTTGGTGTGTCAGGCTGTTCATTGGGCATTTGCTCCCACAGCGGCATCGCTCAAGGCACGAATGATCGCCCGGCGAGCCAGCTTGATTTTGAAGGCGTTGTGCTCCAGTGGCTGGGCTTCCTTGAGCAGCGCATAAGCCGCTGTTGCGAAGTTCTCACGAGATACCGGCTTGCCAATCAGTGATCGCTCGACAGCCTTGTCGCGCCAGGGCTTGTGCGCGACACCGCCGAGCGCCAGGCGCACGTCGCGAATGATCCCGCCGTCCAACTCCAGCACAGCGGCGACGGACACCAGGGCGAACGCATAAGACGCACGATCCCGAATCTTCAGGTAATTGTGGTTGGCGCTGAAACCGGCTGGCGGCAGCTCCACAGCAGTGATCAGTTCGTCATCGGCAAGCTGATTATCACGCTCAGGCGCATCGCCCGGCAGTCTGTGGAAGTCGGCGAATTCAATGGTGCGGCGGCCTGCGCGGCCTTCAACGTGGACGACTGCATCCAGTGCTGACAAGGCGACGCACATGTCCGAAGGATGAGTCGCGACGCATTCGTCGCTGGCGCCGAGAATCGCGTGAATCCGGTTCAGGCCCTCGCGCGCCGGACAGCCGCTGCCAGGCTCGCGTTTGTTGCAGGGCGCGCTGGCGTCGTAGAAGTAATAGCAGCGGGTGCGCTGCAACAGATTGCCACCGGTACTTGCCATGTTGCGCAATTGCGGCGAGGCGCCGGCCAGAACCGCTTTGGACAACAGCGGATACTGCTTTTCGATGATCGGGTTCCAGGCCAGATCGGCATTGCTCACCAATGCACCAATCAACACGCCGCCATTGGGGGTCGGGGTGATGCTCTTGAGTGGCAAGCCGGTAATATCGATCAGGTGCTCAGGCCGGGTGATGTTTTCTTTCATCAGGTCGAGCAGGTTGGTGCCGCCCGCGATAAATCGCGTTGCCGCGCCGCTCAGGTGGACGGCGTCGCTGACGGTCGCGGGCTTGCTATAAGTGAAGGGATTCATTGGCCGCTCCTTGCGCGTTGCGCTTCGCGCATTTCGGGCAGCACTTCTTCAACTGCGGCGAGGATATTGCTGTACGCCCCACAACGGCACAGGTTGCCGCTCATCATTTCCTGGATTTCGGCGCGGCTGTTGGCGCGCCCTTCATTGGCCAGGCCAACCGCGGAGCAAATCTGCCCCGGCGTGCAATAGCCACACTGAAACGCGTCGTGCTTGATGAAGGCTTGCTGCAGCGGATGCAGCTGCTCGCCATCGGCCAGTCCTTCTACGGTGGTCAGTTCGGCGCCATCGCACATGATCGCCAAGGTCAGGCAGGCATTGATGCGTTTGCCGTCGCGCAGCACGGTACATGCGCCGCACTGGCCGTGGTCGCAGCCTTTCTTGCTGCCGGTCAGGTCAAGCCGGTCGCGAAGCAGGTCCAGCAATGTTGTCCACGGCTGCACATCGAGCTGCCGGGTTTGGCCGTTGAGGGTCAGGCTTATCGCATGGCCGGCGAAATCCTTGGGGGTCGTTGCACTCATGGAAACCTCACGGTAGGTACTTTTTAGCGCAGTTATTCTGCGTCTTAAGGGGTACGACTTCGTGGGGTTGGCAACGTTCAGGGTTTGTTGACGGGCGTCGATCAAGTGCTGAAAAGCGAGTTTGAGGGCCGGTACAAACGGGTAGGAGGGGACTTGTCCCCGAAGGCAATTGGACGGACAACGAGACAATCTGGAAAATCTCTACGCCTCTGAATTCGCCTTCGGGGACAAGTCCCCTCCTACCTGATCCAGCGTCAGGCGATGGTTTTCAAAACCGCAGCCCGCCGCGCCTTGCCGCACAGCTGCTCGACCAGCATCAGGGCGAATTCCAGTGCGGCGACTGAACCTTGGGCGGTGATGCAATTGCCGTCCACCACTACCGGCTGATCAACAAATGAACAGCCTGACAAATGATTGCTGACCGCTTCGCTGCAGGTCATGCGGCGCTGCTTGAGCACGCCGTATGCCTGAAGCGCCAGCGCCGGAGATTCATCCATACCGGCGTAAAACCGGCCAGCGGCGGCCTGTTCGCGAACCCGTTGGGCCAACGGCTGATGTTCGGCCAGATGCCGGGTGCCGGGCAAGCCACCGGGCAACACGATCAAATCGAACGTCTGCGCCAGCACATCCACCAGCATGGTGTCGGCAGTCAAACGAGTGCCCCGCGCGCAAGTCAGCATGCGCCGCGCTTCGATGCTGGCCACTACCACTTCGATATCGGCGCGCCGCAACACGTCGATCAAGGTCACGCTTTGCAGATCGTCGATGCCATCCGCCACCGCAATCAAGGCTCTTTTACTCACAGGCGACTCCTCGAAAAGGTTTAAGGCAAGCTTAGCCAGAATTTGTGAACAACCGCCGATGATCGGTGAGCAGTCATATGAACACGCTACTGGTATGATGCGCGGCTTTTTCGACCCACAGAAAATGTCCCGGCTGCCTGAGCAGTCTGTGCTTTGCTGTTTTAGTCGATTCATTTACGACGCAGGCGCGTCACGGGGAGCCAGACATGCTGGAACGGCTGTTTCAACTCAAGGCACACAACACCAATGTGCGCACCGAGATTCTCGCGGGCATCACGACCTTTCTGGCCATGGCCTACATCCTGTTCGTCAACCCGAGCATCCTCGGCGAAACCGGCATGGACAAGGGCGCGCTGTTCGTCGCTACCTGTCTGGCCGCCGCCATCGGTTCGGCGACCATGGGCCTGATCGCCAACTACCCGATTGCCCTGGCGCCGGGTATGGGTCTGAACGCTTTCTTCACCTATACCGTGGTGCTGCACCTGGGCCATACCTGGCAAGTAGCGCTGGGCGCGGTGTTCATTTCGGCAGTGATGTTCTTCATTTTGTCGATATTTCGCATCCGTGAATGGATCATCAACAGCATTCCGCTGCCGTTACGCTCGGCAATTGCCGCCGGTATCGGCCTGTTCCTGGCGCTGATCGCCCTGCACAACGCGGGCATCGTGGTCAGCAATCCAGCGACCATGGTTGGCATGGGCGACCTGAAGCAACCGGCACCGGTACTGGCGACGCTGGGCTTCTTCCTGATTGTCGCCCTGGAAAGACTCCAGGTACGCGGCGCAGTACTGATCGGCATTCTCGCGGTGACCATCGCGTCCATCGTCTTGGGCTTCACGCCGTTTGGCGGTGTGATGTCGATGCCGCCTTCGCTGGCCCCAACCTTCCTGCAACTGGACATCAGGGGTGCGCTGGACATCGGTCTGATCAGCGTGATCTTCGCGTTTCTGTTCGTCGATCTGTTCGACAACTCCGGCACCTTGATCGGCGTCGCCAAACGCGCCGGTTTGATGGACAAGAACGGCCACATGCCGAAAATGGGCCGCGCCCTGATCGCCGACAGCACGGCGGCCATGGCCGGTTCGCTGCTGGGCACCTCGACCACCACCAGTTACATCGAGTCCGCAGCTGGCGTCAGTGCTGGCGGGCGCACCGGATTGACTGCGATTGTCGTGGCGATCCTGTTCCTGCTGGCATTGTTCTTCGCGCCGCTGGCCAGTAGCGTTCCGGCTTTCGCCACAGCCCCTGCCCTGCTGTTCGTGGCCGTGCTGATGACCTCCGGTCTGGCTGAAATCGACTGGGATGACATTACTGTCGCTGCGCCCGTGGTCATCACCGCGCTGGCCATGCCTTTCACCTATTCCATTGCCAACGGCATCGCCTTTGGTTTTATTTCCTGGACAGCGATCAAACTGTTGTCGGGCCGCTGGCGCGAGCTGAATTCTGCGCTGGTGATCCTGTCGATTCTGTTCGTGATCAAGTTGGGTTGGTTCCCTGCATGAGTCTTCTTAAATGAGCGTTCCATTCGATCCTGCCAGCTACGACCGTCAGCTCGCAGAGAAAGCCGTGCGCCTGCGTGAATTGCTGGCGCCGTTCGACGCACCCGAGCCGCAGGTGTTTGACTCGCCGCGCGAGCATTACCGGCTGCGTGCCGAGTTTCGCCTGTGGCGTGAAGATCAGAAGCGTCACTACGCGATGTTCGCCCCCGGCGACAATCGCACGCCGATCCTGCTGCAAGGTTTGCCGATTGCCAGCGCGCGCATCAACGCGCTGATGCCGGTGCTGCGCGACCGCTGGGAAGCCAGCGGCGTGCTGAGCCACAAGCTGTTTCAGGTGGATTTCCTGACCACGCTGGCTGGCGACGCGATGATCACTTTGTGTTATCACCGCCCGCTGGACGAGGAGTGGACCGCTGCCGCCGAAAAACTCGCCGCTGAACTGGACGTCAGCCTGATCGGACGTTCCAAGGGCCAGCGTCTGGTGATCGGCCGCGACTACGTGACCGAAGAACTGGACGTCGCCGGACGCAGCTTCAGCTATCGCCAGCCGGAAGGAGCGTTCACTCAGCCCAACGGCACGGTGAACCAGAAGATGCTCAACTGGGCCTACGACGCGCTGGGCACGCGGGATGACGACTTGCTGGAGTTGTATTGCGGCAACGGCAACTTCACCCTGCCGTTGGCGACGCGAGTGCGCAAAGTGCTGGCCACCGAAATCAGCAAGACTTCGGTGAATGCGGCCTTGGCCAATCTGGCGGACAACGCGGTGGATAACGTCACGCTGGTGCGTCTTTCGGCCGAAGAGCTGACCCAGGCGTTGAATGAAGTACGACCGTTCCGTCGCCTGCATGGCGTGGATTTGAAAAGCTACGAGTTTGGCAGCGTCTTCGTCGACCCGCCGCGCGCCGGCATGGACCCGGACACCTGCGAGCTGACCCGGCGCTTCGAGCGCATCCTGTATATCTCCTGCAACCCGGAAACCCTGGCCGCCAACATCGCGCAACTGCACGACACCCATCGTGTCGAGCGCTGCGCACTGTTTGACCAGTTTCCGTATACCCATCACATGGAGTCGGGGGTTTTGTTGGTAAGGCGTTAACCCGTTGGAGCGAGGCTTGGTGGGAGCGAGCTTGCTCGCGAAGGCTATGTTTAAGGCCCCGAAGATGTGTCGGATTCACCGACCTCTTCGCTAGCAAGCTAGCTCCCACCAAGCTGGCTCCTACAGATCATCATTCACAACGCCTTTATCTGCCCTATCCCCAACGCCCGCACACCTTCGCCGATACCGTTTTCCAACGGCGCACCGAACGCGTCGAGGCTGATCTGGAAGCGGTCGCCGGGCTGGGTTTTCACCCCGTCGGCAAACGACAGGGTTGCCGTGCCGAAGTAATGAATGTGCACGTCACCAGGGCGCAGGAACTGGCTGTACTTGAAGTGGTGGTATTCAAGGTTCGCCAGGCTGTGGCACATGTTGTCTTCGCCGCTGAGAAATTCCTTTTCCCACAACACCTGACCATCGCGTAGCACACGGCTCATGCCGGACAGATGACGCGGCAGTTCGCCCACCCGTAATTCCGGACCATAGGCGCAGAAGCGCAATTTGGAATGCGCCAGGTACAGGTAATTGCGCCGTTCCATGACGTGATCGGAAAACTCGTTGCCCAGCGCATAACCCAGGCGATACGGCTGGCCGTCGTCGCCAATCACATACAGGCCGGTCAGCTCGGGTTCTTCCCCGGCATCTTCGGCAAACGCTGGCACCGGAAAATCAGCTCCAGGCCGCACGACGATGCTGCCGTCTCCCTTGTAGAACCATTCCGGCTGCGCACCGACCTGCCCTGCTGCGGGCTTGCCGCCTTCGATGCCCCATTTGAAGATTTTCATGGTGTCGGTCATGCCCGCTTCGACCTGACCGTCATGCTGGTGCATCTTGTCCCGGGCCGAGGCGCTGCCCAGGTGCGTGAGGCCGGTGCCGCTGATCAGGCAATGGGCCGGGTCTTCGTGGTCCAGCGGCGGCAGGATTTGTCGGTTATGCAGCAACGCGCTGTAGTCCGGACCGGCTTCGGTGCCACGGCTGGCGACTTCATCCTGCAGGCTGCGTTGCCCACGAATGGCGGCAAGGGCCAGTTCGCGAGTGCTTTGGGTATTGCGGACCACGTCGAGACGCTCGCCATCGACGACACCGACCTGACGCTGGCCGGATGGGGTTTCAAACTGGATCAGGCGCATGAATTAATCTCCAGACAACGATTCGTTGGAGCGAGGCTTGCCCGCGAAGAACAAAAACGCGGTGTGCCTGCCCTACCGAGGCGCAGGGTTCGCGGGCAAGCCTCGCTCCTACAGAATTGGTTACTCAATAATATTGAAGTCGCTCAAATACTCGTCGGAGATCTCCAGGCCCAGCCCTGGCTTGTCGTCGTCCAGCTGGATGTAGCCGTTGACCGGCTGCGGTTCGCCCTTGAACACGTAATAGAACAGTTCATTGCCGACCTCCACATCGAACACCGGGAAGAATTCGGCCATTGGCGACGCGGTGGTGGACATGGTCAGGTGGTAGTTGTGCATCTGACCGGCGTGGGGGATGACCGGCACGGACCAGGCTTCGGCCATGGCGTTGATCTTACGCGCGGCGGTGATGCCGCCGACGCGGTTGGTGTCGTACTGGATGACGTCGATGGCGCGGCGTTCCAGCAGGTCTTTGAAGCCGTAGGACGTGAATTCATGCTCGCCGCCGGAGATCGGCATGATGCCCATCTTCTTCAGCTCGATGTAGCCTTCGATATCGTCGGCGATCACCGGTTCTTCCAGCCAGCGCGGCTCGAATTCGGCGAGTTTCGGCAACATGCGGCGCGCGTATTCCAGGGTCCAGCCCATGTAGCACTCAAGCATGATGTCCACGTCGGGACCGGCCAGTTCACGCAGGGCGCGCACTTGCTCGATGTTTTTGCGCATGCCCGCCGGGCCGTCTTTCGGGCCGTAACCAAAGCGCATTTTCAGCGCCGTGAAGCCCTGATTCAGATAACCCTGAGCTTCCTCAAGGAACAGGTCGAGGTTGTCGTTGGCGTACAGCTTGGAAGCGTAGGTCCAGATTTTCTCTTTGGTGCGGCCACCGAGCAATTTGAAAACCGGCTTGTTCACGGCCTTGCCCATGATGTCCCAAATGGCGATGTCGATCGCCGAAATGGCCGCCATGCCGATACCTTTGCGACCCCAGGCGTGGCTCTGGCGATACATTTTCTGCCAGATGTACTCGTTATCGAACGGGTCTTCACCGATGGCGATAGGCGCGAGGTAAGTGTCGATGATTTCCTTGGCAACCCGTGGCGCCAGCGCGCAGTTGCCGATGCCGACCAGACCGGTGTCGGTTTCGACTTCCACCACCAGCCAGCCGTGAAACCGGAACGAGCCCATGGCGTCGCCGCGTTCGAACAGGATGTCACTGGCGTTGGTGCAGAAATGCGCCTGAGGAGGAACGACCTTGCCTTTCCATTCAAAGACACGGGTACGGATCGATTTGATTTTCATGGATGATTTCCCTAATGCGCCGGTATGTCCTGCATGGCGCTGGACCGGCTTTTTGTAGTTGTTGGTCGACTAAGTCGATGGGGAAATTTAGCCAGTTGCGTGAGTCGTCGGCTAATCACTTATGGGTATCCAGTGATAGCCAGTGGTGATCGGTAAATTCGGATCTTGGCGGTGAAGGTTATCGGACGCCGTTCAATCCGCAGGACCGGCTCATGGGACCAGCTCGTAGGACCAGCTCGTAGGACCGGCTCGTAGGACCGGCTTTAGCCGGGAGCAAGCCCTCGCAGCCCTCGCGGCTAAAGCCGCTCCTACGGATGAGGACAAAATCCAGCCGCAAAAAAAACCGCAAAACGTTATGCAAACCGTTCTGCGGCAAAAAAACTGCGGGTTGAGTCAATACGAACTGCGGCCCATCCGGCAGGCGATTTCGAAGGCTTGGCGGATCGCACCGACGTTGGCCTTGCCTTGGCCGGCGATGTCGAAAGCGGTGCCGTGGGCAGGCGTGGTGATCGGGATCGGCAAGCCGCCCTGCACGGTCACGCCACGGGAGAAGCCCATTAACTTGATCGCGATCTGGCCCTGGTCGTGATACATGGTCACCACCGCGTCGAACGCGCTGGCATCGCCCTGCACCTTGAGAAATATCGTGTCGCCGGGATACGGCCCATCGACGGCAATGCCCTGTTCCTGTGCGGTCTTGACCGCCGGACCGATGATGTCCAGCTCTTCTCGGCCGAACGAGCCGTTGTCGCCGTTGTGCGGATTCAAGCCGCAGACGCCGATGCGTGGGCGTTGCAGGCCGTTGCGCTTGAGCGCGGTGTCAATCAGGCGAATGGCTTCAATTACCCGCGGCTGACTGAGCATGCCCGGCACGGCGGACAACGCAACATGGGAGGTCACCCGTGAAGTCCACAGATTATCCAGCACGTTGAATTCGCAGAACGGCCCGTCGAAGCCCAGTAATTCGGCGAACCAGTGCAGCTCGTCGTTGTGCGCCATGCCCGCCATGTGCAGCGACGTCTTGTTCAGCGGCCCGAACAGCACTGCATCGGTGGTCTTCGCGGCGGTCAGTTCGACAGCGATTTTCAAGGTATCCAGGCAATATTGCCCACCTTTGACACTGGCTTCGCTGCGGGCGAATTCGCCTTCGGTAGCGCCACGAAAATTGTAGAACAGCGGCGTGTCGTCGCTGAAATCGAGGTTTTCCAGCGACGTCACGTGACGATACGGAAACTCCTTGCCGGCGATCTGCATGCCGCGCTGCATCTCGGCTTCATCGGCGATCAGGATCACCTGCGCCTGGCTGCGCACCTCCGGCTGGGCCAGCAGGCGGGCGATCAGTTCCGGGCCGATGCCGGCCGGGTCGCCCAATACCATCGCGATTCGGGTCTTGTTCATGCTTGATTCCTCATCTGTTCGGGCCACGTCTGCTCGGTGGCTGAAGGCTCGCAACGGTAGATACGTCGCGCATTGCTGTAGAAAAGCTGCTCTTGCTCGGCGTCAGGCAGGTCGCGGACGATCTGCTTGAAGCCGCTGTAAATGTCGTCGAACGAGCCGCACAGGCTGTCCACCGGAAAGTTACTGGCGAACATCGCCCGGTCGGCGCCGAACATGGCGATGATTTCGCCCACGATCCAGGCGTTGTCTTCGGCGCGCCAAGGTTTGTCGCGCTGGCCAAGACCGGAAATCTTCACCATCACGTTGGGCTGTTCGGCCAGGCGACTCATCGCCGCATGCCAGCCAGCCAGCCCTTGCTCGCTGCGGTCCGATGGCAGACCGGCGTGATTGAGAATGATCGTAGTCTCGGGGAAATCCCGCGCCAGCCGCTCGGCTTCGGGCAAATTCCACCAAGGCGTCTGCAAATCGAAGTGCAGGCCCAAGCCGTGCAACGCAGCAAAACTGCGACGCCAGTGTTCATCGCTCATCAGGCTGAGTTCGCTGCCGACCGTTTGCGGCGAGGTCGGGCCTTCAGGTTTGTGGCGCACGCTGCGCACACAGTTGAAGGCCGCCTGCGCGCGCAGCAGGTCGACTGCATCCGGATGGTCGAGCCAGGCTTGGGCGACGACAGCGTTGGGTACGCCATATCGCGCGGTCAGTTGCTCGACGAAGCGGGTTTCGCCGATGGGATCGCTGGGGTCCCATTCGGTTTCGACATAGACGGTCTGCACCACCTGATGCACGCCAGCATCGGCAAAGTACTCCGGCGGCAGGTAACGACGCTTGATCGCCGAGTAATCGCCGTAGCGAAACGGGATGTTCGCGCCCTCGGCGAGCCATGGGTGGTAATTGGCCTGCGGATCCCAGAAATGATGATGAGCATCGACGATTGGCCCGTCGTAGGGTTGAGAGGCTGACTCAGACATCCGTCACCTCACGTTGGCCGTCCAGGCTGATAAACAGCGTGGCCAGGACAAACAGCGCCGCGCACACCGCGAAGAACGCCAGCACCGCGCCGAAACCGCCGAAGAATTGCAGGATCAGACCCACCAGAATCGGCACGAAGATCCCGCCGACGCTGCCCGCCAGGTTCATTACCCCGCCGATCAGACCGACGCGGGCCGGTGCCGCCAGCAATGCCGGGAAACTCCAGTACAAGCTGCCCCACATCAGGAAGAACGCGGTCATGGCCAGCAACGCCACGGCACCGATTGGATTGGTCAGGGTCGGCAGCAACAACAGCGCGCCAAGGGCAATCAGGCCAGAGAACGTCAGCAGACCTTTAACCGCCAGGCCACGACGCACACCTCGGCGAATCAACCCGTCACACAGGAAGCCGCCAGTCAGAGAGCCCAGCGAGCCAAAGATGAAGATCACGAAGGTGGCGAAGCCGATGCCCTTGATATCAAAGCCGCGTGCCTGAGCCAGATAGCTCGGCCCCCAGGTCAGCAAGCCGAAATACACCATGGCCCAACTGGAGCGTCCGACCAGCAGACCGGTCAGCGAGCGAGCCGCAATACCCAAACCTTTGACTGGCGCCCGCGCCGCTTCGGCGGCCGGAGTAGCGCGGCCGGCGTTGATTTTGTCCAGTTCGGCCTGATTGACCTGTGGATGCACCGACGGATCATCACGCAGGTAACGCCACGAGACCCAGCCCAACAGTAAGGTCGCGATCCCGGCGATGACAAAGGCCATGCGCCAGGAATCGAGGGTCGCAATCAGATACGCAATGATCAAACCACCCAGCGCCACGCCCAGTGGGCTGCCGCTGTCCATCATCACCGCGCCCCGGCTGCGCTCGCTCGGTGCCAGCCAAAGAGAAATCAGCTTGCCGCCGGACGGGAACAATGGTGCTTCAGCTGCGCCAAGAAACATCCGCGCAAACAGCAACGATGCGCCGCCCGTGGCGAAACCGGCGAGCACTTGAAACGCGCCCCACAAACCGGTGGACCAGGTGATGACCCGACGCGGGCCGAAGCGGTCGATCATCCAGCCGCCAGGAATCTGCAGCAGCGCGTAGGCCCAGAAGAAGCTGCTGAGGATCAGGCCCTGCATGGCGGGCGACAAGGTGAATTCCTTGGCGATGGTCGGCATCGCGATGGACAGCGATACGCGGTCGATCAGGTTGACCATGGTCAGCAGGAAGATGATTGCAAAGATCCGCCAGCGCACCGAAGTGGCTCGGGCGGTGGTTGCAAGCGCAGGATCAGAGACAGCGGAGCTGACACCTGCATGGGGCAGATGCGCGGGGGCACTGGAGCGAGCCATTGTGCGTACCTCGAATTATTGTTTTTGTCGAGTGAAGCTGGCGGTCACTATCAAAGGTCGAGTGATAACCGTCTAATCAAAAAAATACATACGGTGATAACCCAGGAGTATCGCCCGGAGCAAGCCGAGTCCGCGATTCCTGTAGGAGGGGACTTGTCCCCGAAGACGCCGGTGCAAGCGCTGAAGATTTTCCTCGGCAGGCCCGACGCTTTCCCGGACAAGTCCGGTCCT
>NZ_LGSI01000038.1 GCF_001698815.1 Pseudomonas syringae | reverse complement strand
TATGTTCGGAATAGATAACCGCTGAAAGCATCTAAGCGGGAAACTAGCCTCAAGATGAGATCTCACTGGAACCTTGAGTTCCCTGAAGGGCCGTCGAAGACTACGACGTTGATAGGTGGGGTGTGTAAGCGCTGTGAGGCGTTGAGCTAACCCATACTAATTGCCCGTGAGGCTTGACCATATAACACCCAAGCAATCTGTGACTCGAATGAGCATCAGATTGCGGTGACTGTGAAGACGACACGAACCGAAAGTTCGGGACGCACACGCACAAAAGACACCTGACTATCACATACCCGATTTGCCGAAACGTCGCAAGACGCGTCGGTACCCGAATTTCTTGACGACCATAGAGCATTGGAACCACCTGATCCCATCCCGAACTCAGCAGTGAAACGATGCATCGCCGATGGTAGTGTGGGGTTTCCCCATGTGAGAGTAGGTCATCGTCAAGATTGAATTCCAGAACCCCTGATCGCTTACGTGTTCAGGGGTTTTGTTTGTCTGCTCGATAAGTTCGCTCTTACACTTCTTTGCCCGTAATACCCAGCCAATAAAAAGGCCGCATTCGCATGCGGCCTTTCGTTACCTAGGTGAAGGCGTTATTCAGCAGCTTCCTCGGCGACTTCTTCAATAACCACTGCCTTCACGTCATCACGACGACGAATGTATTTCCAATCAGCTTCGTCGATGTAGATCCCATTAGGCCCGCTGCCGCCTTCAAGGTCGATGGCGACATGTGCCGACACTTGTGGCTTCACGCTGGCGAGGATCGGCACAAAGCCAAGCTGCAGACTTGTTTCGAGGAGTGCCGCCTGGTTTTTCTCGTCAATGTCAGCCGCTTCATCCAGGTAATAAGGCAAGCGAATACGTCCCGCCTGATCGCGATCCATCAAGTGCAGCAACAAGTACATGTTGGTGAGCGCCTTGATAGTCATAGTGGTGCCGTTGGAGGCCGCGCCGTCGATATCCGTGTGAATGATCGGCTGACCGTTGACCTTGGTGATCTCAAACGCCAGCTCGAACAAATCCTTCAAACCCAGCTGGTTGTGATTCGCTGCCACCAGGCGCGCCAGGTATTCCTTGGCCTCTTCGTTCTTGTTGTCCTGCTCGGCACTTTGGCTCAAGTCGAAGACCGATAGCGTTTCGCCTTCTTCATATTGACCAGCACTGTGGATGATCTGGTCGATATGCTTGAGTGCTTCTTTGTTCGGCGCGAGCACAATGCGGAAGCTCTCAAGGTTGGAAACCTGACGCTTGTTGATCTCCCGGTTGAACAGCGCCAGTTGATGCTCAAGGCTGTCATAGTCACTGCGGATATTACGCAAGGTGCGCGCGATATCCGTCACAGCAGCACGACGCGCCTTGCCCAAGGTGAGAGCCTCATCGGTGCGGTGCGCGTAAGCATTGATCAGCAACTGCAAGCGGCGCTCTACATCATCTTCACTGTCGAACTTGGCCACGCCTTTGAGACGAACCTGCGCATACAGCGCCTCGATCTGGCCATCGCTGCGCAGCAAACCCTGCCAGCTATCCTGGTAATCGTTGAGCAGCGGCAGCAGATTCTCTAGCGAGTCGTCCACTGGATCCATGAATGGCGTGCCAAATGGCAGATCTGCGGGCAGCAACTGACGGCGACGCAATGCGTCATCCAGCGTGCGTTGTTTGGATTCAAGATCACCAATCTGCCGTGCGATCAGTTGCAGCTTGGCTGACAATTGCTGGACGCGCTCGGTGAAGGCATCGCTGGAGCGTTTCAACTCGTCCTGCGCGGCTTCCATCTGCGCCAGCTGTTCCAGTTTGTCGGACTCTTCCGCGCTCAGCGTCTGGCAGCGGCGAAAGTCTTCCAGCGCTTTCTGTGCATCCAGTACTTGTTGATACAAGGCCTCGGTTTGAGTCTTGCTGGCCGAGCGGTCAGCCGCAACCGCTTGCTGAGTTTTGAGTTGCTTGAGTTCTTTTTCCAGGCGTTCTTTTTGATCGCGCAATGCAGCGCGGTCGGCCAGAGCCTGAAGTGCCGGTGGTTCGATGTTCGACAGATTGATCGTCAGACCCGGCACCTGGAATTGATCGCCTTTGAAGCTATCGAGGATCATTTCCAGGGATTTGACCCAGGCATCGCCGTCATCCAGGGCGATCCCTTGCTCGCCCAGTGGCAAGCTGAACAGGGCGCTGTTGAACAGGCGCATCAAGCGTTCGACGTCCGGCTGGGAAAACTCTTCGCGTAATCGGGCATAGCTGTTGTTGTCGGCATGATCGAGTTGCTGCTTCACCGACTTCAGGCGTTTTTCCAGATCTCGCAAACGTTCGTCGAGGTCTTCCGCGCTGAATTGCCGCGACTGTGCCAAGGCACCTGCCAGTTCATCGTGGGCATCTTTGGCCGCCAGCAATTGCTGCTCAAGCACTTTGGCGTCATCCACCAGCGCAAAGCGATTCTTGAGCACGGCGAGTTCGCCGACCCAACGCTGAATGCCGCTGATCTCACGTTCCAGACGCATCAGTTCCTGAGTGCCGCCACGCTGATCGTTCTGCAGTACATCCTGCTGGCCGCGATAATGTTCGGCCTGAATAACCAGTTCTTCCTTGCGGGCATCGGAGTAATCCAGCCACGTACCCAGCAGGGAATCCAGCAGCGGTGAAAGGCGATGCAGTTTGCCGCGCAGCAGGTCGCGCTGTTTCACTCCCGCCGCCAGCGCTTCAACCAGCGGGCCGGCAAGGACCAGAGAGTTGTAGTCCTGTTCCATGCGGCGCACATCGCGGAAGGCTTCTTCGCACGCGGCGATGTAATCGACACTGCCCGAACGCAGGCTGTGCTCGAAGGCATCGAGAAACAATTGCTTGAGCTTGGCAGCGGTGATCTCCCGCATGTGCAGCAAGTTGATGAACAACGCGCGGAAGGTTTTCAGGCTCTGTTCGCTGGTAGAGCGTAGCGGGATCAGCGTCAGGTCCAGCGGAATCGAGGTGTGTCCGCCAACCAGCAAACGCCGCAGCTCATCAGGCTTGAGCTCGTAAGCCTTAAGCCCCTGACTTTCCAGATTGCTGAACAGCTCTTTCTGACGCAGGCAGGTGTCGTTCTTCTGGTAGTGGCCCAGATCCAGCTCGCCCGCGTAGGCGAAGAACTGGTGACCAAAACCGCCGCCCGGACCGCGTCCGACTACGCCGATCACGTGTGGACCATGGGGCAATGACACTTCGACCAGAATGTAACTGGTGTCCGACGCAAAGTAGAAGCGGCGCGATTGTTCCAACGTGTATTTGCCGAAACTCATGTCTGACATGCGCGCCAGAATCGGGAATTGCAGGGCGTTGATCGAGGCGCTTTTACCCAGGTTATTCGCGCCATACACCGACAGCGGGTGTTCCAGCGGAAACAGCCCTAGGCTGTAACCGGCAGTGTTCAGCAGGGCAAAGCGGCGGATGCCGTAGCGTTCCTGGCTCATGCGTTTATATCCTTTTGCTCGTCAGCGATAGCCCGGGCCAAGGCCTGTTCTTCGGTTTCCTGCGACTCGTCGAACTCGGCAAGATCCAGCGGATCATCGGTCTCCAGCAGTTTTTCGTCGCTGTCGTCATCGATGAGTACGGGCGTCGGCAAGGGCAGCACGCTGTGGATGCTGGCCGCCAGATCGCGATCCTGTTGCACTGACAGGCACACATCCAGAAAACGGTGCATGGGCGGCAGGAAGCGGTAGATGCCGTTGTCCTCACTGGCGAAACCCAGCTGAGTCATGCGGCGCATGATCTTTTCTTCCAGCTCGTCCTGGGTCTGGACTTCGGCCTGGATAAACAGGTCGCGGTATTTCTCCAGCAGCGAGGGCAGCTCATCACGGCCCAAGCTGCCGCCATCGAGCACGGCGACTGGATCGCGACCCTGATCGGCCAGATGCTCGACGAGGATGAAGGTGAACAGCGCCAGGCGTTGCGCGGTCTTGTTGACCTGCGCGGCAGCGAGGTCCGGGACGAAGTAATAGAAGCCACGGGTATCGCACACCAGCTCGAAACCCAAGGCCTTGAACAAGGTGCGGTATTGATCCTGAGCGTTGGACAGTTGCGCATACAGCTCCGGGTCGCGCCGGCTGATGTGATAACCCTTGAACAGCTCACGGAAGATCGGAGCCAGCTGGGACATTTCGGAGAGATCAAGATGCATTGATTGGATTCCCTGGCTGCTCATCACGGCTGGAGAGCAGGGCAAAAGAGCTCAGGCTGACCTGATGCTCCTGAGTGAAATAGTCGCGTCGTTCGAGGCGTTCACGAGCGAAGCGTTTATCCCGCGACAGGCGCGAGAACCAATACAGCAATTCATCGGTAGCGCCGTCCGGCTCCTGCTCCAGCAGCCAGACCATCAGGTCCGGCAGCGGTAGGGCATCTTCGCAGCGCTCCAGCATTTCCTTGACCGTGCGCGGCGCTTGCGGCGGTTCGCCTTTGCGCTTGGCGTTGGCCTTGGGGAATTTGGCCGGCTTGGGTTCGAAGCGCGCCAGAGCGTAGACGTAAGCTTCGACCTGACTCGCGCTGCCAAGAAAGGTGCTTTGCGGACGAGTGAACATTGGCATCGCCGCTTGCGGCACGGCGTCCAGGCCTTTACGACGAATCGCCGACAGCGCCAGCGCCGCCCCGCGAGTCACGGCGTTGTGCCGACGGGCTTCTTCGCGCAGTGGCAGCAGCAGTTCCCGAGCGTGACGCAAGGTGAGCTGGGCGCTGGTCTGCATTTCGAGGATGCGCGCGTGGGTGCGCAGCAGCATGTCGTCGTCCACCAGATGGCCGAGTCGCTGCTGTTCGGTGAGCATGCGCAACAGGACATTCTCGACCTTGCGCACACCTTGTTCGAACGCGCCGTCGGCATTCACCAGTTGAATCATCGGTTCGATGTATTCGTCCCAGGTCGCCAGCACTTCGGCATAGCGCTGTCGCAGCGGAATCTGCCGGTCGCTGGTCTTGGCCCGATCGGCAACGGCCACCAGTGCTTGTTCGTCATTGGCAAGTTTTTTCAGCACGTCCCGCACGCGCATGTCCAGCAGGCGTAGCTGCCGGGCGAGGTCATCGGCGTCGCGGATATCGAATGCATCCTGGATATAACCGGCCAGGCGCTCGAGATGGCGCAGATAGGCTTCGATTTCCAGGCACAGGCCCAAACGGTGCTCGCGACGCAGATAGGACAGGAAGTCGTGGATCTGCGCGTTGAGTTCGAACCGATTGGGGCTTTTGGCCACGGGGACCAGGATATCCAGACGAATCCACACATCCAGCAGGTTGGTGATGTCCTGCGGCGTGCTGTCCATTTGTTGTGCGGCCAGTTGCAGGCGCAATTCGCTCAGGCTCAACGTGCCTTGGTCGAAGTGTTCGCACAATGGCTCAAGAAGCGCCCAGTGTTCGGCAAGGGCGCGCAAGACGCGCTTAGGTTCGATCATTGGTTGGCCGGTGGTTGGCAAATAAAAGCAGCGATTGTACTGCATCGGATGGGCAAGATTTCACCTCCGGGCGATCAACTGCGGCGGGAATCGGCGAAGGGCGGTAGAATCGCCTCCTTAACTTATCCACAGGTGGCTGACCTTTGCTAAACGAGTCCCGCCGCCGCGCTTATATGACCGCCATGCAGGTGGTCAATTGGCTGCCGCGCACTGAATTGCCCTTTGCTGCACCGTCGCACCCTGAGCTGTTTGAGCCACTGGTTGCGGTCGAAGAAGTGCCGGTCGTCGTCAATACGCAGACTGCCGAGCGCGCAGCGGTTGCCGAGCCTTCCGTAGCTCCTGCACGTCCGGTCGAGCGGCCGAAAATCGAGGTGCCGCGTCCGTCGCTGGCCAGCACCCGCGCGCCCGCTGCCGTTGTCGAAGCTGCAGCGCCTGCGCCGGCCAAGGCGCCTGTCGTGCCGCCACCGCGCTTCGCGCTGCAACTGTTGCGCGCCGGACGATGCATGCTGCTGGTGGAGTTACCCACAGGCCAGGCGTTCCAGAGTCGCGATCCGTCTTATTTGTTACTAAAAGATATGCTGCGCGCTGCCGGGTTGCCCGACAGCCCGCAAATCATCGGCGAGCCGGTGCGCTGGCCGCTGCTGGTCAGGGGCAATCTGGACCAGGGGCCGGAAGCCGCGCGTGATTTCGTGCAAGGTTTCGTGTCGGCACGTCTCGAAGACGAACCTTGCGCCTGCCTGTGGTTGATCGGCCTGCCTGCGGTGCGCTTTGCCGGGGAAGCCAATGCTGAATCCTATAACAGTGAGCTTCAGGTCGATGGCCTGGGTTCAGCCTGGGCTTTGCCGGGTCTGGAATTATTAATGGACGAGCCTCAACGCAAGGCGGATGTCTGGCAAGCCATGCGTCGGCTGATGGCGCGCTGGAAACCGATAGATGAGTGACGCAGTAACCTTCCGCCCGATGACCGAGGCGGATCTCGATGCCGTATTGAAAATTGAGTACGCCGCCTTCAGCCATCCCTGGACGCGGGGCATCTTTCTCGATGGGCTCAAGTCTTATGAGATCTGGCTGATGTTTGAAGGTGCCCAGCAAGTCGGGCATGGCGTTGTGCAAGTCATCATCGACGAGGCGCATCTGCTCAATATCACCGTCAAACCGGAAAGCCAGGGCCGAGGTTTGGGGCTGCGCTTGCTTGAACATTTGATGTCACGCGCCTACGCGCTCAATGCCCGGGAATGCTTTCTCGAATTGCGCGACAGCAATCGCTCGGCGTATCGCTTGTATGAGCGCTTTGGCTTCAACGAGATTGGTCGGCGTCGGGATTACTATCCGGCGGTTGGCGGGCGTGAAGATGCGCTGGTGATGGCCTGCACATTGTTTGAGTAAATCAATGTAGGTGCAACGCAAACTCGGTAGGAGGGGACTTGTCCCCGATAACGTCGGATGAGCCGACATCATTTCGCCTGCCACATCTTCGTTGCCTGGGCCGACGCCTTCCCGGACAAGTCCGGTCCTACCGGATTTATCCGGGAAGAGGCCGTTTCGTTCGCTGCATCCAGTTCACTTCTCCGGCTTGCCATCCAGCGGGTCAAGACGACCCAGCTCCGCTTCATCCAGCCCGTCGCCGCCGCCGATATCGTCTTCATCGACCACGCTCAGTTCGAAATCCGCCGGGTTGTCTTCGCCTTCTTCCTTGGCAGAGCGGGCGCCGTCTTCGCGGATCAGCATTTCCGGATCCAGGTCGTCATCGGTTGGGTGATGGTCAGGTGTCGATGCGCCTGTCATACCGGCTTCCCGCACACGTTTCTCGGGGATTTCATGCGCCAGCTCGTCTTCGGGCATCAGATCGCCGATGCGTGCGCTCGGTTCTTCCTCATCAAAGTCCAGTTCTTCCATTGAGCCCATACGGTCTTCGTTGTCATCGATAGGCTCGGGTTGGGTGGCATCGAACGGACGGCGTGAATCAGTCATGGCGAATCCTCGTTGTTTGGGGCCTTAATAGGTGGACCGGCCACAACTCTGAAGATTCCTTTTTGTTCCGCCAGGCGAGTAGTGGCAAATAAGCGTGACCTGGGCCGCCGAGGCCCAGTCAAACGCTGGGCACATCTTCGAGGCGTACAAGCATGAACGAGCTACAAGACCTGATCGACAACAATGAACGTTGGGCTGATGCGATCACCAAGGAAGATCCCGAGTTTTTCGCCAAGCTGGCACGGCAGCAAACCCCGGAATACCTTTGGATCGGTTGCTCGGATGCGCGCGTCCCGGCCAATGAAATCGTCGGCATGTTGCCGGGTGACTTGTTTGTGCACCGCAACGTAGCCAACGTCGTGCTGCACACCGACCTCAATTGCCTGTCCGTCATCCAGTACGCAGTCGACGTGCTCAAGGTCAAATACATTCTGGTCACCGGCCACTATGGTTGCGGCGGCGTGCGCGCATCGATGCAGGACCGTCAGCTGGGCCTGATCGATGGCTGGCTACGCTCGATTCGTGATCTGTATTACGAGAACCGCGAAGCCCTGGCAAAGCTGCCGACCGAGGAAGAGCGGGTCGACCGCTTGTGCGAACTTAACGTTATTCAGCAAGTGGCGAACGTCGGTCATACCAGCATTGTGCAAAACGCCTGGCATCGCGGGCAGAGCCTGTCCATCCACGGCTGCATCTACGGCATCAAGGACGGTCGCTTCAAGAGCCTGAACGCGACCATCAGCGGCTTCGAGCAACTGCCGCCGCAGTATCGGTTGCGACCGCAGGGGGTCTAGCCCCGAGCGCTCGCTCCAGCGATGTTACAGATACGGATGGCTGGCCGGAACGGTCAGCGGTTTCTGCAACTGCTGCAGTGAGCGCGTTACCTCGCCCGTGCTGCATTTGGCCGCGGCTTGTTCTGCGGTCAGGTCGCGTTCGGCGGTATAAAACAGCTCACACGTCTGCACCTTGTTGGTCACCTGCCATTTCTGCATGCAGGCGCTCAGCGTAGTTGCCGGATCCGCTCCAGGTGTCTGCCCCATCGCCGCTTGCCAGCAGGCTGCGCTCAAATCCTGCCCCATTACCGCTAGGCCAGCCGCATCGGCCTTGGCCTGATCGCCGCCATAGTTCGCCTTGTTATCCGCGTACCAGATATAGCTTGGGTGGTTAGAGCCCAGCACCGCGACTTTTTGTCCGGCGCTCGGACTGATTGTCGCCAGGCCCAGCACGGGCACATTGGCCCCATATTGCTGGTTGATCCATTTCCTCACTGGCGCGCCAAACGCCACCATCGGTAAGGAGTTGCCTTTGGCGTTCTGACTGAGCTCCTTGAGCATGGTGGTCTGGTAATTCTGGAAATAGCTGTAAACCTCTTCCAGCGAACTACCGGCATTGGCGGGAGCGGCAATCGGAGCGATGTCGATGATTGTCTGATACCCCGGCGTCTGAGCAGCAGGAATGCCGTTGAGCGTCAGTAGCGTGGCCCAGCGATCGGTGGTGGCAGAGACTAGATAGTCCTGAGCCAGCGTCAGCGAAGTGTCCGGCGGAAAGTGCAGCAATTCGACGCTCTTGCGGTTTTCCAGAGCCATGCCCAGCGGCAGGAAGAGGTACCAGTTGTATTGCCATTTCTGGTCGAGATTGAGCTTCTTGGCTCCGCTTATGGCCAGCTCGCCCGCGTTGAGCAGTGCTGTCAACGGTGTGCCGTAGTCGTCAGGCACGCCGCTGATATCGGCGTAGAGCACGTCATTGTCACTTTTCACGCTGACGCCACCGGTATAACCGTCGCGCTGGACGCTCTGGGTGAGGTAATGCTCTGCGGTCTGTTCCAGCGTCCAGTCCCTGAAGCAGATTACGCTGCAATTATTGGGGTAAGCGAAGAGTTGAGAAACCCGTTCCCGGCTGCCGAGCTTTATATGTACATCAGCCTGGGCGACGGTGCTCAGCGTCAGTGTGGCGAGGGTTACAGTCCATACAGCGGCTTTGTGCATGCTCATATCCTTAGTGGCAATGTATCCCGCAACGGGGCTGCTTCAATAATGAAACACATTGCCATCATCAAGGAATGGACTGCCGGAATAAATTTGCTCGCCGTTCAGAGAACGAAGCGCTGAACCATGACCTTGAGGTCGGTCGCCAGCATCGACAGCGCATTGCTGGCCATGGTGGTTTGTTGGGCGCCGGATGCGGACTGGGTGGACAAGTCGCGGATGCTGCTCAGGTTGCGATCCACTTCGCCCGCCACTTGCGCCTGCTGCTCGGCGGCGCTGGCAATCAACAGGTTGCGGTCGTTGATGGTCGAAGTCGAACTGATGATGACCGTCAACGCTTCGCCCGTGGCCGCCGCCTGTTCAAGCGTCAGGTTCGCCTGATTGGCGGTCAGGCGCAGCGCGTTGGCGGTTTCCTGGGTGCTTTGCTGCACGCCGGTGATCAACCCTTCGATCTCAGTGGTGGACGCACTGGTGCGCTGCGCCAATGAGCGCACTTCGTCGGCGACCACGGCAAATCCGCGCCCGGCTTCCCCGGCCCGCGCCGCTTCGATCGCTGCGTTGAGTGCCAACAGGTTGGTCTGATTGGCGATGGCACGGATGACATCGAGGATCTTGCTGATGCTCAACGTGCGTTCAGCCAGGCCTTCGGCCTGATGCGACGTTTCCAGCACATTGCCCGTCAGTTGCTTGATCGAAACGATGGTGTCCGACAGGCGCAGCTGACCTTTGGCTGCCGCTTCGCTTGAAGCCAGGGATTCAGTCGCGGTATTGCTGGCATTGCCCGCCACTTCCACGGCCGCCTGGCTCATCTGATTGACGGCAACCGCCGCCTGCTCGATTTCCGAATTCTGCATCCGCAGGTTTTCCGCGCTGGCTTCAGAGATGGTGCTCATCTCCTGCACCGACTGGGAAAGCTGCGTTGCCGCTGCGTAAATCTGCTCGATAGTGCCATGCAGGTTGCCGCGCATTTGCCCGAGCATGCTCAGCAGCTGGGCGGTTTCGTCCTTGCCTTCGGGGATGATTTGCGGGCTTAGATCGCCGCTGGCGATGGTGCTGGCGATCTGCAACGCCTGACGCACCGGACGAATGATGCTGACGCTCAGACGCCAGGCCAGCAGCAGGGTCAACGCCAAGGCAATGCCGATGGCGCTCAGGGCGATAATGCGGGTTTGCTCAAAACTGTTGCTGGCCTTGTCAACCGCAGCGGCGGCGCTTTGCTTGTTGAGTTCGCGCAGCAGTTGCACTTGCATGTCCATCAGGTCGCCCTGTAAGGACAGCATGGTATTGGCGAGCATGCGCGCGTCGTCGAGCTTGCGCTGTTCGATCAGGGCGATTTCGTCGTAAAGACCGGGAATGAAGGCTTTATAGGCATCTTGCAGGGCAACTAGCGAGTCGCGCTCGGTGGGGTCTTCAACGTGATCAAGGTAATCGGCAAAGCCTTTTTCGACTTCGTTCTTGAGCTGTTCGACGTTGATTTTGCTGCTGACCACCGCGCCCGGATCGTCGGCGTTGGCGATCAGGCGCGAGGTTTCGCCGCGCAGTTTGACCAGGTTGATGGCAATGGCGTCGGCCATGGCGATGCTGGGCAGCGAGCCGCTTTCCACCGCCTCGCCCTGATTGCGGATCGCCTGCATTTGCAGCAGACAAAACACCCCCAGCGCGACCATCAACAGCGCGGTAATGCTGAAACACAGCACCAGGCGTTGCGTGATTTTGAAGCGGCGCAGGATGGATGTTGCAGATTGCTTGCGTGCAATACGAGGCAATAACTTCTTCACGGAGGACCAAGCCCAATTCAACGGAAATACCGGAGAGTTGGTTATAGGTCAATTGTGTGATGTCTTTATGACATCTCTTAAGTTGGCGTCAAATTTTAGTCCGGCGCCGTGTTACCAAATCAAATCGGCATTGGCGCGCCCACTTCCTGCATCAATTCGTTGAGAAACCGGTGCATGCGCTCATGGCGGACCTTGGCCAGACGCGCGCCAGCGGCAGTCTGGAAACCGTCGGCCAGGTGGAACAGCTTGGTGTTGAAGTGATCCACGGCGAACCGCTTGTCATCGTAAGGCCGTTGGGTCGCGTGAGGGTCCGCCGGGTCGTACAAGCCGCCACCCATTCGCCCCGAAACGTAGAACATACGGGCTACACCGATCATGCCCATGGCGTCGAGACGGTCTGCGTCCTGAAGGATTTTGGCTTCAAGTGTCGTGGGAGTAATCGCCGCTGAAAAACTGTGTGCTTCGACGGCGTGGGCGACCGCTTCGATTCGTTCTTCGCTCCACCCCATCTCGGTCAACAACTCCGTGGCTTTGGCTGCCGCCAGGCGCGATGCGCTGGAGCGGAATGGCGAATTCTTTTCCACTGCCACGCAGTCATGCAGCAGCGTTGCCGCGAGAAGGATTTCCTGATCGCCGCCTTCATCATTGCGGATCAGGCAGACGTTGCTCCAGACCCGCTGCAGATGTGAAACATCGTGGGAACCATCGATTTTCTCGGCCACGGTGTGGGGTATCAGCAGCGAGGCGAGATCCTGAAACGGGGCGAAAGCTGCGGTCATCGGCGTATCCGGCGGTCGTCGTAGAGATGAGGCAAGCCCTGCAGAGCATAGCGCGGTTGACGCAGGCCGGGTCCTGCGCCGCGCCAGCCAGTCAAAAAACCAGCTTGTAACCGATGAACGCCAGCATCGTTGCCAGGCAAGGACGCAGGACGTCGTCAGAAACCTTGCCGGACAAGTGACTGCCGATGTAAATCCCCGGCAGCGATCCCATCAGCAAATAACCGAGGATGCCCCAATCCATGTTGCCCATGCTGGCGTGACCCAGGCCTGCGACCAGCGTCAGCGGTACCGCGTGGGCGATTTCGGTACCGACCAGGCGTCGGGTGGGCAGGAAAGGGTAGAGGATAAACAACGCCACGGTACCCAGGGCGCCAGCACCGATGGAGGTCAGTGCGACCATGGTGCCGAGGATCAAACCGGTCAGTACCGTCAATGCATTGAGGCTTGGACCGCTTGGGTTGTAGTGGCCGCCTGCGCGATTGTGCGCAAAAGCCAATAGCCGTTTCTTGAAGAATACGGCCAGCGCGGTGAGCAGCAGAACGACGCCCAAAGCCTGTTTGATAACGGCATTCATGGCGTCCGGGGAGGTATGCAACGTGCTCAGGAACCACAACGTCAGCAACACCGCCGGGACACTGCCCAACGTCAGCCAGCCGGTAATGGACCAGTCGATGTTGTGGTTTTTGCGGTGGACCCACACGCCGCCGGATTTGGTAATCGCCGCATACAGCAGATCGGTGCCCACGGCCGTGGCAGGATTGATGCCGAACCACAGCAGAATCGGAGTCATCAAGGAACCGCCACCCACGCCAGTCATGCCGACGATGAATCCAACCACCAAGCCTGCGACCACTAACCCCAAACCACCAAAATCCATTACTGCTTCCTACGACTGAATCGCGAGTGCCAGAAAATTCTGGCGGCAGCATAACGATGTTTCTTATAACGTCTTATATCGATGCGATCTATATTTATGCCTTTTAGAGTTATCGAATATGCGAATCCGTTGGAGCGAGGCTTGCCCGCGAAGGTGTAGTTCAGGCGATGAAGATGTCGAATGAACAATCGATTCGCGGGCAAGCCTCGCTCCAGCGAATTCAACAAAATGCCAGACAAAAAAAAGCCCGGCACAGGGGACATGCCGGGCCCAACAAAAAGGGTTTATCAGAAGCGTGGTTTGACGGCTTTCCAGTCCGACTTGTAACGCTGCATTTGCTTCACGTCATCGCGCTGGCGAATGCCGCAGGTGAGGAATTGATCGTGCAGCTTGCCTAGCTGATCGCGATCCAGTTCAAGGCCCAGCCCCGGCGCGCGGGTGATTTTCACGCAGCCGTCGACAATCGGCAGCTTGCCGCCCTTGATCACTTCTTCTTCGGGTTCCTGCCACGGATAGTGCGTGTCGCAAGCGTAATCGAGGTTCGGCACCGAGGCCGCGACGTGGGCCATGGCCATCAGGCTGATGCCCAGGTGCGAGTTGGAATGCATGGACACGCCGAGACCGAAGGTGTCGCACATTTTCGCCAGCGCCTGAGTGTCGCGCAGACCGCCCCAATAATGGTGGTCTGCCAACACGATCTGCACGCTGTTCAGCGCCACGCTGCGGCGGAATTCGTCGAAGTCGGTGACCACCATATTGGTCGCCAGCGGCAGGCCGGTGCGTTTGTGCAGTTCGGACATGCCTTCCAGGCCCGGTGTCGGGTCTTCGTAATACTGCAAGTCATCGCCCAGCAGTTCGGCCATGCGAATCGAAGTTTCCAGCGACCAGTTGCCGTTCGGGTCAATGCGCAGCGGGAAACCGGGGAAGGCTTTTTTCAGCGCCTTGATGCACGACACTTCATGTTCCGGCGGCAGCGTGCCAGCCTTGAGTTTGATGCTCTTGAAGCCGTAAGCCTCGATCATGCGCCGCGCCTGGGCGACGATCTGTTCCTCGTTCAGCGCCTCGCCCCAGCTATCTGGCTTGTAGGGCGAGTCGACGTGTTCGGCGTATTTGAAAAACAGGTAGGCGCTGAACGGAATCTCATCGCGTATCGCGCCGCCCAGCAGATCCACCAATGGCACGTTGAGGTAATGCGCCTGCAAGTCGAGGAACGCCACTTCAAACGCCGAGTAAGCATTGCTTACCGCTTTGCTGGCGTGGGAACCGGGTGCCAGTTCCGCGCCGGCGATGCTCGCCGGTTTGTTGGCGGCAACCGTGGCCTGGACGATGGTGCGCAGTTGGTTGAGATTGAACGGGTCGAGGCCGATCAGCTGGTTCTGCAATTGCTGCTGGATCAACAGCGCTGGAGCATCGCCATAACTTTCGCCCAGCCCGATATAGCCATTGTCGCTTTCGATCTCGATGATCGAGCGCAGGGCAAAGGGTTCGTGGATACCGCTGGCGTTGAGCAGCGGCGGATCGCGGAAGGCGATTGGCGTGACGGTGACTCGTTTGATTTTCAAGAGGCAGCTCCCGATGGGCCAGATTTCAAGGCTTGGCGATTTACGGAGGTTTTCGAAACGGGGACTTCAACCGGCTTGCCGGTCAGCACGCTGGGCGTATCGCCACGGGGCGTGGTGCGGGCAAAGAAGATCACCACGGCGGCGACCAGCGAGGTAATTGCCAGGCCGTACAAGCCGCCTTCGATGGAACCGGTGGTCTGTTCCAGGAAGCCGAATGCCGTTGGTGCAACAAAGCCGCCGAGGTTGCCGATCGAGTTGATCAAGGCGATCACGGCCGCAGCGATTCGCGCATCCAGATAACCCTGAGGGATCGGCCAGAACAACGCTGATGCCGCTTTGAAGCCAATGGCGGCGAAGCAGATCGCAACGAAGGCGAAGATCGGCCCGCCGGTGGTGGACATGAACATACCGAACGCAGCGATCACCAGCGTCAAAGCGACCCAGGCTTGCTGGTATTTCCATTTGCCGGCCATTGCCGCGAAGCCGTACATCGCAATGATCGAGATGATCCACGGGATCGAGTTAAACAGGCCAACCTGGAAGTCGCCCAGATTGCCCATTTTCTTGATCATGCTTGGCAGCCAGAACGTGGCGCCATAGATGGTCAGGGCGATGGAAAAATAGATGAAGCAGAACAGCGCGATCTGCTTGTCGGCGAGTAACTTGAACATCGATGGCTTGACGGTCTGAGTCGCTTCACGAGCCCGCTGTTCCTCGGCGATGGCGCCAATCAGCGCGGACTTCTCTTCGTCGCTGAGCCATTTCGCTTCGCTGGGATGCGACTGCAACCAGAACCAGACAAAGCCGCAGAGGGCGATTGAAGCGAAGCCTTCGATGAGGAACATCCACTGCCAGCCATGTAGATTCAGCCCGTTGACGTTGAGCAGCGCGCCTGACACCGGTCCGGAAATTACTGACGCAATGGCCGAGCCGCTGAGAAACACTGCCATGGCTTTACCGCGATCTGCACCTGGCAGCCATTGGGTGAAGTAATAAATGATGCCGGGGAAAAAGCCTGCTTCAGCCGCGCCGAGAATAAAACGCAGTACATAGAAACTGGTCTCGCCCTGGACGAAAGCCATGGCCATGGCCGCGGCGCCCCAGGTGAACATGATGCGCGTTAGCCAGGCGCGGGCGCCGTAGCGTTGCAGCAACATATTGGAAGGCACTTCGAATATCGCGTAGCCGACGAAGAACAGCCCGGCGCCCAGGCCGTAGGCGGCAGCGCCAATGCCCAGGTCGGTTTCCATATGGCTGCGCACGAAGCCGATGTTCACCCGGTCGATGTAGTTGACGATGAACATGATGACGAACAGCGGCAATACGTGACGCTTGACCTTGGCAGCAGCCCGGGCAAGCGGTGTGGCGTCCGTCGGTGTTTGGACTTTGTTCACTGGGGCGACTCCCGATCATTATTTTTTTGGGGACGAGTCGATGATGGACGCAGTCTTTGTTCCGGTCTAATCTAGATTGGCACTTGATTGATACCCGGATTGAATCAATGTTCGAACTTGCCCAGTTGCGCTGTTTCACTACCGTGGCCACGGAACTCAACTTTCGCCGCGCCGCTGAACGCTTGAACATGACTCAGCCGCCGCTGAGCCGGCAGATTCAGCTGCTGGAACATCACCTGGGCGTCGCGCTGTTTACCCGCAGTACCCGCAGCGTGGCGCTGACCGCCGCGGGTCGGGCGTTTTTCATCGAAGCTCAGAATCTGCTGGAACGTGCGCAGCAGGCGGCGGCAGCGGCCAAGCGCTTCGCGGAAGGGGATATTGGCTCGGTGACCATCAGCTTCGTGGGCAGCGCTGTATACGAATTCCTCCCCAAGGTGATCGCCGAGGCGCGACTCAAACAACCTCACGTGAAAATCTCCCTGGAGGAGATGAACACCTATCAACAGCACGAAGCCATGCGCGCGCGACGCATTGATCTAGGCATCGTTCGCTCGCCGTTGCTGCAACCGGGTTTCGCCACCGAGTGCCTGGTGCGCGAACCGTTCCTGCTCGCCGTGCCCAGCACGCATCGTTTGGCGACGTCAGCGACGGTCGCGGTGACCGATCTGGATGGTGAACCGTTTCTGATGTACTCCCACGCGGCTTATCCGCCGTTCAACGAGCTGCTCACCGGCATGTTTCGTTCGGCGCGCGTGGCGCCGCAGTATGTGCAATGGCTGGGTTCGTCGTTGACGATTCTGGCGCTGGTCAACGCCGGTATGGGCCTGGCCCTGGTACCGCGCTGCGCCGCCAGCGTGGTGTTCAAAGGCGTGACCTTTCGCGAGATCGATCTGGGCGAGGGCGTGCAAAGCGAGCTGCATTTGATCTGGCGTTCTGACAACGACAACCCTGCGTTCACCATGCTGCTGGATGCAATTCGCGGCGCAGTGAACGCGGGCGGGGCGGCCTAAGCGTTGCCTGAATGCCGACGCTGCCACTCGTCCGCCACATCGCCCATGGTTTTTGGGCGACCATCATTGATCCAGGCCATGAATGGCCGGTCGAACTTGAACCCGTCCCCGCACTGCTCCGTCAGAAAACGACGCACGTTCTGGGTGTTCTTGTAGTGCTTGTCGATTTCGGTGGTACGGGTGATGGGATCGCTGTGCCAGTTAAGGGTCATTTCTGAATTCCGTTTTGGTTGTTGTAATGGCTGGATTGGTTGACGTGCGACATGACCACTGGGGCAACTGTGTTCTTCACCCAAAATGCGCGTAGGTCCGACGCCTCGCTAACAAGTTGGCTCCTACTTTAAACCCCGCGCCATCCGGTGCAGACTGTGTGAAAACTACTGCGCTCGACAATACTGCGTTAAAAACAGGCGAAAAATGCTCATTTAGAACACCTAGACTCCGCTTTTTCGCCTGTTTTNCCTTGTCTTGTCATCGCTCGTGACGTTTTCACACAGTCTGGGTGGGAGCGAACTTGTTCGCGAATCAGACGCCTCGGTGGATCAGACCGACCGCGTTATCGTTCTTCGCGGGCAAGCCTCGCTCCAACGGACGCGTTCCAATAAGAGCCCGCCAGTCCTGCGGAATGTACTCGCCTTATGGGTATCAGGTACGGCGCTTCGCGAACAGGCTTGCTCCTGCTGATCAGGTTGGTTATTGCGTCGCCTTGCGACTCTCCAGCACCGCTTCGCGCAGCACGTTGGACATTGCTTCAATCGAGTACGGCTTGGGCAGCAGCCGGAAATCCTCCACGCCTTCCTGGACGAATACTTCGCTGTATCCGGTGGTCAGCACCACTGGCAGGGTCGGATAAAGATGCTCGACCTCGCGGGCCAGTTCCAGGCCGGTGATGCCGGGCATCATGACGTCGGAAAAAATCACGTCATAGGTAGCAGCATTTCGGCTCAGCTCGGCCAGTGCGTCGTGGCCATTGGCTGCGCGGTAGGCGCGGAAGCCCAGTTCAATAAGCGTCTGGGTGGCGAAATCGCCGACGTCGTCGTTGTCCTCGACCACCAGAACGCTCAGGTTGGTGATGTCATCCAGTGAAATCTGCGAGGCTTGCAGTTCGTTGATGCTGGGCTGCGTGGTGCAGCGCGGCAGGTACAACGAGAACTGAGTGCCGCTGCCGAGCTGACTCTGGACCAGGATGTCGCCTTCCGATTGCTTGGCAAAACCAAATACCTGCGACAACCCGAGCCCGGTGCCATGGCCGACGCCCTTGGTGGTGAAGAACGGTTCGAAGATGTGCTCGATGTCATCGGAGTTGATGCCTTTGCCGGTGTCGGTCAGGTCGATACGGATGAAGTCTTCGATGCGTCGTGGGTGCGAGCGGGCGGCGGGCAGTTCAGTGACCGGCCGGACCCGGATGGTCAGCGTGCCTTCGCCTTGCATGGCGTCACGGGCGTTGACCGCCATGTTGACCAGCGCGTTATCGAACTGGCCGGTATCGGCCTTGATGAAGCACGGGTGATCCGGGACATCGATAATCACTTTGACCCGCGTCCCGGTGAACGAATCCAGCATGTCGCCGATGGAGTGGATGTTCTGGCAGACGTCGAATATTTCCGGTTTTAGTGCCTGTCGACGAGCGAACGCCAGCAGTTGGCCGGTGAGTTTGGCAGCCCGGTCTACGGTCGAAGAAATCGCATCAACGTAGCGAATGCGGCGGTCTTCCTGAACATTGGGCCGTTTGAGTAAATCAGTAGACGACTTGATCACCGTCAGCAGGTTATTGAAGTCGTGAGCGACACCGCCGGTGAGCAGGCCGACGGCCTCAAGCTTCTGGGATTGGCGCAAGGCTTCTTCGGACAGGCGCAATGCTTCAGTTGCCTCCCGCTCGGCCTGGATGTCGCGGCCGACGGCATGGATACAGGATTGATCAGGCACCGCAGTCCAGGACAGCCAGCGCCACGAGCCGTCCTTATGCTGGTAGCGATTGATGAAGTTGGGAATGCTGATGCCGTTGGCCAATTCAACGATAGCTGATCGGGTGTCTGCGACGTCATGGGGATGCACTAAATCCATGAATTCGCGGCCGAGCAATTCCTCTTCGGTCCACCCTAACAGCCTGGTCCAGGCCGGGTTCACCGCAAGGATCAAACCATCAATTCGCGCCACCAGCATGATGTCGGCGGACAGGCGCCAGAGGCGGTCAAGCTCGCGTGTACGATCGGTGACCCGTTGCTCCAGGGTTTCATTCAGATCAAGCAACGCGGCTTCGGCCTGCTTGGCGTCGGTGATGTCCCGGGACACGCAGAGCAGTTTTTCCGGCAGGCCGTCGCTGCCCAGTATCGGGCTGACACGTACGTCCCACCATTTGACAGTACCGGTCATGGTCGAAGCCTGACCCTGGAAAAAGCCATCGCGTCCCGATTTGGCCAGGGCAACGGCTGTATTTGCGTCGTGATGTCCCTGGTCTTGCCAGAAGTCCGGCCATGGGCAGCCCCTGATGGCATTGAAGTCACTGACTTCCATGACGTGCTGTCCGCCTTCGCTCATCCAGGTCAATCGGCCGTCGAGGTCCAGCACCTTGATGCAGTCCGTGCTGCTGGCCAGCACTCGCCTGTTGAATTCCTCGCTTGAGCGCAATAAAGCAGCGGAGTGAATCATTTCGGTGGTTTCGATAGGCTGGCACAACACGCCATCGACCGAACCTGTGTCGCCATAGATCGGCGAGAACGACAACGTCCACCACGTCTGCTCATCGGCGCCTGAGCGCTGCATGACGACTGGATGGTTTTCAATGCGGCAGGCGGATCCACCCAAAGCTTTTACCACCAAGGGGCGGACTTGCTCCCAGACTTCGCCCCAGAGCGTCGCGACGGGTTGGCCCATGGCGTCGCATTCGCGACTGCCGAGAACCGGGCGATAGGCGTCATTGAAGAAGAAGCGCAGTTCCGTGCCCCAGACCAGATACAGGCTGTCGGGCGAGTTGAGCATCAAACCCAGCGCATGACGCAATGCGAGCGGCCATGTCGCCAACGGCCCGAAGCTGGATGTCGACCAGTCATGGGCGCGAATCGCCTCACCGGCTTCGCCGCCGCCTGGCAGCAGGGTTGTAAGTGTATTCACAGGATAAAACTCATCGTTCGGTTCATCAGGCGCACCCTGCACTCCATTGATCAGAATGCGTCGAACATTCAGAGCCAGGTGGAACCGCCTGAACGGCGGGTTTTATTGCCCTTTTCGGAAGGTGCAATCATCTGATGATGTGACACTGCCGGCAGCAATAAATTGGATATTTTATCGAGAAAAGTTTGAAGGCCAGGCGGATATAACGCGCTAAACAGAAATAAGTATTCAACTTCATACATCTCTGTTCAATTCAAGTTGCAGGTTGGCATCGGGGAGGGCGTGCAGGTATTTACGAAGCGGGGCGATAGAGTGTGTTCGGTCAGTCAACATCAAGCACCGGACAGTGAACACTGCCGATGCCTGACGTTATATCGCTGGCTGTATTACACAGTTAGCCTTGAAGTGTCAGAGCGACCATTTCAACGAGAACATCAGGTTACGCGGATCGCCGTACTGGCCAGTCCCGCTTTCATTCGGGATGCCCTGCCAGTAGCGAGTGTTGAGCACGTTGTTGAAGTTGACGCGGCCGTCCCAATGCTCGTCGAACTTGTAGCCTGCCATCAGGCCGACAATGCCGTAAGCGTCCTGGTCAGCGGTGCCGTTACCCACGCGGTTGAAGGTTTTGCTCTGCGCGAACAGGTCGGCACCGACACGAACCTTGCTCAGCTCGCCTTGCAGGTTGTAGTGGGTGGCAGCCTTGAACAAATGCTTGGGCTGGTTTGGCGCGAACAGTTTGCCTTCGTTGCTCTCGGTGGCGTCTTTAACGTACTGGCTCAGCACATAGGTATAAGAAGCGGAGAACTGCCAGTTTGGCGTCAATGCGCCGCTCAACTCGGTGTCGATACCACGACTACGGACCTTGCCGGCTGCGCCGTAGCAGCTCCGGGCCGGGAAGGACGGGCGGTAGTTAGTTGCAGTTGAGATCTTTTTTCAGACGCGGGATTTTAAGGTTTGTCGGCTGGTTAGTGGCTGGCGTCAGCGGGCCAGCGGCAACGCATTGCGCTGGTCCAGAAGGTTCGCCATCAGCCAGGCATACAGCGTCAGGATGATGAAAAGGCCCATGCGCACTGCAAACGCTGTGTATACGTCCTTGCCTGCGGCGCTGTCCTGAACCGATTGGCCTAACAGGATGATCAGCGTGATCATGCTGTTGAGCCAGAATCCCGGAGTCAGTCGCGTCGGGATCAAGGCATACAGCTTGCGCGCCAGCACCAGGCCAAACAGCAGCATCCACAGAAAAAACATCCATAGATGAACAAACAGACTGAGGGCGCACCAGAACAGGATCGCCAGCAGACCGCCGAGCAATGTCGAGCCGATCAACTCGCGACCGGCATTGCGGGCGGTGATCATGGAGGTCTGTTGGCCAAGGCTCACGGCCTTGAGGATGATCGGCAAATAGCTGGCCGGATCGTGCAGCGCGAGCAGAAATGTCGGCAGGACAATGAGGGTGGCGCGCAATGCCATTTGACCGACTTGCGTGGCAGGCAAGGTTCGGGCAGCGGGCGGCGCGGCTGCATCCACGGTTTCGGGAAACAGCCAGTGACTGACGGCAACCACCACCACGGCGAGGATCAAGCCTTTGACCAACGCCTCAATGACCATCGCCGCCAAGGCAAAACTGGCGATCCCCGCCGAGGAGATCATGGTCAGACCGATGATCAGAAATGTGACGATCAGGTTGTTGCCGCCACGCAGCCCAAGGCGGAATGCCAGGAACAGACCAGCGCTGACCAGCAGTACGCCGCTGAGCGGGTAATAACGCAGGATCGGGATCAGCACCAGACCCAAACCCGTGGTCAGCAACGCGGCCAGCGCGAGTGCCACGCCCGCCTTGAACGTCAGCGGGCGAGCAAGCGTGGACAAAAGCAGCAAGGCCAGTACCGGAGCCACGAAAGGAATCGGTAATCCCAGGCCGAAACTGGCCGCCAGACACAGCGCCGTGCCGGTCGCCAGGCGCAGGGCGCGCTGATCGCGTGGTCCGCGCTCAATAGGCCTGCGCTCAATAGGCATAGGAGAGCCAGCTCATCATTGCCACGAACAAACGGCCCAGCAGGTTCAGTGGATTACCCTGAACGGGAAACGCCATTATTTCGGCTTGTCCTCCGGCGCGGATCGCGCCGCTGTCTTGCAATCGGGTCTTCGATGCAGCGGAAAACTCGATGATCACAGGAAAGCGTTGCGCCGGACGCAACCAGTCGCGGCTGTTCTGAATGCTGGGCAAGGTCCCGGGCGCCGGCGGTTGCCCCACGCTCACGCCGAAGCCGATGCTGCGCACGCGTCCGGCAAACACCTCGCCGGGTAGCGCATCCAGAATGATCGCCACCGGCGTCTCGGGCTTGATCAGGCCGAGGTTGTTCTCGGTCATGTCCGCGCTGATCCACACATCATGAATGGCGATCAGGGTCATCACCGGTGTACCGGCGGCGGCAAATTGTCCGACGTCAGTGCGCAAATCGGTGATCAGTCCCGAGGAGCGCGCGCGAACGCTGGTATTGGCCAGATCCAGCTGGGCCTTGGACAGCGCCGTGGCGGCACTGCGCAAAGTGGCGTTGACCTCGTCGTTGCCGCCTTCCTGTTCGCGGGCCCGCTGAACCTCGGCGCGGGCAGCGGCCACCTGGCTGACCGCCTGTTCGAGGCTGGCGCGGGACACTTCCAGCAGACGTACCGATATGGTTCCGCGATCCTGCCGATACAGGCCTTCAAGACGCTGATTGTCCTGCCGTGCCTTGAGTTCGTTCGCTTGCGCCGCGCGCAGGGAAGCTTGCGCAGAGACAATTCCCGCGCTGCTCGCGCCGATTTGCCGACGCGTGGATTCAAGGTCGGCTACGGCGCGGTCTACCGCAATCTGATAGGGCTGCGGGTCCACCTCGAAGAGTATGTCGCCGATTTTGATGTCCTGATTGTTGCGCACGTTCACCTGGATAACGCGACCCGCGACTTCTGCGGCCACCGGAACAACAAACGCACCGACTCGCGCCTGTTGCGTGTAGGGCGTGAAGCGGTCCGCCAACAAATACCATCCCAGGCTCAGGACGATCAGCAAGAGCACCCATTTGATGCCTTTTTTGGTCGGATCAGCCGCTGGTGGCGGTGCTTTGGCAGCGGGCGCATCAGGCGAGGGCGGGGCGACTTCACTCATGTTCGTTCACCGTGTCGGGTTGGCGAAGGGCAGGCGCTGCAACCGCGGGCTCATCCATGAGTCCGCCCCAGTCGGAGCGTTCCTGCATAACCCTGCGGGTGGCCGGATCGACTGTAGGCTGGGCGCTGTACCAACCGCCCCCCAAGGCTTTGTACAGATCGATGAGATTGTTGACGGCATCGCTGCGGGCAAGCAGGTAATTGTCCTGTTGATCGAGCAAGGCCCGCTGCGCATCCAGCACCCGCTGAAAGTCGGAATAACCTTCGCGATACTGCGTACTCGCCAGGACCAGCGAGCGTCTGGCCGCCATCTGGGCTTGCTGCAGGATTTGTTCGCGCTGCAAGGATTTGATCAGGCCATAGGCCGCATCGTCTGCCTCACGGGCAGCCTGACGCACCTTTTCGCGATAGACCTCGATCAACTGCTGCAATCGTGCATCCTGAACCCGAACGTTATTGCTGATTCGGCCGTGGTCGAACAGGTTCCAGCGCAGACTCGGGCCACCCACGCTGTCCAGGCTTCGAGACGTGCCACTGAGTGAATCAGTCGACCATACGATGCTGCCGAGCAACGTCAACGACGGGTAGAAGTCGCTTTGCGCCACGCCGATCAGTGCGGACTGGGAGGCGACATCCAGCTCGGCGGCGCGAACGTCGGGGCGGCGGGTCAGCAGCATGGCCGGTACTTCCTGCAGCACGGCCCGGTTGACCAGTGGAATCAGCCCTTCATTGCTCGCCAGCTCCGAAAAGGCGCCGGGAGGTCGCCCAACCAGCCCCATCAATGCGTTGCGGGTCCGTTGCACCTGGTCTTCAAGGCTGGGGATGATGCTCAGCGTTCCGAGGTATTGGGTGCGGGCCTGCTGGAGATCCAGCTCGGCAGTTTGGCCGCTGTTGAACAGGCGTTGCGTTATCTCGAAGTTGCGTTTTTGCTGCTCGGCGTTTTCCCGAGCCACACGTAATCGCGCCTCGGTCGTACGCACAGCAAAGTAAGTGGAAGCGACTTGAGCGCGCAGTAACACCAGCGCGTCCTCATAGTTGGCTTGCGCCGCGAACCAGGCGGCATCGGACGATTCGATGGCGCGACTGAAACGTCCCCAGAAATCCAGCTCCCAGCCGACGTCAAAGCCAGCGCTGTATTGCCAGAAATGGCTGTCTTGCGGATTGCTCCCGCCCGATTGCCTGCGATTGAAGTACAAGGCGTCGGCACTGGCCTGCTGCACTTGCGGGTAGCGGGCGCTTTGCGCGATGCCCAGTTGGGCGCGCGCCTGCATCACGCGTAACCCGGCGATTTTCAGGTTGGCGTTGTGTGCATCGGATTCGGCGATCAGCCGGTCGAGAACCGGGTCGTCGAAAATTTTCCACCATTGGCGCACGTCCGGGGCTGTCCCGCGTTGGCTGGATTGCTCAAGCGCCGGACTTGTCCAGCGCTCGACCCAGGCTTCGCCCGGAGGCTGGAACTCCGGTCCCACGCGCATGCAGCCTGCGAGGCTGAAGATCCCCAAGAGAAGAAGCTGGCCCAGCGGAATCAGCGTGGCTATGCCTGGGTGCATCAAGTGCTTTCCTTCAACGAAGGTCACTGAAGCGTGGCCGATCGGATGGAGACCTGATTGATGCCATCACGACCTGAAACTACCCGGACCTGCTCGCCTCAACCAAGCTTGGTCGTTTTAGCGTAGTCCCTGCTACGCTATTCGGAGGGTCGTACGAGCAGCTGAAAATCAATAAAAAAGGGACGATGACAATGAACACCAAAGACAGTGTCGCGCCTCACTCTGCCGGTTGGCGCTTCAAGGCAGGCATCGCAATTATCTGTGTGATGGCAGGTTCCTGGATAACAGTTCCGATCATGGCGGCGGTCGGCGTGCCTGGTTCAAGGATCGCAGCCCTGACTGGCATCCTGTTCATCAGTAACAAGGTCCTGCTGATTCTTGTCATTGCGATCATGGGCAAGTCCGGATTCCAGCAATTGAAGCGCAGCGTGTTCGGCTATGTCTCAAATCTGGCCCCCTCTGTCGACCTCGAAGTAGGTCCGACTCGTCACAAGATCGGCGTAGTCATGTTCTGCTTGCCGCTCATCGCTGCATTTCTCGAACCCTATATCGACACCATCTGGCCAGGACTGCGGCCTAACCTCTGGCAGGCCCAGGCACTGGGGGACGCAATGTTTATCGGCAGCTTCTTCGTCCTGGGCGGGAATTTCTGGGACAAAGTGCGCGCGTTATTTATCCGGACCGCGCGTGTCGTGAATGAGGTTGCGGGCTGAATTGGGGTGAGCAGGAGGCGAGGTGGTGACCGGGCAGTGATAAAACCATACAGCCAGACACAAGAAAGCCCGCACGAGGCGGGCTTCTTGATTGGTCTACAGGCTTCCGAATACACAGTCATTTGAACCAAAAGTATAACTATATGTAATTTATAAAATTTTTACTGATCTAGATCGCCTGGCATACAGGTAGGCATACAAGCTTTCGTGTGACGGCATTCCCTCGTGGCAGGGTTGGGGGTTCGGTCTCCAGCCGGCGATGTTAGTGAATTGAAGAGTTTCGTTACATCTGTAATCAAAACGACGGAAATCGTAACGATCTCGAAATCATCGCTCCTCATGCTCGCACTCAAATTTAGTGCGTGAGGTATGCGATGAAACGTTCAACTGATGAAGCCAAACAACCTGAAATGGGGGGGCTGCGTGGTGCCGCGCTTCTCAATAGCGCTCGGTACAATAAAGGCACAGCCTTCACCCCTACCGAGCGCGAAGCCTACGGTCTTGATGGCTTGCTTCCTCCTGCGGTAGAGACTATTGAGCGGCAGGTGGAGCGCGTCTTGCAACATCTGGAAACTAAGACCGACGACCTGGAAAGCTATATTTACCTAACCGGCCTGCTTGATCGCAATGAGACGCTATTCTTCAAAGTCATAATGTCCGATCCCGCCCGTTTCGTGCCCATTCTCTATGACCCCACCGTTGCCGATGCCTGCCTACAATTTGGACATATCTACCGCCGGACACGTGGTATGTACATCAATCGCCACATGAAAGGCCGCATGGCTGACGTACTTCGGGCTTGGCCCGAAAAGGACATCCGGTTTATTTGCATTTCCACGGGCGGGCGGATATTGGGCTTGGGCGATATCGGCGCAAACGGGATGGGCATCCCTATCGGAAAGCTCCAGTTGTACACCGGCTGTGCGGCTGTACCTCCTGATTGCTTATTGCCGGTACTATTCGATATTGGTACCAACAACGAAGTGCTACGTGCCGATCCATTCTATCTGGGCTTGCGTGAACGGGTGCCAAGCGAACAGGAACTGGACGAACTGACAGAGGAGTTCGTTGACGCGGTTCAAGAAGTGTTTCCAGACTGCTGTATCCACTTCGAGGATTGGAAAGGCATCGACGCTTTGCGCATGCTTGAGCGGTATCGGGACAAAATACTGTGTTACAACGACGATATTCAGGGGACTGCCAGCATTGCATTAGCTGGCATCACCACAGGATTGCAGATCAATCAAACTCAATTGGTGGATCAGCGCATTTTGTTCCTCGGGGCGGGGTCTGCTGCGCTGGGTATCTCTTCGTTGATTTGTGCGCAAATGTGCAGCATTGGTCTGAGTGAAGAACAAGCGCAATCCAGGATATCAATGATCGATATCAAGGGGTTGCTGGAGCCTTCCCGTACCGATTTGAGCAAAGAACAGAAGCCCTACGCCCATCCAGGGAAGTCTAATAGCAGCTTGCTTGAGGTTATAGAATCCTTCAAACCCACTATCCTGATCGGGGTCAGCACACATGGCGGGGCTTTCAATCAGCAAGTGATTGAAGCCATGAGTCGCAACAACGAGCGGCCGATTATCTTCGCATTGTCTAACCCTACCCATAAAGCCGAATGCACCGCCGAGCAAGCCTATACCTGGTCCGAGGGGCAGGCGTTATTCGCCGCCGGCGTACAATTTGACGACGTCCATTTCAGCGGTCGCGTCTTCCACCCTGGCCAGGCCAATAACTTCTATATCTATCCCGCTATCGGCCTGGCAACGTTTGTGACACGCACCAAACGCTTGACTGATGGTTGCTTCATTGCCGCCGCGCAGGCCGTTGCCGATCAGGTGGGCCCAAACGAACGAGCCACGGGCCGACTGTTTCCCGGCCAGGAAAACATCCTCGAATCGGAAATAACGACTGCTACCCGGGTTGCAGAATATATTTTCGATCAGGGCCTCGCCGAAGTTGAGCGCCCGGCAGATGTCCGCGGTTGGATTGAGTCGCAACTGTACAAAGCACAGTACTAAACAGAATGGGCGACAGGGCGCCAATAGCGTCTTGCCGCCATTTTTATGTGGTTCAGGAGTGGCGGTAAATGACGTATTCACCCTTCGATACGCTTCGCCAATATCCAGAGCTGGCGGTTTATCTCGTGCTGGCGCTCGGGTTCGGGCTGGGCAAGGTGAAGATCAAAGCTTTCAGCTTGGGTGTGGTGACGTGCACCTTGATAGCTGGTTTGCTCATAGGCCAAGCAGAAATCCATATTTCGTCGGTATTATCGTCTACGTTCTTTATGATGTTTTTGTTCGCTGTGGGGTACGGCGTAGGCCCGGAATTTTTCCGTGCGCTTAAAAGCGATGGTTTGCCTCAAGTCGCATTCTCAACGCTTATCTGTTGCTCTGGCCTAGCCTGTGCCTATGTATTGGCGCGGATATTGGGCTACGACGCGGGCTTGGCTGCCGGTTTACTTTCGGGTGGTTATACCAACTCAACGGTGCTGGGTGTCGCCAGCGATGCCATTACACGAACGACATCGGATCAGGTGGCCGCTGCCAAGATGCTTTCCCTGATGTCCGTGGCTTATGCCGTTACCTATCCGTTCGGCACAGCGGGCGCGGCCTGGTTTCTGGCCACCCTGGGGCCTAAACTGCTTAAGGTTGATTTGCCGGCTGTCTGTAAGGAATACGAACAGCAGATGGCGGGCGGTTCGCTGACTTCGGATGGTCCTTCCGCCTACCGGGAGATATCTGCAAGAGCTTATCGCTTGACCAATCCCGCTTTACAGGGCTTGACAGTCGCCCAGTTCGAGGACCACTTCAGTCAGGATCAACTTTTCGTACGGCGACTTGAGCATGACGGCAAGGTGCAGGATTGCGAAGGTACCACGGTCCTTCCCGCTGACGGGGTGCTGGTTATCGCGGCTCACCTTGGTACATTGGTCGGATTGGAGAAACATATCGGGCCTGAGATCGATGATGGAAAGGCGCTGGACTTTCCTACTGAGCAGCTAGATGTAGTGATCACCCGTAAGCAGGCCCAAGACAAAACCATTGGCGAATTACTTAAGGCTAACCGCAATCGCCATGGTCGAGGGGTATTTTTGTGTCGGCTAAGTCGAGAAGGAGTAGAAGTTCCACTGTTCCCCACTTCGCGAATTGCGCATGGCGATGTGTTGACTCTGCTGGGGTCCAAACAGGACGTCGCCATTGCCGCCAATCACTTGGGTTACCCAGATCGTCCGGTAGTGATGTCAGACATGTTGATCATGTGCATTGCCGTTGTTGTGGGTGGTTTGCTAGGGGCTATCACCATACATGTCGGGGGAATCCCCCTGAGCTTCGGTTCATCGGTGGGTGTGCTGATTGCGGGTCTCATATGCGGCTATCTGCATGGTCGATTCCGCACGTTCGGACGTATTCCCGGATCCGCCTTGTGGGTGTTCAACAATGTTGGTCTCAATGGTTTCATCGCTATTGTCGGCATTAATGCCGGGCCCGGTTTGATCAGTGGGTTACACGACTATGGGGTAACGCTGGTCTTGTGCGGCGTCGTGGTGTCACTGCTGCCATTATTGCTGGGTATTTACCTAGGCAAGTATGTGTTCCGCTTTCATCCGGGAATCACGCTAGGGGCCTGTGCTGGCGCCCGCACGACCACGGCGGCCCTCGGAGCACTTGAGAGCGCTTCGCAAAGCAAAGTTCCTGCCTTGGGCTACACGGTTTCCTATGCTGTGGCGAGGATATTGCTTGCGATCTGGGGAATGGTCATTGTGATGGTTTTTCACTGACAACCTGAAAGATTGATCTGAAACGGTATAAGTATTCTTCTCCATGAAACACTTGTAATGTCACTGGGGGGACAGTGCTACGTTGGACAGAAATGTTCTCTATGGCCTTTCGTTTTTGGGATGGTTGAGGAAGAACGATGAATGCTCCACCGATTCCTCACATATTGGCGGTCGATGATGACCCCGCCATTCGTGGGCTCGTAGCCAGTTACCTAAGCGAAAATCAGATGCGTGTGACGCTGGCCGCCAGTGGCAAAGCCATGAACGCCATACTAAAGGAGCAGGGCGTGGATCTAATCCTTCTAGACCTGCGCATGCCGGGCGAGGATGGCCTACACATCCTCAGGCGTTTTCGTGAGCATTCAGCGACACCAGTGATCATCGTTTCCGGTTTGCTCGATGATGCTGACTGCATCATGGGCCTGGAACTTGGCGCCGATGACTATCTCACCAAACCATTTAACGCTCGCGAATTGCTGGCCAGAATTCGATCTGTGTTGCGAAGGGCCCGGCTGACGCAAGAGCACGCTAATGTAGCGACGGTGAGCGGCTATCGCTTCGACGGCTGGACATTGGATACAAACTCCCATTTTTTGCAAGCCCCCTATGGTGAGCGCATCGAGTTGACAAACGGTGAATTCAACCTACTCATTGCTTTTCTGGCCTCGCCACAGCACATACTGTCCCGTAGTCAACTGGTCCAGGCCAGCCATTTGCATGACGACGTATTTGACCGCTCAGTAGATATCCAGATACTGAGGCTGCGGCGCAAAATCGAAAGCGACCCTTCACATCCGCGTTATATCAAAACGGAGCGCGGCGTCGGCTATCGCTTCGATGCGCAGGTAGTCAAATGCTTTGCCTCCTCCTCTACGGGCCCGCCTGAATGAATCGAGAGTCCATCTCTTCGGTGCAGGTCGCGCGCTCTGGTCGATCCGCCCGATATTGGCAGCCATCCTTTATCGTCGGTGGAACACTATTACTTGTATCTGTTCTGCTACTGGGAACCATCTGGAACATCGTCTCGGCCCGGAACGTTGCGCTGCAGGACAATCAAAGATCCATGCAGAGTCTGGCAACTGTACTGGCCGAGCAAAATGCTGATGCGCTGCGGCCGTTGGAAGGAGTTCTGCGAAATGTGCGGTCATGGCACGCTAAATATGGCTTCCGCAGGCTTGATCCAGCACAGGTGAACCGGTTTCTTAGTTGGCAGATCAGTGCTATGCCGCAGGTTCATATGCTTAATATCGCAGATAAATGGGGTCAGCGCCGGTTCAGCTCTGAAGCGGACCCAGCGAAAGTGATTGATGTTAGCCAGCGCGACTACTTCCGAGAACTCCTCCTCCGCCCACGTCAACAGCCGCTAATAGGTAAGTCGATTATCTCGCTGGCCGACGCCAAACCGACCTTCGTCATGGCAGTGCGCCTAGAGGATCAAAGACAGCAATTCAGCGGGATCGCTTATATCCTAGTGGATCCACTCTACTTTCAGACATTTTATGCGCGTGTCCAGACGGGCGAGGGGACGGCGGTGCAACTGCTGGATAGCACTGGGAATACGCTTGTTTCTTTCACTGACGTTGGCGCTGATAGCCCACCCGAGGAGGCGGCCCCTGTCCGGTTGACTGCCGAACAAAGCGCGCCCAGTTCTTCGTTGAGAGTGCGAGTGTCGCGGATGCAAAGTCAGGTACTTGCTCCGTGGCGTTGCGCCTCACTTCAAAGTGCGTTACGGACAATGGTACTGGCTTTCCTCACAGTCTGTATGGCGATTGGCCTACAGCGGCAGATGAAGCGTCGCAAGCAATCTGAGACCCGACTGGAGTTTAACGAGCAGCTTTGGAAGGGGGTGTTTGAAAGCGCGAAAGTGGGTATCGCGCTCATTGGGCAGGACGGGCATTATCTGGCTGCAAACCCTGCTTATCAGCGCATGCTTGGCCGCTCCTGGGAGCATTTGAATGAGCGTACTATCGAGGCGTTTCTCCTCGACGAAGATCGGGCTCTTGTCCAATCGAGCCTAAAGTGCCTTCGCAGCCGCCAATGCGATACCGCTAACGAGCAAGCCCAATACTTGCGTCCTGACGGCAGTATCTGCTTGGCCGAACACAGTATTGTGCGCATGGCGACTGATCAGCGTACAGACGATATGTTGCTGGTATGCACGGAGGATATTAGTGAACGTCATGCTCAACAGCAGCAGCGCCTACGACTCGAGGCACGCCTGCAGCACGCTAGAAAGCTTGAGGCGCTGGGTACATTCGCCAGTGGTGTGGCCCATGATTTCAACAACCTCCTCGCGGCGATCCTGGGTTACAGCGAACAGGCGTATAACATGCTCGCCACTCAGCCTCTAGCGCAGCAGCATTTGCAGCAAGTACTCCAGGCCAGCCAGCGTGCTCGCGAGTTAGTAGCCAGCCTTATTACCTTCAGCCGTACGCGGCCCCAAGCCATGACTACACCCGTCGCCTTGTTGCCCTTGTTGGAGGAAGCCTTGAGGATGATCGAGGTGCAACGCGCAAGTGTCATCGTTGTCACCTTGGATGTTCCCTTCGCCCAAGCCTGTACGCTTGGTTCAGCGCCTGCGCTCCTGCAAGTGATGATGAATCTGAGCTCTAATGCCCTGCAAGCCATCGAGGGGCGGGGGACTCTAAAGATCACACTTACAGATGTTCAGTTCTACGAGCCCGTACTCCTCTCCCATGGCGTACTGGAGGCGAAATCCTACTGTTGTGTCACCTTTGTCGATAGCGGATCGGGCATGACTACTGAGGTGATGGAGCACCTGTTCGATCCGTTTTTTACGACCAAACCGGTCGGCCAAGGCACAGGGCTTGGACTGTCCGTGGTGGACAGCATTGTGCGCGACCATCAGGGTGCCCTTAATGTGCAGAGCGAGGTGGAAAAAGGCACTTGCATCGAGTTGTACCTGCCTGCCACTGACTTGCGGGTAGCGGTGCAAGAAGAACCCGCCGTGTTAGAGGTTGATGGCGCTGGCCGCGGACAGGTCGTTTTGCTTTTGGACGACGAACCGGCATTAGTCGTCCTCAATGAAGAAATTTTAGCAAGGCTGGGTTATGAACCCGTTGGTTTTCAAACCCCGCAAAAGGCTTGGCAGGCTTTTATGGCGCAACCAGAACGCTTTGACGTGATCATCACTGACCAGAACATGGCACCAGAAAGCGGGCTCCAATTGGCTGCGCGGATACGTGAAGTGCGGCCTGATATAACCATCATCCTCTACAGCGGGGCATGTGATCAAAGTCTTCGAAAACGGGCTCAGCAGATCGGGGTGTCGGCAATCTTACAAAAACCATTATTGGAAGTAGAGCTTGCTAACGCTTTGCGAGTCGCTTTGGAGCCACAGCGGTAGATAGCACCGAGTGGAGAGCCGGGGCAGATTAAGATGTCGTTTGAGGGTACCGATTTCGCTGCTGATTAAAAATATCCGGTTATGCCGCAGATACTCGGCAGATATCAGCGTCGTCCGCAATTCTACCCCGGCGCTGGCGGACGCCTAGCGCCTGGTTTAGTGTTGTTACGAGATGGCGAATTCACTCGATACTCAGTTGGAGAACTCGATCACCATCCTGCCTTTGATTTTGCCCTGCTGCATTTCTTCGAAAATATCATTGATTTCATCGATCTTGCGTGGCGTCACCTTCGGTACCACCTTCCCATCGGCCGCGAACTCGAACGCTTCAACCAGATCTTGGCGGGTTCCGACCAGCGACCCTATCACTTCGATGCCATCTAGCACCAATCGTAACCGTCCGGCGAGCACCCTCTCCTGACAGCCCTCCAAATTGGCCAAGATAGTGGACACCATTTTTTAGTGGACACTATCTTGGATACAGTTGCCCCAGCCCGTCGAGCCGGTCGCCGCCCCAACTTTTCGTTGGACTTTAAACGCCAAGTCGTCGAAGCCACCTTCCAGCCGGGAGCTTCAGTGTCGTTGATCGCTCGCGAACATGACGTCAATGCCAACCTGGTTTTTCGCTGGCGGCATCAATATCAGGAAGGGTTATTCGGCCCTGTCAGCCAGAGCGCAACGCTTTTGCCCGTCCAGGTGATCGAGGCGCCAATGGATCTGCTGCAAGTTGTCCAGCAACAGGTAGAGTGTCATTCCGAGATCGCTGTTGAGGTAGGAAAAGCCAAGCTGCGTATCACAGGCGCACCAGATCCGCAGACGCTGCAATTCGTCTTGCAGCAGTTATTGCGATGATTGCCCCACCCGCTGGAACCCGTATCTGGATCGCCGCCGGCGTCACGGACATGCGCCGTGGCTTCGATGGATTGGCGGCCTTGGTGCAAACTCAACTTGCAGCCGACCCGTTCTCCGGTCAGATCTTCGCCTTTCGCGGACGGCGCGGTGACCGGATCAAGCTGTTGTGGTGGGATGGCGACGGCTTGTGCCTGTTTTGCAAGCGGCTGGAACAAGGACGCTTTGTCTGGCCGCAAGCAACCAGCGGCAGCGTCTCGCTGACCGCTGCGCAGTTGTCGATGCTGTTGGAAGGCATTGATTGGCGCAGGCCAATTCGTACAGCACCCGTCCTCGCGGTCTGACTTGCCGCGCTGAAAAACTCCAAAGTAACATTCGGTCATGACTCTCGTGACCGACTCCCTGCCGAACGATCTCCAAGCCTTGAAGGTTTTGGTCGCTGCCCAGCGCGCAGAGATCGAGCGCTTGAAGATGATGATCGCCAAGCTGCGTCGCACGCAGTTCGGTCGCAGCTCCGAGCAACTGGAGGCGATGATCGACCAGCTCCAGCTGAGTCTTGAGGAACTGGAGGTCAACCAGACTGAACTAACGCCTCCAGTCGAACCGCCAACTCGCACCGTCTCTCGGCGCAAGCCGTTACCTGAACACCTGCCTCGCGAAATCCACGTGCATCAGCCCGAGTCGCAATGTTCTGGCTGCGGTGGGACGCTTCGCCATTTGGGTGAGGATGTGTCCGAAGTGCTGGAGTACGTTCCGGCACGTTTCAAAGTCATTCGCCATGTCCGCCCGAAGTGGGTTTGCCGCTGCTGCGAGCACATCGCCCAAGTGCCGGCGCCGAGTCGTCCGATAGCCCGAGGCCTTGCAGGCCCGGGGTTGTTGGCCCATGTGCTGGTCTCCAAGTTTGTCGATCATCTTCCCTTGTATCGCCAGTCCGAGATCTACGCCCGTGAGGGCGTGGATCTGGAGCGCTCAACCCTGGCCGACTGGGTCGGCCAGAGCAGTCAGTTGCTGCGACCACTGATCAACGCCCTTGAGCGCCACGTCATGAGCGGTCACAAAGTCCATGCCGACGACACGCCGATTGGCGTGCTCGCGCCGGGCAACGGCAAAACCAAAACAGCTCGCCTGTGGACGTACGTGCGCGACGACCGACCTGCCGGTGACACGACACCGGCGGCGGCGGTCTGGTTTGCCTACTCGCCGGATCGCAAGGGGCAGCATCCCCGCGCTCATCTCAAGTACTTCAGCGGGATCTTGCAGGCTGACGGCTATTCTGGTTTTGCTCAGCTGTCGGCAGGGAAGGCTAGGGGCAGATTCGAGTGGAACCTCAGATACAAGAAAGCCCGCACGAGGCGGGCTTCTTGAGGTGATTCATAGACTGCTGTAGACATCTATGGATCGGTACTTGGTGGCTACACAGGGACTTGAACCCCGGACCCCAGCATTATGAATGCTATGCTCTAACCAACTGAGCTATGTAGCCAAGTGGCGCGCATTATTCGTGGATAACGGATATGTGTCAAGCGTTGTTCTGAAAAATTTATGCGTATGATCAAGCGGTTAGGATTTCGCCTTCAACCCGCGGCCTGCAATTTTGTCCGGACCTAGCGAAACATGTCGTCCAGAAGGTCCTGATTTCCCCATTCATCAAGCGTCTCGCGATGGGCGCGCAGCCAAGGCTTGATGTATTTCGCATCCTGCTTCAGCTCGTCTACCAGGTATTCAAGATCGAAAAGATCTTCCTTCAGTTCGCCCAGTTTTCGGTTGCATTTGCGGGGCACGCCGGCGGGTTTGGTGGTCCCGAATGGTTCCAGCTCGAACTGCTCGTTGAATATCATGTTGCGCAGGCTGATCTCTTCCTCCAGCTCCTTGACCTGCTCAGCCAGCACCCGGTTGTAATGCTTGATGCGCCCCTGCGGCAGATTGCTGACGTGGTCACTGTCGATCTGTTCGATCTCGAGTTGCAGCTCCAGCAGGCTCAGAAGATCCTTTGCGGCATAGGCATGGTTCACCCGTTGCATGAGCGCTGTTTTCCGGTTGCGCTCGACATCATCGGTTTCCCGATCCGGATGGAGTGCGCTGGCAAGCTTGCGGTAGATTTCGCGAATTGACTGGCTGCCTTTGGTCAGTTCTTCTTCCTGGCGAATTTCGCGCGTGGTTTTCTTCCAGGGGGCTGACTGTTTGAGAGGCTCACTCGCCTCATCGCTCAGCTTGGCAAATAAAATCTCGGCCAGTTCCTCGGGGGTAGTTGCGCTGTCGTCATCGAGTTCGACATCGTATTCGCGCTCCAGAAAAGTCTTGAACTGAGCCGTCTCTTCTTCTTGAAGAGTATCGAAATCAACTCCAGCGTGCCGGGTGAAGATCTCTTTCAGTTCTGCCGCCTGCGGATGGCCGTCATCTATCAGGGTCTGAGCCAGTTCGCAGACGACGCCATCGAGTGTTCCCAGATCATTTTTGTTGAATTTCATTCGCATGCTGGCGGCGTCGAGGATGAGCAGTAACTCCAACTGATAACCCTGCAGCTTTTCCAACGTTGGCGTGAATTCTGTCGCCCATAGCTTGCGGTACGTCAATTCGGCGCTGTTCCACGCCTCAAGGGTGCCTCGGTGGGTTTGAATCTTCTTTAAAAGGCTGTTGAAGCGTTTCTGATCGGAACTAGGTTTCGGTCCATCGGGTTGGGAAGTCACACTCAGTTGCGGGCGATCACCAGCCATTTTCCTATTCCTCCTGCTTAAAATGCCAAAAGCGTAATCTTCATTGATGTATTTGTGCACTGGCTGATGAAAAACACGAGGTTTCCTACATCAAACTGATAATCGGTCCTACGGTCCGAATCTTGCTACGTTGTGCCATTAGTCAAAGAGTTGTTTCCTACAGCCTGCTCAGTTTCCGTTGGTGCGAATAATAAAAAATCAGGCGACTATCGCCGTTTAATCAATAGCATGGCATTTTGCCGTTAGCGTATTTCAGTGATAACTGCCACGGCTGCTGCCGTGTTTGCAGAGCGTCCAGGGGAGTAGTCGGGCATGTACAGTGTGTTATCACCGGGAATGCGGTTGCTGGGACGGTTCCGTTTTGCTCGCAAGTTTCAGGTTCTGTTTCTGTTATTCATGCTGCCGCTGGTGGGCAGTTTGTGGATGATCGGGCAGGATTACCGCAGCAAACTTGCGTTGATTTCGGGCGAACGTTCGGGTGTTCGCCAGTTATTGGCGCTGGATGTGCTTGATCGCGAGCTTTCAGGGCAGCGCGATAACGCTGCTCGCTGGAAGGCCGCCGACATTCTTCGTGAGCCGACTCCGGCCGCCAAAGCGGCGATGTCTGCCATGGATGCGGCGAATCCACGTATAACGCAGGCGCTTGAATCGTTGGGCGCCACGCTCAAGACCGAGCGCGCCGACGCCGACGCCGATGTCGCGAAACGGTATGAAACGTTGCAAGCTTCAGTCACGGGCATGGACATCGCTTCATTGCGTACGGTGGGCTGGTGGCCGGATGGCTATGACCGTTTCACTACGGCGCTGAGCAATCTTCAGGCGTTGCGCGAGCAGATCGCCACAGACAGCGGCTTGATCCTCGACCCGTGGCTCGAAACCTATCTATTGATGCAAATGTCGACGCAGCAGATCCCGGAGCTGATCGAACGGATCGGGCGCATGGCAAGTATCGGGCAAACGTCGGTGGTAACCGGCCAGTTCAGTCTGCAAAGCCGCCTGCAAGTGCGCGAGCTGCGTGGCCGGATCAGCGATGCCCGCGATCAGATGCTCAAGACGGGTGCGGCGCTGCAGGCCAAGCTGCCTGCGGAGTTGCGCACCTGGGCGGACGAGTACAACGCCACCATGCAACGCCTGGACACGGAACTGAAAGTCCTGGATGACGGTGTCTTTGGCGGCAGTATCAAACTCGATCCGCCAGCGTTCGAGCGCAGTGTTGATGCGCTGCTCGGCGATCTGGCCACGCTACGCAATCACTCGCTGGATTCACTGGATACGCGCCTGGCGTATTACCGCGAAAAATCCAACATGCAGTTCATCCCCATTGGCATTTGCTTTGGCTTGCTGCTGTTGGCCGCGCTTTATCTGTTCGCCTGTCTGCAAGCGTCGATCCGGCGCAGTGCCAGCGGCATCACGACCCTGGCTGAGTCCCTTCGCGATGGCAACCTGTGCGTTCAGGTCAAAGTGGAAGGCCGTGACGAACTGGCTGTGATCAGCACCGCGCTTAACGTTGCCGTGGTCCAGTTGCGCACCAGCTTGCTGGGCGTCAATCACGAAACCTTGCAGCTCGGACATGCCGTCCTGACCCTGAATGCCCAGTCCAGCGGCACACTTAATGAAGTTGAAGAACAGCAGCTTCAGATCAGTCAGATTGCAGCGGCTGCTACCCAATTGGCTGCAACCTCTCAAGGCGTGGCGCGAAGCTGTGAGCAAGCGTCCGACAGCGCCCGGCAAACGCGCAAGATTGCCGAGGAGAGCAGCCGCGACAGTCAGCGCACCACGGACAGCATTCAACAGCTCAATCAGCGTCTGACGGATACCGCGTCTGCGTTGGGACGGGTCAGTGAGCAAGGCCAGCAGATCCAGTCGGTGGTGGATGCTATTCGCGGCATCGCCGAACAAACCAACTTGCTGGCGCTCAATGCGGCCATCGAGGCGGCGCGGGCCGGTGAGCAGGGGCGTGGTTTTGCGGTGGTAGCCGATGAAGTACGCAGCCTGTCGCAGCGCACGCAAGCGTCCACCGCGCAAATCGCCAGCACGGTCGACAGCTTGCGCTCGACAGTGAGCCAGGCAGTCGGGCTGATGGAAGCCGCATGCGGCCAAGCCATCACCGATGCCGAGTCGGTGACCGGGCTGGGTCAGCGTCTGGTGGAAATCGCCAGTGCGGTGCAAGGCGTTACCGACACCCTCGCGCAAATTTCCACGGCAGTGGAAGAGCAGGCCAGTACGGCCGATGAAGTCAGCGGCAATATCCAGCAAGTCGATCAGGCGGCGGGGCGTTTGCTCGATGGCGCGCGTGCGGTGAATCAGGCGGCGGATACCTTGAGCAGAGGCAGTCGTGCATTGAGCGACAACACGGCTCGGTTCCGTCTGGATTGATGCCCAACCGGATGATTGGGTAGGCGCCAACGTGTTGGCGAAGCGGTGTATCAGGTACGCCGCTCGCCAACAAGGTGTAATTCGTTGGAGCGAGGCTTGCCCGCGAAGAACCATAACGCGGTGGTCTGGGTCCACCGAGGCGCCTGATTCGCGAACAAGTTCGCTCCCGCAGTTTCTGTTTTCCGCGTGTTTGAATGCGCCGAATTTTTATGCTGTCCCGCTTTTGGTGTTCTGTTTAAGGCAACAATAAATCCAATCAGCAATATTGGTGTGAGCCCTCACGCTACCCATACTCGAACTGCACCGCAGAGTGGTCAGAAGCGTTGAAGTTCCCTTCGTCAGGGTATTTTTCGCCTCGCCAGTTGCGGTAGCCAAAGGCCGATCTGCTCGACAGATTCGCGCAATAAGAGATATGGCCCGCCTTGCGTGAGCCTCCATGCCTGGCATGGATTTGAAACTGCCCTGGGTGCCGTCGGCGCCTCCTGAAAAACAACAACTATTGATCGGCCGCATGACGGCTGTTCAGCAGGTGAAGGGGATTACCATGCAACATTCGCAAGCCGTGACACTGGGTGATAGCCGTGCTGTTTCGTCGACGGTCAAACTGTACGTCTGGGCCGCAGTCATCCTGATTATTGCCGAGTCGATCGGCGCCATCAGTATTCCCTTGGGTCCCGGCAAAGTGGTACTGCTGCCAATGGTCTGGGCATTGCTGATTGGTGCGGGCATTGGCCTGATCAGTCGTCGGGTGCCGGGCACCATCGGCCTGGATTATGGCGATCAAATGCGTTCCGCTTCGATTCTGCAACCTGCGCTGCTGGTGTTCATCGCCAAGCTGGGCATGGTGGTGGGCGGCTCCTTGCCAGTGGTGTTTGCTTCTGGCTGGGCGTTGGTGTTTCAAGAGTTCGGCCACTTTGTCGGCACGGTTATCCTTGGTCTGCCGGTCGCCTTGATGCTGGGGATCAAGCGCGAAGCGATTGGCGCGACCTTCTCGGTGGGTCGCGAGCCTAGCCTGGCGATCATCGGCGAGCGCTACGGCATGGACTCTCCCGAAGGACGCGGCGTATTGGCCGAATACCTGACCGGCACTTTGTTCGGCGCGCTGTTCATTGCCATCGTCGCCGGCTTTATTGCCAGCCTTGGGATCTTCCATCCCAACTCGCTGGCAATGGGTTCCGGCATCGGTTCGGGCAGCATGATGGCCGCCGCCGCTGGCGCCATCGCGGCCCAGCAGACGCCGGAAGTGGCCAAGGAAGTCATGGCGCTCGCTGCCGCGTCCAACTTGATCACGACCACCATCGGCACGTACTTCACGCTGTTCATCTCGTTGCCGCTGGCAGTCTGGGGCTATCGCGTCCTTGAGCCGATCATCGGCCGCACCACCAAAGCTTCGGTTTTGACCTCCGGGCCGAAGCACGACGACGTGCAGCTGGAAGTTCGCGAACTCGGCTGGCCTGGCAAGATCAGCGCGTGGCTGGCAGCGGGCGCTTTGGCCTTGATTGCCAACTATGTGGGCTATAAGACGCTTTCATCGGCAGCCTTCGGTGGCGTGGCGATCATGATCCTGGCCGTATTCATCGGCGAGATGCTGTGTGTTGCCTTGCGGCGCAAGATCCCGGCGGTGTGCACTGTCTCGGTGGTCGCGATGTTCATGACTTCGCCGCTGTGCCCTTGGGCGGCGCAGATTTCACAGATGGTTGGCGCGGTGAACATGCTGGCGGTGATCACCCCGATGCTGGCCTTCGCGGGCCTGTCGATTGCCAAGGATTTGCCGGCCTTCCGCCTGCTGGGCTGGCGCATCGTGCTGGTGTCGTTCCTGGCGAACTTCGGCACGTTTATCGGTGCTGTGATGATTGCCGAGTTCTTCCACTAGACCACGGACTGTTGGAGCGTGGCTTGCCCGCGAACCGGACCTACGGCTTCGCGGGCAAGCCTCGTTCCAACAGTAGTTGGCATCAACGCATCAGCGCCTGTTCCACCAACCAGTCGTGCACCGCGCGGCGCGCCGGAGTGTTGAGCGCGCCTTCGCGGTAAACCAGAACATATTTTTTTCGCGCTGCAATAGGATGGCCGAACGGCACGATCAATGAGCCTTCTTCCAACTCGTTGGTGATCAGCGCCTTGCGCGCGATGGCCACGCCCATGCCCATGATCGCTGCCTCGATGGTCAGGTGATTGCGATTGAACGTGTGGCCGCGCCGCACATCGATGCCGGATGCGCCAATGGCGTTCAGGTAAAACTCCCACTCTGCGTATTCATAGCTGCCGCGCCAGGCCGTGATGTCGTGCAGCAACGGGTAATGCACCAGTTGGCTGGGCGTATCCAGCGGCGGCTTGCCTTGCTGCAGGGCTGGGGAGCAGACCGGAAACAACTCCTCCTCCAGCAATGACGTGGTCATCAGGCCCGGATAACTGCCGTCGTTGAGGTCGATGGCCAGATCGAAGTCGTCGTCGCGCAACGAGCCGCTGCTGTCTTCGGCGACGATACGCAATTGAATGTCCGGGAACGCCTGTTCCAGCAGCGGCAGGCGCGGCATCAGCCACTTGCTGAGGAACGACGGAATGCAGCGCAGCTTGAACACTCCGCCGATTCGGCCGGAGTGTAGCAGGCGCAGTTCGTCATCGATGCGGCTGTGCACTTCGTTGGCCACCACCGCCAGGCGCTGACCTTCGGCGGTCAGTTCCAGCCCGCGCCCGACCCGATGAAACAGCGCGAAACCCAGGCGTTCTTCCAACTGGCGCATCTGCTGGCTGATGGCGCCGGGCGTGACATGCAGCTCATCCGCGCAACGAGTGAACGACAGGTGCCGGGCAGCGCAGGCGAAGACTTGAAGCCAGGCGTGCATTTGCGCGTTGAGGATTTTGCTCATTGATCAGTTCTGCTTAACCGTGGCTTAGGAAGTTTCGTTTGTCGATCAGCCGGGCAATGCCAAGAATGCCAAGCATAGAAAAGTGGTTCTTCAAGCCTCTCACGAATCGAGAAATCTGTATGGCTATCAGCGTCTTCGACATGTTCAAAATCGGCATCGGCCCTTCCAGTTCTCATACCGTGGGACCGATGCGGGCTGCGGCGATCTTCAGCACCCAATTGCGTGAAATGGAGCTGCTGGACAAGGTCGAGCGAGTCGAAGTGCGTTTGTACGGTTCGTTGTCCGCAACGGGAATTGGTCATGGCAGCGACCGGGCCGTGGTTATCGGCTTGATGGGCGAATGGCCCGATCAGGTTGACCCGGCTCAAGTCGCCCCGCGTGTGCAAGCGGTGCTTGAGGCGCAGGTATTGCTGCTGGCGGGCGACCATCAGATCACGTTCGACTGGCAGCGCGACATGCGCTTGCTGGAAGAAAGCCTGCCTTATCACCCCAACGGCATGACGCTCTGCGCCTATGGTGCCACTGGCGAGCTGTATGAGCAGACTTATTATTCGGTGGGCGGCGGTTTTGTCATCGATGCCGAACAGGCGGCCAGCGGCGTCCTGGACAGTGATACCACGGAACTGCCTTACGATTTTTCCAGCGGCGCGCAATTGTTGCGTCTGTGCAAAAAACACGGGTTGAGCATCTCCGGTTTGATGCTGGAAAACGAAAAAGTCTGGCGCACCGAGACAGAAATCCGCGCGAAGGTCATGCATATCTGGAGCGCCATGCAGGCTTGCGTGAACAAAGGCTTGAGCGAGGAAGGTATTCTGCCTGGTGGCCTGAATGTGCGGCGTCGTGCGTTCCGTCTGCATCGCAGCCTGCAGGAGCTGGGCAAGCCGAACGTGATCAGCTCGACCTTGAGCGCCATGGAATGGGTCAACCTGTTTGCCCTGGCGGTCAACGAAGAGAACGCAGCAGGCGGGCGAATGGTCACTGCGCCCACCAACGGCGCGGCGGGAATTATCCCGGCGGTCCTGCATTACTTCATGAAGTTCAACCCTGATGCCAACGAAGACGACGTCGTGCGGTTCTTCCTGAGCGCAGCAGCGGTGGGGATTTTGTGCAAAAAGAATGCGTCGATTTCCGGCGCGGAAGTCGGTTGTCAGGGCGAAGTCGGTTCGGCGTGCGCCATGGCGGCGGCGGGCCTGGCAGAGATTCTCGGCGCGACTCCGGAACAAGTGGAAAACGCAGCCGAAATCGGGCTGGAACATAACCTGGGGCTGACCTGCGATCCGGTGGGCGGTCTGGTGCAAGTGCCGTGCATCGAGCGCAATGCCATCGCGGCGGTAAAAGCCATCAATGCCGCGCAAATGGCCATGCGCGGCGACGGCGAACACTTCATCTCCCTCGATCAAGCCATCCGCACCATGCGCGACACCGGCGCCGACATGCTCGACAAATACAAGGAAACATCTCGCGGCGGGCTGGCGGTGAAATGGGTGGAGTGCTGAACCCGTTGGAGCGAGGCTTGCCCGCGAAGGGATCAATCCGGCGACACCTTTATCGCCTGACCTGAAGCCTTCGCGGGCAAGCCTCGCTCCAACAGATACACCGCGATCCGTGGGACCGGATTTATCACGCGGCGGGTTGGCGGTGAAATGCTGATAATGCGACGTTGAAATTGGCTCATTCCTGTGGGAGCGGATTTGTTAATCCCGCGGCAATTCCTGCTCCACCAGACTCGTCCACACGGCAACACCCGGCTCGATGGCCTGGTCGTTGAAGTCGTAGTACGGGTTGTGCAGCGCCGCCGAAGGTTTTTCGCCATCCACGCCGAGCCAGACATAAGCACCCGGACATTCATTGAGCATGAACGCGAAATCCTCGGACGCCATGGACGGATTGCAGCCCCACTGAACCTTGTCTTCGCCCACCGCCGCAATCGCCGCACGACGAATCGTCGCGGCCGCATCGACATTATTTTCCGTGACCGGGTAACCGACTGTGTAAGCCAGCTTGCCGCTGACACCGAACGCCGTCGGCAGTTGCTCGACGAATTCGCCGATCAGCTTTTCGACCTTGTCGCGAACCGGCGATTGCAGGCAGCGCACCGTGCCGCGCAACACAGCGGTTTCCGGAATCACATTGATCGCTTCACCGGCATTGAACTGGGTGATGCTGATCACTGCTGAGTCCAGCGGCGAGAGGCGCCGCGAAGTAATGGTCTGCAAGCCCAGCACCAGTTCCGCTGCGGCAACAATCGGATCGGCACCTTTGTCCGGCATGGCGGCGTGGCTGCCTTTGCCGGTCAGGACGATTTCGAACGTATCCAGCGACGCCATCATCGGTCCCGGATTGATCACTACGTGCCCGGCTGGCACGCCCGGCCAGTTATGCAGGCCGTAAATCGCCTGCATCGGGAAGCGCTTGAATAAACCGTCTTCGATCATCTTGCCGGCACCGCCGAGATTCTCCTCGGCAGGCTGAAACACGAAATGCACGGTGCCGCTGAAATTGCGCGTCTCGCTCAGATGGCGAGCGGTGGCGAGCAAAATGGCGGTATGCCCGTCGTGACCGCACGCGTGCATGCAGCCCTTGTGATTCGAACTGTGGGAATGTTTCGCCAACTCTTGAATCGGCAGCGCGTCCATGTCGGCACGAATGCCGATGGTCGGGCCATCGCCGGTGCGCAGCGTACCGACCACACCAGTGCCGCCGAGGCCGCGATGGACCTCGATGCCGAAGCTTTCCAGCAACTGCGCAACCCGTTCAGAGGTGCGCAGCTCTTCAAAACCCAGCTCAGGTGCCGAGTGAAAATCGCGACGCCAGGCGATGGCATCCTCGATCAGATTCTTGGAAACAGTCATCAGATTTACTCCAGGCTCGCGCCGTAGCCAAAACTGACCGCAGGCACCGCTGCGGTTTCGACCCAGACGCTTTTGACTTCGCTGTACTCGCGCAATGCATCAAGGCCAGACGAACGGCCATAACCGCTCTCCCCATAGCCGCCGAATGGCGAACTGACGTGGATAGTCTTGTAGCCGTTGACCCAGAAGGTCCCGGCCCGCACTTGCTTGGCGACGCGGTGGGCGCGCCCGACATCACGGGTCCATACGCCTCCTGCAAGGCCAAAGCGGCTGTCGTTGGCGATGCGGATCGCGTCGGCTTCATCCTTGAACGGAATGGCCACGACCACTGGACCGAAGATTTCTTCCTGGGCGCAATACAGCGCGTTATTCCCGGCAAGAACCGTTGGGTTTACGTAGTAACCCGGACCCTTTGGCAACGGATCGGCATCGACGCCGACCAGTTTGGCGCCGTCTTTCAGCGCGCCTTCGACCATGGTTTTGACGTGGGCGTACTGTTTGGCGTTGTTGATCGGGCCGATCTGGGTGTCTGGATTGCTCGGATCGCCGACCTTGAATTGCTTACCCGCAGCCGCAAGGGCGGTGGTGAAGCGCTCGAAAATCGATTCCTGAACCAGCAGTCGCGAACCGGAAACGCAGCTTTGCCCGGCACCGGAGAAAATCGCTGCCTGAGCGCCGCGCAGGGCGACTTCCAGATCGGCGTCTTCGAAGACGATATTGGCGGACTTGCCACCCAGCTCCATGACGCACGGAATGCAGCGTTGCGCAGCGGCGATGGCGATGTGGCGGCCAGTGGCTGGCGAACCGACGAATACCACTTTGCGGATATCGGCCTTGGCGATCAGCGACTGGCCGATGGTGTGGCCGAATCCGGCAATCACGTTGACCAGCCCTTTGGGCACGCCAGCACGTTCGATCAAAACAGCGACGGCCAGGGAAGACAGTGCGGTCAGCTCGGACGGCTTAAGAATCACCGCGTTACCGGCAGCGATGGCCGGAGCGATCTGCCAGCCGCAGGTGAAAATCGGCGCGTTCCATGGGGTGATCTGCAGGACTGTGCCCAATGGTTCGTAAGTCACGTAATTGAGGTGCGAGGTCGGCACCGGAATCACTTCGCCGTGCAGCTTGTCGGCCCAGCCTGCGTAGTATTCGAACATCTCGGCGACTTTCGCCACCTCGACCGTCGCGTCGCGGATCGGCTTATTGGCGGTCAGGGATTCTATCTGCGCCAGGTTGGCGGCTTCCTGGCGAATCAGCGCGCCGACCTGATACATCAAGCGGCCACGCGCCTGAGCGGTCAATCCGGCCCACTGGATTTGAGCGGTTTTCGCCGCCTTGTCGGTCACTTCGACCAATGAGTCATCAGCGTCGGCGTAGCTCAGCATCAGGCTGTCATCGTGGGCGTTGCGCACTTCAACCGGTGCGCCATGGCCTGCGACGAATTCGCCGCCGACATAGCTGCCGACGGTGCTGCGGTCGCCCCAATACGGGCGCATCAGTTCGAGAATTTTTTGCGTGCTCATGGGTTATTCCCCTTTGCCGAACAGCTGGGCATCGGTGCGTTGCACGATGCAGTTGAAGTCTTCGCCATCAGGCAGCGTTTCGCTGCTGGCGGCCCACAGTTGCGCGACGATGCGCGCCAGCGGCAAGTCAAGATCCAGGCTCGCAGCCAGATCGGTCGCCAGGCCGACGTCTTTGCGCATCAGGCCCATGGTGAAGCCAGAGTTGTAGGTTTTGTTCAGCACCCAGGTCGGAAACATCACTTGGGTCGCGCCGCTGCGGCCGGAGCCGGCGTTGAGGCCGAGCATGAGTTTTTCCGGATCGACGCCAGCCTTGACCGCCATGCTCACCGCTTCGGCAGTGCTGATCAGGTGGCAGGCAGCGAGCATGTTGTTAGCGATTTTCGCCACGTTGCCTGCGCCGCATTTGCCGACGTGTACGCGGGTGCCACTCATGCCTTCGAGGACTGGCAACACTTTGGCCAGGTCATCGTCTTCAGCGCCGATCACCATCGACATGGTGCCGGTGGCTGCGCCTTTAGGGCCGCCGGAAACCGGGGCGTCGATAAAGCCGATGCCTTTTTCAGCCAGGGCAGCGGCGACCTTGCGGCTGGCCTCAGGTGTGGAAGTCGTGGTGTCGACGACGATCAGGCCACGGTTGCCTTGTGCGAGGATGCCGTCAGCGCCAAGGCATACCGCTTCGACGTGTTCGGCCTTGGGCAGCGACAGAATCAGCACGTCGACCTGTTTGATCAATGCTGTTCTGTTGGTGACCGGCTTGACGCCCTTGCTCTCGGCCGCGATCAGCGCTGCCGACGACAAATCGAAGCCGCTGACGTCAAAGCCTTTGCTCGCCAGGGTCGCAGCCATGCCGCCACCCATGTTGCCCAACCCAATCACACCTACTTTTATAGTCATCTCGAAATGCTCGCTTAGCTGTTTGGCACGCAAGGCCGCACGTTCAGTTTTAATTGCGGATGGCTCGAGTATGGACATCGGTCTGCCCACGCAGCAATAATCGCTAAATTCATTTTTGTTGCGTTCAGCGCAACGCAGGTGGTTATGAGTCTGGTTCAAGATCGACGCATCCTGTATTTCTTCGAAGCTGTGCGTTTGGGCAGCGTGCGCGGCGCTGCGGACTTTCTCGACGTGGCGCCTTCAGCGGTCAGCCGACAGATCGCCCAACTCGAACACGAGCTGGGCACGCCGCTGCTGGAGCGGCATCGACGCGGCGTGAAGCCGACGGAGGCGGGGGAAAAGGTGCTGGGTTATTACCGCCAGCGCCTGTCGCAGCAGGAAGTTTTGCTCGAATCGCTGCAAGCCTTGCGCGGGTTGCAAAGCGGCTCCGTGATCCTGGCAATCGGCGAGGGTTTCATCGATGGGCTGGCCGAACCGCTGGCCAAATTCTCGACGCTTTACCCCAAGGTCGAACTGCAAGTAAATGTCTGCGGCACCAACGAAGTGATTCGTCAGGTCGTGGAAGACGAGGCGCATATCGGCTTGGTCTTCAATCCGCCGACCGATCCGAAAATCCGTTCACACGCCCATCAGAAGCAGCCGGTCTGCGTGGCGGTCAGCCCCGATCATCCGCTCGCGCAGGCGCAGGGCCCACTGCCGCTCAAGGGGCTGGACACTTATCGCCTGGGATTGCTTGGCGTGTCTTACGGTATTCGCCAGATCCTGACTCAGGCCGAGCAGCAGTCCGGGGTTTCGCTGATTCCAACCCTGACCTGCAACACCTTCGCCATGCTCAAACGCTTCGCCATGCAAGGCGGCGTCACCTTGCTGCCGACCTTCGTCATGGTCGATGAGCTGGAAAGTGGCAAGCTGCTGGCGCTGCCCCTGGAATCCGAGGTGTTCAGCAATTCTCAGGTGCATCTCATCAGTCGCCTGGGCAGGCAGCTGAGCGTGGGATCGAGTCGTCTGTTGAATCAGCTGATGCAGGAAATGACTGCGTTTCAGGGGCGCTGAGCAGCGGCCCCAAACGCAAAACCCCCGTATCGCGGGGCGATTACGGGGGTTTTGAGGTTGATCAAGCTGCGTGCGGGGGCACGCAATCGATCAGACGTTGAAACGGAAGTGCAGCACGTCGCCATCTTTGACGATGTAGTCTTTACCTTCCAGACGCCATTTGCCTGCTTCCTTGGCACCGGCTTCGCCCTTGTACTGGATGAAGTCGTTGTAGGCGATGCATTCGGCGCGGATGAAGCCTTTTTCGAAGTCGGTGTGAATCACGCCAGCGGCTTGTGGTGCGGTGGCACCGACGCGGACGGTCCAGGCGCGGACTTCTTCGACGCCAGCGGTGAAGTAAGTCTGCAAGTGCAGCATTTCGTAGCCTGCGCGGATTACGCGATTCAGGCCTGGCTCTTCGAGGCCCAGGGCTTCGAGGAACATGTCCTTCTCTTCGCCGTCATCAAGCTCGGCGATTTCGGCTTCGATCTTGTTGCAGACCGGCACCAGCATTGCGCCTTCTTCTTCGGCGATGGCGCGGACTACGTCCAGCAGCGGGTTGTTCTCGAAGCCGTCTTCGGCAACGTTGGCAATGTACATGACCGGCTTGGTGGTCAGCAGATGGAAGCCACGAACCACTGCCTTGTCGTCAGCATTCATGTTCTTCATCAAGGTGCGCGCTGGCTTGCCTTCGGTGAAGTGCGCGATCAATTGCTCCAGCAGGCCTTTCTGGACCACTGCATCCTTGTCGCCGCCCTTGGCATTACGGGTGACTTTCTGCAGCTGTTTTTCGCAGCTGTCGAGGTCGGCGAAGATCAGTTCAAGGTCGATGATTTCGATGTCGCGCTTTGGGTCGACGCTGTTGGAAACGTGGATCACGTTTTCGTCTTCAAAGCAGCGCACGACGTGAGCGATCGCATCGGTCTCGCGGATGTTGGCCAGGAACTTGTTGCCCAGGCCTTCGCCCTTGGACGCACCGGCAACCAGACCAGCGATGTCGACGAATTCCATGGTGGTCGGCAGGATGCGCTTGGGATTGACGATGGCCGCCAATGCCGCAAGGCGCGGATCCGGCATAGGCACGATTCCGGTGTTCGGTTCGATGGTGCAGAAGGGGAAGTTCTCCGCTGCAATCCCGGACTTGGTCAGGGCGTTGAACAGAGTGGATTTGCCGACGTTGGGCAGGCCGACGATGCCGCAATTGAAGCCCATGATGTTTCCCCTCGAGTGATGTCAGGCCTTCTGGCTGTGCAGGTTTTTCATCGCTCGGTTCCATTCCCCGGCGAAGATATCCGGCAGCACGCCGAGGGCAAAGTCGATACTGGCGTCCAGTTTTTCCTGTTCGGCGCGAGGCGCTCGACCCAGGACAAAACCGGAGACCTTGCTGGCGTCGCCCGGGTGGCCGATGCCAAGCCGCAAGCGGTGAAAGGTGTTCTGGTTACCGAGCTGCGCGATGATGTCGCGCAGCCCATTGTGACCGCCATGGCCGCCGCCCTGCTTGAGCTTGGCAACGCCCGGAGGCAGATCAAGTTCGTCGTGGGCCACCAGGATCGCCTCGACCGGAATACGATAGAAACCGGCGAGTGCCGCGACGGATTGGCCGCTGCGGTTCATGAACGTGGTGGGGATCAACAGACGAACATCCTGACCCTGGTGACTGAAGCGCCCGGTCAGGCCAAAAAATTTGCGCTCGGCGACGAGACTGACTCGTTGCGCGTCGGCGATACGTTCAACAAAAAGAGCCCCTGCGTTATGCCGGGTCTGTTCGTATTCAGCGCCTGGATTTCCCAGGCCAACGATCAGTTGTATGGCAGTCACGACAGGGGCCCTTCTTTTGAGCTGTGGATAACACCGCTGCTGACAGCGGCAAAGTGGGACAAAAACTGCTCATTTACCATGATGTAAACTCCGCGATCCTGCCCTATTTGCCTGCTGTTTTTCACGGTGCTTCCCGAGCAACTCCGGCGTTACCAAGTAATGAATTACTCGGCGGTGCCTTCTTCTGCTGCGTCTTCGGTCGGTGCAACGCGTGGAGCGTGAACGTTGGCAACAGCCAGGTCGTTACCGTGAGCCAGTGCCACGAACTCAACGCCTTTAGGCGCTTTCAGGTCGGACAAGTGCAGGATCGAACCGATTTCCAGAGCAGACACGTCTACTTCGATGAACTCAGGCAGATCTTTCGGCAGGCAGGTTACTTCCAGTTCGGAAGTTACGTGCGAAACTTCGCCGCCTTTCTTGACCGGAGCTTCTTCACCAACAAAGTGTACAGGCACGATAGCGGTCAGTTTCTGGCCAGCTACAACGCGTACGAAGTCAGCGTGCATCACGTGGCCTTTGGCCGGGTGACGTTGCAGAGCTTTGATGATGACGTTTTGCTTTTTGCCAGCAATGTTCAGCTCGATGATGTGGCTGTACGAAGCTTCGTTTTCCAGCAGCTTGGCAACTTCTTTGGCCAGCATGCTGATGGACTCAGGGGCTTTTTCGCCACCGTAGACTACAGCTGGAACCAGGCTTGCGAGACGACGCAGGCGGCGGCTCGCACCTTTCCCCAGGTCGGAACGCAGTTCAGCATTCAAAGTAAAATCGTTCATGTTGTTTCTCCAAATTAACCACATTCGTCTTCGCGTTTGCGACCAGCGCTAAGACGGTATGGGCAAAAAAGCCCCGCCCTGACCGAATGTCAGGGCGGGGCGCTTTTCGTCAACGAGATATCTGCCGGGCTAAACCCTAGCGGAACATCGCGCTGATCGATTCTTCGTTGCTGATGCGGCGGACCGCCTCGGCGACTACCGGAGCAATATCCAGTTGACGGATACGGCTACAGGCCTGTGCTGCAGCGGACAACGGAATGGTATTGGTAACCACCAGTTCGTCCAGCACGGAATTTTCAATGTTTTCGATCGCCCGACCCGACAGCACAGGGTGTGTGCAGTAGGCAAAGACCTTGGCAGCGCCATGCTCTTTCAAGGCTTTAGCCGCGTGGCACAAGGTGCCGGCGGTATCGACCATGTCATCGACCAGAATACAGGTACGCCCTTCGACATCACCGATGATATGCATCACTTCAGAGTGATTGGCTTTCTCACGGCGCTTGTCGATGATCCCGAGATCAACACCCAGGGATTTGGCAACGGCACGTGCACGCACGACGCCACCGATATCCGGGGAAACGATCATCAGGTTTTCGAAGCGTTGGTCTTCAATGTCATCCACCAGAACGGGGGAGCCGTAGATGTTGTCTACCGGAATATCGAAGAAACCCTGGATTTGGTCAGCATGCAGATCAACCGTGAGAACACGATCGATCCCCACCACAGTAAGCATGTCAGCAACGACTTTCGCGCTGATAGCCACACGTGCGGAACGCGGACGGCGATCCTGACGGGCATAACCAAAGTAAGGAATCACCGCAGTGATTCGGGACGCTGAGGAGCGGCGGAAGGCATCAGCCATCACGACGAGTTCCATCAGGTTATCGTTGGTCGGTGCGCAAGTCGGCTGAATGATGAAGACGTCTTTACCGCGGACGTTTTCATTTATCTCAGTGCTGATTTCGCCATCGGAAAACTTGCCGACGGAGACATCACCTAGTGGGATATGCAGCTGACGTACGACACGTCGAGCCAGATCGGGGTTTGCATTCCCCGTAAAGACCATCATCTTGGACACGCGCAGTACCTAGAGGCTGAGGGTAACCTGGATGAGTATAGAAAATGGCAGGGGCGGCTGGATTCGAACCAACGCATGGCAGGATCAAAACCTGCTGCCTTACCGCTTGGCGACGCCCCTGTATTTGTTGCATCGAGTACCCAGTACTCGGTTCCTTTTAGAGCAAGTCTTGCAGCTTGCGATGCAACATTGACACGTTGCTTCCCTTTGCTACAAACCCTGTAAGGGTCTCTGTCAGAAGGGCCGAGACTTTATCAGCTTCAGCTTTGTTTGGGAAGGCCCCAAACACACAACTTCCAGTTCCGGTTAATTTTGCTTCGGTAAAATTACCTAACAAATTCAAAGCGTTACGTACATCTGGGTAACGCCTCGCTACAACCGGTAAGCAGTCATTTCGACTGTTTCCCTTGGGAACGGGGCGCACTTTAATGGGAGGAGTGTTACGTGTCAACAGCGGATCTGAAAAAATTTCTGCTGTACTTACAGATACTTGCGGCACGAGCACCAGATACCACGGTTCTTCGGGGTCTACGGGGGTGAGTTTTTCGCCCACACCCTCAGCAAATGCGGCGTGTCCACGCACGAAAACCGGCACGTCCGCGCCTAGCGTCAGGCCCAGTGCTGCGAGTCGGTCTTCGTCCCAGTCCAGCTTCCACAAATGATTCAAACCGAGCAGCGTCGTGGCGGCATCGGAGCTTCCGCCGCCGATTCCGCCGCCCATGGGCAGCCGTTTTTCCAGCCAGATGTCCATGCCGAGGGTGCAGTCGGATTGTTTTTGCAGCGCGCGGGCTGCCTTGACGATCAGATTGCTGTCGTGCGGAACACCGGGAACGTCGGTTTGCAGGCGAATCTCGCCATCTTCCCGAACAGCGAAACTGAGTTCGTCGCCGTAATCGAGAAACTGAAAGATGGTTTGCAATTCATGGTAGCCGTCAGGGCGACGGCCAAGAATGTGCAGCATCAGGTTCAGTTTTGCCGGGGCAGGCAAGGTCAGGCGAGGTGCGCTCATGGCTATTGCCCCAGTTTGCGCGGTTGCCAGTCCTTGATCACCAGCGTGACATCGAGGTCCTGACCATGCAGTTTGACGCGTTCGGGCAGCCAGTAGCCGTTCTGCTCGACGTAGCTTAGGTATTCAACCTGCCAGCCGTCCTGTTCGAGGCTTGCCAGGCGGCTGTCGCCGTCCAGCTGCAGACGGCTTTTGCTGTCCGGTGCGGGAAGGCCGCGTACCCACCAGACCAGATGCGAGACCGGCAGTTTCCAGCCCAGTTGATCCTGCAAGAGTGTTTCCGGGTCCGGCGATTCGTAGCGGCCCTGGTTGGCGACTTCCAGGCTGACGGCGCCGGGGCGGCCGGTCAGGCGAGCCGCGCCACGTCCCAGTGGGCCGGACAGGCGAATGTCGTAGTAATCCTGACGTTGCAGCCAGAACAGCGTACCGCTGCCCGAATCCTTGGGCGCGCGGATGCCGACCTTGCCGTTGATCTGCCAGCCATCGAGGCTGCTCAACTGCTGTTTGTGCTGGCGCCATTGCGCCGGATCTCCCTTGCCCTCCAGGGCTTCACGGGAAGAAATACCGGCGCAGCCGGCGAGCAGGGCGATGAGGCTGAATACAATTACGTGGCGCAAAAACATAGAATTAAAGAGTCTCGGATCCGGTCAGGCGCCGCAAAGTGCTGCGCAATATAGGGCTGTCGGGTTGCTGTTCCAGGGCTTTTCCCCAGATTTTACGGGCTTCACGCTGCTCGCCTTTGGCCCACAGCACTTCACCGAGGTGGGCGGCCACTTCGTGGTCCGGGAAGCGTTCCAGGGCCAGGCGCAGCAGGCGTTCAGCTTCGTCCAGGTTGCCCAGGCGGTAGTTCACCCAGCCGAGGCTGTCGAGAACGGCCGGGTCATCCGGGTTCAGGGTGTGAGCTTTTTCGATCAGATCCTTGGCCTCGGCATAACGTGTCGTGCGATCCGACAAGGTGTAACCCAAGGCATTCAGGGCCATGACGTTTTCCGGCTCGCGCTTGAGAATCGTGCGCAGGTCTTTTTCCATCTGCGCCAGATCGTTGCGCTTTTCAGCCAGCATCGCTCGGGTGTACAGCAGGTTCAGATCGTCCGGGTATTGCTTGAGTGCCTGGTTCAACACTTGCCAGCCGCGTTCGGCCTGGTTGTTGTTGGCCAGGGTTTCGGCTTCGATCAGGTACAGCTGAATGGCATAATCGGGTTGTGCCTCGCGGGCTTCGGCAAGACGCTTCGAGGCTTCGGCGGCGCTGCCGTTGTTCATCAGGATGTCGGCCTGACGCAGCTGCGCGGGAAGGAAATCGGAGCCGGGGCCAACTTGAACGTATTCAGCCAGAGCGCTTTGTGGATCGTTGCGTTCTTCGTGGATGCGCCCAAGGTTCAGGTGCGCCGAGTCGACGTGCGCGCCACGGGCGATCAAGTCTTCCAGATAGCCAGCCGCTTCGTCCCAGGCCTTGGCTTCCAGGCACACCAGCGCCAGGGAGTAGCGCAGATCGTCGTCTTCGGGAAACTGCTGAACCAGGCTGGAGAACTGCACCTTGGCGTCCGCCATGCGGTTCTGTTCAACCAGCATGCGTGCGTAAGTCAGGCGCAGGCGTTTGTCGTCCGGGTATTTCTTGATGCTTTTTTCGAGGATCGGCAACGCTTCCTTGCCGCGATCCATGCCTTGCAGGAGGCGGGCGCGCAGCAGGATCGGCGCAACTTCACCTTCTTTCGGCGGATTATCTTCAAGCAGTTTCAGGGAACTCTCGGCGTCGCCGTTCTGTTGCAGCAGCAGCGCCTTGCCGAAAATCAGCTGGCCGTTGTTCGGGTATTTGGCGAGCAGCCGGTCAAAGCTTTTAAGCAGCGCATTGCGCGTCTCGGGATCGGTTTCCGAAGCGGACAGCGCAAGAAAATCGAAATGTGTATCGCCCTGACCCTGAAGAACTTTTTCCATGTAGACCATGGAGTCGTCATAGCGACCGGCGCGAGCCAACTGAATCGCGGCGGCGCGCTGGGCTTCAAGATTGGTTCGATCATTCCTGGCCCAGATCAGCGAGGTGTCCAGCGCAGCCTGATCGGCGCCCAGGTACTCGGCAATACGGAACGCGCGCTCGGACACACCCGGATCCTGAGTGTTGATCGCCTGGGTCACGTAGTTGTCCAGCGCGATATCGAAGCGATTGCGCTGGCCCGCGAGCTCGGCGCTCAGCAGGCTGACAAAGGTTTCCTGAGTGAACGATCCATAGACCTGAGGCTTGGCGTCAGGCGCTGGAGTCGTGTCCTTCGGCACAGGCGTTGCCTGTGGTTCAACGGGGGCCATCGACTGGCAGCCGCTCAGAAAGACAAGGGCGAGGAATAACGCGGAGGATCTATTCATATATAAGAAGGGACGACTTACCTGCGGTCTGGGCATCATGACACAAGGCTGGAAGCAAACCCACAGCCGGTTGGAAAACTGCTGGGTGTGCGTTTTTTTGCAGGCTGCAGGTCCCGTTTTGAGGCGTTTATGCAGTGGCTGTACTAGGACAATAGTCTGCGGTGGTTGTTCTGAATCTATTGAAGTAGGACAATTGCCGGCTTCACGTCACCATCAGCGACCTTGAATGGCCTTCCTTGCACTTGGTATTAACCATAAGACTGCCTCGGTAGACGTCCGCGAGCGCGTGGCATTTACGCCTGAACAGTTGGTTGAGGCCTTGCAGCAGCTCTGCCGCCTGACCAACAGCCGCGAAGCTGCGATCCTCTCGACCTGCAACCGTAGTGAGTTGTACATCGAACACGATGAACTCGCGTCCGAATCCATCCTGGCCTGGCTGGCCGACTATCACCAGCTGAGCCTTGAAGAATTGCGTGCCAGTGCCTATGTGCACGAGGACGATGCCGCCGTGCGCCACATGATGCGCGTCGCATCAGGCCTCGACTCTCTGGTGTTGGGTGAACCGCAGATCCTGGGCCAGATGAAATCAGCCTATGCCGTGGCCCGGGAAGCCGGAACCATCGGTCCGTTGCTGGGCCGGCTGTTCCAGGCCACGTTCAGCGCCGCCAAACAGGTGCGCACGGACACGGCCATCGGCGAAAACCCGGTTTCCGTCGCTTTTGCCGCCGTCAGCCTGGCCAAGCAGATCTTCAGTGATTTGCAGCGCAGTCAGGCTTTGCTGATTGGCGCCGGGGAGACCATCACTCTGGTCGCCCGCCATTTGCACGAGCTGGGCGTCAAGCGCATCGTGGTCGCCAACCGGACTCTGGAACGCGCCAGCATCCTGGCCGCTGAGTTTGGCGCGCACGCGGTTTTGCTGGCGGATATCCCGGCCGAACTGGTCAACAGCGACATCGTGATCAGCTCCACCGCCAGCCAGTTGCCGATTCTGGGCAAGGGCGCGGTGGAAAGCGCGCTCAAGCTGCGCAAGCACAAACCAATCTTTATGGTCGATATTGCCGTACCTCGGGATATCGAGCCGGAAGTCGGCGAACTGGACGACGTTTACCTGTATACCGTCGACGACCTGCACGAAGTGGTCGCCGAAAACCTGAAAAGCCGTCAGGGCGCCGCGATGGCTGCCGAGCAGCTGGTGACCATTGGCGCCGACGAATTCATGTTCCGTCTGCGCGAACTGGCTGCGGTCGATGTGCTCCGGGCTTATCGCCAGCAGAGCGAACGCCTGCGTGACGAAGAGCTGCTCAAGGCGCAACGCATGCTGGCCAACGGTGCCAATGCCGAAGAGGTGCTGGTGCAACTGGCGCGCGGCCTGACCAACAAATTGATGCATGCGCCCAGCGTGCAACTGAAAAAACTGTCTGCTGAAGGTCGCCTCGATGCGCTGGCCATGGCCCAGGAACTTTTTGCCCTTAACGAGGGCTCGACGGATAAACCCCCGCAATGAAAGCGTCACTGCTCAATAAGCTGGATATCCTCAGCGACCGTTTCGAGGAATTGACTGCGTTGCTTGGCGATGCGGAAGTCATTTCCGACCAGAACAAATTTCGCGCCTATTCCCGGGAATACGCCGAGGTCGAGCCGATCGTCGAGGCCTATAAACAGTTGCTCAAGGCCTTGGCTGACCTGGACGGCGCGCAGGCGCTGCTCAAGGACAGCGATCCGGACATGCGTGAAATGGCCGTCGAGGAAGTCCGCGAGACCAGGCAATTGCTGGTCGAACTGGAAAGCCAGCTGCAACGCATGTTGTTGCCCAAGGACCCCAACGACGGACGCAACGTGTTCCTCGAAATTCGTGCCGGTACCGGTGGCGACGAGGCGGCGATTTTCTCCGGCGACCTGTTCCGCATGTATTCGCGTTACGCCGAGCGGCGTGGCTGGCGGGTGGAGATCCTCTCGGAAAACATCGGCGAGCATGGCGGCTATAAAGAAGTGATTGCCCGGGTCGAAGGCGAGAACGTTTACGGCAAGCTCAAGTTCGAATCCGGCGCGCACCGTGTGCAGCGTGTCCCCGAGACCGAATCCCAGGGTCGTATCCACACCTCGGCATGTACCGTCGCGGTGTTGCCGGAGCCCGATGAGCATCAAGTCATTGAGATCAACCCGTCGGACTTGCGTGTCGATACCTACAAATCTTCCGGTGCCGGCGGTCAGCACGTGAACAAGACCGACTCGGCAGTGCGCATTACCCATCTTCCGTCGGGTATCGTCGTCGAATGTCAGGAAGAGCGTTCGCAGCACAAGAACCGCGCCCGCGCGATGTCCTGGTTATCTGCCAAACTCAACGATCAGCAAACCAGCGCAGCCGCCAACGCAATCGCCAGCGAGCGTAAACTGCTGGTGGGTTCGGGTGATCGATCCGAACGCATTCGGACCTACAATTTCCCTCAGGGGCGAGTAACGGACCACCGCATCAATCTGACCTTGTATTCGCTGGATGAAGTTTTGGCCGGCGGAGTCGATGCAGTGATAGAGCCGCTGCTCGCCGAATATCAGGCAGATCAACTTGCGGCATTGGGTGAGTAAATGACCATCATCGCCAGCTTGTTAAGAAGCGCAGAGCTTCCCGATTCGCCGACCGCGCGTCTGGATGTCGAATTGTTACTGGCCGCCGCGCTGGGTAAACCGCGCAGTTTTCTGCACACGTGGCCGGAGCGCATCGTCAGCAGCGAAGCCGCGCTGACCTTCGCGTCGTATCTGCAACGGCGCCGGACCGGCGAACCGGTGGCCTACATTCTTGGCCAGCAGGGTTTCTGGAAGCTCGACCTGGAAGTGGCGCCACACACGCTGATCCCTCGTCCGGAAACCGAAATGCTGGTCGAGGCGACACTGGAACTGGTACCGGGCTTTGCCCCGACCAAAGTTCTGGATCTGGGCACCGGCACTGGCGCAATCGCCCTGGCACTGGCCAGCGAGCGTCCGCTCTGGCAGGTGACGGCGGTGGATCGGGTGATCGAAGCCGTTGCCCTTGCCGAGCGCAATCGCCAGCGTCTGCACCTGGACAACGCCAAGGTCCTGAACAGCCATTGGTTCAGTGCCATCGAAGGCCAGCAGTTCGACGTGATCATCAGCAACCCGCCTTATATCGCTTCGGAAGATCCGCACCTGGTCGCCGGGGACGTGCGTTTCGAGCCCAGCAGCGCGCTGGTCGCCGGTGCCGATGGTCTGGATGATCTGCGCTTGATCGTCGATCAGGCTCCGGCACACCTGAACGCCGGTGGCTGGTTGCTGCTGGAGCATGGTTACGATCAGGGTGTAGCCGTGCGCGATCTGTTGAGCAGCCATGGTTTCGAAAAAATCCAGACCCGCCGCGATCTGGGCGAGCACGAACGCATCACCTTCGGGCGCATGCCGTGCTGACTGACGCGGAGCTGTTGCGCTATAGCCGACAGATTCTGTTGCAGCATGTCGACATCGACGGCCAGTTGCGCCTCAAGCAAAGCCGGGTATTGATCGTCGGCCTCGGTGGCCTGGGTTCGCCCGTGGCGTTGTACCTGGCAGCGGCGGGCGTTGGCGAGCTCCATCTGGCGGATTTCGACACGGTCGACCTGACCAACCTGCAACGCCAGATCATTCATGACACTTCCAGCGTCGGGTTGAGCAAGGTCGATTCGGCCATTGCCCGGCTGACGGCGATCAATCCCGAAATCAAGCTGGTCGCTCATCGCCGCGCCCTGGACGATGATTCCCTCGCTGTGGCCGTTGATGCCGTGGATCTGGTACTCGACTGCTCGGATAACTTTGCCACCCGTGGCGCAGTCAACGCGGCCTGTGTTGCGGGTCGCAAACCCTTGGTCAGCGGCGCCGCGATTCGTCTGGAAGGGCAGTTGTCGGTGTTCGATCCACGCCGTCCTGAGAGCCCGTGCTACCACTGTTTATACGGCCACGGTAGCGAAGCCGAACTGACCTGCAGCGAAGCCGGGGTGATCGGCCCGCTGGTCGGATTGGTGGGCAGTCTGCAAGCCCTTGAGGCGCTGAAGCTGCTGGCTGGATTCGGCGAACCGTTGGTGGGACGCCTGTTATTGATCGATGCGTTGACCACCCGTTTTCGCGAATTGAAGGTCAAGCGTGATCCGGGATGCAGTGTCTGTGGAGCAGCCAACGAACAGGGCAAGCATGAGTAGAGCGAGTGATGCACCGGTAGGTGTTTTCGATTCCGGTGTCGGCGGGTTGTCAGTGCTGGGTGAAATCCGCAGCCTGCTGCCGAATGAGTCGCTGCTGTACGTCGCCGATTGCGGGCATATCCCGTATGGCGAGAAAACCCCGGAATTCATTCGTCAGCGCTGCCTGATCATTGCCGATTTTTTTCGCCAGCAAGGCGCCAAGGCGCTGGTCCTGGCGTGCAATACGGCGACCGCTGCCGCCGCAGCCCAATTGCGCGAGCGTTACCCGGACTGGCCAATCGTCGGCATGGAGCCTGCGGTAAAGCCAGCGGCTGCTGCCACTCGCAGCGGCGTGGTCGGCGTATTGGCCACCACCGGCACCCTGCAAAGCGCCAAATTTGCTGCTTTGCTTGATCGTTTTGCTGGCGATGTGCGTGTCGTCACTCAACCATGCCCTGGCCTGGTGGAGTTGATCGAGACCGGCGATCTGTTCAGCCCGACCATCCGCGCATTGCTGCAAAGCTACGTTGATCCGCTGCTGGCCGAAGGCTGCGACACCATCATCCTCGGCTGCACCCACTATCCCTTCCTCAAGCCATTGCTGCGCGAAATGATCCCGGAATCGATCAGCCTGATCGACACGGGCAGCGCAGTTGCCCGGCAACTCCAGCGACTGCTGACCCAGAGCGACTTGTTGGCCAATATTCCTGCTCGGGAAACGCTGTTCTGGACAAGTGCGAATCCAAATAAATTCAGAAACATCCTACCTGTACTCTGGAAAAAATCTGACAGTGTGAGAAGCTTCGATTTGTAAAAAAATCGTGAAATGCATTGTTTTGCACTGAACTATCGTGCGGCTCCGGATTTCTATAGCGAATCTGGTGAAGTAAAAAATCCTTATAACTGCAATCGAGTAGGAAGTTTCTGATGAAGCGTCTTCTTTGTTTGGCCGCGATTGCGGCCGCACTCGCGGGGGTCAATACAACCGCTCAAGCCGCAGGTGTCGAGTTCTCGGTGGGTCAAACCGGCGAAGAAACACAAACCTATCGGCTGGGTATGAAGTTTGATTGGGACAAGAGCTGGCTGCAGAGCGATGTAGGCCGCCTGACGGGCTATTGGGACGGGGCCTACACGTACTGGGATGGCGACAAACGCTCAAGCAACAACAGCCTGTCGTTTTCCCCGGTGTTCGTTTATGAGTTTTCCGGCGAAACGGTCAAGCCCTACATAGAAGCTGGCATCGGTGTAGCGGTTTTTTCCCACACGCAAGTAGAAAACAACAAACTGGGTTCGGCCTTCAACTTTGAAGATCGCATCGGCTTCGGTCTACGCTTTGCCGGCGGACATGAAGTCGGTATCCGTGCAACTCACTATTCAAACGCGGGGCTCAAAGAGCCAAACGATGGTATTGAAAGCTACGCGTTGCATTACACGATGCCGCTGTAAGCTATTACTGCATTTGTCTGTAGGACCGGCTTTAGCCGGGAGGGCATTCTCCCGGCTAAAGCCGGTCCTACGGTGCCGGGCTTATAAATAAGCGGTCTCAATCCCTCGCCGCTCATTCATGCAATCTTCCGAGCCCGTCTCGAACTCGCGGCAGATCAGCGGTCGCTTTTCATAGATCGTGCACATCATGGTGTTGCGATCCAGTGCTGCACACCAGCCATCATCCAGGCGCAGCATGACTTCGCCGCCCCAATCGTCATTGTCGATGTAGCGTTCAGGCACGCCGGTGTCGGTGATCAGCATCACTTCCAGCTGGCAGCAGCAGGCCGCACAGGTCGAGCAGGTAACTGCGGTTTCTGTGGGGATTTGATTGGTCGGGATCAGGGTCAGCGTCATAGGCGCGCAGTGTATGCCAGCACAGGTCACTCGTGTGGAATGCCTGACCGGTGCCCGCGCAGTTGATCGGGCCGCAGCGCCCGAAAATACCCGGCCAGCCATTGCAGGCATGGGAAAACCACCGCCCAGATCAACGCCAGAACCAGCATGCTCGGCCACAAGCCAAGCGGCAGATGCACGCCTGCCAATTGCGCACCGGCGTAATACGACATCGGCCCGCCGACCGCGCCCAGCAGGCTGGCGCGCCACCAGGGTTTGGCGGTCCAGCTCAGGCAGTGATTCAAGGTCGTCGCCAGTACCGCCCACAGCAGCATCAGCCATAGCGGAATCAACGGGCCGCCCGCATCAAAATCAAACACACCCAGCATCAACAACACGCTGTCGAGAAGGGTGCCCAGCCCGGTTATCCACAGCAGCAGCTTGCCTTCTGCTGCCCAGGAACTTATCCACAGCAGATGCACGATCAGTACGCTGATCGGGATCAGCAACCAATAACTGTCGCCACCGATGACACAGGCGAACCAGCCCGTCTGGAACAGCACGGCGTTGGCGATTTGCTTAAGCATCGAAGCGACCGAGCAGCGGTTGCGGCAAGGCGGCCGGTTTGGCCAACAGCAGTTGCGCCGTGCCGATGGTGCGTTCCAGGAAACCACCTTCGCAATAACACAGGTAAAACTCCCACAGGCGCAGGAAGTAGTCGTCGTAACCCAGTTCCATCAAATAGCCATGAGCGTGGCTGAAGTTCTCGTGCCACAAGCGCAAGGTGCGCGCGTAGTGCAGGCCGAAATCTTCCATATGCAGCAGGTTCATGTCGGTATCACGGCCGACGATTTCGATCATTTTATGCACAGACGGCAACGCGCCGCCGGGGAATATATAGCGCTGAATGAAGTCGACACTGCGCTTGGCTTGCTCGTAGCGCTGCTCACGAATGGTGATGGCTTGCAGCAGCATCAAGCCGTTGTCCTTGAGCAGATGCGAACACTGCTTGAAATAGGTCGGCAGGAACCGATGGCCGACTGCTTCGATCATCTCGATGGAAACCAGCTTGTCGAACTGCCCGGTCAGGTCGCGGTAGTCCTTGAGCAGCAAGGTGATTCGATCCTGCAGACCCAGTTGGCTGATGCGCTTTTCGGTGTAGGCGAATTGCTCTTTCGACAGGGTCGTGGTGGTGACTTGGCAACCGTAATTCTGGGCCGCATAGATCGCCATGCTGCCCCAGCCGGTGCCGATTTCCAGCAAGTGGTCATCCGGTTTGAGCACCAGTTTCTGACAGATGCGCTCCAGCTTGTTCAGCTGCGCCTGCTCCAGCGTGTCATCGGGGGTGAGGAACTGTGCGGCGGAATACATCATGGTCGGGTCGAGGAATTGCTCGAACAGCTCGTTGCCCAGATCGTAGTGTGCCGCGATGTTTTTCTGCGAGCCTTCCCGCGTGTTGCGATTGAGCCAGTGCAGGCTCTGAATGAACGGCCGCCCAAGACGCGCCATGCCGCCTTCCATGCCATCGAGCACATCCAGATTGCTGACGAAAACCCGGATCACTGCGGTCAGGTCCGGCGAAGTCCAGTAACCATGAATAAAGGCTTCTCCCGCACCAATCGAACCCGAGCTGGCGACCATGCCCCAGGTGGCCGAGTCCTGCACATGAATTTCACCCTGCAACAGCGCGCCAGCCCTGCCGAACACATGACGCTCGTCGCCTTCGACGACGATCAGTTGCCCGGCGCGTAACTTCTCCAACTGGCGCAGCACCCCGCGACGCAGGAGGTTGGCGGTCAGGCTGTTGGTACCCAGATTGGCAGAAAACCCACTGCTACTGCTTTTCATGGTGCTGGTCCTTGGGTTGCGCGGCGGCGGTGCGATAGTCGCCTTCTGCGGCCTGATGCGGAAAAATCGGGATACGTTTGATGAACAGACGCACGGCCTGCCAATAAATGGCCAGACAGGTCTTGGCGGTCATCCAGGGGAACGTCAGCAAATAACGATGCAGCGTCTGGCGATTCAAGTCCTGGCGTTCGAGGTTCAGCGTGGCGTCGAACATCTTTAGCTCGCCCTGCCAGTCGGCCATGTGCACACCAAGACGGGCGGCGGGCTGGCTGAAACTCATGCGGTATTCAAGATCTCGTGGCAGGAACGGCGACACGTGAAACGCCTTGGCCACCGCGAAATGCTGATGACCTTCGCCGTTGGCGGGCAGCACGTAGTGATAACGCTCGCCCCAGGGCGTATTGGTGACTTCGCAGAGGATCGCCGCGAGCGTGCCGTCCAGCTCATGGCAATAAAAGAAACTGACCGGATTGAACGCCAGACCCCAGCTGCGCGCCTGGGTCAGCAGGCAGACCTTGCCCAGGGGCATACGGCCGAGCGCCGCGCCGACGCGTTCGCGAACGGCTTCGATCAGCGGCACGCCGCGTCCGGTCAACGCGTGCAGATAGTCCTTCTCACGAAAGGAAAACGCCGCAAATCGTCGCTCCCCTGCCAGCGGCGATAAACCGAAGACCGACGCTTGTTCGTCCAGATCCAGATACAGCAGGCCGATCCGATAACGGAAGTCATGGGCCTTCGGCGCGAATCGCCGGTGGCTGATCCAGCCGTTGTACAAGGCGCTGTTCACAGGGATTCTCCGAACTCGGCGGCCACGCGCAGAGCGCTGACCACGCCGTCTTCGTGGAAGCCATTGGCCCAGTACGCGCCGCAGAACCAGGTGTGGTTGGCGCCGTTGAGTTCTTGCCAGCGCGCCTGGGCCGCAACGCCCGCCAGGCTGTATTGCGGATGGGAATAGCTGTAGCGAGCGAGGATTTTCTGCGGATCGATGGCGGCGGTCTGGTTCAGGCTGACGCAGAACGTAGTGTCGCTTTCGATGCCCTGCAGGATGTTCATGTCGTAAGTGACGGCGGCCATCTGCTGCGCATCGCCACCCAGTCGATAATTCCAGCTGGCCCATGCCAACGGCCGTTTGGGCAGCAGGCCGATGTCGGTATGCAGCACCACGTCGTTTTCGGCATAGGGCAGGGCGCCCAGAATTTCCTGCTCGGTGGCGGTCGGTTCCGCCAGCAGCTTCAGGGCTTGATCGCTGTGGCAGGCGAAAATCACCTTATCGAAGCGCTCGCTACCTGCCGTACTGTTGACCGTCACGCATTGCGCGCCACGGTGAACGCTGTGAACCGGACAGGCCAGACGAATGTGCTGGCGAAACGATGCGGTCAGCGGCTCGATATATCGGCTGGAACCGCCTTCGACGACGCACCACTGCGGACGATGGTTGACTGACAGCAGCCCGTGATTCTTGAAAAACCGTACGAAGAACTGCAATGGGAAGGCCAGCATGTCCGCCAGGGACATCGACCAGATCGCCGCGCCCATGGGCACGATGTAATGCTCGGTAAAGCGTTGCCCATAGCCGGCACTTTTCAGGTAGGCACCCAAGGTGGTGTCGGCGGCGATACGCTGGCTTTGCAGGTCATCCAGCGCTTCGCGATTGAAGCGCAGGATATCGCGCAGCATGCCCCAGAAACTGGGCGACAACAGATTGCTGCGCTGGGCGAACAGGCTATTGAGGTTGTTACCGTTGTATTCGGTGCGGCTTTTTGGATCGCGGACTGAAAAACTCATTTCGGTGGGCTTGAACCCGACGCCGAGCGTTTCCAGCAGGCGAATGAAGTTCGGATACGTCCAGTCATTGAACACGATGAAGCCGGTATCGATGGCGTACTCGCGACCGTTGACCTGTACATCCACCGTATGGGTGTGACCGCCGATCCAGTCCGCCGCCTCGAACACCGTGATGTCATGTGAGCGGTTGAGCAGATAAGCACTGGTCAGGCCAGCAATGCCGCTGCCAATGATGGCGATTTTCATCGCGCGTCCTTGGCCGGAGCGCGTGCCATGCGTTTGCCCAGCGCCAGTTGCAGGCGCGTCGGCAACAGCGACAACAGGCGCAGCATCAAAATGAAGGGGAGGGGAAAGGCGATTTCCAGTGGACGGCGACTACGCTGCAGGCGTTCGGCGATGTGCTTGCCGGCCCTTTGCGCCGACCACCGCATGGGCATGGCAAAGTCGTTTTTGGCAGTCAGCGGCGTATCGACAAACCCTGGACTGACCACGGTGACATCGATGTTTTCCTGGGCCAGATCAACGCGCAACGACTCGAACAGGTAACGCAATCCGGCCTTGGACGCACCGTAAGCTTCGCTGCGGGTCAACGGCAGGAAGGTGACCGAACTGCAAACGCCAACCAGGTGAGGCTCTCGGCCATGGCGCAGCAACAGCAGCGCTTCCTGCACGCAATAGGAACTGGCCAGCAGATTGGTGCGCACCACACGTTCGAACAGCGCCGCATCGTAGTGGCTACTGTCGATGTATTCGCAGGTGCCGGCGTTGAGTATCGCAGTATCCAGCGAACCCCAGATCTGGTTGATCCGGTCGCCGATTGCCGTGACTTGCTCGCCGTCGGTGACATCGCCCGGGGCCAGCAGCACTTGTCCGGGATACAGGTTTCCCAGGTCTTCAAGGGGCTTGATGGTCCGGGCGGTCAGCGCCAGAAAATGACCGTCCTTGAGCAGTTGCTCGGCCAGTGCCAGGCCAATGCCGCTGCTGGCGCCAGTCAGCCAGATGCGACGCGCGTTCGGATGGGTCATGCCAGTCTCCCTTTGAGCCACGAAATGCCCCGACCCATGATTGGCAGGTGCTCGTACAGCAAAGCGCCAGCATCGAAGTAGTCGCGGTGTTGATAAACCTTGTCTCGCCAGAGCAGGTGCGAGCAGCCATCGACGCGGATCAGGCGGCCCTTGGCCAGACGCGGATGCGCGTAACTCATCGTCCAGCGCAGGTAACCGCTGCCCGTTGCCACTTCATCGAAACCGTAAAAATCGAAATGCAGCTGGGTGACATTGGCGTACAACTGGGCGAAGTAGTCCTGCATGTTCGCAAGGCCCCGGATCTTGTGCAGCGGATCGGTGAACACCGCGTCGTCGCTGTACAAGGTGCCGAGTCGATGCAGGCTGGTTTTGTCCAGCGCGGCAAAGTCATGGGCGAAGCGCCGCAGGAAATCACTCATGGCTTGGCTCGGCAGCAGGTTGACGATGGGGCAGCGCTTTGAACGCGGCCAGGGCACGGGCGCGGCTGCTGCTCAGATCGACGATGGGTTTCGGGTAGTCAGCCACACCAAACAGTCCGCCAGCCGCTGCCGGGTTGTGCACTTCTTTTTTGTTCAGCCCGGCCAGTTCCGGCAGCCATTGCTTGAGAAAGCGACCTTCGGCGTCGAATTTTTCCGACTGGGCCAGCGGGTTGAAAATCCGGAAATAAGGCGACGAATCGGTGCCGGTGGAAGAGCTCCACTGCCAGCCACCATTGTTCGCGGCCAGATCGCCATCGATCAGGTGCTGCATGAAGAAGCGCTCGCCTTCACGCCAGTCGATCAGCAGGTTCTTGGTCAGGAACATCGCCACCACCATGCGCAGCCGGTTGTGCATCCAGCCGGTTTCCAGCAATTGGCGCATGGCGGCATCAATGATCGGCAGGCCGGTGCGGGCTTGTTGCCAGGCGGCCAACTCTTGCGGGGCGTCGCGCCATTTCAGCGCTTCGGTCTCGGGACGAAATGCCCGATGCCGCGAGACGCGCGGGTAGCCGACCAGAATGTGTTTGTAGAACTCGCGCCACAGCAACTCGTTGATCCAGGTGACTGCGCCGACGCTGCCGGTTTCGAACTCGCCATGGTTGCTGATCAATGCGGCATGCAGACACTGGCGCGGTGAAATCACCCCGGCCGCGAGATACGCCGATAGCTGGCTGGTGCCAGGCTTGGCCGGGAAGTCGCGTTCGCTGCGGTAGTAGTTGATCTGTTCGTCGCTGAACGCTTCCAGTCGGCGTTGTGCTTCGTCTTCACCGGCAGGCCACAAGGCTTGCAGCGCGGCACTTGGAGTCGCAAAACCTTGTGCCTGGTTCGGTACCGAATCACTGACAATGCTCAGCGCCTGCTGTTTGTGCGGCGCGCGGATCAGGCGTGGCATGGCCTGATGCATGCGCGCATAGCAGACCTTGCGGAACTGGCTGAACACCTGGAAATAATTGCCGGTCTTGGTCAGCACAGTGCCGGGCTTGAACAACAGCTGATCCAGATAGCTGCGCCAGTGGATGCCGTCTTGCTCAAGGGCGTTCGCCACCGCCTCATCGCGGCGGGTTTCGTTGATGCCGTATTCCTCGTTGGCGTGCACGCTCGCGATGTGCAGTTCGCGGCACAGCGTGAGCAACACGTCCGGCGCCTGATCCCAGGTGTCAGCGTGGCGAATCAACAAAGGCACGTTCAACCCGCCCAGGGCTTTTTCCAGTTGCACCAGGTTGCGCAGCCAGAAATCAACTTTGCACGGCGCATCGTCATGGCGCCGCCATTGCTCCGGGCTGATCAGGTAGACGGCCACTGTCGGACCCTGTTCCATGGCAGCGGTCAGTGCAGTGTTGTCGTGAATGCGCAAATCGCTGCGCAGCCAAAGCAGTTGCATAGTCATTTTTAGATAAGCCCCAGCTCTTGCAATGCGGTTTGCGCGCCAAGCGGACCTTCCGCGAGGGCCATGCCTTCGATGCGGGTCGGCGCCACATTGAGTTCGTTGTAATGAATGCGCACGGCCGATCCGGCGAGCAGCGTGGGGCAGGTGATATTGGCCAGCAGCTTGGGTAGCAGGCTGATATTCAGGGCCTTGCTCGAATACAGCAGCACCGCGCGCGGTTCGAGCAGATCACTGGCCAGGGCCAGCTCGCCGACCGGGAGCGGCCAGTCGAATACTTCCACCGCGCAGTCGCTGCTGCTCACCAGCCAGGCCGTCAGCCACAGATGGGGTTCCAATGGCAGATCGGAATGATTGACCAACAACACCGGTGCGCCGCTCAGTTGGCGATTGTTGTGGTAGATCCGCGCTCCGAGCTTGCTGCGCAGCCAGGAATAAAAGAACACGCGCTCCATCTGCCCGCCGAACTGCCCTTGCCAGCGACATTCCAGCTCGGCCAGTAACGGAAGCAGCAGCTGTTGGCACAGCGTGCGCGGCGGATAAAGCGACATCGCCTGATTGAACACGTCGTCCACGCGCCGTTCGGCCAGTTCATCGATGTGGGTTACCAGGGTTCGCCGCAATGCTTCCCAATCGTTGCCCGGCACGCTGGCGTCTGGCTGGCGACTGTCGATCAGATGCTTGACCTGGCTTACCGAAACGCCACGGTTGAGCCAGGTCAGAATGTTCATGACCCGCAGCACGTGGTAATTGGAATACAGGCGATGTCCCTTGGGCGTACGGTGCGGGACGATCAACCCATAGCGGCGTTCCCAGGCGCGAAGCGTGACGGCGTTGACGCCGGTTTGCCGGGCAACCTCACGAATCGGCAGCCAGCCGCTTTCAAGCTCGGGCTCGGCGTCACTTTCGTGATCGGGAGGAGGGATTTCATTCATGGTTCAGATCGCATTCCGCAGGCTGAGGTTTTCCGGATGGGGCTGCATGTACACCTGCAGCGCCACATACGGATCGGGGTGTTGGCGGAAGTGATGCTTGAGTAAGGTCAGCGGTACGATCAGTGGCACGATGCCTTGATGGTATTGAGTGATCAGCTGCTGGATTTCCTGCTTGTCGGCGGCGCCGATGGTCTGTTTCAGGTAGCCGGTCAAGTGCTGCAGAACATTGGTGTGGGTGCGGCGGGTGGCGCATTTTTTCAGGGCGCTCATCAGGTCGCTGAAATACTGCGCCGCGATGTCGTTCGGGTCGCTGCGGCCCATGTTGCCGAGCAGTTTGCCCAGCGCCTTGTACTGCACCGGGTCGTTGGCCATCAGCTGATATTTATAACGCGAGTGAAATTCGGTCAGGCTGCGTCGGGTCAGGCCAGCGTTGAGCAATTCGTGCCAGGCGGCATAGGCGAACACTCGGGTAATAAAGTTTTCCCGCAGCACCGGATCATTAAGGCGACCGTCTTCTTCCACTGGCAGGTTGGGATGACGCGCACAAAACGCCTGGGCATAGATGCCGCGCCCGCCGCCATCAACCGGTGCGCCGTTTTCCCGGTAGACCTTGACTCGCTCCAGCCCGCATGACGGCGACTTTTGCATGAAGATATAGCCGCTGATGTCGCCCAGTTCGGTGGCCATCTGCACACCGTAATCGGCCAACGCCTGCGTGACGTTCAGTTCGCGATTGACGCTGCCCAGCGCCTGAGGATTTTCCGCGTCGCCCACCAGCCGGATCGGTTCACGGGGAATGCCCATGCCGATGGCGACTTCGGGACAGGCCGGAACGAACTCGAAGTATTCGGTCAGCGCACGAGTGCACAGATGGGATTCTTTGTGACCGCCATTGAAACGCACCTCGGCGCCCAGCAGACAAGCGCTGATGCCGAGCTTCGGTTTATGAACTGCAGGCGTGGTCATGGCGAAACCTCTGATCAGGACTTATACAGATTTAAGTCTCTGTACAACTTCAGTCCATCATAGGTTCGCATTTGTACAAGTCAAATTATTTGTACAGGTTTTGTAGTGGGGTGTTGGAGCGAGGCTTGCCCGCGAAGGCGGCGGGTCAGGCAATGGTGTGCCGACTGACCTATTTATTCGCGGGCAAGCCTCGCTCCGGACCGAAGCTGGATTTACTTCCAGCCCATCCGCCACGCGTCGGCGTTCTGCAAGGTTTGCCACGCCAGGCGCTCGCTGCGTTGCGTCAGCACGGCCTGTAGTTCGATCTCCAGCACGGTGCCTGCTTCATCGCGAAACAGTTCGGTGACCAGAAAGTGCTTTTCCCGATTGACCGGCTGTGCTGCTGTCCACTTTGACAGCAGCAGCTTGGCGGGATTGAGCCGGTTCAATCGAGGTGTTCCATGAGACGTCGTGCAGCTTCCTGGCCGCTGAGCCAGGCGCCTTCGACGCGTCCGGACAGGCACCAGTCGCCGCATACGTAAATGCCCAGATCGGAGTCGGATAACGCCCCCCATTCATGGGCGCTGGCGGGCCGAGCGTACAACCAGCGATGGGCCAGGCTGAAACTCGGGGCGGGCACTGCGCAGCCGATCAGCTCGGCAAACGCGCCATGCAGATGCTCGATGACCGTCTCTTTGGGCATGTCCAGATGCTGCTTGCTCCAGCTGCTGGTCGCATGCAACACCCAAGTATCGAGCGCCACGGCGCGGCCGGGTTTGCTGCGGTTGCGCGCCAGCCAGTCCAGCGGACTGTCCTGCACGAAGCAGCCTTCCAGCGGGGTTTCCAGAGGTTTGTTGAATGCCAGTGCGACGGCCCAGGTCGGGTCCATTTTCACCCCGGCGGCCACGCCTGCGAGTTTCGGCGCAGCAGCCAGCAACGTCGTTGCCTGAGGCGCTGGCGTGGCGATTATCACGTGGCTGAACGGGCCATGGCTCTGACCTTCCGAATCCTGCAGATTCCAGTGATGTTCACCCTGAAACACTTCAGTGATCCGGCAGGAAAACGTCACGGGCAGCTCGCCGAGCATGGCGCGGGTAATTGCACTCATGCCGGGTTTGCCGACCCAGCGCACTTGCTCGTCAGGGGACGGACTGAGCTGGCCTGCATGAAAGTTGTAGAGCGAAGGCGTCCACTGTTCAACGCAGCCCTGGGCTTGCCATTGCTGAACAGCCGTCATGAAGCGGCGGTCGCGAGCAGTGAAATACTGGGCGCCCAAGTCGAGCGAGCCTGCATCGCTGCGCTTGCTGGACATCCTTCCGCCACTGCCGCGGCTTTTGTCGAAAAGATGTACGGAATGCCCGGCGGCATTTAGCGCCTGGGCGGCGGAGAGTCCGGCGATGCCGGTACCGATGATTGCGATAGGTACAGTCATAGGGGCCTCGTTACCTTGTCTGCACAGACTACGCCGTAGTTAAAACCTGTACAATATTGTTTTTTGGTATAACTTGCAGCCATCTGCTGTTCGCAGGCTGCTGACCTTGCTCGTACGGCTCGAGCTTGAGGTCGGGTGTCTCTGAAGCCTTTTGCGACGATGCGAACGGATAGTCCCGCTTTACGCTCCTCAGGTTTGGCCTATCGTTCAAACACAGCCTTGGCTTATGAATTCATGGGTCCTGAAAAATAGACTACGCAACAGTCCCGAACGCCACGCAAGGAAACCTGCCATGCACATATTGCTGACCGGCGGTACTGGTTTGCTAGGACGTCAGCTATGCCGACTCTGGCAAAAACAAGGTCACCAACTGACCGTCTGGAGTCGACGCCCCAGGGAAGTCACGCGTTTGTGTGGCGATTCGGTGCGGGGCATTGCACATCTCAACGATCTGGGCGAAGAGCCAGTGGACGCGGTGATCAACCTCGCTGGCGCACCGATTGCCGACCGACCCTGGACCCGCAAGCGCAAGGTGCTGTTGTGGGACAGCCGTATCGGGCTGACCGAACAATTGCTCGCGTGGCTTGAGCGCCGCGAGCAAAAACCTCGGCTGATGATCAGTGGCTCCGCCGTGGGCTGGTATGGCGACGGCGGCGAGCGCGAACTGGATGAGACCTCGCAACCGGTCAATGAAGATTTCGCCAGCAAGCTGTGCGGCGCGTGGGAAGAAACCGCGCAGCGTGCCGAGGCCTTGGGCGTTCGCGTGGTGATTATTCGCACCGGCTTGGTGTTGTCCAATGAAGGTGGTTTTTTACAGCGATTATTGTTGCCCTTCAAGTTGGGTATGGGCGGGCCGATTGGCGGCGGTCGGCAGTGGATGCCGTGGATTCACATTCAGGACCAGATTGCCGCGATAGATTTTCTGTTAACAAAAGATGACGCTCAGGGTCCGTATAATGTCTGCGCGCCATCACCGGTGCGCAATCGTGAATTCGCCAAGATCCTCGCTGGCGTGCTGCATCGCCCGGCGTTCATGCCGCTGCCTGGCCTTGCCCTGAAAGTATTGATGGGCGAGTTGTCGGTGTTGTTGCTTGGCGGGCAGCGGGCTCACCCGACGCGGCTTGAAGCGGCTGGTTTTACCTTTCGATTTACCGAACTGCACGCAGCCCTCGACGATTTGCTGGGCCGCCACTGAAATAGGATGTTGCATGACCGATCACGCGTTGTTGCTGGTCAATCTGGGTTCTCCGGCCTCCACTTCGGTGGCTGACGTGCGCAGTTACCTCAATCAATTTCTCATGGACCCTTACGTTATCGACCTGCCATGGCCGGTCCGTCGGTTGCTGGTGTCGCTGATCCTGATCAAGCGCCCCGAGCAGTCCGCTCACGCTTACGCCTCGATCTGGTGGGACGAAGGTTCGCCGTTGGTGGTGCTGAGCAAGCGCTTGCATCAGGCGATGACCAAGGAATGGACGCATGGCCCGGTGGAACTGGCCATGCGTTATGGCGAGCCTTCCATCGAAACGGTGCTGACGCGCCTGGCCGGTCAAGGCATCAAAAAGGTCACGCTGGCACCGCTGTATCCGCAGTTTGCCGACAGCACGGTGACCACGGTTATCGAGGAAGCCAAGCGGGTAGTGCGCAGCAAAGGCATGAAGATGCAGTTCTCGGTCCTGCAGGCGTTTTACGACCAGCCGGAATACCTCGACGCATTGGTGGAAAACGTCCGCCCGCATTTGCAGCAGCCGCATGATCACCTGTTATTGAGCTTTCATGGATTGCCGGAGCGTCACTTGCTCAAGCTCGACCCGACGCGCAGTCATTGCCTGAAGGGTCCGGATTGCTGCATGACCGCGCCACCGGAAGTGCTGGCGACCTGTTATCGCGCCCAGTGCATTCAGTCGGCCGCAGCGTTCGCCAAACGGATGGGCATCGCCGATGGCAAATGGTCGGTGTCGTTCCAGTCAAGGCTTGGCCGGGCGAAATGGATCGAACCCTACACCGAGGCCCATCTCGAAGAACTGGCCGCGCAGGGCGTGAAGAAGTTGCTGGTGATGTGCCCGGCGTTCGTCGCCGACTGCATCGAAACCCTGGAAGAGATCGGTGATCGGGGCGCTGAGCAGTTCAAGGCGGCGGGGGGCGAGGAGCTGGTATTGATTCCATGCCTGAACGACGATCCGAACTGGGCGGCGGCGCTGAACCGCCTGTGCGAGCGGGCGCCGCTGATGTTGTAGGACGTTGTTGTCGTAGGACCGTAGGACCGGCTTTAGCCGGGAGGACATTCTCCCGGCTAAAGCCGGTCCTACGGCCGGTCCTACGGTTCAATGCCACGTCCGACGGATCAATGCCGTGCCCTACGGCAATTGATCATCCAGATGCTTGTTCTTCCAGCTGTCATTGCCCGGCAGCAGCAGGTTCAGCGCTATCGCGGTTACGGCGCACAGGGAAATCCCCTTGAGGCCGAAGTCGTCGGGGCCGTTGCCGGTGCCGATCAACACGCCGCCGATACCGAACACCAACGTCACCGAGACAATCACCAGATTGCGCGCTTCGGCCAGATCGACCTTGTGGCGAATCAGCGTGTTCATGCCCACCGCCGCAATCGAACCGAACAACAAGCAGAGAATCCCGCCCATCACCGGCACCGGAATGCTCTGTAGCAGCGCGCCGAATTTGCCGATAAACGCCAGGCTGATGGCAAAGATCGCCGCCCAGGTCATGATCTTCGGGTTGTAGTTCTTGGTCAGCATTACCGCGCCAGTCACTTCGGCATAGGTGGTGTTGGGCGGCCCGCCGAACAGACCGGCTGCCGTGGTGGCGATGCCGTCGCCCAGCAAGGTGCGGTGCAAGCCAGGTTTCTTCAGATAGTCACGTCCGGTCACGCTACCGACTGCGATCACCCCGCCGATATGCTCGATAGCCGGAGCCAGCGCCACCGGCACGATGAACAGAATCGCCTGCCAGTTGAATTCCGGAGCCGTGAACGCAGGCAGCGCCAGCCAGGGTGCGGCGGCGATTTTTGCGGTGTCGACCACGCCGAAATAAAACGCCAGGGCAAAACCCACCAGTACGCCGGAAATGATCGGCACCAGACGGAAAATCCCTTTGCCGAACACCGCCACGATCAACGTGGTCAGCAGCGCAGGCATGGAAATCCACATGGCGATTTTGTAAGGAATCAGCTCCGCGCCGTCGCCAGCCTTGCCCATCGCCATATTGGCGGCAATTGGTGCCATGGCCAGGCCGATGGAAATGATCACCGGGCCGATCACCACCGGTGGCAGCAGGCGGTCGATGAAACCGGTGCCTTTGATTTTCACCGCCAGGCCGAGGAAGGTGTAGACGAAGCCCGCCGCCATGATCCCGCCCATAGTCGCGGCCAGGCCGAACTGGCCCTTGGCGAGAATGATCGGCGTGATGAACGCAAAGCTCGATGCCAGGAAAACCGGCACTTGCCGTCCCGTCACCAACTGGAACAGCAATGTGCCCAGGCCTGCGGTAAACAGTGCGACGTTAGGATCCAGCCCGGTTATCAGCGGCATCAAGACCAGCGCGCCGAACGCCACGAAGAGCATCTGTGCGCCAGATAAAACCGTGCGCCACAGTGGATCGTTGAACTCGTCCTGCTTCATTACGCGTCCTTTTGCTTGGTGCCGAAAATCTTGTCACCGGCATCGCCCAGGCCCGGAATGATGTAACCGTGTTCGTTAAGGCGCTCATCGATGGACGCGGTGTAGATCGTCACGTCAGGGTGCGCAAGCTCGACGGCGGCAATGCCTTCCGGCGCGGCGACCAGCACCATGGCGCGGATTTCCTTGCAACCGGCTTTTTTCAGCAGGTCAATCGTGGCAACCATCGAGCCGCCCGTGGCGAGCATCGGGTCGATGATCATCGCCAAACGTTCGTCGATTTCCGGGACCAGTTTTTCCAGATAGGTGTGCGCTTCGAGGGTTTCTTCATTGCGGGCCACGCCCACAGCGCTGACCTTGGCACCCGGAATCAGGGTGAGCACGCCGTCGAGCATGCCGATGCCGGCGCGCAGGATTGGCACTACGGTGATCTTCTTGCCAGCGATCTTCTCGACCTGCACGGTGCCGGCCCAACCCTGGATATCGTAGGTTTCCAGCGGCAGGTCAGCGGTGGCTTCGTAAGTGAGCAGGGCGCCGACTTCCTGGGCCAGCTCACGGAAATTTTTGGTGCTGATGTCGGCACGGCGCATCAGGCCGAGCTTGTGCTGGATCAGCGGATGACGGATTTCACGGACAGGCATAAGGAAAGGCTCCGGCGGGGGGCAAAAAAACGGCCTAGGTTAATCTATTCAGCTGTTACTGTCCTACGGGTGATACGGCGTTTTCATACGAATCCTGACACGTTAGTCCAGAATTGCTTGCCCTGACCCAAGCGGATGCGTACCTTTGCCCGCTTTTCTTACATTGCCCCCATTGGAGAGCGTCATGTCTGCTGATCTCGAGCATATCCGTCAAATCATGCGCGAGGCTGACTGCCTTTACACTGAAGCCGAAGTCGAAGCGTCTATCGCCAAGGTCGGTGCGCAGATCAATGCCGAACTGGCCGACCGCAACCCGGTGGTGTTTTGCGTGATGAACGGCGGGCTGATCTTCGCTGGCAAACTGCTGACTCATCTGAATTTTCCGCTGGAAGCGTCGTACTTGCACGCGACCCGTTACCGCAACGAAACCAGTGGTGGCGATCTGTTCTGGAAAGCCAAGCCGGAAGTCTCGTTCATCGACCGCGATGTGTTGATCATCGACGACATTCTTGATGAAGGTCACACCTTGGGCGCGATCGTCGACTTCTGCAAACATGCCGGTGCCAGCGCGGTCCACACCGCAGTGCTGATCGACAAAGACCACGACCGCAAAGCCCGCCCAGACCTGAAAGCCGATTTCGTCGGCCTGCCGTGCATCGACCGTTACATCTTCGGTTATGGCATGGATTACAAAGGCTACTGGCGCAACGCGGCCGGCATCTATGCAGTTAAGGGGATGTAATTTTCCGTAGGACCGGCTTCAGCCGGGAGAGCTTTCTCCCGGCTGAAGCCGGTCCTACGGAGTTCTCCTCAGCCTCCATGCTAAAGTGCCAGCCCAGTCCTTGCGGGAAGTCGAAATGAAGTTTTTGATCCGTAGCGCGGCGTTGGCGCTTTTGTGCAGTTTGCCTGTCGTGGCAAGCGTTTCAGCCGAGCCAATGCATGCCCAGTATCTGCCGCCCGACGACCTGAACGTCCGGGAAGGCGAGCCCGAGCAGCAGCAGTTGTTGCAGATCACTGAATATTCCGTGGTGATCGGCAGCCAGCGGCAGTCCAATCAGCAGCCGATTCCGGTGACCTCGCCGATCCTGCTGCGCCTCAAGGGCAAGCCGCTGAACAAGGGCGCGAGCATTTCCGAAGTGCTGATCCATTTTGACGGCGAAAGCAAAAGCCTGAAAAAGCCCGCTTACGACGAAAAAAGCCGCGTGTTGACCCTGTATTACCCGGTTAACCAATATCGGATGATGGTCGATCTGCTGCGCAGCGAGAAGGTCTACTGCCAGTTCCTGACCTATGCCAACGGCCACGTCTGGGCCGATTTGCACACCACACCTGCGCGTATGCGTTGAGCCTTGAGCCGGGCGGGGGGTAAACTGCCCGCCGGTTAACATGTCCGCGATTCAGTTGGAGTCAGCAATGCGTAAAGATAAGAAACAGTTGATCGGAGACGAGATCGGCGATGCGCAGATCAAGTTGTTTCTCAATTTCGAGCCGGTCGACGCCACAGCGCCGTCGCTGCACAAGCTGATCAAGGCTTACCGTGGCCTGCGGGTCAATGATTTCGAACGGTTCCTGGTGTTCTTCCGCGAAGCCGGTTACGACTTTGACGGCAAGGACGAGCATGGCAACGATTTCATCGCCTTGATCAAGGATCAGCGCAATGCCGAGGAATACATCGAGTTGATCGAAAAAGCTCGCGGCTGATTGAAACCTCAGAGCAAAAAAAACGCCCCGAAGGGCGTTTTTTTATGGCCGAACGATCACGCGATGCTCTGTACAGGGCTGCGTTTCTCGATCAGTTCCAGGCGCTCGTTGTTCTCGGTACTGACGCGCTCATAGAGCTGCGCATCGGTTTCGAGAATCTTTTCCCGCGCCGGGAAGATCTCGTTGAGCTTGGCAGCCCACTCGCCACGGGCTTTTTCCGGGAAGCAACGGTCGATCAGTTCCAGCATGATCGACACTGTTACCGAAGCGCCGGGTGAAGCGCCCAGCAGGGCTGCGAGAGAGCCATCCTTCGCCGACACCAGTTCGGTGCCAAATTGCAGCACGCCGCCTTTCTTGGGGTCTTTCTTGATGATCTGCACCCGTTGCCCGGCCACTTCCAGGCGCCAGTCTTCAGCCTTGGCTTCGGGGTAGAAGCGGCGCAGGGAGTCAAGACGCTGCTCCATGGACTGCATGACTTCACTGACCAGATACTTGGTCAGATCCATGTTGTCCCGGGCCACGGCCAGCATCGGTCCGATATTGGCGGCGCGAACCGACAATGGCAGATCCAGGAACGAGCCGTGCTTGAGGAACTTGGTAGTGAAACCGGCGTAGGGTCCGAACAGCAGGGATTTCTTGCCGTCCACCACGCGGGTATCCAGGTGCGGTACGGACATCGGCGGCGAACCGACGGCTGCCTGACTGTAGACCTTGGCCTGGTGACGCTTGACCACTTCCGGGTTGTCGCAACGCAGCCACTGGCCGCTGACCGGGAAGCCGCCAAAACCTTTGCTTTCTTCGATGCCCGACATCTGCAGCAACGGCAAGGCCGCGCCGCCTGCGCCGAGGAAGACGAACCTGGCGTCGATTTCGCGAGTACTGCCGCTGTTCACGTCCTTGATGCTGACGCTCCAGCCCGCACCTTTGCGGCTCAGGCCGGTCACGCGCTTGCAGTACTTGACCTGTGAATCCGGGGCGCTGGTCAGGTGCTTGAGCAGCTGGTTGGTCAGGTTGCCGAAGTTGACGTCGGTGCCGTGCATCACACGGGTCGCGGCGATCTGTTCATCGGCTGGGCGGCCGGGCATCATCAACGGCATCCACTCGGCGAGAGTGGCCTTGTCTTCGGTGTATTCCATGGACGCAAACGCGTGATGCTTGCGCATGGCTTCATAGCGAGTCTTGAGGAACGAAACGCCTTCCGCACCCTGGACAAAGCTCAGGTGAGGCACCGAGGCGATAAACGACTTCGAGGAACCGAAAGTGCCTTTTTGCGTGAGATACGCCCAGAACTGCTTCGAGACTTCGAACTGGGTGTTGATGTGTACGGCTTTTTTGATGTCGATGGAACCGTCGGCCGCAGGCGGCGTGTAGTTCAGTTCGCAAAGCCCGGCGTGGCCGGTACCGGCGTTATTCCACGGGTTGGAACTCTCCGCAGCGCCAGAATCCATCAGCTCAACGACTTCCAGCTTCAGGCTGGGGTCGAGCTCTTTGAGCAGTACGGCAAGGGTGGCACTCATGATGCCTGCCCCGACCAATACCACATCAACTGCTTCGTTATGCGCCATTAACGCGTCTCCAAAATCTGCAGCACCAAATTGACGGCATACGATCCCGAGGTCGGTCGCCAGGTCGCGGGGCATGGATCAAAGTAGTCCCCAGGTAACGCTGGCCAGGATCGGCATGTCCGGTTCTTCGCAATTTTTCGCATCGTCAACGGAGGTCACCAAGCGGACCTGAATAAGCGGTTCATAAAGCTTGCATGAACGCATTTTTCAGGCCGAGCGGCCATTCGACTATCGTCAAGGCCTCCGGTAATGCAACCAAATCCGTAGGGGACAGGCTTCAGGCTCCGGTCATGGAGACTGCGCAGCAGCGATCAATCCTGTTCAAAGGGGCTGGGTCAGACGCTAATAATGGTGCATTTACAAACGCGTACCTATTCATTTGCTCGCCACACTCTTGTGAAGTTGTGAAACCCGTTTTTTTCACGCTCTTTTGGAAACGTGAACCTCAAACCTCAAAAAGGGCTGCGCGATGGCAGCTCTGGCAGATCGAAGGCAGGCAAGAGTAAGGCGCTTTATGGCAGGAAAGGTTCGAAACGATTCACCAGCCAGCGAGTACAGATGCCTGCACATGATCTGTGTGGGCGGCTCTCTGTGGGCAATACGAAGGCGCTAATCCAGTGATTAGCAATGCTGCGAGGCCCGATCAGGAGACGTCCTTATAATCGGGGGGAGATTATAGCGATGAAACGACGGGAATTGATCTGATTAAGTGACTTTTATTCGTCGTGCGGTCAGACGGTGAGCAGCCGGTGCGCAGCGGACCGGCGTGCAGCTCGCTGTCTGCGGGCGTTGGCGGGCAGTGGAGCGCCGAGCCAGGAGAGATTTTCTTCGACGATTTCGACCCATTCGCTGCCTGCCGGAGCCTGACGGCAGCGTTTGAATGCCTGGCAAATGCCGGATTGGTCGACGCGGGCGTAGTGGCGATATTGACGACGCAGGCTGAACATTGACCAGAGAAAGTCCATGACGATGCTCCTGTTGGATTGAGCATAGGTTGCACGCTGGACGTGACATGACGGTGACACCTGTGTTGCTGAACCATTGCGGTCTGTTTGCAGTCCGATTTTCAACTGGTTAGCGTGCCGTGAGCGCCGCTATACTGCGGCACATTTAGTGCCCTGCCCATGGAGAGATGAGCATGCTGCGTCGCATTTTGTTTGGTTTGCTTGCTGTTAGCAGTCTTACGCTGGTCGGCTGTGCCCACAGCCCGCAACAACTTAGTCCGCAGCCCAAGCTGAACGCCCAGCTTGCGCCTGTCGGCCGTGGCCAGCCGGTTGTCGTGCGTGTGGTTGATGGTCGTCCTGGCCCGACACTCGGCACCCGTGGCGGCATGTACCCGGAAACCAGCGCGATCAGCGTATCCGGTGCCGATCTGCTGCCCAAGCTGCAAGCTCAGGCCGAAGCGGCTGTACGTTTGCTGGGCTTCACGCCGAGTGCCAGTGGCAGCGGTCCGCAACTGACCGTGACCCTCGCCGACCTGAAGTATCAGTCGCCTAAAGAAGGCCTGTATGTAACCGAGGCGACCATCAGCTCGACGTTCCGCGCTGACGTGCAGAACAACGGTAAAAGCTACAGCGGTCGTTACGCCGCATCCCTGGACCAGCGCTTCGGCATGGCGCCGAACCAGGAAACCAACACCAAGCTGGTCAGCGACGTGTTGAGCGATGCGCTGACGCGTCTGTTCCAGGATCAGACGATTGGCCGCACGCTGGCGCAGTAATAGCGTTACCGCGGGATCAAAAAACCCGGCCCTCTGTGAAGAGGCCGGGTTTTTTGTTGGTGCGCGGGACTTCCGTTGGAGCGAGGCTTGCCCGCGAAGAGGTCGGTGCATGTACCCATTTTTCCGGGGATGAAACAAAAGGCTTCGCGGGCAAGCCTCGCTCCAACAGGCTGCTTACATCATGCAGCCTGCTGATAAAAATCCAGAAAACTGAAACCGGTCTGTTGATCCATGTCCGGCAGATCATGGTGTTGATGGCCGCCGAGGGCGCAGTACACCAGCCAGTGGCGGTCCTGGACGTTGAAGGACAAAGCGTCGATCAATGCTTCCTGTTCGTCGCTCGGGGCGATCAGATACAGGCGGTCCTGATTCTTGGCGTGCAGCATGAATGGCTCCAGAAGGGATCGAGGTTATCCCTCGAGGTGCCATACAGTGCCCGGTTCAGGTTACGTTAAGGTGACGGTGGCTAGATTAGAGTTCTATCAACTCTGAACCCCACGGCGCGCTTTGAACACGCCATCGAGGCTGCAATGTCGCTGTTACCCCTTACGCCTGCCTTTACCCTCAACCTGCTCGCATTGCTGGCGGCTTGCCCCGGAATCGGCCTGCTGTACGTGACGCGAAACCGGGAACAGCGCGAACTCAGGCAGCTCGCAGTGCTAAGCGCCTTGTCGCAGATCGACGAACCCATGCATTTGATGGACGTCTCGTTATTGCGCATGAACCGTTTGTGTTATCGCGTGGGTGCGGCTTGTCTGGGGTTTGCGTTGCTGCTGTCGTGGGTCAGTACCGGGCTGTAACCCATGCTGTAACCCATAAAGAACAAGGCGCTCCTCAAGAGCGCCTTGTTCTTTGCAGCCGTCCGCGGGTTACAGCGCGATTCCGGCTTTGACCCGATACTGATTACGTACCGGCGTCGCGTATTGCTGGACCAGAAACGGACGATGTTCTTCCGGGCACCCTTCGAGGCGGCGCTGCCACTCTTCCTGGGCTTTGGCCAGTTCCTCGGGCGCAAACACATCCGCCGCCAATGGCACGCCGAGTGCTGGATCCGCATCGGCCCATTGCGCGTAAGCCAGGTAATGCACCGGGAACAGGCGATAGCCGCCGAGGATCTGCCGATCCATTTCGATGGCCAGCGCTTTGGTGTCCTCGAACAGCTCGGTGATCGGCGGCGCGAAGTTCACATGCACCCGGCCTTTGTAGCCGGTAATCCCCAGCGCGATGCTGACGTCATCCTCGCCCGGCACTTTGGTGTAACTCCCGGTGGTCGCGCGGATGTACAGTTCGCGTGCCTTGGCGTGGTCGCACGGATCGTATTCGTAGCTGATCGACACGGGCGTCAGGTTCAGCGAGTGGATCACCTCGGCAAACGGCTCGTCCTTGCGGCTCATGTGGAACATTTTCAGGATCGCCGATTCGGTTCGGTCGTCGCCGTCCTTGGCCCGACCCTCGGCCTGGGCGATCCAGATCGACTGGCAATCGTTGCGAATCGAGTGATTGATGTACGCTGACAGCAGCTGATACGCCGCCATCCTTTCCCGGCGTCCGATGATGGAGCGGTGCACGATGAAACTCTTGTTCAGACGCATCAGGTCGCTGACGAAGGGCTTTTGCAGCAGATTGTCGCCGATGGCAATGCGCGGGGTCGGCAAGCCTGCGTGATAAATTGCGTAATTGACGAAGGCCGGGTCCATCACGATGTCCCGATGGTTGGCCAGAAACAGATAGGCGCTGCCGGACTTGAACTGCTCGACTCCGGTATAGGTCACACCGTCAGTGGCGCGCTCAATGGTGTGGTCGACGTAATACTCGACCTTGTCCTGAAGCGTGGCCACTGAATCGATACCGGCAAACTCGCGACGCAGCTTGCGCGCCAGAACCGGTTGCAGCACCCAGCCAAACGCGCCGGCCAGGCGCGGGAAGCGGAAATGAGTCAGGATCGCCAGGAATGCTTTGTCGCTGAGCAGGCGCGCGAGTACAGCTGGGACTTCGGCGTCGTCGTAAGGTCGGATGGCATCGAATTCGCCCATCATGCTCTCTTGTAGGGAATGGCAGGAAAAGGGAGGCTGGGTCTGAAAATAACGTTCAGACTCTAGTGCATCAGCCTTCAAATAGAGCGCGATTATACGCACAACTAGTCCTGGAGACCTTGATGCAGGAATTACAGAGTTACGACTGCCCTTACTGCGGCGAACCGGTCGAAGCGGTGCTGGATCTTTCCGGCGGCGATCAGCAGTACATCGAAGATTGCCCGGTCTGCTGTCGACCGATCGTTTTCGATCTGCAGACCGACGGCGAAGACTGGAATCTGGACGTGCGCAGCGAGAATGAGTAATGCAGAAAATCTACGAGCCGGAAAACCTGCTGGAAGGCGAGTTGCTACAAGGCATGCTTGCCAGTGAAGGCGTGCAGGCGCATCTGACCGGCAGGGATCTGCTGGGCGGGGTGGGCGATCTGCCGATTTTTGGTGTGCTGGGTCTGTCGGTGGATAACGATCAGGCCGAACACGCACGGGAGTTGATCACTGCGTACAATGCAGCGCTGCCTGTGTCCGGAGACGAGCCGGACAATTTTCCCGACGTGCTGGTGTGCTGACGCGCTGCCCGATTCCGTTTTTTTAGCTGCCTGAAGAGTCTTGTTGCCCTCATGTGTGGACGTTATGCCCTGTTTCGTTGGACGCCCGCTTTTGCGGCCTTGCCCGGTTTCCCGGCTGACCAACAGGCGCAGTGGAATATTTCCCCGGCCGACTCGGTATTGATGCTGCGCGCCAGCAGCGAAACCGAAGGCGATCTTGAACTGGCCCGCGCGCGCTGGGGTTTGACCCCAGCCTGGCTGACCGACCTGTCGCGCACGCCGGCTCATGCCCGCGCCGAAACCCTGGTCGAACAACCGATGTTTCGCGATGCGTTTCGTTCACGGCGCTGTCTGCTGCCCGCCAATGGTTTCTACGAATGGCGCGGCACGACCCGCAAACGGCCGTTCTGGCTGACGCCGGGAGAGGGCTCGGCACTGTTTTTCGCCGCGATCTGGGAAGCGTATCCGGTGCAAGGGCATACCTATTTGAGTGTTGCGGTCGTGACCCAACTTGCCGCCAGCCAGCGCCGCCCGTTGATTCTTGATGCCCAGGGACAGAAAGACTGGCTGGCCGCCGACACGCCGTTGCCCACTCTGCAAGCACTGCTCGCCAGCCCGCAAACCGCCCTGCGCGAACGGCCGCTGGCCAATCTGGTGAATGATCCAAAGCTCAATGCGCCGGAGTGTTTGACGCCTTTGTAGTGGTGTCCGCACTGCCGTCTTCCCGGACAAGTCCGGTCCTACCGAATCCGTGAAACTCGGTAGGAGGGGACTTGTCCCCGAAGAGGCCGGGCCAGCCAAACTCAATTCAGCTGGCAGTTCTCCATTGCCCAAACGGACGCCTTCCCGGACAAGTCCGGTCCTACCGAATCCGTGAAACCCGGTAGGAGGGGACTTGTCCCCGAAGAGGCCGGTTCTACCAGAATTACACCTTGAACTGATTGATCAACCGCCGCTGCTGCTCGGCCAACTTGGTCAATTCGGCGCTGGCCTGGCTGGACTCGTCGGCGCCGCCGGCGACTTCATTGGCGACCTGGCCAATGTTGATCACGTTGCGGTTGATGTCGTCGGCGACCGCGCTTTGCTCTTCGGCGGCGCTGGCGATCTGGGTGTTCATGTCGTTGATCACCGACACTGCCTTGGTAATGGTGTCCAGCGCCTGCGCAGCGTCGGCGGCATGGCTGACGCTTTCGGCGGTCTTGCTCTGGCTGCCTTCCATGACCTGAACCACTTCGCGGGTGCCGCTCTGCAGTTGCTGGATCATGCTCTGGATTTCCTGGGTCGCCTGCTGCGTCTTCTGCGCCAGGTTGCGCACTTCATCGGCAACCACCGCAAAGCCGCGCCCTTGCTCGCCGGCGCGGGCGGCTTCGATTGCGGCGTTCAAGGCCAGCAGATTGGTCTGTTCGGCAATCCCGCGAATGGTGGTCAGGATCGCGTTGATGTTCTCGCTGTCCTTGGCCAGCGTCTGCACGACAGTCACCGCGCGGCCGATTTCCACAGCCAGGTTGCTGATTGAATTCGAGGTGTTCTGCACAATCTGCATGCCTTCATGGGCAGCGCTGTCCGCATGGCTTGCCGCTTGCGCTGCCTGTGTGGCGTTGCGGGCGACGTCCTGAGCGGTGGCGGTCATTTGATGCACCGCCGTGGCGACCAGATCGATTTCCGACATCTGCTTCTGCACGCCCAGATTGGTCCGGATGGCGATATCGGCGGTGTGCTCCGAGGAGTCGCTGACCTTCTGCACCGACGTCACCACCTGGCTGATCATGACCTGCAACTTGCCGAGGAAGGTGTTGAAACCCTCGGCAATCTGCCCGGTTTCATCGGCCCGGTCGCTGTGCAGGCGTTTGGTCAGGTCGCCTTCGCCCTGGGCGATGTCGTTGAGCATGCTGACCATCTGTTTGAGTGGGTGCGCGATCCCGCGTCCTACCAGCCAGATCACCAGCAAGCCGACGCCCGCGATCAGCAAACCGACCATGGCCATGCCGAGAATGTCGGTGTCGTGCTGCTTGCTTAAATCGCTTTGCAGCGTGTTCAGGTCGGCCATGACGGCGCTGAGAGGCAGCTGAATCATCAACGTCCAGCGCGCATCGGTCGCGCCAATGCCAAACGGCATGTACACCTCGATGTGCCCGTGTTCCTTGTCAGTTTCGTAGCGCACCTCGCCAATGTTGATTTTGGCAAGGTTGGCGACTTCGCTGGCGTCCAGGATGGTGGTGGCTTTTTCGCCGAGCTTGGACGGGTCTTTGGTGTAGGCGACCAGTGCGCCGTTGCTGGAGATCAAGGCCATTTCGCCCGCGCCGTCGTAGAGCTTTTTGTCAGCGGCTTCAAGCATGTCCTGAATGAAGTTCACCGACAGGTCCGCGCCAACGATGCCCTGGAAGGTGCCGTTGATCATGACGGGCTCGATGAACGACGAGAGCATGACCATTTTGCCGCCGACGCTGTAAGGCGCGGGGTCGATGACGCAGGCTTTCCTGGTTTCCCGGGAGCACAAGTAATACTCACTTGAACGCACGCCAGTGGACAACAGCTTGGTGTCCTCAAGGCTGGCGAGCTTTTCCAGTGCCAGGCTGCCGTCAGTCTTGCGGTACCACCAAGGCATGAAGCGGCCATCTTTTGGATCGGCACCGGCAGTGGTGGAATCCACATATGCGGCGTCGTTATGATCCACAGCGTTCGGCTCCCAACCAATGTAAGCGCCGAGAATCTTCGGATTCTGCTCCACGGTATTGCGCAGCAGATTGAGCATCTGCTCGCGGCTGATTTTCAGCTGCGCTTCGCCCTTACTGTCATTGATCCCCAGCAAGGCGTTGGTCCTGGCCAGGCCGGCGGTGATCAACAGCGGCGTTTCCAGCTCGCGCTTGATATCGCTGGCCTGGGTTCGGGCAAGTGCACCTAAACGCGATTCCACTGATTGTTCGAATTGCGCCAGGGTTCGTTGTTCGACCATCGCCTGGGTCCGCGCTCCAGAAAACAACGCATACAGCACTAACGCGACAACAACGCTGAGCACAATGGCGCCCGCCAGTGCAGCGATTGAAGACTGGATCGATTTGAACTTCATAGAGGCTCCGGACGTGACATTACGTCTGAACTGTCTATCGGCTAAGCTCTACAGAAGCATGAACTACATCCCCTCAAATGGACGTAAATCGTACCAGTACGTCGTTATTGGATATGTCCGTTTGTTGGGAACCATCAGCCGGATCAGCTGACCAAAAGGGCTATCGGATGATCTCTGGCGCATAAACTGTTCGCCGTCCAGAATCACCAGCATGTTTCCAGGGAGATTCACCATGCGTCGTTCAGTTGCCTTATGTGCCTTGAGTACCAGCCTGTTGCTCAGCGGTTGCCAGTCTGTAAACACCACCAGCGGGGATGCGGTGGGGGTCGAGCGCAAGCAATACATGTTCAGCATGCTTTCGACTGACGAAGTGAACAAGATGTACGCCCAGTCCTATCAGGAAACGGTGAGCGAAGCGTCCGGCAAAGGTGTGCTCGATACCAGCAGCGCCAATGCTAAACGCGTGCATGCGATTGCCGACCGGCTGATTGCCCAGGCGCCGAAGCTGCGTCCGGATTCCGCGCAGTGGCAGTGGGAAGTCAATCTGATCAAGAGCGATGACCTGAATGCCAATTGCGGTCCCGGCGGCAAGATCATTGTTTACAGCGGGCTGATCGACACACTCAAACTGACCGACGATGAAATCGCCGCAGTCATGGGCCACGAAATCGCCCACGCATTGCGCGAACACGGCCGCGAAGCGATGTCCAAGGCGTATGGCGTAGCGATGGCCAAGCAAGGCGCGGGTGCCTTGCTCGGATTGGGGCAGGACAGCCTCGCGCTGGCCGACACAGTGGTCAATTACAGCCTGACCTTGCCGAACAGTCGCGGCAATGAAAACGAAGCCGATCTGCTTGGCCTGGAGCTGGCGGCTCGCGCCGGCTACAACCCGAACGCCGCCATCACGCTGTGGGAGAAGATGAGCCAGAACTCCGGTGGTTCTCAGCCGGAATTCATGAGCACTCACCCGGCCTCGGCCACTCGGGTCGCTTCGTTGCAGGCGGCGATTCCCAAGGTGATGCCGTTGTATCAGGCCGCGAAGAAGTCCTGATCAAGCAAACCCGGAACTTTGGGAGCGTATCGCGTAGGACCGGCTTTAGCCGGGAGGAGGCCAGTCCATTCGCAGCAGCTCTGTTGCCGGAACGCTTGCCCTCCCGGCTAAGGCCGGTCCTACGGGTCCATTCCTTGCCTAGAGGTCAAGGTTGATCAAACCCAGCCGCTCACCTGCATCGCCTTGTACACCGCGACCAGCGCCAGCACGAAGAAGGCGCAGGCCGCCAGGCGCCGGATCAAGGTCAATGGCAGCTTGTCGGCGGCGAAGTTGCCCGCCAGGACAACCGGAACGTTGGCGATCAACATACCCAGCGTCGTGCCGATAATCACTAGCCAAAGGTAGGAATATTGCGCCGCCAGCATCACCGTGGCGATTTGCGTCTTGTCGCCGATTTCCGCGATGAAGAACGCAATCAGCGTGGTCAGGAACGGCCCGAATTTTCGGCCATTGCCGGCTTCGTCGTCGTCCATCTTGTCGGGGACCAGCGTCCACAACGCGGTGGCGGTGAAGCTCGCGGCCAGAATCCAGTGCAACGTGGCATCAGAGAAGAAACTGCCAAACCAGGCACCGACTGCACCTGCCGCAGCGTGATTGGCCAGGGTGGCCGCGACAATACCGGCGATGATCGGCCAGGGCTTGCGAAAGCGCGCGGCGAGAATGAGGGCGAGCAGTTGGGTCTTGTCACCGATTTCGGCAAGTGCCACGACAGCGGTGGGGACCAACAGGGATTCCAGCATCAGGGTTTTCCTAAGGGGCGGGTCGACACGGCTATGACACGTACAGCCTCCCCGCCCCGGGTAAGGTGTTCGTGTCATAGGTCTGGTCAAACCACCAATCCGTCTGAGCGGATTCGGGGTCGTACGCACCATGGTCTGAGGACCAAGTATGTTGATGCGTACCGGACGAGCATGGCGCTCGTGGGAGACTACTCCCCTAGGACGGAGCGGATTCTGCCTACGCAGACCGCATTCGGCAAGCGCTTATTTTCAGGCGCGCTTGGCGCGATAGATCCGGAAACCGTTGCCCTGAGCCTTGATTGCGCACACGCCCAGATGCTCTTCGATCAGCGGCTGATACTTGAGGAAGGCATTCGCTACCAAGCGCAGTTCGCCACCTGATTTCAGATGTTGGCGTGCTTTTCGCAGCAAGTTTTCCGTTGCCTGATAATCGGTATGGACGCCGACATGGAACGGTGGGTTGCTCAGAATCGTGCTCAAACCCATGGGCGCTGCGTCGATCCCGTCGCCGGTCAACACCTCGGCTTCCAGGCCATTGGCGGCCAGGGTCAGACGGCTGCTGGCCGTGGCGAAGGCGTCCACGTCGAGCATGATCACGTTGTTGTGCGGGTAGCGACGTTTTACCGCAGCCCCGAGGACGCCGGCACCACAGCCGAAATCCAGCAGGTTGCCGCTGGGCAGCTTGTCGATATTCTGCAACAAAAGCGCCGAACCGCGATCCAGACGACCGTGGCTGAAGACGCCCGGCAGGCTGACGACTTTCAGCGGGCCATCATCCATTTCCACGTCGTAATGCTGGGCGAGGCTTTCCAGGGTTACCGCTTGCGGAGCTTCCTCGACGGTGACTTGCCACAGTTGGCAATGCCGCGCGCTGTCCAGCTTGCGCGCACGACCGAACGGGCTCAACTGGCGGGCCGCCGCTTCGATGCCGCTGCGTTTCTCTCCGACCAGAAACAACTCGCGGCCGGCCAGGCGGGAGGCCAGGGCATTGAGGATGTAATCGGTCAGATCACGGGATTTGGGCAGAAACACCACGGCAGTGTCGAAAGCTTCGTGCGGCGCGTCGACACCAAAGTGCGTGCGGCCCTCAAAGCGCGCATCCAGAGCCGTCTGATCGCCCGCATGCCAGCACCAGCCGCGTGCCTCTGGCAAACGGCCAAGCAGATCATCGGCTGGCAAGCCGGCCAGCAGCAACGAGCCCTGAAACAGCTCGGCCTGACGGAGTAACACTTCACTGCGCGGGTCCATTGAAGGGCTCCTTGAAAAGGGGCGCAGTCTAGCAGAGCTTGGGTCATAGCCGGTTACGCCGAGGCACGAGTCCGTAGGAGCGGCTTTAGCCGGGAGCCTAATGTAAAACTTTCTCCCGGCTGAAGCCGGTCCTACGAGCCGGTCCTACACCACCCGCATCGGTTTACCGGCAAAGAACGCCAGCGCATTTTCCGTAACCTGGGTAACGATCCGTTGCCGTGCCTCACGAGCACCCCAAGCGCTGTGCGGGGTGATGATCAGGCGCGGAATATCGCCGGCCAGCAGCGGATTGCCAGCAACTGGCGGCTCCACGGTCAAGACATCCGATGCAGCGCCGCCCAGATGACCGTTGCGCAACGCATCAGCCAGCGCCTGTTCATTGATAAGCCCGCCGCGCGCGGTGTTGATCACATACGCATGGGGCTTGAGCAGGCTCAACTCATGCGCGCCGATCATGTCGCGCGTGTGCTCATTGAGCGGGCAGTGCAAGGTCAAGGCATCGATCTGCGGCAGCAGTTCTGCCAGCGGCAAGCGATCAGCGCGGGCCGGGCGGCCGGGGATTTGTCCGAGCAGGACGCGCATGCCAAAGGCTTCAGCCAGCTTGGCCACCGCGCCGCCGAGTTCGCCATGACCCAACAAACCGAGGGTTTTGCCTTCCAGTTCGAAAATCGGGAAGTCCAGCAGGCAAAACTGTTTCGACTTCTGCCACTGGCCGTGTTGCACGGCGTTCTGGTAGTCCGGCAGCCGGGTAGCGAGGGCGAGCAACAACATCAGCGTGTGTTGGGCCACCGACGGCGTGCCGTAACCCTGGCAATTACAGACGGTGACGCCGTGCTGGCGGGCGGCCTCCAGGTCGACGTTGTTGGTGCCGGTCGCAGTGACCAGTACCAGCTTCAAGTCGGGACATGCGGCGAAGGTGGCCGCATCAATCATGATCTTGTTACTGATCGCCACGGTTGCGCCTTGCAGACGTTCAATCACCTGATCGGGCGTGGTGCTGGCATGCAGCACCAAATCGGTAAAACATTCGCGCAACGTGCTGAAGTCCAGATCACCCAGATCCAGGGAAGTGTGGTCGAGAAAAACTGCCTTACCGTGATTGCTCATCAGCTGTACCTGTTATTGGAAGTTTCGAAGGCTTAATGTGGTCAGCCTAACAGAGCGAAACGCTTGCTTACATTTTTGGAGAAACGCATGTATTGGGCGGAATTTCTGACCGTTGCCTTGATTCACCTGCTCGCCGTCGCCAGTCCCGGCCCGGATTTCGCCGTGGTGGTGCGTGAAAGCGTGACCCACGGCCGCAAAGCCGGGACGTATACGGCCATGGGCGTGGGCACCGCGATTTTTGTGCATGTGGGCTATTCGTTGTTGGGGATCGGTCTGATCGTTTCCCAGTCCATCGTGCTGTTCAACGCCTTGAAATGGGCTGCTGCGGCTTATCTGCTGTACATCGGCTTCAAGGCCTTGCGCGCCAAACCGGCCAACGCCAGCGATGCTCCGGTCAAGGTTGCGGTGGGTGAGCGCACGGCGCGCGGCGCCTTTACCAGCGGCTTTGTTACCAACGGTCTGAACCCCAAGGCGACGCTGTTCTTTCTGTCGCTGTTCACCGTGGTGATCAATCCGCACACGCCATTGTGGGTGCAAGCGGGCTACGGCGTTTACCTGGCAGTGGCAACCGGCCTGTGGTTCTGCATGGTGGCGCGCCTGTTCAGCCAGGAGCGTGTCCGCGCAGGCTTCGCGCGTATGGGCCACTGGTTTGATCGGGCCATGGGCGCCGTGCTGGTGGCATTGGGCTTGAAACTGGCGTTTACCGAGATTCGCTGATAAAGCCATCACACCACCTGGAATGCATTGCGTAGGACTGGCTTTAGCCGGGAGGAGGCCATTCCACGCGCAGCAGCCACGTCGTTAGAACTCTCGCCCTCCCGGCTGAAGCCGGTCCTACGGATCTCTTGTCGGCTGCGGTATAGCGCGGTGTCAGCTTCAGGGTTGAATCCTCCATGGCTTTGAGAGAAAGCTGGCAATTCGCCTCCCCTGACGCTCATCCAGCAAATCATCCCTTCGGCTGATTTGGCTGGCGGGCCGGGCCTCTAGAGTGCATATTTTCAAGCCTCGACTTTGCACTCGAAAAGGAACTCCTATGCTGCAGACCCGCGTTATTCCACCAGCCGATGGCGCCTATCAGTACCCCCTGTTGATCAAGCGGCTATTGATGTCCGGCAGTCGCTATGAAAAAACGCGTGAAATCGTCTACCGCGACACTGTTCGCTATACCTATCCCGAGCTTTCCGAACGGGTCTGTCGGCTGGCCAATGTCCTGACGGCCGCAGGCGTCAAGGCTGGCGATACCGTCGCGGTCATGGATTGGGACAGCCATCGCTATCTGGAATGCATGTTTGCCATTCCAATGATTGGCGCGGTGATCCACACCGTTAATGTGCGCCTGTCACCCGAGCAAATCCTCTACACCATGAACCACGCCGAAGATAAGTTCGTGCTGGTCAACAGTGAGTTTGTCGGCCTGTATCAGGCACTTGCCGGGCATCTGACCACGGTCGAGAAAACTTTGCTGCTCACCGATCTGCCGGAAAAGACCGCTGATTTGCCTGGTCTGGTCGGCGAATACGAAACCCTGCTGGCGCAAGCGAGCAACCAGTACGAATTCGAAGACTTCGACGAAAACTCCATCGCCACCACGTTCTACACCACCGGCACGACGGGTAATCCGAAGGGCGTGTATTTCAGCCATCGGCAACTGGTCCTGCACACCATGGGTGTGGCAACCATTGTCGGCAGTGCCGAACGCTTGCTGGGCACCGATGACGTGTACATGCCGATCACGCCGATGTTTCACGTGCATGCGTGGGGCATGCCGTATGCGGCCACCATGCTCGGCATCAAGCAGGTGTATCCGGGACGTTACGACCCTGAATTCCTTGTCGAGTTGTGGCGCAAGGAGAAGGTCACGTTCTCCCATTGCGTGCCGACCATCATGCAAATGGTGCTCAACGCCAAGGCCGCGCAAGGCATGGATTTTGGTGGCTGGAAGATCATCATTGGCGGCAGTTCGCTCAATCGCACCTTGTACGAGTCGGCCAAGGCCCGTGGCATTCAACTAACTGCCGCTTATGGCATGTCGGAAACCGGGCCGCTGATTTCCGTTGCTCACTTGAATGACGAACTGCGCGCAGGCAGCGAAGACGAGCGCATCACCTACCGGATCAAGGCCGGAGTGCCGGGGATTCTGGTGGACGCGGCAATTGTCGACGAAGACGGCAATTTTCTGCCCGCCGATGGCGAGTCCCAGGGCGAACTGGTGTTGCGCGCTCCCTGGCTGAGCGAAGGGTATTACCGTGAGCCGCAGAAAGGCGCCGAGCTCTGGGCTGGCGGCTGGATGCATACCGGTGACGTGGCGACGCTGGACAGCATGGGCGTCATCGATATTCGTGATCGCATCAAGGACGTCATCAAGACCGGTGGCGAGTGGATCTCGTCGCTGGACCTCGAAGACCTGTGCAGTCGCCATCCGGCGGTGCGCGAAGTGGCCGTGGTGGGTATCGCCGATCCGCAATGGGGCGAGCGGCCGTTCGCGCTGCTGGTGATCCGCGATGGGCATAGCATTGACGCGCGGGATTTGAAGGAACACCTCAAGCCATTCGTGGAACTGGGGCACATCAACAAGTGGGCGATTCCGCATCAGATCGCGCTTGTTACTGAAATTCCCAAGACCAGCGTCGGCAAACTCGACAAGAAGCGCATGCGGGTGGACATCGTCGAATGGCAAAACAGTAACAGTACCTTCCTCTCGACTCTCTGATACCCAACCTGCCGCGCTCCCCGAGTGCGGCAGGTCCGGCCGATAGCCCCCAGACAAGCGCCTGGTTTGTCAAAAACCGATTTCACACCACTCTCCTCACCGGGCTCGCCGCAGCGGTCGCGGGGAAATACGCGTGCCAGAGGGTTTGATGCTGCAAATCACACTTTAGAGGGATCTAGCGCTGCAACCGGCTGGATATAGTCGGCACCAGGGGCTGGGTAAGAGCGCAAAAAGATGCAATGTCGTGTCGTAATCCTCTGGGTTACCCGATTAGTGTCAAAATCGGAATTTCGACGAGAAGTCCGGTCGTTTTTAGCAGTACCCACTGCCAAAAAAAATAAAAGCACATGGAGTAGCGTCGATGACATCAGCAAACCAGTTCTGGCGCCGGGCGAGATTGCCCCTGGCCGTCAGCCTCGCTTCTACGCTCGCCGGTCCTGCATTCGGCGTCAGTTTCAACATCGGCGAAATCGAAGGTAAGTTCGACTCGTCGCTCTCTGTGGGCGCCAGTTGGTCGACTGAAAAAGCCAACAAGAACCTCATCGGCTCCAACAACGGCGGGCACGGCCTGTCGCAAACGTCCGATGACGGCCACTTGAACTTCAAACGTGGGGAGACGTTTTCGAAGATCTTCAAGGGCATCCACGATCTGGAACTGAAATACGGCGACACCGGCGTGTTCGTGCGTGGCAAGTACTGGTATGACTTCGAGCTCAAGGACGAAGGGCGTCAGTTCAAGGACATCAGCGACTCCAACCGCAAAGAGGGCGCCAAATCCTCCGGCGGCCAGATTCTCGATGCGTTCGTCTACCACAACTACAGCATTGGCGATGAGCCAGGTTCGGTACGTCTGGGTAAACAAGTGGTCAGCTGGGGTGAAAGTACCTTCATCCAGAACGGCATCAACAGCATCAACCCGATCGATGTTTCGGCATTCCGGCGTCCCGGCGCGGAAATCAAGGAAGGCTTGATTCCGGTCAACATGTTCTACCTGTCGCAAAGCATTACCGAAAACCTCTCGGCTGAAGGCTTCTACCAGCTGGAATGGGACCAGACCGTCACCGACAACTGCGGCACATTCTTCTCCCAGCCGGACGTGATTTCCGACGGCTGCGACAACAACCTGGCCGTATTGCGCAGCCGTAACGGCCTGAACAGCTCGCTGACCGCTGCTGGTCTGCCTGCCGGTGCCCGCGCTGCCGTGCTCAACTCCCTGAGCCAGCAAGGCGTGCGCTTCGGCAATCCGGATGAAGGCGCCATCGTGCGTCGCGGCCCGGACCGTGACGCCCGTGACAGCGGTCAGTTCGGTGTGGCAATGCACTACAACTTCGAACCGCTGGACACCGAGTTCGGCGCGTATTTCATGAACTACCACAGCCGTGCGCCGATCTTCAGCGGCAAGGGCGGCCCGGCCAGTGCCTACAGCGCGGCGGGTCTGGTGGGTTCATTGGCGCGTAATGGTATTCCGGTCGCCACGGCTACTGCGTTGGCGCCGACACTGCTGCCAGTCGTGGTTGCCGGCAACTCCAGCTACTACGTCGAATACCCGGAAGACATTCACCTGTATGGCCTGAGTTTCTCCACCACCTTGCCTACAGGCACGGCGTGGAGCGGCGAGGTCAGCTATCGTCCAAACGCTCCGGTGCAGGTCAATACCACGGACATCCTGTATTCGGGTCTGTCGCCGCTCAACCCGAACGTTTCGGTGCTCACCGGTCGCCCGAACACCGATCAGCCGGGCTATCGCCGTAAAGAAATCACCCAGATGCAAACCACCTTCACCCAGTTCTTCGATCAGGTGATGGGCGCAGAACGTCTGACCGTGGTCGGTGAAGTTGGCTGGACCCACGTTGGCGGTCTGGAAAATACCTCGAAGGTTCGTTATGGCCGCGACCCAAGCTACGGCCCCGGCCCGCTGCCGGGTGGTCAATGCACCACGCTCAACGCCAGCACCTTGACCGGCGCTGCGCAAAACAACCTGAGCCGCTACTGCGAAGACGACGGTTTCACCACGGCCAACTCCTGGGGATATCGCGCCCGAGCCATCTGGGACTACAACAGCGTATTCGCTGGCGTGAACCTGCGTCCGAGCGTTGCCTGGTCGCATGACGTCGAAGGTTACTCACCGGGCCCCGGCGGTAACTTCGAGGAAGGTCGCAAGGCTGTCAGCCTCGGCCTGGACGCCGAATACCAGAACACCTACACGGCGAACCTCTCTTACACCAACTTCTTCGATGGCAAGTACACGACTGTTGATGATCGCGATTTCGTTGCGCTCAGCTTCGGCATGAATTTCTAAGAACACGGTTTCAGGACGAATATGAAAATGAAAATAACAAAAGGTCTGTTGCAAATCGGTGTCTTGAGCCTGTCATTGCTGGCAACCGGTGTCATGGCCGCAGTGTCTGAATCGGAAGCCGCGAAGCTTGGAACCACATTGACACCCATGGGCGCGGAAAAAGCCGGCAACGCCGCCAATACGATTCCAGCCTGGAGTCCGATGCCGAAAAATGCAGGCGCGGTGGACAGCAAGGGTTTCCTGGCCAACCCGTATGCCAGCGAAAAACCGCTGTTCACGATCACCGCTGCCAACGTCGAGCAGTACAAGGACAAGCTTGCTCCTGGGCAGTACGCAATGTTCAAGCGCTACCCGGAAACCTTCAAGATGCCGGTCTACCCGTCCCATCGCGGCGCGACCGTGCCGGATGACGTATTCGCCGCCATCAAGAGAAACGCCACCAACACCAAGTCGGTGGGCGGCGGCAACGGTCTGGAAAACTTCGAGACCGCGGTGCCGTTTCCGATTCCGGCAACGGGCGTTGAAGTGATCTGGAACCACATCACACGCTATCGCGGCGGCAGCGTGACGCGTCTGGTCACCCAGGCCACTCCGCAGCCCAACGGCTCGTTCAGCCTGGTGTATTTCCGCGATCAGTTTGTATTTCGCGACAAGATGAAAGACTTCGATCCGAAGAACCCTGGAAATATCCTGTTCTACTTCAAGCAGGAAGTGACCGCGCCGGCACGTCTGGCCGGTGGCGTGCTGCTGGTTCACGAAACTCTTGATCAGGTGAAGGAGCCGCGTTCGGCGTGGGTTTACAACGCCGGTCAACGTCGTGTGCGCCGCGCGCCGCAAGTGTCCTATGACGGTCCAGGTACTGCGGCCGATGGCCTGCGCACCTCCGACAACCTCGACATGTACAACGGTGCGCCGGATCGTTACGACTGGAAATTGATCGGCAAGCAGGAACTGTACATCGCCTCCAACAGCCACAAGCTGGACGATCCGAAGCTCAAGTACGCCGACATCATCAAGGCCGGTCACATCAATCAGGACCTGGCGCGCTACGAGCTGCGTCGTGTCTGGCATGTGACGGCGACCTTGAAGGAAGGCCAGCGCCATATCTACGCCAAGCGTGATTTCTTCATCGACGAAGACACCTGGCAGGCAGCGGTGATCGACCACTACGACGGTCGCGGCCAACTGTGGCGCGTGGCGGAAGCTCACGCCGAGAACTACTACGACAAGCAAGTGCCGTGGTACGCCCTGGAAACCCTGTATGACCTGCAATCGGGCCGTTATCTGGCACTGGGTATGAAGAACGAAGAGAAAAGCGCGTACGACTTCGGCTTCACCGCTACCACCAGCGAGTTCACCCCGAATGCGCTGCGTCAGGAAGGGGTGCGTTGATCTGGCTTGATCAGGCGTGAAAACTGTAGGACCGGCTTCAGCCGGGAGGACGTTCTCCCGGCTGAAGCCGGTCCTACAGGTCTGGTGCACCAGTAGGATAATCGATAGACCTGAAAGCCCCTTAACCGGGGCTTTTCTATGTCCAGGCATTCGCAATGGTGATTGTAGGAATTTTGTTACAGTCTTTTCGGCAACCGCCTTCAAAAGGCGCCGCTTAACCGCTAGTCTCGGGACTATCTGCTTAGCCGCTAATAGCGCTTCAACAACAAGAGCCGGCCATGACTGATCTGTCCCGTATGCAAGGATTCGCAGACAGCGCGGTACCCGCGCTGGAAGGGCGATTTTTTCGACCCCCGTTACCTGACGGATACATATCCCGTCCTCGCTTGTGCGAGCGGCTGGCGGCTGGCTTGTCTGGACGGCTGCTGCTGGTCAGCGCGCCGGCCGGATTCGGCAAGAGTTCACTGGCGGTAGAGTTCTGCCAGAGTCTTCCGGCTCAATGGCAGAGCGTTTGGGTTGGACTCAGTCAGCGTGACAGCGATCCAGGGCGTTTTCTCGAACGCTTGATGGCCGGGTTGCAGCAGTTTTTTCCCCAACTGGGCGCCCAGGCGCTTGGTTTGTTGAAGATGCGCCAGCGCCATCAGCCATTTGCCTTTGAAGAATGGCTGGACGGCCTGCTCGATGAACTGGCCGTGCATCTATTACTGAGCAAGCCGCTGTTGTTAGTCCTTGATGATTACCATCTGGCGCAAGGGCCGGTGCTGGATCGCTGTCTGCAATTTTTCCTCAATCATTTGCCTGCCGGCCTGATCATCATGGTCACCAGCCGGCAACGACCGGACTGGCATCTGGCGCGCTTGCGCCTTTCGCGACAATTACTCGAACTCACCGAACAGGATTTGCGCCTGACCCATTGCGAGTCGCGGGCGCTGCTCGATCAGCACAGCAGTTCGCTGGACAGCGAGGCGTTGCAAAGCCTGATTCTGCGCAGTGAAGGCTGGGTCGCCGGGCTGCGCTTCTGGTTGCTGGCCGCGTCTGAAGCGGGTGGTGACAACGCGCTGCCTCAGGCGCTGCACGGTGGCGAAGGGTTGATCCGCGACTACTTGCTCGAAGAAGTCATCGATTGCCTGCCCGCTGAAGTTCAAGCGTTTTTGTACGAGACCGCGTGCCTGGAGCGTTTCTGCAGTGAGTTGTGCAATGCCGCTCGCGACAGCCACGACAGCGCGGAAATGCTGCGTTTCCTGCAATCCCATCAGGTGTTTCTCGTGCCGCTGGACGAGCATGGCCGCTGGTTTCGTTATCACCATTTGTTTTCCGATCTGCTGCGGGCCCGACCCGATGCCGAGCTGCGGCAAACCCGGCTGCACCTGAATGCATGCCGCTGGTTCAGTGATCAGGGATTGCTGGACGAAGCGGTCGAGCAGGCCTTGCGCGCGGGCCATCTGGACGTCGCCGCCAATCTGGTGCAGAGCCTGTCCGAAGAGCAATTGCTGGCCGAACAGAACGTCGGCATGCTGTTGCGCTGGAAAATGGACCTGCCCGATAGCTTGCTGATCAGCACGCCGCGGCTGATTGTCTTGTACGCCTGGGCTTTGGGTCTGGCGTGTCAGCTGGATGCCGCCGAAGAGTTGGCCAGCAACCTGAGTCGATTTCTGCCCGCGCCGTCGTCTACGGCGCAAAACTCCATGCTTGCCCAATGGCTGGCGCTCAGCGGCATCATTGCCAGAGGCCGAGGCGACAGCGCCCGGGCCCAGCTTTATTGCTCCGAGGCTTTGCTCAGCCTGCCGCAAAAACGCTACGGCCAGCGGTTATTGTGCTTGTCGACCTTGTCCGGCCTGGCCATTGTCGATGGCGATCTGTGGCGAGCCCGTGCGCTGAACCGTGATGCGCTGGAGTTGGCGCAGCGCGTTGCCAATCCTCTGTTCGAAGCGCTCGCGCATTACGATCGTGCGCGAGTGCTGCAAGCGCGTGGCGAAATCAACCGATCCCTCGATGAAGTTCATCAGGGCATGCAACGGCTCAAGGGACTATCGTCGCAACGTTTGTATGCGATCCGTGCGCGATTGACGCTTTATGAAGGCTACCTGTTGACGCTGCGCATGCAGGCCGAAGATGGCCGGGTGCAATTGCTTGCCGGTCTGGCCGAAGCCCGTGCCTGTCGCGACATCAGCGTGTTGATCGGCCACTGTGTGATTGCCGGGCTGGAAGGGCGCGAAGGCCGCTACGCCGAAGCATTTGCTGAACTGGGTGAAGCCGAACGGCTGATGCATATCTGGGACGTGCCGCCGGTGTATTACCTGGCGATGATCACGTTGGTCAAATGTGAGCTGTGGCTGGCGCAAGGGCGCGTCGATCTGGCCGAAGCCTGGCTCTTGCGGCTGACGCAGACCTACAGCGGGGACGCACCCGCCGCGGCGCCGGAGTGTCATCCGCAATTGCCGCAGCAAGTCGAGTTGCAACGCGCCGCGCTGGAGCGGATTCAGGGCAATGTCGCAGCGTGTACCCAGCGGTTGCAGGCGCTGGAAAGCTATGCGCAGAAGGTCGATGGCCAACTGCTGGTGCTGACGGCGTTGATTCAGCAAATACTTTTGCTGCTGGGCACTGCGGAAGAAGGACGAGCGCGGCTCTTGTTCAGTCGCTGCCTGCACGCCGCTTCCGGAGGCGCTGTGCTGCCATTCCACGAATTGATCCAGCGCCATCCGTGTTGGTTGCGTGAGCAGTTGCTGCAATCCGAGCCTTGCCAGCTACGCGATACCCTAATGAGCAAACTGCCCATTGAGATCCGTGTGCGTGAACCCGTCGAGCCGATGCATACGACCGATACCCTCAGCGTCCGGGAGTTCAGCGTGCTTCAGCTCATCGCCCAAGGTTGTTCTAATCAGGAAATCAGCGATCAGCTGTTCATTTCGCTGCATACGGTGAAGACCCACGCCAGCCACATCAACAGCAAGCTCGGCGTCGAGCGTCGCACTCAGGCGGTGGCGCGGGCGAAGGAGTTGGGTTTATTGGGGTGAGGGGTTGGTGTGTTGAATCAACTGATTTCGTAGGAGCGACTTTAGTCGCGAAGGCCTCAATTGCCCTCCCGGCTAAAGCCGGTCCTACAGCAAGCCTCGCCAACAGGCGTTTTTGAGTTTCATCATTGCGTCAACGACCCGGATTTCATCCCCGACCACAATTCTTCCACATCGGTGATTCCCCAGTCTTCCGGGCATTCGACTTTCAGAATTGTGTCGTGGTCCTGGGGATTGGCGAGGTTGACCACGCGGTGTTCGATGGGGCGTTTGGTGCGGGTGGACATGAACACTTTGACCTTGGGCAACAACAGTGATTTTTCATTCTGTTCGACGACGATGCCCAACCGACCGCTTGCCAGCCTGACCAGCGCCCCGACCGGGTAAATGCCCAATGTCTTGACAAAGACCTGAAACACTTTTTCGTCGAAATGACCTTTCCAGGTGGCCATCTCCCGAATCGACTGCGCCGCGCCCCAGCCTTTTTTGTAAGGCCGTTCCGAGGTTACCGCGTCATAGACGTCGCAGATCGCACCCATCTTGGCGTACATGCTGATTTCATCGCCGACCAGTCCATGCGGGTAGCCACTGCCGTCGATTTTTTCGTGATGGTGAACACAGACGTCCAGCACCATGGCGTTGACCTGCTGATTGTCCTCGAGGATTTTCAAGCCAGCTTCCGGGTGGTACTTCATGACCGCGAATTCTTCAGGGGTGAGCCGGTCGGGTTTGTTGAGGATTTCCGGGTCGATCATCATCTTGCCCACGTCGTGCATCAGGCCCGCGACTCCCGCGTGACGAACCTGGTCACTGCTCAGTCCCATGCGCCGCGCAAGGGCGATCATCAAGGCGCAGACCGCCACCGAATGCATATAGGTGTATTCGTCTGAGGTTTTCAGACGCGACAAACTGATCAGGGCATGGGGATGACGCAGTATTGAATCGGAAATCTCTTCGACCAGCAGATCGACATCCGCGACATTCATCGCTCTGCCCATCTTGGCCTCGGTAAATATCGTCATCACGGCCAACTTCGCCCGGCCGCAGATCAGCCTGGCGCGGGCCAGTTCCTTTTCCAGGCTGGCAGGTTCAGTGTCATCAAGCAGTGCTGAAGGTCGAGGCTGGCACTGGCCGGAGCCAGGTTTGCCCAGATGGGTATCGATCCAGACTTCCCTCACAGTTGATTGTTGAATCCTGTGCAGCTCTTCAATGTCATTGAGCGGCACCTCGATGTGGTTTATCCAAGGTATCTCGTTGCCCGGCGTGCGGCAGAATTCATGGATATGCATACCCAGTTCAAGATCGGTTACAAGGATTTTTTTCAGCATGACTGCCGCCTTGAGGTACTGATTGCGTTACGCCAGTATATGAAAAAATATTTAAAAATAACCAGTCCGGTAGATAACTTTTAATACATTGAGTAATTATGAATTATTCAATGGATTCAAAGAGTTAAAATGATAAATATTCAAGTGCCATAAACACTGGGCAAATAAATTTATTTGCGTTCTGGTGATTTTACAATTCCGCCAATTATCAAACAGTTGTTTGTCGGCCGTTAGTTCCCTATCAATGTTCATTATTGTTCGTAAACGCACGCTATTTGCGGCGCCAGGATTTTTGCTCGGGCGCACTGCCGCACATTCGCTGCAGCGTGCTGCGAACCGGTTGTCGGCGCACTGATTTGCGTCTAGTTTGCTGCATCCAACAAGCACAAAAAAAGGAACCTACCATGCAGCCGATTCGTCTCGGTTTAATCGGCTACGGCAAGATAGCCCAGGATCAGCACGTACCGGCGATACTCGCCAATCCTGCGTTCCGGCTATTGGCTGTAGCCAGTCTCGGGCAACCATGCCCAGGCGCAGAGAACTTCAGCTCTCTCGGCGAAATGCTTGCCAAAGGCCCGGAAGTGGACGCCATTGTCTTCTGCACGCCGCCCCAAGGCCGCTTCGCTCTGGTCAGTGAGGCCATTGCTGCCGGTAAACACGTGTTGGTGGAGAAGCCGCCATGCGCGACGCTCGGCGAAGCCATGGCCTTGATTGATCAGGCTAAGGCGCAAGGGATCAGTGGCTTGTTTGCCTGGCATTCCCGGTTTGCCCCGGGGGTCGAGGTTGCACGGGACTGGCTGGCGAGCCGAGCCCTGGAGTCGGTGCAGATCGACTGGAAGGAAGACGTGCGCAAGTGGCATCCAGGTCAGGCGTGGATTTGGCAGCCGGGTGGACTTGGGGTCTTCGATCCAGGCATCAACGCGCTGTCCATCGCCACCCACTTGCTGCCGTTAGCGTTGTTCGTGCAATCCGCCGAGCTGCGCGTGCCGAGCAACTGCCAGTCGCCGATTGCTGCGTCCCTGCGGCTATCGGATTCCAATCATCTGGATGTTCGCGCCGAGTTCGATTTCGATCACGGCCATGATGAGTTGTGGAGCATCGAAGTGCGCTGCGAGGAAGGGACGCTGCGCCTGGATAACGGCGGCGCCCACCTGAGCATTGATGGCGTTGCCCATCAGGTCAGTGAAGAGGGAGAATATCCAGCGGTCTATCGGCACTTCGAAACGCTGATTCGCAATAAAACCAGCGATCTGGACCTGCAACCGTTGCGTCTCGTGGCGGACAGCTTCTTCGTCGGCAGCCGCGAACGGGTGGAACCGTTCTACGACTGATCGCCTCGCTGCAACGAAACGCATTTCAACTTACGGCCATCGTTTTCCAGGAACCCCCATGAACCCCGCAAAACCCGCGCTCATCCGCGAAACTTTCCCCGTCGGCCCTTTACAGTGCAACTGCACGATCATTGGTGACCCGATCAGCAAGCAGGCCATCGTGGTCGATCCGGGCGGCAACCATGAAATGATCATTGCTCGCCTTGAAGCGTTGGGTTTGAAGCTGGTCAGCATCATTCACACCCACGCACATCTGGATCACTTCCTGGCGTCCGGGCAGTTGAAGGAAAAAACCGGCGCGACGCTGCATCTGCATAAGGAAGATCAGTTTCTGTGGGACAACCTGGAAATGCAGTGCCAGATGTTTCGCGTGCCGTATACGCCGGTGCCGTCGCCGGATCGTTGGCTGGAGGATGAGGAAGAGCTGGCCTGCGGTTGTGGGGTTGCCTTGCACACACCCGGGCATACGCCGGGTTCGATGAGTTTCTGGTTTGCCGACGCCCAGTTGCTGATTGCCGGCGATACTTTGTTTCGACGTGGGATTGGTCGCACGGACTTGTGGGGCGGTGATCAGGCGACCATCGTGCGCTCGATCCAGCAGCGGCTTTATACGTTGGATGAAGACGCGACGGTTATCACTGGCCATGGTCCGCAGACGCGTCTGGGTGACGAGATGCGTGAGAATCCCTTCGTCCGCGCGTAAGGCCATTCAGGCAGCGTTAAGGAATTTTTGACGCTTGGCGTGCTCTAATTCCCGCATTAGGCGCCAGCCTTGACGTTCATAGAATCAGGAGCTTTTCCATGTTTACCTCGCGTCGTTTGATCATTGTCGCTACTGCCGTGGCCATGCTGTCTGGTTGTGCATCGCAGAATCCTTATGACAACCAGGGCCAGGCAGAGAGTTCTGGCGGCCTCAGCAAAACAGCGAAATATGGCGGCATTGGCGCTTTGGCCGGCGCCATCGCCGGTGCGGCAATCGATCACAACAACCGTGGCAAAGGTGCCCTGATCGGCGCGGCCGTTGCGGGCGTCGGTGCGGCTGGTTACGGTTATTACGCCGACAAGCAGGAAGCTGCGTTGCGCGCGAGCATGGCTAACACGGGCGTCGAGGTTCAGCGTCAGGGCGATCAGATCAAGTTGATCATGCCGGGCAATATCACCTTCGCCACGGACTCGGCCGCCATCGCCAGCAGCTTCTACTCACCGCTGAACAATCTGGCGGGCTCCTTGAAGCAGTACAACCAGAACATCATCGAAATCATCGGCTACACCGACAGCACCGGGAGCCGCCAGCACAACATGGACCTTTCGTTGCAACGGGCACAAAGCGTCAGCACGTACCTGACGTCCCAGGGCGTGGACGCCGGGCACTTGACCGTACGCGGCGCCGGGCCCGATCAACCGATTGCCAGCAACGCCGACGTCAACGGCCGCGCCCAGAACCGTCGGGTAGAGGTCAACCTCAAGCCGATTCCTGGTCAGCAATATGATCAGCCTCAGCAGTAAGCCTGCATGAGATCTGTTGGAGCGAGACTTGCCCGCGAAGAACGATAACGCGGAGTGTCTGGGCCACCGAGGCGCCTGATTCGCGGGCAAGCCTCGCTCCAACGGGTCGGATTTTAATCAAGGCTCAGCGAGTCGGCGNGAGGCGCCTGATTCGCGGGCAAGCCTCGCTCCAACGGGTCGGATTTTAATCAAGGCTCAGCGAGTCGGCGGATACTCGCTGTACATCCGGTCCAGCAACGCATCCTTGTCTTCCCACAGCTTGTTGATCCACTGCTGGAATTCCAGGCGGTACTCGCCGTCCTGGTCGTAGTTCTTGCCGATGAAATGCGCCGGGATTTTGATTTCTTCGAAATGTGCGACCACCTCTTTGACATTGCCGCACAGCAGATCCCAATAACCCGGACGTCCGCCCGGATAGTGGATGGTCACGTTGATGATCGATTCTAGCTGTTCGCCCATGGCATCGAGCACGAAGGCGATGCCGCCTGCCTTGGGTTTGAGCAGATGGCGAAACGGTGAACTCTGCGCCGCGTGCTTGCCTTCGTTAAAACGCGTGCCTTCGGCGAAGTTGAAGATGCCTACCGGATTGTTACGAAACCTGGCACAGGTACGCCGGGTAGTTGCCAGATCCTTGCCTTTCTTTTCCGGGTGCTTGGCCAGATAAGCCTTGGAGTAACGCTTCATGAACGGAAAGCCCAGCGCCCACCAGGCCAGACCAATCACCGGCACCCAGATCAGCTCCTGCTTGAGGAAAAACTTCAGCGGGCGGATGCGTCGGTTCAGCACATGTTGCAGAACCATGATGTCGACCCAGCTCTGATGGTTACTGGTTACCAGGTAGGAATGTTGATAATCCAGGCCTTCAAGACCGCTCAGGTGCCAGCGGGTATGTCCCAGCAAAGTCATCCAGCGGCTGTTGTTGCCGATCCAGGCTTCGTGGATGTGACTCATCAGCCAGTCCGTTACGCGCTGTGCGGCAGGGAAGGGCAGGCAGAATTTGAAGAGCGCGACCACGAACAACGTCGTGCACAAAACGATAGTGTTCAGCGCCAAAAGCAGCGAGGCGATGACGCCACGCAAGGGTGCAGGCAAAAAATCCATGACGGATCAGGCTCCAGAAAGGTATTCGAATGCCGTCGGATTGCGCCGACGGCATTTGCAGTGTGGTGAATGTGTGTGTCAGGAAAGGGTGTCAGCCTGAATCGCGGTCAGGGCGATGGTGTAGACGATGTCATCGACCTGCGCACCGCGTGGCAAGTCATTCACCGGCTTGCGCAGACCTTGCAGCATCGGCCCAAGACTGACGCAATCGGCGCTGCGTTGCACGGCCTTGTAGGTCGTGTTGCCCGTATTGAGGTCGGGGAATACGAACACGTTCGCCCGACCGGCCACCGAGCTGTCCGGCGCCAGTTGCCGGGCGACATTTTCGTTGGCGGCAGCATCGTATTGCAGCGGCCCGTCGATCAGCAGATCGCGTTTCGCTTCATGGGCCAGTTGCGTTGCTTCGCGCACCTTTTCCACTTCTTCACCGCTGGCCGAGTTGCCGCTGGAGTAGCTGATCATCGCCACCCGAGGCGTAATGCCGAATGCCAGGGCGGAATCGGCGCTCTGCAAGGCGATTTCGGCCAGTTCGCTGGCGGTTGGGTGCGGGTTCATGATGCAGTCGCCGTACATCAGGACCTGCTCTGGAAAGAGCATGAAGAACACCGAAGACACCAGCGTACAGCCCGGCGCGGTCTTGATCAGCTGCAAGGCCGGGCGAATGGTGTTGGCAGTGGAATGGATGACGCCGGAAACCAGTCCGTCGACTTCATCGAGCGCCAGCATCATGGTGCCGATCACCACCGTGTCTTCCAGCTGTTGCTCGGCCATCGGCGCGTTCAGGCTTTTGCTTTTGCGCAGATCGACCATGGGCGCGATGTAGCGCTCGCGAATCACATCCGGGTCGAGAATTTCCAGCCCTGGCGGCAGTTCGATGCCTTGCGCCTTGGCCACTGCGTGGACTTCTTCGGGTTTGGCGAGCAGCACGCAGCGGGCGATGCCACGTGCCTGGCAGATCGCCGCCGCCTGAATGGTCAGCGGCTCGCTGCCTTCAGGCAGGACGATGCGTTTGTTGGCCGATTGCGCCCGCTGGATCAACTGATAGCGAAACACCGCTGGCGACAGACGCAGCTCGCGCGGCGTCCCGCAACGCTGGTGCAACCAGTTGGCGTCGAGGTGGCTGGCGACAAAATCAGTAATGATCTCGGCGCGTTCGCGGTCATCGATGGGGATTTCTTTGTTCAGCTGGTTGAGCAGCGTGGCGGTTTCGTACGAACCGGTGCTTACCGACAACACTGGCAAACCGGCCTGCAAGGCGCCTCGACACAGTTCCAGAATGCGTGGGTCGGGGACGGTGTCGCTGGTCAGCAACAGGCCGGCCAGCGGCACTCCGTTCATGGCCGCAAGGCTGACGGCGAGAATGATGTCGTCGCGATCACCCGGAGTTACGACCAACACGCCTGGCTTGAGCAGCTGCACGGTGTTGAGCACGGTACGCGCGCAGATAATGATTTTCGACATGCGCCGCTGTTCATAGTCGCCCGCGTTGATCACTTGCGCGCCCAGCAGCTCGGCCACATCGCGAGTGCGCGGCGCGTTGAGCTCGGCTTGGTACGGGATGCAGCCCAGCAGGCGGAAATCACCGCTGCGCAGCAACGGCGAATGTTCCTTCAGGCGGGCAGCGAACGCCTCCATGGTTTCATCGGTGTGGACCTTGTTGAGAATCACGCCGAGCACCTTGGGGTCCTTGGGGCCGCCAAACAGCTGCGCCTGCAATTCGACCCGGCCCGACAGCTCCTTGAGCACTTCGTTTTCCGGTGTGGACACCAGGATCACTTCGGCATCCAGGCTTTTCGCCAGGTGCAGGTTCACTCGCGCCGCATAGCTGGCGTGACGGGTTGGCACCATGCCTTCGACGATCAGCACGTCCTTGCCGACAGCCGCCTGTTGGTACAGGGCGATGATTTCTTCCAGCAGTTCATCGAGCTGACCATCGCCCAGCATGCGTTCCACATGGGACAAAGCCAGCGGGCGTGGCGGCTTCAAACCGTGGGTGCGCGCCACCAGTTCGGTGGAGCGTTCCGGCCCCAGATCGCCGGGGTGCGGTTGCGCAATCGGTTTGAAAAAGCCGACTTTCAGCCCGGCACGCTCAAGGGTGCGCACCAGCCCAAGGCTGATGGATGTCAAACCCACACCAAAGTCTGTGGGGGCAATAAAGAAAGTCTGCATTCAGGGTTCTCGCTTGAGCAGTACAAGGGCCGTGGCGAAGATCAGCCAGTCGGCCGGAAAAGCAGGGCGCTGTCGAATCGCAGCGTCTCAACGGGGCGTAAGATTATCGTCATCCGGCCTCTGCGCACACCAGCCACAGCGAAAGCTTTGGCCTATTTTTTGCGCGCGTTGCGCCGGATCGAGAACCCAGGCTCGGGACTGCCATGGCGGCTGGTGCCTCAGGTGCTGAGTGTGGCCGCAGGACAGCATGGCGATCCAGTGGCCTTGCTCGTCCTGCCCAAAGCCGATCACCGTCGGGTTTTCCAATATGGGCCGTCCGTCAGAGTTGCGTTCGCTTTCGAGCGATTGCTTGGTTAAACTTGCTCGTTCTTCAATCTTAAGCAAAGGTCTTGCCCTCATGCCGATCGCCGCCAATAAGGCTGTCTCCATCGACTATACCCTGACCAACGACGCTGGTGAGGTCATCGACAGCTCCGCCGGTGGCGCGCCGCTGGTCTACCTGCAAGGTGCAGGTAATATCATTCCGGGCCTGGAAAAGGCTCTGGATGGCAAAAACGTCGGTGACGAACTGAAAGTATCCATCGAACCGGAAGACGCCTACGGCGAATACTCCGCAGAACTGGTCAGCACTCTGAGCCGCAGCATGTTTGAAGGCGTCGACGAACTTGAAGTCGGCATGCAGTTCCATGCCTCCGGCCCGGACGGCAGCATGCAGATCGTGACCATTCGCGACTTGGATGGCGACGATGTCACCGTTGACGGCAACCATCCGTTGGCTGGCCAGCGTCTGAACTTCGACGTCAAGATCGTTGATATCCGTGACGCCAGTCAGGAAGAAGTCGCTCACGGTCACGTGCATGGCGAAGGCGGCCATCACCACTGATTTGTGCTGCTAAGCTCACAAAGCTGGCAAGGCGCTTTGGCAGGTTCAGCGAGAACATCATGTTCTGTGCCGCCTGGTGAGGCGCCTTTTTAGTCCGCTGTCATAAGGAAGTTGTCATGAGTGCTTTTCACGACTTGAAACTGAAAGCTCTGGATGGCCAGGAACTGCCGCTCTCGCCGTTCAAGGGGCGAGTGGTTCTGGTCGTCAATGTGGCTTCCAAATGCGGTTTGACGCCTCAATATGCGGCGCTCGAGAACCTCTATCAGCAGTACAAGGATAAAGGCTTCAGTGTGCTGGGCTTGCCCTGCAACCAGTTTGCGGGCCAGGAACCGGGCACCCAGCAGGAGATTCAGGAATTCTGCAGCCTCAACTATGGCGTGACGTTCCCCTTGGCTGACAAGCTTGAAGTCAATGGTCAGCATCGTCATTCGCTGTATCGTCTGTTGGCGGGTGAAGGTGCGGAGTTTCCGGGCGACATCACCTGGAACTTCGAAAAATTCCTGGTGGGCAAGGATGGCCGCGTGCTTGCACGTTTCTCGCCTCGCACCGCACCGGATGATCCTGCGGTCATCACTGCGATTGAAAAAGCCCTGGTCTGACTCAAGCGCCTCGCCGGGTGGCAGCTTCGTTTACCCGGCCGATTGTTCCTGTCTCAGGGTCTGTCCTGACCCTTCTGTTGCACAATCACTCAGATCAATAGTAATGGGCTGCCGCTCCTGGACGGCTCTATGCTAGACGCCGCTCTATGTCAGCGCCTGCGTTTCCACAGATAGTCCGAATCACGCGACGTCTGGAGACCATTCATTCGTCTGAGGACATTTGCATGCCCGTAAAAGCCCTGTTCAAACCCTTTCAGTTAGGCAGCTTGAGTTTGTCGTCGCGGGTTGTCATGGCGCCGATGACGCGCTCCTTTTCCCCCGGCCACGTGCCCAACTCCAAGGTGATCGAATACTACCGCCGTCGTGCTGCTGCAGGCGTTGGCTTGATCATTACCGAAGGCACAACCATCAACCACAAGGCCTCCAACGGCTACCCGAATGTGCCGCAGTTTTTTGGTGAAGCTCCTTTGGCCGGCTGGAAGAAAGTGGTCGAAGCGGTGCATGCCGAAGGCGGCAAGATCGTTCCGCAACTCTGGCATGTGGGCGCTGTTCGCCGCTTGGGCACTGAACCGGATGGCAGCGTTCCGGCGTACGGTCCGATGGAAAAACTCAAGGATGGCAATGTCGTGGTTCACGGCATGACCAAACAGGACATCGACGAGGTGATCGGCGCATTCGCCCAGGCCGCCAAAGATGCGCAGGCCATTGGCATGGATGGCGTGGAAATCCACGGCGCTCATGGTTATCTGGTGGATCAGTTCTTTTGGGAAGGGACCAACCAGCGCACCGATGAGTACGGCGGCAGCCTGGCCAATCGCTCGCGTTTCGCCGTCGAACTGATCGAGGCCGTGCGCGCGGCTGTAGGAAGCGACTATCCGATCATCTTCCGTTTTTCCCAGTGGAAGCAGCAGGATTACAGTGCACGTCTGGTGCAGACGCCCGAAGCTTTGGCGGAATTCCTCAAGCCGCTGTCCGACGCGGGCGTGGATATTTTCCACTGTTCGACACGCCGTTTCTGGGAGCCCGAGTTTGAAGGTTCTGATCTCAATCTCGCCGGCTGGACCCGCAAACTCACAGGCAAGCCAACGATCACTGTTGGCAGTGTCGGGCTTGATGGCGAGTTCCTGCAATTTATGGTCAACACCGACAAGATCGCGCAGCCGGCGAGTCTGGAAAATCTCTTGCAGCGACTGGGTGACGACGAGTTTGATCTAGTGGCAGTGGGCCGCGCCTTGTTGGTTGACCCTGACTGGGCCGTGAAAGTGCGTGACGGCCGCGAGCAGGACATCCTGCCGTTCAGTCGCGAGGCGCTGACCACGCTGGTCTGAGCAGATCGCTGACGTTCGCCACGCGGCCGGATGTGCGCGGGTAACGTCAGCGCTGAACGTGCGGGACGGCTAGTAACTCGGGCGCTGCGCAGGCGTTGCGAAGTTGGCGCTCGAACAGATCGATGATCGCGCCCCAGCCTTGGCGACTGGCATGTTGACGGGCGTTCAGGCGCACGCGGCGCAGGGTTTCGCTGTCATCGAGCAGCCAGCAGGCGGCATCAATGAACGCTTCCTCATCCCCCGGCATCGCCAACGCGCCGTTGTGGCCGTGACGAATGTGCTGGCCGGCTGCCGCTTCGTCGTACGCCACGACACCGAGACCCGACGCCAGCGCTTCCAGCACCACATTGCCAAACGTCTCGGTCATGCTGGGAAAGAGAAACACATCCGCCGACGCGTAATGTGTCGCCAGCTCTTCACCGCGCTGCGTGCCGCAAAAAATCGCCTCGGGTATTTGCTCTTCAAGCATTCCACGCTCAGGCCCATCGCCGACCACAATCAACTTCAAATGCCGTCGCGGGTATCGGGTTTTGAGCGCTTCGAAGGTCGACTTGAGCAACCCCAGGTTTTTCTCCGGTGCAAGCCTGCCCACGTGCAGCACCGCTGTGTCACCGGCTTGCAGCCCCCAGCGTTCGCGCAGGGCCTGGGAACGCCGTGAAGGATGAAACAATTGGCTGTCGACGCCTCTGGACAGCAACTCGATACGCTCGAAGCCGCGCCGCTCAAGCTCCATTTTCTGACTGATGCTGGGCACCAGCGTCACCCGGGAGCGGTTGTGAAACCAACGCAGATAATGGGTGAGCAGGCGAGCGATGCAACCCAGGCCGTATTGATGGGTGTATTGCGCGAAGTTGGTATGAAAGCCACTGACCACGGCAATCCCCAGCCGCCGCGCAGCCCTGAGCGCTGATAATCCCAGCGGACCCTCGGTGGCGATGTACAGCACATCCGGCCGCTGCCGCTGCCAGCGTCGCAGCAACTTGTGCATCGACGAATGCCCCCATTGCAGACCCGGATAGCCCGGAATCGGCCAGCCGCGTGTCAACACCACATCTTCCGCCGCCGGCCCCTCATCCTGGCTCTGCCGAGGCCGCACCAACTCGATTCGGTGGCCCAACACCCGCAACCCGTCACACAACCGCGCCAGGGTATTGGCAACGCCATTGATTTCGGGAGCGAAGGTTTCGGTGATGAAGGTGATACGCATGGATGTGCTCATAGAGCCAGTGTCGGCCGCGATGATTTCGGTTATGTGGCGGTGGGATGATGGATTTGTGACGGTGGGTTTTGATCGCTTGGGATGGCGGTTATCAGGGTTAAAAATTGATTTGATCGTGAGTGATTTGATTCAAAGGACTACGCGGTTCTATGCATTTATTCCGATGCGAGAGTAAGACGTTTCCTTAAGTGGTTTTATATAACTTTGTAGTGTTGACGCTGATTGCTTCCTGAGTAACGTCGAATTATCGAAAGGCAAATCGCTAGCGATAGTTCACGACTTCATAGCCGCGACAAGTGTCAGGCCTTGAGTCGTTATCCATTACTCAGGAAGTAAAAAATGAAAAACTTTAAAAAGTTGAACGGTACTCTCATGTCTACAGTAATTGCTCTTACTGTTGTAGTTGGCTCTCAGAATGCTTCAGCGGGTAGCTATACCTCTGAGGTCAGATTGCCTGTGTTACATTCAAAAGGCTATGTTTATACGGCTCACCTCCCCGCAGTGGGCGGACCAAAGGAAGGACAGATTATTAAAAATGTAACCTGGAATTGGAACGTGCAAGGTTGGCCGAGGGGATTGAGGGTTAATCTGTGTCAAACACCAACTCGGTGTATAGATCTATCAAGAGTTCGCCTCGGCTCCTCCCGTGTGTTCAATGGTCAACTTGCCAGTAGGCCGTTTTACTATGAGTTGCAATTGTCTCCGGATGGACCGGCTCCGGTAGCTGCACAGATGGGACGTATCACTGTTAGTTGGTAATGTTGACTCGCGCTCACACACGCGGTGTTTGAGCGCGATCAGGCTTCACCAACCAGCCATTTCAAGAAATCTTGTTGGCATCGTGTCATTGAATTCAAACATCTTTTCGAGTATTTCTGAAGGGGACGTGCCCTTTTTTAGTTCGGACTGATAGAGTGCGCTCCGTTCCTTCTGCATGGCGGATCTGATCTCTGCAAAATATCTAGATGTTTTAGAGGTGACGAGTTCGCCGGTTGCGGAGTATCGGATATTGGGCCTGTCGGAGACATCGAGGAGCTCCATGTTTAAAGAGTTATGGGCGAAGCCGAATGCTAATTCCGATGCGTCGGTCGGGTTAGATCGTGCAATCTCTAACATGCGATTTCTCATCTCTAAATTCGTAACTGCCCCTGCAGGACTTCTCCGGGGCTGCGCCGAAGCCGTAGCTTCTTTCAGAATCTTATCGAATTGCAAACTGCTGTTCCCGGCGAGTTTTGCAGCGGGATCGCGCCTTGAGGTTGCAGCCGAGTCGCCTACCGAACCTACTTGGCTATTTGAGTAGATATTCATCGTGTTCTCTCACAAAGCTTGCCGATGTGCATCGCACCATAGTTTGCTTAATGGTCACTCAAGGCAAACGGCAGAAGGCGCGATTCAGTTGCTCGTTCCAGTGCTGCGGGTTGAGGCTTATGGATGACGTTTGTCGGGTTAAGACTGGTCAATTCCAGAGGCGAGCGGGGTTTGATCAATCGGGACAAGCTTGCGGGTTCTGGTTTTATCGGGGTCGCCGTTCTCGTTGCCTCCTTTAGTATTTGCGAGAAAGGCATCGATTCCGTTACTGGTAAGTGTCCGCGAGCCACAGGTGCTGATTTCGCAATCACAGCTGTGTGACTGGGCTGGATATTGATGTTCATGTACATGATCTCTCCATTGTTGTTTAAAATGAGAGATAGCAACAACGATGCCAATACTATGCGAAGAAAAGTTTTATCGATATTTGGCTAATGTTTTCAGGGGTGAAGCGATTTCTGATGCAAGTCCTGCTCAAACATCCTGCAAATAAGTATGGGTATGCTGAGAGGCAACTTATTGCCCTCGCTGGCAAATGTTTGCCGCAGGCTATTAATGCCGTTATCTTCAGTTAAGTAGGATGTAAGAGTTTTATTTGTAGGACTTGTCTTTTATTTATGTTTCGGTAATTAATGGCATGGATTTAAAAAAGGCCCTTGTCAGGGCCTTCTTTAATTAACTCTTCTGCGTCAACAAGGCCTCAGCCCCGCGATCCCAAACCCAGACCAGGTCGCGCCATCAATTGGTTGCCCCCTGCGGCCAATCTTCACTATAGATAGAGTTTTTAATAAGTCGGTGCGTAAAGTGGTTGGTCGAAAGTTAATATGAGATTCGACGCGGTGTGCAGTAATTATTTATTAAATATTACTTTGAGAGTAAGCATTCCTAGCTGGTTGTGGGATGTTTCCGTAAGTTGTATTTGTGATTGAAAAAGCGTTGACGCAGGCTGTTTTTTGAATAACGTCAGTTTTGTCGAATCTAACCATTCGATATGCAAGTGCGGCGGCGAATGAGGTTGCTCTCAAGAATTGACAAAGCAGGAAGCGTAAAATGAAATTTGATAACAATAATTTTAGCCGGAAAGCGTTGGCTGTAGGAGCGTTAATAGCGCTGTTGGCGACCTCCCAAGGTTCTATGGCTGGCCAGTATTTTTCTGAGGTTGATTTTCCTTATATTTATTCGTCAGGTGAAACGCATCGGGTCAATATTCCCTTTAGCCTTGATGCTCCAGATGGTATGAAGGTTAAGAGCGTGAGCTGGAGTTGGACGCCGTCTCGTCAAGGATACAATGTTAAGTTGTGTCAAATGGCGACTAATATCTGTAAGGATGTTTCCTTGCAGAGTTCCGGCTCCAGTAGCGGGTTCGGTCGTGTGATGCTGCATTGCCATTTTACTTTTTAGTGACAAGCAGGGGGCGTCCATTTAATCCTGAGTGGGGTTTAAAAGGAAGCTTGACAGTAAACTGGTAATACCTCGGCGAGGTTAAGAGCGGTGCGAGTGGATGCACCCGCACCGCCTATGCACTCGCGGCTTAGGGTTACAGCCATCCTGACATTTTTCGGAATTCATCGGGTAAGGTGTCGTTGTACTCAAATATTTTCTTGAGGATTTCCGAGAGAGGCGTGCCCTTGGCGAATTCGTTTTCGTATAGCTTTACCCGTCCCTCATGGTAAAGATCAGCAATTTGTTTGAAGTAGGCCTCTTTTTCCGGGGTGAAAATTTCTCCGGTTGCCGCGATCCTTATGATTGGCCAATCGCCGACGTATAACATCGGAGTATCAATGTATTCGCATCCGTACAGAAAGGCAGATTCATTGGCCCACTCAGGATCTTGTGCGCCTCCCTCGACCAACCATTCATACAAGTCTGTCACTTTCGTATTGCGCATTGGTGATGTTTGAGGCGCTTCAGTCGTCATGCTCTTTAGTGTGTCTGCAAAGCTGCTACCAATATCGCTAATTTTTGTTGAGTTAACAGCAGTTCCTGATACAGATTTACCTATACAGCTATCAAGAGTGAGGGTTGCTGAATTTATAGTGTTTTGCATTGCCATATCACTTTATTGTTGTGGGATAGTGACAATAAGCAAGGCGGGTGCCAGAGTTGGATGTTCGATTGTTACTAAATATGAGGGTCAGCAAATGTTGGTTTATATATACGCGGATATCCGTATGGTCTGGTAGAAAACGTGACGTTTGTCAAATCTCTCATCAGCGAAGATGCGGCAAACTTTTGCCAGCAGCGGAGAATTTTCGCCCCACACATTAAGAAGGCCCTGATTGTTCAGAGCCTCTTATCCATTCAGCGTATCTTGGGAAGCAACGCCTCGGCCCCGCGCTCGCGCACCCAGAACAATGTCGCTCCGGCAACGGCTGCCGGCATCATCAGGAGGTTGACCACCGGGATCAGCAGCACCAGATATACAATCCCGCCAAAGCTCAGGCTCTGCCAGCGTTTGGAACGCAACCAGGCGAGCATTTCGTTCCAGCCCAGTTTGTGGTTATCCGCCGGGTAGTCGATGTACTGGATTGCCATCATCCAGACCCCGAACAGCAGCCACAGCGGTGCGGCGACGAGGTTGACGACCGGAATGAATGACAGGATGAACAGCCCGATGGCGCGTGGCAGGAAATAGCCGAGCTTGCGCATTTCCCGGCCAAACGTGCGCGGCACCATGGCGACCAGTTCGCCCCAACTGAAGGCCGGGAAGTCGTCGGTTCCGCGCAGCACGACTTCGACTTTTTCCGCCAGGAAACCATTGAATGGCGCGGCGATTATGTTGGCGATCATGGTGAAGGTGAAAAACACCATCAGCACCACTAACGTGACGAACAGCGGCCACAGGATGTAATCGAGGAAACTCAGCCAGCTGGGCAGCTCTGGCATAAACGCATCTACCCACATGCCGAATTGATGCATGGCCAGATAGATCAGGCCAATAAACAGTAACAAATTGATGCCCAGCGGTAGCAGCACGAACAGGCGCAAGCCGGGGCTGAGCACCAGTTTCAGGCCTTCGCGCAGGTATTGCGGGCCTGAGAGAGCGGGAGCAGGCATTGGTAGCCTCCAATCGATAGAAAACCCGCCGACCTTACCGGCTTTGGCGCGGGGGTGAAAGCAGCAACGCCTCTGGATAGACCCCGGCTATGAGGTGGATTGTGAAACGATATTTCCTTAATCTTGGCACCCTCGATAAGCTGCACGCCAACTTATCAACCCTTTCCTTTTAAATCTGAACCTCTTGGGAGACTTCATGAGCGTACTGGTTAACAAACAGGCACCGGACTTCGACGCGGCGGCCGTATTGGGCGACGGTTCCATCGTCGACAGCTTCAAGCTTTCTTCGCTGCGCGGCAAATACGTGGTGCTGTTTTTCTGGCCGCTGGATTTCACCTTTGTTTGCCCATCGGAAATCATCGCCCACAACAACCGCATCGCTAAATTCCGCGATCTGGGTGTTGAAGTGGTTGGCGTTTCCATTGATTCGCAGTTTACTCATTACGCCTGGCGCAGCACGCCGGTCGAGAAGGGCGGTATTGGTGAAGTTCAGTTCGCCATGGTTGCCGACGTCAAACACGAAATCACTCGCGCCTATGGCATTGAGCACGATGACGGCGTTGCCCTTCGTGCATCGTTCCTGATCGACCGCGAAGGCGTGGTTCAGCACCAGGTTGTCAACAACCTGCCGTTGGGTCGTGATGTAGATGACATGGTTCGTCTGGTGGAAGCGCTACAGTTCACTGAAGAGCACGGCGAAGTTTGCCCTGCCGGCTGGCGTCCAGGTCAAAAAGGCATGAAAGCCGACGCTCAAGGCGTTGCTGATTACCTGGCGCAGAACGCTACCAGCCTGTAATCCGTCGTTGCGGCTTCGGTCGCAGCCACAGACTTTTCAGGACTGCCGTGTTGTGAGCCTTCCCCAAGTGCTTTCGGTGGTCCTTTTTTATTCCAGCCGTTCCGACCACGGCATAGATGGTCGGTCGATAGGAGTGTGTCATGTCTGATGTACGTCATTCCCGAGTGATTATTCTCGGCTCCGGCCCTGCCGGTTACAGCGCTGCAGTGTATGCCGCGCGCGCCAACCTCAAGCCTTTGCTGATTACCGGCATGCAGGCTGGCGGTCAATTGACCACCACCACTGAAGTCGACAACTGGCCCGGCGATCCGCACGGCCTGACCGGTCCGGCGCTGATGGATCGAATGCGTGAGCATGCCGAGCGTTTTGAGACCGAGATCGTGTTTGACCACATCAATGCGGTCGATCTGGCTGGCAAGCCGTTCAGCCTCAAGGGTGATAACGCTACTTACACCTGCGACGCCTTGATCATTGCCACCGGTGCCAGCGCTCGTTATCTGGGCCTGCCGTCCGAAGAGGCGTTCATGGGCAAAGGCGTTTCCGCCTGCGCAACCTGTGACGGTTTCTTCTATCGCAACCGTGAAGTGGCCGTGGTCGGCGGTGGTAACACCGCTGTAGAAGAAGCGCTGTATCTGGCCAACATCGCCAGTAAGGTGACTCTGGTACACCGTCGCGAGACGTTCCGCGCCGAGAAGATCCTGATCGACAAGCTGCACGCGCGGGTTGCCGAAGGCAAGATTGTACTCAAGCTCAATGCCACGCTGGACGAAGTCCTGGGTGACAACATGGGCGTGACCGGTGCTCGCTTGAAGAACAACGATGGCAGCAGCGATGAGCTGAAAGTCGATGGCGTGTTCATCGCGATCGGCCACACGCCGAACACCTCGTTGTTTGAAGGTCAGCTGGCGTTGAAAGATGGCTATATGGTTGTGCAGGGCGGCCGTGAAGGCAACGCGACTGCAACCAGTGTGGAAGGTGTATTCGCTGCGGGCGACGTTGCTGACCACGTTTACCGTCAGGCGATTACCTCTGCCGGTGCTGGTTGCATGGCAGCATTGGACGTTGAGCGGTATCTGGACGGCCTGGCTAACGCCTCGTTCTGACAGCGTTTTGCGGCAATAAAAAAAACCGGCTCAGGCCGGTTTTTTTGTGGCAGAACTTGTTGGAGCGAGGCTTGCCCGCGAAGGCGTCGACTCAGCCCTTACGCTTGAGGGGCTCACCAGCAAACTTCACCCCGGCCAGACCATGGGCGATCAAGGCGCGGATATTGCCGTGGTCGCTGCCGTCTGGCGTGGCTTTCACCGAACGGTAATGTTCGCCGAACGCCAGCAAGGCTTCGTCGTCGTTCAAGCCTTCCAGCAACGCGAGGCCCAGGGTTTTGCACGAGCCTTCGTTTTGCCCGGCGGGGTTTTCAACCGGGCCGTTGCTGAACGCTTGCGGCTGGTAGTCGTAGCCCGTCGCGATAAAGGCCAATGTGTCGGCAAACAGATGTTTGCCACTCGCCAGGCTGGCGCGCAGGGTATTCAGATCAGTCATGCTTGTGTTCCTTGGCGAACGCCGCTTTCTGTTCGGCGCTGGCTTCTTGCTGGTATTGAGCTTTCCACTCGCTGTACGGCATGCCGTAAACCACTTCGCGGGCTTCGTCGAGGCTGACGTCGATGTGCTTTTCGTCCGCCGCGGCCTTGTACCATTTGGACAGGCAATTGCGGCAGAAACCGGAAAGGTTCATCAGGTCGATGTTCTGCACGTCCTTGCGACTGTCCAGATGCGCGACCAGTCGGCGAAAGGCGGCGGCTTCGAGTTCGAGGCGTTCTTGCGGGGTCATGATGGGCTCTTCGCAGGCAATTAAGGACGCAATGATAAGAGTTTCAGCGTTGCCCGGCGAGGGTGATCGACACCGACTCGGCGAAACGCAAGGCATGGGGCTTGTCGACTTCGACTTCGGCGTACAGCACCGGCTCGTAGCTCATCACCAGATCCAGCACTTCCTGGGTCAGGCGTTCGAGCAAGGCAAAGCGATTGCCTTCTACGTGCTGAATGATGGCCTTGGTGATGGTGCGGTAATTCAAGGCGTGGCCGATATCGTTGTCGCGCACGGCTTCCTGAGCGGCATAAAGAATCGTCAAGTTGATCAGCACGTCCTGTTTATTGACGATTTCATCTTCGTTGATGCCGATGAAGGTGCGCAGGCACAGGTCCTTGACCCGGATGCGCGCGGTGCCTGGTTCAAGTCTTGCCATCAGTTTCTGCTCCGTCCGATCAATTGCAGGAATTCCAGACGGGTCGTGCTCGAATCACGGAATGCGCCGAGCATCACCGAGGTGTTCATGGTCGAGTTCTGCTTCTCGACGCCGCGCATCATCATGCACATGTGTCTGGCTTCGATGACCACCGCCACGCCGGCGGCGTTGGTGACGTCCTGAATCGCGTCGGCGATCTGTCTGGTCAGGTTTTCCTGGATCTGCAGGCGGCGGGCGAACATGTCTACCAGACGGGCGATCTTCGACAAGCCGAGGACTTTGCCGGTGGGGATGTAAGCCACATGCGCCTTGCCAATGAAGGGCAGCAGATGGTGTTCGCACAGCGAGTAAAGCTCGATGTCCTGGACGATGACCATTTCGTCGTTGTCGGAAGCGAACAGCGCACCGTTGACGATTTCCTCGACGCTCTGCGCGTAGCCATGACACAGGTATTGCATCGCCTTGGCGGCACGTTTCGGGGTATCCAGCAGACCTTCGCGGTCAGGGTTTTCGCCCAGACCGACGAGAATCTCGCGGTAGTGCTGTGGCAGGGATGAGCTCATCAAAAGGATCCTCGGGGCAGCTTACTTGACGTGCCGTCCGCCGTTTACGGTAAGGGTTGTGCCGGTGACATACGGGTTATCCAGCAGGTAACGCAGGCTTTGGTAAATCACCTCGGGACCGGGCTCGATGCCCATGGCTGATTTTGCCAGGGCTTTGGCGCGATAGACCGAATCGTCATGAGGTTGAAACATCAACAGGGCCGGGGCAACGCCATTGACCTTGATCCGCGGCGCAAATCTGGCGGCGAAGGACAAGGTCAGGCTGTCGAGTCCTGCTTTGCTGGCGCAATAAGCGATGTGCTTGCTGCTCCCTTTGCGGGTCACGTCATCGCTGATATGGATAATGTCCGCGACCTCGCATCGATGCAACAACTGCTCGCAATGCAGGTTGATCAGGTAGGGCGCGAGCATATGGACGTTAAACATCCGGGTAAAGACTTGTGCTTCGTCGCCAGGCGTTTCCGCCAACCACTCTGAAGCGTTATGGACGATGGCTCGCAGGCTGTCAGTCTGGTTTTTCAGTGCGGCGATGAATTGCAGGACGCCCGCTTCAGATGAAAAATCGCCATGAATCGCAATAGCGCCTGCCGCGCGCAGCTGTTCAACTTCGGGACGCTCGCTGCGGTAGCTGATGATCACTGGCTGGCCATCCGCCAACAGGCGTTGCGCGCAGTGCAGCCCGACGCGCTGACTGGCGCCAGTGATCAGGATCGGGGCAGGAGACAAAGCCATGAGCGCTCGCACGTCGGAATCATTGGGTGTCGGCCTTTGCTGGCCGCTAGCTGCAGCAAAGTTATACCAATGGTTACTCTTGTACAACTGCGTCCATGCAGGCTTGCGTCAGTCACCTGTCTATAACCCTAGGCTAAGAGAGGTTGCAGCGTGGAAGGCCGCGGGGGAAGGGCGCTAAAACTTATGCAAAACATGTACATTATCTGTGGTGCTTGTACATGTTGTGCGCGTAGGGCTCACCGTGAGTGAGCCGATTCTGTGGTCGTCCGAGGTGCCGGAGTGCTGTTCAGCCACGACGACAGCAAATGCGTCGACAGCGGGATAAACCAGAACACCATCAGCGGCGTCAGCAACAAGGTGCTGATCATCACGCGCGGCAGCAGTTGCAGCTCATTGAGCAGCGGGCTGAGCACGAAATTGAACAGCAGCGAGACCGGGAAAAATGCCAGCCAGATCGCCACGGCCTGTTTCCAGCGCGGCGGGCGTTGACCGACTGCACCGAACCAGCCGTCGATACCGCTGACCCGATGTTCCGAGGGCTGCGCAAAAAGACCGCTGCCGCGCACCAACCAGGAGCTTCGCGAGGCAGAATGCTCCCAGGCGTGCATGGTTTCAGCGTTGGCGAAGCGGAAAATAATCTGGAATTCGTTATCGTCTGGCGGAGGCGCGAGGACACCGGAACCCAGGTAACCGGGGAAGTCGGTGGCCAGTTGTTCGCCTTCACGCAGCCAGGTCATGAGTTCCTGGTAGCGGCCATGGGCCACGCGACGAGCAACCATCAAGGTGACGGGGGTGGTAGACATTGTGTATCTCCGATAAACGAGTGAGATTCCCGGATAGGGAAGTCACATGACAGAGCGCCGGGATAGTGGGCTGCGTCAGCTTCGCGTTTTAGCAAGCAAGGATTATTCCTGAAATTCATAAATAAGCCATAGGGTTTCATCACTTCGTCTGTATCAGTGCGAGTCGCAGGGGTTTTGGCGAAAGACCGGTCCACAGGGGTACAATGCGCCCCACTGTTTCCATGCGATCCCTGTCATGACTGAATCCCTCACTGGCCGCCGTGTTTCAAGCGGCCTTAAGCAAGATCTGAAGCAGGAAGAATTGTTCCCGATCCGTGAAGTGTCGCGCATGACCGGCATCAATCCGGTCACGTTGCGCGCCTGGGAGCGGCGCTATGGCCTGATTCAGCCGACTCGCACCGAAAGTGGTCATCGTCTGTATTCGCAGGCGGATATCGATGAAGTGCGCAGCATCCTGAGCTGGATCGAACGCGGCGTGGCGGTGAGCAAGGTCAGCAAGATTCTCGCCAAGACCCAGGCCGCGCGCATTCAGGCGGTGGCGCCCGAGAGCGATATTGCGCTGGGCGAATGGGGCGAATGGCAGGCACAAGTGCGGCAGGCCGCTGGCTCCTTCGACGAACGCCGCCTGGAACAACTTTACGGCCAGGTGTTTTCCAGCTATCCGATGACCGTGGTATTCCAGGACATTTTGCTGCCGGTCTGGCGTGAATTGTTGCTGCATCACGACCGTTTCGGCCAGGTGAGCGAATGGCTGTTTCTGGACAGCTTCCTGCGTGCCCGCACCTTGCAACGCCAGCAATTGTCGAGTGGTTTGACCGAGAGGAAAGTCGTGCTCGCGGGCGTGCCGGGACAATGTCGGGAGCTGGAACTGTGGGTTGCGGGATTATTGCTGGGCTGTCCTGACTTCGATATTCAGGTCCTGGCGTTGGGCCAGCCTCTGGAAGAACTGACGCTGGTGTGTGGCAAGGTTCGTCCGGTGGCTGTCGTGCTGTTTACCAATCACCCGCCGACCCTTGATTTGCCGCGCCGACTCAAACGCCTGGCGTTGGCACTCGACTGCCCTCTGGTGCTGGCTGGCGAGGGGGCCGATCTGGCGCAGGAAAGTCTTGATGGATCCCCGGTCGCGTGTATCGGCAGCGAAGGCAGCTTCATGCAGCGGCGCTTGCGGCAGTTTATCGAGGGGCATCTGGATACGTGATTGCGTGCAGGAAGGTTTTTGCGGCACCGATCAACGATGCATGGTTGGATAGACGCGCTGGTGTTCCTCAAGGATGTACTGGCGCAGACGTTCGGTCTCTTCCTTGTTGCGCTGGCTCAGACGATACGCCGCAAGCCCCGACTCGGTGAGACGTTCGAACGTACCACGAAGGGAAATGGGCTCGTGCCCGACAGGCGCGAACCAGGCGGAGAAGTTTTTCGGCGGCTTGATCGACCGGCGATTTTCCAGCAGTACGCCTTTGAACGAAACCTCATGAACCCATAACGACGTCGGAGTACCTTTTTCGGTCTCCAGCGGCATGGGCTCCTGCAGCGTCAGGCGCCACGGACGTATTCGCGGCCCTTCTTCGAAAATGCTCGGCGCGCCCAATTCGAGGTGCAAGGCGTGAAATTCGTCTTCCACCAGATGCAGTGGGAACGTCATCTGCTGATTGGCGAATTGCGCCTGGATCGTCACCTGCTCATGAGCCGCCAGACGGGTGAGCAATTCCTGGATGTGTATCCCACCGTTCACCGTCAAACTGCGTGTCGCATCGCGCACGTTCAGTTTGGGGTTGTGCTGCATGTTCTGGATAAAATCCAGCTCAGCCTGGGTGAGAAGGGTGTCGTGGGGCATCACGGGGCTCGAAAAAACCGGTTATTGGGAAAGCAGACCATTAATTCAACATTATGTTGCACTCAGGTGTTTTTTTAACGCGGCGATCTCCTCTTTGGCAATAGCCAATTCAACCTCCAGTTCAACCACCCGCTGCTGAGCCTCCACCTGTTTGGTGACGTTTTTCTGAATGCCGATGAAGTAAGTCAGCTGATCGGCCTCATTGAGCACCGGCGTTATCGATAACTCGTTCCAGAATGGCGTGCCATCCTTGCGGTAATTACGCAGAATCTGGCGGCAAGGCTGGCCGCTGTGGACCGCTTCGCGAATGGCTACCAGCGCCGGCTGTTGTCGATCGTCGCCCTGCAGGAAGCGGCAATCCTGATAAAGGATGTCGTCCACCGGATAGCCGGTCAGCATTTCAAATGCCTTGTTCGCATAGATCAGAATATTGTCTTCACCTTCCTGCTCGGCGACGACAATGCCGTCATTGGAAGCGTCCACCACCAGTTGCAGCAGTTTTGCATTGATCATGAAGAGAGTTCCGAAGCCGGGAGCAAAGACAGCATTCTAGGTCATGGGCTGGCTTGAGGCATAATGTCCGACGTTTTTCCGCTGATACAGGATGATTCATGAAAGTCGCCATCGTTTCCGGTTCTGTCTATGGATCGGCTGAAGAAGTCGCTCGACACGCCGGGAAAATCCTTCGCGACGCCGGTCTCGACGTTCTGCAAGACCCGCGTGTGACCCTCGAAGGCTTGCAATCCTTCGCCCCGCAAGCCTTGTTGTTCGTGACGTCGACCACCGGCATGGGTGAACTGCCCGATAACATCCAGCCGGTTTATTCGCAGATCCGCGATGTTCTGCCAGCAGCCTGGCGCGGCTTGCCCGGCGGTGTCATTGGCCTGGGCGATGCCAGTTACGGTGACACCTTCTGTGCCGGCGGCGAGCAGATCCGCGAGTTGTTCACGGAACTGGGGGTCATTGAGGTCCAGGAGATGCTGCGTCTGGATGCCAGTGAAAGCGTCACGCCCGAGACCGACGCCGAGCCATGGCTCGCGCAGTTCGTCGAGTTGTTGAAACGCTGACTCACGCGAATCAAACGCGACTCGTTGCAGCGAGGCTTGCCCGCGAATCAGGCGCCTCGGTGACCCGGATCCACCGCGTCATCGTTCTTCGCGGGCAAGCCTCGCTCCAACGGGTCGGTGTTAGCTGCGCGACGAGCGTCCGTAAAGACGAATTGGCCTTTTAAGCCGTCAGAATGGCCGCCAGGTCCCCGACGGTTTTGCCGGGTATGGCTAAACTTTGCATCCAGAGCAAACCCTGAATGCCGAGGAACCGCCGTGAACCCTACCCAAGTTCTGCACACTCCCGATGCGCCACTGAATGTAAAAGACCAGGTCAGCCCTGCCGAATGGCAGACCCGCGTCGATCTCGCCGCCTGCTACCGTCTGGTCGCGCTGCATGGCTGGGACGATCTGATTTTTACCCACATCTCGGCCAAGGTGCCGGGCACCGATGATTTCCTGATCAATCCGTACGGCTTGATGTTCCACGAGATCACAGCGTCGAATCTGGTCAAGATCGATCAGGCGGGCAACAAGCTGATGCCCAGCCCTTACGAGATCAACCCCGCAGGCTTCACCATCCACAGCGCGATCCATGAGGTTCGTCATGACGTCGCCTGCGTGCTGCACACGCATACCGCTGCAGGCGTGGCGGTGTCGGCGCAGCAGCAGGGGATTTTGCCGATCAGTCAGCAATCACTGTTTGTTCTGTCGAGCCTCTCTTACCATCCGTACGAAGGCGTTGCCCTCAATCATGAGGAAAAAGCCCGCCTGCAGTTCGATCTGGGCGAAACGAATTTTCTGATGCTGCAAAACCATGGTCTGTTGACCTGTTCGGCGAGCATCGCCGATACCTTCCTGATGATGTTCATCTTCCAGCGCGCCTGCGAAATCCAGGTCATGGCCCAAGGCGGCGGGGCGCAGTTGATTACCATCGACGGGCAGATTCTCGCGGGCGCGAAAGCCATGGTGGCCGGCGTGACGAAAAGCGCCCAGGGCATGGGCGGCGCGCTTGCCTGGCCAGCGTTGCTGCGCAAACTCGACCTGACCGATGCGGGTTACAAGCAATAATGCCGCTGACCGAAATTCCGCTGCGTATCTGGCGCACCCGTGGACAGACGTTCGACTTCAAAGGCCATGCCATTCGCTATTGGACGGCGGGCGAGGGTGAGCCTTTGTTGCTGATTCACGGTTTCCCGACCGCCAGCTGGGACTGGCATTTCCTCTGGCAACCCTTGGCGACCCGGTATCGGGTGATTGCCTGCGACATGCTCGGTTTCGGCGATTCGGCCAAACCGCCGCGCCATCCTTACAGCCTCATCCAGCAAGCTGACTTGCAACAAGCCTTGTTGCAGCACCTGGATGAAGCGCGGCCGATTCACGTACTGGCCCATGATTACGGTGACAGCGTTGCCCAGGAGCTGTTGGCGCGTCATCACGAGGGGCGCTTTGCGATGGCCAGTTGCGTATTCCTCAATGGCGGCCTGTTTCCGGAAACCCACCGCAAGGTCTTGGCGCAAAAGCTGTTGCTGAGTCCGCTGGGCTGGATGTTCAGCCGGATGTTCGATCGAGGCGGTTTGGCCAAAAATTTCAGCAGGATCTTTGGTCCGAATACCGGCCCCAGTGAAAGTGAGCTGGACGATCTGTGGAGCCTGATCGCGGCCAACAAAGGCGAGCGAATCCTGCATCGCCTGATTCGCTATATCCCGGAGCGCGTCGAACAGCGTGAACGCTGGGTGGGCGCCATGCAGACGGGAGACGTGTCGTTAAGAGTGATTGACGGGGCGGTCGACCCTATTTCAGGCGCGCACATGGTCGAGCGCTACCGGCAGCTGATCCCCGACGCCGATACCGTGCTGCTGGGGGGCATCGGTCACTACCCGCAATTGGAGGCGCCATCGTTAGTGCTTCGCCACTATCTGGCGTTCCGGGCTGCCATAGAGCAAGAAGGGGAGGACGCGATCCGGAACGCAGCGCATCCAGCGGCATTATCGGGCACTATTCAGTGAAGATTGGTTTGATTGTGACTGGAAGTCGGGTGTACGACACTGATGCAAGCGCGTCTGCCGACCTTTCCTGGAGCTAGTCATGAGTGAACCTGTCCATTTCGACGAAAAAGTAGTGATCGTCACCGGTGCTGGCGGCGGATTGGGTCGCGCTCATGCGTTACTGTTTGCCCGCCATGGCGCTCGCGTGGTGGTCAACGATCTTGGCGGTTCCGCCAGTGGGGAAGGCGCCAACTCGTCGGCGGCAGACCGAGTGGTCAGCGAGATTCGCGAAGCGGGCGGCACGGCGGTGGCCAATCACGATTCGGTAACCGATGGCGACAAGATCGTCCAGAACGCCCTGGACGCTTTCGGCCGTGTTGACGTCGTGGTGAACAACGCCGGAATCCTGCGCGATAAATCCTTTGTCAAAATGGAAGATGCCGACTGGGATCTGGTTTATCGCGTGCACGTTGAAGGCGCTTATAAGGTGACGCACGCGGCCTGGCCTCACTTGCGAGAGCAAAACTATGGCCGCGTGATATTTACCTCATCGACTTCCGGTATCTACGGCAACTTCGGCCAGTCCAATTACGGCATGGCCAAGTTGGGACTTTATGGCCTGACGCGCACCTTGGCCCTGGAAGGTCGCAAGAACAACATCCTGGTCAATGCCATCGCTCCAACCGGTGGCACGCGAATGACCGAAGGGCTGATCCCGCCCAATGTCTTCGAGTTGCTCAAGCCTGAACTGATCAGCCCGTTAGTTGTGTACCTGGGCAGCGACCAATGCCAGGACAGCGCGGGTTTGTTCGAAGTGGGCGGCGGCTGGATCGGCAAAGTCCGCTGGGAGCGAAGCCTCGGAGCTGGCTTCGACCCTCATGCAGGGTTCAGCCCGGAAGATGTCGCCGCGCAGTGGCAAGTCATTAGTGATTTCGGCGGAGCAGTGCATCCTGGGGATAACGTTGAGGCACTGAAAGAAATGATGGCGAATTTGCAGAGGTATAGGGGTTAAATAAAACTATCTAATTGCGCAACGAAACGGCTGATTAAATAATTGATAATTAGGAGGCTTCGTTGCGCGGTGTAAGAATATTCCATATGACAAGTAGTACCCGTCTGGATTTAACCCGTTGGGTGTTCTGTCTATAAAGTCGCCCGGCCAGTTCCCGATATGTTCGATGAATACTTCATTCGACGTAAAAGGAGCAGCATCATGGGAATGGTTAATCGATACGGCGAAATGCCGCCAGTCATTATCAAGCCACGGCTTGAGGATCCATCAATTAAAAAAACCAGTGCCAATACCAACCGTATCTTGTTGGAGATCGGCGAGAACCCCGTCGCGCTCAATACCATGGCCATGGAGCAAAGCAAACTCCGGCCATTGTTCAAAGACTTTGATGCGGAAAAGGTCAGCCCTGAAGAGTTGGGAAACATTGGCAAACAACTCCTGGCTTTTGGTCTGGTCGATAATCTGACTGCGGATCTAATGGGGCGTGCGGCCCTGGAGTTCGACAAGGACGGCAAAATCTCACACCCGGATGTCAAGATAAATGCCCTGGAGTTCTTCGCCAAACGTATCGATGAAATGCAGACTAAAGTACTGACAGGGGATAAATATTCAAAATTGTTGTTGCCGGATTACATCAAGACAGTCCATGTCATGAAAAACCTGCAGGTGTTTGCATCGACAGGGGACAGTTACGGGACGATGGCCCTTAACAAACGCATAAAAAATGGCGAAAAGATCAAGGATGAACTCCTGCCACCCAAATTGAAATCGAAGGTGTAGTGGCGCAAGGCCATAATTTGGCGGAAGGCAAAAAAAAGCCGCTGTATTAACAGCGGCTAAACAAGACGTAGATCCAGGAGCTATAAAATCAACGTCGATACACTCTGAAAGTCCGGTACGTCAGGGACAGCAACGTGCCAGCGAAAATCGATGGGGTAAACAAGACAAGTTAATTGAGCGGCTTGCTTAAAGTCCGGCAAGAATAGAGTGTTTAATTGCATTAGAAAACAGTGGTTTGCGACATTAACTGTTGCATGCACGGCAACAGTCGCTACAGGCCGCTCAGTGTATGGCTTTGCTCGATGGCAGCTGGCTCAAACGCTCGGTGAGCCTGAGGCGCTGAAGCGGATCGTCGCTCAAGAGCAGAGCGTGTTCCAGATCAAATCGTTCCGCCTGCGGACATTCCAGGGCGTGATACAGGCCAGCCCGGACCAGATGATCCCCAGTGGTCGCCTGGCCCAGTTCCACCACGCGATCAGCATCTTTGAGCGAGGCCAGCAGATCGTCATTCAGTTGGTGCAGATGCCGTAGATTGCGCGACAGCCGTTGCAACATGCTCAAGTCCGTGGCGTGAATCATGTGCGCCGCGCGCAGTTGCATGTCTGGCCCGAACTGGCGAACCAGCAGCTCTCGGCAGTCGTGCGGGTAGAGCCGCCGCCCACCACAAGGGTCCAGCAAATGGTCGGCGCCGGGAACCCGCAGTAGAAAATGCCCGGGGAAATTTACCCCTTCGAGTTTGATCTCCAGCCGCCTGGCGATTTCCAGGGCGATCAAAGCCAGGGCCAATGGTTGACCGCGACGACGTTGCACTACTTTGTGCAACAGCGCCGATTCAGGTTTCGGAGGGTTCCAGTCGTCTTGGGCAAACCCCATGGCATTGAGTTGACGCAACAAGGGTTGGGCCAGCTCGGAAGGCGGCAGCGACGGCAGGGCGTTGTTCACCTGACGCTGCAATTGATCCATTTCGGCGCGTAGATGCCGGGGCAGAAACTGCGGGTCATGTTCGGCCGAAACCCACAGCGCAGCCTCGAACACATCGCAAGGGCTTTGTTGCAGGCTAGACAGGCAATGCTGGCGTGGCGTCATCGACCCCTCCGACCGAATCCGGGCAACTGGAATGTTGGCAGCGATGACTTGTTTTAGCCTCCGTCGCAGATTTCGTCCAGTGCCGAATGTAAGTGCGGGTGTGTTTGATCCGCATGCACCAGCGGTCAATCATTTTTCCCAGCAGCGCCTATAATCGCCTTAGAAAAAAAGTATTCCGGGAGCACTGCCGATGTTCGCTCTCATGCACAGTTCAAGCATCGAATCACTGCATCTGGTCGTCGATCCCGAAACCGGCCTGAAGGCAGTGATCGCTATCGACAATTGCCAGCGCGGTCCTGCCTTGGGCGGATGTCGTTACCTTGCCTATCCCGATGAAGACAGCGCCATCGAGGACGCCATCCGTCTGGCTAGAAACATGAGCTACAAATCGGTACTCGCCGGTCTGCCGCAAGGTGGCGGCAAGGCGGTCATCATGCGTCCCGCCCATGTTCCTGATCGCGCTGCCCTGTTCGAGTCTTTCGGACGCTTCGTCGAGAGCCTGGACGGGCGCTACATCACGGCAGTGGACAGCGGAACCTCCAGCGCCGATATGGACTGCATTGCGCAACACACCCAACACGTGACCAGCACCACTGAAGCCGGCGATCCTTCGGCGCATACCGCCATGGGCGTCTTTGCCGGGATTCGGACCACGGCCATGGCGCGTCTGGGCAGCGACAATCTGGAAGGGCTGCGCATCGCCATTCAAGGCCTGGGGCATGTGGGTTACGCCCTGGCCGAACAACTTCATGCGGCCGGTGCCGACCTGCTGGTCAGCGATCTGGACAGCGGACGCGTGCAGCTCGCAATGGAGCAGTTCGGCGCCCATCCGATTGCCTGCGAAGCTCTGCTCAGCACGCCCTGCGACATCCTCGCACCCTGCGGGCTGGGCGCGGTGCTCAACAGCAAGAGTGTCGCGCAGCTACGTTGCGCGGCGGTGGCGGGCGGGGCCAACAATCAATTGACCAGCCTGCAGGTCGCCGACCAACTGGAGAATCGCGGCATTCTGTATGCGCCGGACTATGTGATCAATTCTGGCGGACTCATCTACGTCGCCCTGCAACATCGCGGGGAAACGCTCTCCACCATCACCGCCCATCTTGCCAGGATCGGACAACGATTGACTGAGGTCTACGCCCACGCACAAGCGGAAAAGCGCTCACCCGCGCGGGTCGCTGACATGTTGGCGGAGCACCTCTTGAACGTCGGCCCACGCCTTACCCGGTGATTGCCGACGCCTGAAACCTCGTCGCCACAAGTGCCGAGGTTTTCGTGTAGCACGCGTATCCCGCGTGCAAGGAGAAAGCAATGCCCAGCACCAGGCTCGCTGTTGCGTATACCCGTTACCTTGCCCCGGATGGTCGTCTGACAGGTGAACTGCCAGCCTGGGCCGACGACTTCAATCTCCTGACCCGTCTCTACCGGCAAATGGTCCTGACCCGGCTTTTCGACCAGAAAGCCGTAGCGCTGCAACGTACCGGGCGCATCGGCACTTACGCGCCGACCCTTGGTCAGGAAGCCATTGGCGTTGCCATCGGCAGCCTCATGCATCCTGAAGACGTGCTTATCCCGTACTACCGCGACACTGCCGTGCAGTTGATGCGTGGCGTGCGCATGGAAGAAATCCTCCTGTATTGGGGCGGTGACGAGCGCGGCAGCAACTTTGCCGAACCGGCCGTCGCTGAGGATTTCCCGCTCTGTGTGCCGATTGCCACTCAGGCGCTGCATGCCTGCGGCGTCGCCAGTGCGTTCAAGATTCGCGGCGAGCATCGGGTCGCGGTGACGACCTGCGGCGACGGCGCGACCAGCAAAGGTGATTTTCTCGAAGCACTGAATGTGGCGGGTGCCTGGCAACTGCCGGTGGTGTTCGTCATCAATAACAATCAGTGGGCGATCTCCGTGCCCCGGCACATGCAGTGCGGCGCGCCGACGCTGGCGCAAAAAGCCATCGGTGCCGGCTTCCACGGCGAGCAAGTCGACGGTAACGACATTCTCGCTGTCTACGATCGCATGCAGATTGCCCTGGAACGTGCGCGCAAAGGCAAAGGGCCAGTGCTGCTGGAATGCCTGAGCTATCGGCTCGGCGATCACACCACGGCGGATGACGCCACACGTTACCGGGCCGCTGAAGAAGTGAAGCAGGCCTGGCTGGAAGAGCCGATCAAACGCCTGCAATCGTTCATGGCCAGTCAGGGGGTTTGGGACGAAGGCCGCGAACAGGCGCTCGTCACTGAATGCCAGGCGCTGGTGCAGCAGGCGGTTGATGCGTTCGACGCAGCCGGTGTTCAGCCGCCGGAATCGGTGATCGATCACGTCTACGCCAAATGGCCAGCGGCACTCGCCGAGCAGCGTGAATGGTTCCTTGAGCGCGCCGCACGCCGCGCCGGAGGTGAGCATCATGAGCAGTGAAAAAGTCAGCCTGCTGGAAGCGGTCAACCTTGCCCTGCATCGAGCCATGGCCGAAGACGAAAACGTCGTGGTGTTGGGGGAAGACGTTGGTGTCAATGGCGGAGTATTCCGCGCCACTCAAGGCTTGCGCGACAGTTTTGGTTTCAAGCGGGTGATCGATTCGCCGTTGGCGGAAACCATGCTCGGCGGACTGGTCATCGGCATGGCGGCACAGGGATTGAAACCGGTGGTGGAAATCCAGTTCATGGGCTTTATCTATGCCGCCATGGAACACCTGGTTTCCCACGCCAGCCGCATGCGCAACCGGACTCGCGGACGCCTGAGTTGCCCAATGGTCATGCGTTCGCCCATGGGCGCGGGCATTCGCGCTCCGGAACATCACAGCGAAAGTACCGAGGCGCTGTTCGCCCACATCCCCGGCCTGCGCGTGGTCATCCCGTCCTCGCCCGCCCGGGCTTACGGCCTGCTGCTGGCGGCCATCGACGATCCTGATCCGGTGATCTTCCTGGAGCCGACCCGGCTGTACCGCATGAACCCGCAACCGCTGCTCGACGACGGCAAGCGCTTGCCGCTGGACACGTGTTTCACCCTGCGTGAAGGCAGCGATATCACACTGATCAGCTGGGGCGCGAGCGTCCACGAAACCCTGCAGGCTGCCACTGCATTGAGTGAACAAGGCATCTCGGCGGAAGTGATCGACGTGGCCTGCGTCAAGCCGCTGGATCTGGACACCCTCGAAGCATCGGTGCGCAAGACCGGACGCTGCGTCATCGTGCATGAAGCGCCGCGCTCCTGCGGCGTCGGTGCGGAGATCGCCGCCAGTCTCTACGAGCGGGTTTTGCTGGATTTGCAGGCGCCCATCGTGCGAGTTACGGCGCCGGATATTCCGCCGCCGCTGTATCGACTGGAGCAACTGTACATTCCCGGCGTGGAAGACATTCTTCACGCCTGCGATCAAGTGCTCAATTTTGCCTGACGGCCCAGATTCAGGAGATTTGCGATGAAATATTTCAAACTGCCCGATCTGGGTGAAGGCTTGCAAGAAGCGGAAATCGTCGAATGGCACGTCAAGGCGGGGGATACGGTCAAGGCCGATCAATTGATGGTTTCAGTGGAAACCGCCAAGGCCATTGTCGATATTCCCGCGCCTTATGACGGCGTGGTCGCCAAGGTCTACGGCGGCGATGGCGACATCCTGCATGTGGGCGAACCCTTGATGGCATTCGAAGGCGAAGGCGATGCGGGAACCGTGGTCGGACGCCTCGAAGGCGGCGGCAGTCAGGACGATCAGTTCTTCGTTGGCGCCGCGCCTTCGACCCGCGAGCATCTGGCAGCCAAGGCGACACCGGCGGTCCGGCAACTGGCGCGGCAATTGGGCGTGGACATCGGCGCATTAAGCGGTTCGGGCAGTGACGGCCTGATCACCCGCGCCGATGTCGAAAGCGCAGCACAGGCCGACCGCGACCGTTTTGGCGGCGAAAAGCTGCGCGGCGTCAGACGCAGCATGGCGCTGAATATGGCCCGATCCCACGCGGAAATCGTGCCGGTGACGATTTATGGCGATGCCGATCTGCACCGCTGGTCGCAAGCCCGCGATCCATTGATCAGGCTGGGTAAAGCCATGGCGGCTGCCTGCAAAGTCGAGCCGGTACTCAATAGCTGGTTCGATGGCAAATCCCTGTCCATCAAACAGCATCAGCAGCTTGATCTGGGCATTGCCGTGGACACGCCGGACGGCTTGTTTGTGCCGGTCCTGCGCGATGTGGGCAATCGCGAGTCTGCCGATTTGAAAGAAGGCATGAGCCGCCTGCGGGCGGATGTCCAGGCGCGGTCGATCCCGCCGAAGGAAATGATGGGCGCGACGATTACCCTGTCCAACTTCGGCACCTTGTTCGGCCGCTACGCCAGTCCGGTGGTGGTGCCGCCACAGGTGGCGATCATCGGCGCGGGCGCGATTCGCGATGAGCCGGTTGCGGTCAACGGCGAAGTGGTGGTGCACCCGATTTTGCCGCTGTCACTGACTTTCGATCACCGGGCTGTTACCGGCGGCGAAGCGGCGCGGTTTTTCCGGGCGTTGGTGGATGAGCTGGAGAAACCTGACTGAGCGTTGTCACGCGACAAACACCGGCCCCGTTGGAGCGAGCGGGCGGCGTTCCGACTTGCCCGCGAATCAGGCGCCTCGGTGACCCAGATCCCACCGCGTCATCGTTCTTCGCGGGCAAGCCTCGCTCCAACAGATCTACCTGGGATGAGCTAATCCCACGCAGGAGGACCGGGCTTTACTCTGCACCTGGACCGTTGAGCAATTCATTCAACGCATCCGGCTGGTTCTTGAATGCGCGGGCAAAAATATCGCGATTCTTCGCCATATAAATCCCGGCTTCCTCGACCTGGGCTTCGCTCAGGGAAGGTACGGCCTTGTTCAACACTGCTGCCAGCAACTCAGCGAGTTCGAGCATTTTGTCATGACGATCAGCTTCGGCTTTATCCATGAACAAACGCTCCAGATCTCGGCTGCTGCGGTATACCACTTCGACGGCCATTCACCACCTCACATGCCTTCACGATAGTTGTCTTTAACGACTACTGTATTTTTATACAGTGCCTAGCATAGGCGAATTTTTCCGCGCTGGATAGTGGCCTTCATGCTTCTTTTTTCAATCATGGATGTGCCTTGCGACAACCCGCCACGCTCTCAACCATAGCTAATGGCCTCGTTCCTGCTTGAAAATGAGACACCGCAAAGCGTCATGCACCGGCTGCATGATACGACCGGGAACGTGCTGCTTAATTTTTGTACAGGATGTGTTGGATATGTCAGAACTGAAATGGGCTGAAAAGCTGCGCAAGAACCTGCACGACCAGGCCGACTCGCTCGGCAATCTCTGCGTCGAGGCTTTCCACTATCTGGCGCTGTTCGGTATCGGCGCGATCACGGCCTACGCGGCGGTGACGACCTTTATCGGTATGCTCGAAAAAGGCAGCATCAGCGTCGACGATATTCTGCTGCTGTTTATCTACCTTGAGCTGGGTGCCATGACGGGCATTTATTTCAAGACCAACCACATGCCGATCCGCTTCCTGCTTTACGTGGCGATCACAGCGCTGACGCGGCTCTTGATCGGCGACGTATCGCATCACAACGCGCCTGACCTGGGGATCATTTATTTGTGTGGCGGGATATTGCTGCTGGCGTTTTCGATTCTGGTGGTTCGATACGCGTCGTCGAAATACCCATCGGTCAAGGACAAGGCCGAAAACTGATCGAGATAATCGCCGGGAAGGTATTCAGGCCCGCTGAAAGCGTTCGGTAGTCGGGCCTGAATCTGGCATCAGATGAGTGTGGAAATCTTGCGCATCATCACGACCGCGATGACACGCCATTAAACACTTACCGCCAATCGTGGGCGATCGCGCAGCCAGTTGCTGCGTATCGGTGGCGGGGCCAGTTGCTTGAGGTCGCCATCGGTCATGGCCGCGAGGATCTTGATCGCGCTGTGCCCTTGTTCGATCGCGATGCCGAATTGCACGCTTTCAATCAAACGGTTCAGGCGCTTGGGATCGTTGCGCTGTGCGGCGCTGATCAAGCGTTTGGCGACAACGCCGGATTCGTTGGACAGGGTCAGCATGATGCTGCCGTCGAGCCCTTGAATGCTCAGGTTCACCCGATAATCAGGGTGGAACGCGTCAGTGATCTGTTGAAAAGGATTGTCCATTATCGGCTACCTGCTTTAGGGGGCTGCATAAGTTGACTGGGCTTTTGGCAATTTAGTTCTCGGCTCAAGTGGATTGATGGGAAATTTCCTACGCTTGCTGTCGGTGCTGAAAACTGGCATCTTTCGCGTTAATGATAATTTTTCGTGTTTGAGAAGTATTGACACATGCACGACTTCTCCGCATCTGATCGCGACCTGATCAACCGCCAGCGGCAAATCTCCGAACTCTACGCCGACCATCACGGCTGGTTGCACGGCTGGCTGCGTAAGAAACTTGGTTGCTCGCAGCGCGCTGCCGATCTGGCCCATGATGCGTTCATTCGGGTGCTTACCCTGGCCGAGCCGCATAATCTCAAGGAGCCTCGCGCCTTCCTGACGACGACGGCCACGCGCCTGATGATCGACGGTGGGCGGCGGCGCAAGGTCGAACGCGCTTACCTTGATGCTCTGGCACTGCATGCCGATGAAGCCTCTTTTCCGAGCCCGGAAGCGATTCACGCCGCCTTGGAGATTCTGGAAAGGATCGCCCAGATGCTGGAGGGTTTGCCGGCCAAACCGCGTCAGGCATTTTTGCTCAATCGCCTGGACGGCCTGACCTACAGCGAAATCGCCACGGTGTTGGGTGTCTCCAGCAGCATGGTCAAGCAGTACATGGCCAGCGTGCTGGTGCATTGCTACAAAGCACTGCATGGTTCGGGCCACCTGTCATGAGCACCGAGTACGAACCGACCGAAGCAATGATCGGCCAGGCCGCGAGTTGGTTGGCGTTGCTGCACGACGATGGGGTCACTGCGCAGGATCGCCAGGCCTTCAATACCTGGCGACAGGAAGATCCACGACACTTCCTGGCCGTGGCGCGCATGCAATCCTTGTGGGGCAGTTTCGAGCAGTTGCCGACGGCTCCGGCGCGGATGGCTCTGGACCAGGCTTTCGCGCGTTCGCCGGGCAAGTCTTCGCGGCGCTATCTGCAGACGATTGCTTTATGCGGCAGCCTGGCTCTGGCCTGGTTCAGTCTCGATCAGGCACCCATCTGGATGGCCGATCAGCGCACCCACGTTGGCGAGCGCCGCGAGATCGCCCTGGCCGACGGCAGCCATTTGCGGCTCAACAGTGACTCGGCGGTCGATGTGGAATTCGACGAGCGGCGGCGGGTGATCGACTTGCATCGCGGCGAGGTGTGGGTCGAGGTCGCCAAGGACCCGCAGCGACCGTTCGTGGTGCGCACCGATCAAGGCACCATTACAGCGCTGGGCACACGGTTTCTGGTGCGTAGTGGGGCGGACGGCGGGGTTCAGGTCAGCGTGCTGGAATCCGCCATCGCCGCCAATGCCAACAGTTCCGTGGCGGTCCGGGTCAGCGCTGGTCAGCGGGCGATGCTCAAGGATGGCCTGGTGCAGACGCCGCAATCGATCGGCAATGAAGACCCTGCGGCCTGGACGCGCGGTTTGCTCAAGGTCGATGACCGACCGCTTGCCGAGGTGCTGGAGGCGCTGGGGAATTATCGACATGGGCTGTTGCAATTCGATGCGACGGCCCTGCAAGGAATGCGGGTTTCCGGCGTCTTTCAACTGGATGATACCGACGCCGCACTGGCGACTCTGGCCGACAACCTGCCGATCAAGGTCGAGCACTTCACCGATCTGCTGGTACGGGTCAAGCCGGCCGAGTAAGCGCGCTTTTGAACGAAAGAGGGCGGGGTCGTTTTGGCGACCCCGCCCTTCTTTATAGTGTTGCTGAATGGCTCAGCCAACGGTTTGGATCATCCCAGCAGGGCGGTGTCTTTGGCCTGCTCTTTTTCCAGAAATTCTTCTTGCAGCAGGGCGTCCGGGTTTACCGACTCCTGTTCTGCGTCATTGATCACGGGAGCGCCCGGACGTTTGGTACGCAGTTTGCCAAAAAGATGTTCAAGGGCGTGGTCGAGTTTTACTGCTGCGCCATCTACGGCCTGATCCAGCGTATCGGCCTTGTGGGTAACGGAAATAGGTTGATGACCTTTTGGTCGGGCTTCCATCTGGCAGCGCATGTCGTGCGGGCCGGGCTTGTCACCGTTTTCATCGCGAATATGGACTTCAATGCGAGTCAAATCTTCGTCATAGCGTTCGAGCGTGCTTTCAACGGTGGTACGTACCCACTCCTCCAGTCGAATACTGCTTTCGATGTGGTTATCGCAATTGACCTGGATTTGCATAGTTCTTCCCTTATAAGGCTTGCTCGTATGAGATCGGACGACACGACCGGTTGACTGGTTCATTTCGTCTGCGCTCATTCACAGTGTTGGCGCCTACGCAGGAACAATTCAACCCCATTAAGAAAGAAATATTTCGCCGCAAAAAAATAATCGTCAGGTTTTGAATGTAAATCGCTCTCATTCACTGTCTGTTTTTCGCGCATGTCCGTCATGGCTATGGAAAACCTAATTTCACAGTGAAGGATCGTTCATGTCACGCCCTGTTAATTCGTTGCATCCTCTGGCGCTTACCGTGTTGATGGCGTGTGCCGTAGCGCCTTTGCACGCTGCCGAATCTGCGCCAGCCCAGCCCGCCAGCGCGGCGCGCAGCTTCGCCATCCAGGCCGGTGATTTGAGCCAGGCGCTCAATGCCCTGGCCGAGCAGGCCAATCTGGTTCTGGCATTCGACCCGGCCTTGACCCGGGGCAAACGCAGCAACGGCTTGCAAGGTGCGTTCGGCACGGATGAGGCAATCGCCAGATTGCTCGCTGGCAGCGGTTTGCGCGCAACTACACTTTCGGCCAGTCGCTATCGAATCGAAGCAGCACCCGCTGCCGCCGAAGGCACCGTGGAGCTGCAAGCCACTGCCATCAGCGGCGCGTATCAGAACGAAAGTCCGACCGGCCCGGTTTCCGGTTATGTGGCCACGCGCAGCCGGGTCGGCACCAAGACCGATTCGGCCTTGATTGAAACCCCGCAATCCATTTCCGTGGTCACCAAGGATCAGATGCGCGCGCAGGGTGCCCAGAGCCTCAATCAGATCCTGCGCTACACCGCCGCAGTGGTTCCGGAAACCCGTGGTTCTACCGCTTCACGACTCGATCAGTTGACGATTCGCGGTTTTTCCCCGGCGACTTACCTTGATGGCCTGCGCATGCCGGGCAGCCGTGATGCGTCGCCGCAAAAGGACTCCTTCGATCTGGAACGCGTTGAAGTGCTGCGCGGTCCATCGTCGGTGCTGTATGGCCAGGCCAGCCCGAGCGGCGTGGTGAACATGGTCAGCAAGTTGCCGACGGAAACGCCTTTCCATGAAATCGGCATGACCTACGGCACTTTCGACAAGAAGCGTACGACCTTTGATTTTGGCGGGCCGATTGATGATCAAGGGGTGTATTCCTATCGCCTTTCCGGTTTGTACGACGATGCCGATGGGCAAATCGATCACACCGAAACCCGTCGCCAGTCCATCGCCTCGGCCTTCACCTGGCGCCCCAGCGAAGACACGTCGCTGACCTTATTGGCGAACTATCAGGCGGATCCCAAGGGCGCGTCCTACGGGTCGATTCCGGCCTATGGCTCGGTATTGCACAGCCCGACCGGTCGTGACATCGACGTGGATTTTTATGATGGCGAGAAGGATTTCGAAAAGAGCGACCGCAAGTATTACGCCGTCGGTTACTTGTTCGAACATCACCTGAACGACGTCTGGACCTTGCGCCAGAACGCCCGTTATCTGCGCAGCGAAGGTATTTATCAAAGTATCTACAACGGCAGCGACGCGTTGCAGCCGGACTATCGCACCATGGGTCGCTACACCATCGGCAGCGATGTGAATCTGGATGCCTACACGCTGGATAACCAGGCCCAGGCCAAGTTCGATACCGGTCCGTTGCAGCACACGGTTCTGTTCGGCGCCGATTACCAGAACACCAGCACCGACACCAAATCCGGCAACGGCAATGGCCCGTCGCTGGACCTGTTCGATCCGGTTTACGGGCGTCCTGTTACGCCGATCACCTACAGCACCGACGCCACGGCGCGCAGCCAGCAGAAAGGCCTGTATTTGCAGGAGCAGCTGAAGTGGGACAAATGGGTGTTGCTGGCGGGCGGTCGTTACGACTGGGCGGACAGCACCAACAGTTCGGAGCGTCTGACCACTGGTGTGAAAAGCAAAAGCTCGACGGACAGCGAGGCATTCACCGGCCGCTTGGGTCTGGTCTATCTGTTCGACAATGGTCTGGCGCCGTACATCAGCTATTCCGAATCTTTCGAGCCGCAATCTGGTGCGGGCTTTGGCAATACGCCGTTTGATCCCACCGAAGGCAAGCAGTACGAGCTGGGGATCAAATATCAGCCGCCGGGCAGCAACAGTTTCATCACTGCGGCAGTCTTCGATTTGCGCCGCAGCAACGTGCTGACCCAGGACCCGATCCCGACCAATCTGTGCAATGGCGCCCGTTGCCAAGTGCAGACTGGCGAAGTGCAATCCCGTGGCTTTGAACTCGAAGGCAAGGCGAGCCTGAGCGATAACCTGGATATCACCGCGGCCTATGCGTACCTGGATAATCAGGTCAGCAAATCCAACAGCACGGTGCGCGTTTCACCCGGCATTGTCGGCGTGGCCAATGGCCCGGCGCTGACGGCAGAAGGCACCACGCCGCCGGGCATTCCGAAACACACCGCTTCGGCCTGGGTCGATTACACCTTCCGTGACGGCCAGCTCAAAGGCGTCGGTGTGGGCGGCGGTGCGCGCTATGTCGGATCGAGCTGGGGCGATGAGGCCAACTCGTTGAAAGTGCCGGGCTACACGCTGTTCGATGCAGCGGCACATTACGACATCCCGAACATCAACAGCCCGATGGATAACTTGCGCCTGGCATTGAACGTCACCAACCTGGCGAACAAGGAATACGTCGCGTCCTGCTATTACTATTCTTGGTGCTGGTATGGCTCGCAACGCACCGTGCAGGCGAGTGCTACCTATCGGTGGTGATCAGGTTGATGTCCATTGTGGGAACGGATTGAGGTGTGTCCTGATTTCTGTAATTGGATGGACTCGCCCAAGCCGAGGCGTCTGTAGCGCCACGGTGGCATTCTTAAGAAGCCAACGACAGCGAGGGCGAGCCCATGAAAAAGCATACGACCAAAACTCATCCGTCTCCAGTCGATGTGTCTGTGTGTTCGACTGTGGCGGTAGATCTTGCCAAGAATGTGTTCCAGGTGGCCGGGGAAGATGCCCTTGGCCAAGTCATTTACGAAGCCCGAATCAAGTCACGCGAAGCCTTTCTGCTGCTTCTCCACAAGCTGCCGACCGGCGTGACGGTGCTGATGGAAACAGGCCCTGGTGCGCAGGCCTGGGCGCGATTGCTCCAGACACAAGGCAAGCTGGCGAGAATTCTGCCGGCGCAACACGTGGCCGACCACCGCAGCGGCGCCAAGAATGATCGCAACGATGTACTGGCGATCTTGCGCGCAGGCCGAGATCAAAACATTGCGGCAGTGCCGATCAAAAGCACAGCGCAATTGGCTATGCAGGCCCTGCATCGAGCCCGGCAAGGGTACGTGAGGCGGCACACCGCAATGGGTAACCAGATGCGCGGTTTGTTGCTCGAACATGGCAT
>NZ_LGSI01000074.1 GCF_001698815.1 Pseudomonas syringae | reverse complement strand
GCAGCCGCTTTGGCCGCAGCATCAGCAGCCGCTTTGGCCGCAGCGTCAGCAGCCGCTTTGGCCGCAGCATCAGCAGCCGCTTTGGCCGCAGCGTCAGCAGCCGCTTTGGCCGCAGCATCGGCAGCGGCTTGGGCAGCGGCTTGGGCAGCAGCCTGCGCAGCGGCCTCGGCGGCGGCTTGGGCAGCGGCCTGAGCAGCGGCTTGCGCGGCCGCTTCAGCCGCAGCAATCTCGGCAGGCGTTGGGCCAGGTGGCGTGGGTGGCGGCGTGATGACTGTGCCATTAACACCGCTGATGGTCAGCGTGCCGCCCGCGGTGGGCACCCCTTCCTGATAAACCTGCCCGGTACCCGTGGCCAGACCAGCACTGTTGTCGTTAGCCGTCAGGGTAATGTCTCCCGCAAAACGAATCAGGGAATTGACGTAGATGTTATTGCCCGCCTGCGCCGTCAGGCTCACCCCACTGTTGGTATTTTCGAAGCCGGTATAGAACGTGATGTTGTTGCTTGCCTGTAGCACCACGTTGCTGGTGGCGTTTTTCAGTAGGTCGGAATCAATTTCAGTGGATTCGTCAGGGTCGTTGGCAAAGGCTGATACATCGCTCAGGGTCTTGGAGGTGCCCGCCGCCGGCGTGTTTACCGTAATGTCCTTCGGGTCGAGCAACCAGGTACCGCTTTGGCCGTTCGCAGCACGGGTATCGACCCGTGCGCCGGTCACGTCGAGCACATTGGCTGACGTCTCGACAAAGCCGCCATCACCGGAAGAAGCACCGCCACGGGCTGATATCGCACCGTAAACCCGCGCCGTCTGCGAACCCCAGACGATCACCCTGCCCCCCTTGCCACTGGTCAGCGCGTCAGCCGAGATCTGCGCATCCTTGCTGACATAGGCTTGCCGGGCGTTCTGCACCGCAGGATTCTTGCCTTGATAGTCGCCGCCGACCAACACCGTCCCGCCGCCTAACTTGCCGCTGGCATCGACTCGCGCGTCGGCCATCAAGCCTACCTGTTCGCCGAGCACCTTGATCTCTCCGCCCTGACCTGCGCCGGTGGCAGTGGTGGTGCTGCCGGCTTCCAGCAAGGTCGTGCGGCTGGCCTTCAAGACAATCCTGCCGTTCTCGCCGACGGTGGCACTGTTGGCATTGACCGTGCCGCGCTGGTTCACGAGCGCGCCGTAAATGCCGACCGTACCGCCCTGGGCAATGATGCTGCCCAGGTTCAGGGCCTGGTCATCGGTGGCCGATACCACCACATGCATGCCGGGATTACTGGAGTCGACCAGCTGCACCGAATGCCCCGCCGCCAGCATTGTTTCGCCCTGCGGTGTATTGATGATGCCGGTATTGGTCACATCCGGCGCGATCAGGTAGACCTGGCCGCCGGAGGGCGTGGTGATTGCCCCTTGGTTGGAAACTGCGCCGGCAAACCCATCCGCGGCGAAACGATTATTGCCAGAGAGGAAGTCACTGTTGGACATCGCCAGGCTCGACGCCACCAGGCCAGCCACGTTGATCTGCGAGTTGGCGCCAAACATGATGCCGTTAGGGTTGATCAAAAACACCCGGCCATTGGACTGCAGGGTTCCCAGTATCACGCTGGGGTCCTGACCGGTAATACGGTTGAGCACGCTGCTGTTGCCACTCTGCTGCAGGAACCTCACCATTTCACCCTGGGCGACAGAAAAGCTCGACCAGTTGATGATCGCATTGGGGCTGTTGGTGATCGTCAGCTGGTTACCCTGTTGCGCGAAGCTGACCTGGCCGTTGACGACGACAGGATTGAGCGGGGCCGCCATGCCGTTGCCGGCGGCAACCAGGCACGCGCCAATAAAGGTGATTTTTATTTTCATGACATCCTCAAAACGACAGGCTCAGGCGGGCGTGCAGGCGATTGTCACCGCGCTCGGTCTCACTGGCCTCGGCGTGCAGCACGTGACCGTAGTCGACCTGTAGGTTCAGATTGCGGCGATACGCCACCCGCACGCCTAGCCCCGTACTGCTCAAGACGACATGAGTGAATTCGCCGGGCAAAGCGTGGTTACGCGTCAGGTACGCATTGTCGTAGAAAGCCAGCGCACGACATTGCCAACTGCCGCCGCAGATCGGTGGGGTGTAAGCCTCAAGGTTGCTGCTGATGCCGGAGTCATTGGACACCTCTCGCTCACGAAAACCGCGCACAGACATGGCCCCGCCTGCGCCAAACTGCTCGCCCGGGATCAGCGCATCGTTGCTGTACTGCCCGTTCAGGACACCCCGCAACTGCCAGTCAGCCGGCAGTGCCTGGGTGATGTTGGCCGCCAGACGCAATGCGCTGTAGTCGTCTCGGGCGTCGGTACGTGCCAGATCGAAATCGCTCTGCCGTCCGCGGGAACCACCGGCCAGGTTACGCACCAGGGTGACGGCGAAATTGGCATCGCCATCCAGACGCACCCAGGTGCCCTGGTAACCCAGGCTGAGGGGATGCACGGTGATGTCGTTTCCGAGCTGGACATCTTCGGCTTCAAGGTTGTTTTTGTAGGCCTTGTAGTCGATGCCATACACGATCTTGGACTGGTAGTTACCGTCCGTGGCCAGGTTATGGTTATAGCGCCCGCCAAAGATCGTGCCTTTGCCGCTGACCGCGAGATCAAAAATACCGGCGGTGACCAGACCGTTGTCCACGTCCGAGTAGCTGGTGAAGAAGTCCAGAGAATCGCCCAGTTCATATAAAGGCAGGTGATAGCCAAGCCCATAGACGCTGACTCGCTCGGGCTTCTCGAGCGTGGTGGTGTATTGCAGGCTCATGACCTGATCGCGACCGAACAGGTTCGCGTTCTGAAGGACCGCCCCCATATAGGTCTTGCCGGTTTCCTCGGTGCCGCTGTTGTCCATGTTCAGCAATGCGCTCCACGGCGACTCGTCCGTGATTTGCAGCTCGGCATCAACGGCGGCTTGTGCATCACTGTCTTTGAGCTTCATCACGGTCTGTTTGGCGGGGTTCTCGTTCGCCAGCTTCAGGCTTTTGGAAATCGCCGTCAGGTCAGGCGTCTGGCCCTCCTTGAGGCCCGGCAAGGCATAGCGGACATTGTCGTTGCTGAAATGCTGGTTGCCCGCGATCCTGACCTGGCCAATGCGAGCTTCCACGACCTGAAAGACCACCACCCCACCGTTCAACTCCTGCTCGGGAAGGTCTACACGTACCAGTTGATAACCACGCCGGTGATAGGCGGCTTCCAACGCCTCCTGGGCCTTGACCACATCGCCAAAATCACGCTGGCCACCCACGAAGGCCGCCACACTTTGATCAAGCTCGTGAGCCTGCAACAGTGTATTGCCGCGCACGTCGAACTTATTGATATCGAAACGGGGGGAAGCGGACGCAACTTCATCGGCAGCGGCAATATTGGCGCATGCGACCAGTGAAGCAGGCACCAGAAACAGCAACGAGCGGTAGGTCATTGTTTGGCCCTTGGGCAGCAGTTAGATACGCAAATACGCACTGCATGCCGAGCCTGCAGGGGGTTTTATCCTGCACAGTCTAGCCGGTGTAGTATCAAACTGGAATCACCCGAATACTGTGCCGACGATTGGCATTTCGAGGCCTCTGCGAAGATTGCACCTGCAAACACCTCAGGGAACAGGCTGGTTGCCAGCATGGCTCCAAATCGCCATGCTCCCTGCTTTTGAACAAGCACAGGTTCACGCAGAGGATCCGCTGCGAGTGCAAGTGCAAGTGCAAATGCAAGTACAAGTACAAGTACAAGTATAAGTGCAACTACACCTCGACCTGGAATGCCCCCCGATAGCTTCGGCCACTGAGAATCCGGTCATTCCTGCCTCCCTGGCCCGCCCCTCTCCCGCCCCGTTTCTGCCCCCCGGCGAAACCGTGGTGCTGTTCGATGGCGTCTGCAACCTGTGCAACGGCTGGGCGAAATTCCTGATCATCCATGACCGTCATCAGCGCGTACGGCTGGCGACGGTACAGTCGCCCGAAGGGCAGGCGTTGCTTGCCTGGGCAGGGTTGCCCGTGGATCCGTTCGACACCATGGCGGTGATCCGGGACGACCATTACTGGGTGCGCTCGGAAGCATTTTTTGAGATGTTCGCGCAATTGCCGGCTGGGTGGCCCGGCGTTGCGACTACTGCGTATTTTTTTCCGCGATGGCTGCGAGATTGGATGTACGACCGAGTTGCGCTCAACCGCTATCGCCTGCTTGGCAAGCATGAGGTTTGCATGATGCCGACCCCGGACCACCAGCGACGTTTTCTCAAGGCAAGGTCATGAATCGTCTGCGTCAGATCCACTGGCTGGGGCGCGGCAGCCTTGCGTTCATGTTTGCTTACCACGAGCTGGTGCCCAAGCTGATCGACATGAGCCCCGGTGAACGAGTGCTCCTGCAGGCCCATGGCCTGGAGCAGGCTGCCTGGTTATCACAAGCTGCCGGGGTGGCTGAACTGATTTTGGCGGCCGTGTTACTCCTCGCCCCAGGCCTGCAATGGCCGCTGATGCTTGCGGCGGCTGTATTGCTGGGCTAACTGGTAGATGCGTTCAACCCGGTCACACTGAATGTGGCCGAGATGGCGTTGTGTGCGATCGCATGGACCACTCAGCCAGGCAAAGACATAACACCCACCTGAAGGGAAGGACATGAAGGACCTGCTCAGTCCTACCCCCTGATCATTCTTGACGTTCAGGACGCTATCGACCGTCCGTGCTGGGATGGCAAGAGTAACCCTGGGTGTCTGGCAGCCATCCAGCGCCTGCTCCGTCACTGGCGGTCAAATGGCTGGCCCGTCATTCACGTCAAGCACGATGAACAGACGCAGATACTCGGCAACGAATTGCTTTAGGCAAGCAGCGCTTCGACATTAGTTTTTGTCGTCAAATGCACGTCGGTAGAGTGGTTCTTCTCAGCACCACTCTCGTACAGCGATGCCATTACAGCGCGATCACACAACGAAACGACCAACCAACTGATTCAGATTGATAGCTAACGTTGACATTTCCCCACATGCACTCGCGGTTTGTGCTGCCCCGGCCGAACTTTGTGTGGCAAGCCCTCGAATACTTACAAGATTGCGATCAACTTCACGAGCCACATGCGCCTGCTCTTCAGAGGCTGTGGCGATCAGGAGATTGCGCTCGTTGATCAGTGTAATAGCTTGCGCGATTTGATCTAAAGATGTGCTTGCCTCCTGAGCTACATCCAAAGACTTATTGGCCAGCTCTGTGCTTGTGCTCATTGCGGAGACTGCTTTTTCTGAATCAATCTGGATAACGGCGATCATCTGCTCTATTTCTTGGGTTGACTGCTGCGTTCGATGAGCCAGCGCCCTGACTTCATCGGCAACGACAGCAAAACCACGTCCTTGTTCGCCGGCGCGCGCGGCCTCAATCGCAGCATTCAATGCCAAAAGGTTAGTTTGATCCGCGATGGCTCGAATAACATCCACCACCTTGCTGATGCCCTGAGCTTTATCGGACAAGAGCTTAATCTGTTCACCGGTATCGGTGACATTACCGCTAAGCTGTTGAATGGAACTCAGCGTTAGGGCTACACGCTCCAACCCGGACGTGGTGAAGCCTCGACCCTTCTGTGACTCTTCGGACGCAGACTCTGCGTTTCGGGCAACCTCGTCAACTGCAGCGCTCATTTCGGTAACTGCCGTGGCCGCTTGATTAACTTCATCATTTTGTGAAATCAAACCCCTGCTGGACTCTTCCGTAACCGCTGTCATTTCCTCAGCAGCAGAGGCCAATTGTGCTGCAGAATCGGCAATTTTCATGATCGTATTTCGAAGATTCTCCTGCATCTTCGCGAGCGCTTTTAAAAGGCGGCCAGCCTCATCTGTTCCATTGATTGAGACTTCCGTTGAAAGATCGCTACCCGCAATCCGTTCTGCTACAGACAAAGCATAATTGATCGGAGACGTTATACTTCTCGTTAGAAGCGTTGCAAAAACCAGCGTCAGAATCACAGTGCCTGCGATGATTGCTATCACTAACCAAAGCCCTGTCGAATAAGTGCTGGTTGCATACTTACCCGCAAGTACCGCCCCTTTATTATTAAAGTCCGCGAGATCCAAAGTTTGCCCCTCAAGCGTGTCCCCCAGTGGCCTGAGAGTGGTTTTGACTAGGCGTTTTATTGAATCGACATCGCCAGCGGAAATCATTGATTCGACTAGATCCACCTGGCCAGAGTAAGCATCAGCACCCGCTCTCACTTTTAAGTAGAGTGCGCGCTCTTGATCACTCGCGACAAATTCTTCATATTTTTTAACCGCACCTGTAAACCCTTTTTTAGACTCCGCAAATTTTAAAGATAAACCTTTGATAGATTCCGGATCATTTAACACTCTTAGAATCTCCAATTGAAGTTTCATTCTCCCTGCATCGATGAGCGCTGTTTGGCGAATGCTTTGCATCCAGTTCGTTTCAACATCTTTTTCGGAATCCAGCAGCTTGCCCATTTGTATAACAGCAATTACTCCAAGAACAAAAACAAGGACAACAATAAATGCAAAAAATATAGAGGCTCGCAGAGCTATATTTATATTTCTAAGTTTCATAAATCTTCCTTTTTTAGAGATTAGGCACGATCCACGACTATCGACTGAAGATTAGAAATGTTGAGAGGGGCCACGGGCACTAGTTTCGAGTACTCGAATGACTCGCATTCAAATAACTGGCAACTCATCCATTCGCATGTTTTTTTCACCAAAATCTATAAACCAAGATCCAAAACAAGTGTTTTAATCTCTATTTCTTACGTAAATCCTATTCTCGTGGTTACAGCTAGCAGCTAGCATTTCGTCGGAAAAATACTTCGCCTCTCGCGGTTGCACTGCATCAGTCTTGAACGTACTTGCCTATCAAGCTGGAAATTACCATTCCCCCCCACACGGCATTGCCCTGGCACCAGCATCCAGTACCCAACACTGCCTACGTGGTATCAGGAGAGTTGACGGTGGAAGATAGACTGTCCGGGAAGTCTCTCAAGGTGAGCGCGGGGCAGGCCTTTGCGGAGTCGGTGAACGCCAGTCATCGCGGGGTGACAGGTGATAAAGAGGCTGTCGTGATCGTCACGTACTCAGGCGTCGAGGAGATCCCCCTATCCATTCCCGACAAGGGAGAAAAGGCTGAATTCGAACACATCAAATAAAACCGTACCTTGGATAGATAAACTTGCCAGGGCTGAAGCAGTACCCTGCCCCACCGACACTGGGTACACATGTGACCGCAGAAAAGGTATTAGGTGGCACTCTGAATGGCCAACGACACGCACGGCGAACGATCCTCAGAGTGTGCGTTGCTCACCCGGCGATCGCCAATCACATAGTTAAATAAAAGGCCCGCGAGGAGAGCGGTGATCACCTCTCCTCGTGGCTCCATGCAGTACCTGAATTACTCCAGTTTTCTTTCTCGGCCTTCACGCAGCAGCTCACGTTGCAGGTTGAGCTTGGATGGGGCCAGTCGATCGTTATCGGGGTGGCCGGTGCGGCTCAGGAATTTTACACACGGCCCTTCCAACTCGTCACGGGTCGCACCTGGAAAGGCTCCGCCTTTGGTGGCGTGAAAGGCCGTACACAGTTGCCAAAAATGGTCGAGGACGCGATGAAGGGCGAGATTGAGATGGCGCCGTTTGTGACGCACACCATGCCGTTGGAACGCATCAACGAAGCATTCGACCTGATGTACGGGCGTATCGAGAACAAGGATCACGCGTTCTACGGTTTGGATTTCGTACACACCGAGCTGTCGCCCCCAGACAGGGTGGTCTGCTCCAGGGTTTGCCGCTTTCGTTTCGTCGATTATCAAAACGGGGACGCCCCCGCAAGACATGAAAGCCATCCGCAGACGTCTGCGTTCAATCGGCCTTGAACCCTAGGACTGCCTGTCCCCTGACTTGATGGATGTACTGGCCACGCAAGTCGCCAAGTTGAAAGGCATTGCACAGCCGCAGTAAGACTTGAAAGCGTAACCCACCGTAAGGCGTCGTCAATCACTCAAACCTTGACGACGCCTGCACGGTTTGACCGACACTAGTGCGCGAACTTGTTCTTTTTAAAGGCACGCAACATTGCATCCGTTGCCACTATCGCGTCATAGACCAGCTCGGGCGTTACCGTAAACGGCATATTGTGAATCGTGTCATTTTTATCACAGGCCACCTCAGCCACTTTGCGCCATTCCTCCTCCTTGAAGGTCTTCAACCCCAGATCCTCAAGCGTCAATGGCAAGCCGACTGCAATCGCGATATCCACGACCTCTTCTATTTCCTCCATAGAAGCAGCCTCCATCACCAATTGCGTGAACAAGCCGAATACCACCTTTTCACCATGCTGTGCGCCATGGAGATCATGCACGGTGGTCATTCCGTTATGAATCGCATGCGCCGCCGCACAACCACCCGACTCGGCTCCCACCGCAGACATATAAATAGTCGCTTCAATGGTATTTTCCAGCGCAGACGTAATGACTTTGTTCTCAACGGCATAAGCCGCCTGCGCCGAGTATTTCTTGATGGTTTCGTAGCACGTTTGGGCAATCGCAAAACCAATCAATGTCGGCTTCAGCATTTTCCCGTCATTGCCCAGGATCAAGTTGTCGCGTTGCGCGGCAAAACAGGCTCTGGCCTCAAAGTATGTGGCCAGGCCATCCCCCACACCTGCCGCAAAAAATCGCGGTGGCTGTTCTGCCAGAACCCGGGTATCCGCCAACACTACGTCAGGATTTTTCGATAAGAACAAGTAGCGATTAAACGTATCGTCGTCATTGTAAATGACTGAAATCGCCGTACAGGGCGCATCTGTCGAGGCGAGCGTGGGCAGTATCAATACCGGTTTGCCCAAGAAATGCGCGGCCGCCTTGGCCGTATCCAACGTCTTTCCGCCGCCGATACCGACGATGTAGTCAAAATCACGAGCAGCCTGAACGTGCTTATTGATTTCCCTATCAGAACATTGCCCGCCAAACACGACCAGTTCAGCCCCCTGTTCTTTCGTGAAGCCCGGCAACGCTTTTTCATGGACCCGGTTAACAATGAACTGATCACAAATCAAATACGCATTGGCCCCATAAGGTTTGCCATGCAGGGATAAATCCATTAATGCGTCGGCCTGCAGCAGGAATTTAGCTGGCGATGCAATGCCCTTTGTAATATTCATCTCATCTACCCTCACGCTGTACTTGTGCGCGTTAAGCGCTTAGTTAAATACCATCCCACCATCAATAATCACGGCCTGGCCGGTCATGTAGTCCGAGTCAGGACCGGACAGGAATGACACACAGGCCGCTACATCTTCCGGCTGGGAAAGTCGCTTCAACGTAATGTGCTGGGCAAACTGCTCCATCCCCCACTCCACACTTTGATTGGCGTTGTCCGCCACATCCTGGGCCACTTTGCGCATCATCGGCGTGTTGACGATGCCGGGGCAGTAGGCGTTCACGGTAATGCCCAGGTGGGCCAACTCGCGGGCCGCTGTCTGGGTGATGCCACGCACGGCAAACTTAGTCCCGCCATACACCGCCAGGTCCGGATTGCCGATGTGCCCGGCCTGAGACGAGGCACTGATGATTTTCCCGCCATGGCCCAGGGTCTTGAAGGCGTCCACGGCGGCCTGAATGCCCCATAGAACGCCACCGACGTTGATATCGAAGGTTCTGCGGTACATCTCGGGCGTGATCGCTTCAATCGGGGCAATCGGCGCAATGCCGGCGTTGTTGATGACCACGTGCAGATCGCCAAGGCCGTCCACCGCTTCCTTTACGGCCTTGAAGACATTGTCGCGATCGGCCACGTCCACGCTGATGGCCAGGGCTTTGCCGCCGGCTTTGTTGATACGTTCAGCCACCTGGCGGGCGGTTTCGATATTCATGTCCGCGCAGGCCACGGCAAACCCATCTGCCGCCAACCGCACGGCAATGGCTTCACCGATCCCTTGACCGGCGCCGGTGACAAACGCAACTTTTCCCAAGGACTTGCTCATTTTTGTGTTCCTTCTCAATCGTGATGGGGATATTGGCTAGCGACTACTGACGGTTCGGGTGCATGCAACGGCTTAAAAGCTCGCCTGCAGTTTCAGGCCGGCGACCCAGGCGTTATCGACTTCATACACACCGCCGGGATTACGCACGTACTGCACGTTCGGGCGTACGGTCAGCCAGTCGGTGACATGCACGCCGTAGTTGAGCTCGATGTTGTATTCGCTGTGCTGCACAGGGACATAGAGCGGGTCGTCGTAGTCGGTGATGCCCGTGCTGCCATTGATCAGGCGCTGGCGCTTGGTGACGTCGTCGTTGACCTTCAGGCGGGCAACACCCAGGCCGATGTCATCCTTGGGACGCGCATCGAACGGGCCTTTGTAGACCGCGCCGATGTTCTGGAAGCTCTCGATGCCGCTCGTGGCCTTGTCATGCACGGTCAGGCTGGCAAACACACTCAAACCCCGTGACGCATCGCCGTGGTGAGTGGTGAGTTGCTGCTGGCCCATGATCCACGCACCGTGTTTGCTGCTGCGGGATTTGGGCGCCTGGCCGGTCAGCGCTTGCGCGGCACCGTTGACATCGTCGTACACGTCATTGGCGGCGGCGCTGCTGTGGTAGTAGCCCAAGCGGTATTCACCGGGCAACGCTTGCTGGCCCACCGTTGGCTTCCAGATCACTTCGACCGGCACCAAGGCGCCTTTTGTCCCACTGCCGCTGAGTTTGAAACCGTTGCCGGTGCTCAGGTACGACGGGTTCTGCTCATACGCCCCGACCTGCACCGCCCACTGTTCATTAAGGTTGTAGCGAACGCGCAAACCCCATTGGCTGACGGGGCCGCTGTACCAGACATCACCCGCCACGTTGCCGATGGGCGCACTGCAGAACGACAGGCTCTGGAAGTCGCACGGAAAGCTGGCGAAGTCTTCATTGACCCCCAAACGGCCCAGCTTGAGATCCAGGGCGCTGTCGAAAAATTTCTGGCGATACCACATCTGGGTCAGGCGCCAGGTCTGTCCCCTGCCCCACACTTCCTGCACCGAGCTGAGCTGCGGCGCGCGCGGGTCGGAGATGCGTTCGTTGGAGAGGTTATTGCCATTGCGCTCCGTCACCAGCAGTTGGAACTCGGCGTCGTTCCAGCCCAGCAACTTTTGCAGGTCCAGGTGAGTGCCGAGTGCCCATTGCGCGGTGTAGCGCGCGGTACGGTCATGGTTGTAGCCGCCGTGAACGTTGGTGGCCCCTTCGCCGACGTAACCAACGATCACGTCAACGCCCTGTTCCAGCAGCTCACTGCGTACCCCACCCCAATCGCCGGTCCCCCACTGCGCGGAAGGGTCAGCGGCGGATGCGGGTACAGCGATGCACGACAGGAGCCCTAGCCCCAGCGGTTTCCAAGTGATGTTCATGTCGATTTTTCCTATTGTTTTTATGTTTTACGACACAGCGTGAAGCGGGCCGCGGGGCAAGACCCGCGCGGCCATCAAGCAAGAAGCGGACAGCGATGGCTCGGCTCAGATGCCGGCCAGGCAGAGGTATTTGATCTCCAGGTAATCCTCGAGGCCGTACTTGGAACCCTCACGACCGACACCCGAGGCCTTGACCCCACCGAACGGCGCGGCCTCGGAGCTGATGATTCCGGTGTTGACCCCTACGATGCCGTACTCCAGCGCCTCGCCCACCCGAAACACGCGACTCAGGTTGGCGGTATAGAAATAAGCCGCCAGGCCGAACTCGGTGTCGTTGGCTTTTTTGATGACTTCGGCGTCATCAAAAAAGCGGAACACCGGCGCCAGCGGGCCGAAAGTTTCTTCCTTGGCGACCCGTGCGTTATCGGGCACGTTCACCAGGATGGTGGGCTCGAAGAAGTTTTCACCCTGGGCATGCGCGCCGCCGCCCTGGACAACCTTGGCGCCCTTGGCCAGCGCATCCTCGATATGCTCGCGCACCTTGGCCACGGCCTTGCCGTCGATCAGCGGGCCAAGGGTGACGCCGTCGGTAAAGCCATCGCCCACCTTCAGGGCAGCGACCGCCGACGCCAGTTTGTCGACGAACGCGTCATACACCTTGTCATGCACGTACAGGCGGTTGGCACACACGCAGGTTTGCCCGGCGTTACGGAATTTGGAGGCCAGCGCGCCGTCCACGGCGGCATCGAGATCGGCATCCTCGAAGACGATAAACGGCGCGTTGCCGCCCAGCTCCAGGGAGACCTTTTTGATGTCGTGGGCGCATTTCTCCATGATCTGGCGGCCGATCTCAGTGGACCCGGTAAAGGAAATCTTGCGCACCACCGGGTTGCCGGTCAGCTCTTCGGCAATCTCCGCTGCGGCGCCGGTGACCACCGACAGCACGCCCTTGGGAATGCCCGCCAGCTCGGCCAAGTAGACCAAAGCCAAGGCCGAGAAAGGCGTCTGCGAGGCCGGCTTGATCACCATGGTGCAGCCAGCGGCCAGGGCCGGGCCGGCTTTACGGGTGATCATCGCGCTGGGGAAGTTCCACGGCGTAATGGCGGCGCACACGCCCACCGGTTGCTTGATCACCAACAGGCGCTTGTCGGTCGCGCCGGGGATCAGATCGCCGTAGACGCGCTTGGCCTCCTCCGCGTACCACTCGATGTAGGACGCACCAAACACAATCTCGCCCAACGCTTCCGGCAACGGTTTACCCTGCTCCAGGGTCATGATGTGGGCCAGGTCGTGCTGGTGTTCGATGATCAGCTCGTACCAGCGCCGCAAGGCATTGGCGCGGGCCTTGGCGCTGAGCTCACGCCAGGCAGGCAGCGCACGCTCGGCGGCTTCGATGGCCCGGCGGGTTTCCGCTTGCCCCATGCGCGGCACCTGGCCGATGGTCACACCGGTCGACGGGTTGACCACGGTGATCGTGGCCTCGTTGTCGGCAGCCAGCCACACGCCGTCGATAAAGGCTTGATGGCGCAAGAGCTGGGGGTTGTTCAACTTCATTGCTGGTTCTCCGTTACACGACGCGGTTGCGCGCCTTCGACACTCACGGCCTTGAACTTGAAGCCCCGGTAGTCGTCGTGCTTGACCGCCGCCAGCTGTTCGCTGAACGCGCCCAGGCCACCCATGTAGAAGTACACCTTGTTGCTTTTGCCCGGGATGTTCGCGCCGAAGATCCACGAGTCGGTCTTGGCGAACAGCGTCTGGTCGGCGATGTCCTGGCAGATCACACCCCATTCCTGCTCGCTTTGCGCAGAGGGCTCCACGCAGGCCAACTCGTTCTGCTCCATGAAACCAATCAGGTCGGACACCCACTCCACTTCGGTTTCAATGGTCGGTGGAAGGTTGGTAAACGGACCGTTAGGGCCCAGGATCATGAACATATTGGGGAATTTGGCGGTGGCGACCGACAGGTAGCTCGATGGGCCGTCAGCCCAGTGATCCTTCATCGAGACGTTGTCGCGCCCGCGAATGTCGATGCGCTTGTAATTGCCGTCCACGGCATCGAAACCGGTGGCGAACACCAGTACATCCAGTTCGTGCTCGACCCCGTCCGCCGTGCGAATGCCCTTGGCGGTGATTTCTTCAATCGGGTTGGCCTTGACGTCCACCAGCGACACATTGGGGCGATTGAAGGTGGCGTAGTAGCCGCTGTCGCACAGCGGACGCTTGGCGTAGAGGTCGCGCGGCATCAACTTGCGTGCGGTTTCCGGGTCTTTGACGATTTCAGCGATTTTCTCGCGGACGAAGTTCTGGGCCTCGATGTTGGCTTCTTCGCTGGTGGCGATATCGTTGAAGGTCTGGAACATGTAGCGGAAACCGCCGCCACCCTCCCATGCGCGCTGGAAGATGGCTTTGCGTTCGGCGGCGTCCACACTCATAGTGGGGATGTCGCTCTCCGGGAAGCCGAACGCCAGCCGCGAGGAACGCACTTCTTGCCAGATGGCATCGTAGTTGCGCTTGATGTCGTCGACGTATTCGCGGCTGACCGGGCCGTTGCCCACCGGCACGGTGTATTGGGCGGAACGCTGGAACACCGTGAGGTGGCCGACAGTCGGCGCAATCGCGGTGATGACTTGGCAGCCCGTAGACCCGGTGCCAATCACGCCCACCCGCTTGCCTTCGAGCACGGCATCGGCCGGCCAGTTGGCGGTGTGGTACATGTGCCCCTTGAATTGGTCCAGGCCGTTGATCTTCGGCACGTTCGTCGCCGACAGCAGGCCCAGCGCCGTCACCAGGTACTTGGCGCTGTATTGATGGCCGTCGTCGGCGGTGACCAGCCAGCAGCTGCTGTGCTCGTCGAACACCGCAGCGGTGATGCCGGTTTCCAGTTGGATATCACGGCGCAGGTCATGGCGATCGACCGCGTGGTTGAGGTAGGACAGAATCTGCGGTTGGGTCAGGTAACGCGTGGTGATGTCCCACTCCTGGCACAGCTCGCGATCCCAGGAGAAGCAGTACACGAACGATTCACTGTCGGATAACGCACCAGGGTAGCGGTTCCAGAACCAGGTGCCGCCGATCCCGCCGGCCTTGTCGAAGGCGCGCACCTTCAAACCCAGCTCATCGCGCAGCTTCTTGAGCATATAGATGCCACCGAAACCTGCGCCAATCACGATGGCGTCGTAGTGGATGATATCGGTGCCAACGGAACGTTTGGCCAGAACTGTAGTTGTCATTGTGTTCTCCTGTTTCGATCAGTGCGCCCGCAGACTTGAACAAAGCTGCAGACAAGCCGTACCCGTTCCCCTGAATCAAGGTTTCAGGGGACGTAAACTCGATAAGTAAGCGGGGTTCAACTAAAGCGAGAAGCCGCCATCAACGGCGATCGCCTGCCCGGTCACGTGGGGCGCGCAGGCGAGGTAAACCGCAAGTTGGCCCATGTCTTCCACGGTTTGCGCTTCGCCTTGGGGCAGCAGGCTGGACTGGTGCCGTTCCCAGGACTGCACTTCGGTTTCGCCAGGCTGGGCCCAGCGTGCGGAAAGCCCTTCGTCACCTCGCCACATGCCGGTGCCGACCACACCCGGGCAAAGGGCGTTGACAGTGATGCCCTCGCGGGCAACTTCCTTGGCAAAGGCGTTGGTAAATCCAATCACTGCAAACTTGGAGGCACTGTAGTGGGACAGGTCCGGGAAACCGACTTTGCCGGCAATCGAAGCGAGGTTGATAATGCGGCCGAAGTTGTGCTCGCGCATCAGCTTGAGTTCCGCCTGGCAGCACAGGAATACCCCGCGCGCGTTGATGTTCATGATGCGGTCCCACTCGCTGACCGCCAGCTCGTCAACGCGCCCAAGGCTGACTACACCTGCGTTGTTGACCGCAACGTCGAGACGGCCGAATTGCGCCCTGACCTGTTCGATCAGGCTAGCAACGCTCTCGGGTTTGCTGACGTCAACTTGCAAGGCCACTGCCCGACGACCCAAGGCGCGCACCAGGGCGGCAGCCTCTTCGGCGATGCCCAAGTCATAATCAGCAAGCACCAGGTCTGCGCCTGCCTGGGCCAGGCTCAGCGCAATGCCCTGGCCAATACCACGACCGGCACCAGTCACTAGGGCGACCTTGCCATTCAGGGAGAAATTCACAGCGTTGAATTCGCTCATGTAGAGCCTCTGTCATTATTGTTGTTGAGATGCGACCGTTCGACGCGGCCTGCTGAGACTGACAGAGCAAGTCGGATGCCAATACCGTAATACTTGGCTGTAAAGGCCGGAATAGAGGGATCGGCAGCCTAATTACCGTACCCCGCTCAATGCCTCCGCAAGACATAACCGCTCGTGCCTCCCTCGGGACGATGCGAATAGTGAGCGGTTATGTCTCACCGACACCCGCTGACGGATTCAGCTTGAAGGGATCGGCCAAGCCGCCTTTAATGGCCATCAACAGAAAAATAAGATCCAACCTTCGGAGGTACCATGTCCTCTGGTTTTTCGAAGACTCATGTGGAACACGTGAGTCGCGTATTGCGCACTGCCCAAAATGCACCGACCCTGCCGGTGCCCAATGCCATCCTCGATTCCTGGCGACGCTCGGTACAGCACTACAAGCTCGACCCGGGTTCATTACAGGGCCCGAGGGTTCTTGAGGCCCACCAAATCAATGAACACCGCCAGCGTGTCGACGATTTCCTGCACCTGGCAGGTGATGAAATGTCACGGCTGCACAGCCGAGTACGAGACGCCGATTACTGTGTGATGCTCACCGATACGCTGGGCTGTACCGTCGACTACCGGATCGAGTCGGCCCTGCGCGGCGAGTACCGCCGCTCCGGCATGGACGTCGGCACCTGCTGGTCGGAAAAGGAAGAAGGTACGACAGCTGTCAGCGCTGTGTTAATCGACAAACTGCCAGTCACCGTGCACAAGCTGGATCATTTCCGTGCAGCGTTCATCGGCAACACCTGCTCTGCGGCGCCGATATTTTCACCCAGCGGAGAGATCCTGGCGGTATTGGACGTCTCGTCGGTTCGTGCTCCGGATGACCGGCGCAGCCAGCATTTGATTCGGCAAATGGTCATTCAAAGCGCCACTGACCTCGAAAATGCCTACTTCATGTACAGCACCCAAGATCTGTGGGTGTTACGTGCTCACCCCCTGCCAGGTTATGTCGACAGCCAGCCTCAATGCCTGTTCGCCTGGGACCGTGATGGTCGGATTGAAGCGCTCAACCCCGCCGCGCGGCGCCTGCTGTTGCAGCGCTGTGGCCGGATCCCCGCGCACATCGACGAAGCCTTCGCCTCAGCGCAGCTGCCCGCCGCCGGGGATGACAGCATCCACTATTTGCCCTCGATGGGGTTGCATGTGCGCCTCAAGGTACCTCGCCGGCCCATCAGCGCCCCCGTGGTCAGCCATCTGGCGTCAGCGCTCGACCCCAAGGTTGCGCAGGCGTTGGAGCTGGCGGTACGGGTCAAGGATCGTGGCCTGCCAGTGTTGATCCATGGTGAGACCGGTGCTGGCAAGGAACACTTTGCGTTGCAACTACATGCTGCCAGCAAGCGCCGTGACAAGCCCTTTGTTGCGGTGAACTGCGCGGCGATTCCCGAGAGCCTGATCGAGAGTGAACTGTTCGGTTATGCCGCTGGTGCCTTTACCGGCGCCTCAACCAAAGGCATGCGTGGCTTGTTGCAACAAGCCGATGGCGGCACCTTGTTTCTCGATGAAATCGGCGACATGCCTTTAACATTGCAAACCCGTCTACTGCGGGTACTCAGCGAAGGTGAAGTGGCCCCCTTGGGCGGTGCGCGCCCCCAGTCCATCGATATTCAGGTTATCTGCGCCAGCCACCGCGATATCGCCACGCTGGTAGAAACCGGCAGCTTTCGTGAAGACCTGTTTTTCCGCCTCAGCGGCGCACGCTTCGATATACCGCCGCTACGCGAGCGCAAAGACAAACTGGCGTTGATCAACAAACTGTTGGGCGACGAATGCCAGCGCTCAGGCGAACGCCTTGAACTGAGCGAAGCTGCACTGGAAATGCTCTTGAATTACAGCTGGCCCGGCAACATGCGGCAACTGCACCACGTACTGCGTTACGCGTGCGCCGTGTGTAAAGGCCAAGTGATCGGGGTGGATGATCTGCCGGTGACGCTCGGCGCGAGCGCGCCGGTAAAGGGCCAGGAGACCGTCAGCGGCAGCCCGGAGCGCCAGACTTTGATCGACACGCTTGTGCGCAATCGATGGAAACCCCTTTTGGCCGCCCAAGAACTGGGGATCTCCCGTGCAACGCTGTACCGCAAGGTCAACTTGCACGGCATCAAAATGCCAGGCAAGGGTTCGTACAACTGAGCCTGCGGCAGGCGCGCTCTTCGCTCGCCTGCCGACTGGTTGTTACAGAGCCTGTTGCAGCGCCGGTACGGCTTCGAACAAGTCCGCCACCAGGCCGTAATCAGCCACCTGGAAGATTGGTGCTTCTTCGTCCTTGTTGATCGCCACGATCACCTTGGAGTCTTTCATACCGGCCAAATGCTGGATCGCGCCGGAGATACCGACGGCGATGTACAGCTGTGGCGCAACGATTTTGCCGGTCTGGCCGACCTGCATGTCGTTGGGCACGAAACCGGCATCGACGGCCGCGCGGGAAGCGCCGACCGCAGCGCCCAGCTTGTCGGCCAGGCCGTACAGGTGCTTGAAGTTGTCACCGTTCTGCATGCCACGCCCGCCCGAAACGACGATCTTGGCAGCGGTCAGCTCAGGACGATCCGACTTGGCCAGCTCTTCGCCAACAAAGCTGGAAATGCCAGCGTCGTGGGCAGCGGACACGGCTTCAACAGCAGCCGAACCACCTTCGGCTGCAACCGGATCGAAACCGGTGGCACGCACGGTGATGACCTTGACCGCAGCGGTCGATTGCACGGTGGCAATGGCGTTACCGGCGTAGATCGGGCGCTTGAAGGTGTCGGCGCTTTCGACCGAGATGATCTCGGAGATCTGGTCAACGTCCAGTTGCGCGGCAACGCGCGGCAGGATGTTTTTGCCGTTGGAGGTGGCGGCGGCCAGGATGTGGCTGTAGCCGGCGCCCAGCTCTGCAATCAGAGACGCTACGTTTTCCGGCAGTTGGTGAGCGTAAGCGGCGTTGTCGGCCAGCAGTGCTTTGCTCACGCCGGCGATTTTCGCAGCAGCTTCAGCTACGGCGCCAGCGCCAAGGCCGGCTACCAGTACGTGGATGTCGCCACCGATTTTCGCAGCGGCAGCCACTGTGTTCAGGGTGGCCGGGGCCAGTACCTTGTTGTCGTGCTCAGCGATTACCAAGACAGTCATACTCAGGCTCTCCAATTCAAAGCACCTTCGCTTCGTTTTTCAGTTTGTCGACCAGTTCAGCCACCGACTTGACCTTGATGCCCGCGCTGCGTGCAGCCGGCGCTTCGACTTTCACGGTCTTGTTGGTAGAGGCGGTGGAAACGCCCAAAGCGTCCGCAGTCACTACTTCGAGAGGCTTCTTCTTGGCTTTCATGATGTTTGGCAGGGACGCGTAGCGCGGCTCGTTCAAACGCAGATCGGTGGTGATGATGGCCGGCAGTTTCAGCGAAACCGTCTGCGCGCCGCCGTCGACTTCGCGGGTCACGGCAACACTGTCGCCGCTCACTTCGACTTTCGAGGCGAAGGTGCCCTGGCCGTAACCGGTCAGTGCAGCCAGCATCTGGCCAGTCTGGTTGTTGTCGCTGTCGATGGCCTGTTTGCCGAGGATCACCAGCGATGGCTGTTCCTTGTCGACCACGGCTTTGAGCAACTTGGCAACGGCCAGGGAGGTCAGTTCTTCAGCCGACTCAACCAGGATGGCGCGATCAGCGCCCAGTGCCAGGGCGGTACGCAACTGCTCTTGAGCAGTGGTCGGGCCGATGGAAACCACGACGATTTCAGTCGCCAGACCTGTTTCTTTTAAACGAACAGCCTCTTCCACGGCGATTTCGCAGAAGGGATTCATCGACATCTTGACGTTAGCGAGGTCGACGCCGGACTGGTCCGCTTTGACCCGAACCTTGACGTTGTAGTCGACCACCCGCTTGATGGCTACGAGGACTTTCATGGAGCACTCCATTACAAAAAAAATGACTCAACCCGACAGCGAAGTGCCGGAAAAAGCAGATCAGCGCTCGCCCAGTTGCTCAATGACACCGCTGGCCTTCAACTGCGCCAGACGCTCGTCATCCAACCCCAACCGACGCTTGAGCACTTCATCCGTATGCTCACCGAGCATCGGCGCCGGGCGCAGGTATTCCACCGGCGTGCCGGACAGTTTGATCGGGCTGCCGACGGTGACAAAGTCCGGCTTCAGCGGATGGGGAATCGTCACCAGCATATTGCGCGCCTTGACCTGAGGCTCATCCAGCGCCTGGGCGATGCTGTTGATCGCGCCGATCGGCACACCCCGGGGATGCACGCGACCAATCCACTCCTCAGCACGCCCCTGAAGGAAGTGCGCCGACAGAATCTCGATAATCGCCTCGCGATTGGCCACGCGCTCGGCGTTACGCGTGAAGCGCGGGTCTTCGGGCAGGTGCGCCAGGCCGATGGCCTCACACAGTGCGACGAATTGCGAGTCGTTGCCGCAGGCGATAATGAAGTCCTGGTCGCTGGCGCGGAACACCTGGTACGGCACGATGTTGGCGTGGGCGTTGCCGTAACGGCCGGGGGCCTTGCCCGAGGCCAGGTAGTTCTGGCTCTGGTTGCACAAGGTGGCAACCTGCACATCCAGCAGCGCCATGTCGATGTGCTGGCCCTGGCCGGTCTTTTCGCGGCTGAGCAATGCCGCCTGGATCGCGACCGTCGAATAAAGCCCGGTCATCAAATCGGAAAACGCCACGCCGACCTTTTGCGGCCCGCCGCCGGGCAGGTCATCGCGCTCGCCGGTGATGCTCATCAGCCCGCCGATGCCCTGCACGATAAAGTCGTAGCCCGGTTCCGCCGCACGCGGCCCGGTCTGCCCGAAGCCGGTGACCGAGCAGTACACCAGGCGCGGATTCAGTTGCGCCAGCGAGGCGTAATCCAAGCCGTACTTGGCCAGGGAACCGGCCTTGTAGTTTTCGATCAGCACATCGCAATCGGTCGCCAACGCCCGCACCAGCTCCTGCCCTTCCGGGCTGGCCAGGTTCAGGGCCACCGATAACTTGCCGCGATTGGTCGACTGATAATAAGAGGCTTCCGAGGTGCGCTCATCGTTCTGGCCTTTCATCCACGGCGGGCCCCAGCCACGGGTGTCGTCGCCCACGCCCGGCCGTTCGACCTTGATCACTTCGGCGCCCAGGTCGGCCAGGGTTTGCCCGCACCAGGGGCCGGCAAGCACGCGGCTCAAGTCGAGCACGCGGTATCCAGTCAAAGCACCCATGTCATTTCACCTTTGCTGGAGCGCGTTTACACACGCTCGATAACCATCGCCAGCCCTTGGCCGACACCGATGCACAGACTGACCACCGCATAGCGTTTGCCACTCTCTTGCAACGCCCGCGCGGTGCTCAGCGCCAAGCGCGCACCCGAGGCGCCCAAGGGATGACCGAGCGCAATCGCGCCGCCGTTGGGGTTGACCCGCGGGTCGTCCAACGCCAGGCCCAGCCCCTTGAGACAGCCCAGTACCTGGCTGGCGAACGCTTCGTTGATTTCGATGATATCCATGTCGGCCAGCGTCAGCCCGGCACGGGCCAGGGCTGTGTTGATCGCCTCCACCGGGCCGACGCCCATGATGCGCGGCGCGACACCCGCCGCGGCACTCGACAGGATGCGCGCCATGGGCACCAACCCGTGACGCTCACCGGCGGCGACGGTGCCTATCAGCAGCGCGGCAGCGCCATCGTTGACCCCGGAGGCATTGCCGGCGGTGACGATACCGCCTTCGTGCAAGGGACGCAGGCGCGTCAGCGCGGCCAGGTCGGATTGCGGACGCGGATGTTCGTCCTGCTCCACGAGGTTGGGCGGCGTCTTGCGGCCGGTGGGCACACTGACAGCGAGGATTTCGTCGTTGAAGAAACCGCGCTGGCGTGCGGCTTCGTAAAGAGCCTGGGAGCGTGCGGCGAACCCATCGGCCTGCGTGCGCTCGATGCCGTACTCCTGGGCCACGTTGTCGCCGGTCTGCGGCATGCTGTCGTTACCGAATTCGGCGACGACCCTCGGGTTGGGAAAGCGTGCGCCGATGGTGCTGTCGTACATCGTAAAATCGCGGCTGTAGGCGCTCTCGGCCTTGGCCATGACGAACGGCGCGCGCGACATGCTCTCCACCCCGCCGGCCACGAACAGTTCGCCTTCCTTACAGGTGACGGCGCGGGCGGCATCGATCACCGCGGCCAGTCCACTGGCACACAACCGATTGATCGTCTGCCCCGGCACCGTCACCGGCAAACCGGCGAGCAGTGCGGCATGGCGCGCGATGTTGCGGCTGTCTTCGCCGGCCTGGTTGGTATTGCCTAGGATCACGTCTTCGATGGCGTCGCCGGGGATGGCATAGCGCGCCAGTAGTTCGCGGATCACATGGGAGGCTAGGTCATCAGGGCGCACGGGCGCCAGAGCGCCGCCGTGGCGACCAAAAGGTGTGCGCAACCCCGCAAAAATATAAGCGTCGAGCATGGCAGTTTCCTAAGTGTTAAGGGTTCAGGGTCGGTTCGGGGTGGCACAACGACAGGCCCAGCGTCGCGCGACGGCGCAACCAGGGACCGGGACGGTAGCGTGGGTCGCCGGTCAGTTCCGTCATGCGTTCCAGGATGGTCAGCAGGCGTCGGGCGCCGACGCTGTCGCCCCAGGCCAATGGCCCCTTCGGGTAGCCGAGCCCCCGGCGCACGCCTTCGTCCAGGTCTTCGACGCTGGCGATGCGCTGTTGCACGATATCCCCCGCCAGGTTGACGATCATCGCCAGCACCCGCTGGGCGACGAAGCCGACGCTGTCGTTGATCACGCTGACGCCCACGCCATCGCTGGCCAGCAGCGCGTGTGCGGCTTTGCGCATGTCGACGCGGGTGACCGGTGTCAGCATCAGCGTGCGGTAGCGTGTGCAGTCGAGCAGCGGGTCGATGCAGACGGTGCGCGTCGGGTCCGTGGCAAAACGTTGCGCCGCGCTGGTCGCGTCCAACCCATAGGGCGCCAGCAGGCACAAGGCGGCATCCGAAGGTGCAGCGCCCTGCTCCACTTTCGCGCCCAGTCGCTCCAGCATCGCGCTGAGGCTGGCGCGGTCGGTGTCGCTCTCAGTGCCCAGCCACACCGGCGGCAAAGTCTCAACCACCGGCACGGCCTGGGCTTGGGGCGCATCAATCATCTGGCCGTTGGCATAGCGATAGAAGCCGCGCCCGACCTTGCGTCCGACATAGCCGGCTTCCAGCATCTGGCGGGTCAGCGCGGCCGGTCGGTAACGCGGTTCCTGGTAGAACTGGTTGTAGATGGACTCGATCACCGGATGCGAAACGTCCAGCGCCGTGAGGTCGAACAACTCCAGCGGCCCCATGCGGAACCCCAGGCCTTCGCGCAGAATGCGATCCACTTCCGCCGGTTCCGTGACGCCTTCCTTGAGGATCTGCAGGGCTTCGGTGCTGTAGGCGCGCCCGGCGTGGTTGATGATGAAACCGGGGGTGTCCTTGGCCCGAATCCCACGGTGGCCCATGCGCCCGGCTAGTGCCTGCAAGGTATCGCCGACACGCGGGTCGCTGGCCAGGCCATCGATGACCTCCACCACTTTCATCAGCGGCACCGGGTTGAAGAAGTGAAAGCCGGCGACCCGTTGCGGGTGCTTGCACTCACGGGCGATGCTGGTCACCGACAGCGATGAGGTGTTGGTGGCCAGAATGCAGTCGTCGCGCACGACGGCTTCAAGTTGTGCAAGCAATGCCTGCTTGGCATCCAGGCGCTCGATGATGGCTTCGACCACCAGGTCAACGTCGCTGAGTTCAGTCAGCGCTGTCGCGACACGCAGGCGCTCAAGCGTTGCCTGGGCCTCGCTGCCGGCAATCTTGCCCTTGCTCACCAGCTTGTCCAGGGTCTGGCGCAGGGTTTCGCGGGCGGCCTCGGCGGCGCCTTCGCGGTTGTCGAACAGCACGACCTCGATGCCGGCCTGGGCGGCAATCTGGGCGATACCGGTGCCCATGATGCCGGCGCCGACCACCGCCATCCGTTTGATTTCATGTGTCATGGGTCATTCCCCCAGGAAGCTGGCTTTGCGTTTTTCCAGAAAGGCGCTGGCACCCTCTTTCTGATCCCGGGAGTCGAACAGCAACTGAAACGCCTTGCGCTCTAGCGCCAGGGCACTGTCCAGGGGCAGGTCGGCACCGAGCAGCATTACTTCCTTGATCTGCGCGACGGCCAGCGGCGGCAAGGCCGCGATTTCAGCGGCCAGTTCCAATGCGCGAGGCAATGTGCGCTCGTCGCTCACCACTTCGCTGACCATGCCCATGGCCAGCGCCTCGGGCGCCGGCACCAGGCAGCCGGTCAGGGCGATGCGCATGGCCTGGAACTTGCCGACGGCGCGGATCAGACGTTGCGTGCCCCCGGCGCCCGGCATCAGGCCGAGCTTGACCTCCGGTTGGCCGAAGCGCGCCGATTGCCCCGCGACAATGATGTCGCAGTGCATCGCCAGCTCGCAGCCGCCGCCGAGGGCAAACCCGTTCACTGCGGCGATCACCGGTTTGGGGCAACGGGCGATGGCGTCCCACAGGTACTCCGTGTGACGGCGATACATCTCGATCGGGCTGGCCTGGGCGAACTCGCGGATGTCGGCACCGGCGACGAAGCACTGCTCGCCCCCGGTGAGCACAATCGAGCGCACCCGCTCATCGACGGACAGTTGGCGAAAGCTCGCGGCCAGTTGTTCGCGCACGGCACTGTTAAGTGCGTTCTTGACCTCGGGCCGCTGGATGCGAACGACCGCGACGGCATCCTCGCGAATCTGCACCTGCACGACCGGTTCTGGTTGGGAGTTCATAGCGACCTCTTATTATTGTTTCGACAGGCGAAACTGAATACCGTAATTAGGCTTAATCATAGTGACGCTTACAAAACCCTGTAAACATAAAAAGCAAAAAAATGCTGAAAGCCAGACGTTACTGGGCTTGTGAGTACAACAACAAATCTGTTGGCTTTTTTACAAGCAACAAATACAATTTCGCCAGACGAAACTGTATTTTATTTTCTTGCATTTTTTTGAAGTGAGGTTCTACCATGGCTCGCATCAAGGCAGATCGGCAGGGTGCTGACACGACCAAAGGCGCGGATGAAATCGGGTTACTGAAGATGGGCATGCTCGACCCCGCCAGCGCACTGAGCGACGACGAAAACAGCGGCCAGTTTGTGACGGCATTGGCGCGTGGGCTGGAACTGATGAGGTGCTTCACCCCGCGCGACAACGTGCTGGGCAATCAGGACCTGGCACGCATGACCGGCCTGCCCAAACCGACCGTGACGCGGCTGACCAACACGCTGATGCGCCTGGGCTGCCTTAAACGCGAAGTGCATTCGGGCAAGTACCAGCTGGATGTCGGGGTGTTGGGTTTTGGCTACGCGATGCTGTCGAACCTCGCGATCCGCACGGTGGCCCATCCGTTGATGGAGGAACTGGCTAATCATGCCCAGGCGGCCGTGGCCATGGCGTCCCGCGATCGCCTGCAGATGGTGTACCTGGATGTGGTGCAGGGTCAGGGCAACATGACCATGCGCCGCCAGATCGGCAGTTACTTGCCGCTGGCACAGAGTTCGGTCGGCCGCGCGTGCCTGGCGGCAATGCCGGAAACCGAAAGGGAATTTTTGCTCGATCACATTCGCCAGCGCGAATCGGAGCAGTGGCCAACCATTCGCAAAGGGTTGGATCGGGCGTTCAGGGATTACGCCGATTACGGCTTCTGCCTGTCGATCGGTGAGTGGCATCGCGACGTCAACTCCCTGGCGGTGCCGCTGCTGCACCCGCAGTACGGGTTGCTGACGTTCAACTGCGGCGGGCCGAGCTTCCAGCTGCCCCGCGAACAGCTGATGGACGATATCGGGCCTCGCCTGATCAACATGGTTAACAACATTGGCGCCGCTGCTCGCTGACGCAACGGAGTAACGGCGCCCTGATAAACAACCGCTCGCCTGCGAGCGTTAGGAGCGCACATGATCCGTGATACCGAAACCCTGCAGATTCTGCTGGATTCACTTCGTCAGTTTGTCGGTGAAGTCCTGATCCCCCGTGAAAACGAGGTGGCCGACACCGACGCGATCCCCCAGGACATCGTCGAGCAGATGCAGGCGATGGGCCTGTTTGGCCTGACACTGCCGGAAGCGTTTGGCGGGCTCGGCGTCACCATGGAGGAAGAGGTGAATATCGCGTTCGAGCTGGGACGCACCTCCCCGGCGTTTCGCTCCTACATCGGCACCAACAACGGCATCGGCTCCATCGGCATTCTGCTGGACGGCACCGAAGAACAGAAACAGCACTACCTGCCCAAACTCGCCAGCGGCGAGTTGCTCAGTTCCTTCTGCCTGACCGAGCCCGATGCCGGGTCGGATGCCGCCTCGCTGAAAACCACCGCCGTGCGCGACGGCGACAGCTACATCCTCAATGGCACCAAGCGTTTCATCACCAACGCCCCGCACGCCGGCATCTACACGGTGATGGCGCGTACCAGCACTGAAATCAAAGGCGCGGGCGGTATCAGCGCGTTTATCGTCGAGCGCGGCACGCCGGGTGTGTCCCTGGGTAAACCCGATCACAAGATGGGCCACAAAGGCGCCCATACCTGTGACGTGATTTTCGAGAATGCCCGCGTGCCTGCCAGCCAACTGATCGGCGGCGTCGAAGGCGTGGGTTTCAAGACCGCGATGAAAGTCCTCGACAAGGGTCGCCTGCATATCGCCGCGCTGAGCGTCGGCGCGGCCGAACGTATGCTCGACGATGCCCTGCGCTATGCGCTGGAGCGCAAACAGTTCGGCAAGCCCATCGCCGAATTTCAACTGATCCAGGCGATGCTGGCCGACAGCAAGGCCGAAATCTACGCCAGCCGCTGCATGGTGCTGGACGCCGCACGAAAGCGCGACGACGGCCATAACGTCAGCACCGAAGCCTCGTGCGCCAAGATGTTCTCCACCGAAATGTGCGGCCGCGTCGCCGACCGCTGCGTACAGATCCATGGCGGCGCGGGCTATGTCAGCGAGTACGCGATTGAGCGCTTCTACCGGGATGTGCGCCTGTTCCGCATCTACGAAGGCACCACTCAGATCCAGCAGATCGTCATCGCACGAAACATGATCCGCGCCGCTCAAGGTTGAGGCGCACGCCCTTCCCTGCCCAAGTTCCACCCCATAAATACAATAAGGTAACCCCATGGACGCGACTGCTCAGGCAAGTGCGACTGCGCACGCCAAATCCAGCACTTGGGTGCTGGTGTTCATTTTTTGCTTTCTCGGCTTATTGATCGATGGCGCCGATCTGATGCTGCTGTCATACAGCCTCAACAGCCTCAAGGCTGAATTCGGCCTGACGAACGTCGAAGCCGGCAGCCTGGGCAGTTTCACCCTGGCGGGAATGGCGATCGGCGGCATCTACGGCGGCTGGGCCTGCGACCGCTTCGGCCGGGTGAAAACCGTGGTCTGGAGTATTTTGCTGTTCTCGGTCGGCACTGCCGCCTTAGGCCTGACCCACAGTTACTGGCAGTTCGCGCTGATCCGGTTCCTGGCCTCGCTGGGCATCGGTGCGCTGTACGTGGCATGCAACACGCTGATGTCCGAATACGTGCCCACCCGCTACCGCACCACGGTACTCGGCACCCTGCAGGCCGGCTGGTCGGTGGGCTACATCGTCGCGACCCTACTGGCCGGTTGGATATTGCCGATTCACGGCTGGCGCTGGCTATTCTACATCGCGATTATCCCGGTGATTCTTGCGTTGGTGATGCAACGTTTCGTGCCGGAACCCCAAGCGTGGATCAACGCCCAGGCCGAGCGCGCCAAGCAAAAACTCGCCGGCCTGCGCAGCGGCTCGACTGAAAAGCGCGACAGCATGTACAAACAGATTTTCGGCGATCCGCAGGCGCGGCGGATGTTCATCTGCTGGGCGCTGACCGCCGGTTTTCTGCAGTTCGGCTACTACGGGGTGAACAACTGGATGCCGACCTACCTGGAAAGCGAACTGGGCATGAACCTCAAGTCCATGACCGGCTACATGGTCGGCACTTATACCGCCATGATCCTCGGCAAGATTCTCGCGGGGATGGCGGCCGACCGTATCGGGCGCCGCACCGTGTTCGCCTTTGGCGCGCTGGGGACTGCGATATTTCTGCCGGTGATCGTGCTATTCCAAAGCCAGGAAAACATCCTGTGGATGCTGGTCGTGTTCGGCTTTTTGTATGGCATTCCGTACGGCGTAAATGCGACCTACATGACCGAGAGTTTCGAGGCCAAGCTACGCGGCTCTGCGGTGGGCGGCGCTTACAACATCGGTCGTCTGGGGGCCGCAGTGGCGCCTGCCGCGATTGGCTTCCTGGCGTCCCATGGCTCGATTGGCGTGGGCTTTCTCGTGATGGGGGCGGCGTACTTCATTTGCGGCGTGATTCCGGCGTTGTTTATCCGAGACAAACAATTCGACCCTCAAAAGCAATAAACGGGATTTTCGCACAACAACGACCTGCCAACTTTCTGAAAGTCGGCATAGGCAGACTGGTCCGTTCATCAGGGAAGAGTCTACATTTCCTTTTACACTTTGAATCGCCCCATGGACTGCCCCGGCACCGTAGACATCTCCAGCCTATGCCTGTAGTGCCCAATAATAACGAAACAACCCGCACTTGCTGCCGACTGCAGTCACTAACAGACCGTCTAAGTCCTCAATTGTGTAGTTTCAGCCCGTAGCCCGGGCATGCCGAATGGCCATTTCTGAGAGGGGCGTGGTGAGTTCCTGTTAGAGAGTCAGCACCCGATGCTCGTCTGGCAACCTGTAGGGATCCAGCCAGAATACGTTTTCTAGTCGCTCGTAAAAACCACTTAAAAACTATTTAAACGTACCGGATTCCCGTGGTTTTCTGCAGAAACGAAAAAAGACGCCGAAGCGTCTATCTCGCTATCCCCAGCGCCCTATGGTCATCTTTGGACCAATACTTGGGGCGGGAAACGAGACTCGCATCTGGCGTCCGACCCATTGAAATCTAAGGGGTTTCGTTTATTCCTGAAGCAGGAATGGACTCATTTTTTGACCTATTCGGAAAACCTGTCAAGGACGGGAATAACATAGCGCCAAGAAGTCCCACCGAGTGTTCTGGACAGATAATGCGCCTGGACGGGACGGATGATCCAGGGACGCTCAATAGACAGCATCCTTCACTGCGTATGGAGTCGGCACACCAAATCCCGCTGGTGGTCGGCGAGCCTGTTCAATCGCGTGCTGGCTTCTGATGCTTGATCCATCCCTTGTGTCACCGCCGTTGCCACTGCATCGATATTCGCAATGTTCTGCTGGATCTCGTCGGCCACCGCTGCTTGCTGCTCGACCGCGCAGGCGATCTGCATGTTCATAGGGGTAATCACCGAAACCGCCTCGACAATCCGGTCCAACGACTGACTGACCTGTGCCGATTGCTGCACGCTGTGGGAAGCCTTCTCCTGATTGACCTGCATGGCATCGACCGCCTCCTACGTGCCTCTTTGCAATTGCTGGATAAGCCTCTGAATTTCTCCAGTGGCATTCTGCGTTTTTGCGCGCCAGGCTCCTGACCTCGTCCGCGACCACGGCAAAACCCCGGCCCTGTTCCCCGGCCCTGGCGGCTTCAATCGCCGCATTCAGGGCGAGCAGGCTGGCGGCGAGCTGGGTAATCAGTAACGGATTCTTGCTGTATGCAATCAGGTGCTGGTTCTGGCCGAACAGGGCGAATTCAGCAGCGCCGTCATATAGTGCCTGGCTCGACTTTGTGACCAGCCCCTGGATGAAGTCCACCGAAGGCGCGTCTGCGGCAATCCCGATGAACTGCCCATGGACCTTTATCGGGACCGAAAATATCGGCAACAAGATCTTGCGGCCCCCACTTTCATAAACACGCGAGTCCAATACGCACAGTGACTGGCCTTCTTTCGGGCAAAGGTAGTATTCACCTTGGCGATAACCCTCCGGGGCCGGTGTGATGCTCTCCATATCGGTCATCGGGACCAGCGGCGGACCCTCGCGTTTCAGGCCTTCGGCTTCAGAGGCCATCAGATCTGCCAGATAGCGGGGAATGCTCGCCGCATCGCGAAGCTGGGAGGCAATCTGCCCTACCTGCTCGCGGGCACTGCTCAGCAGATAGCTTTCGAGGTTAGCCTGCAACTGGGCCTGTATCCGCTGCTGCACCAATTCCTGGGTCTACTGACTGGAATAAAAGGTGAACATCAGCAAAGCCGCCACCGCCAGGATCAAGATACTGCCGGCCAAAAACGCGACGGATATTTGTAAGGAGCGAAACTTCATGCTGCCTCCCCGGGCTGTAGCCAATTGATCAGAGTCTTGCTGCGGCACCGACCACCACAACGCCCCGGACTCTCCCTGCCCGTTGTCGTGGTGCATCTCCTTTGCCGAGACCTTCAGCTCTCCTTGACTGGCTGCGCAAGCAGACTCGTTTCAGGCTTTTTTGCGAAGACCTTCTGCGGCAGCAGCAGCCAGGCCAATGCCGGCAGCAGGATCAAGGCGCCGAGCATGTTCACCAGGAACATGAAGGCCAGCAGGATGCCCATGTCCGCCTGGAACTTGATCGGTGAGAAAGCCCAGGTCGACACCGCGACCGCCAGTGTCATGCCAGTCAGCAAGACCACTTTGCCGGTGAACAGCAGCGACTGGTAATACGCTTGGGCCAGGGTATCGCCGGCACGCATTCGAGCCAGGATCACGCTCAACACATAGAGCGCGTAGTCAACGCCGATGCCCACACCGAGTGCGATCACCGGCAGTGTCGCGACTTTCACTCCCATGCCCAGACTCACCATCAGCGCCTCGCAAAGAATCGAGGTGAGCATCAGCGGCAGCATTGCACAGAGGGTGGCGCGCCAACTGCGGAAGGTCAGCAGGCATAACAGGCTGACCGCACCGTAGACCCAGAACAGCATCTCGTTCATGGATTTTTTCACCACGATATTGGTCGCGGCTTCGATCCCGGCACTGCCGGCGGCCAACATGAATTTGACCTCTGGTACCTGATGCTCAGCGATAAATTTCTCGCTGGCCTCCACTACCCGGTTCAGGGTATCGGCCTTGTGATCGGCCAGGTAAACGTACAGCGACAGCATCGAGCAACCTTGATTGAACAGCTCCCGAGGCGCTCGGGTCTGCACCGCACCCAACGCGCCGTCATTGGGAATCAGCTCATACCATTTGAAGTTACCTTCGTTGTAACCCACCGTGGCGATCTTGCTCAGCGCCGCCATGGAGGTGGTCGACTCCACTCCCGGCAATTGCTCCAGCCGCGAGGCCAGCGCATCCACTGCGGACAGGCTGGCGTAGCGTGTGCACTGATCTTCCGGGGTTTTGATCATGACCACGAAAATATCCGAGCTGGCCGCATAGTTACGGGTCATGAACAGCGCATCGCGGTTGTAGCGCGAGTCGGCGCGCAGCTCCGGAGCGCCGGGATCAAGATCGCCAATTTTCAGGTGCAGGCTCACGGCAAAACCGAACGCTGCCAGCAGCAGGCCGCCCAGCATGGCGCCAATGGCCCAGCGACGATGGGTGAACAGATCGAGAAAACGCCACAACGGATGTTTGATCTGCGCCTGCAGCTCGGCGGTTTCCGAACTCAGGCTGCGTTGCGCCGCTGCCGGGCTGACACCGAAATAGCTGAGCAGGATCGGCAGCAGAATCAGGTTGGTGAAGATCAGCACCGCCACGCCGAGGCTGGCGGTAACCGCCAGGTCCTGGATCACCCGGATATTGATCAGCAGCAACACCGCAAAGCCCACTGCATCACAGAGCAACGCGGTCATGCCGGCGGCGAACAGTCGGCGGAAGGTATAACGCGCGGCGACCACCCGATGGGTGCCGCGACCGACGTCCTGCATGATGCCGTTCATCTTTTGCGCACCATGGCTCATGCCGATGGCAAATACCAGAAACGGCACCAGCGCCGAATAAGGGTCCAGCTCATAACCGAGGGTGGCGAGCAGACCGAGCTGCCAGACCACTGCCACCAGCGAGCACGTCACCACCACTAGGGTACTGCGCGCGCAACGGGTGTAGCCATAGAGCACGACCACGGTCACCAGTACCGCCACCACGAAAAACAGCAGTACCTGGGTCATCCCCTCAATCAGATCGCCGACAATCTTGGTAAATCCGGTGATGTGAATCTGCACATCATCGGTCTGGTACTTGTCCCGCAGGGTTTCCAGTTGTCGAGAAAACTCACCGTAGTCCAGCGGCTTGCCGGTCTGCGGGCTGATTTCCAGCAGGGGCACGAAGATCACACTGGACTTGAAGTTGCCGGCCACCAACTGACCGACCTCGCCTGAGCGGGCGACGTTGGTTCGCACCTGTTCGATACTGGCGGCAGAGCCATCGTAGTCGTCGGGAATCACCGTGCCCCCATCCAGGCCTTCTTCCGTCACGGCGGTCCAGCGTGTGGTCGGGGTCCATAACGACTTCATGTAAGGCCGATCGACGCCTGGCAGCAGATAGAGCTCGTCATTGAGCCTGACCAGAGTGTCGAGGTACTCCTTGGTGAAGATGCTGCCCTGCTTGACTTCCACGGCGATGCGCAGCGAGTTGCCCAGGCCGCTGAGCTCGCTGCGATTTTCCAGGAAGTTGGCGACATAGGGGTGACCGGTAGGAATGGTCTTTTCATAACTGGCGTTGATGCCTATGCGCGTGGCTTGCCAGCCAAGCAGCAGGGTCACCAGCAGGCACAGCAGGATCACCAGCGGTCGATGGTTGAAGATCGCCCGCTCGGCGAAGTTGCCCGACGCCTGGTCAAAGTCTTCCAGGCGGCCGATCACGGTTTGGGATTTGTCGTCTTTCAAGTTTGACTCCTGTTGCACGGGCCTCGGCCCGATAGCGCTACACCGTGAAGTTTCAAGGTTGGCCGGATGCCCGCGGATCCTGGTCAGCGGCCACGCCGCTCAAACCGACGCTGGCCAGACTGCCGTCCGCCGCCTGCTGCACGGCGGCGACCGTCGCGCCGCTGCGGCTCTGACGTTTGTTGAAGCTGCGACCCTGGTCGTGGCTGAACAAGAGTTCACCGCTCTGGCTGACCACCAGCAGACTGCCGTCGCGCAGTTCGATGGCGCTCGCCAGCGTTGAGTGGACGCCGGTATCGAGGCGCCGCCAGCTGTTGCCACGGTCATCGGACCACCAGGCGTTGCCGCGCAATCCATAGGCAATCAAAGCGCCACTGCTCGTGCCGAGCAGGCCGAAAAAGCTGCCTTCATAGGGTGATTTCAAGGCCTTGAAGGAAGCCCCCGCATCGGTCGAACGCAACAGCAAACCGCGCTCTCCCACCAGCAGCAGATCAGTGCCCGAAGCCCGGATGCCATACAGGTTGAGGCCCTGGGGGTTGTCCACATGGCGCATCCTCGGTTGCCAACTGCGCCCGCCGTCGTCAGTGCGGTAGATCTGGTTATAGGCACCGACAATGTAGCCATGCAGCCGGTCACTGAAGTACAGGTCGAGAAACGGCTTGTCCGGTCCATCGCCCAGCAGTTGCCGTGCCTGTTTCAGGTGGCTGGCACCACCCGGTTGATCGGCATCACGCTGTGCTGCCTGCACTGCCAGCGCGGCAGCAGCCTCACCGTCGAGTTGCTTCTGCCAGGTTTCACCGCCGTCCCCGGTGTGCAGTACGACACCCAGATGACCGACCGCCCAACCCTGCTCGGCATCGACGAATTGCACCGCCGTCAAGCTGACACTGACCGGCACACTGGCCTGGCGCCAACTTTTCCCCGAGTCGTCCGAGAGCAATACGATGCCCCGCTCTCCGACCGCCACCAAACGCTCCCCGGCCCTGGCCAACCCGAGCATTACCGCGCGTTGGGCCTTGGCGGTCGGCAATGCCGGCTGCTGTAATACCGCGAACGTTGCGGCCTGCGTGCCCACGGACGTGCTCGCCATCAGGCACAACCCCAGGGCACACGCGCCCCGTCGCAGGCCGCCGCGTGCTAAGAACTTTTCGATGTTCATGTCTTTATCCGCTCGGAAAATTTCCAGCGACCGTGACGAGCTTTTCGCCCGCCACAGCCACTCAGGGTTCAACGCATGTTTTCGTTGGCCATGGCATCCGGTGTGAAGTAGGAGGCCGAAGGCTTCGCGACTTTCTGGTACTGAACCGCCAGATCATTGCTCGAGGAGTTGAGGAAGTACGCGCCGGTGTCGAGGTTGTAACTGCCCCACATGACCTGTGCGGTGAGCGCCGGCAGGTCCGGTGCCAGCAGCGTCAGCGAATACATCTGGCGCCCCAGTTTGCCCTGCGCGTCATACCCGTCGGCCATCAGGATCTGCCAAGAGTCCTCGTCGACGTAGTAGGTCCGACGCGGCACCACATGGCGCTTGCCGGATTTAAGCGTGGCCTCGACCACCCAGACCCGATGCTTCTCCCAGCGCACCAGATCGGGATTGAGGAAGTTCTGTTTGACCAAATCGTCGCTCTTGGCCAGACCGGCGCGGTTGTTGTTGTAGGCGACGATCAGTTCTTTCTTGCCCATCAGCTTGAGGTCGTAGCGATCGGTCGGCCCAAACAGCATGAACGCTTCGTCGAACAGACCGACCCCGGAGGTGACGAAGTCCGGGGTGTCGTAGGCGATGTTCGGCGCCCGACGCACCCGGCGCTGGCCAACCAGGTACTGCCAGGCCGCACGGTTGGCGGGGTCCAGGTCCCAATGGGTCATCAGGCCTTCACCGGCCTTCGACGATGGCAGCTCGGTCAACAGTTTGCCAATCAGGTATTTTCCGGAAAAATTTTCCGGGCTGCCGCTTTCGACATAGTAGGGAAACTGGTAGGTGTACTGGGCACGGGTCGCCTGGACTTTCTTGCCGCCCGCAGTCATCAGCCAGGTATCGAAGGGCGAGCTGATGGTATCGCCGCCCTGCCAGGACAACCGGTAGTTCCACAGGACTTGCGCGCCGTTGTCCGGAATCGGGAACGGGATACCGCCGTAGGCGCTGGCGACTTTCTCGCTCTCAACGTCCAGCGTGGCGCGGATGGCATTCTTGGCGGTGTTGTCATAGACCCATTGCGGGGCGGCTGCCGAGCGATGGGTCGGGTAGACGTCCAGGCGATAGTCCGGGTATTTCTTCAGCAGAAGCTTGGTGCCTTCGGCCAACTGATCAGCGTACTGCTGCATATTCGAGGCGCTGATCGAATACAGCGGCTTCTCTGCTGCAAATGGATCGGGACGTTTGTCACCCGGTTTGTAGCCGGGCGCAACCTTGGTGTAGCCGCCGCTCCAGGCCGGGATGCTGCCATCGGCATTGCCGGCGCGCTCCGCGCCAACGGGCGTCAGATCGGTTTTCAAACGTGCTGCCTGCTCAGGCGACACTGCAGCGTGCGCTTGTGCCAGGCACATGCCGGCCAAGGCCAAGGTGAGCACGCACGTGTTGAGAAATACTTTGTTCTGCATGGCGAATCCACCTTATTAGAATGAGGTTTTCACGTAGAGCGAGACGAAGTCGCGGTCGGCCAGCGACTGCCCGTAGCTGAAGTTTCCGTCCTCTCGAAGCCCGGCTTTCGGGGCACCGAAGAAGTTCACGTAGTTGAGGCCAACATCCCAGCGCTGCAGGTAAGTGGCCTTGAGCCCGACACTCCAGTCGCCGGAATGGGTATTGCCGAAGCCCGATTTGTTGACGGCCGAAGAGCGCCCGTCGAGCACCACGCCCATGCCAATCGGCACGGTCAGGTCGATCCCATCGACAATCTGGAAGTACGCTGGCTCCACCAGTACGCGTAATGCCGTCGCATCGCGAGTGGTGTTGGAATCCAGGGCCGCAGCGTTCTCAGTGACGCTCAGCGTTCGGTTCCAGGCCAGCTCGGCAAGTGCCGAGCCGCCGTCCCAGAAGGCCGATGGTGATAACAGGTAAATCGCCGACAAGTTGGCGTGCGCGGTTTTGCCCCGAGCAAACAGCGAGTTGTTGCCGCCATCTGCATCCATGCCCGGTGTCACCACTTGCAGATTGCTCACCAGCGGCGCATTCCAGCGCACAGAAGTTTCACCGGCGAAGTTGAACGGGCCATAGGCCGTGGAGAAGCTGACACCGGCAGTCTTGATATCCTCGGCATAGACCTGACGATAAGAACCGAGGATGGGCAGTCCGGTGGCCGCCGCAGCCGCACCATCGAGGTAGGCGTACAGGCCAATCGGGGCCTTGTCGTGATACTGCGCAGCGTAAAAGCCCAGTTCCAGCTCGGTTCCGGTCGGTTTAAAGCGAATTTGCATCCCCCCTTGCCCCGAATTTTTCGGTTTCAAATCGCCGCCATTCACCGTGTCGTTACCAAACACTTCGCGCAGCGAACCGCTGCCGTAACCGATGGCATCGGTATCGCTCAGGTAACTGCCGGCGCCAGGCAGGTTGGAGCGCTCCCACTCGAACTGGTAGTAAGCGCCCACCGACAACTGCGGGTTGATCTGCAACTGCCCGGATATCTGATTGACCGGACGCAGAATCTCTTTGAACTGGGTCCCCGGCACGCTAAGCAACTTGACCACGTCGGTCGGGCCCTGGGCATTGGCAATCCCGTTGCCGCCGTAGAACAGGCTTTCACCGTAGATCAGGCTGTGTCGCCCCAGACGCACCACACCCTGGGAGTCTTCACCGAGGTCTCCGCGCAGGAATACAAAGGCGTCGAGGATTTCACCGTTACGGCCATGGAGCTTGCGGGTTTCGCTGAGGAAATGCGTTTGCTCGCTGCTGTCGGTGGCCTTGTTGTAGATATCGTCGTACCAAGCCGCGCCACTCACACGCAGCCCGTAGTTTTGCCGGCTGAGGTCCATTTCGGAAAACAGGTCCAGACGGTTGGAGACCAGACCGCTACTGAAATTTTTATCGCCCTGGCTCTGGATCGAGGGAAACAGGCCGTTGGCGGTCGGCGCATTGACTAAACGACTGTCCTGACCCTGTAGACGCCAGGCCTGGCTGTATTTGATGGTGTTGTCCCAGCGCAGTTTCCAGTCGGAATCACCGAGGTCCATTTGCATGGCCTCAACCCTTTCGACCATCACGCCTGCGCTGCATAACGCCAGAAACAGGGCGCAATGCTTAAAACGAAAGCAAACTTTTACGTTGTCCATGGACGCTCCTCATTATTTTTATTTTTGGCTTGGCCGTGCACGCAGGGTGTCAGCCAACACGCTCGAACAGCGGCCTGCACCGCTGTCTACCGGATTGGGCTTTAGATGTATGTGGAGGCCAGGCCGCCATCGACCGCCAGGTTGACGCCGTTGATCCAGCGCGACTCGTCGGCACACAGGAAAGCGATCACCGCCGCTACCTCATCTGCATAACCGGGGCGTTTCATGCGATGGGCATCGGCCTGGGTCCGGGCCTCGCCGAGCATGCTCACGAAGTCGCCAAGGATGGGCGTGAAAACCGGGCCCGGCGCAACGCTGTTCATGCGCACCGAATGTTCCAGAAACCATTGCTGGGCCTGCCGGTAGTTCCAAACGATCAAGGCTTCCTTGAAATACTGGTAGCAGGTCTCGTCCGGTACCACGTGTTCGGCCAGCCAGGCTTGCGCAGCAGCAAAATCTTCGATGTGCGCCAACTCCTTGTGCAGCGCCAGGCGCAACGGCCACTCGGCGCCGAGGATCGAAGCGATATTGACGATGCTGCCGCCAGCAGTGATGCGCGGCAGCAGCGCACGGGTCAGGTGACGCAGCCCCAGGTAGTTGACCTGCGCCAGCAGTTGCGGGTTTGCAGTGCCCGGGACCCCGGCGATATTGCACAGGCTGTCGATCCGTGCCGGTAACTGCGGCAAGAGCCGGTCGATGCTCTCGGCACTGCTCAGGTCGCCCAGGACAAACCCGTCCAGGGTCATGTACGGAGCCTTGAGATCCACACCGATCACCTGAGCGCCGTGAGCGCGCAGCAGGCTTGCAGTGGCCGCGCCGATTCCTGAGGAAACCCCAGTTACCAGTACAATCTTGTTGTCGAGTTTCATGTTGCGTCCTCTTATTGTTTTTGTGGACTCGCCCGGTGGACCGACCACCCTAGTCGGCCCTTGCCCCATCAGAATGGGTAGCGCGGCGCCTTATCCTTGACCGTCACCCATTGCCATTGGGTGTATTCGTCCCAGTCGGCCGGGCCGCCAACGCTGCCGGCATTTCCCGAACTGCCGCGCCCGCCGAATGGATTGATGCATTCGTCGGCCACCGTCTGATCGTTGATGTGCAGCAGACCGCAATTGAGTTGCTCGCCAATTGCCATCGCGCGCCCGACCGAAGGCGAGATGATCCCCGCGGACAGGCCGTACTCGGTGCAATTGGCCAATTGGATGGCCTCTTCGTCACTGGCAAAACTCACCACCGTGGCCACCGGACCGAAGATCTCCTCGTCGAACGCACGCATGCCCGGACGCACGCCTGAAAGAACCGTAGGTTGATAGAAGAGCTGTTCAAACTCGCCGCCGGCTTCCAGAGTTGCCCCGGCCCTCACACTCTCCGTGACGATTTCATGCACACGTTGCAACTGTCGTTTGTTGATCAAAGGTCCCAGCACAGCCTCACCGCGAGCGGCATTGCCGACGGTGATCGCCCGTGCTTTCTCTGCCAGCCTGCGGACCAGCTCTTCAGCGATCGACTCATGAGCCAGGATGCGTCCAGTGGCCATGCAGATTTGCCCCTGATGCAACCAGGCCCCCCAGGCGGCGTTGCTGGCCGCCAGGTCGAGATCGGCGTCTTCGAGCACGATCAGAGAATTTTTGCCGCCCAACTCCAGGGCTACTTTTTTTAGATGACGACCAGCCACCTCCGCGACCTTGCGTCCCGCCGCAGTAGAGCCGGTGAATGCAATCATTCGCACGTGCGGATCGCGGCACAGCGCTTCACCAGCCAGCGCTGCGCCCGGCAAAACCTGCAACAGGCCGTCAGGCAGACCGGCTGCCTCGAATAACCGGGCAATGATGAAGCCACCACTGACCGGGGTCTGCGGATCGGGCTTGAGCACCACGGCGTTGCCAGCCGCGAGCGCGGGTGCTACCGAGCGAAGAGAAAGCACCAGAGGAAAGTTGAACGGAGAAATCACCCCGACCACGCCATGGGGCAACCGACGTGCATAGGACAGGCGCCCTGCCTCGCTCGGAAGAACCAGGCCATGGGGTTGCGACAGTAGACCGGCCGCCTGATGCAGCAGGACGATCGCCTCACGGACCTCATGTTCGCCCTTGAACAGACTGCCGCCGCTTTCCCGAGCGATGTAAAGCGCCAGCTCGGCAAAGTGTTGCTGGGCCAGTGCTGCTGCTTTGCGAAAAATCTCCGCCCGCTCGCGCGGACCCAACTCTGCCCAGGCAGGCTGTACACGAGCAGCGGTGAGACTGGCAAGCGCGATGTCCGCCGCATCGGCCAGGCCGGTGACAGTCAACACCTCGCCGGTGGCTGGCTCGCGCACGCTATTGCTGCCGCCCAATGGGCGTATCCAGTCGCCATTGAAGATGCGTTCGTGCCACATCTCGTCCCGCAGAAAATCAGAGGGTTCACTTACCGACATTTCGGCCTCCCGGCTCTTGTGCTTGTCATCGCCCGACGACACCGTGCTGAAGCGGTGAAGTCGTCTGCGTCGTGAAAGCACTAGAGCAAGGGCTGTGCCGATTTCCTGGGTCCCAGGGTTATTTAGATGGCGAAGGCTCTGGCCTGTGGGCTGAGGATGAGTATCCAAACATGGGGCTCCGGTCTCGACGCTCCGTCAGCCACGGGCCACTTGTTCAAATGATAAAGTTATGTTTAATAACTGTTTCAATAGTTACTCATTTCGACCAGTCATTGCGTTCAGGGGCATAACAATGAATAACCCCAACATGCTGTTTCCCGGACTCGCAATCCGGGAGGAACATTTCTCGCCCCGCGGGGACAGCACCCAGCTGGCCGAGGGCAACTCACCGACGCTAGCCGAGTTGACCGAATGCCTGTTCTTTTCCCCTGTCGACGGACGCATCTGGCTCAACGATCAGCGCATGCTGCTATTGCACAGTTCATCCTTCGGCGCATTGCGGCGCGAGATCATTGATCGCCAGGGCCTGGAACAGACCCGTGGTCTGTTTACCCGCACCGGCTACCTGTCAGGCGCACGCGATGCACGGCTGATCCGCGAGCGTTGGCCGGACGCCGATGCCGCAGCGGTTTTCTCCGCCGGCACTCGCTTGCACACTCTGGAGGGCATGACCAAGGTCGAACCCCTGCACTTCAAGTTCGATGCCGACTCCGGCTTCTACGAAGGTGAGTTCCTCTGGCATCACTCCTGCGAGGCCGACGAACATATCGCCGCCTACGGGATCGGCCAGGACCCGGTGTGCTGGACCGAGCTGGGCTATGCCATCGGTTATGTCAGCGGGCTATTCGGCCGCCTGGTCATCTTTCGTGAAACCGAATGCCGGGGCATGGGCCACGAAACCTGCCGAGTGGTCGGCAAGACCGCCGAACAATGGGGCGATGTCGAACAGGACCTGGGGTACCTCACTGCATCGCCGTCCAGCGTCGCCCCCATGCAGCGCCCGGTCCCGGCAGCATCTGCCCCTCAGGACGACAGCGATCTGCCCGCTGGGCCAAAACCCATTGGCGCCAGCGCTGCCTTCAACGCCGCCACCCTTGCTTTGCAACGCGTGGCGCCAACGCCCGCTACGGTGTTGTTCAGCGGCGAGTCCGGGGTCGGCAAGGAGTTGTTCGCTCGGCAATTGCATCAGTTCAGTCCAAGGCATCAAGCACCTTTCATAGCCCTCAACTGCGCCGCAATCCCGGACAACCTGATCGAGGCGGAATTGTTCGGCGTTGAACGCGGTGCCTACACGGGCGCGACTCAATCGCGGCCCGGACGCTTCGAACGCGCTCATGGCGGCACCCTGTTCCTTGATGAAATCGCCAGCCTTAGCCTGCCGGGTCAGGGCAAGCTGCTGCGGGCATTGCAGGAACGCGAAATCGAGCGTGTCGGTGGTGGCCAGTCGATCAAGGTTGATGTCCGGGTGGTGGCGGCAACCAATGTAGACCTGCGCAAAGCCGTGGCGGCCGGAGATTTTCGTGAGGACTTGTTCTACCGTCTGAACGTCTTCCCTATTACCCTGCCGCCACTGCGTGAACGACGCGACGACATCCCGTTACTGGTCAACGCGTTCCTGCGGCGCTTCTGCCAGGACTATGCTCGCAAACCCGCCGGGCTGACCATGCGCGCGCTCAAAGTGTTGCTGCGCTACGACTTTCCCGGCAACGTGCGAGAACTGCAAAACCTGGTGGAGCGTGGTCTGATCGCCAGTGAGGACGGTCAATCGATCGACCTGGTCCATCTGTTTCGCAATGAGCCAATGCCAAAGGAAATGTACTCGCTGGACGACACTGGCAGCCTTGCGGCAATCGACCAGAATCCTGCCAGCACGCAGAATCGCCCCGCGTTGCTGGAAGCCTTGACCCGCCTGGAGCGCGGTTTCTCCATTGAAGGGCTGGAGTCGCGCTTGATCGACGAAGCGCTTCAACAGAGCGAAGGCAATCTGGCTGCGGCTGCACGACTGTTGGGGTTGAGTCGTGCGCAGTTCGCCTATCGGCTGAAGAAGTACCAGCAGGCATCGGCAGAGCGGCCATCCTGAAGCGCAATGCGATCCACGTTGATCACCCACAAAAAAACCGCCATTGGCGGTTTTTTTGTACATGAACAACCTACAATGGATCCATTAAACATATTTAAAACAAACTCACATTGAATAAAGCATGCTTTTTACGCCCAAATATATCCACAAATGGCCTCAAACAAGATTGACTTGCGGCATCTGCTTATCGCCTAATGGATCCATCAAAACAAAAACAAACGATGACCTGGAGAGTTTTCATGTACCCAAAAAACACGTGGTACGTCGCCTGCACCCCCGATGAAATTGCACAAGGCCCTCTCGGGCGGCAGATCTGCGGCGAAAAAATCGTTTTCTATCGCAGCCAGGAAAACCAGGTTGCAGCGGTCGAGGACTTTTGCCCGCATCGCGGCGCGCCGCTTTCATTGGGCTATGTCGAAAACGGCAACCTTGTGTGCGGCTATCACGGACTGGTCATGGGTTGCGACGGAAAAACTGTCGAAATGCCAGGGCAACGGGTACGCGGCTTCCCTTGCAACAAGACTTTCGCGGTGGTCGAACGTTACGGTTTTATCTGGGTCTGGCCCGGAGAACAGGACAAAGCCGACCCAACGCTGATCCACCACCTGGAGTGGGCCGTGAGCGATCAATGGGCATACGGCGGCGGTCTGTTCCACATCGGCTGCGACTATCGCCTGATGATCGACAACCTCATGGATCTGACGCACGAGACTTACGTGCATGCGTCCAGCATCGGCCAGAAAGAAATCGATGAGGCCGCCCCGACCACGACGGTCGAGGGCGACGATGTGGTCACCGCACGCCACATGGAAAACATCATGGCGCCGCCGTTCTGGCGCATGGCCTTGCGCGGCAATAATCTGGCTGACGATGTGCCGGTGGACCGCTGGCAAATCTGCCGCTTCTCGCCCCCCAGTCACGTACTGATCGAAGTGGGTGTCGCCCATGCCGGCAAAGGCGGCTACCACGCCGACGCCGAGTTCAAGGCATCCAGCATCGTGGTCGACTTCATCACTCCGGAAACCGACACTTCCATCTGGTACTTCTGGGGCATGGCACGCAACTTCAATCCTCAGGATGAAGCACTCACCGCGACCATTCGCGAGGGTCAGGGGAAGATTTTCAGCGAAGACCTGGAGATGCTCGAACGCCAGCAACAAAACCTGCTGGACCACCCTCAGCGCAATGTGCTCAAGCTCAATATCGATGCGGGCGGCGTGCAGTCCCGCCGCGTCCTGGAACGAATCATCGCCAGCGAGCGAGCCCCCGAGCCGCAATTGATCGCCACCGCACAATAACCAGGCCAGGGCACGCCATGCCGTGCCCGTCCCTTGCGCAGCACAATCTCAAAATAACCAGAAGTGACCACTGTGGTGGCAACGCTCCGAGGATGAAGCATGATCGATGTGGTGGTGGTATCACGTAAAAACGAAGCTCAGGACATCTGCAGCTATGAATTGGCCAGCGTCGATGACAGCGCACTGCCCGGCTTCAGTGCCGGCGCGCACATCGATGTGCACCTGCCCGGCGGAGTCATCCGTCAATACTCCCTGTGCAATCACCCCGAAGAGCGCCACCGTTACCTGATCGGCGTGCTCAAGGATCCGGCCTCGCGCGGCGGCTCACAATGCCTGCACGAACAGATCAACACCGGGGATCGCCTGCGCATCAGCGAGCCACGCAATCTGTTCCCGCTGGTACACCAGGCCAGGCGCAGCCTGCTGTTTGCCGGCGGCATCGGTATCACACCGATTCTGTGCATGGCTGAACGTCTTGCCCACAGCAACGCGGACTTCGAAATGCATTACTGCGCACGCTCGAGCGAGCGTGCAGCCTTTGTCGAACGAATCAAGAACTCGTCTTTCGCCGACCGGGTATTTCTGCATTTCGATGAGCAACCCGAGACAGCGCTGAACGCGGCCAGGGTATTGGCCCAGCCAGGAGAAAACATTCATCTGTATGTTTGCGGTCCGGGCGGTTTTATGCAGCACGTGCTGGACAGCGCCAGGGCTCAAGGCTGGCAGGAAGACTCGCTACACCGCGAATACTTTGCCGCCACGCCCACTGATACCAGTAACGATGGGAGCTTTTCGGTCAAGGTTGGCAGCACCGGCCAGGTCTTCGAAATCCCGACCGACAAGACCGTGGTTCAAGTACTGGAAAGCCATGGCATCGATATCGCCACGTCCTGCGAACAAGGCATTTGCGGAACCTGCCTGACCAGGGTACTGGAGGGCGTGCCGGATCACCGCGACCTGTTCCTCACCGAAAATGAGCAGGCACTTAATGATCAGTTCACTCCGTGCTGCTCGCGCTCGAAATCATCGCTGCTGGTGCTGGACCTCTGAAAAGGCCGAGCCTCACTCAGAGCGGTGAATGACCTTCATCCGCTCATTGGCTGTCGCAGAACCAAATATCTCGGCATAGCGCAGGGTAGCGTTGGCGTGTTCGCGCATGATCGCTTCGGCACGGGCGCCCTGGCGATTGATCAAGGCATCGAAGACGGCATGATGTTGCATGTGGGCGTAGTTGAAACGCCGATACTCGCGGGCCATGTCGTTGCGATCCACCGCCAGCGCGGTTACCGAAGCAAAAGGCAGGTGGTCATTGCGCGCCAGCGCATCGGCGATGGCCGGGTTGTGGCTGCCTTCGACGATCACCTGATGGAAACGCATGTTGAGGTCATGGTAGACCTCCAGATCGTCTTCTGTGACATAGCCCTTGTCGAACAATTCGTCACCTTGCAGCAGGCATAGCTCCAGGATCGCGCGCCCCTCTGCCGAGAGTCCGCGCTCGGCAGTCTGACGTGCCGCCAGACCTTCGAGCACTCCACGTACTTCAACGGCACCGGCGATGTCATCGGCACTGACCGAGCGCACCTGAAACCCTCGACCGCCGAACCGCACCAGCAACCCTTCCTGTTCGAGGGTTCGAAACGCCATACGCACCGGCATCCGGGACACCCCGAACAGCTCCGCCGTGGGGATTTCCATCAGTCGTTCGCCAGCAACCAGCTCGCCCGAAGCGATCATCTTGCGCAGCGCTACCAGCACCAACTGACCGGGCTTACTCATCCAGGCAACTTCCAGAAAACGTGGGCGGCCATAGTAACGCAAGCCTTGCACAAGCTGGAGATCAACTCGCACAGCAGGCATCGCCCAATACTTTCCGCAATAGCAGGTCATTGGCCTGAATTTCGTTACTGCCCTCGTAAATCATTGCGATTCGGTTGTCGCCCAGAGTCTGCTCAATTGCGAACTCGGCGACGTAGCCGTAACCACCGAACACCTGCAAGGCATTGCTGGCCAGACGAAAACCCTGCTCGGTGAAGAAAGCACAGATAGGCGCCATGGGCAATGCCGGTATACATGGCCCAGCCGTCAGCCAGTGTTCGAAGATGAATTGCATGTCGTGCAGCGGCGCCTGGTGGTGCCACATGGAAAGCCTCATATCGTCGAAAGTCGCGAAGGTCTCTGGCCGGTCAATACTTGCCCGGCGCTGCTCAAAGCGGTGACAGGGCTTCGTCGCGGTACTGCGGGTTCTCGATCAGCACGGCCATGCCCTGCCCGCCACCGACACAGGCAGAGGCGATCCCATAGCGCAGATTCTGCTCGCGCAACTGCCGGGCCAAAGTCATCACCAGACGCAGGCCGGTGGCAGCTAACGGATGACCGAGGGCAATCGAACCGCCACGGCGGTTCAGCCGATTGCTATCCAGCTCCAGCGCCTGAGCTACTGCCAGCACTTGCGCGCCTTGCGCCTCGTTGATTTCAAACAGGGCGATATCGTCCTGCGCCAACCCGCTGCGTTGCAGCAGCAACTGGATCGCCGGAACCGGGCCGATTCCCATGAACTCCGGGGCCACGCCGACCACTGCCGTCGCCAGCAGGTTTGCCAGTGCCGGTCGCGTACCCGCCGATGCGCGGCCGACCAGCACCGCCGCTGCACCGTCCACCACAGCACAGCTGTTGCCAGCGGTTTGCACGCCCTCCGAATGAATCGCCCGCAACTTGGCCAACGCGAGGAAATCAGTGGACCGAATGTGGCTGTCGAGGGTGACTTCGTCTACCCGACGCGGCAGCGTAATGCCCCGAGGCTGATAGCCGTCCAGCTCGAATGGCTCGTTGCGTACGGCGACGATTTCATCGGCGAACCAGCCAGAAGTTTGCGCTTGCACCGCTTGCTCATGGCTGTTGAGGGCATAGGTATCCACCGTTTCGCGACTCAGGCCATGATGCCTGGCAAGGTTTTCCGCCGTGGCGATCATGTCCAGTCCCGGTGCCGGGTCGTACAGCGCCTCCCAGAGGAAATCCTTGAAATCCACCGGCGCACCCAGACGAAATCCGTCTCGATGGGTGTAGGCAGCAATCGGGTTGCGCGACATGGATTCGGCGCCCACACACAGCGCCAGTTCCGCGCCGTCGCGAAGTTGCTCACCGGCCTGGCGTAACAGCTCGAAACCGGTGGCGCAAATGCGCTGCACCGCCAGTGCAGGCACCTGTTGCGGCACACCACTGTAAAGACCGATGTGGCGTGGCAGCAAGTAGGCGTCGAAGCTGGCCTGGGCCATGGAGCCCGCCAGCACAGTATCGACTGTCCGCGGATCGAGCCCGGCACGGGCCAGCACTTCACGCCCGACCTTGATGCCCAGATCGATGGGTGATACCTGGGCCAGCGCACCGCCGAGGTCGATCCAGGGCGTGCGCACGGCCTCAAGAATCGCCACATCGTTGAATGCCGAATACTGACCTGCGTAATTCAAGACCGTGGACCGGCGCGCAGGATCGAAGGGTCTTCGCCGCGATACAGCGCTTCGACCTTGGCTGCACGCCATTGCAAGACTGCCCGCTGGTTGATTGAGCCTTTGTCAGTGATTTCACCACGATCGATAGACGCGGCCTCGTCGAGCACCGCGATCCACTCAAGGCGACTGGCGTTGCCGCTGGCTTCGCGATTGAGGCGTTGCAGCCAGTCGGCGAACCACGCCCGAACCGGCGCGCTGGCCAGAACTTCGGCATCGCTGGCAGCCTTGGTCAACCCCGAGAGTCGACGACACTCGTACAGGCGAGGAAAAACCAAGGCGCCCAGGCACTCGCGATCCGGTGCCGCGACAACGAGGTCCAGCACATAGGGCGAGCCCTCGAGCACCGCACGATTGCGCAGGGGGCCAACACTGACGAACACTCCGGAGGACAACTTGAAGTCTTCGGCGAGACGACCATCGAACATCAGGCCCAGTTGCGGGTCGCTCGGGTCGGCCAGCTTGATGGCATCACCGGAACAGTAGAAGCCCTCATCGTCGAAGACTTCGGCGGTCTGCTGCGGTGCACGCCAGTAGCCAGGCATGATGTGCGGCCCACGGAAACGTCCTTCCAGCTTGCCATCCACCGGTACGAGCCGGACCTCGCAACCCGGTGCCGGCAGACCGATGTAACCGGCCATGGACAGCGGCCCGGTGGTGAAGGTGCAAGAGGGAGACGCTTCGGTCATGCCGAGCCCGGCCATCATGCGGATGCGTTCACCACAGTGTTGCTCTGCGACCTGGTCGAGCCGATCCCAGACACTCTGCGAGAGACCGGCTGCTGCGAAAAAGAACAGCTTCATATGGGCAAAAAAACGTTCACGCAATTCGCCATCGTTTTCCAGCGCCGAGACCAGTTCCTCCCAGCCCTTGGGTACGGTCAGGTAGGCGGTCGGCGAAACTTCCTTCAGATTGCGCAGGGTTTCAGCGAAGCCCTGAGCCGTGGGCTTGCCGTCATCCAGATAAAAAGTGCCACCGTTGTAAAGCACGATGCCAACGTTGTGACTGCCGCCGAACGTATGGTTCCACGGTAGCCAGTCCACCAGTACCGGCGGTTCCTCGCCAAACACTGGAAAGGTCTGCAACAGCATTTGCTGGTTGGCGCAGAGCATACGCTGGGTGGTGATGACCGCCTTGGGTAATTTGGTCGAACCCGAGGTGAACAGGAATTTGGCGATACTGTCCGGGCCCGTGGCGGCGAAAGCTACATCGGCCTCTGCACCGCCAGGGTGTTCGAGCAGACTGGCGAAGTTCACCTGACTGCGCCCTGGCACGTGTCCGCGCACGGCAACCAATGGAGTCTCGGTTGGCAACACAGCATCGATCGCCCGCTGGTAGGCGGCCGCGTCGCTGACAAATATCAACCCCGGCTGCAGCAAATCGCAAACATGCCGCAGCTTGGCGAAATCCTGAGATAGCAACGAATAGGCCGGAGAAACCGGACAATAAGGAATCCCCGCATACATCGCGCCCAAGGCGATCTGCAAATGCTCGATGTCGTTGCCCGAAAGGATCGCCAGCGGTCGCTCGGCCGAAAGCCCGTAGCCGAGCAGGCTCTGGGCGATGGCACGAACGCTGTCGAGCATCTGGGCATAACTGACCCGGCGCCAATCGCCACCTTGTTCGCGGGCGGCGATAAAGGTCTGCAGCGGGCGCACCTGTGCCCAATGCACCAATCGGTCGAGCAGGCGCATGGGCAGTGGCGCCAGCGGCTCCAGGGAGCGCATGTGCAAGTTGCCGTTACGTTCACTGACCTCCACAGCAGAATGGCCGATGGACACGTGGCGGTAACGCGTTTGAGCAACGCCGGATCGGGGCTGCGGTCTGAATTCGGAACTCACGTCGTTATCCTCCATCAAGGCATGCCAGCACCAACCAGCACTCAAGCGGCTCGGTGTAAGCACGGCAGCGTCTGGCTGCATCCTTGTTATTGTTATGCCTTGTTTACATTCGCAAGCGGCTGCTCGCACGAGACAGCAGCCCGAGAAACGCAACGAACGATCAGATCGGGTAGTGCCGTGGCCCATTCTGCAAAGTGACCCAGCGCAATTGAGTGAAATGCTCGATCGCCGCTTTGCCGCCAAAACTGCCGTAGCCGCTGGACTTGACCCCGCCGAAGGGCATCTGCGCCTCATCGTGCACGGTCGGTCCGTTGATATGGCATATGCCCGACTCGACCCTCTGGGCCAGGGCTAGGGCACGCCCGGTATCGCGACTGAAGATCGCCGCCGACAGACCGAATTCGGAATCGTTGGCCAGGCGCAACAACTCCTCGTCGTCCTCGCCACGCAGCAGCACCGCCACCGGACCGAAGGACTCCTCGCGGTACAGGCGCATCTCGGGGGTCACGCCATCAAGCAAGGTAGGCTGCATGATGCTGACCTCGATCTGACCACCGGCAACCAGGCGTGCACCCTTGTCGAGGGCATCGTCAATCAACCCCCGGATGCGCTCGCCAGCTGCGGCATCGACCAGGGAACCCAGTACCGAGTCGACAGCGTTCGGGTTGCCAGCGCGCAAGGTGGCGATCTTGCTCGCCAGCTTGCTGACAAAGACATCCGCAACCCCGGCATCGACAATCAGGCGCTCGGTGGACATGCAAATCTGCCCCTGGTTGAAGTAGGCACCGAAGGCTGCAGCCTCGACCGCCGCGTCGAGGTCCGCGTCGTCCAGCACCAGAAACGGCGCCTTGCCACCCAGCTCAAGAAGTGCCGGTTTGAGGTGTCGCGCCGACAGTTCACCGACGATGCGTCCGACATGGGTGGAGCCGGTGAAGTTGACTCGACGCACTGCCGGATTGGCGATCAGCCGCTCGACTATGGCCGCGGCATCTGCCGGGGCATTGCTGATGACATTGACCACCCCGTCGCCCAGCCCGGCATCCTGCAACACCTGGCCGATCAACCGATGCACAGCCGGGCTCAGCTCGGAAGCTTTGAGCACCACGGTATTACCGCAAGCCAAAGGCATAGCAATCGCACGAGTGGCGAGAATAACCGGGGCGTTCCATGGTGCAATCCCCAACACCACCCCGCAGGGTTGGCGCAGGGCCATGGCGAAATTGCCAGGGACGTCGGAGGGAATCACTTCGCCATTGATCTGCGTGGTCATCGACGCCGCCTCGCGCAGCATGCCGGCCGCCAGCTGCACATTGAAGCCATACCAGTTCGCCATGGCGCCAGTTTCCCCGGCGGCGGCGACGAATTCAGCCGTACGCGCTTGCAATTGGTCGGCGGCGGCGAGCAAGCGCGTGCGCCGTACATTGGGCGCCAGTGCGGCCCAGGCAGGAAACGCGGCCTTGGCAGCGGCGACCGCCGCATCGGCATCTTCCAGGGTAGCGGCGGCCACTCGCGACACGACCTCGCCCGTCACCGGGTTGCGGCGCTCGAAAGTTCGCCCGTCACGGGCTGGGCACGACTTGCCGCCGATCAGCAGGGGCACGTCCAACATGGTGATTCCTCTTTATTGTATTTATCGGGAATTCGTTCAAGCGGTATGACAGTAGGGCAAGGACGCGGCAGCGAACAGCAGGATGCGCCCGATGTGCGCTGCGGACTTCAGCGTTTATACGTCTGCAGGCCGGGTTTGATGCTTTTGTCATCGAGGAACTGCTTCATGCCCTGCTCGCGTCCGCCTTCGGTGTCGAGCAGTCGCGACTGGTCGAGCTTGGCGTACAGGTAGTCCTCGTTCTGCTCCCAGGTCAGCTCCCGGCAGCGTTTGAAACCCTGTTTGGCCGCACGCAGCACCACCGGGTTTTTCTCCAACAGATTGCGCGCCAGGTCGACGGTCACGTCACGCAGTTGCGCCAGCGGCACACTCTCGTTGACCAGGCCCAACTCGGCGGCTTTCTGCCCGCCAAAGGTCTTGCCGGTCATGATGTAGTACAGCGACTGGCGATGGCCCACGGTATCGGCCATGGCCTTGCTCACCAGATTGCCCGGCGGAATGCCCCAGTTGATTTCCGACAGGCCGAAGGTTGCCTCGTCGGCGCAGATCGCCAGGTCGCAGGCGACCAGTGGGCTGAAACCACCGCCAAAGCACCAGCCGTTGACCATCGCGATGGTCGGTTTGGCGTACATGCGCAACAGCTTCCATTGCCACTGAGAGGCTTCGCGGCGAATCTTTTCCTGAAGGATTTCCGGGCCGGCATCCACTTCGCGAAAGTACTCTTTCAAATCCATACCGGCGGTCCAGGCTTCACCGGCACCGGTCAACACCAGCACGCCGGCGTCAGGATCCTGTTCGAGGACTTCCAGCACCTCGATCATTTCGCGGTTCAGGGTCGGGCTCATGGCATTGCGTTTTTCCGGACGATTGAGGATGACCCAGGCGATGCCCTCTTCGATTTCGACCTTGACGGTTTTCCAGCGACCTTCGTAATTACTCATAGCGGTTGCTCTCTTGTTGTTTGCATGCAGATGACTAAAACCTAACCGGCAATTTTAGTTATGTCAATTAACCATTAATAAAATTAATCAAATTGTGTTCGCACTCGGCGGTATTGCAACTCCGCTCTCCATAGGGCTGCTGTTTTTCGCTTTGCCGGCATCGGTGCGGTTTCTGGTGAGCAAGCACAAGCAACCTGAAACCGTGGTGCGAATCCTCAAGTGCCTGGATCCAGGCATCGATGTCCGATCCGGTGATCGGTACTTTCTCGCCTCGTGGAGTCCGCTGGTTTATCAGTACGCGGGATTCGACCGGGCTACGGCGTCATGGGTAAGCTCTTTCGCCTCCTTCAGCGGGGCCATCGCCAGGCTGGCACTGATGCGCTTGGTCGACACCCGTGGCCTTACGCGGTGGTGATCTATCCGTTGCTGTCGCGACCCTTCCCGTTGATCCTGGGTATCGGCAATCTGCAGGGGAACGCTTTTAGCGGTACTCGCCCTCTGCCCTGCCGTATTGGGTGCGTGTACCTATACCGTGGCGCGCATCGACAGACGCTCGACCGTGAAAGCCGAGCTTTTGACAACATCGCAACAGTAGAGGAAAAGGCAATCGAGGAGGTTTGCAGCCTGAAGCCCTTGGCTAATGGGGGGCCGATATTCACATTCGGCAATGTATTGAACGTTACGGTAGCTATCGACCGACAACCTCGGCAAACTAGATAGCTTTCTTAACTTCATTCCCGCAAGGACTCCACTTTCAATGGCCAAGCCTTCCAACATTGCCGACGCGAGTGAGGTGTTACCCGGCAGCACCGAGGTGCAGGCGCCGCTGGACACAGCACTGGACGACCTGATCGGTTATGCCCTGCGCAGAGCCCAACTCAAGTTGTTCCAGAACCTGATCAGCCGACTGTCGAACCACGACCTGCGGCCTGCGCAGTTCTCCGCCCTGGCCATCATCGATCAGCATCCCGGGCTGATGCAGGCCGACCTGGCCAAGGCGCTGGCCATTGAACCACCGCAGGTAGTGCCCCTACTGAACAAGCTGGAAAGTCGTGCGCTAGCCGTGCGGGTTCGCTGCAAACCGGACAAGCGTTCCTATGGCATATTTCTCAGCAAGACCGGCGAGACCTTGCTCAAGGAATTGAAACTCATCGCAGCCCAGAGTGATATCGATTCCACTGCCGCGCTCGATAGCGCAGAACGCGAGGAGTTACTCAGACTGTTGAGAAAGGTTTATCAGGAGTGAACTTCGCTCGTCCAACTGTCCCAATTCCAGGCTGCTCATGCCTTGCCGGAAAAAATACTCCGCACTTCTTTTTGCCTGTTTCTGTTGCTCTGTTCGGCGCGGCTCATGATCAAGGGATGACTTGGGCGGCGAATCTGAAGGTCGTCTCGTGCAGTTCCCGGGCGGCCCACTGGCGATTTTGAATCTGGTCAAGCTTGGCTAGAGCGCAAACATTCAGTGCTTTGAGTCACTCCATGCCATTGTGAGTTCAACGCTGGCCTTACCTATTTCCCAGCCAGCGATTGCCGTCCACAGGTTCATACCCTTGCGCGGCTACACATTCACCGGGAATGTCTGCTCTCTCAGTTTCTCCAACACCAACTCGATGAATGCAGAGACGGCCAAAGGCAAATGTTTTCGACTGGGGTAGAGCAAGTGCAGGCCATATCCAGTGCGATAGTAATGCGGCAGCACCGACACCAATCGGCCAGCCTGTAGATCGATATTAGTCATGGTGGGCGGCAGCATCGCAATACCTAATCCAGCCAGCGTGGCCTTACGCAATGCTTGAGCAGTGTTGCCATTGAAACGGCTGGTGATCTGTACATCGCTCTCGACACCGCCGGGCCCCATAAGACGCCACGTCGTGATTCCGCTGGGATGAGCAAAGCTCACGCAGTCGTGATTTTCCAGGTCCTTTAGCGTGACAGGCAAGCCGCGCTTTTCGAGGTAATCAGGGCTGACTACCAACCCCTCATTACCTGCTCCAACCAGTTGGCGACCGACGTATCCCGAGTCCGGCCCGGCTGATTTTCACCGATGGAGGCCAGGTATTCGCACCCGAGACCCTGTCCCAGGCGTGTCGAGAGCTGGATTGAGAGGACATAGGAACACTCGCCTCGGCCGCTTCGCCCCCAGACACGCCTCATTCGCGTCATGCCGATGACCTGGCCCGGCTGCTCTACACCTCCAGCACCACTGACGACATCAAGGGGGTGATGCTGAACCATGTCTACCTGACGGCCATATCACGGGACTGTTCGCCCGACGCCGATCCGCTCGACGTCGATGAGACCGTGGTGTATGCCGCGCCGAGTCTCACTGCGCCGGTCTCTACAGCCTGATCCATGTGCACAGGGCCGCTCGCCATGTCGTCCCGGAGTCCCGCGACTTCAAGGCCGACGAACTGTTCGAGCTGGCCAGCGGGTTCGGCAATAACACGTTGTTCGTGGCACCCGCCATGTTCAAGGACATGATCGAGCAGGCGCGCCGCCAAGGCTACGACGGTAAGGGCATCAAGACCATCATCTATGGGGACACCCCCATCTACCCGACAGACCTAGGCAACGTACTGTTCAAGAACAGCTACGGCGAGTTCCTCAAGACGGTGCTACGCCTGTGGTTGAAGGCCAGAGACAACGACACCTCCGCGCGCTGAAGAACATTATCTTTCGTTCAGAGCCTAGTATTCAGGTACATCGCCCCGCCCTCCCGCAACCTCAACCATCTCCGGCGATAGCGGTTTTTCCTTAAGCAGCAGTGCCAATATCAAGGCGATGCCCATCATTACCAGCGCGCCCTGAAACACAGAACGAAAAGCGACGAGCATCATCTCGTTGTTCGTGGCAACGGACATCCCTCTCGTCAGGATTGCACCAAATGCTGCTGCGCCCGTGGCGCCACCCAGGGTTTTGAAAAAATTTAGAGCCCCTGTCGCCACCCCAAGGTGACGGTGCTCTACAGCGTTCTGCCCAGCCAGTAGGACGACCTGGATGAAAAACCCCAAACCCACGCCAAGTATCGCCAACATGAATATGACGAGCCAAAGTGGCGTCGTGACTTGCACCAGACTCAACATAAATAGCCCGCCACCCGCAAATAGTGCCCCCAGGATAGGGAAAATGCGGTAACGACCTGTGCGAGAAATGACTATCCCTGTCAACGCTGTTGCGACGATCAGTGCGAGCAACAAAGGGACAATGCTGCTACCAGAGAGAAAGGCTGATAATCCGAACACTTTCTGCAGCATTAGTGGTACAAAAAACATGGCGACAAACAGCGTAGCTGTAGACAGGAAAAACAATGCCGATGAAATCGAAAAAATGCTGTTGGCAAATAGTACAAGCGGAGTAATCGGTTCAGATGCATATCGCTCGACCTGTAAGTAGGCAATGAGCGACAACAGACTGACGCCTGCCAAACTGAGTATTTGCCAGGACCACCAAGCAAAAGTACTACCACCCTGAACCATAACGAGCAAAAACGATGTGGTAAAAAGAATCGAAAGAAGCGAACCGGCAATATCCAATCGGTGTGCGCTTTTATGAGTGGGTAGATGCAGGCGAGTCGCAATTATTACAAAGGCCAGCACACCGATTGGCACGTTGATCAGAAATATCCAGGGCCAGCTCCAATGATCCACGATCAATCCACCCAACACCGGCCCGAGAATGATTGCTATAGCAGGGACGATTCCGAGCGTGGCTTGGTAGCGTGCTCGCTCACGGGGTGAAACCATATCTCCCACAATTGCCATAACCAACGAATTGAGCCCTCCGCCGCCTATGCCTTGCAATGCACGAAATCCGATCAGCCACAGCATCGTTGGAGCAAACGAACAGAGAGCGGAACCAAGGACGAAGATAGCTACCGAGGCTTGAAACACCTTTTTCCGTCCATGCATATCGCCAAGCTTGCCGAAAATTAACGTGCTAATGGCGCTGGTAAGCAAGTAGGCAGTAGCAATCCAAGGGGCGTTTGCAGTATCGCCGAGCTCCTCACCAATCTGGGCAAGTGCAGTGGCGACAATGGTTTGATCCAAGGTGGATATGAATAACACCAACATCAAAGGCAATAACACGGCTGAAACAGCGGTACCTGTTAAGGGCTGTTTCGTATCTGGAGATCGGTAGTCGGCACTTGGCATATCGGTTTCTCAACTAGAGGTTTCAGACTTGAGCCATACCGCCGTCCATAGCGAGGATACTGCGTGTTAGGGCGAGTTTTAGCACTGACGAGAAATGGCGCAGTACTGGCCATCTCCTGCGCCTCTCTCCAGCGCTTTATCGAACTGCTGCGTAGGCTAAACGAGGGCTTTGTTGAGCTTTTTTGGGTGCCAATACCCATACGGCCCCATCAACGGCGCCACCGATAAACCTACGTCGCTGGAAACACCGGTCACTAACGTGACCTTACGAGAGAGTTTGGATACAGACTCAGTCATCGAACGCTCCTCCAAAGCGACTTGTCATCAGCCGATGACATCATTACTCCACATAGGGTTTGCCAATGTCAACAACTGATGACAAAATTAGCTCATGAACATACAGAAGCAGTCAAAAGCCTCTACTCTGAATGTGCAACGCACTGCTCAGGGACGAAATTCCGCGGAAACACGGCAGCGCATCCTCTGTGCCGCGCGGCGGTGCTTCTCATACAAAATCTATGAGAGTGTTGGTATACGCGAGATTGCCGGCGTTGCAGGTGTGGATGCGGCATTGGTAAGCCGTTACTTTGGCAGCAAAGAGCAATTGTTCGCCGAAATCATTCAGGGTGCATTCAACGTGGAAGAGCATTTGCCTGCTCATTTGGAGGACGTCGGTAAATTTCTGGTTGAACGCGTCCTGAGCAACAACCCTGCCCCCAATGATGACGGCTTCAACCCATTGAGTTTGCTACTGCTGGCCTCCGCAAGCCCTGCGACATCTACTCTCGCGTCTAGTCGATTTCATGTCGAGTTTGTGCAACCACTGGCGCTCAAGTTAGGCGGTAGAAATGCCAACGTGCGAGCAGCGTTAATAGGCTCCTATGTCATCGGACTTGCCACCATGCGACATTTGCTTAAATCACCGGATCTCGACAAAATCTTAAAGGACGAATCAGTGACATTGGTTATTGCTGCAATCCAGTCTTGCGTATCCCGTCCCTGATGAGACGGCTCAACGTAAGTTCATGCTGCTAGCAAACACCGCCCTTCAACCGTTTTTATGCTCATACGGTCAACTCCATCACGACGGGGCTCTATCCCCAAAGTTGCCAGCATGCAGCACCTGTCGGGCATGACCACATGATCGCCAGGAGCGATGGTCGTTACCGCAGCGCCCACGCCTCCACCACGCCCGCACCTACGTGCCCCAAAATAATTGGCAACGGCGTTGGAAAGAGCTGATCGCGAACGACCATATCGGTGTGGCAAACACCTGTAGCCACGACACGCACGCGGACCTCGTCGGCACGCGGAACAGCCAGCTCTGCGCGCTCGAGCCGGAGCTTGCCGCTGGCTTCACGCAACACGGCGACTTTTACTTCGATGGGGGTGAGAGTGGCTTGGGACATGCTTTTATCCTCTTTAATAAGTTTTTCTGGGTATGCAGCTTTGACTTACGCCTCTTGAAGAGCACGCGGGCGATTGCTCCGTCGCTCCGCTTCAAGGTTGGCTGCCGGACGCAGCTGAAAATCGAATTTCATTTGTGCAAAACGTCCTGGCACTTGATGGGCCGCAGCCAAGGCTTGGTCGATGAACTGCACCTCACCGATCAATCCATCCCGCGTGGCGTAAGCGAAGTCATCCCAGAGGTATGCGTCGTTGGATAGGTTGATCTGCGTGGTCAAGTGTTCGTAACCCGGGGCGGATACGAAAAAGTGGATATGCGCCGGACGCTGGCCATGCCTGCCCAATTGGTTGAGGCACTCCTGGGTCGGGCCCTGAGGGTTACAGCCGTAGCCCGACGGCACGATACTTCTGGCTCGATAACGCCCCTCGGCGTCGGTCACAATGCGACGACGCAAATTGAATTCGGATTGGCTTTTATCAAAGTGGGAGTACCTTTACCTGGAAATATTGAAAACAAAAACGGGCATGCGATAAAGATCAGCAATCTTGCCAAAACATACTGAATGCCTGACTAAGGCAGTTACCTGTGTCATATCCTGATCGATGTCCTGACTGCGTAATTGCATGGATTTGACCAGTCAATTGCATTCGACTTGACCAGTGAATCCGAGGTGGTCGTTACGCAGTGGGAAGCCAAACTGAACAATGGTGTCAATGCGGCAGAAAACCTCAGCCACCGCTTAGTCCACCTGTTTCAGTTCTCGTGGTAGCGACTTGCGAAAGGCCTGTAGGTTGATGCTCTGGGAAGAGTCGCTCGACAATCGCACAATCGATCCAATGACCTTCAAGGCAGCATGTTCCTCATAAACGCCCAACTGACGGAAACCGTGTGCTTCGCAAAGCGCAAGGCCGGCACCGTTTGAAGTGAATATGCGGGAAAGGACTTTCCAAAATCCATGTGCCTACGACTCTTTGAGCAATGCTTGAAGCAGGAGCTTGCCCAGCCCCTGGCCTCGTACCTTACGGCTCAAGTAAATCCAAAAGTCAGCGATACCGTCATAGCATGTGCGAGCGCGATATTCGCTGAGGCTCGCCCAACCTACAACCTGATCGTGATCGTGATCCTCGAGCATTGCAGGGCGACACTTTTTTGCGACTGTAGCCGAATCCACTTATGGTCGAGGTTCGCGTTGAGACTGTGGCTCAGCGCGCGCTGGCAATCGAAGCGCCGGGCTGGCCACACTCTTGAATGACCCGGGCCTTGAAGGGTTTGGAGTAGGAACAGCGTTGTGGCTGCTTAAAATACCCGTTTGATAGGCTAGAATTGGCGCCCACTTAAATTTAAATGCACACATGTCTTGCCTTTTCAGCGCCGGCTAGATGACTTTGCCGGACGCATACCGTTACTCCCTGATAGCATCAGAAGCAAAATCGAATGAAAAAAAACCTTCAGGCGGCCTCATTAGCGGCAAGCCCTCACTCACTTAGCAAGCCAAGACTCGACCTCGTCCGAACCATGCTCAGCCTTCCAAGCCTTCAACAGCTTGTGATTCCCGCCCTTTGTTTCAACAATTTCACCTGTATGCGGGTTCTTGAAGACATTGAGATCACGTGGCTTACGAGTGCTTTTCTCTAGAGTAGCAGCAGGTGCTGATTTACAACCGGCAGCCAGCGGATCCAGCAGGGCAATCACGTCACGCAGGCTGTAGCCATACTCCCCCAAGAGAGCGCGCAGTTTGGTCTAAAACTCCATTTCAGCCTAGAGCCCAGAATCACCCTTCATCGACTCCAGCTCTGCAAGCTGTGCTTCCAACTGTTGTTCAAGCTTGCGAAATCCAGCTAAAAGGGACATAGCACTTCCTTCAGATCACTGCGGAGTATTAGTCCAGTTTACGCTATGCGGGGAGTCGGGAAACATCCACAACGTAGTTCATACACACGCTGATTTGATAAATGGCCCCTGCAGCGTAAGGCTTCAGGATCTCAGGAACATCATGGCCAAAAATTATAACAACGGAGGGGTGGCAAAGAAGATAAATGTCTACTCCCATAGAAGCAGCAGTACTCAGAAGCTGCGGAGTTTCTGCCGGCCGACACTCTTAGTCTTTATCAGCGGCCTCATCCTTGTCCTTCGCATCACTGGCCACCATGGAATCGTTCTCTTGATGCGCCGCCTTGACGGCATTGCGCTCCAGGGCACGATCTCTTGCTTCCATCATTCTTGCAAACACCATGTCTCCGCCGCTTTCAGCGAACACAACTGGTGACAGCAATAGAGCGCCTGCTAATGCTGCAACTTGGAAAACTTTCATATCTACACCTTCATGTTGGCGAGAGCGCAATAATACTTACCCGAGGTTGTCGAGAAGATTGCGTGAGAATTACAATTTTGTAATTCAGCACATCCAGTCACTCATAAGCACATCAGAACATACCTCTGCAATGAAGAGCCTTACGCCCTGGTTTTATGTTCGATGGCTGCTTCAACTATTTACCTGTGATGACGGGAGCATTACAAACTCGCTACCTCCAGATGCTTGGTTCTTGCTGAGCCACGGGAAGCGCCGGGCTGCCGTTATAGCTATATTTTTTTTAAGAGTTCCAGCCACAGATCCTACATTTCAAATTTGTAATTTTTCAGTCACCTTGCCGTTATCTTCGACTCGTCAAGATCGTCACTCACTGGCAGCTCTCAGTTTTAAAAAAATAAGCCAGGTTGACACGTCTAAAAGCAATCTGCCGATTCGAACGGAGCGCACATGACTCACCTTAAAAAAATTTCCCTTGCAGTATTTTCAACTATTGCAGGTTTCACCCCGATTGCCGGTTTCGCTGAAGAGCAGAAAGAAGGGTTCATCGAGGGCAGCACACTTAATGTCCTCAGCCGCACTTTCTACATGAACCGGGACAGTCGCAAGGGGCAGTCTAACGCAAACGGAAACGGCTACTCTGAGGGAACCGCGCAAGGGTTCATTGGTAAATTCGAATCAGGTTTTACCCAAGGCACCTTCGGCGTCGGTGTCGATGCCTTTGCGATGATTGGGTTGAAGCTTGATACGGGCGGCGGCCGCAATGGCCTGCAGAGTTCCTTCAACGTTCTGCCTGTCGATGACGACGGTCAGGCCAAAGACGAATGGACAAAGGTTGGTGGTTCAGTGAAGGCTCGGGCCTTCGACACAGTCGTGAACGTTGGCGATGTATTCCCATCGACGCCCGTGGTTTCGTTTGGTGACTCTCGGGTACTTCCTGAAAGCTTTCGAGGTGTAACAGCCACCAACAAAAGCATCAGCGGCTTGACGATGCAAGGTGGCCGACTACACGCGATGAGCCAGCCCCAGTCCACCTCGATGCGTGAGAATTTCGCCACGTTTTACGCGGGGCCGGTGAACTCCCCTTGGGTTGGGTATTTCGGCGGTGACTACGAGGCAACCGATCGTTTGACCCTGGGCTTGTACGGGAGTCGATTGAAAGACGCGTGGGATCAGAAGTACGCCTCCGCTTCCTACGTCCTTCCTCTCTCAGATCAGATGGCACTGACGGGTAGCCTGAATTACTACAACGCTACCGATGAAGGCAAAAAGCTCCTCGGCAAGTTCGACAACAATATCTGGAGCGCAAAAATAGGCCTGAAATATGGCTCCCACACCGTGTCTCTGTCGCATCAACGTAACCAAGGTGATGATGACTTTGACTACCTGAGGCAGTCGGACTCGATCTACCTGGCCAACTCTATTCAATACAGCGACTTCAACTCACCGAAAGAACGCTCTTGGATGGCGACCTATAATCTGGACATGAGCAATTTCGGGGTACCCGGCCTATCGTTCATGACCCGCTACGGCAAAGGTACAGATGGTGACTACTCCAATGCCAACAGCACCTACATGCGACGAGATTCCGATGGCAATCCGCTGAAGGATCAGAAACGCTGGGAACGGGACATCGAAGCGAAGTATGTCGTTCAGACTGGAAGCATGAAGGATCTATCTCTGCGTCTTCGGCAGGCTACAACGCGCGCGACCGCGTTCGAGTCAGACCTGGATGAAGTAAGGCTGATCGTTGAGTATCCGCTTAGCGTCTTGTAGTACCGTTTATTAATCCTGATGACCAAGCTAACGGGCATCCTATCTCAATGCTGACTTCGGTCGTCAGGACACACCTCGAAGCAACATTCACCTTTAGAAGCTCCCGCTCCAATTAAGGTGGTTTTTTGGCGTCCTAGGGACGCCTTTTTTCCGACCGTAGAATGCACCGATAAACACTGAAGGACTCCAGCCTCGACTGGCCCGTCAGCAATTCTTAATGGTTGGTGAAAATGATGAAAGAAGCCGCCAGTTTCAGCGATCGTTGTTAGCGCGCGGATACAGCAATAGGGTGCGCTCAGACGTGATCGACCAGTCCAGGCCGGAGTCACGCAGCAATTGAGTCAACGCATTCTGCTCGTTGAGTTCGCCATTGAGTGCCGGAGCCATCTTGTCCTGTAGAAGTTTCGCATCAACGCTCATTTGCAAATGATTCTGCCGGGCGAATTGAGCCAGCGCAGACGCTAATGGCTGGGCGGTAAATGCGTAGCGCTCAGTGGGCAGCGAAGCGAGGCTGTCAGCAGCCCATAGAGAGGTCATCGGCAGCAGCATAAAGAGCGCCAAAGATGGAAGTGCACGCAATATCGACATGAATACGATCCTTCATATGTCTAATTAGCGCGTAGAGATATTCTTAAGTGATAATGAAAAACGTACTGCTCGGCGATTTTTTCCGAAATCTAAAAAAATAGGCAAGTAACTCAACCCTCGTCAGTCCCGCAGGCCCCACCTGGTAACTCAACGCATACGATAAAAGCGGCCTTAGAGGCCGCTTTCGGCTGAAGAAGGTGCAAACATGAACGCCTCCATAGATCAGCGTCAATTTTTACCTCTGCAACCACTCATGATCTGGTACTTAACGGTATTAAGCTTGCCGCTGGAATCTTCATAAGTCATCAGTTGTGGTATGACCTTACAAGTCCGCAGATCTGGAGACGTACGTACGACCTTTGCAATATCGAGCTTCATGCCATATTTGTAATCAACGATAGGCGGAACGACCTTCTGTGATTTTTCAGCATACTTCCAAGTGATCGCTTGGTGCTCAGTTAAAATGTCCTTAACCGATACATCGTCAGAATACGCAAATGATGCCATTGGCGAAAGGACAGCAAGGGCAAAAACCAGTGACTTGGCGATACGCATAGTATGTCTCCAATTGAGTGATGCCTTAAGTTAACAGCCCACCACTAACTGGAACGTTGCACCAAAATTACCATTTGGACATGTCTACACCTGCAGAGCCATACCTGCCTCCAAGGCTTCATAACAATATTGTAATTATCCGCTCACCTTCCTGTTAGCAAGCTCAACGTATTATCAACCTCAATTCCTAAGGGACGATTGTACGCCCCGCAGGTACTGCCATTCACCTACACGGTTATCACTATGAATCTGATCAAATCGATGGTTTTCGCAGCTGTTGCCTTGTCTTGTACTGCAGCCTTCGCTCAAGACGGTAGCGAAAGATCAAATCAAGCGGCTCAAAAAATGCGGATTGCCCAAGAAGCGCGATTCGACGGTCAAAACAGCAACGATGCCTCACGGTACGTTAGCGCTGACGAGAAATCTCGCGCTGAACAGCTGAAAAAAACCGAAGGCTAAATCATTGCCTTCAGCATAATTCGCCTTTAGTAGCTCAACAGCTCCTTTGGTTAAGGTGAATACTTTAAGCGCCCCCCGGGGCGTTTTTTTTTGCCTTTTTTAATGAAATGACTTGAACGCTCTTTTCATTTTATATGTCACAACCCCATCCTCTGACACCCTCTCCCATCCAAGGATTGCACTATGAGCTCAGGCCACAGCCATGGCGAAGTACGCGCCGGACATGAGAAAAAGCTTTTACTCGCATTAGGGCTCACCACGGCATTCATGATCGCTGAAGTCATTGGCGCCTGGATCACTGGCAGCTTGGCCCTCCTCTCCGATGCGGCGCACATGTTTACCGATTCGGCTGCGTTGGCGATCTCGCTTCTAGCCTTCCAGATAGCAAAACGTCCTGCAGATCGCAACCGAACATTTGGCTACGCCAGATTTGAGATATTGGCATCGACGTTCAACGCCATTCTGCTTTTCCTCGTTGCGATGTACATCCTTTATGAAGCCTATCAACGGCTCGTGACTCCCGCTCCGATTCAGTCAACGGGAATGCTCGTGATCGCTGTTCTGGGCCTGGTGGTCAACCTTATTTCCATGCGCCTGCTAGGGTCTGCCAGCGGCGAAAGTTTGAATGTGAAAGGTGCCTATCTAGAGGTTTGGAGCGATATGCTCGGCTCGCTCGGTGTGATCATTGCGGCATTGGTTATCCGTTTCACGGGTTGGGCGTGGGTGGATTCTATCGTTGCCGCCGGGATTGGTTTATGGGTACTACCCAGAACCTGGACTCTGCTGCGTGAAAGCATGAATGTGCTTTTGGAGGGTGTGCCAAACGGTGTCGACCTAGAAAAGGTTGAGCAGACCATCCTGGCAGTTGAGGGGGTCGTAACCATCCATGACCTTCACGTCTGGTCGGTCACCAGCGGCAAGAACGTCATGAGCGTTCATGTGGTTGTCTCTCAGTCAGCACTAGATGGGCAGGACATTCTGAGTCAGGTTACAAACTCAGTCAGTCAGAACCATGAGATTGGCCACTCCACCATTCAACTTGAGCATGACGGCTTTCACGATGATGAGCATGCACAAGAAGGTCACGAACATCATGCATAAAAAAACTCGCGGCAGGTAACTGCCGCGAGCTCTTCACCTTATGGACTCAGTGCTTTCAGTCCTCTTCGTCTCGTCGATGGGCCCATTGATACAACGCGGGAAGAACAAGCAGCGTCAGTACGGTAGAGGATAGTATTCCGCCGATCACAACCGTCGCCAACGGACGCTGTACCTCTGCCCCAGTGCCAGTCGCCAGCGCCATGGGGATGAACCCCAGAGAAGCTACTAACGCTGTCATCAAAACAGGACGCAGACGTGTCAGGGCACCCTCGTTGATCGCATCGCCAAGTGAGCGGCCTTCCTCGCGCAGGTTACGAATAAAGGCAATCATCACCAAACCGTTCAGTACGGCGACACCTGACAACGCGATAAAGCCAACGCCTGCCGAGATGGACAAGGGGATGTCTCTCAACCAGAGCGCCATGACGCCGCCGGTCAGGGCGAACGGGATACCTGTAAAGACCAGCAAGCCGTCCTTCAGGTTGTTGAACATCATGAACAGCAAGGCCAGCACCATCAGCAAAGCCACCGGCACCACAATTTGCAAACGCTTGGCAGCAGATTGCAGCTGTTCAAATTGGCCGCCCCAACTCGTCCAGTAGCCGGCAGGAATATCTACACCGCTCGCGATGCTCTCACCCGCTTCTTGTACAAATGAACCTAGATCACGACCCCTTACGTTGGCGCTGACTATCACCAAACGCTTGCCGTTCTCACGACTGATCTGGTTTGGCCCGAGCACCAGATCCAGCGTTGCAACCTGGGACAGCGCGATAAAGCCGATCTGCTGATTGCTGCTACCGGCGGTGGCGGGTATCGGAATGAGCAGACTGGAAAGCCCGGCAACATCTGTGCGTAGCTTGTCCGACAGACGCACGACCATGTCGAAGCGACGATCACCCTCATAGAGAGTACCGGCCTGGCGACCACCTACTGCCGTGGCAAGTGCGTCCTGCACGTCTCCAACGTTAAGGCCATAACGCGCCGCCTTGTCACGATCGATGTTGATCGTCAGAACAGGCAAGCCGGTGGTTTGCTCGACCTTGACCTCAGAGGATCCAGGCACCTTCTGCATCGTGGCGGCAATTTTAGCGGCCGTCTGATTCAACACGTCCATGTCGTCGCCGAAGACCTTCACCGCGACATCACTTCGAACACCAGATACCAGTTCGTTGAAACGCAGTTGGATCGGTTGAGAGAGCTCGTAGTTGCTGCCCGGCACGCTAGCAGCGGCTTGCTGCAATTCGGCAATCAGCGTCTCGCGGGACTTGCCCGGATCAGGCCACTGGCTTTGCGGTTTGAGCATGACGTAGCTGTCGGAGATGTTTGGCGGCATAGGATCGGCGGCAATTTCCGCCGTACCCGTCCGGGCAAACATACGTTCAACTTCAGGCACCTTTTCAATGATCGCCTTCTCAAGGTGCTGCTGCATTTCTACCGACTGAGTCAGGCTGGTACCCGGAACTCGAAGTGCCTGCAGGGCAAAATCCCCTTCACTCAAGCTTGGGACGAACTCACTGCCCATTCGACTTGCAGTGAATCCAGACAAGACGATCAACACGAACGCTAGCGAAAACGCTATCGCTCTATGACCCAATACCCAGGTCAAAATCGGTGCGTAGCGCAGGCGAGCCGTGCGCATCACGAAACCTTCCTCCTCCTTGACCTTACCCGTCACAAACATGGCAATGGCGGCAGGTACGAAGGTCACCGAAAGAATCATGGCCCCGAGCAGCGCGATGACAACCGTAAACGCCATCGGGTGGAACATTTTGCCTTCCACACCAGTCAGCGCGAAGATTGGCAAATACACGACCATGATGATCAGCTGGCCGAAAATGAGTGGCCGACGGGCCTCTTTCGCAGCAGCAAACACTTCATGAAAGCGTTCAGAGCGGGTCAACATCCGGCCATGCTTTTGCTGGGCATGGGCCAGTCGACGGATCGCGTTCTCGACGATAACGACTGCGCCGTCAACGATGATGCCGAAGTCCAATGCTCCCAGACTCATCAGGTTGGCACTGACTTTGTTGGTGAACATGCCCGTAAAGGTGAACAGCATGGCCAGAGGAATCACCATGGCGGTGATCAGCGCGGCGCGAATGTTGCCCAGGAAAAGGAAGAGGATCGCGATAACCAGAATCGCCCCTTCGACCAGGTTCTTCTTCACCGTCGCAATCGCTTTTTCGACTAGGTTGGTACGGTCGTAAACAGTGACCGCCTTGACGCCTTCTGGAAGCGAGCGATTGATATCAGCAAGTTTGGCCGCAACGGCCTGAGAAACGGTGCGGCTGTTTTCGCCAATCAGCATAAAGACAGTGCCCAGCACCACCTCACGGCCGTTTTCAGTTGCCGCTCCCGAACGTAGCTCTTTGCCTATGCCAACATCAGCGACGCTGCTGACGCGGATAGGCGTGCCCTGCACATTGGCAATGACGATGTTGGCGATGTCCTGCACCGTACCGAGCTGACCCGGTGCGCGGATCAGCAATTGCTCGCCACCGCGCTCGATGTAGCCAGCGCCGACGTTCGCATTGTTTCGCTCCAATGCTGCAACCAGGTCGTTCAGCGTCAGCTTGTACGCCGCCAGCTTTTTGGGGTCTGGCGCAATCTGATACTGCTTGGCAAACCCACCAATGGTATTGATCTCAGCAACGCCTTTTACGTTACGCAGCTGCGGTTTGATGATCCAGTCTTGTATCACCCGCAGATCGGTTGGCGTGTAGGCAGTTCCGTCGTCCTTCAGCGCCCCCTCCTCGGCCTCGACTGTCCACAGAAAGATCTCGCCGAGCCCAGTAGAGATGGGGCCCATTACCGCATCAACGCCTTCTGGCAGCTGATCCTTGGCAATTTGCAAACGCTCGCTTACCAACTGACGGGCGAAAAATAGGTCGGTGCCATCTTCAAAGATGACCGTGACCTGAGACAGTCCCGAACGCGACAGCGAACGGGTCTGCTGTAGCCCGGGAAGGCCCGCCATGCTGGTTTCAATCGAGAAAGTAATACGCTGCTCGGTCTCTAGCGGCGAAAAGCCCGGAGCCGAGGTATTGATTTGCACCTGCACGTTAGTGATGTCAGGTACTGCATCGATGGGGAGTTTCTGGTAGCTGGCAATGCCGAGCCCAGCCATGAGTAGAACAGCAAGCATCACAACGATGCGCTGTTCTATCGCAAATTTAATCAACCGTTCAAACATAGAGTTTTACTCGTACGACGCAGGTCAATGGGCATGCTCAGCAGAGCCTTTACCCAGCTCCGACTTGAGAATGAAACTGCCAGCAGCAGCCACTTGCGTGCCGGCAGCCAAGCCTTCGGTAATCTCTACAAAGCCACCATCGCGGCGACCCACTTTCACCGGCTGTAACTTGAAACCTTCTTCATTGCGAACAAACACGGAGGGCTTGTCTTCAACGGACTGAATGGAGGCTTCGGGAACGCTCACGGCCGCATTGGCTTTATCTGCCTTCACGTCGATGGAAACAAATAGCCCCGGACGCCAAGAGCCTTGAGGGTTAGCCAGGGTGACGCGGACGACAGCTGCCCTGGTCTGCTCGCCAAGAAGGCTACCTACGTAGCCAACACGCCCTTCCACTTGGGCATCCATGTCAGGTGCGCTTATGGTCACCGATCGGCCGACTACGACCTTGTTCAAATCCTTCGGAGTGACGCCAAAGGTGGCCCACACCCGAGACAAGTCCGAAAGCGTGAAGGCAGAGCTCGCCTCCGTGACAACTTCACCGATGCCCAGATGCTTCTCGACAATGACAGAGTCAAATGGGGCGATAAGCTCATAACGGTTGCCCGCAGAGGGAGAAAGGCTTGCACCAATCGCGCTCAGCTTCTGGCGAGTGTTGCCCAAGCTGATGTCGGCTTCCTGGAAGGCATGGCGAGCCAACAAGTAATCCTGTTCAGCGGAGATCTTGTCCTCCCACAACTTTTTCTCGCGGTGCAATGTCAGGCGCGCAAGCTCCAAACGTCTCTGGGCTGAGTTCAGCTCTGCGCGCTGATCAGAAATTTGCTGGCTTGCAATCACAGCCAGTACCTGGCCTTTCTTTACTGCCTGGCCTAATTCAACTCTGACCTCATTCACGATCCCACTCACCCGAGGTACCACGTGGGTGGTGCGGTCTTCGTCAAACTTGATTTCCCCTGGGAACATTACGGAGGTGCTCATCTGACGCGCGGCTGAGGCGACCAACTCAATGCCCGCAGCTTTGATCTGTTCAGCGGTGAGCTCCAGTTGCCCCTCTTTCTCTTTATGGGATTCCTCCTCACCCTCGGCGTGTGCTCCTTCCTTACCTGCGCCTTCTTTGGCATGGTCGTCCGTTGATTCTTTTCCGTGATCAGCGCCAGAGGGCTCAGCGTCAGCAGCAGTGGACACGCTCTGATTACCTACGGCCAAACTACCCAGGCCGATCAAGGCTGCCAGCGCCAAGGTAATGGCAACGCTCCGTTTGTTAGTCATGGAAACTCCCGTCGATCATGTGCTTGCTGCACATCGCGATACGCCAATAAGCGTGGAAAAACGATATTTAAGGATTGGTACTGAATTGGTTCAGATCGCCGTAGATGCGCTCGATGGCGACTCTCGCGTCAGTGGCGGTCGCCAGCGATTCGAGGTACTGGCCACGGGCGGCAATCAAGGTGCGCTGAGCGTCCAAAACTTCAAGGAAGCCGAATTTGCCCATCTCGAACCCACGCGTGGCGGTATCGACCGCGTTTTGTGCCGATGGCAAAATCACCGTGTTGAATGACTCGACGTCTCGCGAAGCAGTGGCCCACTGATCGAGTGCAGTCTGGGTTTGAGTGCGCAACCGAAGCTCCACGGCGTTACGCAGATCACGGGCTTGATCCGCCCGGCGTGATGCCGAAAGCACGTTGCCTTGATTTCGGCTAAAAAGCGGGAGAGGCATCGACAGGCCAACAACATTGACGCGCTCACGGTCTTCGCGGCTGTACTGGCTGCCGATGCTGACGGTCAGATCAGGGATGCGCTGTGCCCGTTCAGAACCTAACAGAGCATCACGTTCTTCAATCTGCGCCTGTGCCAAGCGCAATTCTGCTGACTGATTTATGGCTACCAACATTTTCGCAGATGAGGGCGATTTTCCAGGCGAGGGGTCGGTGTACTCAAGACGATCAAACTGCGTTGTCGAAGACCCGGTTGCCCGAGCCAACTCGCGGTAACTATTGGCTTTCAACGTCTCTGCTCGGCGCACCTGCAGATTCGTTTCCGCCAGCTGTACCTGGGCACGGGTGGCCTCGACTGGAGATGACTTGCCAGCTTCAATGCGACCATTCGCCACCTGTAGTCCACGGTCGGCCAAGGCTTGAGATTGCCGAGCGAGATCCAGTCCCGTTTGCGCACGCACTGCTGCATAGAAAGCTTGAACAACTTCGGCGCGCAGTTCATTACCACGACGTTCAAGTTCAATCTGAGCGGCATCCTGACCTCGACTGGCGACATCGATTCGGGCACTTCGCTTCCCGCCAAGCTCCAAAGCCTGACTCAGCATGACGGTCGTTGTGCTGGTCTTACGCCGTGTATCTTCCGCTTCCCAGGACAACACCGGATTGGGGATGAGGCCTGCCTGCTGCCTTGCGCCTTCGGCAACGCCAATTTCCCACCGAGCAGCAGCCAGATCTGGATTTTCGGCAAACGCAGCTTCGATCGCCTGAGGCAAGCTCAAACTTTGAGCTGTCGCAATTGCAGGTACGGCAAAAGGCACCAGGAGGACGAATAACGCCCCTATTTTCATGGAGGGCACAATGGATAAAATTTTAGATGCGAGCACGTTTGCACATCTCCAGTCGCATAAGTCACCAAAATAATATGAACAGTTACAACTCCAGCCACGCAGCCGGAATTAGATAGCAGGACTTTATGCAAAAGGAGTTATCAGAGGGATTACTGGAAAATTACAATTCCGTTATCCGGCAAATCCGATAATATTTTGTCTTACACTGCGACTTCTAGCCGCAGAGCGCACGCCGGACATGAAATGCAATAACTTAACGATTGACTTATGTGATCAAGCAAGACTGTAAATCACTGCGGCAAAACGTCGCTACGGGTCAGAGAGGGCCGGTTCTACGGGAAAAAAGCTTGACCCTGAAGTTACTACAGCCTTGAAAATATACTTAGTAAAGTGAATTGTGAAAATATCGTTTAAATAGCGCCCTGATACAAAAACAACAGCGCATTTAAGTAACCAACATTAAAACGGGAATCAATGATATGCGAATCCTTGTTGTAGAGGACGAGCCGAAAACTGCCGAGTACATGCACCAAGGTTTAACGGAGAGCGGCTATATTGTCGATATAGCCAACACCGGCCTGGATGGACTTTACCTGGCACGACATCAGGCATATGACATGGTGATACTGGACGTCAACTTGCCTGAAATGGAGGGGTGGGAAGTATTATCCCAACTCAGGAAGACCAACAACACGAGAGTCATGATGGTCACCGCCCGAGGCCGCCTCGATGAGAAAGTCAGAGGATTGGAGATGGGCGCAGACGACTATCTGGTGAAGCCTTTTGAGTTTCCTGAGCTGCTTGCGCGGGTTCGTACCCTCATGCGCCGCAGTGAGCAAACGGGCTTACCCGAAGTGTTGCGCGTCGGCGACCTTGAGCTGGATCAGGGCCGCCATAGAGCCTTTCGAGGCACCCATCGGATTGATCTGACGACGAAGGAATTTGCCCTCCTTCACCTGTTGATGCGTCACAGCGGAGAGGTCATGTCGCGTACCCAAATCATCTCCCTTGTGTGGGACATGAATTTCGATTGCGACACCAATGTGGTTGAGGTCTCGATTCGGCGGCTGCGCGCAAAAATTGACGATCCCTTCGAGCATAAGCTCATCCACACGCTGCGTGGTGTCGGCTATGTACTGGAAGCTCGCGAATGAGGCCGACACGCCTATCCATGAGGTTAGGCTTGACGGTCACGGCAATGAGCGCCTTTCTGGTGTTGGTGATGGCAGCGTTTGCCTATGCCACCATTTCACACCAGCTTGATCTGCGCGCAACGGACGGGCTGGGAGAAAAACTTCAGCAGATCGAACATAGCTTGGCTGAGAGTTCGATCACCGCAGCCGATATCGTGCTCCATCCTCATAATCTGCGCGATCAGATCATCGGGCACGATAACTTTACCCTGACCATCTTGGATTCAAGCGTTCCCCGCAGGCGTTTATTGAACCTTGGAAACAATGAAAACATGGAGCTTCCACTGGTCACGGCGAGCGTCGGATACCCTGATTTCGAGCAGTTTAAATCGCCCGAGGGGTTTGAAGTTCTGATGGCTCACAAACTGGTTAGGCTCAAGAACGATCAAACCGTTTTGGTCATGCTGTCGCTTGATAGAAAGAACGATGCCACGCTGCTCAACGCCTATGTCAAATCCACGATTATCGCGTTGCCGTTTATCCTGCTGTTGGTGGGCGGGTGCGCCTGGTGGATTGTCCATCGCGGATTAAAACCGCTACGGGCTTTCCGCAAGGTGGCTGAGCGAGTATCGGCGCGGGATCTTTCCCATCGAATGAAAGTCACTAATCTGCCTGATGAGTTGCGGGACTTGGCGCATGCAGTCAATTTCATGCTTCACCGGCTGGACGGAGATGTGCAACAGCTGGCCCAGTTCTCAGATGACTTGGCCCACGAACTGCGATCTCCCATGAACAACCTCATGGGCAAAGCCCAGGTAACGTTATCCAGGGAGCGTCCACCAGCAGAGTACAAACAGGTTCTTGAATCATGTACTGAAGAACTTGAGCGCCTGTCGCGTATGGTGTCCCAGATGCTTTTCCTCGCAAGTGTCAGCCAACCGCAGGCACCGCTTGCCTTCACCACCATCGATTTGCAGGAGGAGGCCGAAAAGGTTTCCGAGCTGTTCTCACTGGCAGCCGACGAGAAAGAAATGGAATTGATGGTTCAGGGTAGCGCACATACCCAGGGAGATCGGCTCATGATCCAGCGAGCCATTTCAAACTTGCTGTCCAACGCCATCAGACACGGCATCCCCGGTAGCGCCATCACTATCGCCCTGGACATGCACGAGGATGAAGTATCTCTTGCCGTACGCAATTTAGGTGAGGGCATTGAAGCTGTTCATCTGCCCCGCTTGTTTGATCGTTTCTATAGGGTTCATGCCAGCCGTGCTCGTCAACAAGGTGGGACAGGGTTGGGACTCGCGATCGTCCGCTCGATCATGAGCCTACACGGCGGACGTGTTGCGGTAGAGAGCGAGCTAGGGCACGTCACGACGTTCAGCCTGATTTTTCCTAAAACGGCCTAGTCAGCAGGGGTTAGCTTGGCCCCCTAACTGATGCAAACAGAAGCTACCCGCGAGTCGCGTTGACCCTAGCCGCTGCCCGTTTTCATCTGGTTACATATTCGAGTTGTAACGGCAATGAATAATTCGACAACCTCAGCAAAAGTAAGGTCACTGTTCCCTCCCCTTCAAGCAAGAGCCACAGTCGTCATGCCCCCAATCCGATTAATAAAGTTGGCCTTGCCTTGTCCATTGTCTTGATAGTCGGGTTCTCCTCCCGTGGGCAAGCGGATGCCAGAAAATCGATAGACGTGTACCGAGATCCAAACTGTGGTTGCTGCACCAAATGGATCGTGTACCTGAGGGACAGGGTTACAGTGTGGTGGATCATGAGGAAGAAAACATGAGCGCCGTCAAAGAAAAACTTGGCGTTCCTGCCAATCTCGGGTCATGTCACACAGGAGTCGAAAACGGGAATTTCGTGGAAGGTTACGTGCCCGTTCGTTTGCCGCTGCGCAACGAATCGGCAAACAACCAGTTCGAGCGTCCAAGAGCCCATGATCTGATCTGCTGGTCGGGTAGTCAGACACGGTTGGCCGCGTCCAACTCCCTAATAACCGTGCATGCGAGTTTCCCAGCACACGGCTCAAGCCTCTGCTAAGGCACCTATAGGCACCCGGTTGTACATCATTGGCATTGGCAAATTGCACATCCCTCGGGCAGCGCAGGTGATAGCTCTCAAAATTGGCCGCCGCGTCCGTTCCGCCATGACCTAGTTTCACAATGTGGCGACTATGCCAAGGCGTGTCTTCGGTCACCGGCTTGAAGCAGGCGCAGCACTGGCAGCCCTGTTGCACCCATATCCGATACAGCTTGGCTCGACCTTTTACCGAGGTGAGCCCCCTCTTGCCCCAGCGAGACTCGAAGTACTCATCCCATTCAGGGTCGTGAAGGTTGGCAGCAGCCTTGACCTTGATATGTCGCACAACTGGCGTGTCCGAGGCGTCCAATAACGTGTATTGACGCTTCCGACCGTCGGCGGATTTTTCAGCACATGAGAATACCCATCGACGCGCCCCTTGTACTTTGAAATACCGATCCTTCACACATCGGCGTGTCTTGGGAGGGTGGCGACTTACCGCCCATCGCCAGAGCATTTCCCACACTGCGCTGTCCACCTGGTTGAAGACCTTCTTGGTGACGAAATGACTGTGATAGTTCGCCCAGCCCCGTAGAACCGGGTTGAGAAAACCTATCAAGTTAGCCTGTCGTACCGTTTTGTTGGTCTTGATCAACCTTGGCAAGGAGAGCCCCGATGTTCGCCTTGGACGGCTTGGTCAGGGGTCGCGGTAGGGACGGCAGTTGCCTGCCGCCCCTCCCCGCACAGGTCCGTACGTGCGGAACTACCGCATACGGCTCCTGCCTTGGGTACGTGACGCGAAGCGATCCTCAGGGTAAGGATGTGTATTTCTGGGTCTAGGTATGTAGAGGTCGGCAAGACGTCCGTAGCGTGACCATTGAAGCCTATTTCGCTGGCTGCGTCACTTGAGAGCTTGCCGCCATAGACGGCATACCGCCAGACGAAAACCGCCAAGACGTATCAGGTTTCCCGGTACCGCGTGGTAATTGAAGAACCACTCACCACCCGTGTGAGCCATTGCCCTTGAACCCGGATGGGTTCATGACGGCGGCGTTTTAGCTCATCCCGAATAGCCAGCAGCGTTGCACGCATTCGCTTCTTGACCGTCAGACGCAGTATTTGAAAGCCACCGTTTCTGTTGGTACTACAACAGTGTGTGAAAACCAGGAAGTCAAACGTCTCCGGTTTACCCAAGCCTCGCTTTCTACGATGTCTCACAGCAAAACGACCAAACTCAATCAGCCGTGTCTTCGAAGCGTTGAGCGATAAACCGAACCTGGCTAGCCGTTCCCGCAATTGCTCCAAGAACTGCTGAGCCTGCCATTGCGTCCTGAAACCCACCACGCTGTCGTCCGCATATCGTACAACGACCATATCACCACGGGAGTGGCGCTGACGCCCCTGCCTTGCCCACAGATCCAGCACGTAGTGAAGATAGATATTCGCCAGCAACGGCGATATCACTGCGCCTTGAGGAGTCCCCTTGGTCGCAGCCACCCTACGGCCTTCTTCCATTATTCCCGCCTGAAGCCATTTGCAGATAAGCCCGAGCAGACGCCGGTCTGCAATCCAGTGTCCCAGAAACATCAGCATCCATTCATGGTCGATCTCATCAAAGAACGACGTGATATCCGCATCCTATATCCAGTTCACCTTCTGTAACCGGCCGGTGAAGTCACCTACCTGATCCCAGCCATAAGGGCGATGTTCTCCACTTAAAAATACGTGGACACCATCGTCCTTATCGTCAGGATTGCCATGCGCCAACGAAGCTCTTATTCCAAATTTTTTAAAACCCAGGTCGTTCAGGAATGCCTGCAACCTGGCGTCTCGATCGCCAGCGTAGCATTGCGGCACGGCATCAATGCCAACCTGGTTCGCAAATGGATACCTGTTTATCGGGATCATCAAGTACCGGCTTTACCCGCTTTCATTCCGTTGAAGCTGGAGGCCGACATCCAACCCAATCAGCAAATGCCTGTCAGCATTGAAGTCCCTTTTGGCCAGCAGACGCTCACTGTAAAGTGGCCATCCTCAAATCCCGAAGGGTGCGCCCGATTCATCCGTGGGCTCACTCAATGGTCCGCATCGACTCCATCTGGCTCGCCACCGAACCCATGGACATGCGTGCCGGCACCGAGACTGCGCTGGCCAGGGTGATCGCGGTGTTCGGTGCGGCGAAGCCGCACTGCGCTTATCTGTTTGCCAATCGCCGCGCCACTCGAATGAAAGTGCTGGTGCATGATGGGTTTGGCGTCTGGCTGGCGGCTCGCCGATTGAACCAAGGCAAGTTCCACTGGCCAGGCATTCGCCAAGGTCCTGAACTGGAGTTGAATACCGAGCAACTTCAGGCCTTGGTGTTGGGTTTACCCTGGCAACGCATGGTCAGTAGCGGTGCGATCACACTGCTTTAAAAAGCTGAAATTGGCGCCTTGGCCTACTGCTGCAAGCGACCTGCTTTGGTAAAATCCAAGGCATGACTTTTTCTCCCGATCTCGACCAAATGTCCTCCGACCAACTGCGCGCCCTCGCGGCGCAGTTGCTGTCGCAAGTCGAGACCATGGGCAAGAAGATCAACCGCGAGCAAAAGGTTATCGAGAAGCTGACCCACGAAATCGCGCAGCTCAAACGTTTCAAGTTTGCCAAGCGCAGCGAGCAGCTGAATCCAGAGCAGGCCAGCCTGCTCGATGACCTGATCGATACCGATATCGCCGCGATTGAGGCTGAGCTTCAAGCCTAGCAAGCGGCTCCAACGCAGCCTGAGAAAAATCAAAAGCCTAAACGCGCGACATTGCCGCCAGAGTTTCCGCGCACGTTGATCCATCACGAACCAGACAACACTCACTGCCCATGTGGCTGCGCGCTCAAGCGCATCGGTGAAGATGTCAGCGAGAAGCTGGACTACACGCCGGGCGTGTTTACCGTCGAGCGCCATGTCCGTGGAAAATGGGTCTGTGATGACTGCGAAACGCTGATCCAGGCACCCGTCTCCGCGCAGATCATCGACAAAGGCATCCCCACTGCCGGGCTGCTGGCTCAAGTGATGGTTGCCAAATATGGTGATCATTTGCCGCTGTATCGCCAGGAAAAGATCTTTGGCCGGGCTGGCTTTGCCATCCCGCGCTCGACCTTGGCCCAGTGGGTCGGCACCTGCGGTGTGCAGTTGCAACCGCTGGTTGATGCCCTGCGCGAAGTGGTGCTCACCCATGGCGTGGTGCACGCCGATGAAACACCGGTACAGGTGCTCATGCCTGGCGCGAAGAAAACCCATCGTGGCTACGTCTGGGCCTACGCGACCACCGCATCAGCCGACGTCCACGCAGTGGTGTACGACTTCAGCCCCAGCCGCTCGGGCGAGCATGCGCGCAACTTCCTGCAAGACTGGAAAGGCAAACTGGTGTGCGACGATTTTGGTGGCTACAAGGCCAGTTTCGCATTGGGCGTCACCGAAATCGGTTGCATTGCCCATGCCCGGCGCAAGTTCTTCGACCTGCACGCCACGAACAAGAGCACGCTCGCCGAGCAGGCACTGCGCTCTATCCAGTTGCTATACGAAATCGAAAGTGAGATCCGCGACCTGAAGCCAGATTTACGGCGACGAATACGGCAAGAAAAAGCCGTCCCCGTGATGGATAGGCTGCACGCCTGGATGATCGCCCAGCGCGAGCTTGTGCATGATGGCGTGGCCATTGCCAAGGCTCTGGATTACAGCCTGAAACGCTGGCCGGCATTGTCACGTTATCTGGATGACGGCGCGGTGCCTATTGATAACAACCACATCGAACAGCAGATCCGGCCATGGGCTCTTGGACGCAAGAACTGGTTCTTCGCAGGATCGTTGCGCAGTGGCAAACGCGCGGCGGCGCTGATGAGCCTGATCCAGTCGGCCAAACTCAACGGGCATGACCCATATGCTTACTTGAAAGACGTTCTGGCGCGACTGCCAACGCAGCGAGCAAGTGAAATTACTGAGTTGCTGCCACACCGGTGGGCGCCCGTTTAATCACGCAAAGTGAGTTGGGCGCTTACATTTTTTCCTAGATCCAGACGTCATTAACTGCTGTCCTTGCGCCTGTCTCATCGCCGGTATTCAATACGCCGCAGGGCTCGATCAGCAATAACCGCACCTCTCGCTCAGCGTAGGGTTTATGCTCAGTGCCCTTGGGTACTACATACATTTCGCCTTGCTCGACCGTCACTGCTCCATCCCTGAAGTCAATGCGAAGCTGCCCCTCCAATACGATAAACGTTTCATCTGTATCGACGTGGCAATGCCAGATAAAATCCCCCTCAATCTTCACGACTTTGAACTGATAGTCGTTCATTTGCGCGATGACCTTAGGCGCCCATTGCTCACTAAATAGGGCGTATTTTTTCGAAAAGTTGATTGAGGCGTAGAGGGTCGCAGCAGATCTATCAGACATTTGGGTCTCTCAAGTGTTCAAGAAATCGAAGCCTGACTTTAAGCAGAAAGCGAAAACGCGTATTGCATGATTGTGCAGGGTAACGACGGCAATCAGGTCAAAGCAGTTTCAGACGCTTCAGCCACCTTCCAGGCGACACGCCATAGGCTTGGATGAACTGCCGAGTCATATGGCTTTGGTCGAAGAAACCCGCAGATATGGCCGATTCTGCCAATGGATAGCCCGACGTCAGCATGGCCCTGGCTAGATCAAGTCGTCGATGAGTCATGTACCGGTAGGGGCTCGTACCATAGAGAGCGCGGAAGTCTCTGCTAAGACTCCACCGGTCTCGACCACTAGCCTCTGACAGTTCATCCAGTGTAACCACTCGATCCAGTGCAGAATGAATAAACGCTCGCGCCCGCTCCGCAGCGACAAAGTCCAGTGCCTTGCGGGACACTCTCTGTCCTGATATCTGATCTAGCGCTTGCGCCAGGTCATAAATCACGTCGTCTTCTTCGAACGGCTCCATAACGGAGTCCAGGTTGCACAACAACGTCCGAGTAGCCCGATGCAACCGAGGGTCATCAGACAACCCTCCTTCAATAAATGGCAGCGGTTTTCCGCCCAATACCTGCTGAATCAAAGCCGGCTCGATGTACACCATCCGATAGCGAAAACCTGCCTCGGTGCCTGCTTGGCCGTCATGCACCTCATCAGGATGCAACACCAGGATATTGCCAGGCAGACTGTGACGTTGACAGTGACGGTACTGGAAGCTTTGGACGCCGGACAGGGTTGTGCCAATGGCATAAGTGTCGTGACGGTGAGGGGTGAAGCCATGCCCGCTAAAGAAGGCTTCGATGCTTTCCATTTTTCGAGCTGCGGGCGAGCGTTTAACCCAGTCGCTGGTAGGGATGTGATTCGGCATAGTGCGGCACCAAGGCGATGATGGTTACACAGTACCAGACTTCGCAAATGCCTTGATCTGTTCGACGTCTAGGGCGGCGCATAGGTGGTCCCCCTTTTAACGTCGTAGGTGCGTTCAAACGCATCGCCGGATTTAGGAAGTAACGGATACTGGAGTTTCAAAACCTTGCCACCCAGAAAGCTGTTTCGAGACGATCAGCAAGCGGTTCCCCACGCCGTCCGTGGACGCAACGCATCGACCCTGCTCATCCCAAAACGCGCTCTGCCCAGCAGCAGCCCACCCACCGGTCGGGCCGCCATGATTCGCCATGAGCACGGCCATTCCATGACGCTTTGAGCAGTTCTGCAACAGTGAGCTATCGTGTGAATAGCCGGTTTCACCGATGAGCACACTAGCGGCATACAACTGCGCGCCTTGTTTTGCCGCGTGTGATGAATGTTCCGGGTGACTGAAATCAGCACACACCGATAGGGCTATGAGTAAATTGGCGATAAGCATCAAATCGCCCCCATTACCCGCACTAAAATATTGCTCTTCGCCAGGGTGTAAATGCTGCTTGGTATAGACACCAATCGAGCCATCCTGGTGGAGTATGAAAGCTGCAATTAGCGGTTTGTCATGACTGGGTAGGCGCAACGGCAAACCCACTACCGTAGTCATGGAGGCTTCCCGCGCAAGGTGTCGCAAGGGGGAGAGAAGTGGACTATCTATATCCTGCGCCAGGGCTTCAGCCAAGGTTGGTTCATATCCTGTGAGCGATAACTCGGGAAAGAGTAATAGCCCCACCCCCTGCTCGCGGGCGTGCTGCATGAAATCTATGTGCAGCGTCAGGTTGGCACTGATATCGCCAGCCCGAATGGCGCATTGGGCTGCTGCAAACACTGGTGCCGACATGAGCGTCTCCAAAAAGAGCACAATCCTAACGTGGCCCCGATTCGCACGCCACAGCGCGTTCCCTGGGGTAAAGCGCATGGGACATATACTTTTCCGCAGGAAGGTGTGTTGGCCAGACGGTTACCCTGAATAGCCACTGCCTCTACCCAACTAATCTTCTGGCTGAACGTGGCCATCCAAGCGCTCAGAGCCAAGGAGGCCGGAAGGTGTGCCGCGGTGGTTGCCGACGAGGCTCTCAGGCTGCCCTCCTGACCTGGCAGTCCACGCAGCAGGCGTGGTCGATATAATAAGTCAGGGTTGATTGGTGGTTGTTTCTACCCAAAGCACATCCAAGGGCTAAAAGCGCCCCATTGAATAGGGAGCGGCCAATGGCGTTAAGCTAAAAGATTCACCGTCTTGAAGATATGACCGAAGGTAGCCCTAGTCGATTTGGGTGCTAGAGCGACCACAAAGACGGTAGAGTCAAGTAACCTCGTCTTTTCAACGACGCTTCGCCTTCGCCAGCTCAGCGATCAGAAAATCCCTGAACGCAGAAACCGCCGCCGGTAAATTGCGTCCAGCCATGCTTTGCAGTTCGATGCGCCGTGCCTGCATGCCTTCATCAAGGATCGGCAAGCATTGCAACTGCTTGTCCGCTACCTGTTTGTGCAAGGTCATTTCGCTGGCCAGGCTAATCACTCCTTCTTCGCGGACGAAGCTATAGAGTGCGGCAACGTAATTAGTGGTCAAGACTGGGTCGAACAACAACCCCTGTACACCGCAACAGATGTCGAACAGTTGCCGTATCGTGGTATCGGCCTTCGGTAACGCTATGGGCCAGGGTTGCAACTCGGCGAGGCTGACCGCTTCACGCCCGGCCAAGGGATGAGAATTGGAGACCACGGCAAAAATAGCCCCGCTTAGGAAATGTTCGACCTTGACTTCCTTTTGCGGCGTCAGACTGAAGGTCATCGCCAGATCGGCTTCCCCGGAACGAACCTTCTCAGTCGCCTCAGCAGGCGCACAGACCTCCAACGTGAAATGAATGCCCTGATACTCACGCCTGAACGCGCTAATGCTCCTGGGCATGTATTCCAGTGCAAAACCTTCCGAGCAGGCGACATGCACATGACCCCGTTGCAAGCCATGCAGCTCGGTAATTTCCAGCACCACCTGCTCGGCCTCAAGCTGCGACTTGCGCGCATAAACCGCCAGTCGCGCCCCCGCCTCGCTGAGCACCATGCCTCGGGCACGACGCTCAAACAGGCTGGCATCCAAGGCCAACTCAAGCTTGGAAATTTGTCGACTCACCGCTGACGCCGCGACATTCAGCCGCACTGAGGCCTCGCTGATCGATCCGCATCGCGCGACTTCAAGAAAATAGCGCAGTGCCGTGGACTGCACGCCATACAGCTGCATCGGAGCCCCCAAGGATTGCCTTTTCGGCAAAGGAAGTATCGAAATATTGAGCTTGCGGCATTGATACCCTTTCCCTACATTCGTGTCCAGACCAAAAAAAACATTGCCTGACCGCTTCATCCTCCTTTGCGCATTTGCGATTCGCTGCCCTTTGATTCAACCACTCTCGCCAACGGAGACGACGGCATGGGCATCAAAGGTTTCGCCTGCAGTATTGCGCTGATGGGCCTTATCAGCAGCTTTCCGGCACATGCCGGTAAAGCCAACGACACCCTGGTTTACGCTTCCGACAGCGAGCCTGAAAACATCAGCCCCTATCACAACGATTTACGCGAAGGGGTGATTCTCGGCCGGCTGATCTGGGACAACCTGATCTACCGCGATCCCAAAAGCGGCGAATACAAACCCATGCTGGCCACCAGCTGGAAACAGGTCGACGACACCACCATCGACTTTGAGCTGCGCAAAGGCGTCAAATTTCACAATGGCGACGCGTTCACCGCCGACGACGTGGTGTTCACCCTCAACTACGTGGTGTCGCCCGAAGCGAAAGTCGTTACCGTGCAAAACGTAGACTGGATCAAGAGCGCCGAAAAAACCGGTGACTACAGCGTTCGCCTGTATTTGAAGAAGCCTTTCCCTCCAGCACTGGAATACCTGTCCAACGCCGTTCCGATGTTTCCCAAGCAGTATTTCGAGAAGGTCGGCCTGGCCGAATTCAGTCGCAAGCCAATTGGCACCGGGCCGTATAAAGCCGTGTCGGTGGTGGCCGGCGAAGGCGTGACCATGGAGATCAACAAGGACTACTTCCCGGACAGCCCACAAGGCAAGCCACATATCAGCCACCTCAAGTTCCGGGTAATCCCGGATGCGGAAACCCGCCTGGCCGAGTTGATGACCGATGGTGTCGACTGGACCTGGCGTGTGACCTCGGATCAGGCAGTCGACCTCAAAGGTATGCCAAACCTGACCGTGACCAGCGGCGAAACCATGCGCATCGGCTTCCTGATTCTTGATGCCCGGGGCACATCCACTGAAAACTCACCGATGAAGAACCTCAAGGTGCGTCAGGCCATCAACCATGCGATCAACCGCAATGCGCTGGCCTCGCAATTGGTGGGTGGCGAAGCCAAACCCTTGCAGGTTGCCTGTTATCCAGGCCAGTTCGGCTGCGATACCAGCGCGGCCACGGTCTACAACTATGACCCGGCCAAGGCCAAGGCGCTGCTCGCCGAAGCCGGTTACCCAAATGGCTTCGAGACAGAAATCTTCGCTTATCGTGACCGTGATTACGTTGAAGCCATCATCGGTAACCTGCGCGCCGTGGGCATCAACGCCAAGCTTCGCTACTTGAAGTACGCCGCCCTGCGCGATCAGCAACGTGGCGGCAAGGTACCCATGTCGTTTCAGGCCTGGGGCTCATTCTCGATCCTCGACACCTCGGCGTCGGCCGGTACCTGGTTCAAGGGCAACCCGGACGACAACATCAAGGACCCACAAGTCCAGGGCTGGTTGCAGACCGCCGACAATGCCCTCGACCCGCAAGTGCGCAAGGACAACTACCGCAAGGCGTTGCAGCGCATCAGCGAACAGGCGTACTGGGCGCCGCTGTTCAACTACTCGATGAACTACGCCTACACCTCCGAACTCGCGTTCACGCCGTACCCGGATGAGCTGCCGCGTTTCGTCGAGTCCACGTGGAAGTAATACGCAACCTGGCGGATTGATCGAAAGATGCCGTGGCGCATGGGCTCTTCCGCGCCACGGACACGTCCTCACACATGTCATCCATTGGATATGAGGAAACTTGCCATGTTTGGATTCCTTCTGCGCCGCCTGGGCATCGCTATTTGCGTTGCCATTACCGTGTCGGTGATCAGCTTTTCTCTTTTGCATCTGTCCGGCGACCTGGCCACTGCCATTGGCGGACCGGAAGCCACTAGCGAACAGATCGAACAGATTCGCGTGCAGTACGGTTTGAACAAACCGCTACCGACCCAGTACTTCAACTGGCTGGGCGATTTGCTACGGTTGGACCTGGGCAACTCTTTTTTCTTTCAGGAGTCGGTCTACAACCTCGTCGCCAGCCGCTTGCCAATTACCCTCGGGTTAGGCGCCATGGCGCTGGGTATCGCCTTGCTGGTGGCGATTCCACTGGGCGTGCTGGCCGCAGTCAAACGCGACACCTGGGTTGACCGACTGGCCTTGAGCATTGCGGTGCTGGGTCAGGCAATGCCAAGTTTCTGGTTTGCGCTGATGTTGATCGTGGTGTTCGCGGTGACGCTCAAGTGGCTGCCGGTGTCCGGCAACTCGACCCTGCTGCACTTCGTCATGCCGGCCATTGCCCTGGGCTACTACGCGACTCCGGCAATCATGCGTCTGACCCGCGCAGGCATGCTTGATGTGCTCAGTTCCGATTACATCCGTACCGCCCGCGCGAAGGGCCTGCGCCCTGCCCGCGTGTTGTTCAAGCATGCACTGCGCAACGCCTTGATACCGGTAGTCGCGCTGGCGGCGGTGGAGTTCGGCTTCATGCTCGGCGGTTCGGTGGTGATCGAAACCGTGTTCTCCCTGCAAGGCATCGGACAACTCGCCTGGGACGCCATCGCCCGTGACGACTTTCCGGTGGTACAGGCCGTGGTCCTGCTGATTGCCGTGATCTACATCATCCTCACCTTGCTGGCCGATGTGCTCAACGCACTGCTCGACCCGCGCATTCGCGTGCGCTAGGAGGCTTACATGAGCACCCCCACTACCCTCGCGATCAATGACTACCTGCCACCACCGAGCAGCCTGAGCCGAGTACTTGGCAAGAGCTTTCGTCATCGTGGTTTCGCCATCGGCGCGGTGTTGTTGCTGATCATCTTCGCTGGTGCACTGTTCGCGCCGTGGCTGGCACCTTACGACCCTTATGCGCAAGACGTGATGCTGCGCATGAAACCGCCGGTATGGATGGCACACGGCACTTGGGAATACGTCCTCGGCACCGACAAGCTGGGCCGTGATTACCTGTCGCGACTGCTCTACGGTGCACGTATTTCGTTGTTCATCGGCGTTGCGGCGGCGCTGATTTCCGGCTTTATCGGCACCGTCATGGGGCTGTTGGCTGGTTACTACGGCGGCAAGGTCGATGCGTTTATCAGCTACCTGATCACCACACGGCTGGCGATGCCGGTCGTGATGGTCGCGCTGGCCTCGGCCTCGCTGATGGGCGGCTCACTGAAAGTGGTAATCGTGCTGCTCGGCTGCCTGTTATGGGATCGCTTCGCGGTGGTGGTCAGGGCTTCGGTGCAACAGATTCGCGATGCTGAATATGTGGCGTCGGCCCAGGCTCTTGGCTGCTCGACCCTGCGCATTCTGGTCAGTGAAATTCTGCCCAATCTGGTCGGCGCGCTGATCGTCGTCGCGACTCTGGAAATGGCCCATGCGATCCTGCTGGAGTCAGCACTGTCGTTCCTTGGGGTTGGCGTGCAGCCGCCGACGCCGTCCTGGGGTTTGATGATCGCTGAAGGCAAACCCTACATGTTCTTTTCCCCGTGGGTCATCGCCATTCCCGGCGTCGCCCTGATGATTCTGGTGCTGGGCATCAACCTGGTCGGCGATGGCCTGCGCGATCTGATCCTGCCCGACGGCCGCAACTGATAGAGGAGTACCGAACATGGCACTACTCCATGTTGAAAACCTGCGCGTAGACATCCCGATGGGCAACAGCCCGACGCCGGATGACGTGCTGCACGCCGTGCGCGGTCTGGATTTTGAAGTCGAGCGCGGTGAAATGCTGTGCATCGTCGGCGAATCCGGGTGCGGTAAATCCCTGACCTCGCTGGCGCTGATGGACCTGTTGCCACGCAAGGCTAAACGCACCGCGTCCCGGCTGACGCTGGACGGCATCGACATGCTCGGCCAGAGCGAGCGGCGCATGTGCGACCTGCGCGGCAACCGTCTGGCGATGATCTTCCAGGAACCGATGACCTCACTGAACCCGGCCTACAGCATTGGCGATCAGCTCAGCGAAGTGCTGACTCAGCATCGCAAGGTGTCGCGCAAGGATGCCCTGGCTCGCGCCGCGCAAATGCTGGAGAAAGTCGGTATCAGCAATGCCACCGAGCGCTTGCGTCAGTATCCGCATCAACTTTCTGGCGGTTTGCGCCAGCGGGTAATCATCGCCATGGCGTTGATGTGCGAACCCGACCTGATCATCGCTGATGAGCCAACCACGGCACTGGACGTGACCATTCAAGCGCAGATCCTGCGTTTGATCCGCGGCATTCAGAAAGAACTCGGCCTGGCGGTGATCTTCATCACCCACGACCTTGGGCTGGTGGCACGGATCGCCGATCGGGTCGCAGTGATGTATGCCGGGGAAATCGTCGAAACCGCTCCTGCCCTGCAACTGTTCGAGAACCCGCAGCATCCGTACACCCGTGGTCTGCTGGCCAGTATTCCAATCCCTGGCCGGACCAAACCGGGTGAGGCGCTGGGCTCGATTCCAGGCCTGGTGCCGAGTCTGGTAGGCGAACAGCAAGGTTGTGCGTTCCGCAATCGTTGCGGTCAGGCGATACCAGCCTGCGCGCAAAACATCCCCGAAGTCGAACAGGACGGACACATGGCGCGCTGCCTGTTCGCCGCACCAGACCCGGCACCGATTCGCCTTCAGGAGAGTGTAAGGTCATGAAAAAAGACATCACTTTGGAGCTGTGTGACATCCGTCGCGAGTTTCGGATCAACAAGGGCTTTTTCAAACCCGCCGCCACCCTGAAGGCTGTCGACGGCGTTTCCCTGCGTCTGATGCGTGGCGAGACCCTCGGTCTGGTAGGCGAGTCCGGTTGTGGAAAAAGTACCCTGGCAAAGATGCTGCTCGGTTTGTTGCCGCCTACCAGCGGCGATGTGCTGGTCAATGGCAAACATCTGGCGGCGACTGATCGGAAGGAAATGTCCCGGCACATTCAGCCGATATTCCAGGACCCGTATTCCTCGCTGAACCCGCGCAAGACACTGCGCGAAATCGTTACCCTGCCGCTGATCGTGCATGACATCGGCAGCACCGCCGAGCGGCGCAAGAAGACCGAAGAGATGCTTGAGGTGGTCGGCCTGCCCAAACGGGTCATCGACAGCTATCCGAGCCAACTGTCCGGCGGCCAGCGGCAACGGGTGGCAATTGCCCGTGCGTTGATCATGCGCCCTGACGTGTTGATCTGCGACGAACCCACCTCTGCGCTGGACGTTTCGGTGCAAGCGCAGATTCTCAACCTGTTGCAAGACCTCAAGCGCGAATTCGGCCTGACCTATCTACTGATCAGCCATAACCTGGCGGTCATCGAACACCTCGCAGACCGGGTCGCGGTGATGTACCTGGGGCGCATTGTCGAGGAGCGCACGCGCGAGTCATTGTTCGCAGAGCCCGGTCATCCGTATACCCGCGCCTTGCTGGACTCGGTGCTCACCCCCGATCCGCGCCTGGGCATTCCCGACATCGGCCTGCACGGCACCTTCCCCAACCCCATGTCACCGCCGTCCGGTTGCGCTTTCCATCCGCGTTGCCCGAGTTGCTTCGCCCCCTGCAAAACGGCCTATCCGGCCAATGGTCCGCTTATCGGCGGCAACGTGCGTTGCCACCTTCACGACAATTCTGCCCAAACACTGGAGCTTGTCCACTCATGAGTCGTTCACTGGCCATCAGCAACACCACAGAGCAATTTGACAACGGCGAATTTTTCAATCTGCTCGAACGTAGCGTCGCCTTGCACACCGAAAGCCAGGCAGCGGACAGCCAGCCTGAGTTGTATCGCTACCTCAATGACTTCATCACCCCGCATGTCGAGGCGATGGGCTTCAGCGTCAAGATCTATGACAACCCGGTGGCAGAGCGCGGTCCCTTCATGATCGCCACACGCATTGAACATCCAGAACTGCCGACCGTTCTCAGTTACGGCCACGGCGACGTGGTGCGCGGCTATGAGGCGCAATGGCGTGAAGGCCTGTCGCCGTGGCAAGTCACGGTCGAAGGCGATCGCTGGTACGGCCGCGGAACGGCGGATAACAAAGGCCAGCATCTGATCAACCTGACCGCGCTTGAGCAAACGCTCAAGGCTCGCGACGGCAAGCTGGGTTTCAACGTCAAACTGCTGCTGGAAATGGGCGAAGAAGAAGGCTCGCCGGGCTTGAATGCATTTTGTGCCGCACACCGTGAAGAGCTCACGGCGGATGTGTTCATCGCGTCTGACGGCCCACGGCTGGCGGCATCACGACCGACGATTTTTCTCGGCTCGCGCGGGGTGTTCAATTTCGAGTTGATAGTCAACTTGCGCGAAGGCGCTCATCACTCTGGCAACTGGGGAGGGCTGCTGGCCAACCCCGGCATCATTCTGGCCAATGCCATCGCGAGCATGGTCGATGAACACGGCCGGGTGAAAGTGGCGGGGTTGATGCCGCAGGTACTGCCGGAAGCGGTTCGCCAGGCGCTGGCCGATATTGAAGTGGGTGGCGGGCCGGGCGATCCGGACATCGACGCCAACTGGGGTAACCCGCAGCTGTCGCTGAGCGAAAAAGTCTTTGGCTGGAACACCCTCGACGTCATCGCCTTCAAGACCGGCAATCCCGAGGCCCCGGTGCATGCAATCCCCGGCAAGGCCAACGCCCACTGCCATATCCGCTTCGTGGTGGACAGCGACTACACGACCTTTATCCCGGCAGTGCGCGCCCACCTGGATGCCCATGGTTTCAGTCATGTAGAGGTCAAGCAAAGCCGCATCGACGTGATGCACGCCACCCGGCTCGACCCGCAAAGCCCGTGGGTCAAATGGGCGCTCGACTCTCTGGCACAGACCACCGGTAAAAAACCTGCGCTGTTGCCTAACCTCGGCGGCTCGCTGCCCAACGACGTGTTCGCGGACGTGCTCGGTCTGCCAACATTGTGGGTGCCGCACTCTTACCCGGCCTGCTCGCAACATGCGCCGAACGAGCATTTGCTGGCGCCGGTGGTCAAGGAAAGCCTGCAAATCATGGCGGGGCTGTTCTGGGACCTGGGCAACGACGCAGCACGCCTGACTCATGAACATCAGTTACGGGGGCTGGGGCAATGAGCGCCACTCCCCAACAGGCGCTGGACTGGCTTGCCGGCCAGCGCCAAGCCATGGAATCGCTGCTGCAGCGTATCGTCGACACAGACTCCAACAGCTATGACAAGGCGGGCGTCGACGCTGTGGGCGCGCTGCTCGCGGCTGAACTGGAAGCCGACGGCATCCTGCTCAAGCGCATTCCGGTCGATGGTTTTGGCGACGTGATACTCGCCGAAGTGCCAGGCGAATCTGGAAAGCCGGTGCTGTTGCTGGGCCATCGCGACACGGTGTTCCCCAAAGGCACCACCACGACTCGCGGCTACAGCCGTGACGCCAACCTCGCCTATGGCCCCGGTGTCGCCGACATGAAAGGCGGCTTGGTGCTCAATTGCTTCGCCCTCATGGCACTCAAGCGCGCCGGTCAGTTGCCCTATCCGGTGCAGGTTCTGTACACCGGTGACGAAGAAATCGGCTCCGGCAGCGCCCGATCCCATATTGAAAGCGCCGCCCGTGCCGCCCGCGCCGTACTCAATACCGAGCCGGGCCGGGCCAGCGGCAATGTAGTCAGCGCCCGCAAAGGTGGCGCGACATTGATCATCGAGGTCAGCGGCCGTGCGGCGCATTCCGGGGTCAACCACGCTGATGGCGCCAGCGCCATCGAAGCGCTGGCACGCAAGATCATCAAGCTGCACGCCTTGACCGATTATTCGGCAGGTATCACCACCAACGTTGGCCTGATATCCGGTGGCACCTCCAGCAATACCGTCGCGCCCAGTGCCTCGGCCAAACTGGATGTTCGCTTTATTGAACTCAAACACTGGGAGCCGATATTGGCCAGGATCCAGGCCATCGTCGCCGAAGAGGAGTTGCCGGGCACCAGCGCCATTCTCAAGGAGGCGACGACCTTCTTACCAATGGAGGCGCGGCACAGCACTCGGCTGCTGCAGATCTATCAACAGCAGGCGCTGGCCCTGGGTTTCAGTGTCGAAGGTGAGTTCACCGGCGGTTGCGCCGACTCCGGATTCACCGCCAGCCTGGGCATTCCAACGCTGTGTGGCCTCGGGCCGGTGGGTGGCAAGGTCCACACCGATCGTGAATACCTGGAACTGGACACGCTGGTGCCTCGCGCTCTGGCCTTGGTGGCGACCATTCTGGCTGTCGGCGAGAGCAACTGAGGTAATGGGGCTCTACGAATCGCCGGGGATAGGGTGTTCACGCAGTCACGCCCCGGCGTTGAAGGTTGATGTCATCACCGGATGGCATACCACCGACGAGATGACATTCTACAAAACAAGCCTGCGGTAATCCGCCAGCACACTGCCCAGATAGGCATTGAAACGCCCGGCGGCGGCGCCATCGATCACGCGATGATCCCAGCTCAGGCTCAATGGCAGAATGTTCCGCGTGACAACCTGCCCATCCTCCAGGGCGAGTCTCTCGACACTTTTACCCACCCCCAGGATCGCCACTTCGGGCGCATTGATGATCGGCGTGAAATAAGTCCCGCCGATCCCGCCCAACGATGAGATGGAAAAGCACCCACCGCTCATATCGGCAACGCTCAACTTGCCCGCACGGGCCTTGGCCGCCAGTTCCGACATTTCCCGGGCAATCGCCAGCACGCCTTTCTGGTCTACATCCTTGATCACAGGGACTACCAACCCCTGCGGCGTATCGGCGGCAAACCCAATATGGAAGTAACGCTTAAACACCAGTTCGTCGCCATTGAGGCTGGCATTGAACTCCGGAAACTTTTTCAGCGCCGCCGCACAGGCTTTCATCAATAAGGCCAGCAACGTGATCTTTACTCCTCCTTGTGCTTTTTCCTGGTTCATCTGCACACGGAACTGTTCCAGCAATGTGATATCCGCATCGTCATGATTGGTAACGTGAGGAATCATCACCCAGTTGCGGTGCAAGTTGGCGCCACTGATTTTCTTGATCCGGGATAGCGCCTTATTTTCCACCGGCCCATATTTGGCGAAATCAACCACCGGCCAAGGTAATAAAGCACCCAACGGCTGAGCATTGGCCGCCGGCGCCTGGGCGGTCAGAGCCCCTTTTACATGGGCCAGGACATCATCCTTAGTGATGCGATGACGCGCTCCCGTGCCCTGAATGGCCTTGAGTGAAACACCCAGTTCCCGAGAGAACTTGCGCACCGAGGGCGATGCCAGCGGCAAGTCCGTTAGTGAACCATTGGTTTCGGTTGGCGATGGCGCCGCAACGACCCACTCGGGTTCGGCGCAGGTTGCAACGGCTTCGGCTACAGGTGCGACATCCGATTGTGGAAGCACCGACAATGGGCGATCAATCTCGATAAAGGCAATCGACGATCCTTCGCTGACCTTGTCATCCAGCTTGACCGCCAATGATTGCAACACGCCCGTTTGCGGCGAAGGAATCTCCATGGACGCCTTGTCGGTCTCGACGATGATCAGGGGCTGCCCTTCGACTACCGCATTGCCCACCTTGACCAGGATTTCAATGACACCGACATCCTTGGCATCGCCGATGTCGGGCATTCGAACTTCATGCACATTCTTCATAACCGTTTCCTGAAAATTCGACTCGACCTGAAGCCCCGGCTTCAAGCGTCCCAAGGGACTACTGCGTCAACGTCAATGGCGTAGCGCGCAATCGCCTCGGCACAGACACTGGCGTCCAGACGCCCCTCCTGCACCAGTGAGGTCAGCGCACTCAAGACAATCTGGTGGCGGTCCACTTCGAAGAACCTGCGCAACTGGTTGCGGGTATCACTGCGGCCAAAGCCGTCGGTGCCGAGCACGGTGTAACGGGCATCGAGATAACTGGCGATCAACTGGGGCAAAGCGCGCACGTAATCGGTGCAGGCAATGATCGGCGCCGAGTCGTCGAGGCATTCTTGAACATGACTGCATTTCGCAGGTTGTCCGGGATGCAGGCGATTCCAGCGCTCCACTTCCCGGGCATCTCGGGCCAGCTCGGTGAAGCTGGTGACGCTCCAGACCTGACTGTCGATGCTCCAGTCGCGGGCCAGCAACTCGGCGGCGGCAATGACTTCGCGTAGGATAGTGCCGGAGCCCAACAGCTGAACGCTGCCGCGCGCGTCTTCGACTTCATGCCGGGCGAACAAGTACATGCCTTTGATAACCGCCTGTTCGACACCTTCGGGAAGGTTGGGCTGCGGGTAGTTCTCGTTCATCAAGGTGACGTAGTAAAACTCGTCGACCTGGCGCTCCAGCATCTGGCGCATACCGTGATCCAGAATCACCGCAAACTCACCGGCGAACGCGGGATCGTAGGCGCGACAGTTGGGCACCATCGACGCCATCACGTGACTGTTACCGTCTTGGTGCTGCAAGCCTTCGCCGCCCAGGGTTGTGCGCCCCGCAGTCGCGCCGAGCAGGAACCCGCGAGCGCGCTGATCCGCCGCTGCCCAGATCAGGTCGCCGATGCGCTGGAAGCCGAACATCGAGTAATAGATGTAGAACGGCAACATCGGCAGGCCATGCACCGAGTAGCTGGTCGCGGCAGCCACCCAGGAACTGATGGCGCCGGCCTCGCTGATGCCCTCTTCGAGAATCTGCCCGTCCAGGGCTTCTCGATAACTCAGGATCGAACCAATGTCCTCCGGCTCATAACGCTGCCCCACGCTGGAGTAGATGCCGATCTGTTTGAACAGGCTGGCCATGCCGAAGGTACGCGCTTCATCCGCCACGATCGGTACGATGCGCGGCCCCAGTTGCTTGTCCCGCAGCAATCCGCTGAGCATCCGCACGAAGGCCATGGTGGTGGACATTTCCTTGCCTTCGGCGGCGATGGCAAACACGGCGTAGCTGTCTACATCGGGTACGGCCAATGACTCGCAGGTCGAAGGTCGCGTAGGCATGTAACCGCCCAACGCACGGCGGCGTTCATGCAGGTAGCGCATTTCGGCACTGTCGTCGCCCGGTTTGAAGAAGCTCAGAGAGATGGCCTGTTCATCGGTCAACGGCAGGTTGAAACGGTTGCGAAATGCGATCAACGCCTCATTATCGAGTTTCTTCTGCTGGTGCACGGTCATCTTGCCCTGCCCGGCGTCGCCCATGCCGAAGCCCTTCTTGGTCTGGGCTAGGATGACCGTAGGCTTCTTACCCTCGAGCATTGCGCTTTGATACGCGGCAAAGATTTTCACCAGGTCATGACCACCGCGCTTGAGGCGGTCGATCTGCTCGTCGGTCAGGCCTTGGGCCAAATGCGCCAGGGCTTCGTCCTGGCCGAAGAAATGCTCGCGGTTGAAGCGCCCATCCTTGGCCGCGAACGTCTGGAACTGGCCATCGACCGTAGCCGACAATGCCCGGACCAGCGCGCCGTCTTTATCCCGGGCAAACAATCCGTCCCAGTCGGAGCCCCAGACCAGTTTGATGACGTTCCAGCCGGCCCCGCCGAACAGCGACTCCAGCTCATCGATGATGCGACCGTTGCCACGCACCGGACCGTCTAGGCGCTGAAGGTTGCAGTTGACCACCCACACCAGATTATCCAGCCCTTCACGCGCCGCCAGGGTCAGTGCCGACATGCTTTCCGGCTCATCCATTTCACCGTCGCCAAACACCCCCCAGACGGTTCGCCCCGAGGTATTTTGCAGGCCGCGGTGCTCCAGATAACGCATGAAACGCGCCTGGTAGATCGAGCTTATCGGACCGATGCCCATCGAGCCGGTCGGGAACTGCCAGAAGTCCGGCATCAACCACGGGTGCGGGTAACTCGACAAACCCCGAGCGCCATTGGCACGTGCGCTGATCTCTTGCCGATAATGTTGCAGATCCTGTTCCTCGAGGCGCCCTTCCAGAAAGGCCCGCGCATAAACGCCCGGTGCCGAGTGCGGCTGGTAAAACACCAGATCACCGCCGCGAGTGTCGGTGCGCGCCTTAAAAAAATGGTTGAAGCCCACTTCAAACAAATCGGCGGCGCTGGCGTAACTGGCGATGTGGCCACCCAGTTCCCCATAGGTCTGGTTGGCCCTGGCGACCATGACCAGCGCGTTCCAGCGCATGATCGACGCCAGTCGCTCTTCCAGCGCCAAGTCGCCCGGAAACACCGGCTGCTGCTCGACGCTGATCGTATTGATATAGGGCGTGCCGTGGCTGGGCCGCCAACCGATCTCGGAAGTGCTGGCCACGGCCACCAGCATGTCGAGGATCTGTTTTGCCCGGACCGTGCCGCCGTGGGCGATGACGGACAGCAACGCCTCCTGCCACTCGGCCATTTCCTGTGCATCTTCAGCTGTCTGGCCCGGCAATTGGGTCTGGATATCGGATGGGCTCATGAGCAACTCCTGCAGGTGTCGGGTAACACTTCAAGGTGGTGCGAACGGTTCACTCGGGCGAGGCTTTTCACCTGTTCTACCGCCGCAATGACCGAACGTTCGGCCGCCCCGTCTGAAGCAATCGGGTAGATGCAGGGCTGACCAATGGAAAGGTCGTGCAATAAACGCTCATCCAGTTCACCGAGCACTACAAAACAGTAGTCACCCTTGGCCACTCGCACTTCAGCGAGCTGGCCAGGCACCGTGTTCACAGCATCGACATGGATCAGTGCGACATTGTCAAAACAGCTGAAACCCTGATGGATCAAGTCAATATGATCGCTATCAAGCCCGCACGCGATGACCACGATACGTGTGCAATTTGAAGGCTCGCGCATCCACTTCAGGGCGGTGGTACGACAGTCGGCAGCTTGGCTCATAGGCGTTGCCTTTGTTGTTTGGGGGGTGGATTCAACAGGCGAATTGGCGCGGACACTGGCTAAATGACGCCGCGCGCCTGCAGCACGCTTTTCGCCAGACAGCGGGTCGCCGAAAGCACTTTTTCAACCTGTTGATCCATCGCTGCGGTGGATGAGGCTATCGTTCCCAGTTCGACGACGCGCAACGGGTGACCGCGCACGGACCCCAGCCAGGTCAAGCCGGGAACCGTGCCGACTTCGACATCCAGTAAAAAACTTCCGTGGGAGACAGAGCGCAACAGTTGGCTGGCATAACATGCGTAGCCCCCAGCAGATTGCTCCGGGCTAGACCCGACCAGCAACCAGTCGACCATCAACTCCTCGGATTGCTTGACGGCTAGATAAGCCACCTGGTCCCAGTCATCTATCGCCACGTGCAGCTTGTCGATCATGTATTTGGGCAACGCGGCGCTGGTAACGATGACCACTCCGGCATCCGCCGAAGGTTCCTTGATCCAGACTGCGGATTGCGATATCGCATGCATGGCGGTACTCCCGGCGGTTTGGTAGGAGCAGCTTGCTCCGGGCGGCGATCCGACGATGTGGCCTGACATTCAACATTGATGCCGACTAACCCACCGCTTCGTGAGCAAGCTCGCTCCACAGGTTATTGGCGTTAATCAGCCGTTGCGGAACAGGAAACTGTAGGCGTTCAGCGCAGGTGCCCCGCCCAGGTGTGCGTAAAGCACTTTCGAGCCTTCGGGGAACTCGCCACGGCGGACCATTTCGATCATCCCGTGCATGGATTTGCCTTCATACACTGGGTCGGTCAACACACCTTCAAGGCTGCCGCACAGACGAATGGCTTCCAGCGTACCTTCGTTGGGCAAACCATATTCCGGGTAGGCGAAGCGTGTATCGAGCACCACGTCGTCTTCGGTGATCTCACGACCCAGTTCCACCAGCTCAGCGGTGTGCCGGGCGATACGCAGGATCTGTGCCTTGGTTTTCTCTGGCTTGGCCGAGGCATCAATGCCGATAACGTTCTTCGAACGGCCGTCCGCGGCGAAACCAACGACCATGCCGGCCTGGGTACTGCCGGTCACGGAGCAGACCACGATGTAGTCGAACTTGAACCCCAGTTGTTTTTCCTGCTCCCGCACTTCCTCGGCAAAGCCGACAAACCCGAGGCCGCCGTAGGGATGTTCGGAACAACCCGCCGGTATCGGGAACGGCTTGCCACCCCGCTCCACCACATCGTTCATGGCCTTCTCCCAACTGGGCCGGATGCCGATGTCGAACCCGGCGGCGTCCAGTCGTACATCCGCGCCCATGATGCGAGACATCTCGATATTGCCAACGCGGTCATACACCGCATCGGAGTAGTTCACCCAGTTTTCCTGAACCAGCACGCACTTCATGCCCAGATGTGCGGCGACGGCAGCGACCTGGCGGGTCTGGTTTGACTGGATCCCGCCGATGGACACCAGGGTGTCGCAGCCCTGTTCGAGTGCCTCGGGAATCAGGTATTCGAGCTTGCGCGTCTTGTTGCCGCCGAAGGCCAGGCCACTGTTGCAATCTTCACGTTTGGCATACAGCTCGACCTTGCCACCCAGATGTTCACTGAGGCGTTTCAAGGGAGTGATGGGAGAAGGACCGAAGGTCAACGGATAACGTTTAAAACGATTCAGGTTCATGACTCTGCTCCTTGATTATCGGATATCCAAGCGCCAGACCGAAAGGCAAAGGCTGCATTCCAGCCTCTTTCAGGGAGGGCTTCGATGAGTTCAATATTAAGAAGAATTCGAAAAATATGTGTTGCAAGTTTTCATTATCTAAAGAACTATTATTTGACACCAATTAAACAAAACATATTTTTATTGCGTAGAAATCATTATGAGCGCAACAAATACTCACAAGAAAACCGGCACCGCAGGCGCGGAGCCACACCCGCTTGATCGGACCGACCGCGCCATTCTCAAGAACCTGCAGCGGGATGCTTCCATCTCCAACGTGGCGCTTGCCGAGAAGGTGAAACTGAGCGCGCCAGCGTGTTTGAGGCGTGTGGAGCGTCTCAAGCAGGTCGGCCTGATCAAAGGCATCGTCGCCCTGCTGGACAATGAAGCGCTGGATGCGGGAATGGTGGTCTTGATCGGCGTGGTGCTGGACCGCTCCACACCGGAATCCTTCGCAGCCTTCGAAGCCGCGGCGCAAAAGGTGTTCGGCTGCATGGAATGCCATGTGGTGACGGGGGAATTCGACTACTTCATGTTGATACGAACCAAGGACAGCAACAGTTTCAACCGGCTCCACGCGGAGCAATTGCTTTACCTGCCTGGGGTTCGCCAGATTCGTTCGTTCATGGGGTTGCGCCAGGTCTTGTCGACAACCCACATCCCCCTTTGAGGCTCAAATTAGCCCGAGCAGGCGTCGGTCTGCAATCCGGTGTCCCAGAAACATCAGCATCCATCAAAGAACGACGTGATGTCCGCATCCAATAGCAGGGTCAGTTGTTCGATCCTCTGCCAAAGACGACACATAAAGAAGCCCGCAGATGCGGCAGGTAGCAGTGCTCATAATGCTGATTCCCTTGTAAACGTTGACGCGAAAGTGGTCCTCTCTTACGGGCTTAGCCCGCGCATTGGCGGGCATGCCGTGGAGCGGCTTTTACGGCCTATTTACGTTGGTTGTTCAACCAGGTCAAAACGGTTCCATCGACACGAGTCAGCGTAAAGCCACCTACGTGACCGACCACATGATCAGGGAAATGGGTTGTGACGATATCGTTATCAACGAAGCTCACCAAGAGTGGGATTTCCCTAGAGCGTCAACCACTCTCTCCACCAAAGATCGAAGGACCACATTAGCTGAAATCCTTGAACTACCCACTGTGTGGATACCGCACTCCTATCCAGCGTGCTCGCAACACGCGGCCAACGAACATTTGCTCGGTAGCGTCGCACGCGAAGCCTTGCAACTGATGGCAGGTGTTCTGTGGGATCTGGGCGATGACTTCGAGCGATTGAACGCCCAGTAAGTCGACACCATAAGCCAAATGTTTTGGAGATAGATATGGACCACCCTTTCAAAGCCCAACGAGCCTTGTTTCCATCTTTGGAAACTAAAGTACAACTCTCCAGTTGCTCACAGAGTGCGCTAGCAGTTCCGGTCCGCAAGGCCGTGGTCGATTACCTAGACAGCCTTGTAGAACGCGGTATGGACTGGGGGCTTTGGATGGGTAAAGTCGCCGCCGCGAAAGCTGAATTCGCCAGACTCATCAATGCGGACGCCGATGAAATTGCCGTGTGTGCCAGCGTAACCGATGCTGCCGCCAGTGTTGCCAGCGCTCTGGATTTCAGTGGCCCGCGCAATCGTATCGTGGTCGGGGAACTCGACTTTCCTTCAGTTGGCCAGCTGTGGCATGCCCAGCGCCGTAACGGCGCAGAAGTACACTTCGTCGATGCCATTGATCATTGTGTCGGTGCTCAAGCCTACCTTTCTGCAATTGACGAGCGCACCAAGCTGGTTTCGGTGTCACAAGTAGGTTTTTACAACGGCTATCGTCAGGACGTACTAGCTATTACTCAACACGCCCATCAGCAAGGCGCGTTAGTGTTCGTTGATGCCTACCAGTCAGCCGGCAGTGAGCCTATAGATGTCAAAGCCAGCGGCGTGGATATGCTGGCCAGCGGCATGCAGAAGTATCTGCTGGGCGTGCCGGGCATCGCCTTCCTCTATATATGCGGTCAGTGATGGACGAATCTGTATCGCCGCGATCAATGAGCTGAATTTCGAACGCGTAGCATGCGCTCTGCAAGGGGTTTGCGAGAAATAGAACGCGGCAATGACAACTAAATAACGCTTGGGCATACTTGCTCTGATACTCCAACACTCAAAGCAGTGGCCATTATTGCCCCCCGCAATGCGACCCTGGCCGGGCCGTTCGAGCTGAGGACTGAAGTTTCTGGGCCCCTCAACTGATCGACTCCAGTCAGGGCCGATCAGTCCGCTTTGAGCCGACTGCACCCCGTCTCGCACAACGGCCATCCTAAGCCTCCAACAATGGAGGCTTAGACATGAACGTATCAAACATTTCCTCGTACCAGCCTTGGAGCAAAGGCAAACTGGTCGGTCAGAAATCACCGCTTCGTCTGCGTGACATCTGGGGCATCAGGATCAGACTTGAGCTTTCTGAAAACGTGAGAGATCTAGCGCTTTTCGATCTGGCAATCGAGAGCAAACTCCGTGCATGCGATCTGACTAAGTTACGTGTTCGTGATGTCGCGCATGGAAGTCACGTGTCAGCGCGGGCCATCGTCATGCAGCAAAAGACTCAACTGCCTGTGCAATTCGAGATCACTGCACACACCCGACTCGCCGTGGAGGAATGGATACAACAGGCCCGCCTCAGGAATGAGGACTTCTTGTTTCCAAGTCGGATACGCACCTCGGACCACCTTTCCACGCGGCAATATTCACGCATTGTAAAAGCGTGGGTAGATGACTTGGCCGGACGGATACCCAGCGGCTAGTTTTTCGAATGCTCGCTTGCCGCTACACTCCTGAAGTACCCATTAAGACTCAGCTCCTGCAGGAAGCGCCGAGACAAAAGTAACTATCTTGATCTCGTCCTCAGCAAACCCCAAAAAATTACGTACTTCAAGCCGGTGACCAAAGACATACCGTGGCATAGTCGCCATATTGTGAAGCTAACTCATGGCGGGACGGACGCGGCGGCCAATTTTGAGATCTACCACCTGCGCTGCCCGAGGGAGGTGCAATTTGCCTATGCCAATGATGTGCAACCGGGTGCCTAGAGGTGCCTTAGCAGAGGCTTGAGCCGTGTGCTGGGGAACTCGCATGCACGGTTCTTAGGGGGCTGGACGCGAGCAACCGCGTCTGACTACCCGACCAGCAGATCCGGCCATGGGCTCTTGGACGCAAGAACTGGTTCTTCGCAGGATCGTTGCGCAGTGGCAAACGCGCGGCGGCGCTGATAAGCCTGATCCAGTCGGCCAAACTCAACGGGCATGACCCATATGCTTACTTAAAAGACGTTCTGGCGCGACTGCCAATGCAGCGAGCAAGTGAGATTGCCGAGTTGTTGCCGCATAACTGGATGTCGTTGCGCAACTTGTGATCCCCGTTCGTTTACGACCGATCACCTTCTTGACGGATTCGGGATATTAGGAAGGGCAGTGTCACCGGGCCGTTGATGGAAGGTAGCCACCTATTTCTGGGATTATTTCAGGCAACTGAAGCGTGAAGCAAACCGATCAGGGACTTGTCAGAACTCCTGGATCAATGTGGACTTACGAGGCCCACTCCACACCCACCTCGGTCGCCAGAAACTGCGCGGCGAACAGATCCAGATGCGCCCCACCAGCATTTTTGAACAGCGTCACCTGCCCTGCCTCAAGGTTAGGTATTTCAAACCCTTGGCACAACTCGAACAGATCGGCACGCACATCGGCCCAACTGATCAAACCGCTGACGACCGGTTGCAACAGGTCACCACTGTGCCGGCTGACCTCGCGCGAATCGACATAAATCTGCGCCCGTGCAATCGTCGCGTCGTCGGCCTCGCGCATATCTTCCTGCCAACTGCCAACCAGATTGACATGGGCGCCGGCCTTGAGCAACGCGCCCTTGATCAGCGGTTGCTGGCTCATGGTCGCACTGCAGACCACATCAGCTAACGGTAGGGCTTGATCCAGGTCAGTGACCACCTGGCAGTCGATACCGGACGCCTGTAGGCGCGCAGCTAGTGCTTCGGCGCGCGGCATCGTACGGTTCCACAGCAAGACCCGCGTCAGTGACGGCCGTATTTGGATGAAGGCCTCGACCAAGGGTCCGGCCATGTCACCTGCGCCGATCATCAGTAGCGTCGAGACGTTGACAGGCGCCAGCAGCTCCAGCCCCAGTGCCGAGTCGGCGGCGGTCTTGCGCAACGTCAGCGCGGCACCGTCGGCAATGAACAAGGGCGTACCGGTGCGCCCGTCGAAGGCAGCGTAAATGCCTTGCACCGTGGGCAACGGCACCCGAGCCCGAACGTTGTCCGGGAACACCGAGAGCAGCTTGACCCCCATCATGCGCTGCCCACTCCAGGCCGGGAGCAGCAAAAAATTATTACCGCTCCCCGCACCCGGTTCATCCATGCAGACGTCTTCACTGATCGGCATAGGCTGCAGATGCGCCTCGCGCAGCGCCTGCACCAGGCGGCGATAGTCCAGCAGACGGTGGACCCGCTGCGCATCGATCCACAGCAGCGTACTAGCTTCACTCATAAAACCAATCCCAGACGCATCGCATCAAGCATGGCGGCGTGCACATTACGACTGCTCAGTGCATCGCCGATACGGTACAGCGCAAACCCGTCGCGCCCCCCCATAGGCTGCGGCTTAAGTTGCAGAAATTGAGGGATCTCCAACACCCCATCGTTGCAGGACATTCCCCGAAGCCCTTCAAACACTTCGTCCAGTGGGGCGGTACCCCGTTCCACCACCACCTTGTCGGCGCGCCGCTCAAGCAATGTGCCCGTCAACTCATGACGAAACGTCGCCATCAGGCCACCTTCGGCATGACGGCTGACTCGGATCAGATGGTGATCACCTGTCACGTCGATGCCGTGCTGGGCATATTGCTTGCGATAGATCGCCCGGGACGAATACTCCATTTCCATCGCCAGACTTTCGTCGATTCCCACCAGTGATACCTTCGCGCCTTGCTCGGCAAGGTGCAGCGCCGTGGACACGCCTTCATGGCGGCCGCTGCCGTCGTACAACAGATAATGCCCGCTGACCGGTGCCGTGCTCGCCAGCACGTCCCAAATGCTGAGACAGTGTTCAGCACCTTCCAGCCAGTCAAGATCCGGTAGTCCACCGGTGGCGACAATCACGACCTCGGGCGATTCGGCCACGACCTCTTCGACGCCGGCATAGACGTCATAGCGCACCTCTACACCCAGGCGTTGCAATTCAGCCACACGCCAGTCGACGATGCCGATCAGATCACGCCGCCAGGTAGCCCGAACCGCCAATAGCAGTTGCCCGCCCGCCTGGCTACCGGCTTCCAGCACCAGCACTCGATGTCCACGTTCGGCCGCCACCCGTGCGGCCTCAAGTCCCGCTGGCCCGGCGCCTATCACCAGAACTTTGCGCGATGGCTGTGAGGACCGCTCGATCACCTGAGGCAACTGCGTCTCGCGCCCTGAAGCCGGGTTGTGGATGCAGTTGACCTTCTTGTGCATGCAGTACGAAGCGCCCACGCAGGGGCGGATATTGGCCTCTTCGCCGCGCATCAGTTTGTTGACCAGTTGCGGGTCGGCCATGTGCGCGCGAGTCATGGCAACCATGTCCAGCAATCCCTCACCGATGGCGTAACGCGCCGTAGCCAGGTCGGCAATACGCGCGGCATGGAACACCGGCAGGCAGACCTCGCGACGAAACGCGCCAACGTTGTGCAGGAACGGTGCGCTGGGCGAAGCCATGCCCGGCATGTTCTGTTCGGCGAGGGCGATGACGGTGTCCATGCGCCCGAAGATGCAGTTGAAATAGTCCACCAGCCCTTCACGCTGGAACAGTTGGGCCAAGGCTATGCCTTCTTCAAAACCGAGGCCATCGTCGATACCTTCATCGATGACAAAGCGGATGCCGACGATCATCTTCTCGCCGACCTGCCGGCGAATTTCCTCGTAGACCATCAGCCCGAAGCGCGCACGGTTCTCCAACGAACCGCCGAAACGGTCATGGCGCTGATTGGTACGCGGCGAAAAAAACTGTCCCAGCAGGTGCCCGCCGGTCAGGGTTTCCAACCCATCCAGGCCGCCCTCCAGGCAACGCTTTGCAGCAGCCCCGTAAGCCTTGACGATGCGCCGGATGTCGTGCTCGTCCATTTCACGGGAAAACGCCCGGTGCTGGGTCTCCCGGGAGCGCGATGGTGCAATGCTGGGCAACCAGTTATACGACGTGGCATCGGCCCGCCGCCCCAAGTGAGAAATCTGGCACATCAACGCGGCGCCATGCCGATGGATACGCTCGGAAAACTGCTGGAATGGCGCAATAATCCCATCGCTGGACAAGTCCAGCTGTCCGCTGCCACCCCAACTGGAGTCGGCATCTACCATTGACGAACCACCGAACATAGTCAGTGCGATGCCGCCTTTGGCCTTTTCCTCGTGATAGCGCTGGTAACGCTCCAGCGGCAACCCGCCCTCCTCCAGAAAGGGCGCGTGGCTGGTGCTCATGATGCGGTTGCGCAGAGTCAAGTGTTTGAGTTGCAAAGGCGCGAGCAAGGGGTCCTGCTTGCGGCCCGGAACAATCAACGGCGAACTGGACATCGACCACCTCGTGGCGATTAGCGGGCGTATTTTTCGGCAGCGTGCAGCAAGCTTGCGCGCAGGATCTCGATCATGCTATCGATCTGCTCGCGGGTGATAATCAGCGGCGGCGACAGCACACACATGCTGCCAATGGGCCGCACGATCAGACCCAGTTCATAGCATTGGCGGTCGACGTACTGGGCGATCTCGCGGTCCAGTTCCGTAGCCGCCGGCGTGGTTTCGCCCGCAGCGCACTCGATGCAGCCGAGCAGGCCGATGCTGCGCACATCACCCACCAGCGCCAAGCCGGCCAGGCTCTGCAGGCGCTCCTGAAAATACGGAATGATGTCCCGGACATGTTCCAGCAGATGGTCGTCGTCGAACACCTGCATGTTGGCCAGTGCTGCCGCGCAGCTGACCGGGTGCCCGCTGAAGGTATAGCCGTTGCTGTAGCAACTGCCGTTAGCATTGTCGCCACTCACACGATCAAGCACTGCGTCGCTAATCACAAAGCCCCCCAGCGGCACATAGCCGGAGGTGACGCCTTTGGCGAAGGTGATGATATCCGGGGTGATGTCGAACAACTCTTGCGAGGCGAACCAGTGCCCGCAACGACCGAAGCCGGTGACCACCTCATCACTGATGTAGAGGATGTCGTGACGCCGGCAGATATCCAGAATGCGACGGTGGTAGCCCTTGGGCGGGATCAGGATGCCGCCAGAGGCCAGCACCGGCTCGGCAATGAAAGCGCCGATATTGTCCACGCCAATGGACGCAAGGCGGTCTTCGAACTCAGCCAGTAACTGCTCGAGAAATTGGGCCTCAGAGGTGCCCGCCGGCTGGCGATACAGGTTCGGCGCGCTGAGAAACGAAAGCTCCGGCAGTGCCAGGTCAAAATTCGGTCGATTACCGGCGCGCCCCGAGCAAGCAGCAGTCAGATGCGTGCTGCCATGGTAGCCGTCGATGCGACACAGAATGCCCTTCTTGTTCGGCCGGCCCAGCACATTGTTGTAGAACTGCACGAAGCGCAGCGCCGAATCCACCGCCGTCGAGCCGCCGGTGGTAAAGAACACCCGGTTCAGATCGCCCGGCGCCACTTCGGCGATACGCTGGGCAAGCTCTGCCGAGGGGCCGTTCATGGAGTACCAGGGCGTGTTGTAGCACAACTGCATCGCCTGCTGCGCCAGGGCGTCAGCGATTTCCTTGCGCTGGTAGCCGATCTGCGTACACCACATGCCAGCCGGGCCGTCGATCAGCTTGTGGCCCTGAGCGTCGAACACGTAGACGCCCTCACCCTTCATCAGCAAAGGCCGGGTGCTCCGACCCAGCTCGGTCATGTCTTCGGCGGGCACCAGCAGATGTTGGCGAGCGGCCTGACGCAGTTGAGTGGCGTCAAGCGGGAGATTGAGGCGTTCAGACATGGCGAAACTCCTTTAAGGGCAGAACGATCGGGGCGCATCTAGGGCGCGGGCAATGAGAATTCGTCAGGAAAAAAACCGGCCATGTAGGCGTAGCAAAGCCTGCGCGACGCCTCTCGCTGGGCAGGTCCCGTCTCGCCGGTGACATGGTTGAACGTCCAGCAGCCGTCGCTCAGGGCATACAGGCCAAAAGCGATTTGCGCAGCCGGCAGGTCCAGTTGTCTATCAACGGCCAGCGCCTCAACCAGTTCGGTTATGGAGGCCAGCGAGCGCCGCTTGAGCTCACCGCAACGTGCCCGATAAGCCGATACCCGCGAGGTCTCGGCCCAGAAGGCCATCCACACGGCGACGTTTTTGGGTTTGGCGATGCGCTTGTCAAAGTCCAGGTCGATGACTAACCGCAGGCGTTCGGCCACGGTGGCAGTATTGGGTGCCAGAATCTTGTCCCAGAGCACTTCGTATTCCTTGACCAGCATATCGAGCGCCGCCAGCAGCAGGCGCTCCTTACTCTTGAAATGGAACGCGACCACACCGTAGCTGCAACCCGCTTCTACGGCGATGTCATTCATGGTGATACCCGACAGGCCCTTGCGAGCGATGACCGTGACTGTCGCCGCGAGCAATTGCTCCTGGCGCTCAGCGACCTGATCGAATTTGTTGGCAGGCTTTGCAGTGACTTTAACCAATCTATTTCCCCCAGCATTGTAGTGGGCCGTCAGCAGCCCCAGTTGCCATGTGCCAGAGAAGATAGACTGACTGGACAATCAATATCAAGTGGTTGACTAATCAATCAACGACGAATAGTTTGAGTGGCACGCAGGTCAGCTGCGTCAGGGGTTCGAGAAAACAGCCATGCATTTTTTCGGGGATGATCAGATGACGCACAGCAAAGACCCAGATGACACCTGCAACGGTTTTTCACGCCGACGCTTTCTGGAAGTGGCCACGGTTCTGGGTGCCAGTGCCGCCATGGCTTCAGCATTACAACCGGGCATGGCGTTCGCTGCCCCCGCGACGCCCAAGGCTGGCGGCCACGCCCGCTTCGCCATCAACGACGGCGCACCCAGCGATAGCTACGACCCTGCTGGCTGGTTGACCTCTTTTGCTCAGGCTGCATTTGGCGGCACCCTCACCAATGGCCTGACGGAACTGGCGGTCGACGGTTCGATCGTGGCGGCACTCGCCGAGAGCTATCAGGCCAATGGCGACCTGACGGTGTGGACCTTCACCCTTCGCCCGGGCCTGGTGTTCCATGACGGCCGCCCGGTCACCCCCAATGATGTGATTGCCTCGTATCGTCACCACATGAGCAAGGACTCCACCTCCGGGGTCAAAGCCTCACTCGATACCCTCACCGACATCAGCGCCAAGGGCGAGCACGATGTGGTGTTTACCCTCAGTGGTGGCAACGCCGACTTCCCGTACACCGTGTCCGATAACCACCTGGCGATCATGCCAGCCAACGCTGACGGCACCCTGGACTGGCAAAAGGGCGTCGCCACCGGTCCGTACATGGTCGAAAGCTTTCAGCCAGGCACCGTGCTAAAAATGAAGCGCAACCCGCACTATTTCAAGAAAGGCCTACCCTGGTTCGATTCAGTTGAGTTCGTCAGCATTGCCGACGTGGCGGCGCGCACCAATGCCCTGGTTACGGGCGAAGTCGACTACATGGTTGACGCCGATATCAAGACCCTGGCCATGCTGGAACGCAACCCCAAAGTTCACGTTTTACGCACCGCTGGCGTGCGGCACTTCAGCTTCGACATGAACGCCAAAGTCGCGCCCTTCGACAAGCCTGAGGTGCGCCTGGCCATGAAGTACGCCATGGACCGTGAGGCCATTCTCAAGAAGGTTTTCCTGGGCAACGCCAAAATCGCTGACGACAACCCCATCGCACCGCAGATCAAGTTCGCCACACAACCCAAACCGCTGCACACCTATAACCCGGACAAAGCTCGCGCCCTGCTCAAACAGGCGGGCCTGGACAGCATTGAAGTGGATCTATCGGTCGCCGATACCGCTTTCCCCGGCGCTGTCGATGCCGCGCTGTTGTACAAGGACTCGGCGGCCAAGGCTGGCATCACCATCAATGTGATCCGCGAGGCAGATGACAGCTACTGGGACAAAATCTGGCAGCACAAGCCGTTTGTCGCCTGCGACTGGCTGGGTAAACCGACCCTGGACGCCATGTTCACCACGTCCTATGCCAGCAACGGACCATGGAACGACACTGGCTGGGCCAATCCGACTTTTGACCAGTTACTGGTACAAGGCCGCGGCGAGTCCGATCCGGTAAAACGCCAGGCCATTTATGCGCAGATGCAGCAAATCTTGCATGACGATGGCGGGGCCATTGTGATGGTGTACGCACAATTCATCGACGCCGTGTCGGACAAGATCGCCCATGGCCCGCTGGGCAATATGTTGCAGTGCGACAACTTCCGCATGGCCGAGCGCTGGTGGATGGCCTGAGTCGACTGCGCACCCTGTACTGACACACTGCACGGCATGGGGCCGTGCGGCTGGCAAACTCGGGAAATAACCATGGACAGTGCGCTTTCAAACCCGGTATTGCGAACCACTGTGCAACGCCTGGGCATGGGCCTGGCAACGCTGGCGGCGGTATCGCTGCTGGTGTTTTCAGCGGTATTGCTGCTGCCCGGCGACTTCGCTAAGGCTACCCTCGGCCGCTCCGCCACCCCTGAAACGGTGGCGGCCCTCCAACGCCAACTGGGCTTGGACCAACCGTACAGCGAACGTTACCTGCACTGGGTGGGCGGCGCGCTGACCGGCGACTTCGGCCTATCGTTCACTTCCCGCGCCGGTGAGCCACGTCCGGTCATGGGCATCGTCGCACCCCGCCTGAAAAACACCCTGTTGCTGGCCGGCATCACAGCACTGGTGGCGGTTCCGCTGGCGCTGCTGCTCGGTATTCTTGCCGCAATCAAGCGTAACAGCTGGCTCGACCGGTTGTTCAACCTGACGACGCTGGTGAGTATTTCGTTTCCAGAATTCTTCGTGGCCTACACGCTGATGCTTTTGTTTGCGGTCAAGCTGCCGTGGTTCTACTCACTGGCTCGCATTACTCCCGGCATGAGCGTCGGCGACATCGCCTTGCACCTTGCGCTCCCGGTGCTGACCCTGACTCTGGGCATTGTCGCGCACATGATGCGCATGACCCGCTCAGCCATCGTCAGCCTGCTGACCAGCCCCTATATAGAGATGGCCACGCTCAAGGGCATTGCCCCATGGAGGATCATTCTGCGCCATGCCTTACCCAATGCCTGGGCACCGATCAGCGCGGTGGTGGCCTTCAACCTCGCTTATCTGGTGGTCGGCGTGGTCGTCGTGGAAGTGGTGTTCGTCTACCCCGGTGTCGGTCAGACCATGGTCGACGCAGTACGCTCGCGAGACATTCCAGTGGTGCAGGCCTGCGCGCTGATCTTCGCCGCCACCTACATCGCCCTCAACCTGGTGGCCGACATCGTTGCCATCACCACCAACCCACGGTTGCTGCACCCGCGATGACAGACGAGACCCCACCCATGACGGTACTTTATACGGCCCCGATCGAACGTGTGACGGTCAGTCGCTGGCAGCGCTTGAAGCGCAAACCCTGGATGGTCTACCTGTGTGCGGCGATCGTTATCGGCTACCTGCTGGTGGCGTTGTTGGCGCCCTGGCTTGCGCCCCACGGCGAAGCAGAGGTCATCAGCGACCAACCGTATGCTCCCTGGAGCAGCGAGTTCTGGCTGGGTACCGACCAGATCGGTCGCGACGTGCTCAGCCGCCTGATCTACGGCACACGCAACTCGGTGGGCATCGCGGTGCTCACCACCCTGCTGGCGTTTGCCGTCGGTGCCAGCCTGGGCGTGTTCGCCGCGATTCGTGGCGGCTGGATAGATAACCTGCTGTCCGCCGCCATCGAAACCTTGATGGCGATACCGCAACTGATTCTGGCCCTGATTCTGCTGGCAGCGCTTGGTCCGTCGATTCCCAATATCGTACTGATCATCGCCGTGATCAACGCCACGCAAATCTACAGGCTGGCACGCACCACTGCACGCAACGTGGTGGTGATGGATTTTGTCGAGGCCGCACGGCTGCGCGGTGAAGGCACAGCATGGATACTGCGCCGTGAGATCCTCCCCAATATCCTGCCGGCTCTGATCGCCGAGTTCGGCCTGCGCTTCTGTTTTGCCTTCCTTACCATCTCGACCCTGTCATTCCTGGGTCTGGGCATCCAGCCGCCCTCTGCCGACTGGGGCACCATGGTGCGCGAAGGCGCGACCTTCATCAGCTACGGCGACATCACTCCGCTGATTCCGGCCGGTGCCATCGCCCTGCTGACCCTGGCGGTGAACGTGGTGGTCGACCATTTCCTCGACCCGACCGACGAGCACCGACCATGAGCACCGAGCTGCTGCGCATCTGCAACCTGACCCTGGACGCACGTAACGGTAACGACTGGCAGCCCATCGTGCAGGAAATCGACCTGACTCTGGCGCGTGGCGAGGTACTGGGCCTGATAGGCGAGTCCGGCGCTGGCAAATCCAGCCTGGGCCTGGCAGCCGCCGGATTTACCCGCGCCGGCTGCCGGGTGCGTACAGGCGAGGTCTGGTTCGACGGTGTCGATCTGATCAAGGCCGGCGACAAGCACTGCCAGCAACTGCGCGGGCGACGTATCGCCTATGTCGCGCAGAGCGCCGCCGCTGCTTTCAACCCGGCACGGCGCCTGCTCGACCAGACCATCGAAAGCGCCCTGCTGCACGGCATACCCCGTGACGAAGCCGAAGCCACCGCACGGCAGCTATACCGCCAACTCAGTCTGCCTGACCCGGATCACTTCGGTGGGCGCTATCCGCACCAGGCCTCCGGTGGTCAGTTGCAGCGAGCGATGACCGCCATGGCGATGATCTGCAAACCCGATCTGATCATCTTCGACGAACCGACCACTGCGCTCGACGTCACCACCCAGGTCGACGTACTGACGGCAATCCGCAACGCTATTGCGCAGTCTGGGAGTGCCGCTCTGTACATCACCCATGATCTGGCTGTGGTGGCGCAAATGGCCCAACGCATCATGGTACTCAAGCGCGGCAAACTGGTGGAACAGGCGCCCACCCGGCAAATGCTTGAAGCCCCGACCCAGGCTTACACGCGCAGCCTGTGGGCGGTGCGCCAGTTGACCAAGGCAGTGGAGCCTGAGGCAAGCTCCCAGATCTTGCGCATCGAACGACTCAGCGCTCACTACGGACACGTGAAGGTGCTCGACGACATAAACATTGATGTGCCCCAGGGTCGCACCACCGCAATCATCGGCGAGTCTGGCTCAGGAAAGTCCACACTCGCCCGCTGCATCACCGGCTTACTGGCGGTGAGCGGCGGGACGGTGCAGTTTGCCGGGCACCCCCTGACAGCGCGTTACGCTGAACGGCCGCTGGAGCAATTGCGGCAGATCCAGTTGGTTTACCAAAGCGCCGACACTGCCCTGAACCCGAAACAGACCGTGCGTGAATTGCTCGGGCGGCCATTGGCGTTTTATCACGCCCTGGGCGGGGCAGCGCTGCAGCAGCGTCTGCGCGAACTGATGGAGATGATCGAGCTGAGCCCCGATCACCTCTCGCGCCTGCCCGGCGAACTCTCGGGCGGACAAAAGCAGCGCGTGGCGATTGCCCGTGCCCTGGCGGCCGAGCCACGCCTGATCATCTGCGACGAAGTGACCTCGGCATTGGACAAGCTGATCCAGCAAGGCATCATCAACCTGCTGTTGCGCCTACAGAAGGAACTGGGGGTGTCGTACCTGTTTATCACCCACGACATTGCGACCGTACGCGCGATTGCCGACCGCATTGTGGTAATGCACCAAGGCCAGGTGGTGGAACAAGGCACCCGCGAACAGGTGCTCAACCCGCCTCATCCAGCCTATACCGAGCATTTGCTGGCGTGTGAACCGCAGATGACCGAAGGATGGCTGGATGCGCGGATCTGAGGGGCACGCCCGTTGTTATTAGCCAGCAGATCTAAAGCTTAGATAAGAGCGTGATTTTCGTTCTGATGCACATATTTGATTACGCAACCAACCAAAATGCGCGACTGGCACACAGCTTCATATGCGAGACCTGGATGCGTCGGAACAGGCCACCGATCGGCAGACCTTCTTCGCTCCAGTCGAATTGAAAGGCCTCACCGAGTGCAAACGTCAGCGGTACAAAGGCCCGTAAAGACTTGCCTTGCTCGCCGCGCCACGCGCGTATGAAGGCGGTGAGCTCGCTGTAGCCGCCGTCGTAACCCTCCGCCTTGATCTGTTCGAAGAGTGCTTTGACGCTCCTGCGGTTGTGCTTTGCCCGAAACGAATCGGCCTTGAGCGCCTGCTCCAGCGTCTGGTGAAATGGATTGAGTTTGTTGAAGGCTGCGCACCGCTGGTACGCCGGCTGAGTGGCTTCGGGCGCTCTGACCCATTTTCGAATGGTGTTTCTCGACAGCCCGGTACGCTTGGCTATCTGATGCAGCGACAGCTTGTCGCGAAAGTACATGCGCCGAATTTTCCCCAACATTTCCATGCTGATCACCCTGTGTTCTCCTGCTCGGAAAGTGAGCAAATACGTGTCGCTACCGTCCGAACACAGCACCTCAGCTTGAGCTCAAGGCATTGCAAACAATCCGTATTGTCACGTCAAAATTCTCCTCAGTGAGTGCATCGATTGGAGAACGATCTTTTAGTCGGTCGCAGGGTGTGCAAAGAGCACTATAAAGCCTCCATGTATCCGCAGCCTGAGACTGCATTAGCAACGTAAAAACCAGCTTTTGCCGCAATGGATCGAGCTGCCAATCCGGCACTCGCAACCCACGATCACCCAGACCGATCGCCAACAGCCGACCCGCCTTGATCTCCCGACTCACCTGCTCACGCGACATACCCGCCAGCCGCGCAAAATCAGGCACCGTCAGATTAGTCGGCGCCTCATATGCAGCTAGCATGGCAAGACGCTTGCGTTGTATTTCCGAAACCGCCGGTTCAACTACTACCTTCTCCGGGGCGACCAGCTGCGCAGCAACATCAGACGAAGAATCAATTCTCTTACGCGTGGCGGCCACGTCATAACGCAACGAACTGCCGACCGCCCCCACCGCCTCTGGCAATGACGCCGCCCCCTCTAACCGAATGGTCAGCGGCGAACTCGCCGCTTCATGCTTGCCCCGCGCCCACAGGTCCAAACGATTGGCCCAATCCTGCATCATGGTTCGCCGCTGCTCGACGTACCTGGCATGGTTATAGGTCGCACTGACTTGGTCAGGGTCAGCATGGGAAAGTTGGGCGTCAATCCAGTTCTTGGGGTAGCCAATCTCATTCAGCGCCGTGGAGATAGTCGCTCGCATTCCATGGCCGGTGAGTTGGTCAGCGTATCCCATTCGATGCAGGGCATAATTCAAGGTGTTTTCACTAATGCGTAACTGGAGATTGCTGCGATGAGAGAACAAAAATCGCTGTGCGGGCACGACCTGATCCAAAAGATGGCGAACGATTTCCAGCGCCTGTACAGAGAGCGGGACAATATAGGGTGGTATTTCACCTCCTGCCTTATCGCACTTGCGCATCTTTAGTTGGAGCTGCTTGACCACCTCCGGCGGAACGACCCACAGCTGCTTCTCCAAGTCGAACTGATCCGGCGTGGCATAACGCAGCTCACCCGTTCTAACACCTGTCAGCAGCAACAAACGTAACCCGAGTGTCGTCTGAAGTTGACCGCCGTAATTTCGCATCTTCGATAGCAACTCCGGCAGCTGCTCCATACGCAAATAAGGGTTGTTAGCCACGGGAGGCTTGGGATGCGCCACGACGTCTAGGTCCGAGGCAGGATTCAGCTCCAGCCCTCCGACTTTTACCAGAGAGTAGCGAAACATCTGGTTGAACCAGGTCCGGCATTTTTCAGCCATGGTGAAGGCTTTGCGTTGCTCGATGGTGCTGAGGATGCCCAGCAGGTCGTGCCGGGTGATGCTTTTGATTGGACGCTCACCCAAGGTGGGCAAGACGTCTTTTTTGAAGACCCTGAGGATCTGCGATAGCGTGCTCTGGCGCCCCTCCTTCAGGCTCAGGCGACGGAAGTCGATCCACTCGTTGTAGACCGCCAGGAAGGTTTGTTTTACTTCGGCTTCGGCCTCAATACGCCGCCACTTGCGGTGGTCACACGGGTTTATGTTCTGGGCAATGAGCTTGCGCGCTTCGTCACGGCGCTCACGCGCTTGTTCAGGCTGACTTCGGGGTAGGCGCCGAAGGACATGCGCTGCTGGCGCCCTCCCCAGTAGTAGCGAAACAACCACCGCTTATTACCGATCGCGGTCACCATCAGTGACAGGCCATCAAAGTCGCCGAGCGTGTAGTTTTTACCCGTAGCTCGGGCGTGTCGAATGGTGAATTCTGATAGAGGCATGGTGAGCTCCTGTGAGAGAGTCAGCACCTGATGCTCGTCTGGTGACCTGAGAGGATCCAGCAACAATACGAATTCGAGTCTGTCCGTTAGACAGTACTTAAAACGATACTTAAACGTACCGGATTGCGTTGGATTTCAGTGGTTTCCCGCGGAAACGAAAAAAGACGCCTAAGCGTCTATTTCGTGGATCCCAGCGCCCATTGGACATCTGCGGATCAAATTTTGGAGCGGGAAACGAGACTCGAACTCGCGACCCCGACCTTGGCAAGGTCGTGCTCTACCAACTGAGCTATTCCCGCATCTTGGTGACGGGGCCATTCTATAGATTCAAATAGCCGCGTCAACCCTTTGATTCAAAACTTATTTTTTATCTGTGGTGGTTCTCAGATGAGGCCAGGCCGCTCTCATGTATTGCACCATTGACCACAATGTCAGGCCGGCTGCCAGCAACAGCAAGACGTAGCCCACGATCACCCAAAAAGTAAACGCCGGTGGATTGGCCAGGAGGATGACCAGCGCCAGCATTTGCGCGGCGGTCTTCCATTTACCCAGGTTGGAGACCGCAACCTGCGCCCTCGCCCCCAGTTCAGCCATCCATTCGCGCAGTGCAGAGATCACGATCTCGCGACCGATAATCACCGCAGCCGGCAGCGTCAGCCACAGATTGGCGTGTGCCTGAACCAGCAACACCAGCGCGACCGCGACCATCAATTTATCTGCAACCGGGTCGAGAAACGCACCAAACGGGGTGCTTTGCTCAAGACGCCGGGCCAGATATCCATCGAGCCAATCCGTTGCCGCCGCAAAAGCGAAGACCGAACTGGCCGCCATGTAGCTCCAGTGATAAGGCAGATAAAACAGCAAAATGAAGATCGGAATCAGGAGGACACGTAGAACGGTGATCAGATTAGGAATATTCATCGGCACAACTGGCTACGAGGTGAGCGGGCATTCTACTCGCTGTGCAGGTTTGCATAAATCGACTCTGCGAGCTTTTTACTGATTCCGGGCGCTTTGGCTATTTCTTCGATGCTTGCGCGTGACAATTCCTGTAACCCTCCGAAGTGTTTGAGCAGGTCCCGACGGCGCGTAGGCCCAACCCCGGCGACGCCTTCAAGCGTCGACGTACGCCGGGTTTTACCACGTCGCGCGCGGTGTCCGGTGATCGCAAAACGGTGGGCTTCATCCCGAATCTGCTGAATAAGGTGCAATGCTGGCGAATCCCCCGGCAAGGTGAACTCGTGCGCCGCATCGTTGAGGTACAGAGTTTCGAAACCGGCTTTGCGCGTCGCACCTTTGGCCACGCCTAGAAGAATCAGGTCAGGAACCGCCAATTCATTGAGCACGTCCCGCGCCATGGACAGCTGGCCTTTGCCGCCATCGACCAACAGGATATCAGGCAACTTGCCCTCGCCGTCCTTGAGTCGGCTGAAGCGTCGGGTCAGCGCCTGGTGCATGGCGGCATAATCGTCTCCAGCGGTGATGCCTTCAATGTTGTAGCGTCGATAATCTGACTTGATCGGCCCTTCAGGACCAAATACCACGCACGATGCGACCGTTGCCTCGCCACTTGAATGGCTGATGTCGTAGCACTCAAGGCGCAGCGGCGGCTCGTCGAGCTTCAACACCTTCGCCAATGCATCGAAGCGGGCCGCGACATGCTGGCGATTGGCAAGCCGTGCCGACAAGGCCTGTTCTGCGTTGGTAACAGCCATCTGCTGCCAGCGCGCGCGCGTACCGCGAACACGATGACTGATGATCAGTTCGCGACCACGAGACTCTTCGATCGCATCAATCAGTGTCGGGAAATCATCGTGAAGCACATTGACGATGACTTCGCCGGGAAGCTCGCGATCCACACCGCCCAGGAAATATTGCGAAAGGAACGCAGACATGACCTCGCCCACCTCCTCCTCGATACCCACCTGAGGAAAGAAATTCTTGCTGCCCAGAACGCGCCCACCGCGCACGCTGATCAGATGTACACAGGCGCCGCCGGGATTGACGAAAGCAGCCACTACATCCACATCGCCAGTGCCGCCCTCCATGCTTTGCTGATCCTGCACACGCCGCAGCAGTGCGATCTGATCGCGCAATTCAGCTGCCCGCTCAAAGTCCAGGCTCATGGCAGCCTTTTCCATCAACGTGTTCAGCTCGTCGGTCAACGTGTTACTGCGACCTTCGAGGAACATCACGGAGTGACGAACATCTTCGGCGTAGACCTGCGGCTCCACCAGGCCGACACACGGGCCCTTGCAGCGCTTGATCTGGTATTGAAGGCACGGACGCGTGCGGTTCTTGTAGTAGCTGTCTTCGCACTGGCGAACCAGAAAGGTCTTCTGCATCAAGCTCAGGCTTTCGCGAACGGCACCCGCGCTCGGGTACGGACCGAAATAGCGACCTTTGGTTTTTTTCGCGCCCCGGTGAATGCTCAGGCGCGGAAAGTCGCCGTCCGACAAGTACACATAGGGATAGGATTTGTCATCGCGCAGCAGGATGTTATAGGGCGGTCGCCACTCTTTGATGAGTGTCTGCTCAAGCAGCAACGCCTCGGTTTCATTGGCGGTAATCGTTGTCTCGATCTGGGCAATACGAGCAACGAGCGCGCTGGTCTTGGGGGCGTGGCCGGTTTTGCGGAAATAACTGGCGAGGCGGTTCTTAAGATTCTTGGCCTTGCCCACATAAAGCAGGCGTGCCTCGGCATCGAACATGCGATACACGCCAGGGCGGCCGCTGCAGGTAGAAAGAAAAGCACTGGGATCGAACGGTTGGTTCATTTCAGGCGCTGGCATCGACCATGCCGTGACGTACTGCCAATAAAGCCAGTTCAACATCGCTGCTGATCGAAAGCTTCTCAAAGATACGGTAACGGTAGGTATTGACGGTTTTAGGTGACAGACATAGTTTGTCGGAGATCACCTGAACTTTCTGACAACCCACGATCATCAAGGCGATCTGTATTTCACGCTCAGAGAGCAAATCGAACGGAGAATTATTCACTTGCGGCTGGAATGACTTGATCGCCAACTGCTGGGCTATCTGCGGGCTGATATAGCGCTGACCGGCAAATACAAGACGAATGGCCTGGACCATTTCGGCCAGGCCGGCGCCTTTGGTCATGTAACCGGCGGCACCTGCCTGGAGCAAACGCGTAGGGAATGGATCGTCCTCACAAACGGTTACCGCGACGACTTTTATTTCCGGATGGCTGCGCAGCATTTTGCGGGTAGCCTCAAGGCCTCCGATGCCGGGCATCTTCACGTCCATCAGAACCACATCGGGTTTGAGCTCACGCGCCTTCTTCAGCGACTCCTCTCCAGAGTCAGCCTGACCGACGACCTGCAGACCATCTATATCGGCCAGCATGCGTGTGATGCCTGTCCGAACAAGATCATGGTCATCGACAACTAGCACCTTAATCAAGCAGACACCTCGCGAAACGGACATGACGAATGCTCGTCACCATAGCAAAAACAGCGAGTCAGACCTAGCTTAAAGCGAAGTCTGACTCATATAGAGGTGGTAACGGCAGATATAGCTTTTTGCTACTTATACGGTTGAACGACTTGATTTCCCAGCTTCACCCCGTAATCACGGGGAAAGACTCAATTGCTGTCACGATTTCCGGGCTTGGCATGAATTGCATAGGACGCCGACAGCTCGGCCATGGTCGTGGTCAAACGTCGAATGGCATCCTGATCTTCCTTGAGTAGTGATCTGTAACTCCCTAGTACCTTCTCCTCGGCATTGCTCAAATTATCGACAGGGATGGGTGTCGGCGTGCCAGTCAGGACGTAAAGCACATCAACGCCTTTGGCCGCGACTGCTGCGAGGTAGTCGGCCTTGGGAGCACGATCGCCGCTTTCGTATTTGCCTTGAGCGTTCGCTTCGACACCACCGATTTCTCCGAAGGCACGCTGAGAAAGCCCCAGTCGTTCTCTTTCTTTTCTAAGCCGGTAACCAATTCCACTCATTTGAATGCATAATCCTGTTGACCCCATCCTTACGAATGGTAGAATCTAGATAAATTAAACTGATTTGAACGGTTTTGAACTATGCCCGGAATACGTACCGCTGCACAAGCCAAGGCCTGGCTAGAACAACAAGGTAAATCTGTTCAAGAGTTTGCGCGCGAGAACAGCATCGACCCTGCGACCACCTACCAAGTGCTGGCGGGACGCAAGAAAGGCCGACGTGGGGAAGCCCACAAAGTCGCGGTATTACTCGGGATGAAGATCGGCAGTATCCCCACGGCTGTCGAGGCGCAGCCTCAGCAAATGGCTGACTGATTGCAAATTGCCGTACGGTCATGCGGTAGTGATGCCTGGACGTCCGGGGCTATTGAATAGATAGCGCCTCTGGGCTCGATTGGATTTTCTGATTGAATCCACACCGCAGGCTGCAGTAAGCTTGCAGCACTTTAACGGAGATGCTTCATGTCCCAGCCAATCTCATCGATGCACCACTCTGCCAGCGTAGATCGCTCGGTGGCGTGCTTCATCGAGTGCCGCGGCTTGAACAGCATTGATCTCCCGAACAGCTTTTATTTTGGGTATTGGTATAGCCACTGGCGCGCCTGATACCTACCTGGCGCCCACACTAACGGGGACGCCAACCAGAGAAATCTCTACCCCCGGTCGGCTACCCGATCGGGGGTTTTGTTTTTCAGCCCCTGAACTTTTGCCCCAGAACATTGAATCCATCGAGGAATACGACATGACTTACAACACTTATTACCGTTACGACAGCCGCTTCGCCTGGCGATTTAGCAACCTCCGTTCGGGACAGCCAGCCGCCTCCGATCGGTCACTTACAGGTGGCAGCCAGTTGCACACAGCCAATACGGCAAATTGTCGAACACATCAGTAGGACCTGAGCGGGAACGCCCGCCAGTCCAGGAAGCCCTATATGAACTCTTCTGTCTCAGTCAAATCATCCGATCTGTCGCCGAGCAATCTCACCGTACTCGACAGCGTCCCGGCGCCCCGGCGCCTGCCCAGCCCCCTACAGCTCAAGTCTCAATTGCCGCTGGATCTTGCCCTGACGGAGCAAGTCTCTGCTCACCGTCGAGCAATACGCGCGATTCTCAACGGTGATGATTCGCGCCTGCTGGTAATCGTTGGCCCCTGCTCTATTCATGACCCGCACTCAGCTCTGGAATACGCGCAGCGCCTGGCCGATCTGGCCGCGCAAGTCAGTGACCAGATGCTGCTGGTGATGCGTGCCTACGTGGAAAAACCACGCACAACTGTGGGCTGGAAAGGCCTGGCCTACGACCCGCAGCTGGATGGCAGTGATGATATGGCGGGCGGTTTGACGCTGTCCCGGCAACTGATGCGGGAAATGTTGCGCCTGGGACTGCCCATTGCGACGGAAATCCTGCAACCCATGGCAGCCGGCTATTTCGACGATTTGCTCGGCTGGGTGGCAATCGGCGCCCGCACCACCGAATCGCAGATTCACCGGGAAATGGCCAGTGGCCTGCCAATGCCTGTGGGCTTCAAGAACGGGACTGATGGCGGAGTTGCCGTCGCCAGCGACGCCATGCGCTCTGCGGCTCACCCACACCGCCATTTCGGTATGGACCGCCAAGGCCATCCGGCGATTATCGAGACCCAGGGCAACCGCGACACACACATTGTCCTGCGCGGAGGCCATGGCGGACCGAACTACGACAGTCAAAGCGTCGCCAGAATACGCGGCAGCCTCGAAAAAAATGCGCTCAGCGCCCGCATCATGGTTGATTGCAGCCACGCCAACAGTGGCAAGGATCCGCTGCGCCAGCCTCAAGTCTTCCGCGACGTGCTGGCTCAACGCCTGCAAGGCGATACATCGCTGGTGGGCATGATGCTGGAAAGCCATTTGTTTGAGGGTTGCCAGCCGTTGAGCGAATCCCTGCGTTACGGCGTTTCGGTTACCGACGGCTGCCTAGGCTGGGACGACACCGAGCACCTGCTCCGCGACGCCGTGGACAAACTGCGTTACAGGTAAAAAAGCAAAAATCGCAGGCTTGATCTGACACTGGTTTTGGCGTGCCGCGCGGTGATGCGGCCGCGCACCCACGGGGCTTTTTTGGCAAGTCGGGCGTAACAATCGGGCGCCGATGGTCACGTGCCCTGTAACACCTTCGGAACTTTTAGCGGGAAAAGCGTCCCTTAATCCGGTAGGCTTTCACTTTTTTTAACAGGAGCAATTTCCCATGGCTAAAGCCACTGCCCGCCACATCCTTGTTGCCAGCGAAGAAAAATGCAACGAACTCAAGGCGCAAATCGAAGGCGGCGCTGATTTTGCAGAAGTTGCAAAGTCCAACTCAAGCTGCCCTTCCAGCCGTCAAGGCGGTGATCTGGGTTCGTTCGGTCCTGGCCAAATGGTCAAGGAATTCGACACCGTAGTTTTCAGTGCTCCAGTGAACGTCGTACAAGGTCCGGTCAAGACCCAGTTCGGCTATCACTTGCTGGAAGTCACCAGCCGCCAGGACTGATCGTCCTGTTGCGCGATGATTGAAAAACGGCCCGCCTCTAGCGGGCCGTTTTTATTTGTGCCGATCATTCCTGGTCCATTGTTTCCTCTGGCCGGCTAATACCCTCCTTCCCCACCCCGCAAAACGGCAAGCAAATTGCTATGTTTTGGCCGATTACTCGTTTGTGTTACTGCTCCCGGCGGTGCCATCGTGTTGCCGCTGCCACTGACGCATCATCTGGTTACAAAGGTGCTCGGTATCCGGTACCTTGAGCGCAGCGGTATTTACCTGTAGATACCTGTGCCGCGCCGGACAACGTATAAGACATTTCGTCGATCATGACCCTTAACTCTGATGTCCGCCTGCGGAGGTCAGTCCAGGATTCGAGTAATGCGTTTTGTTTTTTCATCGCTGATCGTTGCAACGCTGACCTTGCTGTCCGGCCTTCAAATTTCGTCCGCCGCTCCCCTGCACGCCCTGACTGTCTACGGTGAAGCGCCGCGCTATCCTGCTGATTTCAAACACTTCGACTACGTGAATCCAGATGCGCCAAAAGGGGGCAGCATGCGCCGCTCGGCGCAGGAAATCGGTCAGTTCGATCACTTGATGCCCTATCTCGACAAAGGCACCGGTGTTTCGCAGCTCAACGGCATGGTGTACTCACCCCTGGCCGTGAAATCCCTCGACGAACCCAATACGGTGTACGGCCTTGTGGCGCAAAGAATGGAGCGCGGCGACGACGGCCTGTCCTTGAGGTTCTTCCTGAATCCCAAGGCCCGCTTCGCCGATGGCACGCCAATCACCGCCGAAGATGTGCGCTATACCTACGATTTGCTGATGACCCAAGGCAGCATGTCATACCGCACGGAATTTGAGGACGTAAAGGCCGTTGAGGTGGAATCGCCGACCCAGATCCGCTTCGATTTCAAAAGTGCCGAGAACCGCAGCCTGCCTCTGGACCTGGCGTCGCTGCCGGTTTTCCCTGAGCACTGGTGGAAAAGCCGTGACTTCGCGGGCGGCGGCGGGTTTGAAATCCCCCTCGGCAGCGGGCCTTACAAAGTCGCCAAGGTTGATCCGGGCCGCAGCATCACCTTTGCCCGCGATCCGGACTGGTGGGGCAAGGATCTGCCGGTCAACAAGGGCTTTTACAACTTTGATTCGTTCAGCGTGGAGTATTTCGGCGACACCGACGTAGCGCGGCAGGTGCTCAAAGGCGGCGCCTACGATTACAACCGTGAATATTCAGCCACCGCCTACTCGATTCTTTACGACAGCCCGGCGCTGGATGAGGGTCGCCTGCAGAAAGCGCATCTGGCCAAAGGTGCCGTGCAGAGTTCCCAGGGTTTTGTGTTCAATCTGGACCGCCCAATGTTTCAGGACCGCCGCGTGCGTCAGGCGCTGGCCATGCTCTGGGACTTCGAGTGGACCAACCGGCAGATGATGCGCAACATGTACATCCGCCAGAACAGTTACTTTTCCAACTCGCCCCTGGCCGCGACGCAATTGCCCAGCAAATCCGAGCTGGAGATTCTTGAACCGCTGCGCGGCAAGATTCCTCCAGAGGTATTCAGTGAGGTGTTCCGCACCCCGAAAACCGATGGCACGGGTTTTATCCGTGACAAACAGCTTCAGGCCCTGGCGCTTCTGGAGGAAGCTGGCTGGATGCCCAAGGGCGATCAGCTGGTCAATGCCAAGGGCGAACCGCTCAGTTTCACCTTCCTCAACGGTCAGGCCGGTTTCGAGAAAATCCTGCTGCCTTACAAGCGCAACCTGGCGCAGATCGGCGTCACTTTCGAGATTCGCCGCATCGACGCCGCGCAATACCTGAACCGGGTCATGGCCCGGGACTACGACATGATTGTCACCGGCTATTCAGTATCCTCGTCTCCCGGCATGGAGCTGTACAACAACTTCGGTTCCAAGGGCGCCCGCGATCCCGGCTCCAGCAACTATATGGTCTTGCAGGACCCGGCCATCGACAGCTTGATCGAAGGTGTGGTCAAGGCTGACAACAAAGCGACGATGGTCGATTACGCACATTGTCTGGATCGCGTCCTGCAATGGGGCTATTACTGGATTCCCAATTATTATCCGCCGGGCGCATCGACCCTTTGGTGGAACCGCTTCGGCATTCCGAAAGTTCAGGCCAGCAACGCTGAAGCCATCGACACCTGGTGGGAAATCAGCCCGACCCCGCTGACCAACGAGCAATTCGCGGCAAAACGCGGTGTTTCAGCCATTGCCTCGGAGATGAAGTGAATGCTCGGCTATTTATTGCGACGCCTGCTGCTGATCATTCCAACCTTACTGTGCATTCTGCTGGTCAATTTTTTCATCGTTCAGGCCGCCCCGGGTGGACCGGTTGAACAAGCCATCGCCCGCCTGCAAGGCATTGGCGGCGCCAACGCCAGTGTTGGCAGTGCGCCAGCTGAATCGATCAGCGCCAATCAATCCCAATCTCGTGCTTCGCGGGGCCTTGACCCGAAGCTGATCAAGGACATCGAACGCCAGTACGGCTTCGACAAACCTTTGCATGAACGCATGTGGCTGATGCTCAAGAGCTATGCGCAGCTGGACTTCGGCAACAGTTTCTTCCGTGGCGCCAAAGTTACCGACCTGATTCTGCAGAAGATGCCGGTTTCGATTTCCCTGGGGTTATGGGCAACGCTGCTGACGTATCTGATTTCCATCCCGCTGGGCATTCGCAAGGCCGTCAAGCACGGCAGCCAATTCGACATCTGGAGCAGCACCGCCATCATCATTGGCTACGCCATGCCGGCGTTTCTGTTCGCGATGCTGTTGGTGGTGGTCTTCGCTGGAGGAACGTCGCTGAACTGGTTTCCGGTGCGCGGGCTGGTGTCGGAAAACTTCGCTGAAATGAGTACCGTGGGCAAGATCGCCGATTACTTCTGGCATCTGGTACTGCCCGTGTCGTCGCTGGTAATCGGCGGGTTCGCCACTCTGACGATTCTGACCAAAAACTCATTCCTCAATGAGATCACCCGCCAATACGTGGTCACGGCCCGCGCCAAGGGGCTCAGCGAACGCCGGGTGTTGTATGGCCACGTGTTCCGCAATGCAATGTTGTTGGTGGTGGCCGGTATCCCTCAGGCCTTCATCAGCGTGTTTTTCGCCGGCTCGCTGCTGATCGAGGTGATTTTTTCCCTCGATGGCCTTGGGCGCATGAGTTACGAAGCCGCCGTGTCACGGGATTATCCCGTCGTCTTCGGCTCGCTGTTCATCTTCACGTTGTTTGGCCTGCTGATAAAACTGGTCGGAGACATCTGTTACACCGTGGTCGATCCGCGAATCGACTTCAGCGCGAGGAATGCCTGATGAACAGACTTTCTCCGCTGGCCCAGCGTCGCCTGGACCGTTTTCGCAATAATCGTCGCGGCTGGTGGTCGCTGTGGCTGTTTTGCGGGTTGTTCCTGCTGAGCTTGGGCGGTGAAATCATCGCCAACGACAAACCGTTGCTGCTCAGCTATCAGCACAGCTTGTATTTTCCGGCCTTCAAGCGCTACACCGAACAGGAATTTGGCGGCCAACTGCCCTTCCAACCTGATTACCGCAGCGACTACGTGCGTGAGCTGATCAAAAAAGGCGATGGCTGGATGGTCTTTCCGCCGATTCCCTTCAGCGATGACACACCCAATTACGACCTGAACCGCCCTGCCCCCAGCCCGCCGAGCGAAACCAACTGGCTGGGTACGGACGATCAGGCCCGGGATGTGCTGGCGCGGGTAATCTTTGGAGCGCGGGTATCGATTCTGTTTGCCCTGGCACTGACCGTCATCAGTGCGCTGATCGGCATCGCCGCCGGTGCCTTGCAAGGTTATTACGGCGGCTGGGTGGATCTGATCGGGCAACGCTTGCTGGAGGTCTGGTCCGGCTTGCCAGTGCTTTATCTGTTGATCATTCTGTCGGGTTTTGTCGAACCCAATTTCTGGTGGCTGCTGGGCATCATGGCGTTGTTTTCGTGGCTGGCCCTGGTGGATGTGGTGCGCGCCGAGTTCCTGCGCGGGCGCAACCTGGAATATGTCAAAGCCGCACGGGCGCTGGGCCTGGACGACCGCAAGGTGATTCTGCGGCACATTCTGCCCAACGCCATGAATGCGACGCTGAGCTACTTGCCGTTCATTCTGACCGGGGCAATTTCGACCTTGACCGCTCTGGATTTTCTCGGCTTCGGCATGCCCGCCGGCAGCGCTTCCCTGGGCGAGCTGATCGCCCAGGGCAAACAGAACCTGCAAGCTCCGTGGTTGGGCCTCACAGCCTTCTTTACCCTGGCGCTGATCCTCTCGCTGTTGGTTTTCATTGGCGAGGCGCTGCGTGATGCCTTCGACCCGAGGTCTTGAAATGACAGACAACCTGATCGAAATCCGTGACCTCAGCGTCGCGTTCAATGGCCAGACCGTGGTAAAGAACCTGTGTCTGGATGTCCGCGCCGGTGAATGCCTGGCGTTGGTCGGCGAGTCGGGATCGGGCAAATCGGTAACGGCGCACTCCATCCTGCAATTACTGCCCACCAGCGGCACGGTCAGCACCGGCAGTATTCTTTATCGCGGACAGCAACTGCTCGGCGCCGACAGTAAAACGCTGCGCCAACTGCGCGGCAATCAGATCGCCATGATCTTTCAGGAGCCGATGACCTCGCTCAACCCGTTGCATACGGTGTCCAAACAGATCGGCGAAACCTTGTTGCTGCACAAAGGCTTGAGTGGCCGCGCGGCGCAAAAGCGTATCCTCGAACTGCTTGAACTGGTGGGCATTCAGCACCCACAAAAGCGCCTCAAGGCTTACCCTCACGAACTCTCCGGCGGACAACGGCAACGGGTGATGATCGCCATGGCGTTGGCTTGCGAGCCAGAACTGTTGATTGCCGACGAACCGACCACCGCGCTGGATGTAACGGTGCAGCGCAAAATCCTCTTGTTGCTCAAGGAGCTGCAACAGCGCCTGAACATGTCGCTGCTGTTGATCAGCCATGACTTGAACCTTGTGCACAGCGTGGCCCAGCGGGTTTGCGTGATGCGTGCCGGGGAAATCGTCGAGCAGTCCAATTGCCAGACGCTGTTCAAAGCACCGCAACATCCGTACAGCAAACTGTTACTCGATGCCGAACCCGCTGGCGAACCGCTGCCGCGCGATAGCCGTGAAAAAGTCCTGCAAGTCGACAATCTGCGCGTGTGGTTTTCCCTGGGCGGCGGCATCCTGCGTCGGCACAAGGAATACCTCAAGGCGGTGGATGACATCAGCTTGAGCATCGAGCGGGGTAAAACCCTTGGAATCGTTGGTGAGTCTGGCTCGGGAAAATCGACACTTGGTCAGGCAATCCTGCGCTTGCTGGAATCGCGTGGCAGTATTCGTTTTCAGGGCCAGGCACTGGACGGACTCACTCAGAAGCAGATGCGCCCTTGGCGCAAACAGATGCAGGTGGTGTTTCAGGACCCTTACGGCAGTCTCAGCCCGCGCATGTCGGTGGCGCAGATCATCAGCGAAGGTCTTGAAGTCCATAGCGAGCTTGATCCGCTGCAATGTGAAGTCGAGGTGATTCGGGTACTGGAAGAGGTCGGGATCGATCCGCAAAGCCGTCATCGCTACCCCCACGAGTTTTCCGGAGGGCAGCGTCAGCGTATCGCCATCGCCCGAGCCCTGGTGCTCAAGCCCGCTTTGATTCTGCTGGACGAGCCGACTTCGGCGCTGGACCGAACGGTACAGAAACAGGTGGTGGCGTTATTGCGCCAGTTACAGGAAAAACACGGACTGACTTATCTGTTTATCAGTCATGACCTTGCAGTGGTCAGGGCGCTCGCCCATGACCTGATTGTGGTCAAGGACGGCAAAGTGGTGGAACGTGGCGCCAGCCATGATGTATTCGATGCGCCTCAGCACCCTTACACCAAGGAATTGCTGGCAGCGGCGCATCCGGGTTTCAATTAAAAACGGGCATTCTGTGCGGCCAGACGCCGGATACAAACAACGGAACACCCCATGAAAGACAGCGACAGCCTCCACGATTATCGGCGGGTACGACAACTGGCGATCCGTTCGCTGTTTGAAATCATCGAGCAATCCAGCGAAGGCACTGTGATCGTCGACAAGGACGCGCGCATTGTCTGGATCAACGAACGCTACGCGCGGCGTTTCGGCCTTGAAGACCCCAGCGCGGCGCTGGGCCAACCCTGTGAAAAGGTCATCCCCGGCAGCCTGTTGCGACAGGTCGCAACCAATGGCCGCCCGATTCTGCTGGACATGATGGACACCGCCAAAGACCCGTTGGTGGTCATGCGCTTGCCCATTCACGATGTTTCCGGCGATCTGATCGGCGCCATCGGTTTTGCCTTGTTCGATGAGTTGCACGCCCTGACGCCGCTGCTCAAGCGCTACCTGAGCATGCAGGAAGAACTGGCCTCCACTCGCTCGCTGTTGCGGGCGCGTCAGGCCAAATACAGTTTCGCCCATTTCATCGGCACCAGTGCGGCCAGCCTGGAGGTCAAGCGTCGAGCCCGGCGTAGCGCCGGTGCCGACTCGCCAGTGTTGTTGCTCGGCGAGACCGGCACTGGCAAAGAGCTGCTTGCCCATGCGATCCACAGCGCGTCACCTCGGGCGCATAAAGCCTTTGTCAGCATCAACAGCGCGGCGATCCCGGAAACCTTGCTGGAGGCCGAGTTCTTCGGCACCGCGCCGGGGGCCTTCACCGGCGCGGATCGTAAAGGCCGACCGGGCAAGCTGCAAATTGCCCAGGGCGGTACATTGTTTCTCGATGAAATCGGCGACATGCCGCTCGCGCTGCAAAGCAAGCTGCTCAGGGTGTTGCAGGAGAAGGAATACGAGCCGGTAGGCTCCAACGACGTCATTCAGAGCGATATTCGCCTGATTGCCGCCACCTCGATTGATCTCGAAGCGGCCATCAAGCGCGGGGAGTTTCGCGCCGACCTGTATTACCGCTTGAGCGTTCTGCCGATTCGGGTTCCACCCTTGCGGGAGCGCCTGGACGATTTACCGTCCCTCAGTGAAGCGATTCTTGAGGAGTTGCACAGCCAGCACGAACTGGACAGCGGCGCATTGAACTTGCTCGCGCAGCACGCCTGGCCTGGAAATATCCGGGAACTGCGCAATGTGCTGGAACGCGCCGCCTTGCTCAGCGATGAACTGGTGCTCAATGCCCGAGATATTCGCGCTGCAATTGGTCAGATCATTCCCTTGCGTCCCTGCTTTAGCGCCGCAGGGCCATCGGCTTTCGAGACGTTCAGCCAGGCACGCCAGCGGTTCGATCGGCAATTGATCGAACAGGCCTTGATGAATTGTTCGGGCAGTGTGGTTGAAGCTGCCAACCAGTTGGGCCTGGGCCGTTCCACGCTGTACAAGAAAATGGCCGCCTTGGGGATTGCCGAGTCTCAGTAAGGAGACTTGATCTCCTTATTGAGACTTCGGCCGAACCCAGCCTTCGCGAAGTGTTCACTGACATTCCAGCCAGTCAGGGCGGAATCTTGCTCACTATTTGTCTCTTTATAGAGACCGGAATAGTCGACCTCATACGCTATTTCGTAAATTATCGATATAAAACAATTACTTAGCGATATGGCATGAAACCCGCTATACCCATTACGCGGCCCTCGCCGCTGCCGAAAACAATAACAATATGCCGACCGGATTCAGCGATCCATGCAGAGCGCCCTCGGCAGCCTCTGAGTTCGTTGTAGTCCCAGGCCAGGAGACACTCAATGAGTGTGATCATTGCCTTGGCAGCCCTCGCGCTGTTGATGCTCGCTGCGTACCGTGGTTATAGCGTTATCCTGTTCGCCCCCATCGCCGCCATGGGTGCGGTATTACTCACCGACCCTTCGGCCGTAGCTCCAGCGTTTACCGGGGTGTTCATGGACAAGATGGTCGGCTTCGTCAAGTTGTACTTCCCTGTGTTCCTGTTAGGCGCCGTGTTCGGCAAGCTCATCGAGCTGTCTGGCTTTTCCCGGGCCATCGTTGCCGCTGCCATCGGGGTTCTCGGTACTCGGCAAGCGATGCTGGTGATCGTGCTGGTCTGCGCATTGCTCACCTACGGCGGCGTTTCGCTGTTCGTGGTGGTGTTCGCGGTCTATCCGTTTGCTGCAGAAATGTTTCGCCAGAGCGATATTCCCAAACGGCTGATACCGGCGACCATCGCGCTCGGCGCGTTTTCCTTCACCATGGACGCCCTGCCCGGCACCCCGCAGATCCAGAACATCATCCCCACGACCTTCTTCAACACCACCGCATGGGCTGCGCCCTGGCTAGGTTTGATCGGCACGATTTTCGTGTTTTGCGCCGGCATGCTCTATCTGCAGCGTCAGCGCAACAAAGCGCAAAAGGCCGGCGAAGGTTATGGCATTGAACTGCGCAACGAGCCGGAAACCGCCGAAGACATCAAGCTGCCGCATCCGCTGATTGCCCTGTCGCCACTGCTTCTGGTGGGCTTGGCGAACCTGTTGTTCACCTGGTGGATTCCCCAGCTGTATGGCAAAACCCACACCCTGGCACTGCCGGGCATGGCTACGCCGATCCAGACCGAGATCGCCAAACTGACCGCGATCTGGGCAGTGGAAGCCGCGCTGCTGATGGGCATCCTGATGGTGCTGGTGTGTGGCTTCGCGGCGATACGCAGTCGTCTGGCCGAAGGCAGCAAAAGCGCGGTCAGTGGCGCGTTGCTCGCCGCCATGAACACTGCATCGGAATATGGCTTCGGCGCGGTCATCGCCTCGTTGCCAGGCTTTCTGGTGCTGGCGGGCTGGCTGAAAAGCATTCCCAACCCGCTGGTCAACGAAGCAATCACCGTCACCTTGCTCGCGGGCATTACCGGGTCGGCTTCGGGTGGCATGAGCATCGCATTGGCGGCCATGTCCGAGAGTTTCATCAATGCCGCCCACGCCGCCAATATCCCGCTGGAAGTGCTGCACCGCGTGGCTTCCATGGCCAGTGGCGGCATGGACACCCTGCCGCACAACGGCGCGGTGATCACCTTGCTGGCGGTCACGGGCCTTACGCACCGCGAAGCGTATCGGGATATTTTCGGCATCACCATTATCAAGACCCTGGCCGTGTTCGTCGTCATCGGCACGTTCTACGCCACGGGCATCGTTTGAGGAACACAACATGAGTCTGCAAGGTAAAACGGCACTGGTCACCGGTTCCACCAGCGGCATTGGCCTGGGTATCGCCATGAGTCTGGCCAAGGCTGGCGCGAACCTGATCCTCAACGGCTTCGGCGATGTCACTGCGGTGATCGCCGAGGTCGAACAATTCGGCGGCAAGGTGGGCCATCATCCGGCAGACGTCAGCAAACCCGAACAGATCGCGGACATGGTTGCCTACGCGCAGCGTGAGTTCGGCGGCGTCGACATTCTGGTCAACAATGCCGGGATACAACACGTCGATTCTGTGGAGGATTTCCCGATTGAACGCTGGGACTCGATCATTGCGATCAACTTGTCCTCGGTGTTCCACAGCACTCGCCTGTGCCTGCCAGGCATGCGCGACAAAGACTGGGGGCGCATCGTCAATATCGCGTCGGTGCACGGGCTTGTCGGCTCCACCGGCAAAGCCGCCTACGTCGCCGCCAAACATGGCGTTATCGGCCTGACCAAAGTCGTGGGCCTGGAAACCGCGACCAGCAACATTACCTGTAACGCCATCTGCCCCGGCTGGGTATTGACCCCGCTGGTGCAGCAGCAAATCGATGATCGTGCCGCAGCCAGCGGTGACGCGCAGCAGGCCAGGCACGATCTGCTGGCCGAAAAACAACCGTCGCTGGAGTTCGTCACACCGTCACAGCTCGGTGAGCTGGTGCTGTTCCTGTGCAGCGACGCCGCCATTCAAGTGCGCGGCGCGGCGTGGAATGTCGACGGTGGCTGGCTGGCGCGCTGAGTCAGGCGCCCGGTTTGCCTTCGTTACGCTCATCCACCAATCCCCAATCCGCCACCTTGACGCTGACTGCCGGCGTCGGTGGCGGTGGTGGCGTGGTCAGTTGACCGGTAACGCCGCCTTCCCCATGCAGCTTGAGGCGCAGGCGCACGTTGTTCAGTGAGTCGGCGTGCTTGAGCGCCTCTTCTTCGCTGATGACCCCCTCGATCGCCAACTCGTAAAGTGCGGTATCAAAGGTCTGCATGCCCAGGCCGCCGGACTTTTCCATGATGCCTTTGAGTTCGTTCAGCTCATTGCGCTGGATCAGGTCGCGAATGGTCGGCGTGCCCATCATCACCTCTACCGCCGCGCGACGCTTGCCGTCGGTGGTCCTGACCAGCCGCTGGGAGACGAACGCCTTGAGGTTGTTGCCCAGATCGTGAAGCAGTTGGTGGCGACGCTCTTCAGGGAAGAAGTTGATGATGCGGTCCAGCGCCTGGTTGGCATTGTTGGCGTGCAGCGTTGAAATCGCCAAATGGCCGGTGTCGGCGAATGCCAGGGCATGCTCCATGGTTTCCCGGTCGCGGATCTCACCGATGAGAATCACGTCCGGTGCCTGGCGCAGGGTATTTTTCAAGGCGGAATGGAAACTGCGCGTGTCGACGCCCACTTCGCGCTGATTGATGATCGATTTTTTGTGGCGATGGATGAACTCCACCGGATCTTCAATAGTGATGATGTGGCCGCTGGCGTGGCGATTGCGGTAATCGATCAGCGCCGCCAATGACGTCGACTTGCCCGAGCCCGTGCCGCCTACAAACAGCACCAGCCCGTGTTTTTCCATGATCACATCGAGCAGCACCGGCGGCAGGAACAGATCCTCGAAGCGCGGAATATCCAGTTTGATGTTGCGCGCCACGATGGAAACTTCGTTGCGTTGCATGAAAATGTTGATCCGGAACCGGCCGATACCGGCCATGGAAACCGCCAGGTTCATCTCCAGCTCACGATGGAATTCCAGCTTTTGCTCGGCATCCATGATGCCTTGCGCAACAGCGGCAATTTCACCCGGCTTCAGGGTTTCGGTGCCCAACGGCTTGAGTACGCCGTTGAACTTGGCGCACGGCGGCGCACCGGTGGAAAGATAAAGGTCCGATCCATCCTGGCTGGCCAGAATCTTCAACAACGCCGGAAAATCCATAATCAGCACCGCACGAAATAAGGTAAATGAGGATGGGTCACTTGCATGCGACGCTTGCCCCGAACAACAGTTCATCGATAGAAGGGGTGTAGCTTGGCCGCAGAAGGCTACCGGACGCAATCACTGATGCGTCAGGTTTCGAAAAACCGTTTCGCTTGATGTGTGATAATGACCGCCGTTTTTTCTTCAGGCGTCCGTCACATGAAAGCCCAAGCCCGTCACATTCTGGTGAAGACCGCCGAAGAGGCCGAGCAACTCAAGGTGCGTATCGACAAGGGTGAAGCCTTCGATGTACTGGCAAAAAAACACTCGACCTGCCCGTCCGGCAAGCGCGGCGGCGATCTGGGTGAAGTCAGACCCGGCCAAATGGTGGGAGCCATCGACCAGGTCATTTTCAAAAAGCCGTTGCGCGTGGTGCATGGCCCGATCAAAAGCAAGTTCGGGTATCACCTGGTCCAGGTCTTTTATCGGGATTGAGCGGATCAGAGACTCGGCATGACGCTCGCGGGAACCAACGCCCCAGGATGCTGAATCACCAGACTGGCCAAATGATGCCCTGCATTGGCCGCTTCCACTGGGCTCGCGCCGCGCAGGCGCATCACCAGATAACCTGCGCTGAATGAATCTCCCGCCGCCGTGGTGTCCACCACCCGGCTGACCGGATGCGCAGCCACTTCGAAGCGCTCGCCGCCCGATTCCACCAGACAACTCCGCGCACCGCGCTTGACCACCACTTCACTGATGCCCAGTTCGCGATAGGCCGTCAGCAGCGCTTCGCTGTCGGCATAACCGTACAGCGCCTGCTCGTCGTCCTCGGTCAAGAGTGCCAGATCAACGCAGGCCATGCAGGCGCGATACGCCTCACGCGCCTGATCGACATTTTCCCACAAGCGCGGTCGATAATTGTTGTCGAACACCACCCGAACGCCCCGCGCCCGAACTTGCGCAAGCCTGGACAGCAACCGCTCGCGGCCATGCTCGCCGAGCACCGCCAGGGTTATGCCGCTGAGGTACACAACGTCGTAGTTTTGCAGCTCGTTGAGGATGGCGTCGGACTCGGGGGTGTTGAAGCAATCGCGCACCGCCGCCTCGTTGCGCCAATACAGAAAACGCCGCTCGCCATTGGCATCGGTCTGGATGCAATACAAACCCGGCAAACGCCCCGGCAGGCGCTGCACCTTGCTCAAGCCAATGCCTTCCTGTTCCCAGACGCGGCACATGGCGTCGCTGAAGCTGTCGTCGCCCAGCGCGGTGACATAGTCCACCTGAGCAGTGCGCCCCAACAGGCGCGCGATATACACCGCCGTATTCAGCGTATCGCCGCCAAAACTCTGTTGCAGGCTGCCGTTAGCGTGCTGTTGCAACTCGATCATGCACTCGCCGATCAGGGCGATGCGCGGATGACTGTGGCTGACCAGTTCGCTCATGTTCAGGTTCTCCCGGTCATCAAAAGCAGGTATCGAAGGTTTCGATGACTTGCAGTTGTTCATCGACCAGGCAACCGTTGCGCCACTTATCGAAGGTCAGGCATGGATGCGAAGTGCCGAAGGAAATGATATCGCCAACCTTCAGCTCGCAACCGGGCGCAATGGTCATGAACGCGTGCTGGTCCATTACCGCTGTGACCTTGCAGGCGCTAACGTCATCGCCGTGGGCGGGCAACTCGCCAGCCTTGTAGCGCTTGATTGGATTGGGCAGGCCTGCGTCAAAAGCCACATCACGCTTACCCATGGCGACCACGGCAAAGCCCGGTTCAGGCAGCGATTGCACATGCGCCCAGACTTCCAGGGCCGGACGCAACCCTTCCGTCAGTTCGCTGCGCCGGTCGAGTACGCAGCATTGCGCGTCTTTGTAAATACCGTGGTCATGCACCACGTAACTGCCGGGACGCAGCACGCCGAGAAAACGTTCGCGCACCTGACGTTCGTCGAACGCCTCGGCGATCAAGTCGTACCAGGCCGAGCCGGATGCCGTGACAATCGGTCGATCCAGGGCAAAAGCGCCTTTGTCCTGCAGCTCCACGGCCAGTCGTACCAGCGACGCGGCAAAGGCGCGGATGTCATTAACCGCCTTATCGCCATGGATCACACCTTCGTAACCCTCGATACCGGTCAACGCCAGAGACGGTTGCGCCGCGATGGCATCGGCGAGGTCCAGAACCTCCTGCTCAGTTCGACAGCCGCAGCGCCCGCCCGGCACGCCGTATTCGATCATCACGTTCAGGCGCAGCCCCCGCGACGCGAAAAACTCGCCTAGCGCCGCGACGTTATCCGGGTGATCAACCATGCAGTGGAAATCGAACATCGAGTCGCCGAGCAAATCAGCGATCAGCGCCATGTTCGGCGTGCCGACCAGTTGGTTGGCCATCAGCACCCGCCGCACGCCATGGGCATACGCAGCATGGGTCTGCACGGCCGTGGCCAGGGTCATGCCCCACGCGCCCTCCTCCAGCTGGCGCCGAAACAAGGCCGGGACCATGCTGGTCTTGCCATGGGGCGCCAGTTCCGCGCCGCTGTTGCTGACGAATGCCTGCATCCAGCGAATGTTGTGGTCCAGCGCCTCGCGGTGGATGACCAGCGCGGGAAGGCTGACGTCGCGAACCAGATGATCGCCCGGCGCGGCGGCGCCCTTTTCTACCACTGCAATGCCCATGAGAATTCTCCAGGGTTTTATTCGTTGATTCGGCGAGCGAGGCCATTGGCACTGGCAATCAGCACTCGACGATAGTCGTTGTAATTGTTTTTCGCGTCGGCCCGAGGCGCGACGATACACAGCGTGGCAATGCACACACCCTTGTCGTCTTTGACGGGAGCCGCAAAGCAATGGGTGAAGGTGTCGGCGACGCTGTCGAAGGAAAAGAAACCCTCCTGCCCGGCCTGACGGATCTCGGCCAGAAACCTGTCCATGGGCAGGCGCTCACCGTCCGGCAGGATGAAATCCTCCGGATCGATCAGATCGGCAATTTCCTGGTCGCTCAGATGGCACAGCAAAAGCCGGCCCGACGCGGTCCAGGGAATCGGCGCGTTTTCGCCAATGTCAGAGGAAATGCGAAAATGCCGTTCACCCTCTTTCATCAGCGCCACGGTGTACTTGCGGCCATTGAGCAGGCACATCTGCGCCGTTTCCCGGGTCTGGCTGACGATGTCAGTCAAACAGCTCTCCGCTTCCCGGGTGAAATCAAAATGCCGCAGGTGCGCCTGACCAAGAAAGTACAACTGCCGCCCCAGGTAGACATGACCTTCCTTGCCGACCGCTTCGAGAATGCGCCGCTCAAGCAGTGAGCCGACCAGTTCATAGACCGTCGATTTCGGGCTGCCGATGCCACTGGCGATTTCATTGGGGCGCAGTGGCGTGCCCTTTTCCTTGAGGAAATCAAGAATATCGAACGCCCGGTCCAGGCCGCGGGCCCTGCGTTTGATCGTATCTTCACTCATGTTTGGCTCGTCCGTGGCGCATTCAAGCGCAGTAAAAGGTGAAGCAGTCTCAAGCCACGAGCTTCAAGCTGCAAGGATCGCAACATCCGCCTGCAACTTTGCGCTTCACTTTTTCTTGTAAGCAATACAATCGATCTCGACCTTGCAATCAACCATCATACTGGCCTGCACACAGGCGCGAGCCGGGGCGTGTTCGGGGGTGAAGTATTCGCCGAAGACTTTATTGAAACTCCAGAAGTCGCGCGGATCTTCCAGCCACACGCCAACGCGCACCACGTCTTCGAGGCCATAACCGGCTTCGGTGAGAATCGCTACCAGGTTGTCCATGGTCTTGCGGGTCTGTTCGACAATGCCGCCGACGATGATTTCGCCATCTTCGGCCGGCACCTGGCCGGACACATGCAGCCAGCCATCAGCCTCGACGGCGCGAGCAAAGGGGCGCGGCTGACCGCCACCGGCGACGCTGCCTGCGCCGTAACGAGTAATACTCATGATGTTTCTCCTTTCTTGACGTGGTTATTACTTAAAAGCGGATGTTCTTCAGGAATTCGCCCAGGCGCGCCGACTTTGGCTGCTCGAACAATTGCTTGGGCGGACCTTGCTCCTCGATGCGTCCCTGGTTCATGAACACGATCTGATCCGATACTTCGTAAGCAAAGCGCATTTCATGGGTCACCAGCAGCATGGTCATGCCATCTTCCGCCAGGCCCTTGATGACGCTGAGCACTTCGCCGACCAGTTCCGGATCGAGTGCCGACGTCACTTCATCGAACAACATCAGGCTGGGATTCATCGCGATGGCGCGGGCAATCGCCACGCGCTGCTGCTGACCGCCGGAAAGCTGCCCCGGGAAGTGATTGCGCCGCTCCAGCAGACCGACGCGATCCAGCCATTTTTCGGCCAGCGCCACGGCCTGATCCTTGGGTAGCTTCTTGACCTTGAGCAAGCCCAGCGTCACGTTCTGCAACGCGCTCAGGTGCGGGAACAGGTTGAACTGCTGGAACGCCATGCCGGTCATTGCCCGATGGCTGGCAATGACTTTTTCCGGGTGCCGCACGCGCTTGCCGTTGATGTCGCTATAACCGATGTCCTGGCCTTCAAGGCGAATATGTCCGCCCTGAAACTCTTCGAGCAGATTGACGCAACGCAGCAGCGTGGTCTTGCCGGAGCCACTGGAGCCGATCAGCGTCACCACGTTGCCCTTTTGCATGCGCAGATCCACGCCTTTGAGCACTTCTACGGCGCCGTAGGATTTATGCAGCCCTTCGATGCTCAGCAACGCTGGCTCGTTGATCGCTGTTTGAGTCTGTGTCATGGCAAGGCCACCCGTTTTTCGATTTGCCGTCCAAGAAGCTCGATGGCGTAGTTGATGACGAAGAAGAGAAAACCAGCGAACAGATAAAACTCCAGGGTCATGAAAGTCCGGGCGATCACCTGTTGAGTACTGAGCAGCAGTTCGGCTACGCCGATCACCGACAGCAGCGTCGAGGCCTTGACGATCTCGGTGGACGAGTTCACCCAAGTCGGCAAAATCTGCCGCAATGCCTGAGGCAACAGCACGTACATCAAGGACTGGGGAAATGTCAGCCCGATGGCTTTGCCGGCTTCCAGTTGACCTCGCGCAATGGCCTGCAATGCGCCGCGCACGATTTCCGCGACGTGGGAACCGCAGAACAGTGTCAGGCCCAGAGCCCCGGCCTGGAACGCGGTAATGGGCCAGCCCAGTGCGGGTGCCATGTAAAACACCGCCAGCACCAGCACGAACACCGGCGTGCCGCGAATCAGATCGACATAGATGCGAAACGGCAGCCGCGCCCAGATATTGCCGTAGGTCAGGATCAGCCCGGCAAACACCCCGATGACGGTGCCGCAGACGATGGCCAGCGCCGAGCACTGCACGCTGGTCAGGAACCCGGCCCACAAGGTTTCCCGGGCAATCCACAATTCATGCAGCCAGGAAGGTTGTTCGTACATGAGTCAGGCCTCCTAGCGGCGAATGGCCAAGCGTTGTTCGAGGTAGCGCAAGAGCATGGCAATTACATAACAGGCCACCACATACAGTCCGGTGGTGACCAGCCAGGTTTCAATGACCCGATAACTCTCGACATTGATCTTGCGCGCGTAATACGTCAGTTCCGGCACCGCGATGGCAGCCGCCAGCGACGTGTCCTTGAACAGCGAAATGAAGTTATTGGACAAGGCTGGCAACACATTGCGCAGCATGACCGGCACAACGATGTAAGCCTTGACCTGCCATTCACCAAGACCGATTGCCAGGCCAGCTTCACGCTGGCCTTTGTGAATGCTCAACAACCCTGCGCGGAACACTTCGGTCAGGTAAGCCCCGGCATACAGCGACAGGGTCACGATGAACGACGCCAGTTTGTCCAGGCGGATGCCCAGGCCTGGCAGCGCGAAGTAGATCAGCAGGATCAGCACCAGAATCGGCGTGTTGCGGATCACCGTTATATACACCGAAGCGACAACGCGCAGCGCGCGATACCGGGACAGCAACGCGAACGCCGTCATCAGGCCGATCACGCAACCGATGGCGATGGAAATCAGGGCCAGTTCCAGCCCCAATCCCAGGCCCGCCAGCAGGCTGGGAAAATCACGCCAGACCGCTGCAAAATTCAATTGATAATTCATGGTCAGCAATACCTGGAACGGGACGACTGCCTTGTCATCCCTGCCCCGTCAGTCAGGTTCTGATTACTTGTATTCCATCGGAAAGCCAATCGACGGCGTTGGCAGATCCACCCCAAACCACTGCTTGAACGACGCCGCATACGTCGGGAACTCAACACCGGTCATGGCTTCATGCAGGGCGGTATTGACGAAGTTCAGCCAATCCTGATCGCCGCGCTTGACCGCACAGGCGTAGGTTTGCGGACTCCAGGCAAAAGCCGGCGAGCGATAACGGCCAGGGTTTTGCACCATCAGGTATTTCACCGAGGACTGATCGGTGGCAGCTGCATCGGCACGCCCGGAATTGATCGCCTGGTACATCAAATCAACGCTGTCGTATTGATCGACCTTGGCTTGCGGCAATGCCTGGTGCACCAGTTCTTCGGCATACACGTTTTGCAGGACGGCGACGATGACGCCGGTCCCGGCCGATTTCAGGTCGTCGATTTCCTTGTACTTGCTGTTGGTCGGCAGCAGGAGCGCCACGCCTTCGCGGTAATACGGCAGCGTGAATGCCACTTGCTGGGCGCGACTGGCGGTAACAGTGATGAACTGGCAGCTGATATCAACCTTGTCGGTCAGCAGGTTGGGAATTCGCGCGTCCGAGGACTGCACAACGAATTCGACTTTGCTTGGGTCATTGAACAACCCTTTGGCAATGATGCGGCCGATGTCGATATCAAAGCCCTGCAACTTGCCGTCCGCGCCCTGAAAGTGCCAAGGCGCATTGGTGCTGCCTGTGCCCACTACCAGCTTGCCGCGCTGCAACACGCTGTCCAGTTTGCTGGCATCCGCTGCTTGCGCCGCGCCAACCAGCACGGCCATCGTCGCAACGACACATGCACACGTTTTTAAAGAGAAAAGTCCGCTACCCATGACAAGAACTCCACTGAAGAATGAGCTTGTTCCGCTATAGCGGAACTCAGTATGTAACAACGGAATTGACAGCAGGAAGTGTGCCACGGCTGGCGATGAAAAAACATGGGTAGAGAAATTCCATCGGGATCATGGAGATAGCTTCGTGAAGCAGCTGCTGGATGCAGTTACCATGCGCAATTGATTTGCTACTGTTGGCAACACCCGGGTAGCAAGGCCTCAATGCAGTGCACGACGCGCTACAACAGCACACGACACTGATCCGCCTTGGCTGAACGACGCTTGCTCCCGGTTTCCGCGATTTGCCTCTTTTGGAGCCTGCATGACTCAAACCGAACATCCACACCAGATTGCCCTGACCCGATTCCTCGCTGCTCATCCGCAACTTCAGGATGAACTCGAACACCTCAATCCTCTTGCCGCTCAGGCAGCAGGCGTCACCGCGCAGCAATATCGTGAAGAGCGCCTGCACGAAGCCTTCGAGGAAGAGGCCCAGCGCCTGGGTTTCTTCGCCTGGGAATTGACCTTGCAACTCACAGCCGAGTCGCCTGAAGAATTCGAGAGTCAGCGTCGCGAGGTTCACAAGGAAGTTGCCGAAATGGCCGGCATGGAATGGTCGCAATACTGCGAACTGCACGGGATCGAGCCCTGAAGCGATGCAACGCGGATGACCGTTCGTCGCAGCTCAGGGCACAATGGGGCGGGTAAGATTGACCAATATCAGGTAACGCTCATAACCAGGAGACGTACCCATGATGAAGTCAAAGATGACTAGCCTTGTTTTGACCGGCCTGCTTTCCATCTCTTGCATGTCCGCATTCGCGGCGTCAGGCGAGTCGAATACCGGGCCAGCCAAACCTGAAACCGGCGGTGCTACCCAAAGCGGTTCAGCCATGCCGCCCGGCACCCACCCAAGCGCACCAACCGGCAGCAAAGATGCCGATGCCTATGGCCGCGGCACGGGGACCGGCGCAGGTAAATCCGTTGATGGCGGTGATACCGGCAGCGGCGTTGGCAAGACCGGCGGCCCGAACAAGAATGGCCCCAATGGCACCGGTGGTGGTGCGTCAGGTTCTGACGACAACTGACAGCCTTGCAGCGAAAAATGGCCCGGGATTATCCCGGGCCATTTTTTTGGTGCATTGGCTGGTGCGTACTACAGGCAAGTCGCCAAGGCCGCACCGCGTCGATCAGCCGGCATGGTGTCTGGCGCAGCGTAGAAGTTAAGAACGGTCTTGCCGCTCTGCGGCTTCACATCGACAAAGTATTCGGCACCGGTTGTGTAGACGGTGAAGCCGTCAGCACTGGAGCGCATGAACGCTTCCGGGTCCGGACCCACCATGGCTGCGTCCTGCCAGGCATATTCCACACACTGTGCAACCACGTTGGCGGCCTTCTGCGTGGTGTAAACCTTATAAGGCCCGACAGCGCGGGCCTGATTTGACGGTGAGGTACAGCCAGCCAGCAGCACCGCCGCAACAGCCCCAATCAACAGCTTCATGGTATTCCTTGAAGGCGAAAAAAGCCGATTCTACACTTTCGTCGTCGCTGCATCGCTTGTCCGGCGAGCCTTGAACACGCTATCAGGCTTCAGCCAGCTGCTCTTCGTATTCTTTTACATACTGCCCGGCCAATGATTCCTTCTGTTTGTCATCCAGAAGCTTGCCAGCCATCTGGAAGAACTTCTGCTCTTCTTCTTTCAAGTGGTGATGCACTTTCTCGGAAAGCTTCTTGGCCGTGGCCAGCCAGCTCGGGCTGGACATCTCGGTTTCGTCCAGCTCTTCCATCAGCTCATCCATCGCGTGATGCTCGGAAATCGCATGGCGACTCAGATCCACGCCATTGTCGTGGGCCATCAGCGGTATATAAAAGAAGCGTTCTTCAGCCGTTTCATGCGCCTGCAGTTCAGCCTTGAGTTGCTTGTACGCGTCCACACGCTCTTGGCTGTCGCCACTGGTACGGACCAGATTCTCGGCATAACCACGCTGGCGATCATGACTTTCACGCAAGGCTTCAAAAATATTCAATGGCGCTACTCCAGACTGGCTTCCCAAGGGTGGAAGCGATATGCACTAGACATCCACCCAAGATCAGCGTTCCACCCTCCGCCGCCACGAATCAGTAAACGCCAGGCGGAATTCCGTCTTTGTTGAAGTCTTTGAGCCGTTCTTTTTCTTCAGGTGTCGAGTGCGCCGGAGTGTTCTGCTTGGGTGCTACTTTAGGAGATTCCTTTGGTGCTTCTTTCTTTTGCTCGCTCATCAGCGGATCCTCGTTTAATGGCAGGTATTCATGAGGCCGCGACGACTGGATTGAGTTCCTTGCCATTGAAGCGAACGTGGAGAACGAACAACAAGGATGTGCAAGCAATGATCGAGGCAATAGGTGAAATTCTGCTGCGTGCGGTGTGTTACCCCGTGGGCTGGCTTTTTATGCGCGTGGTTACGCTGGGCAAATACCCGGCCCGGTGGGATTGGTTTGGCGAAACAGTCATCGCGCAATGGACGCTGGGGATTGGCTGCGCAGTGCTGGTTGTCACAATGATGGCTTCCTTGCATCAGTTTGTGTTGTGAGTTGACCCGTTCGCGCAAGAGCCCTCTGCCACAGGCCAGATGACTGCCCTTGAGGCGAAAGATAGAGGGTCACCTAAGCCCCAGTTGCCCAAGCAAATCTGCAAATCAGGCCACGTCGTCAGCCAATCCTTCGAACGGAGGCGGTCTAAATACACCTGCCTTCAGTATTTCTAACTGCCGTCCCCCGTGCAATAACCACCATTGCGAACTCTTGCACCCTATCCCCAGGCTTATATCGCCGCTTATGGTTTCTGCTCGCTGATGGCATTTGCAAATTCTTCGGGTGACGGGCTTTCCGGCCACTGCGCGACACCCGCTGGCAGCGAGATCCATGGTTGTTTACGCTTGACCCAAATGTGGGCCAGGGGCGTCAATCGCTCCGCGCCATTGAGCACGCTAGCCCGCAAGACGCGCATACCAGGGGCTTCGTCGGTTTCGTTGAATAGCCGTGTGAAACACGTGTCGCAGGCGTAATGGGTCGACGTATGCCCCTCTGTTGTATACGTGTAGGTGCGCATGTTTCCCGACACTTCAATCGCCTGTGCGGAGCAGAGCATGTGTAATGCGAGGGCGCTACCGCTCCACCGCTGGCAGTTCAGGCAGTGGCATGCATACAACGGCGGGAGCGTTTCAACCTGCAATTGAAGGTGGACTTGTCCGCATCGGCATTGACCGGTGAAACCCATGGTGTTGCTCCTTATACTGCTGCGCTACAAATGGGAGGTGCATCATCCCTGTTCCTCGCCCCCGCCAGAAGACAATAAACGGAGTAACCGTTGGTACGAAATAGATGAGCGGCCTTGAATGGGAAAGCCAAAGGGTGTTCCTGGCGGTACTGCGCAGCGGCAGCCTGTCGGGCGCTTCCCGGTTGCTGGGGATCGCGCAGGCAACGGCTCGCCGACGTCTGGAAAGCCTCGAAGCTGGGCTGGGCGTGAAGCTGTTTACCCGTACCCCCGCAGGGCTCGTGCCTACTGCATCGGCACGTGGGCTTGTTCACCATGTCGAGTCCATGGCGATGGCAGCCGAGGCGTTCAACCGCATGGCCAGTGGTGAAACGAATGTATCCTGCGGCACTGTGAGGCTCACCAGTAGCGCCTTTTTGGGCGTTGAGGTATTGCCGGGACTGATGCGCGAGTTTCATTACAAGCACCCGGAATTGAGGCTTGAAATCAGTATCAATGACTCGCTGGAAGACATCGCACACCAGGAATCAGATATCGCTGTGCGCCTGCTGCGTCCGAGCGAAGCCACAGTAGTCGCGCGCCGCACCGGCGTCTTGCGAGTCGGCCTGTACGCAAGTGCTGAGTGCCTTCATCGCTACGGCAAGCCTGAGAGTCTCGATGCATTACGACGCACTCCCTTGATTGGCCCTGATCGGAACTCCGCCGACCTGCACCGCCTGGTCGAGGTGGGCCTGTGCGAGGCAGACCAGACATTCACGGTCGCCACCGATAACCATCTTGCTCAACTCGCTGCACTCAAGGCTGGCCTCGGATTCGGTTTATGCCCGGCCACTGTGGCCGCGACCTATGGCCTGATCCAGGTTTTGCCTGGCAGCTTCGGCTTTGAAGTCGACGTGTGGATAGCCATGCACAACGACCTGCGCAAAGTCGGGCGTATCGCCAACACATTTGAAGTCCTGGGTGAGGAATTAACCCGATACCTGGCCGGTTGAGGAAGGCATGTCGGCGAAGGGAAGCCCGCTGGCACATGTGACCAAGGCATGTTGGCAATCCATGACCGCCGCCCACTTGTGCTGACGCCTGAGCTGGCCCGGGAGTGGGTGGGTGGGCATTGCGTTTCTCCTGATGGCGGTTCATGAATTCTCGATAGAGCCACGCACACAGTTCGCTTGCAGCGACGTGAGGGACAAGATAAGCTCCCTCCCATATTGGGAGGATCGTTTTTGAGAGTGATAGCGCGAGGGACTTTGCGGGCCTTCTGGGAGACCAGTCCGGCTTACTCATATGCCATGACACCACTGATTGAGTGGTACAGGCACATGGAAAAGGCGAGCTATCGCACACCTCAGGAGGTCAAAGCTGAACTGCGTTCTGCCAGCATCCTGAAAGGCGGGCGAATCGTTTTCAACATCGCCGGGAACAAGTATCGGGTGATCCTCGCCATTGACTATGAGCGGCAGATTGCATTCATTCGCTTTGTCGGAACACACGCCCAGTACGATCAAATCGACGCGGAGACCGTGTAATGAACATCAAACCTATTCGTACCGAAGCCGACCTTGCCGCCTCACTGACTCGGGTAGAGGAGCTATGGGGTGCGCCCTTGAATAGTCCTGAAGGCGATGAGCTGGAGGTGCTGGCGGTGCTGGTCGAGAAATTTGAGGCCGAGCACTTTCCCCTGCCGGCGTCCGATCCTATCGAGGCCATCAAATTCCGCATGGATCAGCAGGGCCTGACACCTAGTGATCTCGAACCCTACCTGGGCTCCAGCGGCCGGGTATCCGAGGTGCTGAACCGCAAGCGTAAGCTGAGCCTTGGGATGATCAAACGTCTGCATGACGGGTTGCGTATTCCTTATGAAAGCCTGCTGGCCGGAGTTTGAATTCGAGATTCAAATCAACGCGTTCATGACTCCTCCGTCTGATTCGGGTGATAAACACGTAGTGCTCTTTATCTGCGGTTACTTAGCAACTTACAGACCACCATACAACTGACACCCAGTCTGTGCGACAATGCGCGCCAAATTCGGCATGAATCCCGCATTCATTTGCAGCAGTCCGACACTCAAGTCGCAGATTGCTGAATAGATATGGCCCAAAGAAAGGCCTCAGACTCGGGTCAAACGCCCTGGGCAAAGACGGAAACGGGTATCAAATCGGTATCGGCTGCATTCAGCCAACTCCAAGTCATTGAAGGTAAGGTAATTGATCTCCACAGCAAACATCACGATGCAGTTCGGCGCGAAACCCTTGTTCGAGAACGTCTCGGTCAAGTTTGCTGCCGGTAACCGTTATGGCCTGATCGGCGCCAACGGCTGCGGTAAATCCACCTTCATGAAGATCCTCGGCGATGATCTGGAGCCTTCGGGTGGGCAGGTGATGCTGGAGCCGAACGTACGTCTGGGTAAATTGCGCCAGGACCAGTTCGCTTACGAAGAGTTTTCCGTTCTCGACACCGTGATCATGGGTCACGAAGAGCTATGGAAGGTCAAGGCCGAGCGCGATCGCATCTATTCGTTGCCGGAAATGACCGAAGACGACGGCATGGCCGTTGCCGAACTGGAAACCGAGTTCGCGGAAATGGACGGTTATACCGCCGAATCCCGCGCCGGTGAACTGCTGTTGGGCCTGGGTATTGGCATCGAGCAGCACAGCGGGCCGATGAGCGAAGTGTCGCCGGGCTGGAAACTGCGGGTGTTGCTGGCTCAGGCGCTGTTTTCCGATCCTGAAGTGCTGTTGCTCGACGAACCGACCAACCACTTGGACATCAACACGATTCGCTGGCTGGAAAACATCCTCACTCAGCGCAACAGCCTGATGATCATCATCTCCCACGATAGACACTTCCTGAACAGCGTCTGCACGCACATGGCCGACCTGGATTACGGCGAGCTGCGTCTGTTCCCGGGCAACTACGACGAGTACATGACCGTGGCGACTCAGTCCCGCGAGCAACTGCTGTCGGACAACGCCAAGAAGAAAGCGCAGATCAACGAACTGCAATCGTTCGTCAGCCGCTTCTCGGCCAACGCCTCGAAATCCAAGCAGGCCAGCTCCCGCGCCAAGCAGATCGACAAGATCCACCTGGCCGAGGTCAAACCTTCGAGCCGTGTCAGCCCGTTCATTCGTTTCGAGCAGACCAAAAAGCTGCACCGTCAGGCGGTCATCGTCGAGCGCATGGCTAAAGGCTTTGACGGCAAAGAGCTGTTCAAGGACTTCAGCTTTACCGTTGAAGCCGGCGAGCGCGTTGCGATCATCGGCCCGAACGGTATCGGTAAAACCACCTTGCTGCGCACGCTGGTCAACGAGCTGTCGCCGGATGCCGGTACGGTCAAATGGACGGATGCGGCTGAGCTGGGCTACTACGCTCAGGATCACGCTTCCGACTTCGAAGATGAATCCAACCTGTTCGACTGGATGGGTCGCTGGACTCAAGGCGGCGAGCAAGTCGTTCGCGGTACCTTGGGCCGCATGCTGTTCTCCAACGACGACATCCTGAAATCGGTCAAAGTGATTTCCGGTGGCGAGCAAGGTCGTATGCTGTTCGGCAAGCTGATTCTGCAAAAGCCGAACGTGCTGATCATGGATGAACCGACCAACCACTTGGACATGGAATCCATCGAAGCGCTGAACCTGGCGTTGGAAAACTACCCTGGTACGCTTATTTTCGTCAGCCATGACCGTGAGTTTGTTTCCTCGCTGGCCACCCGCATCATCGAGCTGAGCCCAAGCGGCGTGGTCGACTTCAGCGGCACCTACGACGATTACCTGCGCAGCCAAGGCGTCGTGTTCTGATTTGATTGATCAGAGCGCTGACAAACAAAAGCCCCGTCCTGTGTGACGGGGCTTTTGCGTTCAGGCGCGGAGTTTATTCAGCGGGTTGTTGCAGGACTTCGATCCACAGCGCGCCTTTGCCGGACGGCGCTTCGCTGACCCGCTTCAATGCGCCATCGCTGCCAACGGCGTAGGCACCGACCATGGCGGCTTTTTCGCCCGTCACCAGCAGCCATTTGCCATTTGGCGAGAAGGCTATATTGCGCGGTTGCTTCTCCTCGACCGGATAGTTATCGAGAAAGGTCAGCGCGCCACTGTTGGCATCCACTGCAAATGCCGACACCGAGCTGGTGGTGCGTTCGGTCATCAGCAGCAGCTTGCCATCAGGAGACATGCGCAGGTCCGCTGCCCAGATGCGTGGGGTCGGGTCGTCTTTCAAATCGTTATTGCTGGCGTCGCGCACTTCCCCGTGGACCAGATTCAGGCGCGGCGGAATACCATTGACGGATGAAACCTGAGTCAACGCCCCACTCTGCGCGTCGATGGAAAAGGCCGTCACTGTTCCGCTCATTTCACCGACAAAGTACACAAATTTGCCGTCTGCCGAGAACGCCAGATGCCTTGGGCCGGTCTTGGTCGGAACGCTGACATAGCCGTCACCAATCGGGGTCAGCGTGCCGGCTTTGTCATCAAGGCGAAACTGCAAGACGTGGTCGGAACCCAGGTTGCCCGCGTAGGCAAAGCGGTTGCTCGGGTCGGTACGTACCGAGTGCGCATGGGGGCCTGTCTTGATGGTTTGAATGCTGTCGCTGGGCTGATGATCCTTGTCGATGGCCTGCACGCTGAGCAGATCCCCGCCATAAGAGGCGCCTAACAGGAACTTCCCGGACCGATCCGTCGACAGGTAAGCCAGGCTTTCGGCCAGCGGACCTTTGGAAATCTGGCTCAGATGCCCGGTCTTGGGATCGATACTGAAACCCACGACTTGATACGGTTTGACCCGCAGGGCAGCAAATAGCACTTTGCCATCCGGCGTGAGCGCCATGGGATTGACCTGACTTCCAGCCGGAGTTTGCTCAATCAGGTTGAGCGCACCGGTTTTTTCGTCGAGACCGTATTGGGAAATGAAGCCATCGCCGGGGCTGGAGATGTAGGCGAACGTCGCGCCGTGGGCGTGAAAACTAAGACCGCATGCCACGGCAGCAGCCAGAAGAAGAGGTTTACTCACGAGGGATCCTTTATTTTTATGTTTGTGGTCAGTCATCCTATGACTGCTCGAAGCCAGCGGCAATATTTGTTTACAAATAAATAAACTACATCGTTAGCATGCTTTCTTTTCCCGGAATCTCCAGCCATGATGTGCCACTCCCTAACGCTTGCCAGCGAACGAGTCCATGTCCTCCGCCTTCACGCCACCGCCTCCAGTTGAAGTCAGTTCCATGACGATCACCTTGCAGATCGTCACTATCGTGCTCTACACCTTTATCGCGTTCCTGTGCATCGGTTTGCCGATTGCTGTGATGCCCAGTTACGTGCACGACCAGCTGGGATTCAGCGCAGTCATCGCAGGTCTGACGATTGGTTCACAATATCTGGCCACCCTGCTCAGCCGTCCACTGGCCGGCAGGGTCTGCGACACCATCGGCACCAAACTTGCGATTGTCTACGGCATGTCCGGGATTGCCATCAGCGGCGTGCTGACCTCGGTTGCGACGTTGCTGGAAAGCGCGCCGGTGGTCAGCCTGACGGTCCTGATCATTGCGCGGCTGTTCATCGGCGTCTCCCAAGGCCTGATCGGCGTTGGCAGCATCAGCTGGTGTATCGGCAAGGTCGGGCCGGACCATACCGCCCGGGCGATTTCCTGGAACGGTATCGCGTCCTACGGGGCTATCGCCATCGGCGCGCCGCTGGGTTATGTGATGACGCACGATGTCGGTTTCTTCAGTATCGGCCTTGCCTTGACGGCGATGGCGATAGTGGCCCTGGTGATCATCCGCAAAAAACCTTCGATCCCCGTGATCAAGGGTGAACGCTTGCCGTTCTGGTCGGTATTTGGGCGCATCGCACCTTATGGCGTCAGCCTGACGCTGGCGTCAATCGGCTATGGCACGATGACCACGTTCATCACTCTGTTCTACGTCAGCCGCGGGTGGGAAGGCGCCGCTTATTGCCTGAGCGTCTTCGGAATTTGTTTCATTCTTGCCCGCTTGCTATTCATCGGCGCAATCAACCGTCTTGGCGGCTTCACCTCGGCCATTGTCTGCATGGGCGTGGAAACCCTGGGGCTGGTCCTGCTGTGGATTTCGCCCAATACGGGCTTTGCTCTGGCAGGCGCTGGCTTGACGGGGCTTGGGTTGTCCCTGGTCTATCCGGCGTTGGGCGTCGAAGCAATCAAGCAAGTGCCGATTTCCAGTCGCAGTGCCGGCTTGAGCGCCTACGCGGTGTTCTTCGATCTCGCCCTGGCAATCGCTGGACCGGTGATGGGCGCTATCGCTTTGGGAATGGGTTACGCCTCGATCTTTTTCTTCGCATCGCTGCTGTCGATTGGCGGTTTAATGCTTACTGTGATGCTGTCACGCCGCCCGAGGATTTGAAGAAACGTCGGGGCAAAAAGATGAACTGCCAGCGTACGCATCAGTCCCATTTAGACATTTGCCGTACTTAGGAGCGTTCGCGTGCCCCCCGATCCTGCTGGTATGAATAGTAATGCAGCGGACATGAGCAACAGCCCGGACGTCCACAAGCTGCGTGTCCTGACCGTCAACACCCACAAGGGATTCACCGCGTTCAATCGACGCTTCATTCTCCCGGAACTGCGCGAAGCCGTGCGCAGTACCGGCGCAGATCTGGTGTTCCTGCAAGAAGTGTTGGGTAGCCACGACGGTCACGCGTCACGCCATCATGACTGGCCCGTTACTTCCCACTACGAGTTTCTGGCTGACAGCATGTGGAGCGATTTTGCCTACGGCCGCAACGCGGTTTATCCCGACGGCCATCACGGTAACGCCCTGCTCTCCAAGTACCCGATTCTGAGCCATCGCAATCTCGACATTTCCATCACCGGCCCCGAACGCCGTGGTCTGCTGCACTGCGTATTGCAGGTGCCGGGGCACGATGAGGTGCATGCGATCTGCGTACATTTGAGCCTGCTGGAAAGTCATCGGCAACTGCAGTTGGACCTGCTGTGCAAACTGCTGGATTCCCTGCCCAGCCACGCGCCGGTAATTATCGCCGGGGATTTCAACGACTGGCAGCTGCGCGGCAATGCCACATTGGCGCGTTGTGATTATCTGCATGAAGCCTTCGAGCGCCATCACGGTTTACTGGCCAAGACCTATCCCGCGCGCTTCCCGCTGCTGCGTCTGGATCGCGTCTATCTGCGCAATGCCAGCAGCCACTCACCGAAAATCCTCGGCAACCGGCCCTGGACACATCTGTCGGATCATCTGCCGCTCGCGGTAGAAGTTCACCTCTGAAGCCCTGCAAAATCCGTGGCCCTGCGCCAACCATCCGTCGGTCATTTACTTGACGGGCGGATGGATGACCTCTGTACTGAAGGTGCAACTATCTAATCAATATGGAAAAACGCAATGTCGCTGGTCTGACATGCAGTGCGTTTTAGCGTGGCCCGTAGGCACGACGTGACCGCCTCCCTGACTACGCTACTCAGGGAGAGACATCATGAAGCACCCCCGTGGCAAATCTTGCCCATGGCGTTTGGCCGTCCTGCCCGTCGCAATCTTTGGCATGTGGTGCAATCCGGCGCGTGCGGCCTGTGATCTGAACTCGACGATCGGCAGTGATATTCAAATCTGCGACAGCGGCAGCAGCGGCCCGCTGACCAACCCCGCCGGCAACAACACACTGGTTTTCCCTGCTGGCGGCAGTGGCGCGATCATCGGCAACGTCACCTTCGGTGCAGGTCATGACCGCATTGACATGAATTCCGGCAGCATAGTCGGCGATTTCAATCAGGGCGCAGGGGTCGACGAGTTCAGAATCACTGCCGGCACCATCACTGGGGACGTCAACCAAAGCTTCGATCCGGATGACTTTTTCATGAGCGGCGGCACCATGCGTTCCCTGACCCAAGGCGACGGGCACGATACGTTTCTCATGACCGGCGGCACCATCAGCAATGCATTCGAAGACGGCGACATTGCGCGCATGACAGGCGGCACGATTGGCCGGGTTGACATGAAACTGGACGACAACGTATTCGACATGTCGGGCGGCACTATCATCAATAACCTGGTGAGCGGCTTCGGCAAGGACACGATCATTGTCTCCGGAGGCATCATCGGCGGCGTAGTCAGCGTCAGCGGTGGCGACGACCGCATCACCGTCAGCGGCGGCGAAATACGCGGTGGCATACGTGCCAGCTTCGGCAACGACATTCTCGCCTGGCACGATGGTGGCCTGATCCGCGCGGCCGTGCTGATGGCTGACGGTAACGACAGCGCGACGCTGACCAACCTCGCTGAAGCCTTGCTCGGCCCGAACCCTTTGCTGGACGGCGGCGTCGGTACCGATACGTTGACCTTCGACGCTTCGACAACCGCAGCTCCAGGTCGCTATGCCAACTGGGAAACAGTCAACCTCAATAATGGCTCGCGCATGGACCTGGCCGGAGAAATGGTCCTCGGCGACGCCACCAGCGGCACTGGCGTGTTCAATATCGACGGTACCAGCACCGTCACATCTACAGCCGGCACCTTGCGCCCCTTTACCGCTGGCCAGCTGGCAACGATGAATAACGCTGGAACCCTGGACATGACCACCGGCAGCAGCCAGGCAACCGACACCCTCACCGTGCGCGGCAACTACATCGGCAACAGTGGCAAGTTGTTGCTGCAATCGGTATTGGGCGACGACTCTTCAGCCAGCGACAAGCTGGTCGTGGCTCAGGGCGCGATCAGCGGGACTACGCAGATCAACGTCACCAACCTGGGCGGCCTGGGCGCGGTAACTCAACAAAACGGCATTCAGGTGGTACAGGCCAGCGAGGGAGCAACCAGCGACAACAGTGCGTTTACGCTGAGCAACTCGTTGTCAGTCGGGGCCTATCAATACTATTTATTCAAAGGCGGCGCGACAGCGGGATCGGAAAACAGCTGGTTCCTGCGCTCGACCGTACTCTCGCAACCCCTGGCCCTCGCGGTACCGCCCACCACGCCAGAAACACCTGTTACGCCAACCGAACCCACAACACCCACAACACCAACAACGCCGACGGAACCTACGGTACCGACTACGCCCACAACTCCAACAACCCCAACCACGCCATCCGTGCAGCCAGCGGCGACTGCCCCGGTCGCGGCCATCGGCACCCCTCCGCTGCCGGCGCCAGTCCGGGGCGCGGCACCGATTACGCTGTATCGCATGGAAGTGCCCAACTACGCCGTGGTGCCGCCAGCGGTCGCCATGCTGACCCAGATGTCACTGGGCACCTTTCATGATCGTCAGGGTGAGCAAAGCCTGCTGAGCGAGTCTGGCTTTGTGCCCGCGGGATGGGCGCGAGCGTTCGGCAATGACTTCAAGCGCAGTTGGTCCGGCACTGTCGATCCGAGCCTGGACGCATCGCTCAAGGGCTATCAGGTCGGCCATGACCTGTACGCTTCGGAGACCGCCAGCGGCGGTTCACAGCGCACCGGTTTCTTCGTCGGTCACAGTCGACTGGAAGGCCACGTAGACGGCTTTGCCGGTGGTTTCAAAGACAACCGCACTGGTAAGGTAAAAATCGAGGGCGACAGCGTCGGCGTGTATTGGACACTGGTCGATCCGAAAGGCTGGTACGTCGATGCAGTGGCGATGGGCACGCGCCTGGATGGTTACAGCCGCTCGGACCGAGGCGTACGGATCGACACCGAAGGACGAGCGCTGAGTCTGTCCCTTGAAACCGGGTATCCGATTCCTGTCTCCGCAAACTGGATCGTCGAACCCCAGGCACAAGTGATCAACCAGCACATTGATCTGGACAGCCAGAATGACGGGATTTCCCACGTGTCATTTGATTCCCAGTCCTACACCACTGGCCGTGTCGGTGCGCGTTTGAAAGGTCGGTATAGCGTCAGCGGCATGCCACTGGAACCCTATGTGCGTGGCAATCTGTGGCACACCTTTGGCGGTTCGGACACGGTGACCTTTGATCACGTGGACAGAATCAAGACCAAGCACAAGTCCACCACAGCTGATTTGGGGGTAGGTCTGGTGGCAAAAGTGTCAAAGGAAGTAAGTCTGTATGTCAGCGCCGATTACAGCGGCAACGTGGACGATGACAATCTGGAAGGCTTGATGGGCAATCTGGGGATGAGGATTAGCTGGTAAGGGGTAAAACCACAACGCGGCGCTCATATCGAGCGCCGCGTTGCCTGTGGATTACTCGGCGTACGGCTTGAGAATCAACACTGCCAGCGGAGGCAGGTTCAGCTCCAGCGAAGCCGGCATGCCGTGACTTTTGCTGTCTTGCGTCTGCACCGCGCCGCCATTGCCGAAGTTGGAGCCGGCATAGGTTTCCGCGTCACTGTTGAGCAGCTCGCTCCACTTGCCTGCGAACGGTACGCCGACGCGATAGTTCACGCGCGGCACAGGCGTCAGGTTGGCGACCACCAACAGCGGTTCGCCTTCCTTGCTCCAGCGCAACCAGGCGAAAACACTGTTGGCGGCATCGTCGCCGATCAGCCACTGGAAGCCCATTGGCTCGGTATCGCGTTCGTGCAGGGCTTTCTCTTCGCGATAGATCCGGTTCAGATCGCTGACCAGCGTTTTCACGCCGATGTGCTCTGCGTATTGCAGCAGATACCAGTCCAGCTGTTCGTCGTGGTTCCACTCGCGCCATTGGCCAAATTCGCAGCCCATGAACAGCAGTTTCTTGCCCGGATGAGTCCACATGAACGTCAGATAAGCGCGCAGGTTGGCGAATTTCTGCCAGCGGTCGCCAGGCATCTTGTCGATCAGCGAATGCTTGCCGTGCACCACTTCATCGTGGGAGATCGGCAAGATGAATTTTTCCGACCAGGCATACATCAGCCCGAAGCTCAGCTCGCTATGGTGATGGGCGCGATGAATCGGATCCTGCTGCATGTAATGCAACGTGTCGTGCATCCAGCCCATGTTCCATTTGTAGGCAAAGCCCAAACCACCTTGTTGCGTGGTCTGACTCACGCCGGGCCAGGCCGTGGATTCTTCGGCAATCACCAGCGCGCCGGGCACTTCGAGATTGACCACGTCATTGAGGTGACGCAGAAAATCAATGGCTTCCAGGTTCTCGCGACCACCGAAACGGTTCGGCACCCACTCCCCGGCTTTACGCGAATAGTCGCGATACAGCATCGATGCGACAGCGTCCACGCGCAGCCCATCGACGTGGAAGTGCTTGAGCCAGTGCAGCCCCGAAGCCAGCATGAAACCATGCACTTCAGTACGGCCCAGGTTGTAGATCAGCGTGTCCCAGTCCTGATGAAAGCCTTCCTGAGGGTTGGCGTATTCGTACAGCGCGGTGCCATCGAACTGCGCCAGGCCGTGAGTATCGGTCGGGAAATGCGCCGGTACCCAGTCAAGAATCACGCCGATTTCCGCCTCGTGGCAGGCGTTGACGAACGCTGCGAAATCTTCCGGGGAACCGTAGCGCGCGGTGGGAGCGAATTGCGCCAGCAGCTGATAACCCCACGAGCCGCCGAATGGGTGTTCCATGATCGGCATCAGCTCGATATGGGTGAAACCCAGTTCCTTGACATACGGGATCAGCCGTTCGCCCAGCTCATGCCAGTTGTACTGGCGCCACTCACCTTCCTCGTTCTGTTCCTTCTGCCACGAACCCGCGTGCAGCTCGTAGATCGACAAGGGCGCGTTAGCCGCATGACGATCTGCGCGGGAGGCCAGCCAGGCGTCATCTTTCCAGTCGAACTGCAAAGGCGCGGCGACTTTCGAAGCCGTATCCGGCGGCATGGTGGTCGCCAAAGCCATAGGGTCGGCTTTCAGCGGCAGGATGCCATCGGCGCCCAGAATCTCGTACTTGTAGACTTCGCCCGGCTTGAGGCGCGGCACAAACACTTCCCAGACACCGGTCGGGTGGCGCAAACGCATGGTGTGACGACGACCGTCCCAATTGTTGAAACCACCGACCACCGAGACACGCCGCGCATTGGGCGCCCAGACCGAGAAGCGCACGCCATCAATGCCGTCGACATTCTTGACCTGCGCACCCAGACAGCTGCTCAGGTCGCGATGGTTGCCTTCGGCAAACAGGTAAAGGTCCATTTCGCCCAGCAACGGGCCAAAGCTGTACGGGTCTTCGGTGATCTGCTCACCGCCGGCCCAGTTGATTTTCAGCAAGTACGGCTGTGCTTCGGTGAAATGCCCGACGAAAAACCCCGGCACTTCGCTCATTTGCAGTGGACCCAGCTCACGTTCGCCATCACGGGCCAACACGCTGACGCTCAAGGCATCCGGCAGGTAAGCCCGAATGAACTGGCCGTTGGCGCCATCGCCATGGGGGCCGAGTACAGAGAATGGGTCACGGTGTTCAGCACGGATCAACGCATCCATGTCCGCGGCTGCGGGCATCAACTGCGGAGCCGCGCCGGTTTTATCAGGCGCATTCATTGAGACTCTCCATCAGACAGGTTCAGCAGCCCACGCAGGCCTTGCAACGGCACCGACAACCAGGTCGGGCGGTTTTCAGCTTCGTAGACCACTTCATAAGCAGTTTTTTCAAGGGTGAACAGCTCAAGTGCGGCACTTTCACCCTTGGCATCTTTCCAGGCATGCGCCAGTTTTGTGGTCGTCGAGCGATACCCTTCGATGAAAGCTTCACGGGCCTGGCTCAAATACGTCTCGGCGACACGACGGCGTGCGGCGCCAGCCTCCGGTGAAGTGTCGACACTCTGCGCACTGCGCACGGCCATGGCCGCAGCGTAATCAAAGGAACGCAGCACGCCGCTCACGTCTTTGTACGGGCTGTGCTTGGCGCGTCGTTCGTGCATCGGACGAGCAGGCTCGCCTTCGAAATCGATCAGATAGGCATCGCCCTTGACCACCAGGATCTGCCCAAGGTGCAAGTCGCCATGCACCCGGATACGCAAGCCGCCCACCGAACGCTTGGCCAGGGCCTGCACGTGGTTGAGGATTTGCTTGCGCTTGCCCAGCAGGTCGGTCACCAGCTTCTGGTCAACCGCCTCAAGGTGGGATTTCTGTTGCTCCAGGTACTGCAAGGCGCGCTCGATCTGTGCAGCGACGCTTTTACCTGAAGCCTGGCTTTCCTTGACCGTGGTCACTTCGGCAGTAAAGTCGGCATTGTCGGTTTTGGCCGCCAGCACCTGATGCATTTCACCGAGGCGTTGCCCAAGGTTGCGGGAAAAATCAGCCAGCTCCAGCAAGGCGTTGTAATGCTGTTCCTGTCCGGAAACACCGTGCGCCATTTCATCGCGCACCGCACGCTCCAGGTTGTTCTGCGTCCATTCCCACGCGTCGCCCTGATTGCTCAGATAACCCTGCGCAATCATCAGCAGGTTAGGTTCGCCATCATTGCCAACCCGCACCACCGAACCCAGCAACGGCGAAATGTGTTTGTAGCCCGCATTGGTCAGGTAAGCACCCATTTCCAGTTCCGGATGAACCCCTGCCGTGACCTTACGGATCATTTTCAGCACCAGACCGCCGCCCACGACTACCGAACTGTTGGACTGCTCGGCAGACAGGTAACGCACTTCCGATTCGCTGTTCAGCCCAAGCGGTTCGAGCAACGCGGTGCGCTCGAAGCGCAACTCACCTTCGCTGCTGTGCAGCACGGTTTCAGCCTGCATGCCTTGAATGACCGCACGAATGAAGGTTTCCAGGGTGAAGGCATCGGTGATCAAGCCAACCTGACGTCCGCGACGAACACGGGCCAGCGCCAGTTGCTGAGGCAATGCGCTGCTGATGTCATCTTCAGCCAACAGACCGAATGGCAACTGATAGCAGCCTTGATGATCGCCTGCGGTGACTTCGATTTCGCTGAGCAGAACCGGATGCGATGCATCGCCAAAGCGTACCGCGTAAGCGATGTGCACCTTGTCGATCGCCTTGTCCTTGGCCGCAAACCAGCGGCGTTTAGGCAAGTAGACGGCCAGCGAGTTGTTTTCCATCGTGCTGCGCAACGGTTCGTCGAGCAGCTCTTCGAGTCGTTTTTTCAGAACCATGGTCGGAAAGTCCGGGATGCTCTGCGCGGGCTCTACGTGCCAGCTTGGCATCTGGTTCTCCGATGCCAACAAAAACCAGTAAAAACCATAGGGCGGCAAAGTCAGTAGATAGTTGAGCTGGCCAATAGGCGGAAACGCACTGCCACCCAACATCTCGACCGGCACCGTGCCTGCATAATTGGACAACTCCAATTCCGCGGCTTGCGACGCACTGGAAACGTTAGCCACGCACAGGATGATTTCGTTTTTGCCATCCGGTCCGGTGTATTCGCGAATGTAAGCGAGAATCCGTCGATTGCTCGGCGAGAGCATTTTCAGCGTTCCGCGACCAAAGGCCTTTTGCTGCTTGCGCACAGCGAGCATGCGCCGATTCCAGTTCAAAAGGGAATGCTTGTCATTGTTCTGGGTTTCAACATTGACCGACAGGTAACCGTACAGCGGGTCCATGATCGGCGGCAGCACCAGGCTTGCCGGATCGGCGCGGGAGAAGCCGCCGTTGCGGTCGATGGACCACTGCATCGGCGTTCGTACACCGTCCCGGTCGCCGAGATAGATGTTGTCACCCATGCCGATTTCATCGCCGTAATACAACGTCGGCGTGCCAGGCATCGACAACAGCATGCTGTTGAGCAACTCGACGCGGCGACGGTCGCGCTCCACCAGCGGCGCCAGACGCCGACGAATACCCAGGTTGATCCGTGCGCGGCGGTCGGCGGCGTAGTAATTCCACAGGTAGTCGCGCTCACGATCAGTGACCATTTCCAGGGTCAGTTCATCGTGGTTGCGCAGGAAGATCGCCCACTGACAGTTGGCCGGGATTTCCGGGGTCTGACGCAGGATGTCGGTGATCGGAAAGCGGTCTTCCTGAGCCAGCGCCATGTACATGCGCGGCATCAATGGGAAGTGAAAGGCCATATGGCATTCATCGCCGTCCTTGCCTTTGGTATCACCAAAGTACAGCTGAGTGTCTTCGGGCCATTGATTGGCCTCGGCCAGCAACATCCGGTCCGGATAATTGGCGTCGATTTCGGCGCGAATTTTTTTGAGGACGGTGTGCGTTTCAGGCAGGTTTTCATTATTGGTGCCGTCACGTTCGATCAGGTACGGGATCGCATCCAGACGCAGGCCGTCAATGCCCATGTCCAGCCAATAACGCATCACCTCCAGCACCGCTTCCATGACCGCCGGATTGTCGAAGTTCAGGTCTGGCTGGTGGGAATAGAAACGGTGCCAGAAATACTGCCCCGCCACCGGATCCCAGGTCCAGTTGGACTTCTCGGTATCGAGAAAGATGATACGCGTGCCGTCGTACTTCTGGTCGCTGTCGGACCACACGTAAAAGTCCCGAGCCTTGGAACCTGGCTTGGCTGCGCGAGCTTTCTGAAACCATGGATGCTGGTCGGAGGTGTGGTTGATGACCAGCTCGGTGATCACCCGCAACCCGCGTTTGTGGGCCTCGGCGATAAATTTCTTGGCGTCCGCCATGGTGCCGTAATCGCTGTGCACACCGCGATAATCGGCAATGTCGTAACCATCGTCGCGGCGCGGCGACGGATAGAACGGCAACAGCCAGATGGTGTTGACCCCAAGCTCGGCAATGTAATCAAGCTTGGCGATCAGGCCGGGAAAGTCACCAATCCCGTCATCGTTCGAATCGAAAAAAGACTTCACGTGAACCTGGTAGATCACTGCGTCCTTGTACCAGAGCGGGTCATTGATGAACGCCGCGCTCTTGGGTTTCTTCGCCATGGATGTGTCCCTGCTGCTTAATTCGTGGACTGGATACGCCAGATGCCGAAAGGCTGGTAAGCCGGGTCAAGACGTGTGAACTGGGTTTTCCCGTACCAGGTCCAGCGATGTCCGGTCATCAGATCTTCGCCGGAGGTCGCGGCATCGTCGGGCAGCCCCATTTCCCACAGCGGCAGTTCAAATTGCCCTTCTTGAACATTGAACGGATCAAGGTTGATAGCAACCAGAATGAAGTTGCTGCCATCTGCGCTGCGCTTGCCGAAGTACAGGATATTGTCGTTCCAGGCGTTATAAATCTTCAGGCCCAAATGGGTCTGCAACGCCGGATTCTGGCGCCGGATGCGATTGAGCTGGGCAATCTCGGGGATGATATTGCCCGGCGCAGTGAAGTCCCGTGGCCGCAGCTGATACTTCTCCGAGTCCAGATATTCTTCCTTGCCGGGTACCGGCGCGGCTTCGCACAGCTCGAAACCGGAATACATGCCCCACAAACCGGAACCCATGGTCGCCAGCGCCGCGCGGATCAAGAAGCCAGCACGCCCGGACTGCTGCAGGAATGGCGGGTTGATGTCCGGCGTATTGACGAAGAAGTTCGGACGGTAGCATTCACGCCACGGCGACTCGTTGAGCTCGGTCAGGTACTCGGTCAATTCGGCCTTGGTGTTGCGCCAGGTGAAATAGGTATAGCTCTGGGAGTAACCGACCTTGCCCAGGCGCGCCATCATGCCCGGCTTGGTGAACGCCTCAGCCAGGAACATGACTTCCGGATGCTGACTGCGAATATCGGCAATCATCCATTGCCAGAAAGGCAGCGGCTTGGTGTGCGGATTATCAACGCGGAAGATTTTGACCCCTTCCTTGACCCAACCCAACACCACGTCGCGCAGCTCCAGCCATAGGCTGGGAATCGCGTCGGGCGCATAGAAATCGACGTTGACGATGTCCTGATATTTTTTCGGCGGGTTTTCCGCATAACGGATCGTGCCGTCCGGGCGCCAGGTGAACCAGCCCGGATGCTCCTTGAGCCACGGGTGATCCTGGGAACACTGGATAGCGAAGTCCAGCGCGATCTCCAGGCCATGTTCGGCAGCAGCGGCAACCAGGTTGCGGAAGTCTTCACGGGTACCCAATTGCGGGTGGATGGCATCGTGACCACCCTCCTCGCTGCCGATGGCATACGGGCTGCCCGGATCGTCGGGGCCGGCAGTCAACGAGTTGTTCGGGCCCTTGCGATGCGCGCGGCCAATCGGATGGATCGGCGGGAAATACAATACGTCGAAGCCCATATCGCGGATCGTCGGCAATCGCGAGTGAACATCATTGAACGTGCCGTGACGCTCGGGACTGTCGGTGATCGAGCGCGGGAACAGTTCGTACCAACTGGCAAACTGTGCCAGCTCACGCTCCACATCCAGCGGGAACTCGACGCTGCGACTCAGGAATGTCTGGTTATCCGCCTGGTTCATCAGCGCTGCGGTTTCACTGTGCAGCAGCAACGCGACCTTTTCCTCGGCCTCGGCCTTTTCCAGCTCGCCCAGCGCGGCGTGAAGCTGCTGTTGCAGCTCGCCCTTGGTGCGTTCGGCCGCGTGCTCCAGATGAATCCTGCCTTCAATCAACTCCAGCTCGATGGAAACGCCTGCGCTGAATTTCTTCTCGAGCTCATAGCGGTAGCTGGCGAACTGGTCGATCCAGGCTTCCAGGCGAAACACGTAGCGGTTGACGGAGGTCGGGGTGAACTCACCGACCCAGTTGTCATTGACCAGCTCGCGCATCGGCGCGGTGTGCCAATGCTCTTCGTCGGCGGCGCGCCAACGAATCTTGACCGCCAGCTTATCGTGCCCGTCAGCGAATACCTTACTGGTGACGGGTACTGGCTGGCCAACGATTGCCTTGGCGGCAAACAGCCCATCGTCGATTACCGGCGTCGTGTTTTCGATCACGATGCGCGGCAATTGCAAGGCTTGAGTCAGCGTTATAGGTCGAGCCGGGTGTTGGGTATCGGTGGCCAGGGAATCCGGGCCAAATGGCTGATCGGCAGTCACATTCATCGAGCATCACTCCTCACGCCCCAGGGACGCTCCTGTGCAAATCCATGCAATAAAGGTTGCGGACAGCCCGAAACAGGCAGCTGGACAAAAATTTGGCAACCGGAGCAATTCATACTGACTCGTGTGATCCGGTCGCCTAGTTTCCGAGCGGTGTGGCAGGTTAAAAGTTCAAAGAGCTTTCAAGCGGACCGAGCACTGGCGCTTGTCAGCGTAGACACAACTGGAGACGAACGCGGAGTCATCGGCAACAGCACGTTGTCCAAACCTTCGAGCCTGACAAGACCCCCTGCTGGGCCGGTCTTGTACGCCATACTCCACAGCGCATTCCACAGGAAGGTGAAGCCAATGAGCATTCCGATCCCGCCAGAAACGCCCGATCCGATGATTGATGATCCTGCATTGCCGGTACCCAAGCCTGATGAAGATCCGCCGCCCACCATGCCGCCAGTGATCCCGACGCCCGTGGGCGATCCGCCAGCAGAAGAGCCGCCAGCGATTCTGGGCGAAGATTTCCCCGAATAAGCTGCAGGATGTTCAAAGCGGCAGTCAGGGTTTTTCCGAACCATCGTCCTTGTCGCGATTTTTCTCGGGCGGGTCCAGCCTGGCGACAATCCTTGGCATCAGGCTGAGGATGCCTAGGGCCAACAAAGTACTCAGCACCGCAGTCGCCTCACGCCCCATCCCCGCCGCGATGCCAATCGCGGCGGTCATCCACAGTCCAGCGGCGGTCGTCAGGCCTTTGACCTGACCGGTGCTCTGCTCCCGTCCCTTGAGGATTGTCCCCGCGCCAAGAAATCCGATACCGGCGACGATGCCTTGAATCACTCGGCTCAACGCGGCATCGTCAGCGCCCGCCAGTCGCGGCGCCAGGACAAACAACGCCGCCCCCATCGCCACCAGCATATGGGTACGAACCCCGGCCGCTTTGCCCTTCTGCTCACGTTCAAAACCGAGAATCCCGCCCAGCAACGCTGCAACCAACAACCTGACCGTGACACGGGTCAGCTGTGACGCATCGGTGATATCAGAGAATTCCTGTTGCAACGTGACGCCGACTTCGTGCCACCACGGGTGATCCATTGGAGCTCCTGCATTTAGTAGTGAACATGACACCGCAGCCCTGTAGGAGCGGCGCGGTGTCAGAGAAACGGCCGCGAGCTCAATATTCGAATCGCATGCCAATAGACACCGACCTGAGCCCGGAGTGCTGGCACAACGCTCAGAACGTTGCCCTCGGCAAGTGGTCGTAAATCTAGTAGGCCTCATTTCAAAGGAGTTCACCATGCCACTGGAATTCGATAGCACTAACGAACACTGTTCCGCAGAAATCGACGGCGTTCGGCGCAGCAGCCGGGTGGTCGACATTGCGATCACCACCAATGACGCGACACATATGTCCGAAGCCGAGATCGATGGGATTAAAGTGCCGATTACCGAGGCGGAAGCTGACGCTTTGACCATCTACAAGGCCAAGGACCTGCGCCACCACACGGTGGATCGCGACACTGAAAGTCCAACGACAGTCATTTGATCCAGCACAGCTTGGCAGTCGGCGATTTGACTCAGATCACGCTGACTGTCGCTTTACTTCCAATACCGCAAACATTGCTCAAAAACCCATCTGATACGGTTTTTTATCGTCAGGCTGAATCTGTTTTGGTTACAGACCGGCGCGCATAGTCTCGTCACCTGATTAGCGGTAGATGAGCACTAGCCATGAGCGAGAGAATCCCCGTACAGAGCATTGAGCCTGGCCAACCGATTCGTTCCAGATCCCGGCCATCCAGCAGCCTGATCCACACCCGCAGCTTTACCGGCCTGTTCCGCTCCCTGCGCTTGACTGGCACGGGCCTGCTTTTCCTGCTGTTCTTCGGCACGGCCTGGCTGCAATGGGGCAATCGCCAGGCGGTATTGTGGGATCTGGCCGAGAGCAAGTTTCATATCTTCGGCGCCACCTTCTGGCCGCAGGATTTCATCCTGCTGTCGGCGCTGCTGATCATCTGTGCATTCGGCCTGTTTGCTATCACCGTGTTTGCAGGACGGGTCTGGTGTGGTTACACCTGTCCGCAGAGTTCCTGGACGTGGATCTTCATGTGGTGCGAAAAGCTGACCGAAGGCGAACGTCACCAGCGGATCAAGCTTGAGGCCGCGCCCTGGAGCGTCGACAAGCTGCTGCGCCGCTCGGCCAAACACACGTTATGGCTGGTGATCAGCGTGCTGACCGGGCTGACCTTCGTTGGCTACTTCACGCCCATCCGCCCGCTGGCCGAAGAGTTGCTGACCCTGGAAATGGGCGGCGTCAGCCTGTTCTGGGTGGTGTTCTTTACGGCGGCCACCTATATCAATGCCGGCTGGCTGCGTGAAGCGGTTTGTCTGCATATGTGCCCGTATGCGCGCTTCCAGAGCGTGATGTTTGACCAGGACACGTTGACCGTTGCCTATGATGCGGCGCGCGGCGAGCACCGTGGACCGCGCAAGCGCGAAGCCGATCCGGCGGCATTAGGTCTGGGCGACTGCATCGACTGCCAGGTCTGCGTTCAAGTCTGCCCTACTGGCATCGACATCCGCGACGGCCTGCAAATGGAGTGCATCGGCTGCGCAGCGTGTATCGACGCCTGCGATTCGATCATGGACAAAATGGGCTACGAACGCGGCCTGGTGCGTTACGCCTCCGAACGGGTGCTGCAAGGTGGCACCACTCAGCTGTTGCGCCCGCGTCTGCTGGGTTATTGCGCGGTCTTGCTGCTGATGATCGGCGCCCTGGCCATGGCGCTCATTGAACGGCCCATGGTGTCCCTGGACGTCAGCAAGGATCGCGGCCTGTTTCGGGAAAACAGCCAGGGCCAGATCGAGAATATCTACAGCCTGAAAATCATCAACAAGACCCAGCAAACACAGCATTACCGACTGGCCCTCGCTGACAGCCCGGGCTTCGAATTGCATGGCAAGACCGACCTGCGCCTGGCCGCCGGGGAAATCATCGACTTGCCGGTGTCTGTAGCCATGCTGGCTGAACGACCCAGCAGCAGTTCCCAGACCATTGCCTTCGAGGTGGTCGATCAGGATCAGCCTGAAATCCGCGGCCTGGCGGCCAGTCGCTTTGTTGCACCTCTGAACCGTTGATCGAGTAGCGTATGCTTTGCACGCCATCCAGCCCGCGAGACACCATGAAGCGCTACGAGAAGTACGCCGACGATATTGCCGAGTTGATTCGCAGCGGCGTCCTCGCGCCCGGTGAACGGGTGCCATCGGTACGTTATGCCAGCCAGGCCCATGGCATCAGCCCCTCGACGGTGTTCCAGGCCTATTACCTGCTGGAGCGCCGTGGCCTGATTCGCGCCCGGCCGCGCTCGGGTTATTTCGTCAACCCCAGCGTTCTTGTGCAGCCGGCGCAGACGCCCAGGGAGCCGCAGGTCAGCGAGTCCACTGAGGTGGACGTCAGCGAACTGGTGTTCTCGGTACTGGACTCCATCAAGGATCCGAACACCGTGCCGTTCGGCTCGGCTTTCCCCAGCCCGCTGCTGTTTCCGTTGCAACGCCTGTCCCGCTCCCTAGCCAGTGCCAGCCGGGATATGGACCCACGTATGGTCGTCACCGACATGTCGCCGGGCCATCCGCAATTGCGTCGGCAAATAGCCCTTCGTTACATGATTAGCGGCCTGATGCTGCCCATGGAAGAGCTGCTGATCACCAACGGCGCGCTGGAAGCGCTGAATCTGTGCCTGCAAGCCGTCACCGAGCCGGGCGATCTGGTGGCAATCGAAGCGCCAGCGTTCTACGCCTGCCTGCAAGTGCTGGAACGCTTGAAGCTCAAGGCTGTGGAGATTCCGGTGCACCCCCATGACGGCATCGACCTGGGCATTCTGGCGCAAACCCTGGAACGCTATCCGGTCAAGGCCGTCTGGTGCATGACCAGTTTCCAGAATCCCAGCGGCGCCTTGATGCCAGAAGCGCGTAAACGCGAATTGGTCGAACTGCTGCGCGAGCATCAGGTGCCGTTGATTGAAGACGACGTGTACGCCGAGCTTTATTACGGGCCGCATGCGCCGAAACCGGCCAAGGCCTTCGATACCGACGGGTTGGTGATGCATTGCGGATCGTTCGCCAAGAGCCTCGCCCCCGGCTACAGAATCGGCTGGGTGGCGGCGGGACGGTATGCGCAAAAAATCGAAAGGCTCAAATTGATGACATCGCTGTGCGCTTCGATGCCAGCGCAGGCGGCCATTGCCGATTATCTCGAACACGGCGGCTACGACCGTCACCTGCGCAAGCTGCGTTACGCCCTGGAAGATCAGCAACGCGCCATGCTCGCGGCCATCGGCCGCTATTTCCCGGCGCAAACCCGGGTCAGCCAACCGGTTGGCGGTTATTTCCTCTGGCTGGAGCTGCCCGATTCAGTAGATTCGCTGCAGGTCTTCAAGGTGGCGCTGGCTCAAGGCATCAGCATCGCACCCGGACCGATATTTTCGCCGACCCAACGCTTTGCTCATTGCATCCGCCTGAACTACGGCAGCCCCTGGAACGATGCAGCGGAAAAAGCCATGGAAACTCTGGGCCGGATCATCCGTTCGATGCTCGGCAACTGATTCCGCCTAGCGTCCACCCGCCAGATCAATGAAGGTTCCAGTGGCATAGGATGCTTTTTCCGACAGCAGCCAGACAATCGCCTCGGCGACCTCTTCAGCGGCACCACCACGGCCCATGGGGATACCCGGCTCCAGCTTGCTGACCCGAAACGGATCGCCGCTCAGGGCGTGAAAATCGGTGAAGATATAACCCGGCCGAACGGCATTGACCCGAATCCCCTCGCCCGCCACTTCCTTGGACAAACCGATGGTGAAGGTGTCCAGTGCGCCCTTGGACGCGGCGTAATCAACGTATTCACCTGCTGATCCCAGACGAGACGCCGCCGATGAAACATTGACGATGCTGCCGCCTTTGCCGCCATGGCGCGGCGACATGCGCAGCAAGGCATGTTTGCTGCACAGCATTGGCCCGACCACGTTACTCATCATCATTTTCAGCAAGCGAAACTCGGACATCTCTTCGACGCGGGACGCATGGGCGACGGTTGCGGCATTGTTGACCAGATGCGTGACGCGCCCCAGATCAGCATCGATACGACCGAACAGGCGGATGATTTCGTCTTCGTTGCTGACATCTGCCTGAACCGTGATTGCCTGCGCGCCCAATTCCCGAACCTGCCCGCAGACCCGTTCGGCAGCCGTGTGATCGGACAGATAGTTGATGCAGATTCGGTAACCCTGAGCGGCGGCAAGCAAAGCCGTGGCGGCACCGATACCTCGTGAACCTCCAGTGATGAGCAGAATTTTGTCCATTATCTTCTCGTGACGTGTTCCAGGAACCGATTGTTAGTGCCTGCTACCCCGACGAACCCGGCAGGGACGCGGCAAACCATGATCCTGCCAGCGATCAACGATAAACGCCACCACCAGCAACGCACTTACTTCTCAGTCTGGACCGTCTGAAACTTGCGCGCCTCGGCGGCGTGGATATCAGCGATGAACTGCGCAGCGGGCAGCGGATGTCCCAGCAAAAATCCTTGCAAGGAATCACAGCCCAGTCGGGTCAGGAAGTTCTGCTGCCGATCGGTCTCGACACCTTCCGCCACGATACGCAGATTCAGCGCCTGGCCAAGGGCAACAATGGCCGAGACGATGGCCGCGTCATCGCTGTCATGCTCCAGATCCCGGACGAAACCCCGGTCGATTTTAAGCTCGTTGGCAGGCAGCCGCTTGAGGTACATCAGGCTTGAGTAGCCCGTGCCGAAATCGTCGATGGACAAGTCGACGCCCATGTCCGAAAGCTGCTGCAACACCGTCATGCTGGCGTCGGCGTCATTCATGGCGGTGGTTTCAGTGATTTCCAGGGTCAGGCTGTTAGGGGGCAATTGATGACGGTGCAAGGCCTGAGCAACGATATCCACCAGATTGGCATGGCAGAACTGCAGCGCGGACAGGTTTACCGCCACGCGCCAATGGCTGTAGCCCATCTCAAACCACACGCGCATCTGCCGACAGGCTTCGTTCAGCACCCATTCGCCAATGGGAATGATCAGGCCGGTCTTTTCCGCGAGACCGATGAATTTGTCCGGCAACAGAATGCCTTTTTGCGGATGCGCCCAGCGCAACAAGGCTTCGGCACCAATCGGCAGGCCACTGATGGCGTCGAATTTTGGCTGGTAATACAGGCAAAAATCATTCTGTTTGAGGCCTGTGCGCAGATCCTGGAGCAGCTCAAGCTGATTGCGCGCATTGGTATTCATGGTGCCGTCGAAAAACGAATAGCCATTTTTACCCGTTGCCTTGGCGTGATACATGGCGGCATCGGCGTTCATCAGCAATTCCTGCTGCGTATTGCCACTTCCCGGATAAAGGCCGATGCCGATGCTTACCGAGATCTGCAAGGCCTGCTCCGCGACCCGGAACGGCTGAGCGATGACATTGACCTGACGCGCCGCGATCCTCGGCGCGTCTTCAACGTCATTCAGTTCGACCAGCAGCACAAACTCATCGCCACCAATGCGCGCCAGCGTGTCGTGGCGATGGAGATTGGACCGCAGACGCAAGCCCACTTCGCGCAATAACTGGTCGCCCACATGATGGCCGAATGCATCGTTGACCGGTTTGAAGCCGTCGAGATCCATGAACATCAGCGCAAAGTGCCCACCGTTGGCGTCTACTTTGCGCATCGCCAACTCGATCCTGTCGGCCAACAACACGCGATTGGGCAATCCTGTCAGGGTGTCGTGCAGCGCCAGGTGCGTCAGTTCGCGATTGGCTTCGGTCAGCGACTGCGACAGCGTCGCCGTGCGCGCTTCCAGATGCGCATCCAGAACCAGCACCACCAGCGTGATGGTGAGCACCGCCAGGACTGTGACCAGCACCAACGAGTCCAGGCCATCCGCGCGGATTCCCCTGGCCAGTGCGCCGCAGACACTGCCGTCGGCAAAACCTGCCGCCGCCATGGCGATGTAATGCATGCCGACAATGGCCCCGCCCATCACCACTGCCGCGCCGAAGCGCACGCAGCGCACATAAGTCACCTGTTGACGCAAACGCAATGCCATCCAGAGCGCCACGGCGGATGCCGCAACGGCGACCAGCAGCGACATCAGCACCGTTTCCACGTCATAACTGATACCCGGTTGCATGCGCAGCGCCGCCATGCCGGTGTAGTGCATTGCGCTGATTCCGGCGCCCATGAACAACGCCCCGAGCCCCAACAACAGCCGAGGCAAAGCAGGCTGACTCACCAGCCAGAGGGCGAAACCGGAAGAGACAATCGCGATTAGCAGCGACAGCAGGGTAATCGGCAAATCGAACGCCAGATCAATGGGCAGATCGAAGGCCAGCATGCCGATGAAGTGCATGGCCCAGATGCCGATACCCATGGAAAACGCGCCACCACCGATCCACGCCAGCAACGCACGACCTTGGGACGTCGCGATGCGCCCGGCAAGATCCAGCGCCGTGTAGGACGCCAGGATGGCGACGAAGATGGAAACCAGGACTAGCGAAGGGGTGTATTGACCAATCAACATGAGCGGCTCGCGGCGTAGAACAACGAGCTAATCCATGCCCAGTCAGAGCCGCGGGATTCTACGCATTTTCCGCCAAATGTCGCGGTCCGTCGTCGCAAATATGGCGTATAGCCACTAATTATTTCGCATGCACCTGACTTTGGCCGAAAAACCCGCAAAGCCCCGGAATACAAGGCCTAAAGCACCAGCATCCGCAGCAATTTTGACGCCAGTGACCCGTCAGTCTTGCAGTTTCAGACCGCCTTCAGACTCCCAGCCGCCACCCAGTGCCGCGATCAACTGCACGCTGGCAATCAGGCGACTTTGCAGCAAGGTCAGCACGCTGCGTTCGTTGCTCAACGCAGTGGTCTGGACATTGACCACATCCAGATAACCGATCAGACCGGCCTTGTACTGATTGCTGGTCAGGCGCAACGAATCACGGGCCGCGGCCAACGCTTCGGCGCGCACACCCGCCTCTTCCTCGTAGACCTTAAGCTGCACCAGGTAGTTTTCCACTTCCTGGAACCCGTTCAGTACCGTTTGCCGATACTGCGCGACGGTCTGATCGTAAACCGCTTCGGTACGATCGACTTCCGCCGAGCGTTGCCCGCCGTCGAACAGCGTCATGGCCAACTGCGGACCAACTGACCAGAAGCGATTCGGCAGACTGATCCAGTTGGCGAAGGTGCTGCTGCTGTAGCCGCCGCTCAGGCTCAGGGTCAGGTCTGGATAATAAGCCGCCTTGGCAATGCCGATGTTGGCGTTCGCGGCCATGACCGAACGCTCGGCAGCGGCGATGTCCGGTCGCCGCTCAAGCAACTGTGAAGGCAAGCCGACAGGAATCGCTGGCAGCGCCGGAATCGACGTGCTGGCCGCCAGATTGAAGTCCGCTGGCGCCTGGCCCATCAGCACGGCGATGGCGTTTTCGAACTGGGCGCGCTGCCACATCAGATCGATCAAATCGGCTTGTGTGCTTTTAAGCTGGGTTTGCGCCTGCGCCACCGCATCGCGTCCGGAAATGCCGGCGCGGTATTGGTTCTGGGTCAAGGTCAGAGAACGCTGATAAGCGTCGACCGTGGCCTCAAGCAAACGCTTTTGCTCGTCGATGACGCGCAATTGCAGGTAGTTCTGCACCAGTTCCGATTGCAGGCTCAGCTGCATGGCCGCCAGATCGCCAAGGCTCGCCTGGGCGCTGGCCGTGTCGGCTTCCAGCCCGCGACGCAGCTTGCCCCAGATGTCGGCTTCCCAACTGACGCCCAGCTGCGCATTGTAGGTATCGCGAATGCCGCTGCTGGAACTGCTCAGGCTCGAGCTGCTGCTGCCGGTGCCCTGGCTGGAGCGGTTTTTGCTGGTGGTGAGGTCGAGGGTCGGAAAGAACGCGCCTCGGGAGCTGCGGACCAACGCCTTGGCCTGACGGTATTGCGCTTCGTACTGGGCGACGGTCTGGTTGGAACTGTTGAGTTTTTCCACCAGCCCGTTGAGCTGCGCGTCCCCATACAACTCCCACCAGGCGCCACGGGCCAGCGAGTCACTCGGCGTTGCCTGGCGCCAGCCCTGTGCCGCCTTGAACTGTGCCGGAGCCGCCATTTCGGGCTTGTGATAATCCGGGCCGACCGCGCAGGCACTCAAGAGCACAACACATAGCCCCACGCCCAAACCACGCGCGGCACTGAGCGCGGGCCATTGTTTGACGGCTTTGATTTTCTGGCGTTCGGTCATAGCGGAGTTTCCAGAGCAGCATCGGTACGCACGCCGCGCCACTTGTTGAAGCGGTGGCGCAGACGGTCGAGATAAAGGTAAACCACCGGGGTGGTGTAAAGGGTCAGGATCTGGCTCACGACCAGCCCGCCAATAATCGTCAAGCCCAGCGGCCGACGCATTTCCGCACCTTCAGCACTGCTCAGCAATAGCGGCAGCGCGCCGAGAATGGCCGCCAGCGTCGTCATCAGGATCGGGCGCAGACGTTGCAGGCACGCACTGCGGATCGACTCCAGCGGTGTCATCCCGCCGTGACGTTCCAGTTGCAGCGCCAGGTCGATCATCAGAATCGCGTTCTTCTTCACCACGCCGATCAGCAAAAACAACCCAAGCAGGGAAATCAGACTGAACTGCCCGCCCAGCACATAAATACTGAGCAACGCGCCGACACCTGCCGACGGCAGCGTGGAAAGAATCGTCAATGGGTGGATGTAGCTTTCATAGAGAATACCCAGCACCAGATAAACCGCGAGCAACGCGCCGAGAATCATCCACGGCTGGCTCTTCTGGGTCGCGGCGAATGCATCGGCGGTGCCGGCCATTTTCGCGATCACATCAGACGGCAACCCAACTGCGGCCACCGCGCGTTCGATCGCCACGGTGGCCTTATCGAGACTGACACCTTCAGCGAGGTCGAACGACACACTGTCCGAAGCGAACTGCCCTTCATGGGACACCCGGTCGCTTTCGAGGCTGCGCTCATAGTGGGCGATGCTCGATAAAGGCACTCGCTGGCCATCGGCGGTAATCACCTGGACCTGCTCCAGGGTGACCGGGTCCTGCGCGTATTTCGGATTGACCTCCATCACCACCTGATACTGGTTCAGGCTGTCGTAGATCGTGGACACCTGGCGCTGGCTGTAAGCGTTATTGAGCACCGCAGTGACCATGTTCATGTCGATGCCCAGCCGCTTGGCGGTGTCTCGGTCGACCTGCAACGTGACCTGTTGCGCGCCACGCCCTTCACGGGCGTCGATGGCCGTCAGTTCCGGCAAGGATTTGAGCGCGGCGACGACTTTCGGATACCACAGGCGCAGGCTGCCGAGATCGCCGCTTTGCAGGATGTATTGATATTGCGATGTGGTTTGCTCGCGGCCGCCACCCAGCTGTAAATCCTGGTCAGGCATCAGGAACACCCTGCCGCCCGGCACCTTGGGCATTTCCTTGCGCAGGCGCTCGACCACCTGTTCTGCCGATATCTTGCGTTCCTTGATGTTCTTCAGGCGCACGATCATGAAGGCGTTGTTGGTGCCGTTGTTGCCGCCGATGAAGCCGGCGACGGTATCCACTGCCGGGTCGGCCATCACCGCGCGACGGAATATTTCCATCTTGGGCTGCATGACCGAGAACGACAGACCATCGTCACCCCGCACAAAACCGATCAGCTGCCCGGTATCCTGAGTCGGCAGGAAGGTCTTGGGCACCACTACATACAGCGCGATGTTCACTCCGATGGTGACCAGCAGGCTGAGCAGCGTCAGCCGACGATGGCGCAACACCCAGCCCAGGCTTCGGTCATAGCCGTCGACCATCCGGTCGTTGACGCGCTGGCTCCAGCGCTGCAAGGCGTTTTCTTCACCTGGTACATGCGGCTTGAGCCAGCGCGCGCAAAGCATCGGCGTCAGCGTCAGGGAAACCACCAGCGAAACGATGATCGACACCGACAGCGTGATGGAGAACTCGCGGAACAGGCTTTCCACCAGCCCGCCCATGAACAGGATCGAGATGAATACCGCGACCAGCGACACGTTCATCGACAGCAAGGTGAAGCCCACTTCCTTGGCGCCCAGATAAGCCGCCTGCATCGGCGCAACACCTTTGTCGATGTGCCGGGAAATGTTCTCCAGCACGACGATGGCGTCGTCCACCACCAGACCGGTGGCGAGAATCAGCGCCATCAGCGACAGGTTATTCAGGGAAAAGCCGCACAGGTACATGATCGCGAAGGTGCCGACCAATGAAACCGGAACCGCCAGTGTCGGAATCAGCGATGCGCGGAAATTGCCGAGGAACAGAAAGACCACCAGGATCACCAGCACCACGGCAATCAACAGGGTCATTTCTGCTTCATGCAGCGTGGCCTTGATCACGGGCGAACGGTCCAGGGCCACTTCGAGTTTGACGCTGGCTGGCATTACCGCTTCCAGCGCCGGCAGTTGCTCGCGAATCTGCGCCACCGTTTCGATGATATTCGCCCCGGCCTGGCGGTTGATCACCAGCAGCACGGCGGCTTTGTCATTGAAATAGCCGGCGTTGTAGCGGTCTTCCACGGCGTCGCTGACCTTGGCCACGTCCTTGAGGCGCAGCGCCGCGCCATCCTGATAGCGAATGATCAGCGGTTCGTAATCCTTGGCCTTTTCCAGCTGGTCATTGGCCTGGACTTGCCAGTTGCTCTCGGCGGTTTCCACCGAACCTTTGGGCCGCCGCACGTTGGCGCCGGTAATCGTGGTGCGCACTTCGTCGAGGGACACGCCGTACTGGTTGAGCAATTGCGGTTCAAGCTCGACACGCACGGCGGGCAGCGAACTGCCGCCAATCTGCACTTCGCCAACGCCGGTGACCTGAGACAGGCTTTGCGAGAGGATGGTCGACGCCAGATCGTATAGCTGGCCTTTTTCCAGGACATCGGAGGTCAGCGCCAGCACCATGATCGGCGCCTGGGACGGGTTGACCTTCTTGTAGGTCGGCATGCTGCGCATACCGCTGGGCAGCAGATTGCGCGACGCATTGATTGCCGCCTGCACCTCGCGCGCCGCGCCGTTGATGTCGCGATCCAGATCGAATTGCAGGATCACCCGTGTCGAGCCCTGGCTCGAACGGCTGCTCATGGTATTGACCCCGGCGATGGTGCCCAGCGACCGTTCCAGTGGCGTGGCCACGCTGGACGCCATGATCTCCGGGCTGGCACCCGGCAAGCTGGCAGACACCACGATCACCGGAAAGTCCATGTTCGGCAGCGGCGCTACCGGCAGCAGGCCGAAGCTGACGCCGCCCAGCAACATGATCGCCAGGCTCAGCAGCATGGTCGCCACCGGCCGGCGGATGAACGGGCCGGAAAGGTTCATGGGCGTAAGCTCCGAGCGGCAAGCCACACGCTACAAGAGTATGAGTCTTGTGCTTTACGCTTGAAGCTAAAGGCTTGCAGCTTGAGACTGAGCATCACCCCGCCACCTCAGCCTTCTCCGAACGACCGAAACGACGGCCCAATCGATCGAAGTACAGGTAGATCACCGGCGTGGTGAACAGCGTCAGCACCTGGCTGAGCATCAAGCCGCCAACCATCACCAGACCCAGCGGCTGACGCAGTTCGGCGCCGCTACCCGTCGCCAGCATCAGCGGCACGGCGCCGAACAGGGCCGCCATGGTGGTCATCAGGATCGGCCGGAAGCGCAACAGCGCCGCTTCATAGATCGCCGTTTCCGGATCCACGCCTCGGTTACGCTCGGCGTCGAGGGCGAAGTCGATCATCATGATCGCGTTTTTCTTGACGATCCCGATCAACAGAATGATGCCGATGATGGCGATCATGCCCAGATCATTACCACTGATCAGCAACGCCAGCAGCGCGCCCACCGCTGCCGAGGGCAACGTGGAAAGAATGGTGATCGGATGGATGTAACTCTCGTAGAGCACGCCAAGGACGATATACATCGTGACCACGGCGGCGAGGATCAACAGCAGCGTACTGGACAACGAAGCCTGGAACGCCTGGGCGGCGCCCTGGAATTCGGTCTGCACGCCGGTCGGCATGCCGATGTCCTGCTGGGTTTGCTCGATGATTTCCACCGCAGCCCCCAATGCCACACCGGGCGCCAGGTTGAACGACATCATCACCGCCGGGAATTGCCCCAGATGGGTAATCGCCAGTTGCGCCTGACGCTGCTCGATGCGCGCCAGACTCGACAGCTTGACCTGCACACCATCGGTGGTCTTGACATGAATCTGTTCCAGCGCCTTCGGCCCCAGCTCGCCCACCGATTCGGCCTGCAGCACCACTCGGTACTGGCTGGCCTGGGTATAAATCGTCGAGATCTGCCGCTGGCCGAACGCGTCATACAGCGCATCGGTAATGTTGGCCACCGTCACCCCGACACGGCTGGCCGCATCGCGGTCTATCAGCAGGTAAACCTGCAACCCCTTGTCCTGCAAGTCGCTGGCGACATCCGTCAGTTCGGTGCGCTTGCTCAGCGCGTCGACCAGCTTGCCGCTCCACAGCGCAAGCATGTCAGCGTCCGGCGACGACATGCTGAACTGATACTGCGTCCGGCTGACGCGATCTTCGATGGTCAAGTCCTGGACCGGCTGCATGAACAGGCGAATCCCGGACAGCTTGTCCAGTTGCGGCTGCAAGCGCTGGATGATCTGCGTCGCGTCCAGATCACGCTGGTTATGCGGCTTGAGGTTGATCAGGAAGCGCCCGCTGTTGAGCGTGGTGTTGTCGCCATCGACGCCGATATACGACGACAGGCTGACCACGGCCGGGTCCTGCAGAATGATTTTTGCCAGAGACTGCTGGCGCTCGCTCATGGCGGCGAACGAGATCGATTGCGGTGCTTCAGAAATACCCTGGATCACTCCAGTGTCCTGCACCGGGAAAAACCCTTTGGGCACGATCATGTACAGGAACACGGTCAACGCCAGCGTCCCGACGGCGACCAGCAACGTCAGCGGCTGGTGCTTGAGGACCCAGCGCAGTTTGCGTCCGTAGGCCTCGATCAACCAGTCCAGCCAGGCACCGCTGGCGCGGTAGAAACGGCTTTGCTCTTCAGGTTTGGGTTCGCGCTTGAGCAGGCGGGCGCACATCATCGGCGTCAGGGTCAGGGACACCACTAGAGAAATCAGGATCGCCACCGCCAGGGTGATGGCGAACTCACGGAACAGCCGTCCTACCACGTCCGCCATGAACAGCAACGGAATCAGCACCGCAATCAACGAAATGGTCAGGGACACCAGGGTGAAGCCAATCTGTTTCGCGCCCTTGAGCGCCGCCTGCATGGGCGACTCGCCCTCTTCGATGTGCCGGGAAATGTTCTCCAGCATGACAATCGCATCGTCGACCACAAAGCCGGTGGCGATGGTCATGGCCATCAACGTCAGGTTGTTGACCGAGAAACCGGCCAGGTACATCACGCCAAACGTGCCCACCAGTGACAGCGGTACGGCAATCGACGGAATGATTGTCGCGCTGAAACGGCGCAGGAACAGGAACGTCACCAACACGACCAGCACAATGGCGATCAACAGCTCGTGCTGCACGTCGGTCACCGAGGCGCGAATGGTTTGCGTGCGGTCGGTCAACACCACGACATCCAGACCGGCCGGCAGGTTATCGGTAATGCTTGGCAACAAGGCCTTGATGCGATCCACGACCTCGATCACGTTGGCGCCCGGCTGGCGCTGGATATTGAGCAGCACCGCCTGATTTTCATTGGCCCAGGCCGCGAGACGCTCGTTTTCCGCGCCGTCGACAATCTGCGCCACATCCTTCAGGCGCAACGGACCGCCGTCCTTATAAGCGAGGATCAGGTTGGCGTATTCCTCGGGCGACTTGAGCTGGTCGTTGGCATCGAGCATCGACACCCGGGTCGGGCCATCAAAGTTACCCTTGGGCTGGTTGACGTTGGACGCGCCCACCAGCGTGCGCACGTCAGCCAGATTCAAGCCGGCTGCCGCCAGGGCATCCGGATTGACCTTGATGCGCACTGCCTGACGCTGACCGCCCGCAATGCTGACCATGCCAACGCCGCTGATCTGCGCGATTTTCTGCGCCATGCGCGTATCGACCAGATCGTTGAGCTTGGGCAACAGCATGGTTTTGGAAGTGATCGCCAACGTCAGCACCGGGGTATCGGCCGGGTTGACCTTGTTGTACACCGGCGGCGCGGGCAGATCGGTCGGCAGCAGATTAGTCGCGCCGTTGATCGCCGCCTGCACTTCCTGCTCGGCGACGTCCATGTTGATTTCAAGGCTGAAACGCAGGGTGATGACCGACGCGCCGCCAGAGCTGGTTGACGCCATTTGGGTCAGGCCCGGCATTTGCCCGAACTGACGTTCAAGCGGCGCAGTGACCGCGCTGGTCATCACTTGCGGACTAGCGCCCGGATACAGCGTCATGACGCGGATGGTCGGATAGTCCACCTGCGGCAAGGCTGAAACCGGTAGCAACTTGTAGGCAATCAAGCCGGCCAGCACCAAAGCCAGCATGCTGAGCGTGGTGGCTACCGGACGCAGGATGAACAGCCGTGAAATGTTCATGCGTGACCTTTTTCCGCCTTGTCGGCTGTAGCCGATTCACCGGATTCCTTCGACGGCTTGCCCTGCAACTGCTGGCCTGGAGTGCTTGGCACATCCTTGCTGTCATTGACGATTTCGACGTCGCTGCCGTCGCGCAGACGGTCAGTGCCTTCGAGCACCACCCGATCACCGGCGGCCAGACCTTCACTGACCACGGTTGACTGCTCGTCGCTCGGGCCGGTCTTGAGACCGCGCACCTTGACCTTCTTGTCGCCGTCCATGACATAGACAAAGGTGCCATTGGTTCCGAACTGCACCGCGGCGGTCGGCACCAGCACTGCTTGCTTCAGGGTGTCGGCGCGCAGGCGCACATTGACGAACTGATTGGGAAACAGCACTTCGTCCTGGTTCTCGAAACGCGCCTTGAATTTCAGGGTGCCGGTGGCGACATCGATCTGGTTGTCGAGACTGGCAAGCACGCCATTGGCCTGCAGTTTTAGGTCACCTCGGTCCCAGGCTTCGACGGGCAGCTTGTCGCCGCTGCGATAGCGCGTGATGACCGCCGACAGGTCTTTCTCCGGCAGGGTGAAGTTGACCGTGATCGGCTTGGTCTGGGTAATGATCACCAACGCGGTGGTGTCATTGGCGGCCACGAGGTTGCCGACGTCCAGTTGCTTGAGGCCAGTGCGGCCGGCAATTGGTGCACGAATTCTGGTGAAGTCCAGATTGAGCTTGGCGTCGCCCACCGCTGCCTGATTGGTCTTGATCGTGCCCTGATACTGGTTCACCAGCGACTCGGCGGTATCCAGAGTCTGCTTGGCGATACTGTCTTCGGCGTACAGCCCGCGATAGCGTTGCACATCAAGCTGGGCGTTTTTCAACAACGCCTGGTTAGTGGCCAGCGTACCTTCGGCCTGCTGCAAAGCGATCTGATAGCTGCGCGGATCAATCTCGGCCAGCAAATCGCCAACCTTGACCATCTGGCCTTCCTGGAAGTTGAGCTTGACCAATTCCCCCGCGACCCGGCTGCGCACATTGATGGTGTTCATCGCCGTCACGGTACCCAACGCTTTGTAGTAGATCGGGAAGTCCCCGAGTACCGCAGGCGCCACACGCACGGGGACCGGCCCGGTCGCGCCGCCAAAGCCAGGTCGAGCCGGGCCAGCCTTGGCCGCACTGGCTGACCTGCTGGCGCCAGAACCTTTGCCGGCATCCTTATGGGCGGCAGAGGACGGCCAGAACCACCAGCACAGGCCGATGATAACCAACAGGACAAGCAGACTGATCAGCCAGCGGCGGGAACTACGGGAACCAGACAATTGCATGAATAATCAACCAATGCGGATGGGGCTTCTTCAGGAGTTGAACAATAAGCACAGACGGACGGTAAGCAAAGCGCCTTTACCGGCAATTTACGTTGGCGTTACTTCTGTTAAACACCTGAAGCATAAATAAAAACGGCCTGAGCAGGTTCAGGCCGTCGAAGTGTTGCCGGTTATTACTTCAATACGGAGAGCGCAGCGTCATAGTCAGGTTCCTGACCGATTTCCGGAACCAGTTCGCTGTGCAGCACTTTGTCGTTTTCATCAAGAACCACAACGGCGCGAGTGGTCAGGCCCTGCATCGGGCCATCGGCGATCTCGACACCGTAGTTCTTCATGAATTCAGCACCACGCATGGTGGACAGATTCTTGACGTTTTCCAGGCCTTCGGCGCCGCAGAACCGCGCCTGCGCGAACGGCAGATCAGCGGAGATGCACAACACCACGGCGTTGGTCAGGTCGTTGGCCTGGGCGTTGAATTTGCGCACGGACGTCGCGCAGGTCGGGGTATCGACACTTGGGAAGATGTTCAGCACTTTGCGCTTGCCGGCAAAGTCAGCCAGGGTCACATCGGCCAGGTCACCACCGACCAACGTGAATGCCGGAGCAGCGCTGCCAACTGCTGGCAGGTCACCATTGATTTGGACAGGGTTGCCTCTACGAGTCACTTGAGCCATGAACTGAGTCCTTTTTCCAGGGTTTGGGAAGAGCCGGAAGTTAACCACGAAAGCGCCCGGCGACCTAGATCGGATGCGGCTGAATTTGCTTCAACCATTGAGTTTCTCGAGCAGCTCCTTGCGCGCACACAACTCCACCAGCCAATCGACAAACACCCTCACCCGTCGTGACATCTGCCGATGCGGCGGGTAAAGCGCGAGCAGTGCCATCGCCGGCGGCCGATAGCTCTTGAGAACCTCCAGCAAGGTCCCTCGACGTAGCTGCTCGGCGATATGGTAATACGGCGTCTGCACCAGACCGTAGCCCGCTTCGCACGCAGCCAGGTAACCGTCGGCGCTGTTGATCGACATCGCCTTGGGCAGACTGAAATCCTTCACCTGGCCATCGATCATGAACTCCAGGCCGTAACGCTTATTGGAGCTGGCAGAGAAGTATTCGATAACCTTGTGACGCGGCAAATCCGCCAGGGTGTGCGGCGTGCCGTATTGATCAAGATAGCGGCGGCTGGCGCATGTCACCTGAACCATTTTGGTCAACGGCCGCGCCACCAGTGAATCATCCTGTGGCGGCCCGGCACGCAGCACGCAATCGACGCCTTCACGAATCAGATCCACCGGGCGGTCACTCATCCCGATCTCCAACTCGATCAGCGGATATCGCGCAGTGAACTCCGGCAACGCGGGGATCAAAATCATCCGCCCGAACCCCACCGGAATATCGATGCGCAATACACCTTTGGGGGCGATGTTCGCTGAAGAAAATTCGGCTTCAACCTCATCCAGATCAGCCAGCAGACTGACACAGCGCTGATAGTAAGCCTGACCGTCCAGCGTCGGGCTGACTTGTCGGGTCGTACGCTGTAACAGCTGCACGCCCAGATGCGCTTCCAGCTGTTTGATCAGGATGGTCACCGAGGCTCTTGGCATGTGCAGGCTGTCGGCGGCCTTGGCAAAGCCGCCAAGCTCGACAATGCGGGTAAACACGCGCATGGCGTTGAATCGATCCATTGCAGAACCCTTGGCGCTGAATTATTTAGATTTTCTAAACAGTGAAAGCACTTTTAGCGGGTTTATCCGGATTTTGTCGAGGAGTAAAACTGTCGCCACTTTCAATGACAGGAGTTCATCAATGCAAACCCGTCAATTGGGCCGCAATGGTCCGCACGTTTCCGCTATCGGTCTGGGCTGCATGGGCATGACCGACTTCTACACCACTGGCAGCGACCGCAAGGAATCGATTGCAACGCTGCATCGTGCCTTGGAGCTAGGCGTCACCTTGCTCGATACCGCCGACATGTACGGTCCGCACACCAATGAAGAACTGCTCGGTGAAGCCTTGCAAGGCAAGCGCGACCAAGTGTTCCTGGCCAGCAAGTTCGGTTTCGTCCGCGACGCCAATAACCCTGCTGCGCGCGGGCTGAATGGCAGCCCTGAATACATTCGTAGCGCCATCGACGGCACCCTGAAACGGCTCAACATCGAAACCCTCGACCTCTACTATCAGCACCGGATCGACCCGCAGGTCCCGGTTGAAGAATCAGTGGGTGCCATGGCCGAACTGGTCAAGGCCGGCAAAGTCCGCTATCTGGGCTTGAGCGAGGCCTCCGCAGAAACGCTGGAACGCGCGCACCAGGTCCACCCGATAACCGCGCTGCAAACCGAATATTCGTTGTGGAGCCGCGATCCGGAGGAAAACGGCACCCTCGCCGCCTGCCGCCGTCTGGGCATTGCCTTTGTGCCTTACAGCCCGTTGGGTCGAGGCTTCCTGACCGGCACTTTGAAAAGCCCGGACGACTTTGCAGCGGATGATTATCGCCGCAGCGCCCCGCGCTTTCAGGGTGAGAACTTCGCCAGGAATCTGCTACTGGTTGAAAAAGTACAGAACCTCGCCGCTGACAAGGGCGTGACTGCCGGGCAACTGGCGTTGGCCTGGGTATTGGCGCAAGGCGACGACATCGTGCCGATTCCAGGAACCAAGCAGCGCAAATACCTGGAAGAGAACGTCGCGGCACTGGATATCAAGCTCAGCGCCGGGGAATTGAAAGCGTTAAGGGATTTGTTTCCGGTTGAAGCGATTGCCGGCCAGCGTTATGGCGAAGCGTCATTGAAGCTAGTGAATGGATGATTGCGATTATGTAGGAGCCAACTTGTTGGCGAGGCTTTGGTCCTGCGAAAACAGAAACATCGCCTCGCGAATAAATTCGCTCCTACGCAATGGCCTGTGCTTTCCTCAAAAATCCCGCTTATAAAAGATATCCAGTGAACTGGCGATGCCGCCAGCGGCTTCCAGATACACCTTCTTGCTGAGCATGTAGCGCAACGCGATGGTATTGGCCGGCTCAAACACGCCAACACCGTAGCGCAGACTCAGTTTTTCGGTGATCTTGCCGCTGGCGACGACGTTGGTCTTGTCGCCGCTGCCTTGAGTGTCCAGTTCGAAATCCTTGATCCCCAGATTGTTCGCCAGCTTGCCGGTTGTGGATTCGCTGCCGGCCAGCCCAAGGGCCAACGCGGCCTGGGCCATCATGTTGCTGTCTTCGCCGGTATTATTCAGTGGCCTGCCCAACACCAGATAAGACAACGCCTGCTCCTGACTCATGGCCGGTTCGGAAAACACCGTGGTGGTGGGTTGCTCAGCACTTCCTGACAAACGAATACCGGCAATCACGTCATCGGTCTGGCGAATCGCCTCGACATCCAGATAAGGCTGGTCGGCAGGCCCGGCAAACAGCAGCCGCGCCTTGCGGATCGTCAATCGTTGACCATAGGCTCGATAGCGACCGTTTTTCAGGTTTAGTTCGCCGCGCGTATCGAGGTTGTCGCCGATGTGTACCTGACCGACCAGATCGGCGGTGAGGCCGAAACCGGTGAAGCTCAGTTTTTCCCGTCCTACCTGGACATCGACATCCATGGCAATCGCCATGGGTGGTGCGCCTTGTTCGGTCTGATGTCCCACAATCACTGTATCGCCGGACAACTTCACGGTAGAAGGCGGCAGCTCACGCACAGTTATCACGCCTTTGGGGATCAGGACTTTGCCGGATACCCCCAGACGGTCGCCATGCATGGATATCTTCAGATCAGGCGCAGCCTCCAGCGTCGCATAAGGTTCAACAGTAATGGGCAGGCGCGAGCCCTTCAGGTTCAAGTCCAGCAGCAGCGTATCCCCCCAGCTGACCTGACCGTCCAGACTGCCTTGACCTGCTTCACCGCTTTTCCAACCGCCGTGAAGTTGAACGCTTTCCCCGGCAATCAGCGCCTTGATCTGCAAGTCCTGCAAACTGATGGGCAACTCCGGCCCGGAAATCTCGCCCCCGCTCAACATCACATTGCCATTGACCTGAGGCGCCAGCAGCCCGCCAGACAGTCGGCCGTTGCCGTTAAGCCGTCCAGTGAGCTTTTGCACCATGGGCAGGAAAGGTCGGGCAATCGAAATATCCAGGCCGCTGAGGTTGAAATCACCACTGAGTGTCTTGTTCTGGGCCAGCGGATCAATTTTGGCGTTGAGCAGCAGCGTGCCGAGCTTCCCACCGCGAAAAGCCAGGCGACTGTCGATGAGTTTGGGCGTCAGCGTGCTGTTCAGCACCAGACTTTCGTAAGGGAAATCCAGCCACTGCTTTTTATCCCGCACCCGCAACGTACCGCCGTTGGCGTTGATGGCGATCTGGCCATTGGGCCCCGCCGCTGGCACGTCGAGCTGAACATCGGCGTTGAGCGAACCTTTCCAGGCGAAATCCTTGGGCAGCCATTGCGCCAGACTGTCCAGCGGGAAGTTCTTGAGGTGGTAACGCAGGCGCGGTTCCGGCATCAGCCGTTGGTCTTCACCGCACAGACTGGCAGGCCCGGAAAGCCAGCAGTGCGCGCCGAAATTGATTTTGCCATCCGCCAGTCGTTCGAGCTTGGCGAGTTGTTGCAGACGCCAGTTCTGGCCGCCGCTTTGCACCGTGCCGCTGGCCAGTCGACCACGCCAGTTACCCTTATCCAGATTGCCATCCAGCGCCAAGGCAAGTTTGAGCAATGGCCCCTGCAAATCGATTTTCAACTGCTGACGCTTGATATCGCCCTGGGCACCCAGAACCAGTGTTCCCAATTGAGTGTCGCCCGCCTGAATGCCGCTGCCTTTTAGGTCAATAACCGCACGCTGGGCGTTGTCGAGTTTGCCGTTCAGGGTCAGGCTTTGCAGGCGATTATCCTGAAACGCCAGTTGCGCGCCTTGCAGCGCCAGTACTCCTTGGGGCGCTTGCACTGTACCCGCCAGATCCAGACGACCCTTGACCTGCCCTTGCAGGCCCGGCCAAAGCTGACCAAGACGTGGCAGGTTCAGGTCCAGCTGACCGAGCAGACGCTGCTGCAAACTGCCGCTGCCCTGAATGCGGTTGTCCCCAAGGCGGATATCTAAAGTGCTGACATTCCATTTGTCGCCGCTGCCGTCCGCCTTGGCTTGCAACACGGCCGGTTGACCACGCAAGCGGCCCTTGAGATCAAGATCAGCATTCAGACTCAACTGTTCGTTCTTGAACTGGCCCTTGCTGCGCAGCGGACCCGCCAGAGTTCCGGGCATCTGCGCCAGCCAGTAGGAAGGGTCAAGTGCACTCAGGTCCAGCGCTGTATCCCAACCAATGCCGTCGGCAAACTGCAGATTCAAATGACCGCTGGCCTTGCCCTGCCCCGCAACCATTTCCAGCTGCGGCAGAAACACCTGGGTAAGGTCGCCGCTGAACGGGCTGCTCAAGCTGAACGCGCCGGCAGGGCCGTCCAGATCGGAGCTGAAATTGCCCAGATATTTGCCGTCGGTGTAGGACACTTCGCCATTGAACTTGCGCAGTGCCACCTGCGGCTCAGCCACTTCGGGATACAGGCGATGCCAGGGGAAATCCAGCCAGGCGATCTTTGCGTCGGCGCGCAAGCCTTGTTCCCAGTTCAGCCTGCCGGTCAGGTTGAGGCGCTGTTGCGGGTTGGCGCTCAGGTCCAGCGCATCGATATCGGCGCCTTTTGCATCGACTCTGCCTTTGATCGCAAGCGCGACGGGGCCTTGTTCAGCCGGTAGATTGCCAGTGCCGGTCAGCTGATAACCGGCCTTGAGATCACCTTGGGCATCCAGCACCAGCTGATTGAGCTGCAAGGTGTCCGGCAGCGCCGCACTGGCCTTGAACGCATCCGACGTGATCTTGAGTTGCGCTGGCAAATTTTCCAGAAGTGGCTGCAGCTCGCCCGTCAGCTGGGCTTGCAGATAACCACTGCTGATCGCATTAAGTTTCAGGGTCTTGAGCAGGTCGCCCTGGATATCCAGATTGACCACCCAGGCCTTGTCATCCTGAGCAGGCAGTTTCAGCAGGCCGCTGGCCGTCAACGGCCAATCGCCGTCTGGCTTGAGCAAACCAGCCAGATCCAGCACCAGATCGTCGCGTTGCAGATGCACGCTATCAATGCGCAGACCTTCCTGGGTCCAGTGCGCGGCCAACTGCAGGTCACGTAGCTGCTCGGTGCCATCCAGTTGCAGGCTGCTAATCCGCACGTTACCCAAACGAATGGCCAGCGGGAGCTTGAGATCCGGCAAAGTAATCGGCCCGCCACTGCTTTCGTCGCTGCCGGGGGCCAGTTGCAGACGGACTTGATCGGCCTGTAACTCGTCGATGCACAGCGTGAGTTTCAGCAGGCAGCCCGGCGACCACGCCAATACTGGCGCATCCAGTTCAACTCGGGTTCCGGTTTGCTGCCAAAGCAGATGATCAGCACTCCACCGCCCGCCCAACGTGCCGTTGAAGTTGTCGACTTGCAGGCCCGGTACCTGCTGCAAGGTCCAGCGGCTGCCGGCCTGGGTTCCAAGCAATACCCCGAGCCCGGCAGCGACCAACAGTAAAAGGGTGACCACGCTCAGGCCAATAATCTTCAGCGAGCGCTGCCAGTTCAGACTCTTCACAGTTCCGGCCCCATGGAGAAATGCAGGCGGATGCCGCCGTCGTCGTCCAGCGCGTGAGCCAGATCCAGACGCAGCGGACCGACAGGCGACACCCAGCGCACGCCGATACCCACGCCGGTCTTGAGGCTGGGCAGATTCAAGGTATTGAACGAATTGCCCTGATCGACAAAGGTCGCCACACGCCACTTCTCCGCAATCGAATATTGATACTCCACGCTCCCGGCCACCATGTAGCGTCCGCCGATGCGATCACCGTCGGAGTTTTCCGGGGACAAGGTTTGATAATCGTAGCCGCGCACGCTTTGGTCGCCACCGGCGAAGAAGCGCAGCGACGGCGGGATCGACTTGTACCCGTTGGTGGCATTGCCGCCAAACTGCACACGACCCAACAAGCGATGATTCTGCCCCAAAGTCGTCAAGCCTTTGAGCAGTACGTCGCCATGCAGCAGGTTTGAATCGGACATCAGCCCTTCCTTGGCGACCTGTGCATCAAACTGCAAGCGATAGCCATTGTGCGGGTCGATCCGGTTATCGCTGCGCAGGAAGGAATAGCTGATACCCGGCATCAGCAAGGTGCTGAGCCCGGAGTCGTCGCCAAGACGGTATTCCTCGCGCTGCCATTTCAACGAAATCACGCGCTCCCAGCCGCTGGGCAACCTGCTGTGCCATTCCGGGCCGACAGTCAGCAGTTTGCTCACCGAGTCAGTGCCGGCGATCTCTTCGTATTGATAGCCGCCGGCATAACGCAGCTTGTCGGTCAGCGGCGGATCAAGGGGAATGTCATACCAGAGGCCGACGTTCTGGCGCGGCGCCGACAGCTCGGATTCGATGCCATAGCTGTGCCCTTGCGGGTTGACCCAATGGCGCGTCCAGTTAGCCTTGCCACGCGGTCCGACGTCCGTGGAATAACCGAGGCCTAGCCCCATGGTGCGAGGTTTGCGGGTGTCCAGCGCGACAGTCACCGGGATGCTCTGCCCGACGGCCGCGGTGGGGGCCGCGTCCACCCGGACACCTTCAAAATAGCCACTGGCTTGCATGGCCTGATTCAGCTCGGCGATCAGTTCCGAATCGTAGGGCGTGCCTTCCTTGAACGGCACCATACGCCGGAGCAGATCATCGTCGAAGGGCGCATCGCCACTGAAACTGACCTTGCCAAGGGAGTAGCGCGGGCCGCTGTCATAGACCAGATCGATGTCCGCCACACCCGCCGCCGGGTCGACCGACAGGCGCTGCTGCGTAAAGCGACCGGAGAAAAAACCGTAACGCGAGGCCTGATTCAGGATCAGCCGCTTGGCATCTTCATAATGACCATGATTGAGAACGGCACCGCTTTTCAGGGCGGCGCTTTTCGGAACTCGGAATTCCTTGAGGGCGGCAGCCGGGCCATCGACCCGCACCGTTACATTGCGCAGGTGGATCGGCTCGCCGGCTTGCACATTGATCACCAGCTGCAATGCGCCGTTCCTGCCTTGGACCACTTCGCTGTCAATGCGCGCCTGATAATAGCCCAGCGCTTGCGAGGCTCGCTGCGCCTGCTCCTGGGCACCGATGCTGAAATGCTCAAGGCTCTCTTGATCGCGCTCACCCGGACTGCCCACGTAGCCTTCGATATTGGCTTTGAGCTCAGAGTTGGCCGGTGTGATTCTCACATCGAGTTGCGCAGCGGCCAGGGCCACGGTGCTTGAGAAAACGAGAAATAAACCGCTGAATAATTTTACAAAAGGCTTCATAGGCGCGAATGCTAACACGTGCGACAGGCGCCACTAAAACCCACCGAAAGGTATAAATTTCATACCCTTACGCCATGGCTTTGAGTGAAACCTGCGGATTTGGATGGAAAAACACGTGCTCCCGGATCGGTCCTACAGCCACTTCGCCGATTTCCTCGTAGCCCTGTCGCTTATAGAACTCAAGGTAACGAGGATTCCCAGTATCAACGACGATTCCTTGCGAGTTTTCGTCCATCGCGCACCAATCGTGCAGCGCCTGCAACAACTGCTCGCCCAAGTGTTTGCCCTGGAATTCAGGATGGATGCCCAGCAACGGTAAGACGTGCACCGACTCGGAAGGCAGGCAAGCCAGCACCGCGTTGTAATACTCCAGATACCGTTTGGTGCAGTTGAAACCGGTGCTCAAGACCATGCGCAAACGCCAGGCCCAGCTTTCGGTAATGCCCAATCGACGTTGCGGCGGCGCAATCAGTGCGGCGCCTACCAGCCGGTCTTCGACAAACAGCCCCAGCGCGGGCAGATCCTGCAGAAAGTGCTGCTTGACCAGTTCGCGAACCGTCGCCCTCACCCGCTGATCAAACCCGGCCCGCTGTGAGTTGAACAGGTAGGCAAAACTCGGCTCGTGGCGGTACGCGTGATACAGCAGCGAGCGCGTTTCCCGCGAGTAACCGCTGTCGAGCTGGCGGACTTCGGCCACGATGGCAGACGATTCAGGCATGAAAATTAACCTCATATTGACGCAGCTGCTCGAACGGCAGCGTTCTGGTACTACAAAGGCTTCGAGTCCTGGCCGGTGCCGAAAGTTGCGATAAACCTTTGCATGCGGCCTAGAGCGTAGCAGGCAGCTTATTATTGAGGCTGCTGTTGAGGTTGTGGCGGACAGCACACTGGCCGAGAACCTGCAGGTGGGCTAGCATCGCTTTTTGTTTTTGTCAGGACTGCCGTCACATGAAAATCGTCTCGTTCAATATCAACGGTCTGCGCGCCCGACCTCATCAGCTGGCGGCGCTGATTGAAAAGCATCAGCCGGACGTTATCGGCCTGCAGGAAACCAAAGTCTCGGACGAACAATTCCCTCAAGCCGACATTGAGGCGCTGGGTTATCACGTGCATTTTCACGGGCAAAAAGGCCATTACGGCGTCGCCCTGCTGTCGCGCAAGATGCCGCTGGCGCTGCACAAGGGCTTCGACACCGATGATGAAGAATCGCAAAAGCGCTTCATCTGGGGCACTTTCGCCGACAATAACGGCCAGCCAGTGACCATCATGAACGGCTATTTCCCACAAGGTGAAAGCCGCGATCACCCCACCAAGTTCCCCGCAAAGCAGCGTTTCTACAATGATCTGCAAGCATTGCTGGAAACCCGCTTCAGCAACGACCAGCCACTGGTGGTGATGGGCGACGTGAATATCTCGCCGCAGGATAGCGACATCGGCATCGGCCCGGACAATGCCAAGCGCTGGCTGAAGACCGGCAAATGCAGCTTCCTCCCGGAAGAACGCGAGTGGATGGAACGCCTGAAAGCCTGGGGACTTGTTGACAGCTTCCGCCACTTATATCCAGAAGTGATCGATCAGTTCAGCTGGTTCGATTACCGCAGCCGTGGTTTCGAGGATGAGCCCAAGCGCGGCCTGCGCATCGACCTGATCATGGCGTCCCATGGCCTGCAACCCAGAATCAAGGCCGCAGGTGTGGATTATGATTTGCGCGGGATGGAAAAACCGTCCGATCATGCACCGATCTGGCTCGAACTGGTTTGATCTGATGGCATAAACCCTGGCCAGCTACGATCGCTGGCCAGGTCACCGCGCAACAAAACGGCGATGTTACTGCTCCGTCACATTCCAGTAACTTATCTGACTTATTCTCCCGGCACTTTCCTCCTTCCATAAGGTGCCGCAGATGCTGCGCGCTGTGTTTTCTCTTCGAGTCAGCCACCTTGCGCCAGTCTTGCTGGCGGGTATTTTTCTGGCGCCCCTGAGCGTATCGGCGGCGCTGCCGATTTCTGCTGATAACACCCCGGTCCTGCGTATCCAGGGTTCCAACACCATTGGCGCGCAACTGGGTCCGGCGCTTGTGGAAGGATTGCTGCGCAAGCAAGGCCTGCAATCAGTGCATACCGAACCTGCGGCGACGCCCAACGAAGTGCGGATATCTGCCACCACTGCTGAAGGCAAACCGGTGTTCATCGAAGTAGCCGCGCACGGCTCGGGTACGGGCTTCGCCGCGCTGAAAGCCAATCTGGCCGATATCGCTGCCTCTTCGCGGCCCATCAAGAACCAGGAAGCACTCGACCTGGCAGGTTCTGGTGACCTGCGTAGTCACAAGGCAGAACAAGTCATCGCGATTGATGGCGTCGCGGTGATTCTGCATCCCGGCAATCCCTTGCGAGAATTGACCACCGAGCAGCTGGCGAAGGTGTTTGCCGGGCAAATCAGCAATTGGGAGGAGCTGGGCGGCAGCAGCGCCCCCATCCACTTGTACGCACGGGACGAGCAATCCGGGACCTACGAGACCTTTAAGGAATTGGTGCTGCTCAAATATGGCAAAACCCTGTCACGCAGCGCAAAACGCTTCGAGTCCAGCGAACAGTTGTCGGACCTGGTGAGTCAGGATCGTTTCGGTATCGGGTTTATCGGCCTGCCCTATGTTCGTCATGCCAAAGCCGTGGCCGTTGCCGACGGCGAGGCCAAACCGATGTTGCCGACGGTGAGTCTGATCGCCACCGAAGACTATCCCCTCTCGCGACGCCTGTATTTATACCTGCCACCTGAACTGCATCAACGCTGGGCCAACGCCTTGGTGCAGTTCGCGCAGAGCCCGGACGGACAGGCCATCGTCGCGCAAAACGGTTTCGTGGCGCAGACAGTGCTGGCAATCAAGGTACAGGCCACGCCGGAAATGCCGCGCGACTATCAGGCATTGACCCGCGAAGCACAGCGGCTTTCGGTGAACTTTCGCTTCGCCCAAGGCAGCGCAAAACTCGACAACAAAGCGCAGCTGGACCTGAAACGCGTCGTCGACTACCTCAAGCGCAACGACAAGTTGAACCAGAGCGTCACGCTGGTGGGCTTTGGCGATGCCAAGACCGATCCTGAACGCGCGACGCTGCTGTCAAAGCTGCGCGCCATGGCCGTGCGGCGGGAGTTACTGAAAAACGATGTGATCCTTCGCGAAGTTCGCGGCTTCGGCGACGAAATGCCCGTGGCGGGCAATGATGTGGACGAAGGCCGGATCAAGAATCGTCGAGTTGAGGTTTGGGTTAATTGACGCAGGTGCTGCGCCCAACCGTAGGACCGGATTTATCCAAATTCTGTTGGAGCGAGGCTTGCCCGCGAATGGGTCTGTCGGCCGACATTTTCGCTGGCTGAATTGACGCCTTCGCGGGCAAGCCTCGCTCCAACAAAGATCACTCCGGTTTTTTGATTTTCACTTTGCCGTGCAGGTATCTGGCAGACACCGCCAAACGAGACGTTTGGGGATTGCCCCCCAAAACATAGAATCTCCCACAATGATCAGTGTCAATCCTGCGCGTTCACTTCAACGCCCTTCACTTCTGAGCATTTCCTTAGGCACATACTTGCCGATTTCAAACTTGCCGATGGCCGCGCGATGGACTTCGTCCGGGCCGTCTGCCAGGCGCAGGGTACGCTGCATGGCGTACATATAGGCCAGAGGGAAATCATTGGAAACCCCGGCACCGCCGTGAATCTGAATAGCCCGATCAATCACCTTCAAGGCAACGTTGGGCGCCACAACCTTGATTTGCGCAATCTCGCTCTTTGCGACTTTGTTGCCCACGGTATCCATCATGTACGCGGCCTTGAGCGTCAGCAGCCGCGCCATGTCGATTTCCATCCGAGAATCGGCGATCTTGTCGACATTTCCGCCCAAACGCGCCAACGGACGCCCGAAAGCTACGCGGCTGACCGCACGTTTGCACATCAATTCCAGAGCGCGCTCGGCCATGCCGATCGAACGCATGCAGTGGTGAATGCGCCCCGGCCCAAGTCGACCCTGGGCGATTTCAAAACCCCGCCCATCGCCAAGCAGCACGTTCTCATAAGGGACTCGCACGTTTTCAAACAGTACTTCGGCATGGCCATGGGGCGCGTCGTCGTAGCCGAAAACCGGAACCGGTCGCACGATTTTCACGCCAGGTGTATCCGTTGGCACCAGGATCATCGAATGCTGCTGATGACGTGGGCCATCAGGATCGCTCAGGCCCATGAAAATCAGGATCTTGCAGCGCGGATCGCAGGCGCCGGAGGTCCACCATTTGCGGCCATTGATCACCCATTCATCGCCCTGCCGCTCAGCGCGGGCCGCCATATTGGTGGCATCCGAAGACGCGACATCGGGTTCGGTCATGGCAAATGCCGAACGAATCTCGCCACGCAACAACGGTTCAAGCCACTGGACTTTCTGCGCTTCGCTGGCATATCGCACCAGCACTTCCATATTGCCGGTGTCCGGCGCGGAGCAGTTGAAGGGTTCCGGGCCTAACAGGGAACGGCCCATGATTTCCGCCAGCGGCGCGTATTCCAGGTTGGTCAGCCCGGCACCCAATTCTGATTCAGGCAAAAACAGGTTCCACAAACCTTCAGCCTTGGCCTTGGCCTTGAGCTCTTCCATGATCGCAGTGGGCTGCCAGCGGTCGCCTTCGGCAACTTGACGCTCGAACACCGGTTCAGCGGGATAGACAAAGGCATCCATGAACGCCGTGACGCGTTCGCGCAATTCCTGAACCTTCGATGAGTACGCAAAATCCATGGGTCGCTACCTTCTGATGAGGTTATCTGGTCATGAATCCGATGCTAGGCCAGCGACCAACATTTATCTAACCTATTTTCAGCGTGTATAAACATTCATAACCGATATATAGTCGAGCCACGCAGCCAGCGAGCCGCGACACAACAAAAACAGTAACGAGGCGCATCGAATGAACCTGAGCAAGGTCGATCTCAATCTATTCATCGTGTTTGACGCGATCTATACCGAAGCCAATCTGACTCGCGCCGGGCAGATCGTCGGCATTACCCAACCAGCGGTTTCCAACGCCCTGGCCCGTCTTCGGGAAACCTTCAACGACCCGCTGTTCGTGCGCACCGCTCAGGGCATGGTGCCCACGCCCATGGCCCAGAACATTATCGGCCCGGTGCGCAACGCGCTGTCGCTGCTCAGGGTTTCGGTGCAGGAAAGTCGCATTTTCAACCCGTTGCAGGCCAACAAGAACTATCGGATCAGCATGACCGACCTGACGGAAGCGGTAACGCTGCCGGCCTTGTTCCAGCGGCTGCGACGCCTGGCGCCCAATGTCACCATCGAAAGTTTCCTGTCCAAACGCCGGGAAACCACCAAGGAGCTGGCGGCCGGACGTCTTGATTTTGCGGTTGACGCACCCTTGAACACCGATCCACAAGTGCGGCACGTCAAACTCATGGAAGATAAATATGTCTGCGCCATGCGCCGTGGCCATCCGCTGGCGGGCAAGGAACTGTTCAAGCTCGAAGACTATTTATCGCTGACGCATATCCATATTTCAAGCCGCCGCAGCGGCCTTGGTTATGTCGATCTGGCGCTTGGGAAGATGGGCATTCAGCGCAAGGTTGCCCTGCGCTCCCAGCATTACCTGATGGCGTCGCAAGTGCTGCAACAAACCGACATGGTGATGACGGTGCCCGAGCGCTTTGCCCGGCGTCACGACCTGCATTACGTGGCATTGCCGGTCAACGACGTGCCTTCAGTAGAAACTCATCTCTATTGGCACGAAAGCACCGATCAGGACCCGGCCAATCGCTGGATGCGTGAACAGATCATCGAACTGTGTCAGACCATCACGGCGAAGGAAAACACCTCGAAAGAAATTCATATTGATCATTCAACTGTTTGATTTATTTAAGATAAGCCTCACAACTTAATACTATTTAGAGACTGGTCGGATGCACTGGCCGGCTTGATAGCTTGACGTTAACGTCAACTGCGCCGTAGGTTAGCCCTACGTTTCCGTCGAGCGTTCTCATGAGTAACCAGACCTATAGCATTTCCGATCTCGCCCGCGAGCTGGACATCACCACCCGGGCGATCCGCTTTTATGAAGAGCAAGGCATGCTGGCCCCAGAGCGTCGGGGGCTGGAGCGCATCTATTCCGCCCGTGACAAGGTCACCCTGAAACTGATCCTGCGCGGTAAACGCATCGGCTTTTCCCTGGCTGAGTGCCGGGACCTCATCGGGCTCTACGATCCGAGTGGCGGCAACCGCAAGCAATTGCACACCATGCTTGAGAAGATCATCGAGCGTCGCAATCAGCTTGAACAGCAGTTGCTGGACATCCAGCAAATGCAGCTGGAGCTGGATACCGCTGAGGAACGTTGCAAGCTTGCCTTGAGTAAAATTGATGAAAATCAGTTTATTACCAAATAAACCTCGAACAGATCTAGCTGGAGACCGGTATGTCGCAGCCCAAAAAAGTACGCCTGGTAGAAGTCGGCCCACGCGACGGCCTGCAGAATGAAGCGCAGCCCATCAGCGTTGCGGACAAGGTTCGTCTCGTGGACGATCTGTCCGCGACAGGCCTGAGCTACATCGAGGTCGGCGCTTTTGTCTCGGCCAAATGGGCGCCGCAAATGGCCGGTTCCGCCGAGGTGTTTGCGCAAATCCAGCGTAACGATGACATCACTTACGCAGCACTGGCGCCCAACTGGCGAGGCTTCGAAGATGCGCTGGCCGCTGGCGTGAAGGAAGTCGCGGTGTTCGCCGCAGCTTCAGAAGCGTTTTCCCAGCGCAACATCAACTGCTCCATCAGCGAGAGCCTGGAACGTTTCGCGCCGATCATGGAGGCCGCGCGTCTGCATGGCATCAAGGTGCGCGGTTATGTGTCCTGCGTCCTCGGCTGCCCTTATGAAGGAAAGGTGGCACCGCAACAAGTCGCTGCGGTCGCTAACGAGCTGCTCGCCATGGGTTGCTACGAGATCTCCCTGGGCGACACCATTGGCACCGGCACGCCCGGAGCTACGCGTGACTTGATCGATGTGGTCGCAGGGCAAATCCCCCGAGGCAAACTGGCCGGGCATTTTCACGATACTTACGGGCAAGCGCTGGCCAATGTCTACGCGAGCCTGCTGGAAGGCATCGAGGTGTTCGACAGTTCAATTGCCGGGCTGGGCGGTTGCCCTTACGCCAAAGGCGCCAGCGGTAATGTCGCAACCGAGGATGTGTTGTACATGCTCAACGGCCTCGGCATCGACACCGGGGTCGACCTGGATAAACTGATCAGCGCCGGTCAACGCATCTGTCAGGTGCTCGGACGGGACACAGGCTCGCGCGTAGCGAAGGCACGTCTGTCGGACTAGCATGCGACAACTTGTCACAGAGTGTTACCCTGCGCACCGCAACATACGCGGGGAAACGACGCAAACGGGTAACACGGAAACATATTTCGATGAGTCCTCCAGCTTCAAATGCCATCGAATTCCGCGCAGCCCCCGATTTTAAAGGACTTGGCAAAACTGGCACGGGTCCTGCTATATCTCACGTACAACAAGAATAAAATGTGCAGTAACCCAATAAAAACAATACGTAACGGCTCTGACATAACAAGAACAATACGGACAGAGACGCAGCTAACAGATTTTTTTGGAGTGGATTCGCTTTTCGAAGCTTCTGGATATCAGAACCTTCACAACCGGACAGAGAACAACAAAACTACCTTCAGGTAGCTCCAGAACTGGTTGAATCGATTGATAAAAGCAGCATCAGCGCTCAAAAAAATACGTTTGCTCTTGATCCCGAATGGGGATCGCTCAAAAAAAGCAGTCAAGGCCAGGTCGCCAAAAACAACAACAGGCCAGCCGATAATAAAAAATGAGCATGCAAAAATACCTTGGAGGGGAGCTTAGGCTCCCCTTCGTGCTTTCTGGCTTTTAATCGTTCATCCCCTTCCCGCCTCGCCCTCTATCCGATGCAGTCATTCCGCGTTTGACACCCTTCAGTTGCAGGTTTACGTTAACGTAAAGGTCATAGCGACCCATCCAACAACAACAAAGGAACGCTACCCATGAGTTACCCAAGCCTGAATTTCGCCCTGGGCGAAACCATCGACATGCTGCGCGATCAGGTCCAGTCCTTCGTCGCAGCCGAAATCGCACCTCGCGCGGCGCAAATCGATAAAGACAACCTGTTCCCGGCTGACCTGTGGCGCAAGTTTGGCGAAATGGGCCTGCTGGGCGTTACCGTCGACGAAGAGTATGGCGGCGCGGGCTTGGGTTATCTGGCCCATGTGGTGGCGATGGAAGAAATCAGCCGCGGCTCGGCATCGGTAGCCTTGTCCTACGGCGCGCACTCCAACCTGTGCGTGAACCAGATCAACCGCAACGGCAACCCGGCGCAGAAGGCCAAATACCTACCCCGACTCATCAGCGGCGAGCACGTTGGCGCCTTGGCGATGAGCGAGCCAAACGCCGGTTCTGACGTGGTGTCCATGCGCCTGCGTGCCGACAAGCGCGGTGACCGATTCGTACTCAATGGCAGCAAAACCTGGATCACCAACGGCCCGGATGCCAACACCTATGTGATCTACGCCAAGACCAGCCCGGAAAAAGCTGCGCACGGCATCAGCGCATTTATTGTCGAGCGCGACTGGAAGGGATTTTCCCGCAGCAACAAGTTCGACAAGCTGGGCATGCGCGGCTCGAACACCTGTGAGCTGTTTTTCGACGACGTCGAGGTGCCGGAAGAAAACCTGCTCGGCGCGCTGGACGGCGGTGTGAAAGTGCTGATGAGTGGCCTGGATTACGAGCGCGTGGTGCTCTCGGGCGGCCCGACCGGAATCATGCAGGCTTGCATGGATGTCGTGGTCCCGTACATCCATGACCGCAAGCAATTCGGCCAGAGCATCGGCGAATTCCAGCTGATTCAGGGCAAGGTGGCAGATATGTATACGCAACTGAACGCCAGCCGCGCTTATCTTTATGCCGTGGCGCAGGCCTGCGAACGCGGCGAAACCACCCGCAAGGATGCCGCCGGAGTGATTCTGTACAGCGCCGAACGGGCGACGCAAATGGCCCTGGACACCATCCAGATTCTGGGCGGCAACGGCTACATCAATGAATTCCCGGCTGGGCGGCTGTTACGCGATGCCAAGCTGTATGAGATCGGCGCGGGCACCAGTGAAATTCGCCGGATGCTGATTGGGCGCGAACTGTTCAATGAGACGAAATAAGAGCAGTTGCAAGCGGCAAGACAAGATCCTGCCGCTCTGCGGACCACAGCATTCAGGGAGTAACTGATGGCCATTTTGCATAGCCAGATCAACACCCGCTCGCCGGTTTTTTCAGTTAATAGCGTCGCAATGCTGGAGCACGTCAGCGGCTTGCGCCAGTTGCTGGAGAAAATCCAGCAAGGCGGCGGCGCCAAAGCCCAGGAACGCCACGCCTCGCGGGGCAAGCTGCTGCCTCGGGAGCGTATCAATCGCCTGCTCGACAGCGGATCGCCATTTCTTGAAATCGGCCAGCTCGCCGCCTTCGAGGTTTATGACGAAGATGTCCCGGCAGCCGGGGTGATTGCAGGTATCGGCCGGGTCGAAGGCGTCGAATGCATGATCATCGCCAACGATGCCACGGTAAAAGGTGGTTCGTATTACCCGCTCACGGTGAAGAAACACCTGCGCGCGCAGACCATCGCCCAGCAGAATCGCCTGCCGTGCATCTATCTGGTGGATTCGGGCGGCGCCAACCTGCCAAGGCAGGATGAAGTGTTCCCGGACCGCGAGCACTTCGGCCGGATATTTTTCAACCAGGCCAACATGAGTGCTCAGGGCATCCCGCAGATCGCCGTGGTCATGGGCTCCTGCACGGCGGGCGGCGCCTACGTGCCGGCCATGGCCGACGAAGCCATCATGGTTCGCCAGCAAGCGACGATCTTCCTTGCCGGTCCGCCGCTGGTCAAAGCTGCTACGGGTGAAGTGGTCAGCGCTGAAGACCTCGGCGGTGCGGACGTGCATTGCCGCACGTCCGGGGTTGCCGACCACTATGCCGAGAGCGACGAGCATGCACTGGAACTGGCCCGTCGCTGCATCGCCAACCTCAATTGGCGCAAACAAGGGCAACTTGAAGCAATCGCCCCCATCGCCCCGCTGTACGCCAGCGAAGAGCTGTACGGGGTGATTCCTGCCGACGCCAAACAGCCTTTCGATGTGCGGGAAGTCATTGCCCGGTTGGTGGATGGTTCGCAGTTCGATGAGTTCAAGGCCCTGTTCGGCACGACGCTGGTGTGTGGTTTCGCTCGCCTGCATGGCTACCCCATCGCGATTCTTGCCAACAACGGCATTTTGTTCGCCGAATCAGCACAAAAAGGCGCGCACTTCATTGAGCTGGCCTGTCAGCGCGGCATCCCCTTGCTGTTTCTGCAAAACATCACCGGATTCATGGTCGGCCAGAAATACGAAGCCGGCGGCATTGCCAAGCACGGCGCCAAACTGGTGACCGCTGTGGCCTGCGCCAAAGTGCCAAAGTTCACGGTGATCATCGGCGGCAGCTTCGGCGCCGGGAATTACGGCATGTGCGGTCGCGCTTACGACCCGCGCTTTCTGTGGATGTGGCCCAACGCGCGAATCGGCGTCATGGGTGGCGAGCAAGCCGCTGGCGTGTTGGTGCAGGTCAAGCGCGAACAGGCGGAACGTAGCGGCCAGCCTTTCAGCGCCGCTCAGGAAGCAGAGATCAAGCAGCCGATTCTCGATCAGTACGAGCATCAAGGGCATCCGTACTACTCAAGCGCTCGCTTGTGGGACGACGGCGTCATCGACCCGGCCCAGACCCGGGATGTGCTCGCCCTGGCGCTGTCCGCCGCGCTGAACGCCCCCATCGAGCCCACCACATTCGGCCTGTTCCGCATGTAAGCCGGTGCGCGCCCAAGGAATGACCATGACCGATTTTCATACTGTAGAAGTCCACCGTGACCCGCGCGGCTTCGCCACTTTGTGGCTGAACCGCCCGGAGAAAAACAACGCCTTCAATGCCCAGATGATTCGTGAGCTGATTCTCGCGCTGGATCAGGTGCAAGCCGACGCCAGCCTGCGTTTCCTGCTGATTCGCGGGCGTGGCAAGCATTTCAGCGCCGGTGCCGATCTGGCCTGGATGCAGCAATCGGCGAATCTGGATTACAACACCAATCTGGATGACGCTCGGGAACTCGCCGAACTGATGTACAACCTGGCGAAGCTGAAGATTCCCGCCCTGGCAGTGGTGCAAGGCGCGGCATTCGGCGGCGCTTTGGGCTTGATCAGCTGCTGCGACATGGCCATTGGTGCCGAGGATGCGCAGTTCTGCCTGTCGGAAGTACGCATCGGCCTCGCTCCGGCAGTCATCAGCCCGTTCGTGGTGCAGGCCATCGGCGAACGCGCAACCCGGCGCTATGCCCTGACCGCTGAACGTTTCAGCGGCGCAAGAGCGCAGCAGATCGGCCTGCTTGCCGAGTGCTATCCCGCCAGCGAGCTGGAACATTACGTCGAACAATGGATCGACAATCTGCTGCTCAATAGCCCGCTGGCCATGCGCGCCAGCAAGGACTTGCTACGGGAAGTCGGAAACGGCGAGCTGAGCCCCGGGCTGCGTCGCTATTGCGAGAACGCCATCGCCCGAATCCGCATCAGCGCGGAAGGCCAGGAAGGTCTGCGCGCGTTTCTGGAAAAGCGTACGCCCGGCTGGCAGACCGCCGTGGCCGATAACCACAAGGAGCCACGTTCATGAGCGTCCCGAAACTGACCACGCTGCTCGTTGCCAATCGGGGCGAAATCGCCTGCAGGATCATGCGCACGGCGAAAAAAATGGGCTTGACCACGGTCGCCGTCCACAGTGCAGCGGATCGCAATGCACGGCACAGTCGCGAAGCCGATATCTGTGTCGATCTGGGCGGCAGCAAAGCCACCGACAGTTACCTGCTGATCGACAAGCTGATAGATGCGGCCAAATCCAGTGGCGCCCAGGCCATTCATCCGGGCTACGGCTTTTTATCCGAAAACGCCGAGTTCGCGCGAGCCATCGAAGCCGCAGGACTGATCTTTCTCGGCCCACCCGCCTCGGCTATCGACGCCATGGGCAGCAAGGCTGCGGCCAAGGCCCTGATGGAAGACGCAGGCGTGCCGCTGGTGCCGGGTTATCACGGCCAGGCGCAGGATGTTGAAACCTTTCTCGGCGCGGCCCAGCGTATCGGTTATCCGGTCTTGCTCAAGGCGACAGCGGGCGGCGGCGGCAAAGGCATGAAGGTCGTCGAACGGCCCGAGGAAATGGCTGAAGCCCTGGCCTCCGGGCAACGCGAAGCCCAGGCGTCCTTCGGCGACTCACGTATGCTGGTGGAGAAATACCTGCTCCAGCCGCGTCATGTAGAAATCCAGATATTCGCCGACCAGCAGGGTCACTGCATTTATCTGCATGATCGCGACTGCTCGATTCAACGCCGTCACCAGAAGGTCGTCGAGGAAGCCCCCGCACCGGGGCTCAGCGCGCAATTGCGCCAGACCATGGGCGAAGCGGCTGTACGGGCTGCGCAAACCATTGGTTATGTTGGCGCGGGGACGGTGGAGTTCCTGCTCGATTCGCGGGGCGAATTCTTCTTCATGGAGATGAACACGCGCCTGCAAGTCGAACATCCGGTCACCGAGCTGATTACCGGCGTGGATCTGGTCGAATGGCAGATTCGAATTGCCCAAGGTGAAGCCCTGCCCGTTTCCCAGGAACAAGTGCTGCGTAACGGCCATGCGATTGAGGTTCGCCTCTACGCTGAAGACCCCGATCACGACTTCCTGCCCTCGACCGGGACTCTGGCGTTGTATCGGGAGTGTTCACTAGGCCATGGCAAACGGGTAGACAGCGGCGTCAACGAAGGCGACAGCGTTTCGCCATTCTACGATCCGATGCTCGCCAAGCTGATCGCCTGGGGGGAAACCCGCGAAGAGGCACGCCTGCGGCTGCTGTCCATGCTTGATGAGTTCGTGGTTGGCGGGGTCAAGACCAATCTCCCATTCCTGAGGCGCATCGTTGGCCATCCGGCCTTCGCCACAACGGAGCTGGATACCGATTTCATCCCGCGCTATCAGGCGCAGCTGTTGCCCGCTCCTGCCGAATTGTCCGCCGAGTTCTGGCAGGCCGCTGCCGAGGCGTTCAGCCAGAGCGCGACGGCTCGCGTTAATCGGGACGACGCTTATTCTCCCTGGGCCGCCAACAACGGGCTGCGCCTGGGGCTACCCAGTGAAGTTGACTTGCACCTTAGCTGCAATAGCCAGCATCAAGTCATCAGGCTGCGTGACGACAGCACACCGTCCGCGCAACTGAACGGCGAGCATTTGCAGATCCACAAGGATGGCGTGAGCCGCAAGCATCTGGCTTTACGACGCAGCGACACGTTGTATCTGCAATGGCAGGGCGAAGTGCATGCCATCAAGCGCCTGGACCCGATTGCCGAGGCCGAATCCAGCCATGGCCCGCAAGGTGGCCTGACCGCGCCCATGAACGGCAGCATCGTTCGGGTGCTGGTAGAAGTGGGTGAGCGAGTTGAAGCCGGCACTCAATTGGTGGTGCTGGAGGCCATGAAAATGGAACACAGCATCCGCGCCGCCCATGCTGGCGTGGTTACGGCGCTGTACTGCAATGAAGGCGAGATGGTCAGCGAGGGGACGGTGCTGGTGGAGTTGGGAGACGGTAGCGTTTGAATATTCACCGGAGACTGTGACCCGTAGGACCGGCTTCAGCCGGGAGAGCGCTCTCCCGGCTGAAGCCGGTCCACGGGGTGACCGTATTCCGCTCGTGGGAGCGAATTCATTCGCGAAGATCTGCCAGACCCCGCAGATGTGTTTTCTGCACCGACCCCTTCCCGGCTGAAGCCGGTCCCACGGGCGTTCTGTCAACGCAATCGGTTTTGAGGGGCGCAATCGCCCCTCCCCCCAGAAAAAAGCAGTCCTCAATCAAGCAGCCACTTCATACAACTTCGGCAACTCCACTTCCCCGCTGATCAAGCTCTGGCGCATGCGCGCGGTTTGCAGGGCTGCGGCTTTCATGGCGCTTTCCTTGATGTGACCGTAACCACGGATTTTCTCCGGCAGTCGCGCCAGGCTCAATGCGGTGTGGCGATTGGACGCCGACAGGTGCTGGAGGATCAGCTCGATGTCACTGACGTAGGACTCGATCAGCTCCCGTTCCTGGCGGCGTTCCAGGCTGCGACCGAATGGATCGATGGCCGTGCCACGCAGGAATTTGAACTTCGCCAGTACATCGAAGGCCTTGAGCATCCACGGCCCGAAACTGCGTTTACGCGGTTGCCCGGTCAGCTTGTCACGCTTGGCCAGCCATGACGGCGCAAGGTGGAATTCCAGGCGATAGTCACCTTCAAACTGGGCCTGCAACTGGCGAGTGAAATCGCCGTTGCTGTACAGCCGCGCCACTTCATATTCGTCCTTGTAGGCCAACAGCTTGAAGTAGTTGAACGCCACCGCTTCGGTCAACGCCAGTTGCTGTCCAGGGAATAGCCGCGCCTCGGTTTCCTGAACTTTGCTCACCAGCCGCATGTAGCGCTTGGCGTAGGCGTCGTTCTGGTAGGCCGTCAGAGTTGCGACATTGGCCTGCACCCGTTGATCAAGGCTCAGCAATTGCGGTTCCTCCGGAATCTGACCGGTTGGGTTGGCCGCAGCCTGTACGGCAGGCAGATCATGAGCCGCGCGACGGCCCCAGAGAAATGCCTGCTGATTGAGTTTGACCGACACGCCGTTGAGTTCGATGGCTTTCTCGATAGCGGCCGAACTCAGCGGGATCAAACCTAACTGGAAGGCATACCCGAGCATGAACAGGTTACTGGCAATGGTGTCGCCAAGGAGTTTGGTCGCCAGATCCGTCGCTTCAACAAAATGGGTATGTTGCACGCCCACTGCGTCGCGAATGGTCTGTTTCATCGCTTCGGCCGGAAATTCGGCGTCCGGATTGCGGGTGAACTCGGCAGTCGGGGTTTGCTGGCTGTTGATCACGGCATGGGAAAAGGTCGAGTTAAGCTTGGCAATCGCGTCCGGACCGGACGCCACCAACAAATCACAGCCCAGCAACAGATGCGCCTCGCCTGCGGCAATACGCACCGCAAACAGATCTTCCTGACGCGCCGCGATGCGGATATGGCTGACCACCGGACCGAACTTCTGCGCCAGACCGGCCTGGTCAAGCACGCTGCAGCCCTTGCCTTCCAGGTTGGCGGCGAAGCCCAGCATGGCGCCAACCGTGGTCACGCCAGTGCCGCCGACACCCGACAACAGAATGTTGTGCGGCTTGGCCAGGCTTGGCAGTTGCGGGTCCGGCAGTTGGGCGAAGGCTTGCACCTGAGTCGGCAGGCTCGGCTTGCGCAATGCGCCACCATGGACGGTGACAAAGCTGGGGCAAAAACCTTCGACGCAGCTGAAATCCTTGTTACAGGCGTTCTGATCGATTTCCCGCTTGCGGCCCTGCGCAGTTTCCTTGGGCAGCACGGACAAACAACCGGATTTGACCCCGCAATCGCCGCAGCCTTCGCACACGGCTGGATTGATCAACGCACGTTTTTCCAGATCCTTCATGGTGCCGCGTTTGCGCCGACGACGCTTCTCGGTGGCACAGGTCTGGTCATAGATGATCACCGAAACGCCTTTGAACTCACGCAGCTCGCGCTGCACGCTGTCCAGATCGCGTCGGTGATGAAAGGTGGTGATCGGCGCGAAACCGGCGCGGCTCGGGTATTTGTCCGGCTCATCGGAAACCAGCGCGATGCGCAGCACGCCTTCGTTGAAGACCTGACGGCTGAGCTGATCGACGCGCAAAATGCCATCGATGGGCTGCCCGCCAGTCATTGCCACGGCGTCGTTGTAGAGAATTTTGTAAGTGATGTTGACTCCGGCCGCGACCGCCGCACGCACGGCCAGATGCCCGGAGTGAAAGTAAGTACCGTCGCCCAGGTTCTGGAACACGTGCGGTGTTTCAGTGAACGGCGCCTGGCCGATCCAGGTCACGCCCTCGCCGCCCATCTGGGTGAAGGTTTCGGTGGCCCGATCCATCCAGATGGTCATGTAATGGCAACCAATGCCCGCCAGGGCGCGGCTGCCTTCAGGCACGCGAGTTGACGTGTTGTGCGGGCAGCCGGAGCAGAAATGGGGGGTGCGCTGAGTATTGAACAGCGGCGCTTGCAGCGCTTGTTCCTTCTCCGCGAGAAATTGCAGGCGCGCCTCGATTTGCGGGCTGCTGTAGAAAGGCGCCAGACGTTTGGCAATGACCCGGGCGATCATCGCCGGAGTCAGCTCACTGAGGTTCGGCAGCAGCGAACGCCCTTGTTCGTCGAACTCGCCAACCACCACCGGACGGCGGTCCACTGGCCAGTTATAGAGCTGGCCGGTGAGTTGATCCTCGATAACGCTGCGTTTTTCTTCAACGACGAGAATTTCTTCCAGTCCTTCCGCGAAATCATGCACCGACACCGGTTCCAGCGGCCAGCTCATGCCGACCTTGAGCACCCGAATGCCGACTTGCGCGCACAAATCCTGATCAATGCCCAGTTCTTCCAGCGCTTGCCGCACATCCAGATAAGACTTGCCGGTAGTGACGATGCCTAGCCGAGGCTGAGGCGAATCGATAACCACTTGATTGAGCTTGTTGGCGCGAGCAAAGGCCCGGGCGGCGTAGATTTTGTAGGTATTGAGGCGTGCTTCCTGAGCCAGCGGCGGATCAGGCCAGCGAATGTGCAAGCCGCCTTCGGGAATGTCGAAGTCTTCGGGAATTTGCGTGACGATGCGCAGCGGATCGACTTCGACGACGGCCGAAGAGTCGACGTTTTCGGCGATGGTTTTCATCGCCACCCAGCATCCGCTGTAGCGCGACAGCTCCCAGCCGATGATGCCGTAGTCGAGAATTTCCTGAACATTGCTCGGATTGAGCACCGGAATCATCGCGGCGATGAACGCATGTTCGCTCTGGTGGGCGATGGTCGACGATTTGCAGCCATGGTCGTCACCCGCCAGCACCAATACACCACCGTTATTGGCGACGCCTGCGGAGTTGGCGTGCTTGAACACGTCGCCGCAGCGATCAACGCCTGGACCTTTACCGTACCAGAGGGCGAACACACCATCGTATTTGCCTTCGGGGAACAGATTGACCTGCTGACTGCCCCAAACGGCCGTCGCCGCCAACTCTTCGTTGACGCCGGGCTGGAAATGGATGGCGTTCTGTTTCAGGTAATCCTTGGCATCCCAAAGGCTTTTGTCGAGGTTGCCCAGTGGCGAGCCGCGATAGCCGGAAATGAAACCGGCGGTATTCAGGCCCCGCGCTTCGTCGCGCTGTTTTTGCAGCATCGGCAGGCGGGTCAACGCCTGGGTGCCGGTCAAATACAGATTGCCGGTCGCGAGCCGGTACTTATCGTCCAGACGAATATCAGCCAAAGACATTCAGGTGCTCCTTTTATTTTTATGAGCATTTCAGGCTGTAGTGCCGAGCAGGTTCGACTCGGCGGTCACAAGCAAAATACTGCCTGTAGCAACCGGGCTTTTTCTTTCTAATTTGGCGAAAATCTGCTGATATTCGACATGTTCCTTTCGATAAAAATAAAAAACAGGGTCAATTCATGCAGATTAAATTAAGCCCCATCGACCGCAAGATCCTGCGCCTGCTGCAACACAATGCTGACCTCTCGGCTGCGGAGATCGCCGAACGGGTCGAGCTTTCCCAATCGCCCTGCTGGCGGCGGATCAACCGGCTGCAGGAAGAAGGCGTTATCGAGCGCAAAGTCGCCCTGCTCAACCCGAAAAAGCTCGGCCTGACCATGACGGTTTTCGTCAGCGTGAAGTTATCGGGGCATGGTCGGCGCTACCTGACCGAATTCGAAGAAGCGATCACCGGCTACCCGGAGGTGCTGGAATGCTATGCGATGGCGGGGAATATGGATTTCTTGCTGAAGGTCGTGGCCCAGGACATTTCCAGCTATGAACGCTTCTTGCGCGATCACCTGCTGCAACAGCCCCACGTACAGGAAGCGCACTCCAACATCGCCATGAGCGAGGTGAAGCGCACCACTGAATTGCCACTGGATTGAGGCTCTGCGGCCTCGTCACCGATTGTTTTTCTGCATGGACGCAAGAAAAACATTTGACTTGCAAATGATAATGATTATTATTGCATCAGCTGATCGCGAGATCAGCTGGATAACTCAGGAGTCTTAGGTCGGCTCCTGGATTATCTCCTCATCAGGCTAATCACGGTTTTTGACCCGGATTTTTTCCGGGTCTTTTTTTTTGGTTTTTGCGTTGCTTCAGGCTAATGAAGACGTGTCATTCTGCGATGGCGCGGATCATAGCAAAAAGAATATTGAACGGGACTGTGAAGTTGGCTTTCTCAGACTTTAGCAGCCAGATAAAGAGTAAATGATGAGACATCTCCGTTGAGATACGTTCTCATCATTGAGTAATCTCCCCAGCGAGGCGATCGATCATGAGTACCCAGCTCTCGTCTTTTACCGCCCTTCCGGCTCACCAGCCGGACGCACCGCTCAGCCACCAGGCGCAAGAGCTGCGCATCGGCCTGCAAAAATTGTCGCGCCGCACGCAACAGATCTTTCTCATGAGTCGGCTGGACAACCTGCCCTACGCGAACATTGCCAGCTTTCTGGATACGGACGTGGACGCCGTCGAGCGCGCCATGGTGCGCGCCCTGCAACAGAGCCGCCCGCATGTGGCGGCATCCATCGCGCCGGTTGCCGACAGCGTCAACGAAGCGGCCAGCCGCTGGTATGTGCATTTGCAAAGCCCGCAAGCGACCGCCAGTCAGCGCATTGAATTTCGTCACTGGCTCGATGCGGATCTGGATCACCTGTGCGCCTTCGAGGCGACCGAGCGACTGTGGCGTCAGTTACTGGCTCCGGCTACTGCCATGGGTGCCGGCGGCTGGCATCGTCGCAAGCGCCGCGCCTACCTGGGATGGTGGTTGCTCTCGGCATTCGTGGGCGGGCTGCTGGTCACCGCCGAGGCTTTCTCCTGAGTCACCCATGGCCGATTGACTGAAGTTAACGTCGCCGTGGCCCGCAGTGTTCCGTGTAAAGTAGCTGTCACATTTGGCACTGACGTACAGGAACCCACCGTGACCACTCTCAGCATCAGCGCGGACTTCGACAGCGGCAATATCGAAGTAATAGACGCGAGCAGCCCTGCACACATTCAGCTGGCAATGCGCCCAGACATCAAAAGCCCGCATTTCCAGTGGTTCCACTTCAAGGCTGAAGGCCTGCACGTCGGCGAGCCGCACCATTTCAGCCTCAACAATGCCAGCCAATCGAGTTATAACCGAGCGTGGACCGGCTACAACGCCGTTGCGTCCTACGACCACCAGGACTGGTTCCGCGTGCCCTCGACGTTCGACGGCAAGGCGCTGAATTTCACCCTCACGCCGACCCACTCCGAGGTGTATTTCGCCTACTTCGAACCTTACAGCCGTGAGCGCCATGACTGGCTGGTCAAGCACGCGCTGGAAAACGCCGGTACTGAACTGCTGGCCACCGGCAAAAGCGTCGAAGGCCGGGACATTCCACTGTTGCGCAAAGGCGACGGCGCAGCGGGCAAGCGCAAGATCTGGATCATCGCCCAACAGCATCCTGGCGAACACATGGCCGAATGGTTCATGGAAGGCTTGATCGAGCGCCTTGTGGAGCAGCATGATCCGCAACTGACGCAACTGCTGGATGCCGCCGATTTGTATCTGGTGCCGCACATGAATCCCGACGGCAAGGATCTCAATCGCTGCTGGCAGAATTCCACCGAAGACACCAGCCCCGAAGTGTTCTTCGTCAAGCAGCAGATGGAAAAGTATGGCGTGGACATGTTCCTTGACGTACATGGCGATGAAGAAATCCCTTACGTTTTCACCGCTGCCTGTGAAGGCAATCCCGGCTACACCCCCAAGCAGGCCGAGCTGGAAGAACACTTCCGCCGCCGCTTGAGCGAAATCACCCGGGATTTCCAGACGCGTTATGGCTATCCACGCTCGCAACCGGGCCAGGCAAACATGAACCTGGCCTGCAACAGCGTCGGCGAGCGCTTCAAGTGCCTGTCACTGACTCTGGAAATGCCTTTCAAGGACAACGACGACGCCCCCGACCTGATAACCGGCTGGTCCGGCAAACGCTCGAAACAGCTGGCCAAGGATGTATTGACCACACTCGCGGAAATGGTCTCCGTGTTGCGCTAGACCACAATCGTTGGAGCGAGCGGGCGGCGTTCCGACTTGCCCGCGAATCAGGCGCCTCGGTGGCCCTGATCCACCGCGTAATCGTTCTTCGCGGGCAAGCCACGCTCCAACNGTTGGAGCGAGCGGGCGGCGTTCCGACTTGCCCGCGAATCAGGCGCCTCGGTGGCCCTGATCCACCGCGTAATCGTTCTTCGCGGGCAAGCCACGCTCCAACGGTGCAACTTAGCCCCTGCCCCGCAACATACTGCCCAACACCTCGTCCCGGCGGATCCAGCCGTGAAACAGCGCGGCGGCGACATGCAACACAATGGTCAGAAACAGCAGATACGCCAGGTACGTATGCGCCTGGCGCAGAAACGCAAAGGTATGCGGGTTGGCCGCCACGATTGACGGCAGTCGCAACGAGCGGCCCAACATCACCGGATCTCCGGCGGCAGAAATCATCGACCAGCCAATCAATGGCATCGCCAGCATCAGTGCATACAGCAGATAATGCGACAGCTTGGCCGACAACGCCTGCCACGTCGGCAAGTCGGCGGGCAGCGGCGGCGTTTGCGTAGAGAAACGCACGATCAGGCGCAGGATGACCAACACCAGAATCGCGATCCCCAGCGGTTTGTGAAGGTTGAGCAGCCACTCGTGGCGTTGCGAAACCGAAGCCACCATGCCAGCGCCGATAAACAGCATGGCGATGATCATCAGCGCCATCAACCAATGCAGCAGTCGCGCCAACGGGGCGAAATGTCGGGTGGGTGCGCTCATGATTTTTTCTCCGCAACGGGCGCCGCTTTGGGCAATTGATCAACTTCGCCAGTACGCCGCTGATAAGAAGATGCATACGCCGCCGAGCGGGCCGCCAGCAACGGGTCGCCAGAACCCGCGATACCGGCAGGCAGGATCAACGGATCAAAATTGATGTCACGACAATCGCCATCCGCTTGCGGTTGCGTGCTGTCGATGACCAGCGTCCCGGCATTGGTGGCGCGACGTTCGGCAGGCCATTGCTTGCTGGCGTCGTCAATCGGGTCGCTCGGTTCAGCCAAGGTAATCATCAGGTTCCAGCGCAGCGGCCCACGGGCGAGTCGGTCGGCTAGGTCCGGCTCCAGATAGTCCTTGGCGTCCGGCGCAGGACCGGCCGCTGCATCCTGACTGACCGGCACCATATTCCAGCGCACAGCCTGGCGCTTGCCATCGGCGCTGACCAGATAGAACGCATTGACGCTGTTGTACGTTTCGGTGGCGTAACTGGCGGACGGCTTGGCCGTCTTGACCCAAGCAAGGAACGGCGCGGCTTCCGGGTGTTTGGCAAAAAACGCGGCAGGCTTGGCGGGATCAGGTTTGCCGGTTGCCGGGTCAGGCGCCTGCGCTTGCATCAGCTCATAAAAAGCTTGCGGCGTGCCGACCGGGAAAACCGGCATGGCATTCATGCCGGTACGCCATTGCTGGCCGTTGGCCTGGGTGAAGCGCAGCGCCATACTGCGCAACGGCGCGGCGCTGTCCGGCGAGTAGGGATTGCCCGTCGGCAGGGCAAATCGACCTTCGACCGGAGTGCGCGTCGCGGAAAACACCTGTGCGCTGGAATACTGCGCGGCACTGCCATTGCTTTCAAAGTAACCTGCGACACACACGCCCTTGGGGTGGTTGCGCCTGAATCCGGGATGCACGCCGTTGTTGTGCTCCAGCCCATCGACCAGACGTGCCGGGGTCAGACGCTGCGGATCCAGATAGCCGCCGACATAAGCCAGCGCGGTGGCGGCCGCCAAAACGATAACGCCAATGCCAGCCAGGCGCAGCAGGGTGCTGCCAAGGCTCAAGGGCGTTTTTTGCTGTTCAGGCGGCGGGAAGCGCTCGACCATGGGGGATCTCCTGGGCCGATGGCCTGTAGGTAAGTGGACGGTAAGACGCACCCTGTCAGGGTTTATTCCCTGCTCCGAAATTAATTGTATAAATGGAGGAATAAACGCTGTGGAGCGTCGTCTCTCTGATCACACGCTTACCTGATCATAGTTGCAGACCGGAAACCCGCCGCCCATGAACGAGCTTGATGAACAGTTACGGGAGTTGATCCCGCGCATGCGCCGGTTCGCGTTGTCGCTGACCCGCAACCCCAGCACTGCCGACGACCTGGTGCAGGCTAGCCTGGAAAAAGCCTTGTCGGCCTGGGGTAACAAGCGACCGGAGGGCGATTTGCGCGCCTGGCTGTTTTCCATCCTGTACCGGCAGTTTCTCGACGCCCATCGTCGCTCCCGGCGCTATAGCCGGATGCTGGAGCTGTTCACCGGGGGTGGCGACGATCATTATCAGCCCAGCGTCGAGCGCACCGTGGTGGCGCAGTCCACCCTGAGTGCATTCGACCGTCTGAGCACCGAACAGCGCGCGTTGCTGCTCTGGATCTCGGTGGAAGGCTTGAGTTACAAGGAAGTCGCCGAAATTCTCGACGTACCTGTTGGCACCGTCATGTCCCGCCTGTCGCGCGCGCGTCAGGCGCTGCGCCAAATCAGTGATGGCGAAATCCTGTCCCCTGCCCTGCGGATATTGAAATGATTACCTTGCCCCCCAGCGAACACGTATTGAATGCTTACGTCGACCATCAGCTCAGCGATGCCGACCGGGCGACACTGGAAACCTGGCTCGCCGCGCATCCCGACGTCGCCTTGCAGGTCAAGCAATGGCAGGAAGATGCGCAACAGTTGCGCGCGGCCTTGAGCGGCCAGTTGCAACGCCAGGCAAATCCCGAACTGGACCCGACCTTCATTCGCCATCGCCTGCGCCGCAACCGCTATCGGCATTTCGCCACGGCAGCGGTGTTGCTGGTGGCGGTGAGTGGCGGCGGCCTGAGCGGCTGGCATGCCAGGGAAATGACCCTGAGCAATGCGACCCTGCCCATGGCCGATGCGGTGCAGGCGTACCGGATGTTCGCGGTCAACGACGACATGGCCAGCGACTGGAGCGCCGAAAAACCCAACGACGCCCAAGGCTGGCTGGACCGCAACTTTGCCCGCGCCGAGCGTCTGCCGAATATGGAAGCAGCCGGTTTCCGACCGGTCAGCGGGCGCATGACCAGCACCGAACAAGGCGCGGCAGCCATGGTCGTGTACAAGGATCGCGAAGGCCGCACCCTGAGTTTCTACATCCGTCCGCCCGGTGCGCAGCATCATCTGCTACCGCGTGGCAGCCGCCTGGATGGCGATCTGCAGGCTGACTACTGGTCGAGCGGCAGTTACAACTATGCGGTGGTTGGCGCCGCCAAAGACGAAGCGACCCAGCGTGCCCGGAAGGCTTTGCCTGAAGCGATTTGATGGGTGGTTGAGAATTTGTAGGACCGGCTTTAGCCGGGAGAACGCTCTCCCGGCTAAAGCCGGTCCTACGGAATGACGCGGTGATTCAGCAACAAACCGCTCAAGCAGCCAACCGGCGACCATTGCTGCGCTGCACCAGCAAGCTCAGTAATGCCGTCAGCGCCAGCGCAATCACCACCGCACCATAGACGTTGGTGGTGGCGATCAAGCCGAAGGTGTGCGCTGAAAACCCTGCGACAAGGGCCGGCACACAGAACGCCAGATAGCTGAGCACGTAGAACGCCGACATCAAACCCGCCCTCTCGTGGGCGTGTGCCAGCGGCAGCAGCAAGCGTAAGGCGGCGAGAAAACTTGAGCCGAAACCTATGCCGGCTATCACCGTCCCGACAAAAAACAGCCACAGCCAACCCGCATTCACTGCCGACAGGATCACGGCGACGCCCAGCGTCAGGAAGCTTGCGCCGATCCATAAGCCAAGGGTCGGCGGTCGCAAACGCAGGTTGAGGATCGCCAGTGCGCCGCTCAAGGTCAGAGATGCCACAGCTAACCCGCCGTTGATTGCCGAGGTCGAACCCGTCGCCGCCGCCAACAGCGAAGGAGTCAATGACAGGTAGAAACCGCCCAGCGACCAGGCGGCGATATCCACCGGCAACACCAGCCATAAAGTACTCCTCGCCTGGAGCGGGACATGCAGCGAAGGCTTGAGGGACTTCCACACCCCCGGCTGGCGGCTGACTGTCTCCGGCATGCGCCACAGATAGATGGCCTGCGACACAAACGCGGCCAGCAACAGGTAATACGCCAACAGCAGCGGCAGAGGCGCCAGCTCTACCAGCAAGCCTGTGCCCAACGCGCCGATGGCCATACCGAACATTGGCGCGATACTGTTGACCAACGGACCCTGTTTTTGATCGCTGTCCAGCAATGCTGCGCCCAGAGCGCTGGCCGCCATGCCGGTGGCCAGGCCTTGAAGCATGCGCGCAAGGACCAGCCAGATCACATCCGTGGCTATGATGAACAACAGCATCGAGATGATTTCCAGCAGCAAGGCGCTGAAAATGACCGGCCGCCGGCCCAGATAGTCCGACAACGAACCGACAATCAGCAAAGCAACCAACAGCGTCAGCGCATAAACCGCGAAGATCAGCGTCAACATCGCAGCCGAGAAGCCCCAGGCCTGCTGGTACAGGTGGTACAGCGGTGTCGGCGCGCTGGAGGCGGCGAAAAAGCACAGCGTGGTAAACGCCAGAAAGCCCAGGTGATTGCGACCCCGTTCGTGCATATCCGGTTTCTGGAAAGGAAGGGACATGGGTACACTCTCCACTCAAGCAAATCATTAAAGCTAATATTTAGCGTTTCCGAGTGTGCTAGCTGTCGCCGCTTAAAGCAAATACTTTGTGTTAAGGTCTGCCACATGGCTATTAAAGAAGGAATACGCACCGGCGGCCGCAGCGCCCGGGTGCAAGAGTCGATTCACGGCGCAGTGCGCGATCTGCTACGCGAACATGAGCGCGGCGACCTAAGCGTGCCTCTCATTGCGACGCGCGCTGGCGTTACCCCATCGACCATCTACCGTCGCTGGGGCGACCTGACCACGCTGCTGGCCGATGCTGCGGTGGAACGCCTGCGCCCGGACCCGCCCATCGATTGCGGCAATCTGCGCGATGATTTGCTGACCTGGACCGAGATGTACCTGGATGACATGGATTCCGCTCCCGGCCGGGAAATGATGCGCGACGTCGTAGCCAGCAACGGCGCCAGCTGTTCCGGCAAATGCATGGCGATTACCCGCGACCAGCTTCAGATCATCATTGATCGCGCGATGGCCCGTGGTGAAACCTCGCCCAGCGCCGAGGACCTGATCGATCGCGTGGTGGCGCCGACGGTCTACCGGATTCTGTACGCCGAATCCGCGCCATCCCTCACCCGCGTTCATCAATGGGTAGACGGCTGCCTGGCAGACGCCAACGCTCAAGTGGAACGTGGCTGATCCATGCACAGCCTCGAAGAGCTGCGCGCTGGCAAACTGGCCGGCATCAAACGACTGGATCTGTCCTGCGGCCTGACCGAGTTCCCGAAGGAAATCTTCGCGCTGGCCGACTCGCTGGAAGTCCTCAATCTCAGCGGCAATGCCTTGCAGCACTTGCCTGATGACCTGCATCGCCTGAAGCGCCTGCGCGTGTTGTTCGGCTCGGACAACCTGTTCACCGAGCTGCCTGACTGCATCGGCCAGTGCCGCGAACTGCAGATCGTCGGTTTCAAGGCCAACCAGATCCAGCATGTCCCGGCTCAGGCGCTGCCGCCGCAGTTGCGCTGGCTGATCCTGACCGACAACCGGATTCAGCATCTGCCCGACGCGCTGGGCGATTGTCCGGCACTGCAAAAGCTGATGCTCGCCGGCAATCAGTTGCAGTCGCTGCCCGCCAGCCTGGCCCGCTGCGAACGACTGGAGCTGATCCGTATTGCCGCCAATCAGCTTACGGAGTTGCCCGCATGGCTGCTGGAACTGCCTTCACTGGCCTGGCTGGCTTACGCTGGCAATCCGCTATGTACCGAACACGAACAAGCCGCTGTGCGGCAGATTCCCTGGCGGGAGCTGCATGTTCAACAGCAGTTGGGCGAAGGCGCCTCCGGCATCATCCAGCAGGCGCGCTGGCAAAGCCCGGAACAGCCTGACAAGGCCGTCGCACTCAAACTTTATAAAGGCAGCGTGACTTCCGATGGCTCGCCGCTCAATGAAATGGCGGCGTGTATTGCTGCCGGCAATCATCCCAACCTGATCGGCATCGAAGGCCAGATCCTTGACCATCCTCAGGCTCAGGCAGGTCTGGTGATGCAACTGATTGCGCCGAGCTTTGCCAATCTGGCAGGACCACCGAGCCTGGAATCCTGCACGCGAGACATCTATCCAGCAGATCTGCGCCTGTCCTTGCCAGTGGTTGTGCGTATCGCCCAAGGCATCGCGTCAGTTACCGCCCACTTGCACGCGTGCGGCATGACTCACGGCGATCTGTACGGACACAACATTCTGTGGGAACCCGACGGCACCTGCCTGCTGGGGGATTTCGGCGCAGCGTCGTTTCATCCGACAGCTGCCTTGGGAGAGGCGCTGGAGCGCATTGAAACACGGGCGTTCGGGATTTTACTGGGGGAGTTGCTGGAGCGCTGTGACGCCGAGGGGTCGCAGATGACGGCGTTGCGTCAGGTGCAGGCTCGGTGTGTGCAACCGGAGATTGGCGCAAGGCCAATGCTGGGCGAGGTTGAGCGGCTGTTGCAGGTGTAAATACAAACTCGTTGGAGCGAGGCTTGCCCGCGAAGGCATCAGTTCAGGCAATAGATATGTCGACTGGAATACCGATTCGCGGGCAAGTCGGAACGCCGCCCGCTCGCTCCAACAGGCTCTCTGTTTACCGCTGCTTACCCCGCCAACCCTACATAAACGTTCTGCACATCGTCATTGTTGTCGATGGCTTCAAGGAAGGCTTCGACTTCGGCCATTTGCTCATCGGTCAGGCCGTCCACGGTGCTTTTCGGGCGGTAGCCCAACTGCGCGGACTGCACGGTAAACCCGAACTCAGGCAGCTTTTTGCACACAGCGTCCATGTCGGTCGGTTCGGTGAGAAACAGCGTCGCCCCCTCTTCACCCGGCTCGCAATCCTGCGCGCCCGCTTCGATGGCGGCTTCGTCAGCATCGGCATCCGGGCTGGCAGGGACGGCTTCAATCATGCCCTGATAGTTGAAATCCCAGGAAACCGAACCCGCGGCGCCAAGCTGGCCCTTGCGGAACAGCACGCGAATTTCCGAGACGGTGCGATTGATGTTGTCGGTCAGGCATTCGACGATCACCGGGACGCGGTGAGGCGCGAAACCTTCGTAGGTCAGGCGTTCGAACGTGACGTTCTCGCCGAGCAGACCGGCGCCTTTCTTGATTGCGCGCTCCAGGGTTTCGCGGGGCATCGAGGCTTTTTTCGCCTGCTCGACCACCAGACGCAGACGCGGGTTCATGTCCGGATCAGCGCCGGCGCGTGCAGCAATCATGATTTCCTTGGACAGCTTGCCAAAAATACGACCCTTGGCATTGGATGCTGCTTCTTTATGCTTGACCTTCCACTGTGCGCCCATGCTTGCTCTCTTGATCCGATTGCGCCCTGCCCATCACAGCCACTATCGCTACAAAACACCGACGATGGCTGGGGCAAAACGCTGAAAAATTGGCTAACCGAATGAAATGCGTCGTGACTGATGAACGACGCCCGGCGCATTTTATACGCGATGGCGCCAGATGAAACCCCTGCTGTCGCGCCATTGATCGTAGCCAAGCTGCTAATGCCGCGGAAACACCTTGAAGCCAATCACCGATATTACCCTTTAGCTTGTAGTCCCTTTCCGAAAAAAGCCTAAGCGATGCCCATTGACCTTGGCATTTCGTACCCTCTGCACCCTGAATTTCAAGCTGGGAGCGCTGTGGATGTTCGAAGACAAGCAAATGCCGATAACGCTGAACCTCACCGGCAGCCCGATGGACCTGCGCGTCCTCAGCTTCACCGGCCACGACGCCCTGAACGAGCCATATCGCTTTGACGTTGATCTGATCAGCAGCAACCCGCATCTGGATATGGACAGTCTTACAGGCACCGCCGCCTGGCTGGCCTTTGGTGTCGAGCACGCAGGGGTTCATGGCCTGGTCGACGGCGCCAGGCAACTCTATGCCGGAACATGCCTGAGCCTGTATCGAATTAGCCTGGCGCCAAGTCTGCTCAATCTGGAGCAAGCCCGTCAGCGCCGCGTATTCACAGGTCTAAGCGTGCCGCAGTTGATCATCCAATTGCTGGAAAACCATGGCCTGAACCAGGATAGCTACCGTTTCGAGCAACCAGTTGGCGTGTATCCGCCACGCGACTGGTGTGTGCAGTACGACGAAACCGACTTGCACCTGCTGCAAAGGCTCTGCGAAGAGGAAGGCATTCATTTTCGGTTTGAGCACAGCCCGACCGGGCACCAGCTTATATTTGCCGACGACCCGGCCAGCTTCCCGGAGCGGCAGAGCGCGATACGCTTGCAGCGCGATGAAAGCACCGACAACCAGCCGGCCATCGGTTACCTGAGCGAACGCCTGACCATGCACGCCGGGACTGACACCCATGATCCGGTATGGCACCGCTGCAGGAGCAGCGACGCCAGATCGCTGACCACTGCGCAATCAGATGCGCAAGGTGCAACCAATCAGCCTTTCGACACGGGAACTGACACGTCAAGACCCGGAGACGAGGAAGCCCACCATCGACAGACAAGCGCTCGTACGCTGGAGCGCCTGCGTTGCGAGCGACGTCATATCCGTGGATGGAGCAGCCATTGCGCACTGACCAGTGGCCAGATCATTCAGGTTCTGGGTCACCCCGTCACGTTGTTCAACGATCAATGGCTGCTGGTCAAGGTCCGCCATTGGGGCAAGCAGCCGCAGGTTCTGGAGGGCTGCGACCCTCACGACATGGCAGGAATTCTGGGCGCGGCCGTTACTGCTGCGCACGAGCAACAGGCGCCGTGGATCGTTCAACTGTCGAGGCTGCCTGAGCTTGAGACGTTCGAGCATGGCTATCGCACCGGCTTTTGCGTGCTGCCTTGGGCAATGACATTTCGTCCTTCCTGCACCCACCGTAAACCCGGCGTACGCGGTGGTCAGCAGGTAACGCTGATGGCTGATGCGGCCGAGTTCGGCAGATCCGGTAATGCGTGGCGAGCTCCGGTACGTTACGACTGGCAGATTGCGCCGTCCTCACCGGAGGACCACACCTGCTGGGCTCTGGCAGACCTCCCCGATCTCGCCGAGGTGTCAGTCAGTGAGCTGGCCGCTGGTGACCGGTTGCTAGTGCGGCATTTCGACAGCGATCCAGACAAGCCGGTCATCTGCGGCGTCCTGGCACACAGAACTGCAGCTCGGGTGGCCGAAAGTCCGGAAACAGCAATCCTGTTGAACGGGATACATCTGGAAAAAGCTCCCGCCAACATTCATCTGAATTCCATGGACGATCTTTTGTTCGAAGCGCGGGAAGACCTGCGGCTGAGCACGGCGAAGGCGACGTTCGAGCTGAGTAGCGCAGGAATCACGATCACTGGCCCGCGCACAGTCACCCTGCAACCTTGCCTTTTACCCGAAGTCGCGCCCGCCCGATCGCCAAACACGCTGCGCTGGGAAGACGATTTGCGTTTGACCGAACATCCCGGCCTGCAAGGCGCGCCACTGGCAAACCGAATCTGGTACATCGTGTTCATGTCGATCCCAGGGCTGGCGCACTTGCCGCGACTCGAACCCCGGCATTTTCTCTATGAAGGCAGAACCGACGAGCGAGGCTATCTCGGGCTGACCTGCGCCCAGATGCGCGAGCTTTCTGCTCGCTACTGCAGAAGCCCGAAGCACCTTTGCCTGGTGCATCCCGACCGCTGCATCACGCTGCAGGACTACTTCGCGCAGAACTGGAGCGAGCAAAGGCTACGCGCGTTCATGGAACAGGACTGACGGGTACCCATCTTCCCTAACGTCCGTTGAAACGGGGCTCACGCTTCTCGATAAACGCCGCCATGCCTTCCTTCTGATCTTCCGTTGCGAATGCCGCGTGGAACACCCGACGCTCGAAACGGATGCCTTCGGCGAGGCTCACTTCAAAGGCCCGATTGACGCTTTCCTTGACCATCATCGCCATCGGCAAGGATTTTTCGGCGATGGAACTCGCCACCTTGAGGGCCTCGTCCAATAACTGCTCAGCGGGCACGATGCGCGCCACCAGCCCGGCACGCTCGGCCTCCTCGGCATCAATCAGGCGTCCGGTCAGACACATTTCCATGGCCTTGGCCTTACCCACCGCACGGGTCAGGCGCTGGGTGCCGCCCATGCCTGGCAATACGCCCAGTTTGATTTCCGGCTGACCGAAGCGCGCGTTATCTGCGGCCAGAATGAAATCGCACATCAATGCCAGCTCGCAGCCGCCGCCCAGGGCAAAGCCCGCCACTGCAGCAATCATCGGCGTGCGCCGGTTCGCGACCCGGTCGCTTTGCGCGAACAAGTCGTCGAGGTAAATTTGCGGATAGACCAGATCGGCCATTTCCTTGATGTCAGCCCCTGCGGCAAATGCTTTGGCGGAGCCGGTAAGCACAATGCAGCCGATGTTGCGGTCACTGTCGAGCGCATCCAGCGCGTGGTTCAATTCACTGATCAGCTGCGCATTGAGGGCGTTCAGCGCGTTCGGCCGGTTCAGGGTGATCAAACCGACCCTGCCTCGAGACTCTAATAAGATAGTTTCATAAGCCATTGATATATATCCATTTTATTAAAATTAGGCAAATTACATAAATAACTTCAAATACATCACGCAAGCTTATGATTTATATGACTTTATATAACATCTATCGCCATGGCCGTCGCCTCGCCGCCACCGATGCAAATCGCCGCTACGCCCCGCTTCAAGCCCTTTTGCTTCAGGGCGTTGATCAGAGTGACCAGGATGCGGGCACCGGACGCGCCAATGGGGTGGCCCAGCGCGCAAGCGCCGCCATGCACGTTGACCTTCTCATGAGGCAACTCCAGCTGGCTCATGGCGACCAGCGTGACCACCGCAAAGGCTTCGTTGATCTCAAAAAGGTCGACGTCACTCAAAGACCATCCAGTACGGCTGAGCAATGCCTTGATGGCGCCAATCGGCGCGGTGGTGAACAGCCCCGGCTCGTCGGCAAACGCCGCGTGGCCATGGATCACGGCCAAAGGCTGCAAGCCACGACGTTGCGCCTCGGAGCGGCGCATCAACAGCAATGCCGCTGCGCCATCGGAGATCGAGCTGGAGTTGGCCGCGGTCACGCTGCCACCTGGGCGGAACGCGGGTTTAAGGGTCGGAATCTTGTCCGGACGCGCTTTGGGCGGCTGTTCGTCCTGGGTGATTTCCCGTTGCTCCTTGCCTGCCGTCACGTGCAGGGGGACGATTTCCGCGTTGAAATAACCGTTATCGGCAGCCGCCTGGGCACGAGTCAACGAGGCAATGGCGAAGGAGTCCTGGGCTTCACGGCTGATGCCGTTGGCCTCGGCGCAGTCTTCAGCAAAAGTGCCCATCAGCCGACCGCGCTCATAAGCATCTTCCAGTCCGTCGTAGAACATGTGATCGATCACCTGACCATGCCCCATGCGATAACCGCTGCGGGCGCGATCCAGCAAATACGGCGCGTTGGACATGCTTTCCATGCCGCCGGCAACGATGACCTCGGCGCTGCCGGCCAACAGCATGTCATGGCCAAGAATCGCGGCCTGCATGCCGGAGCCGCACATTTTGTTCAAGGTGGTGCACAGGGTCGAAGTCGGCAGCCCGGCGCCCAACGCGGCTTGTCGCGCAGGTGCTTGACCGATCCCGGCAGACAGCACACAACCGAACAGCACCTGCTGGACATCGGCCGACGCCAGCCCGGCGCGTTCGACGACCGCACGAATGGCCACAGCACCCAGTTGCGGGGCCGTCATGCTGCGCAGATCACCTTGAAAGCCGCCCATCGGCGTACGAACCGCACTGACGATCACCACCGGATCATCACGAGTTGCGGGATTATTCATAGACATGATCAAACTCCTGAGTCTGATTGCTCATTTGGCGGCCATGCGCAGCGCGCCATCCAGGCGGATGACCTCGCCGTTGAGCATGGGGTTTTCGATGATGTGCCGCACCAGCGCTGCATATTCGTCCGGCTTGCCCAGCCGTGGCGGGAATGGCACGCCCGCAGCGAGGGAATCGCGCACTTGCGCGGTCATGCCGGCCATCATCGGCGTTTCGAAAATGCCGGGGGCAATCGTCATGACCCGAATGCCGAAGCGTGCCAGTTCCCGGGCTGCCGGCAGAGTCATGCTGACGATTGCGCCCTTGGACGCCGCGTAGGCGGCCTGACCGATCTGTCCGTCATAGGCCGCCACCGATGCGGTATTGATGATCACGCCGCGCTCGCCGCCCTCGTTCGCCGTGCTTTCGGCAATGACCGCCGAAGCCAGGCGCAGCAGATTGAAGCTGCCGATCAGGTTGACGTCGATGACGCGACGAAAGCTCTCCAGGTCATGCACGCCTTCCTTGCCGAGGATTTTTTGCGCACCGACAATTCCCGCGCAGTTGACCAGCCCGTGTAACTCACCGAACGCCGCCACCGCCGCAGCCATGGCTGCCTGGACCGAATCTTCCCGGCTGACATCGGCCACCACTGCGTGGGCGCGCGCGCCGAGTTTGTCACGTTGCACAGCCAGCGCCTCGGCATTGAGGTCCACCAGCATCACCCGCGCGCCCGCCTCGATCAGCATCTGCGCGGTCGCCGCGCCCAGTCCGGATGCGCCGCCGCTGACGATGAATGCCTTGTCTTGAATGTCCATGAAACCTCGCTATCTCGATTTTATTCTTGGAATAACCGAAATAGTCGCGCCGTCAGCAGGCGCAGGCAATGGTCAAAGCATTCAGTCTGGATGACTGGTTTGGTCAATAGCGACTACGGCTTCGCAGCCAAGCATCACGCTGCGGTAGTGACCGGGATTGGACCCGGTCCATTTGCGGAAGGCCTTGTAGAAGGAACTGGTGTCGGCAAACCCCAAGCGCGTGGCGATGGAGGCAAAGCTCAACGTCTCTTCGGCGAGCCAGTGAATGGCCAGCTCTTTGCGTACGCTGTCCTTAAGACCTTGATAACTGTGGCCTTCGTCAGCGAGACGACGACGCAGGGTCGATGCGGACATGCCCAAGTGCCTTGCCAGCGCTTCAGTGTCCGGCCATTGCTCGGCGGGCAGCTCGTGCAAGTCATGACGAATCCGGATAGACACACTCTGCGGGTCGCGATACTTGACCAGGATGTTGGCTGGCGCCCCGGCGAGGAAACGCCGCAACTCAGCGGCCGAGCGCTTGATTGGCAAATCCAGGCAATCGGCGGCAAAGATCATTCGCGAACAAGGCCGCTCGAAACGCAGGTTCTCACCGAACATCACCTTGTAGTCGTCGATGAAGGCTGGCGCCGTACAGCGCAATTCGATGGCGAGGATAGGAATACGCCGCCCGCTGAGCCAGCAGGCCACGCCGTGCACGATCATCCAGTAGGTGAAGTAGCTGAATGCCCTGCCCGGCGCGGTTTCGCCTTCATCAAGGACGATTTCTGCCACGCTGTGCTGGCGGATCAAACGGGCGCCGAACCGCTCCAGCATCAGGGACAGAAAACTCAAGCCCGACTCAAGCCCGGCGGCGACGGTGAGCTGGGCCATGGACGAACGACACAGAAATTCCAGGCTGCCCTGGCGTAGACGTCTGGCGTCCATGCCGAAAAACTCATCGTCACAGGCCTGCGCCAGTGCTCGCCATAACGCTGCATAGGCTGTAGCCGGGACTCGTGAACCTGCGCGGGTCAACAGATCCGCAGCGATACCGACAGTGTCCAGTAAGCGCGACCGAGCCTGGGCGCTCAGGCCGCATTCCAGCAATGCCTCGCGCACCAACTCAATGGCAATACTGTCTTTTTCAACCGCGACAGACGGGGATGCATGAGCAGTTTTGAGGTTATCCATCCAGGGATCGCCAAGCTACGATCTGCGCAGCATACGGCCCATGTCTGCGGAAAACGAATCTCTATGGTCAATTGCGGTCTGACGGAGTAACGCAACGTCGCCTGCTTGTCACCCTTGGAGCCATCTGGATGCCCTTACGTCCCTTTCGTACCTTGCTGGTCAGTCTTTTACTGCTGGGTGTCTCGGCATGCGCGCTGTTTCCCAATCGTGACCCGCTCAATATCAACGTGGTGGGCATCGAGCCTTTGCCTGGTCAAGGCCTTGAAGTCCGCATGGCGGTCAAGCTGCGCCTGCAGAACCCCAACGAAACGGCTATCGAGTACAACGGCGTCGCGCTGGACCTGGACGTCAACGGCAAGCTGCTGGCATCGGGAGTCAGCGATCAGCAAGGCACCATCGGGCGTTTCTCCGAAGCCGTGCTGGTGGTTCCGGTCAGCGTTTCCGCCTTCGCCGCATTGCGCCAGGCAGTTGGCCTGACGCAAACCCAGAGCCTGGATAACCTGCCGTATACGCTGCGGGGCAAACTGGCTGGCGGCGTATTTGGCACCATGCGCTTCAGTGACAGCGGCACGCTCAACCTGCCGCACGCGGAAGACGGCAGCTGGTAATCCGCGAGACAACGCGGAAGTTCGGACTTATTTGCTGGTGGCCACCAGGCGATTCACTTCACTGCGGACCATGTTGGCGTATTCCGGCGGGCTCATGGTGTCCAGCTCCGAACGCACCCACTCAGACCATTTGCCCTTGCGTTTGGAACGTTCGCCGAACAGACGAGCGGCGTCGCCTTTGGCCTTGCCCAGGTTGCTTTGCCACAAATCGAACAGACGGGATTTTTCATCTTCGAGTGCAGCACGCTCAGGCAGAGGCCGGTTGGCCAGATTGAAACTCATAACGGTCACCTGTGACTAAAAATCGGCTGCATCTTACACCCGTCACGGATAAGTTCCGGGCAAATTCGACGAGCGAATTGCGATACGTCATACAAACCGCTGCAACTTTTCCGTAGGCTCAAGACTCCATTGCTCACTGTTGTCATCAATTGGAAGGAAATCATCATGGCTCGTAAAACTGCTGCCCAAAACACTGCAGAGCAAATCAAGGATCAGGCCTTCAGCGAACTTCAGGCGCTGATCGAAGAATCCGACAAATTGCTCAAGGACAGCGCAGCGCTGGTTGGCGAAGACGCAGAATCCCTGCGCGCGCAGCTGAGCCTGAAGCTCAAACAGGCTGCGGAATCGGTATCGAGTGTGCGTGAGCGCACCAAGCCGGTGGTTGAAGCGACCGAGACCTACATCGGTGGCCATCCATGGCAGACCGTCGCGATTTCCGCAGGTTTCGGCCTGGTGGTAGGTCTGTTGCTGGGTCGTCGCGACTGATCGACCTGTGTTCGATCCGCATTTGCGAACACTGAATCTGCACTGTGGGAGCGAGCTTGCTCGCGAAGCGTCCTGAGATCGCCTCGCCAACAAGTTGGTTCCTGCAACACTCGATCAGCTATGCAGCGGCACCAACGCCTGCAACTGCTTGGCGAAATAATCCGCGGTAAACGGCTGAGCGTCCGACTCCTTCACGCCGATCCGCTTTTTCTCAAGCCACTGCGTACCCTGCGCAGGGTCCTGACAGCTCAGTGTCACCACTTCCTGGGCATGCACGCTCAAGCCTGTAGCGGCAACCGACACTGAACCTTTGGCACCCATGGCATCCGGAATGAACGCAACCTGGCGTCCAGCGATGGTCAGCGTCATGCGCTGCGTACGGAATGGCGAGTTTTCGTCGGGATAACCTTTGCTTTGTGCCAGATGTGGCTCGTATTCCACGGTGATCTGGCCACCCTCGATCAAAGGTTTCAGCCACGCTTCGATCTGCTGGTACAGCGCTACGATACTGGCCTCCCATTGCGCGAGGCCGGTATGGAACTGCTGATGCTTTTGCTCTTCATTGCGTTGATTGGCGCTCAGCAACTCGCCCAACCGTTGAATTTCGTCCATAAAAGCGTTTCCCGGATTCACGCGTCGATTGATTCGAGCGCGTAAACCGAGGGTGGCACAGCGGCGGTTGAGTGTCGCGGTTCATTTGTCGCAGATCGGGCGGGAACCGATCACTGGACGCGTTCGATCACCACCGGATCAGCAAACCGGTGAGCCTTGGTGATTTTGGCTTGCAGCAGCGCCAACTGTTCCTCGGCTTCCTGCTGGGTCTTGTAAGGGCCGATCAGCAATTGCTGCTTGCCCTCGATGGTCACCAGAAATGGCGCATAGCTGCGCTCAAGCAACCAGGCACTGATATCACTCAGGGCCTCTCTCGCGTTGAGCTGGATATTCCATTGCACGCTTGTGCCTGGGGCGATTTGCTCGGTCTGAGCTGCCTGAACCTTGGGAGGCGGTGGCGGGGTTTTGCCGACATCACAGCCGCTCAGGGCCAGAGCTGCGATCATTATTGCCATCTTGCGCACGTCTGCTTGCTCCTCGTCTGAAGTGGCGGGAGTTTATCACCCTGTCACTGGCAGCGAGGCGTCAAAAGGCCAGAATGGCCGTGCAGTCAACAGATGAGTGTATCAATAAGATTCTGTCCGACGACGACACCCGCATGGCGGGCCTCATCGACAGACTCGTAGCCCAGCCGACAGATAACGGTCGGCATGGGTGTCTGGCACGCCATCGTGACCGTGACGTGAATGATGAATTCAGCGACTTCCTTGACGCCCAAAGGGCAAACAACCAGAACTTCGATCACCTGCCCACGATAAACGTTGGAAAACGTCTTGCGAGGCATATCCATTCGAATGTCTCTTTTAATGGAGTGAACTCTTTTGACATGCAAAACGCCCATTTGTTATTTATATCTCGCCGAACCAGCCAACGGTAGGAACATCAGAAGACCTGACGTTGCCAAACTGGTTTATCCGATCCGGGCAGGGGTTTGCGCATGTGCACTCGACATTCCATCCATTGCTTCATTCCGCCGTACATCATGGAACACATGGCTCAGTCGCCTCACGAGCGTGTCAGAGCGTTGGCAATCACCAATCTGGCCAGCGGCGCAGCGTTCGTCGCGTTCCGCATGTCGGCGCAGGCGATGCCGACCCTGCTTGCGCAAAAATCCCCGGACGGCAAGAAAAACCGCCTGATCTACGACGCCAAGGGCACCAATTCCCTGCCTGGCACCCTGGCCCGCGCCGAAAACCAGAAGGCCACCGGCGACGCCGCTGTTGACGAAGCCTACGATGGCTCCGGCGACGTCTACGATTTCTATGAGCAGCTGTTTCAGCGCAATTCCCTGGACGGCAACGGCATGACACTGGTTTCAACCGCACACGTCGCGGAGGTAGATTTCCAGGGCGAATTCGTGCCGATGAATAACGCCTTCTGGAACGGCCAGCAAATGGCCTACGGCGACGGCGACGGCATCGTTTTCAAACGGTTCACCGGCAGTCTGGAAGTCATCGGCCACGAGTTGACCCACGGCGTGCAATCGTTCACCAGCAACCTGACGTATCAGGGGCAATCAGGCGCGCTGAACGAGCATTTCGCCGATGTGTTCGGCATTCTGATCCGGCAATGGAAAGAAGGCACCGCCGTTGAAGATGCAAGCTGGGTGGTCGGTAAGGAGTTACTGGTTCCTGCGCCCACCCGTCGCGGCATTCGCGACATGGAAAACCCAGGCACGGCCTATGCCAACGATCCGGAACTGGGCGATGATCCGCAGCCAGCAACCATGGCCGGGCTTTATACCGGGCCAAAGGATAACGGCGGCGTGCACATCAACTCGGGGATTCCCAATCGAGCCTTTGTATTGACGGCCAAGGCGCTGGGGGGCAATGCGTGGGACGTGGCAGGCAGGATCTGGTACGAAACCATGCTGCAACTGCACAGTTCAAGCCAGTTTGACGATTGCGCGAGGATTACGGTGCAAGTCGCCGGTAACAAACGCTACGGCGCTGCTACGAAAAAAGCGGTGAAGGCGGCGTGGAAGAAGGTCGGGATTACCGTGTGACCTGCCCTGCCCGACCCACCCGAACATTTATGGGAGCGAGATGATGAAAGTCTGTTTCGTACAGTCAGGTGGCATCGTTGGAGCCATCAAAAGCTGCGAGGTGAACACCTCCAGCCTTGAGCAACCCGAGGCCGATCAACTCCGGCAACTGGTCCGGGACAGTGGCTTGAACCAGTCCTGTAGCTTCGTTTCGGATCAAGCCAGGGATCTGAAGCAGTACGAAATCACCATCGAAGACGAGTCCAACCCGATTTGCATCGTCTTCGACGACCAGAACGTCCCGGCTTCAGCCCGCACCTTGCTCAGTTTCCTGATGCAGCGGGCCAAGCCGGGTGGGCTTTAAGTGAGATCTGACCGCCGAATGACCGGGTCCGGTACCACGACCGAGGTTGATGCCTTGCCTTTCATGGCTGCGATTTCCCGCATGGCCTTGGCCTGATCGAAGGATCCATCCCACTTGGCGATGGCAATGGTGCCGATCCCGTTGCCGATCAGGTTGGTCACGGCCCTGGCTTCGTTGAGGAAGCGGTCAACGCCCAGCAGCAATACCAGACCGATCAGCGGGATGTCGTGGATGACCGACAGGGTCGCCGCCAGCGTCACGAAACCTGCACCCGCTACCCCCGCTGAACCCTTCGAAGTCAGCAGCAATACGCCCAGCACTACCATCTGATCCCACATCGTCAGCGGTGTATTGGTCGCTTGTGCGACGAAAATCGCCGCCATGGTCAGATAGATGCAGGTGCCGTCGGAGTTGAAGGTGTAACCGGTGGGTAGCACCATGCCGACCACGGATTTCTCGCAGCCGAGCTTCTCCAGCTTGACCATCATGCGCGGCAGCACCGCTTCGGTGGAACAGGTGCCCAACGTAACGAGGATTTCATCCTTGAAGTAGCGCAGGAACTGCATCAGCGGCAAGCCAGACCAACGCGCGACGCTGCCCAGCACCACGACCACAAAGAGCAGCGTTGTTACATAGAGCGCCACCAAAAGCTGACCCAAGGACAGCAAGGTGCCGATCCCGTATTTACCGATGGTAAATGCCATACCGGCACCCGCGCCCAACGGCGCCAGGCGCATGACCATCGCCACGATCCGGAACAGGCTTTGCAACAGCATGTCTATGATATTGACCAGCGGCTTGGCCGGCGCGCCGATCTGCACCAGCGCAACGCCCATTAATACCGAGACCAGGATCACTTGCAGCATGGCGCCTTTAGCGAATGCATCGAACAGCGTGGTCGGAATGATATTCAGGAAAAACTCGACAATCCCGCCTTGCGCCGCCGCAGCCTGGGTATAGGTATTGATCGCGGTACCGTTGATGGTGTTGACGTCGATATTCATGCCCACGCCAGGCTTGAGAATGTTCACCACCACCAGGCCAATCACCAGCGCCAGGGTCGACAACACTTCAAAGTAGATCAGCGCCTTGGCACCGATGCGCCCGACTTCCTTGACGCTGCCCATCTTGGCGATGCCGACCACCACGGTGCCGAAAATGATTGGCGCCAGGAGCATTTTGATCAGTTTGATGAAGCCGTCGGCCAAGGGTTGCAACCTGGCGCCGATATCCGGAAGGAAAAAGCCGATCGCGCCACCAATGACGATGCCGATCAGCACTTGTACATACAGTTGGCTGTACCAACGTGTCGAAGCCTGTTCCATGAAGTGCCTCACTTTTGTTGTTGTATGAGGGAGCTTTTGAAAACGTTGTTGCTAACCGATCAAGGCCCGTAGGAGCGAGGCTTGCCCGCGAATCGTAGTTCCACTCGACGCGTGTATCGCTTGAGCCGACATCTTCGCGGGCAAGCCTCGCTCCCACAGAAAATTGCGTTTAATCAGTTGGATATGCGTATTGCCCCGAGATCACGCCCGTTCGCCCAGCTCACGCATCACGGCATACAGCGCGGATTTGGCTTCGAAGCCCACGCCCGGGATGTCCGGCAGGCCGACATAGCTGTTCTCGACCTTGATGCCGTCGGCAAAACCGCCGAAAGGCTGGAAGACGTCCGGGTAGGATTCGTTACCGCCCAGATGCAGGCCGGCGGCGATGTTCAGGGACATCTGATGGCCGCCGTGAGGCACGACCCGGCGCGACGACCAACCCAGTTCGGTCATGACGTCCAGGGTGCGCAGGTATTCCACCAGGCCGTAGGACAGCGCGCAGTCGAACTGCAGGAAATCACGATCAGGACGCATGCCACCATGGCGCAACAGATTGCGCGCATCCTGATGGGAGAACAGGTTTTCACCCGTCGCCATTGGCAAATCATAGTGATTGGCCAGTTCGGCTTGCAGGGCGTAGTCCAGCGGATCGCCCGCTTCTTCGTACCAGAACAGGTTGTAAGGCTTGATCGCCTCGGCGTAGGCAATCGAAGTCTTCAGGTCAAAACGACCATTGGCGTCCACCGCCAGGCGTTGACCGTCGCCGACCACTTCCAGCACCGCCTCAATGCGCCGCAGATCTTCATCCAGCGGCACAGCGCCGATTTTCATCTTCACCACGTCGTAGCCACGATCCAGATAGCTCTGCATTTCGGCCTTGAGCTTGGTCTGGTCCTTGCCGGGATAGTAATAACCGCCCGCCGCGTAGACCCAGACCTTGTCATCGGCCACGCCGTTGCGATAGCGGTCAGCCAGCAGGCGATACAGCGGTTTGCCTTCGATTTTCGCCACGGCGTCCCAGACAGCCATGTCGATAGTGCCGACCGCCACCGAGCGCTCACCGTGGCCGCCTGGCTTTTCGTTGGTCATCAGGGCTTTCCAGATGGCGAACGGATCGAGGTTGTCATGTTCCTTGTCGATCAGGGTTTCCGGATCGGCTTCCAGCACACGGGCCAGGAAGCGGTCGCGCATCAAAGCGCCCTGGCCGTAACGACCGTTGGAGTTGAAGCCGTATCCGATCACCGGCTTGCCATCGCGAATGACGTCAGTGATGACGGCTACGACCGAGCAGGTCATTTTTGAAAAATCGATGTAGGCGTTGGCGATGGGCGATGCGATGGAAACGGTCTTCTCGCGAATGTCGACGATGCGCATGGGGCGACTCCTCTTTGCGGCTGTATTGTTATGTGTTTGCCCGGCCACTCTAGAACTGGACGATTCGACGCGGCCAATGCTAAAAGCTGGACACCTCATGCACGAACGGCATCACTACTGATGGAATTGGTCTGGCTGGAAGATTTCAGTGCGCTGGCAGAGAGCGGCAATTTTTCCCGCGCTGCCGAGTTGCGCCACGTCACGCAACCGGCATTCAGCCGCCGCATTCGCTCGCTGGAAAACTGGGTCGGCGTCGATCTTTTCGTGCGTACCACCCACGGCGCGACCCTCACCGATGCGGGCAAGCACATGCTGGCGAGCGCGCAGGAAATGACCCGGCGCCTGCATCAGATGCGGCAGGACACCCGCGAAGTCGCCGGCAAACAGGAGCGCACCCTGCACTTCGCGGCCACGCACTCGCTGTCGTTCACCTTTTTCCCGGCCTGGGTGCGCGCCGCCGAACGCGGCGGGCCTATCGAGGCAGTCCGGCTACTGTCGGACAGCATGACTGTCTGCGAACAGATGCTGCTTCAGGGTCAAGTGCAGTTTTTACTTTGCCATCACTATCCTGATGCCCCACCGCGCTTCGCATTGGGTCAGTTCCAGTCCAAAGTGGTCGGCAGTGATGTGTTGCTGCCTTTGCAGGCGGCCGAGGCTGATTCAAGTCAAACCGGCAGTTCATTGCCGCACCTGGCGTACACGTCCGAATCCGGTCTGGGTCGAATCGTGGCGGCGCGGCTGCTGGGCGAAACGAAGCCGCCGGAGCTGAACACGATCTTCAGTTCACACCTTGCGGCTGTGCTGCTGTCGATGGCACTGGAAGGCAAAGGCTTCGCCTGGCTGCCGCGCACGCTGGCAGACGCCGAAGTCAGCGCTGGAAAGCTGCAACGGGCCCTTGATGAACACTGGGACATCCCGGTGCAGATCCGCCTGTTTCGTCCCATCGCCCGCTTGAGTGACTTCGCCGAGGAGTTTTGGGCGAAGTTGTAGGATCTTGTAATTCAGATGGAAAAAGGCCTCGCCAGCACAGAACTGACGAAGCCAGGGGACGCAATTTGCCGATCAGCGGCTGGCAAAGTACATGGTGACTTCGAAGCCGATGCGCAGATCGGTGAATGCAGGTTTGGTCCACATAGACGAATCTCCTGAGTTGCGCCGGAATAGCCCGGCAAGCCAGTTATACACGTCGCAATCCAGGCTGCAAGCTGGGCGCCAGAGGCTCTGGCACGGTCTTCGCAACACCCGTTGCGCACTACTCGCTACACCTGTTGCAGCCTTGGGCCATTCGTCGCAGGCCCGTTTTTCCACCAGCAACGCGTCAGGCGCAGAGCAGACGCTTTCTCCCTCCGGCGCGTGCGACGGTACAACTATTGCTCTGTTTTCAAGTCCATGGAAAAGACAAAAATATTTTTTGTAACCAGCGGTATTTGTTACAAAAGACTAGAGTCTGAATGACTGAAACATTAGCCGCAGCCTGTTCTGCTCCAGAACGACAACAATAATCATGCGTTCCGCGCAACGTCTGGCGGAGCCGCATTCGGAGTCTTCATGTCCTTGCAACCGAGCCTGCCCCGCCCCGCCGACCTGAACGCGTTCATAGGGGATTATTTCCCTGATCGCAACCTGCCCGCCGACGGTCTGATCGTCCAGTCGTGGTATCGCAGCGTCATCGAGCACGGCTTGCAACCTGCCGGACGCGCGACCAAGGTCATGCTCAGCGCAGCGGAAATCCATCGGCATCAGGCCTTCAATCAGGATTACCTGTCCATCGCCGGCCAAGGCGTCAGCGGGCTGGCCGAACGGGTCGGCAAGGCTGGCTTCGCCGTGCTGCTCAGCGACGAACACGGGATTACCCTTGACTCGCGGGTGCCGCCGGGGGCCAGCGCCTACGCGGAATCCGGTCTGGTGATCGGCGCACGCTGGGATGAAGCGCTGGTGGGCACCAACGGCATCGGCACCGGCATCGCCGCACGCACGCCTTTGATCATTCACCGCGATGAGCACTTCCTGCGCGCCAACGACCGCTTGAGCTGCTCGGTATCACCGATCTTCGATTCGCTGGGCAATCTGCGCGGTTGTCTCAATGCCTCGTGCCTGAACAGCGGCGGCCCCAAGCAGGCGCAATACCTGACCCTGCAATTGGTCATCATGTACGCCCGGCTGATCGAGAACGCGTACTTCAGGCACAGCCATCGCAACACCTTGAGCCTGATGATCAAACCCTGCGAGGCGTTCAGCGATCTGGCCAATGAGCAATTGCTGGCCCTCGACGAGCAAGGCCAGGTGATCGGTGCCAATCGCGCCGCGTTCGTCGAATACGAATCCACTCACCGCGGGCCGCTGTTGGGCCGATTCCTCAAAGACCTGCTGCCGGTGCACAGCGTCGAAGAACTGCTGCGCCTGTGCAACGGCGGCGCCAACGGGGTGCGGCTCAATACCGGCAAGGGCCAGCTGGAGGTCGGGCTGCGCATGCCGGCCCAGCTGCGCGCCCCGGCCAAACGCGAAACCCCGGCCAGCACGCGCGTGGTGCAGCATCCGCCGACACTGGAGCGCCTCAGCGGCGATGATCCAGGTTTACAGCAAAGCGTTGCCCGGCTGTACAAGCTGCTGGATAAAGATCTGCCCATTTTGATCAATGGTGAAACCGGCACCGGCAAGGAAGCCTTCGCCAGGGCGATTCACCACGCGAGCTCACGCCGCTCCGGGCCTTTCGTTGCGCTGAACTGCGCCGCGATTCCGGAAACCCTCATCGAAAGCGAATTGTTTGGCTATCGCAGCGGCAGCTTTACCGGTGCCAACAAGAAAGGCATGAAGGGCAAGCTGGAACTGGCCAATGGCGGCACGCTGTTTCTCGACGAGATCGGCGACATGCCCGCACACCTGCAAACCCGCTTGCTGCGGGTTCTCGCCGAGCGGGAGATTTCACCATTGGGCGCCGACGCACCGATTGCGCTGGATATTCAAGTGGTGTCGGCCACGCACCAGGATTTGTCGGCGATGATCGACAACAAAGTGTTCAGGGAAGACCTATTCTATCGGCTCAGTGGCATGACCTTGCGCCTGCCGGCCCTGCGTGAGCGGCGTGACATCGACAGCCTGATCGACGACGTGTTGACTGACCTCGCAGGCGGCGAAGCCTGCAGAATCGACGCGCAGGCAAGAAACCTGCTGCGCCGGTTCCCTTGGCCCGGCAACATCCGCCAACTGATCAATGTATTGCGCTACGCCTTGGCATTGGCTGACGACGGATACATCGACAGCGCCTGCCTGCCGGTGGAAGTCTTGCAGCCACGCAGCGCCGAGTCCGTGGCGAAGCCAATGCTGCCGCCAAGCCGCGACCTGGCAAGTCAAGTCGCCGGTGATGAGGGCCAGCGCCTGAGGGAAGCATTCAAACGGCACCAATGGAACATCACCGCCGTGGCCGAAGAACTCGTCGTGGCCCGCTCGACGCTGTACCGCAAGATGAAAAAACACGGGATCGTGCAGCCGAATCTGGTGATGTGATCAGTTGGAGCGAGGCTTGCCCGCGAATCGGGCGCCTCGGTAGGCCAGACCCACCGCGTTATCATTCTTCGCGGGCAAGCCTCGCTCCAACGGTTTGATGAGACCAGCAGCCATCAAATCTGCAAATAAACCACATGCGTATGGGTGAATTCATACACCCCATGCTTGCCGTCCGCGCCGCCGATGCCGGATTTGCGCACTCCGGCGTGGAAGCCTTGCATCGCTTCAAAGTTCTCCCGATTGATGTAGGTTTCGCCAAAGTCCAGCTCGTTGCAGGCACGCATCGCCGAGCTGAGGTCTTTGGTGTAGATCGATGAGGTCAGGCCGAACTCGCAGTCATTGGCCAGGGCAATGCCTTCGTCCAGATCGTCGATGATCTGAATCGGCAGCACCGGTCCGAAGATCTCGTGGCGCATGATCTCCATCGCTTGTTGGCAACCGGCCAGCACCGTTGGCTGATAGTGGAAACCCTGACCATTGCGGTCAGCGATGGATCCGCCAGTGATGATCTGCGCACCGTCGCCCACGGCGGTCTTGACCATCTGCGCGACCTTGTCGAGCCCGGCCTGATTGATCAGCGGCCCCATGTCCAGATCGTCTTCGGCCAATGGATCGCCATAGCGCGTCGCCGCCATAGCTGCGCTGACCTGGTCGATAAACTGGTCGGCGACTTTGCGCTGCACGTAAACCCGCTCGGCGCAGTTGCAGACTTGCCCGGTGTTGATCACCCGCGAAGCCGTGATCGCTTTCACCGCCAGGCCCAGGTCGGCGTCAGCCAGGACAATGGCTGGCGCCTTGCCGCCCAGTTCCAGATTGAGTTTGGTGATGTTGCCCGCCGCAGCCGCCATGATCCGCGACCCCGTGGCGACGCTGCCGGTGAAGTTGACCATGTCCACCCCGGCGTGGCTGCTCAGCGCACTGCCAACCGTAGCGCCTTTGCCGGACACAATGTTCACCACGCCTTTGGGCAGATCGGTTTCAGCGAGCAAACGGGCAAACTCGAAGCAGTTGATCGGGGTTTCTTCGCTGGGCTTGATGACGATGGTGTTGCCGGTAATCAGCGCCGGGGCCAGCTTGCGAGCGATGAGGAAAAACGGGAAGTTCCACGGCAGAATCCCGGCAATCACGCCCAACGGCTTGCGGAAGACGAAGATGTTCTCGCCTGGTCGGTCGCTGGTGAGGATTTCCCCTTCGAGGCGACGCCCCCACTCGGCCATGTAATCCAGATAGTCGGCGGTGAAATTGACTTCCACCAAGGCCAGCCCGAGCACTTTGCCCTGCTCGGCGGTGATGATCCGCGCCAGGCGTTCGGCGTTGTCGCGGACCTTGCTGGCGATGCGATGCAGATAGCCTGCGCGTTCATTGGCCGGCTTGCGCGCCCAGCCTTTTTGCGCAGTGCGCGCGGCGGCGATGGCGCGCTCGACTTCCGACAGGCTGGTCTCGGGCACCGAGCCCAGCAACTGGCCGTTGGCCGGGTTGAACACTTCGATGAGGTTATCGTTGGGCGCAAAAGCGCCGTCGATGTAGCTTTGGTAGATGGGCAGTGATTCGTTCATAGTGAGTTTCTCTGCTCTGTCTCGGTTGTTTGTTGGTATTGCAGCGCACTGACTCCGTTGGAGCGAGGCTTGCCCGCGAAGAGGCCGGTATATTCACCAGATTTTCTGGGCTTGAGTTATTGCCTTCGCGGGCAAGCCTCGCTCCAACAGTCGGTGTTCCAATTCAGGTTTTATTGATTCGCCGCCGTCTTCGCCGACTTCATATCGTTGAGCAGGTCGTGGGAGCGTTTGATGATGTATTGATGCACCAGCTCCACTTCGTCCGGCTTTAGCTCTTCGGCGAACGACGGCATGCCGTCCTGGACACGACCGCCATAGACAATGCCGAGGAACATCTGGTGGTTTTCCTTGCTGAGCATGCGCAAGTCGGGCAACACGCCGCCGCTGATGGCGTTGATGCCGTGGCAGGTATCGCAATGGCCGTTGAACAGCGCCCGGCCTTTGTCGACCTGTTCGGTGGTACCAGTGAACGCCGGTGGATCGACCTTGCGGTCGGCGTATTTGTATTTCAGATCCGGCAGTTTCGCCGTCCCGCCCAGCTTGTAGGTCAGCACCTGAGCGTTGGGCTTGACCCCGGCGCGCAAGGACAATGCCCCGGCAAAGGTGGAAAACGCCCCGCCCCAACCGGCCATGAACGTCACGTATTGCTCGCCATCCACTTCATAGGTAACGGGACCGGCCATCACCCCGGTATTGGCCGGCTGCTCCCACAAGGTTTTGCCTTTGTCGGCTGAATAGGCCACCACTCGCCCGTCGGCCGTGCCTTCAAACAACAGGTTGCCAGCGGTGCTCAATGTGCCGCCGTTGAAGATCGTCGAGTACGGCACTTCCCAGCGCGCTTCCTGCTTGATCGGGTCCCAAGCAATCAGCTTGCCGGTCCAGGTGTCGGCCAGTTTGCGCAGGCCTTCGGGATCTTCCGGCATCATTCCGGTGTTGACCTGTAGCTGATACATGCTCTTGAATTTCTTGCGCGGCGGCACGCCATCCACATCCTGATACAACGCCGACATGATGTGCGCCGGGATGTACACCAGACCGGTCTGCGGGTTGTAGGACATCGGCTGCCAGTCGTGGGCGCCCCAGAACGCCGGCTGGACCAGCAAGGCTTTTTTCTCCGGATCGCGCCAGTAAACGGCGGCTTTCTCATCGACGATGGGTCGGCCGGTCTTCATGTCGACGCCGGTCGCCCAGTTGATCGGCACGATGTTCTTGGCCGACAACAGTTCACCGGTCTTGCGATCGATGACATAGAAAAAGCCGTTTTTCGGCGACTGCATCAAGACCTGGCGCATCTTGCCGTCGATTTCCATGTCCGCGAGCATGATGTGCGCGGTGGCCGTGAAGTCCCAGGCATCGCCGGGAGTGGTCTGGTAGTGCCAGACGTATTCGCCGGTGTCCGGATTGATCGCGACGATGGACGACAGGAACAGATTATCGCCCTTGCCTTCCGAGCGCAGGCGCGGGTTCCACGACGAAGCGTTGCCGACCCCGAAGTACAGCAAGTTGAGTTTCGGGTCATAGGACATCGAGTCCCAGACGGTTCCGCCGCCGCCCTGCTCGACGAACTTGTCGCCGAACCAGGTCTTGGCGGCCATTGCCATGGCTTTGTTTTCCGGCGGCAGTTTCGGATCGCCCGGCACCGTGAAGAAACGCCAGTCCTGTTTGCCGGTGTTGGCCTCATAGGCCGTGATGTAACCGCGCACGCCATACTCGGCGCCGCCGTTGCCGATGATCACCTTGCCGTTGATGATGCGCGGCGCACCGGTAATAGTAATGCTGCGATTGGGATCGGTACGGGTGTCCACGGACCAGACGCGCTGGCCGGTCTTGGCGTCGATGGCTTCCAGGCGCCCATCCAGCACACCGACGAAGACTTTGCCACCCCAGACTGCGACGCCACGGTTTACGGCATCGCAACAGGCTTCACCGGCACGGCTGCGGTCCGATTGCGGATCGTATTTCCATAACAACTTGCCGTTGCGCGCATCCAGCGCATAGACCATGGAAAACGGCCCGGTGGTGTACATCACGCCATCCACGACGATGGGCGTGGCTTCGACGCCCCGGTCGATGTCCAGTTTGTAGCTCCAGGCCAGACCGAGCTTGCCGACGTTGCCATCGTTGATTTTGTTCAGCGGGCTGAAACGCTGTTCATCGTAGGTACGACCGTGGCTCATCCAGTTGCCGGGTTCCTGGTCGGCGGCGCTGATCCGCGCGCCATCGACCTGCGCGGCCTCGGCGGCGAACGCTACGTTGGCGCAGGAAAGCGCCACGGCGACGGCGGCAACGAGCGACGTGAGCGGTCCGGGACGAGGTTGTAGGCCAAATCGATTCATGAGGCTCTCCGTTCTTATTAGAACCGGGATCGATCGTCCCGGCTGGAGAGCAACATAGCAAGGCTTGTGCCACACCGTTAAATAGCTTGTATTTCAATGACTTGATTGCAATACGAAGTTAATCTGTCGCGCTCGCACCGCTACACCTGTAGCGCTGCAAACGACAATCAGATCGGGCCTGCATCATTTGTCGCGATGAGCAGTGAATAATGGCGTAGTGACATGCGAACGTCGGTCGCCAACCGGGGTCAATGCAATAACGCCAACCGACCGCAGCCTGTCTTGATTAAGTTCGGCTGATTTAATTCGGCTGAATCGGTGCCGACAAGGTATCTTTCAGCCCCGCGTTTTTTTAAGTTATCCACCCTGTCACTACTACTCAGACGAGCCCACTTTGCCTGACACGAAACAGCCTTCGGACCTGATCATTTGCGAGCATTGCGACTCGTTGTATGAGTCTCATCCGTTGCAGCACGGCGAAACCGCCCTGTGCCTGCGCTGCGGCGCGGTATTGGCCCGCGGTCATCGCCTGACCATCGAACAATTGCTGGCCCTGACCATCGGCGCGGCGGTGTTGTTTGCCTTCGCCAATTACTTTCCGGTGATCAGCATCAGCATGCAGGGCCTGAGCAATCAAGTGACCCTCTGGCAATCGGTCGAGGCGCTGGCTCAGGGCCGTATCACGCTGATTGCCCTGGTCGCCGGGCTGGCAATCATTTTCGCCCCGCTGCTGCAGATCTGCCTGTTGTTCTGGGTCCTGGCGCACGCTCATAAAGGCGTGATCGCCCCCGGCTTCAAGTCCTGTATGCGCGCCCTGGAGCACTTGCGGCCATGGAGCATGCTGGAAGTCTGTCTGCTGGGTATTCTGGTGGCCATCGTCAAGCTGTCGGGGATGCTCGATGTGCATCCGGGACTTGGGTTGTGGGCGATGGCAATGTTGATGGTCCTGATTATTCTGATCGCTGGCAAAGACATTCGCCGCCTGTGGAAAGAGCTGGGAGTCGAGCCGTCATGAACGGGATCCCCTATGCCAGCGAACACAATGTGTGCCTGTGCCATATTTGCGGTTATGTCTGCCCGGCCGATGCCCACGTGTGTCCACGCTGCGACTCAGCGGTACATGCCCGCAAGCCCAACAGCCTGATGCGGACCTGGGCATTTTTGATCGCCGGGCTGATTTTCTATATACCCGCCAACCTGCTGCCGGTGATGTACACCACGTTGTTTGGCAACAGCAGCCAGAACACCATCATGAGTGGTGTGATCGAATTTTTCGAAGGCGGTTCGTGGGACATTGCCCTGCTGATCTTCATCGCCAGCGTAGTGGTGCCGTGCATCAAGTTCGTGGTGCTGGGCTTGTTGCTCATCACCTGTCAGCGCCGCAGTACCTGGGCCATGCAGGAGCGGTCGCGGCTCTATCGTTTTATCGAGTTGATCGGCTACTGGTCGATGCTTGACGTATTGGTCGTCGCCCTGGTGGCGGCGCTTGTGCAGTTCCGAGAGCTCAGCACCATCGAGCCGCGCATCGGTATTCTGTTTTTTGGTCTGGTTGTGGTGATGACGATGTTCGCCGCCATGAGTTTCGATCCCCGGCTTATCTGGGACGCAGAGGTTGAAGATGTCTGACAATGCCCTACCCCCTTCCCCCTCCGCGCCGGTTCGGCCCGAGGTCAAACGACGCCGGATGCGTGTTTCGCTGGTCTGGCTGGTGCCGATCGTTGCCGGCTTGATCGGCTTGTCCATGGCGCTGCATGACTGGATGAACGTCGGCCCGAAAATCACTGTCAGCTTCCTCACCGCTGAAGGGCTCGAAGCCAAGAAAACCCAGGTCAAGTACAAAAACGTGGTCATTGGCATCGTCAGCGACATTGCCCTCAGCGATGATCGTACCCACATCCTGGCCACCATCGAACTCAACAGCAGCGCCGGCCCCTTCACCCGCGAAGACAGCCAGTTTTGGGTGGTGCGACCACGGATCGGCGCTCACGGCGTGTCCGGCGTTGATACCCTGTTGTCCGGCGCGTTCATCGGCGCCGATGCGGGCAGCTCGGACAAGACCAAGAACGCTTTCCTCGGCCTGGAGACGCCACCGCCAGTGACCTTCGGCGAGAAAGGCAAGCGCTTCAGGCTGCACACTGATGACCTGGGCTCGCTGGACATTGGCTCGCCTATCTATTACCGACGCATTCAGGTTGGCCAGGTGGTTTCCTATGACCTGTCAAAGGACGGCAAAGGCGTAGACATCGAGATTTTCATCAACACCCCCAATGACCAGTACGTCAGCACCGACACGCGTTTCTGGAATGCCAGCGGCGTTGACGTCACCCTCGGCGCCGCTGGGCTGAAGATTGCCACCCAGTCGCTGACCTCGATCATCGCCGGTGGCATTGCCTTCCGCGAGCCCAACTGGAGTCCGGATGCAAAACCGGCGCCGGAAAACGCTGAATTCCGAATCTTCGATGATCAAGCCACGGCGCTTGCGCCACCCGATGGCGAGCCGCGCTACATTCGCATGCGTTTCGCCCAGTCCCTGCGTGGCCTGGTGGTCAATGCGCCGGTGGACTTCCTCGGCGTGAACATTGGCCGCGTGGTTTCCGTGGACCTGGATTACGATCCACAGACGCAAACTTTCCCTGGCATCGTCGGTGCGGTGATCTATGCCAAGCGCCTGGGCGCGGCGGAAGCCAAGCTGCAAAAAATAGGCGGCACGGGTGATGAGGACGAGCAATCGGCGCGCATCCTGGGCGGCTTCGTGGCCCGGGGATTGCGGGCACAGGCGCGCACCGGCAACTTGCTGACCGGTCAGCTTTACATTGCGATGGACTTCGAACCCAAGGCCCCCAAAGTGGTGTTCGATCCAAAAGCCCGCCCGCTTGAAATTCCTACCGTACCGGGCAGCTTCGACAAGTTGCAGGAACAGCTGCAGACCTTTGTCGACAAACTGGGCAAGCTGCCCATCGACGAACTGGCGAACAATCTCAACGGCAGCTTGAGCGAACTGCAGAAAACCCTGAAGCAGGTCAACGGCACGGTCCTGCCGGAAATGCGCGGCACTCTGCAACAGGCGCAGAAAACCCTGCACACCGCCAACGACAGCCTGGGTGAAGACTCCCCGGCCCGCGTGCAACTGGGCCAGGCCATGGACGAAGTGCAACGCACCGCCCGCTCTGTTCGCGTGCTGACCGACTTCCTCAGCCGTCATCCGGAAGCCTTGATACGTGGCCGCACTGGCGACGCCGCGCCAGGCTCGTATAAAGCCCCCGCCTCTTCCCGTGCAATTGATCTGGAGCCACAGCAATGACCCTGCGCCTGAAGTTCTTCGTGTTGGCCGCGTTGCTGGGGACCAGTGCCTGCACGTCCACTGTGACCCATTACTACACGCTGATTGCACCGGCCACGACCACGGCACAAAAGCCGGTTGCGGTCGCACCTTTCCAGTTTGAAATGCTCCCGGTGCTGATGCCGGTGCAGGTGGATCAACCGCCGCTGGTGATTCGCCAGGGTGATGGCAGCCTGGCCATTCTCGACGCGGAACGCTGGGGTTCGCCCCTGGGTGATGAGTTTCACGACGCGCTGACCGGCCAACTGGAGCGGCGCTTTGGCAGCCGGGACATGGCAGGCTTGCCGAAGGACAGCGGCCAGCCGGTGCTGTCATTGCGCACCGACGTGCGCCGCTTCGAGTCGGTGCCGGGCAGCTACGCAATGATCGACGTGGTGTGGAGCCTGGGCTTGCGCAATGCCGGTACCAAGGCACAAAACCTGACGTGCAGCAGCGTGATTCGCGAGCCTGCCGGTCTGGGCATGGAAAATCTGGTGCTCGCTCACCAGCGTGCGGTTTCCCGTCTGGCCGACACCATCGCCAGGACCGCTGGAAACTGGGCACAAGATCAGCATTCACGCTGCCTGTGACGCGCTGACTCAACCCCCCGGGCCGGCCCCACTGGAGCGAGGCTGGCCCGCGAAGCGAAATACCAGTCGACACACCCATTGCCGCAAATGCCCATTCGCGGGAATGCCTCGCTCCAACGGGGCCGGAAACAATCCGAATGACCTCAGTCGAATATTTCCTACATTCTCGTACCAACTAACGATCCACTTGAGTGGATTTTAGGCGTATCGTTCGAATCGGTTCAAACCGAGCCGAGCGCCGAAGCGTGCGGAAAATCAGCGTCGCGGGTCTGAGCGCGACTTCGTTAGAATGCCTGTGCGCTCAATGAACAAGGCTTTTTATCGCTTCACCGGGTCAACCTGGGAAGCTACCGTCTGGAAGGAAATATCCATATGCCTGGGATTGGTCAGCGGCTTAAGCAGGAACGCTTGAAACTCAAGCTCTCACAAAGTGCCCTAGGTGCGATCGGCGGCGTGGAAACCAATGCTCAAGGCAACTACGAAAACGGGATACGTTCACCCAGGGCGGACTATCTGTCACGTATTGCTCAGGCGGGTATCGACGTGGCTTTTGTGGTCACCGGGTTGAGAGTGTCAGCGCTGCCCGACAATGAAGGATCGCAAGTAACGCCCCAGCAGGATGACGTACCGCAAAGGTTGCCTGTCGAAGATCCGCTGGCGACCCTGGTGGAACGCCTGCAGGGCAGCCTGCACGACCTCTCTGACCATCTTTACCAGATGACCCGCCTGGCTGACGCGAGGATTGAGCCCGGCAAGTCCGACACCTTGCAAACCCAGATCGAGACTATCAAAGGTGATGCGGAAGCCATTGCTCTAGCCACCATCCGCTTGATCTTTGTTACTTCCCGCTTGAACTGAGTACGTTTCAACCGGAGTCACTCTAACGCTGACACTGTTAGTTATAAGTTTAAAACCAACCGATCTACCCGCACGGCTGGCGGCGCTTGCGTACTTCTGGGCGAAAGCAGCTATGTTCATAGCTCCCGGCAGCCAGGATTTCCATCGTTGCAGGTGTTGCAGACTGTTCAGATGCTGCATAGCTACCTGGTTTTCTCGGCATGGCCTATCCGTCTGCCAAACCTGCATTGAGAAGACAGGGAGCGCGATCATGAGTGAACCACTTGATCTACAAGCATTGAAAAACCGCCAGATGACTGCGTGGGCCAGCGGCGATTACGCCGTGATCGGCACAACGCTGCAACTGGTCGGCGAACTGCTGGCCGAAGCCTGCGACCTTCGTTACGACGAACGCGTCCTCGACGTTGCGGCCGGCAATGGTAACGCCACCCTCGCCGCAGCCCGCCGTGGTTGCGTTGTGACCTCCACCGATTACGTGAGCGGCCTGCTCGAACGCGGCCGCGAGCGCAGTCGTGCTGAGCATTTCGACGTGAGCTTCCTGGAAGCCGACGCTGAAGCCCTGCCCTTTGAAGACGCATCCTTCGACGCAGTGTTATCGACCTTCGGCGTGATGTTCACCCCCGACCAGCCGCGAGCCGCCGCTGAATTGGCCCGGGTGTGCCGTTCGGGCGGACGCATCGGCCTGGCCAACTGGACGCCGGAAGGCTTCGTCGGGCAAATGTTCAAGACCCTGGGCAAACACCTGCCACCGCCAGCCGGTGTCAAACCGCCTTCGCTGTGGGGGGTGGAAGATCACTTGAAGGAACTGTTCGGCGATGCCGCGGCAGAGATGAAAGTGACGCGCCGCGAGTTCAACTTCCGTTACCGCTCGCCAGCGCACTTCATTGAAGTCTTCCGCACCTGGTACGGCCCGGTTCACAAGGCCTTTGCCGCCCTCCCGCCCGAAGGCGCGGTGGCATTGGAGCGCGACCTCACCGAGTTGCTGACGCGCCTGAACCGCGCCGGCCAGGCATCTTTGGTGGTGCCCAGCGAATACCTGGAAGTGGTGGTTAGCCGGCGCTAAGTCCCGTTGGAGCGAGGCTTGCCCGCGAACAGGCCGGTGCAGACCATCACTCTTCTGAACCTGAAACAATACCTTCGCGGGCAAGCTTCGCTCCTTGTATGTCGCCAGCGGACATCGGTCAGCCGTTATTTATCCTGGCGCCGCGCTTCGAATCGAGTGGCACTAACAGTATCTGCGGTGCGGCTTATTAAGATTTCGCCCTGACGGTCGAGTCCTTTTGTTTCGGCAAAAGCCCCCCGTGTCAGGCTACTTGTCGCCCTGTTGATTGACTCAATCATTCAAGGGGGCGAAGGTGTTTAGCAATGACCAATAGTTATGGCGACGAGTTTAGAGACTGGGCTGTTCAGCAGATGATGCCGCCTTTCAAGCGATCCGTTGCAGAGCTCGCTGCTGACATCGGAGTGACACCGCAAGCGCTTCGCAACTGGAGAAAAATGGCTAGAGAAAAAGGCTTGATCGTGCCTGCGCACAACAAAACCAGTGATCAGTGGTCCAGTGCCGATAAATTCAACGTTGTTGTCGAGAGTGCTTCGCTGAGTGAGGTGGAGCTGTCTCAATACTGCCGAATCAAGGGGCTTTATCCCGAACAAATCCAGGAGTGGCGCCTGTCGTGCCAGAACGCCAATCCTGCCGTCACCGTCAAACCCAGTGAAAAGAAAACCGCCGAGCAAAATCGAATAAAGGCGCTGGAGCGTCAACTCAAGCGCGTCGATGCCGAGCGTGCGGAGGCGGTGGCTTTACTGGAACTCAGAAAAAAAGCCAATGCGATCTGGGGCAAGGACAAGGAAGACTGATCAGCGCCCCTGATCGTAAAGAAGCGTTGAGGCTGATCGCCGAAGCAACACAGAGTGGGGCTCGTCGATTTCGGGCGTGCAATGAGCTAGGACTAAGTCTACGGACCGTACAGCGCTGGCTGTACACCGACACTGACAGACGCCAGGTTGTCCAGCGCAAAGCACCACCTAACAAGCTCAGCGATATAGAGCGTAAGGCGGTTCTTGAAGCTGCCAATCAACCTGGTTACGCCAGCCTGACACCGCACCAGATTGTTCCTAAGTTGGCCGACGAAGGTATTTATCTAGCCTCGGAAGCCACTTTTTATCGGATATTGAAAGAGGCTAACCAAAACGTTCGTCGTGGCCGCGCCAAGGAGCCAAAACGGCGTGCGCCGACCACGCATCGTGCTGATGGACCTAATCAGTTGTGGTGTTGGGATATCACCTGGATGCCGAGCGCAGTTAAAGGGCGTTTCTACTACTGGTACATGGTCAAGGACGTCTACAGCCGTAAGCTGGTGGTCAATGAAGTGCATGAGTCTGAGTGGGCCGAGCACGCGTGTGAACTGCTTGAAAAGGGTTGCTTGCGTGAGCGTACGGCAGGCCGTCCGCTGGTGCTGCATTCGGATAATGGTGGCGTGATGAGGGGCGCGCTGTTGCGTGAAAGCATGATTTCACTGGGCGTTGAGCCCTCGTTCAGTCGCCCGCGGGTTAGCAATGACAATGCGTATGCAGAAGCCCTGTTTCGCACCGCCAAGTACTGTCCGCTGTGGCCAGAGCGACCTTTCGGTAGCCTGACTGAGGCCAGGCTCTGGGTGCAGAGATTTGTCGAGTGGTACAACGAAGAACATCGCCACAGTGCCCTGAAGTACGTGACGCCCAATGAGCGTCACGAGGGCCAGGCGAGTGATCTGCTGAAGGCGCGTGAGGTGCTGTATGAATCTGCCAAGGAGGCCAATCCAAATCGCTGGAGCGGCAAGACACGCAACTGGCAGCTCGCGAGCGCTGTTTATTTGAACCCTGAGCGTCCTGAGGTTAAGGCCGTGACAGGAAGGTAAAGCAAGAGCAAGGCGACAGGTACGTTGACACGCGCCGAAAGGACGAAACCATCTGCGCTGACGTCCGGCCCCTGCTTCGCAGCGGTTCCTTCGCTCCGGTGCCGTGCTGGGGCGACGCGCCGACGGGCCATCCCTGGCCCAACGGCGCTCGCTCGGCATCCATGCCGAGCGCACCCCACCACGACACCTGCACTCAGCCTCCCGACGCGCGTTTGGCGGCGTCTGCAAGATCGCGGCACGGAAAAGCGAAAATCAAAAGCCAGAGCAATTTTCCAGATTGGTCTTGGCCCGTTGGAGCGAGGCTTGCCCGCGAAGAGGCCGGTACAGACCATCACTTTTCTGAACCTGAAACAATGCCTTCGCGGGCAAGTCGGAACGCCGCCTGCTCGCTCCAACGGAGTTGCCCGCTCGCTCCTACATCGCAGCACTCACCATCGCCCGAAGCAGCACCGCGCAACCGGCGGCCAGATCTTCGGGCGTGGCGTTTTCGATTTCGTTATGGCTGATGCCGCCTTCGCACGGCACGAAAATCATCCCGGCCGGTCCCAATTCGGCGATGAAAATAGCGTCATGTCCGGCACCACTGACGATATCCATATGGCTCAAGCCCAACTGCTGCGCGCCGTCACGCACCGCATCGACGCAGCGGCTGGCGAAATCCAGCGGCGGGAAATCGGCCGTTGGCGTCAGCTCGTAAGTCAGGCCGTTGGCGGCGCAAGCCTGTTCGATTGCCTGCTGTAAGTCGTCGACCATGGCCTGCAATTTGTCGCTGTGCAGATGCCGGAAATCGATGGTCATCTTCACCTCGCCAGGGATTACGTTACGCGAGCCCGGATGAAGGTTCAGGCAACCGACTGTTCCGCAGGCATGTGGCTGGCTGGCATTGGCGATGCGGTTGACGGCAGTGACGACGTGCGCGGCGCCGACCAAGGCGTCCTTGCGCAATGACATGGGCGTCGGACCAGCGTGGGCCTCGACGCCACTGAGCGTCAGGTCAAACCATTTCTGGCCAAGGCAACCCATGACCACGCCAATGGTTTTGTGCTGATCTTCCAGAATCGGGCCTTGCTCGATATGCGCTTCGAAGTACGCACCCACCGGATGACCCAGCACCGCGCGGCTACCGGCGTAGCCAATGCGTTGCAATTCCTCGCCCACGACCAGACCGTGCTCGTCCTGTTTAGCCAGGGTTTCGGCCAGGTCGAGCTTCCCGGCGAACACCCCGGAACCCATCATGCACGGCGGGAAACGCGAGCCTTCTTCATTGGTCCAGACCACAACTTCGATGGGCGCGGCGGTTTCCAGTCCCAGGTCATTCAAGGTACGGATGACTTCCAGCCCGGCCATCACGCCGAAGCAGCCGTCAAACTTGCCGCCGGTGGGTTGCGTGTCGATATGGCTGCCGGTCATGACCGGCGCCCGCTGCGGATCGCTGCCGGAACGCCGGGCAAAGATGTTACCGATTGCATCGACCGTTACCGTGCAACCGGCGGCTTCGCACCACTTCACGAACAGATCACGAGCCTGTCGATCCAGATCGGTCAGGGCCAGTCGGCAGACACCGCCTTTGACCGTCGCGCCCAGTTGCGCGAGGTCCATCAGTGATTGCCAGAGACGCTGGCTGTTGATCAGCGGCGCGTTAGTGGTGAGAAGATCGGGACTGATTTGGGTGTTCATGGGTGTTCTCCATTTGAGGACCGTAGGAGCGAGGCTTGCCCGCGAAGAGGCCCGGCCGGTCGCAAGTTTCTCGGCGGTTAAACAACGGCTTCGCGGGCAAGTCGGAACGCCGCCCGCTCGCTCCAACAGGCCACGTGCGCTTCAGGAATTTTCTTACCCGGCAATCTTCACTGCCAGTTTGACCAGGCTCAAGTCGCTGCCCCTCGGTCCCATCAGCGAGATGCCCAGCGGCACCCCATCCTTGTTAACCAGCGGCATGCTCAACTGCGGTGTGCGGCACAGCACGGAAATGGCCAGCAGGTGATGCGAAATCTGCCGCGTCTGCTCGATTTCTTCGTCCCTGGCGCTAAGCAGCGGCGCGATATCCGGCACCGTCGGCATGACCAGCACGCGATCACCCAGCAGCGCTTTCCAACTTGCCGCAAAGCGTTCACGCAACGCGCAGGCGTCGTTGTATTGCGCGTCGGTGACGGCCTTCGACCAGGCGAAACGTGCCGCTACATCGGGACCGAGGCACAAGCCGTTTTGTTCGATAAAATCGCCCTGCGCCAGCCACGCTTCGCGGCCCTGGATGTAGCGAAATGCCCAATAGGCATCGGTGAGCGAAGGCAACTCTCCTTGCAGCTTTTCCAGCGGTCCGCAGCAGGCGCTGATTTGCGCCAGGGCCGGAGCCAACGCGTCGAGGGAAGCGTCCGGCAACATCCCGAACAACGCTTCGCTTATCAGCAGTTGAGGCTGATCCGGCAAAGGCGTGGAATCCTGGCCCAGCAGACACTCGCCCACCAGACCAAAGACCTTGGCGTCGCGGGCGAAATAACCGGCGGTGTCCATGCTTTCGCACAGCGCCTGGGTCTTTTCCAGAGAGAGGCGACCATGACTCGGCCGCAGGCCGAACAACCCGCAATAACTGGCGGGTGTGCGCACCGAACCGCCGGTGTCGCTGCCCATGGCGAAGTCACACAAACCATTGGAAACCGCCGACGCCGATCCCGAAGATGAGCCACCGGGAATGCGGTCGTGGGCCGCGCCGTTGCGTGGCGTGCCGTAATGCGCGTTCTTGCCGCTCATGGAAAACGCCATCTCGTTGGTGTGGGCCTTGCCGATCAACTCGGCTCCCGCATCCAGCAAGCATTGAATGGTCGGGGCAGTGGTGGTTTTGATCCCCGACATCGCCAATACATGAGGGTTGCCGCCGCCCGTTGGGTAACCGGCGACGTCGAACAGGTCCTTGGCGACGAAGGTTAATCTGGCCAATGGGCCGCTGGGCGCACGGGGCACTTCGACGGCCGGGTATGGCATCAAGGCAAACGCAGAATCAGTCATGACAGAGACTCGCAAAGAAGTTGAACGGGGACCTGATTCCAGTGATGACAGCTCACTGAGTGGTCGGGAATGATGTCTTCGATGGCCGGCACCACGCTGCGGCAGACATCGCTGGCGCGCGGGCAGCGGGGTGCGAATGCACATCCGGCTGGCAGGTTGGCCAGGTCCGGCGGCGCGCCGGGAATGCTGATCAAGCGCTCGCCCTTGCGCAGGCCATCCTTGGGCCGCGTGCCGAGCAACACTTGCGTATACGGGTGTTGCGGGTTATTCAGCAGCTCGGCCAGAGGCGCCTGCTCGACAATGCGTCCGCCGTACATCACCGCGACGCGGTCGGCGACCTCCACGGCCGCGCCGATGTCGTGGGTAACGAAGATGATCGACAAACCCAGCGCCTGTTGCAGTTCGCGCAACAGGATCAGAATCTGGATCTGCACCGTCGCATCCAGCGCAGTGGTCGGTTCATCGGCGAGCAGAATCTGGGGTTTACAGGCCAGCGCCAGGGCGATCATTGCCCGCTGGCGCATGCCGCCGGACATCTCGTGCGGGTACGCATCCAGACGCTGTTCCGGGCTGGGAATGCGCACGCTGCGCAAGGCTTCCAACGCCGCCGCACGGGCGTCGGCCTTGGACATCGGTCGATGACGACGCAGCGCTTCGACGATCTGCTGGCCGATGGTGTAGACCGGGTCCAAGGCCAATAGCGGCTCCTGGAAAATCATCGCCGCCACCGGCCCGCGCAGCGCCTGCAACTGGCTGCGCGACAACGCCATGAGGTTCTGCCCGGCAATCTCGATCTGCCCTTCGATGCTCGTGGAGCGTTCGGAATGCAGGCGCATCAAGGCGCGCAGGGTCACGCTTTTACCGGAGCCGGATTCGCCGATCAGCGCCAGCACTTCACCTCGCGCTACCGACAGGCTGACACCGTTGACCGCCGACAAGGTTTGCCCGCCGCGCTTGAAACGTACCTTGAGGTCACGCACGGCGACCATGGGTTGTTCGTTCATGCCAAGGCTCCTGTGTAGATCAACTCCGCCGATGGACTTTGACTGTGCCCTGCCCCCGGCTGGACCATCAGGCACGCGGCGAAATGCTCAGTGCCGGTCATGGTCAGTTGCGGCGCGGTTTGCCCGCAGACGGTTTCGGCATGCGGACAGCGCGTGTGAAATCGGCAGCCGGACGGCGGATCAATCGGGCTTGGTGGATCACCGGATAGCGGCGATACCAGCGTGCGTCTGGCCGGGTCCATGGACGGCATGGAAGTCAGCAGCGCCTGGGTGTACGGGTGCTGCGCTTCGGAAAACAGCGCCTCGGCAGGCCCGACTTCGACGATTTCGCCCAGGTACATGACCATGATCCGGTCGGACAGATAGCGCACCACGTGCAAATCATGGCTGATGAACACGTAAGTCAGTTGCAGGCTGTCCTTGAGGTCGAGCAACAGGTTCAACACCTGGGCTTCCACGGATTTGTCCAGTGCCGACACCGCTTCGTCGAGAATCACCAGACGCGGGTCCACCGCCAGGGCGCGGGCAATGTTGACCCGCTGGCGCTGCCCACCGGACAGTTCGTGGGCATAGCGTCCGGCGAAACGCGTTGGTTCAAGCCCGACCCGACCCAGCAGATCCCGCGCCCGCTGCAGGGACTCGCGCTGGCTGACGCCATGCACCGAAGGCCCGAACGCCACCGATTGCTCCATGGTCAGCCGCGGATTCAGTGACGAATAGCTGTCCTGAAACACCATCTGCACCTGCCGCCGATAATCGCGCAGCGGCAACTGGTGCCCGCCTACGCTCATGGCATCGAACACCAGCTCGCCGCTGTCGTGTTCGATCAGCTGCATCAACAGCCGCGCCGTGGTGGATTTACCGCAGCCCGACTCGCCGACCACGCCAAGGGTCTCGCCCTTGTGCACCACAAAATCGATGCCGTCGACGGCACGGACTACGCTACGTTTGCCCAAGCCGCCTTTGACTGGGAAGTGTTTGACCAGTTTTTCCACTTTCAGCAGTGGCTGCGCTGGACCGCCAATATCGCGCTTGGTCATAGTCAGCTCCGAATCGCCATGGCCGCCCGCAAGCGGTCGGCAAGCACGTTGAAGGAGATCGAAGTGATGAAAATCATCGCTCCGGGCAGCGCCGACACCAGCGGCTGGGTGTAGATGGCGGTGCGCAGAGTGTTGAGCATCAAGCCCCATTCCGGTTCCGGCGGGGTAACGCCCAGCCCGAGGAATGACAGGCCCGAGGCGAGGATCATCGACACCGAGATCAAGCCGGTGGTGAAGACAAAGATCGGCCCCAGCACGTTGCCCAGCACCTGAGTGCGAATGATGGTGAACGAGCCCGCACCCGACGCCCGCGCAGCTTCGATGTAGTCGCGATTGCGCACCTGAGTGGTCACGCTCTCGGCAATCCGCGCCACTTGCGGCACGAATACCAGCGTCAGCGAGATCAATGCGTTGTTCACTCCGGCGCCCAACGCCCCGGAAAACGCGATGGCCAGCAGCACCGACGGGAACGCATAGAACACGTCCACGGTGCGCATGATCAGGCTGTTCAGCCAGCCGCCGAAATACCCGGCGATCACACCGATGGCGCCGCCAATGAAGAACGCGAAGATCACCGGCGTGATGCCCATGAACAGCGACAGGCGCGCGCCCAGCATCAAGCGCGACAGCAAGTCGCGGCCCAGCTCATCGGTGCCAAGCGGGAAGCCTTCGGTGCCGATCGGCTTGAGGCGTTTGAACATCGAAGTGGTGAACGGATCGCCCGGCACAATCCACGGGCCGAACACCGCGAGGATCAGCAACGCGACAATGACGGCAGCCACCACCAGGGCGACCGGGTCACGACGGACCCGACCGAACACTTCACTCCAGTAACCCGGCGAGCTTTCAACCGGGGTGATGACCGGCGCGGCCGGTCGCAATATCGACAGGTTCATGCTCAGCCCCTTTTGATACGTGGATCGAGCAGCGTCTGCAGGATATCCACCAACAGATTCAGCGCGACGAAGAACAAGGCCAGCACCCAGATCGTGCCCTGCAACAACGGCAGGTCACGCTGGAAAATTGCCGAATTGAGCAATAGGCCGGTGCCGGGCCAGGCGAACACGGTTTCCACCAGAATCGAGCCGCCCATCAGGTAGCCAATCTGCAACCCCATTACCGCCATGGCGGTCGGCGCGGCGTTCTTGACCACATGCAGGAACAACCCCCACTCCCCCAGGCCCTTGGCGCGCAGGCCGATGATGAATTCCTGGGACAGGGTTTCCGCCACCTGAGCGCGCACGGTGCGGGCGATGATTCCGGTGGGGATCACCGACAAGGTAATCGCCGGCAGAATCATGAATTGAAAGTGCGCCCAGTCCCACGCCCAGGCCGACTGTCCCATGGGGCCGCCGCCAGTAGCGGGTAGCCAGCCCAGTTGCGAGGAGAAGACGATAACCATCAGCATGCCCAGCCAATAATGCGGCACGCTGACGCCGATGGCGGAAATCGCCGAGGCGATCTTGTCCAGCCAGCTGTCCTGAAAGTAGCCGCCGACAAAGCCGAACAGGCTGCCGAGGACGAAGCCGAAAAAGGTTGCCAGCACCGCAAGGCGCAATGAGTAACTCACTGCGTTGAGCACTTCGCTGGTGACCGAACGGCCACTGGCAATCGACATGCCCAGGTCGCCATGCACCGCATGCCAGACCCACAGGCCAAATTGCACCGGCAACGGTTTGTCGAAACCATAAGCCTGAACCAGCTGTTCGCGCAGCGCTTCGGAAGCATCCGGGGGCATTACCGACACCAGCGGATCACCGGGCGCCATGTGCACGAGCATGAAACACACCAGCGCTACGCCCAACAGAATCGGGGTCGCCAGCAGAACGCGGCGCAAGATATAGGCAAGCATAGGTTTCCTCACTTGGATTCATCACGGAAACGACATGAACCGCGCTGACTCCGTAGGACCGGCTTTAGCCGGGAGGGCGTGCTCCCGGCTAAAGCCGGTCCTACGGATAGGGTGTTGCAGCGCTTCTCAGTCCTGCTTGGAGACCAGCGACAAGTCGATGAACCAGCTTTGCGGCTGGACCACGCCGGTGACTTTCGGCGAAATGGCCCGTGGTCCCACGTCGTGGGCGACAAACAGGAACGGCACTTCATCGACAATCGCCGCATGCAGCTTGCCGGAAGCTTCGTCCAGCGCTTTCGGATCGAACGAGTTGCGCACCGAGGTGATCAACTTCTCGACTTCCGGCGAGGCGAAGAAACCCCAGTTATTGGAAACCGGCGGGAAGGCCTTTTCACTGGCGAAACGCACCATGCCGAAGTACGGGTCCATGACCGCTGCGCTGACGTTGATCGCGTTGGCGCCCTGCGCTGCCGGGTCCTTGGCACCCAGACGCCAGCCGCTGAACAGGGTGTTCCATTCAGTGACCGCGATGTCCACATCGAAATAGCAGCCCTTGAGGCTCTGCTGGATGTATTCGTTCATCGGCAGCGGCTGCATCTGCCCGGAACCGGAAGCCGAGGTCAGAACCTTCACCTTGACCGGATGGTCCTTGCTGAAACCGGCGTCGGCCATGAGTTTCTGTGCAGCGGCCTGGTCATACTTGATCTTGAAATCCGGGTTGCCGTACCACGGCGAATCTTTCTCGTAGATGCCCGTGGCTTCCTGCATGAAGCCGCCCAGATACGCCTTCAGCTCGCTGCGATCCAGACACAGGTTCGCCGCCTGACGCACGCGTTTGTCGAGCCACGGCGAACCCGGCGCGAACGAGAACTGCCATGGCCACAAGTGCGGTTGGCCGTTGGCGTAGATCTTGAATTTCTTGCTCTTGATCTGCTCGATGGCATCCGGCGCGGGCGCTTCGATCCAGTCCACCTGACCGGACAACAGCGCAGCGGTGCGTGCGTTGGCTTCAGGCAGTGGAATCAACACCACATGGTCGACCTTGGGAATGCGCTTGGGATCCCAATAGCCGGGATTCTTGTCCAACACCAGTTCCTGTCGCGGCACCATGCGATCCATCTTGAATGGCCCGGTGCCTACCGAGTGGCTGGCGAATGCCGTCCAGGCCAGCTTCGAACGCTCGGCCGGATCGGTAGTGGTTGCGGGAACTGCGGCAAAGTCTTTCTGCCAGGCCGTTGGCGAGGCCATGAACAGGTTGGTCAGGTTATACGGCAGGACCGCATCGGGTTCGCTGGTGGTCAGTTCAACGGTCAGGTCATCGATTTTCTGCGCGCTACGCAGGGTCGGCATGCGCGACACGGTCATACCGATCTGGCCTGGCGCGTATTGCGCGGCCTGTTTGTCGAGGACTTTATTGACGTTCCACACCACCGAATCTGCGTTGAACGCCGAGCCATCATGAAACTTCACGCCGGGACGCAACTTGAAAATCCACTTGGTGTGATCGTCCGGCTTGACGGCCCATTCAGTGGCCAGCCCCGGAATCAAGGTGCTGGGCTTCTCGGCTTGCGACAGATCCCACTCCACCAAAGAATCGAACATGGTGATCCCGGTGAAACGATTGCCCTCATAGCCTTGATCGGGCTGACCGTGGGTCAGCGGGATGTCTGCGGCGGTCATGGCGATGCGCAAAGTGCTTTCGGCCATGGCGGCCAGGGGTGACACAGCGCCAACGGCGATCGAACAGGCCAGAGCCAGCCGGGTAAAACTTCGTGCGCGGGTTTCTGAAGCATGCGTCATGGCGAGTTTCCCATCAGTCAGGTAAGGAGAGCTGACAGGCACAACGCAATGCTCATACCAACTTTTTTATTTCGTTTGCGAAGACCGCCGCTTTCGCCTTAAAACCTCATATTTTTCATAGACATAAAACGTTACGAAAAACCCGTGAAAACTTTACCCAAACGTTTGGGTAGTGTTGCGCAACGGTTCGTGCAATCTTTTGGTACGCAACGCTCCATCGTGGCGCAGCGGCGCGGTTTGCCAGTGCTGAATCGGCTGAACCTGTGCAGCGAGCCGACTTGATGCGAGCATGGCACCCTGCTCATCTGCACTTTCAGGCGTACCTCATGAACAGACGTCCGGCCACGCTTCGCGGTATTGCCCAACAACTCAATATCCATGTTTCAACGGTCTCGCGGGTCCTGAACGGCACGCTGGACCACGCGGGTCGCGCGGCCTCCAAAGACACCATCGAGCGTATTCGTGCGCTGGCGGCCAGCCTGGATTACCAGCCCAACACCCATGCCCGGACCCTGAAAACCCGACATAGCCGCGAGATCGGCGTGCTGGTGCCCAGGCTCTCGGACATAGTGCTCGCCACGGTCTACGAAGGCATCGACGAAGCCGCCAGCGCCATGGGCTATACCTCATTTGTCGCCAATACCCTGGACCTGCCGGAGCGTCAGCGTGAACGGGCCGAGCGGGCGCTGGCGCGCAATGTCGCCGGGCTGATCATCAGTGACGTGCATTGCACGAATGAAGCGGGATTTCTTGAGGAACTGGAAGAACGCCAAGTGCCGTTCGTGCTGGTCAGCCGACGCCGTGGCGAGCACTGTTCGATCACTTCCGACGACGAAATGGGCGGTCGACTGGTCGCCGAACACTTATTCGCCCAAGGGCATACGCGTGTGGCGGTGATTGCCGGCGAGCCGCACAGCAGCAACGCAATGGAACGCACCGCCAGCTTCGTCGAGTATTACCGTGAACAAGGCATCGAAATCGACGCCGAACGGATCATCCCCGGCCATTTCGATACGCAGACCGGTTTCAGCACTGGCGAAATCCTGCTCGCTCATCCGCAGCCGCCCACGGCGATTTTCGCCGTCAACGACTTCCTCGCCATCGGCCTGTTCGGCGCCCTGCGCAATCGCGGGGTGGTGGCCGGGCGCGATATCGCCGTGGTCGGCTACAACGACACGCCGCTGGCGACCCACCTGCAACTGACCAGCATCAGCACCAGCATGCACGCCCAAGGTGTGCGTGCCGTGGAAACCCTGCTCAAACGCCTCGCTGGCGAACCTGTGCAATCCCATCGCTTCCCGGCGCTGCTGAAGGTACGCGCCAGCAGTCTTTGCCGGCCGTAACCCAGACTAGAAACCCACCGTCGCCGAGACCAGCCAGGTCCGTGGCGTCGACAAGGTCAAGCCAGCCGCTGCATCCGACGACGTGGCGGCAGAAACCCAATAGGTCTTGTCGAGCACGTTTTCGACAGCGGCACGCAAGGTGATCGGATTGCTGCCCAGTTTGAACGCGTAACGTCCGCCCAGATCGTAGCGCTGCCAGGCGTCGATTTTCTGCTCGTTGGCCTGATCCAGGTATTGCGAGCCGGTGTGAATGGCCCGCGCGGTCAAGGTCAAACCCGGCAACCGGTTGATGTCGTATTCGAGCCCCATGTTGGCATTGAGGATCGGCGAACCGGTGCCGCGCTTGCCGTCGTATTGGCCCAGCGCGGTTTTGGTCTGCTCGCTGTCCAGCACCATTACCCCGCCCAGCAGACGCAGATCGCTGGCCAGTTCGCCAAACAGGTTCAACTCGACGCCCTGATTGCGCAGTTCGCCATCGGGTTTGAAGTTACCGCTGGCGTCGGTGATATAGCTCGGTTGTTCGATGCGGAACACACTCAAGGTGGTGGCGAAGCCGCCCATGTCGAGCTTGACGCCGACTTCGGTCTGTTTTGATTTGTACGGCGCGAACACTTCGTCGCGGTTGGTGGCGGTAGTCGGCGCGGTTTCGCCCTGGCTCAGGCCTTCGATGTAGTTGGCGTACAGGGAAATGTTGTCGGTGGCCTTGATCACCAGACCCGCCGCTGGCGAGGTGGCTTGCTCGTCATATTGCTGACCGAGCACGCCATTTGCGTAGGCATCGACTTCCACCCGTTGCAGCCGCGCGCCGAGGGTCAACAGCACTCGGTCATCGAAGAAGCTCAAGGTATCGGCCAGCGCCGCACTGGAGAACACATCTTCGGTGTGGGTCGAGGTGTCGAAGCGATTCGGCACTCCGGGATACGGCTGCAACACCGGGTTGTAGAGGTTGCTGACGCGGGTCAGGTAGCGCTCGCCGCTGTTGTCGAACTCCATGTCGAAGCGGTTCAGGCTCAGGTTGACGGTATGGCCAATCGGCCCGGTGTTGAACCAGCTGCGCGCGCCGACGGTAAAGGTCTTGACCTCCTCGTCACGCTGAAACGACCGGGGCGTCATGTTGAAATTGCCGTTGCTGTTGGTGACCTGCACCGCGTGGCGCAGGAAGTCATATTCACCGCTGCGCGCGCCTGCTGCGGCGTAGACCATCAACGAATCACTGACGTCGTACTCGCCACGCACTGCGCCGAAGGTGTCCTTGGAGTCGGCGTAGGTCCACGGCTGGGCAAAGTTGTGATGGATATCCTCAGCCTTGGGCATTTTAATCCCGGCCGCGACTTCCACCCGCTCGATGGGCGCATCGCCGTGGCGCTCGGAACGACCGAAGTCCAGGGACAAGCGCACCCGCTCTTTCTTGAAATCCAGGCCGATCACGGCGGCTTCGCGCTCGACGGACTGATGATCCCACTCGGTTTCGCCGGACTGACGCACGCCATTGAAGCGCACGCCGTATTCCTGCTCATCGCCAAAGCGTCGACCAATGTCCATGCTGCCGCCGAACTGGCCCGCCGACGCATAGCTGCCGGTAAATTCGGTCAGCGGTTCCTTGCCTGCGCGCTTGGGCTCGATATTGATCCCGCCGCCCACACTGCCACGGGGCGCGATGCCGCCGAGCAAGGCGCCAGGGCCTTTGAGAATATCAATGCGTTCGACCATCTCCATGTCGATGGAATACGTCGGCAGCACGCCGTACAGACCGCCGAACGACACATCGCTGTTGTACAGGCTCAAACCGCGAATCGAGAACTGCTCGAAACGACCACCGGCCGGATTGGTGGTACGCACCGAAGGATCGTTGGCCACCACGTCGCCCAAGGTGCGAGCCTGCTGGTTTTTTACCGTAGTGCTGGTGTAGGACGTCAGGTTGAACGGCGTTTCCATGAAATCATGGTCGCCGAGCATGCCTTGATTGCCGCGGCGCGTGACTTGCCCGCCGGAGTACACATCGCCCTGCTGATCAAAGCGGCTGCCGTCGATGGAGGTTTGCGGCAGCAGCATCGAGCCATTTTCGCTGGTCGGTGCCGGAATCAAGGTGTAGGACTGATCGGCGACCGGCTGCAATTGCAGGCCGGTGCCTTGCAGCAAACGGGCAAAACCTTCCTGGGGCGCATAGTCGCCGGTCAGCCCGGCCGTGTTGCGACCGGCGACCAATGCCGGATCAACCGAAAGACTGACGCCAGCCTGCGCAGCAAAGCGGGTCAATGCCGCGCTCAGGTTGCCGGCGGGGATCTGATAATTGTGTCTGGCGCCCTCTTCGGCCCATGCCGGCGCGACCAGCACCGAACCCGCACCAATCCCGACCAGAACGCTGGCGTGGCAACTCATTTGAAGCAAAGGACGCATGCCCAGATGGGTCAGGCGCAGACGTCGAAGAAAAACTGCGGGCATCGGAACACTCTCTTATTTCGTTCACTTGAGAGCAATGACAGGCGAGTTCGGAAAAAGGGACACCGATCAGGCAGAAATTTTTCGCGGCGTCAGCGTGACCCAATAACGGGTGCGCGTCTGCACCTGCACCGGCAGACTGGCAGCCAGCAGCAACAGGATCTTGTCGGTATCGTCGAGGCGGAATGTACCGGTGACTTTCAAGGCATCCAGCGCCGGTTCCCAGCGCAAAATGCCAGGGCGATAACGGCTCAGTTCGGCAAGGAACAGCCCCAGGGGCTGGTTTTCGACGCTGAGCACACCTTCGCGCCAGCCCGGCTGTCGGGTGTCGAAGTTGTGCAACGGCGCCACGGAGGATGCGTTCATGGTTGTTTGCTGGCCGCCGTGCAAGCGCACGCTCAAGCCATTTTGCGGGAACAGATCGACACTGCCGCGCCAGACGGAAACCCGACAGCCCTGCCCGTCCAGACGCACGCAAAGCTCGGCGTCGTTAGCAACAATGCGTCCGGCGCGGGTTTCGATGGCGATTGCGGCCGTGTTCGCCGCCATATTCAACGCCAGCTCACCTTCGATCAGCGCCAGGCTGCGGGTGGCAACGTCGATATTCACCGCGCTGGCCGTATCGAGTTGCAACAGGCTGCCGTCGGGCAGAGGCAACTCCTTGCGCTCGCCCGCCACCGTGCGCAAATCCGCGCGCCATGCGGCTACGGGGGCTTGCTGGCTGAGCAGCCAGCCGCCAGGCAGCAACGCGGCGACGATCAAGGTTCGCTTGAGGACGGTACGACGGCCCAGAGCCGGGCGGTCGAGGCTGGCCAGTGCCAGTTCGCCCGGCAATGCGGAAAATCTGCCACGCAGACCCTGGGCTTTTTGCCAGGTCTGTTCGTGACTGGGGCATTGCTCGCGCCAGCGTTGCAACTGCGCGCGGTCCTCGTCACTGGCGGCGCCGGATTCCAGCAGCACCAGCCAGTACGCCGCATCTTCGGCCACCCGGCGCGACGGCGCGGAACTGCTCACAGCTCGGCCATCAGACAATGGGTGTAAGCCTGGGCCATGTAGCGTTTCACCGTGCGCTCGGACACCTGCAGCCGCTGCGCGATCTGCGCATAACCCAGACCTTCCAGTTGCGCCCACAAAAAAGCCCGGCGCACCGCCAAAGGCAACGCGTCGAGCAATTCATCCAGGGCTTGCAGGGTTTCCAGTAGAATCCAGCGCTGTTCAGGCGACGGGATGACGCTCTCGGGCAAGGTCGCCAAGGCCTGAAGATAAGCCTGCTCAAGGCTGCGACGCTGATAGTGATTGACCAGCAAACGCTTGCCGACCGTCAGCAGATAAGCGCGAGGTTCACGCAGTTGGGTCAGCGGTTCGCTGTGCTGGCTGGCCAGCACCCGGACAAACGTATCCTGGCTCAGGTCGGCCGCATCCCACGCATTACCCAGCCGCGCGCGCAGCCAGTTTTCCAGCCAGCTGCGGTGCTCACGGTAGAAATTTTCCAGAGTGGCCTCTGAAGGCCCTGCTGTTTGCCTCATGCTGAACGGCCCACTGCGCATGTCACTAATTAAAATGAGAATCATTCTAATTAGTTAGCGTGGGCTCGCCAATCTTTTAATTTCCGTAGGAGATTTCATATTTTGGGGGCACCCCCAAAAATCGCGTTGGATCACGCGACTTGATGTGGGAGTTTACGAGCAGCGCGAGGCAGCGATGGCGGTCTGCCTGACACACCACCTCGCGGCCATCGTAACCTTCGAACGTTCCTACAGGATCGCGAGTCAGCGGTCCGTAGGAGCGGATTTATCCGCGAGGAGGCAGGTACATTCGAGGTGGTTTCTGTGCTGGGAATGCCGCCCTCCCGGCTGAAGCCGGTCCTACACGATAGCCTTACCTACGCTTCATCCGGTCAATGATCACCGCCAACAGCAGAATCGAACCGCGAATCACGTATTGGTAGAAGGTGTCGATGTTCTTCAGGTTCATGGCGTTTTCGATGATTGCCAGAATCAGCACCCCGGCGATCACATGGCGAATCATGCCGATGCCACCGCTCAGCGAAACCCCTCCCAGCACGCAGGCCGAGATCACGGTCAGTTCGAAGCCCTGGCCGATCATCGGTTGCCCGGAGGTCATCCGCGATGCCAGGACCACGCCGGCCAATGCGCCGATCAAGCCATGCACGGCGAAGATGATGATCTTGGTGCGATCCACGTGCACGCCAGCCAGCAGTGCGGCTTCCTGGTTACCGCCGATGGCCAGGGTGTTGCGCCCGTACGTCGTGTAGTTGAGCAGCCAGCCAAAGAACGCGAAGCAGGCGATGGTGATCAGGATCGGCACCGGGACGCCGTACAACTGGCCGTTGCCGAACACGAAGAAGTCTTCGTTCATCACCCCGACGGCCTTGCCGTTGGAGAAAATATACGCAAGGCCGCGGACGATCTGCATGGTCGCCAGCGTTGCGATCAGCGCGTTGATCCGCAGCTTGGCAATCACGATGCCGTTGATCAGGCCTACGACAAGGCCCATGGCAAGGGCTGCCGAAATCCCGAGGAACAGGCTGTCCGTGTCGCGCATGACAATCCCGGCGATGACCCCGGAGCAGGCCAGAACCGAGCCCACGGACAAATCGAAGTGCCCGGAAGCCAGGCAGAACAGCATGGTGCAGGCGGCGATGCCCACCGTGGAAATCGCCAGGCCCAGACCGCGCATGTTCAGCGGCGACATGAAGTTATCGATCAGCAACGCGCAAAGCACGAAGATGCCCACAGCGGCCATCAACATTGCCCAGTCGTCGATTAAACGACGCACATTGAGACCTTGGCGTGGAGCCGTCAGGCTGGTTTCGGTAGACATACGCACCTCTTTTTTATTCTTCACGGTGTTTGGCCAGGTTCAGACGCGGGTTCGCGGCAGTGCCAGTTGCAGCAGTCGTGCTTCATTGGCCTCGTCGCGGGCAAGCTCGCCAGTGATGGCGCCCTCGCTCATGACCAGGATTCGGTCAGCAATGCCCATGACTTCCATCAGATCGCTGGACACGACAATGACCGCGATGCCATCGGCGGCAAGGTTATGGATGATCTGATAGATCTCGGATTTCGCGCCGATGTCGATGCCGCGCGTCGGCTCATCCAGCAGCAGCACTTTCATGGGCATCGATAGCCAACGCCCGAGAATCGCCTTCTGCTGATTGCCGCCGGAGAGAAACAGCATTTGCTGATCCGCCGAGGGCGTCTTGACGTTCATTGATTTGATCTGCGCCTTGGCGTTGTCGCGCTCCCAACGCCCCTGAATCAGACAACCCAGGCTGACGTGACGCGGTCGCGCGCCGATATTGATATTTTCCTGCACGCTGGAGAGCGGCACGATGCCCTCTTTTTTGCGATCCTCCGGGCACAACAGAATTCCGGCGGCAATGGCGTCACGCGGGGACTTGAGCTCCAGCGCCTTGCCCTCGATCTGCAGGACGCCTGCCTTGCTGCGGGTCAGGCCGGAAAGCATGCGGAACAGTTCGGTACGGCCAGCGCCCACCAGGCCGAAAAAGCCCAGCACTTCGCCCTTCTCCACCGCGAAACTCACCGGTTCCTGCAACCCCGGACCCATTAGTCCCGTCACTCGCAGACTCGGCCCCTGATGCTGGCACGGGCGATAGTTGTAGATGTCCTGAATGTCGCGACCGACCATGCAGGTCACCAGCCGATCGTGATCCAGGTCGGCCATGTCCTCGAAGGTGCGCACGAAGCGACCATCCTTGAACACCGTCACCGCATCGCAGACCCGGAAGATCTCTTCCATACGGTGCGACACGTAAAGGATGACCCGACCTTCGTCGCGCAACTTGACGATGATCGCCATCAAACGGTCGATTTCTCGCGCCGACAAACTGCTGGTGGGTTCATCGAAGGCGATGACATGGGCGTTACGTGACATGGCCTTGGCGATTTCCACCAACTGGCGCTGACCGAGGGACAAATCGCCCAAGCGGGTGTTCGGGTCGATTTCGTCGGCCAGGCCTTTGAGCAGTTCTCGGGCGCGGCGCACCATGGCCCGCCGATTGACCATGCCCCAGCGGTTGGGCATGTGGCCCAGCAACAGGTTTTCGGCGACGGACATTTCCGGGACCAGTTGCAGTTCCTGGTGGATTACGGCGACACCGGCGGCAATACTGTCAGCCGTGGACTTGAAGACCTGTTCCCGCCCGCCAATGGACAAGCTGCCACTGTTGGGCTGGTATGAGCCGCCGAGAATCTTCAGCAGCGTGGACTTGCCTGCGCCGTTTTCGCCCATCAAGGCGTGGACGCTGCCCGGACGTGCTTCAAAGTTGATGTCCGACAGCGCACGCACACCGGGAAAGGTCTTGCCGATCCCGTTGAAACGCAGACTGCCGGCGGATGGATGCTGTTCAGTGGCCAGTTGTTGCATGGAACCCTCCTCCTCGCTCCATCGGTCAATGGAGCGAGGCCTTGCAGATGGCGACCTGAAATTCAGGCCTCAAGACGACGCCAGGCGGTTACTTGTACAAACCGATCTTGGTCAGCACTTCCTTGAAGTTGGCCCGGGTGATCAATGTCACGTCGTCCATCGCGGTGTATTTCGGAGGTTCCTTGCCAGTCGTGACCCACTCGTACATGTACTTGGCTGTGTTGTAGCCTTCCTTGTCCGGGCTTGGCAGCATCGAACCGAAGAAGCCACTTTCCTTCTTCTTCAATTCGTCAATGGCGTCGGTGCCATTGATGCCGATTCCGATGACATTGCTGGCGCTGAAACCATTGGTGCTGGTGGCGCGCACGCCGCCGAGGACTGTGTTGTCATTCATGCCGCCGATGATCAGGTTCTTGGCGGTCGCAGGCAGCTTAGGCAGGGCCGAGTTGGTGGAATCCATGCTGCCAGGTACGTCGAGGGTTTTCTGCGGCGCGTAGATAATGTGGTCTTGCGGCAGGCCAGCCTTGGTCAACGAATCGACGGAACCGTCGGTACGCTTTTTACCGGTATCCAGCTCGTTGTAGGTGTTGATGATCGCGTAGGTCTCTTTCCAGTCCCAGTTACGAACCTTCGCTTCAGCAGCCATGGCGGCGCCCTGTTTCTGACCTACCTCGAAAGCGGCCATGCCCAGATACGGCACATCTTCCATGAATTTGCCGCTGGCATCGACAAAGCGATCATCGACGGCCATGACTTTCATGTCATTGGCCTTGGCCTTGGCGACAATGGCCGGGCCCAGCGAAACATCTGGCGGGCAGATAACGAAGCCCTTGGCGCCGTTGGCGGCAAGGCTGTCGATGGCGGCAAGGGTTTTTTCACCGTCTGGCACGGCGATTTTGATGACCTCGAAACCAAGATCCTTCCCGGCTTTCTCGGCAAAGGCCCATTCCGTCTGGAACCAGGGCTCTTCAGCTTGCTTGACCAGAAAGCCGATCTTGATTGTCTCGGCGGCGGAGGAAATGCCGCTCATGCCCAGAACGGCAGTGGCGACGGCAACACAGCACAGGGAGCGAATCCCGTGGCGACTCAACATAGCTAACTCCTTATTTTTATTGAATAGCTACCAGCGTCCAGCGGAGGGTTGTTGGGACACCGCAAGGACGTCAAAACAACAGAAAACAGTCATATCATATTATGAATGCCGACTATGTAACCTAGTGTCACGGCATCCTGAGGACAGCGAATTCATCCTGCAAAACGGTGGCAGGCCATGCCTTGCACACCCACATCTGCCATCAATAACGCGCCGTCGAACTGCCCCCTGGCATCGGCGGGCGCGGCGCTGGTGACATACAGCGTAGAAAGATCCGGGCCGCCGAATACGCAACTGGTGGGATGGCTGACCGGTAATTCCACCAGCCGGTCGACGCTGCCGTCCGGGGCGAAGCGAATCAGGCAATGACCGTCCCAGCGTGCGTTCCAGATATACCCTTCGGCGTCCATGGCTGAACCGTCCGGCGTGCCGCGAGCATGCTCGGCCGCCCAGACGTCACGCGAACCCAGGCGGCCATCAGCGTGAATCGGATAACGATAGATCACCCCGTCCAGGCTGTCGGCGCTGTACACCTCGTCGCCCGCAGCGTTCCACAACAGCGTGTTGACGATGCCTTGCCCGGCGAGCAACGGCGTGACGCTGGCGTCATGATCGACGCGGAACAGACCGCCCGAACGACGCTTCAACGGCAAGTCGCCGCCTTCTTCATCCAGATTGTTTTGCATGCTGCCCAGCCATAGACGGCCGTGCGCGTCGCAGCGGGCTTCATTGGCGCGGTTGCCGCTGACCGGATCGGCGACACACAGCAGGCGCAAGCGCGGCTCATCGGCGGGGGAATCAAGATCCAGGCGGTACACGCCGTTGGCCAGGGTTACCAGGGCATCGCCAGCATGGGTGGGGATGAATGCAGATACCGCTTCGGGCATCCGCCATTTACGAAAGTGGCCATCAACCAGGCGGCAGGCCAGCCGCGCCGCGATATCCACCCAATACAACGCCAGTGTTTCGTGATCCCAGAACGGTCCTTCGGCCAGCATGAAACGGTGCTCGGTTACGGGCTGCCAGTGCATAAAATCACCCTTGTTATTATTTTTTTTGGTTAATCGGTACTGCGTTTACTCCGCCGATTGCGCGGCGGCCTGACTGGAGAAAAACCCGGCAATCACCACTGCCGCCTGTTCGATCAGAGTCATGCACGCCCAGACACCGCGCGCTGCATCCCGTGTGGCAATCGCATCGGCCAGTTCCTTGTGCAGCGGCAGCGTCTTGCCCAATTCCCCCGGCACTGCCGAGGTCACTTCGAACGACACCGCCAGCAATGCACCCAGCGCCGGCAACATCTGCTCGATGAACTGGTTGTGACTGGCCGCCAGCACCGCCTCATGAAAGCGCCGATCGGCCAGGTTGTAATCGCCCTTGTCCGCCACGGATATCGCCAGGGCCTCGTATGCCATCTGGATCTCCGCAATCTGCTCCGGACTGGCTCTTTCACAAGCCCAACGCACCGCCATCGGCTCGATGGTGCGGCGCAGGTCGAGCAGATCCATCACAAACCCTTGCGACAAACCCTTGCGTGCCAGCCAACCCACAACCTGCGGATCGAACAGATTCCAGCTCCGCATTGGCATGACCCGTGTCCCGACTTTGGGCCCTACTTCCAGCAACCCTTTGGCGACCAGCGTCTTGATCGCCTCGCGAATCACCGTTCGACTGACGCCCAATTCCTCGGCCAATACCGCTTCAACCTTCAACACCTGCCCCGGCGCTACATTGCCTGCCGCGATCCAGGTGCCCAACCGGTCCACCGTCGACGCGTGGAAATTACTGCTCATCGTGCTTACGCCTCGCTATGCGGTTTTTCCGCAGATCGAGGCTAATCATCACATGATTGAGCGTCAAGTCAGCTCAACGGCCCTGCAATCGACTTTGCCAGACGCTGATGAGAACCAATAATCCCGTGCAGCTACTAAATAGTATTACGATTAAATTTTCAAGCACGCTTTTATCGTCTATAAATCCACTTATCGTTAAAATCACGAATGAATAGTCTTACCAATCAAATGAGGTTTACGTACGTCCCACTGCAGATCGAACCATCGGTACTGCGCAAAACAACAAAAAAAGGTAGAACAACCCATGAAACCCTCTTCTCTGCTCAGCAGCTTTGGACTGTCCCTGATGATCGCAACCCTGACGGCCAACGCGGCCGGGCTTTCCAGTGAACACAGCGCCTTTGGTGCTACCAGCGATGGCACCGCCGTCGAGAAGTACACCTTGCGCAACAGCCATGGCATCGAAGCCAACGTCATAACCTATGGCGCGACGCTGCAGTCGCTGCTGGTGCCGGACAAGAACGGCAAGGTCGACGATGTGGTGCTGGGTTTCGATGATGTGCAGGGCTATCAGAACAACGGCACGGTGTATTTCGGCGCGACCATCGGTCGTTTTGGCAACCGCCTTGCGGGCGGCCAGTTCAGCCTCGACGGCAAGACCTATCAGGTTCCGCAAAACGACAAGACCAATGCCTTGCACGGCGGCCCCCAGGGTTTTGACAAGCGGGTCTGGAAAGCCGAGCCGAGCAACGGCAATGGCTGGGTTGGGGTGAAACTGACCTACCTGTCGGCCGATGGCGAAATGGGTTTTCCCGGCGCACTGAACACCGAAGTCACCTACAGCCTGAACGAGAAAAACGAGCTGCGCATTCAGTACCGCGCCACCACCGACAAACCTACGGTGCTGAACCTGACCAACCACAGTTACTTCAACCTGGCTGGCGCCGGCAACGGCGATGTGCTCAAGCAGGTCGCGACCCTGCACGCTTCGCACTACACGCCGGTGAATGAAAAGCTGATCCCTACGGGCGAGCTGCCCGCCGTCAGCGGTACGCCCATGGACTTCCTCAAACCCACGGCCATCGGCAAGAACATCAAGGCCGATCATCAGCAGCTGAAATACGCCGAACCCAAGCAAGGCGGCTTCGATTTCAACTGGGTGCTGGACACCAAAGGCGACGTGAGCAAACTCGCCGCCGAGGTCAGCGATCCGCAATCCGGGCGGCGTTTGCAGTTGTTTACCAGCGAACCCGGCGTGCAGTTGTACACCGGCAACTTCCTCGACGGCAGCATCCATGGCAAGGCCGGCAAGGTCTATCCGCATTGGGGCGCGTTCACCCTGGAAACCCAACACTACCCGGATGCGCCGAACCAACCGAAATTCCCAAGCACGCGTCTGGATCCGGGCAAAACCTACACCCAGACCACGGTGTTCAAGTTCATCGGAAAATGAACCTGTTGGAGCGAGGCTTGCCCGCGAAGGCGATTTTGCTGACGAATCCCGTTTGGCTGACACAACGCCTTCGCGGGCAAGCCCTGCTCCAACGGGACCGTATCGGGTTTACTGCCCTTTCATCGCCGCCGCCAGCTTGTCGACGTTGTAGCGAAACATCTGCGCATAGCTGGCGGCCGGGCCGTCGGCGGGCGACAGGGATTCCACGTACAGTTCGCCGCCTGGCTGGGCGCCGCTGGCGTCGGCGATTTGTTTGACCAGACGCGGGTCGCCAGAATTTTCAAAGAAGTATGCACTGACGTGCTCGGCCTTGATCTGGCGGATCAACTTGCCGACATCTGCCGCCGACGCTTCAGATTCGGTGGAGAAACCCAATGGCGACAGGAAGGTCACGCCGTAAGCATCGCCGAAATAACCAAAAGCATCGTGGGAAGTCAGGACCTTGCGCTTGGCGGCCGGGATCGACTGGATCTGCGTCCGCGCGTAGCTGTCGAGTTCCTGCAACTGCGCCATGTAGCGTGCGCCGTTAGCCTGGTAGACACTAGCACCCTCGGGATCAGCCTTCTTCAAGGCCACGACGATATTGCGCACGTAGATCACGCCATTGGCGGCGCTGTTCCAGGCGTGGGGATCGGTGATGCGCTTGCCGTCTTCTTCCATGCTGCGGGTCTTGATGCCATCGGACAGCACCACCGGCTGGCCCTTGTAGCCCGAGGCTTTGATCAAACGGTCGAGCCAGCCTTCCAGATGCAAACCACTGACGAACGCGACATCGGCCTTTTTCAGGGCCAGCGCATCGGCCGGGGTCGGCTCGTAGACGTGGGGATCGCCGTTTGGTCCGATCAACGACGTGACATGCACCCGATCACCGCCGACGTTATGCACCATGTCGGCAATCACCGTGAACGAAGCCACTGCTTCAACGGGTTTGGCCTGGGCCAGCAGACTAAACGCAGACAGCACAAAAGCTGCCATTGAGCTCAACAGCATGGAGTTCTTCATGACATTTCCTTCGGTTTCAGTGAGCGAGATGGGGTTTGGGGAACAGCTGCCGCAGGATGCCGGTGCGACCGAACAACAGGGAGAACCCGTAGAACGCACTGGCGGTCAGCACAATCGCCGGACCCGACGCGACGCCCAGATGGTAGGAAATGATCAAGCCGATCAAACCCGAGAGCGTCGCCACCAGCGTCGAAATCAACACCAGCGCACTCAGTGAGGTGGCCCAGAAACGCGCCGCCGTCGCTGGCAGCATCATCATGCCGACTGCCATGAGCGTGCCCAGCGCCTGAAAGCCCGCCACCAGATTGAGCACCACCAGCAACAGAAACAGCACGTGATACAGCGAGCCGCGCCCGCCCACCGCGCGCAGAAAGCCGGGATCGAAACACTCCAGCACCAAGGGGCGATAGATCAGCGCCAGCAGAAGCACAGTGAAAGAAGCGATGCCGCCAACCATATAAATCGCGTCAGCGTCGATGGCGAGGATGGTGCCGAACAACACATGCAGCAGATCGACGTTGGAGCCATGCAGCGAGACAATCATCACCCCGGCGGCCAATGACGTGAGGTAGAAACTGGCGAAGCTGGCGTCCTCACGCAGGCTGGTCAGCCGACTGACCAGCCCGGACAGCAGCGCAACGGCCAGACCGGCGATCAACCCACCGATGCCCATGGCGGGCAACGACAAACCGAAAAACAGGAAGCCCAGCGCCGCGCCCGGTAGCACCGCATGACTCATGGCGTCGCCCACCAGGCTCATGCGCCGCAGCATCAGCAACACGCCCACCGGACCGGAACCGATGCCCAGCGCCAGACAGGCGACCAACGCCCTGCGCATGAAGCCGAATTCGACAAAGGGCTCGATCAGCAGCGAATACAGAATCATGCCCGGCGCTCCTGCTCTTCATCGGCATCCAAAGCACACAGCTCGGCGTCGGCACTCCAGAACTCGGCCATATTGCGCGCCTTGCGCAGGTTCACGACGCTCAAGACATCAGCGGTGGCGCCCCAGGCAATCGCTTCCCGAGCCATCAACAAGGTTTGCGGAAAATGCAGACGAACCTGATCGATGTCGTGCAACACGGCGATGACCGTACGGCCTTGGCCATGCCAGACGCGCACCAATTCCAGCAGATCCCGCGTGGTGCGGGCGTCGATGGCGTTGAAGGGTTCGTCGAGCAGAATCACCGAGGCGTCCTGCAACAGCAATCGGGCGAACAGCGCGCGCTGGAATTGCCCGGCCGACAACGAACCAATGCTGCGCCCTTCAAAACCGTCCAGCCCCACGGCCTGCAATGACGCCTGGGTGCGCCGGGCCAGATCCCGACTCAAACCGCGAAACGGGCCGATGCGGTGCCAGGCGCCCATGGCCACGGTGTCGGCCACGCTCAAGGGGAAACTGCGATCAATCTCGGCGGCCTGGGGCAGATAGCCCAGGGTTTTCGCCGCCAGATGGCCGCGATCGACATGGCCCGCAGCGGGTTTCATGGTTCCGGCGATGGCTTTGATCAGGGTGGATTTGCCAGCGCCGTTAGGGCCGACAATAGCCGTGAGGCTGCCGGCCTCGAAGCGTCCGCTGATGTGATGCACGGCGGGGCGGCGTTCGTAGGCGACGGTCAGGTCGTTCAGGGCAATGGCGGCGCTCATGGGATGGCCACCGCCCAAACGATGGCCAGCCAAAGCAGCACCAGCATTGCCAGCGCCAGCACTGTCCGCTTCCAGGCGGATTGGGCCAGCACTGAACCGGTGATGGAGGGAACGCGGGGAGCTTTCATGAGCAAGTAACCTGCAACGATTTGTTACAGTATTACATAGCTCAAATTCTAAGTGTTATAAAATAACACTTAGCCGCGTCATCACCCTTTTATCGCGGCGAAACCTCGGTTCAGGTCCGCTTGCAACGCGGCCACATCTTCCAGCCCGATGTGCAGACGCAGCAGCGGATTCAGGGCCTTGTCGGCCACATTGTTGCGATCACTGACATCCGCCACGGTAATCAGGCTTTCGTAACCGCCCCATGAAGCGCCCAGACCAAACAGCTCCAGGGCGCCAATGAAACGCTCCAGTTGCGCAGGGTCTGCGTCCGCCAGCTCAAAGGACAACAAGCCGTTGCTGCCACTGAAATCGCGTCTGAACAGCGCGTGATCCGGGTGATCGTTCAAGGCCGGATGGAACACGCGTTTGACTTGCGGCCGCGCTTGCAGCCAATGGGCGATTTCCAGTGCCTGGCGCTCATGCACTTCCATGCGCGCCGCCAGGGTTCGGGCGCCGCGCAGCACCAGATACGCATCGTCCGGGCTGACGGTATTGCCGAAACTGTCGCTCATGCGCGCCAACGCAGGCCAGGCCGCTTGCGTGGTACAGACGCTGCCCATGACCACATCGCTATGACCGCACACATACTTGGTCAGGGCCATGATCGAAATATCCGCGCCAAGGGTCAGTGGCCGGTACAGATAGCCCGAGCCCCAGGTGTTATCGACCGCGAGCAGAATGCCTCGCGGTTTGCATAACGCGGCAATCGCTGGCAGATCGCACAGTTCGTACAGCAGCGAACCCGGTACTTCGGCGTAGACCATTTTGGTATTGCTGCGCAGCTGCCCTTCGATGCCCCGCCCATCCGCAGCGAAATACTCCACCTCGATGCCGAATGGCTGCAAAAAGTCTTTAGCCAGGCGGCGAACCGGGCCGTACACCGCATCGGTAATCAGCACATGATCGCCGGGCCGCAGGTACGCCAGGAACGTCTGCGCGACGGCCGCCAATCCGGTGGCGAACAGCTTGCTGCGATGACCGCCTTCCAGTTCGCTGACCAGATCCTCCAGGGCGAAAGCAGTCGGATTGCCACGCGCGCCGTAACTCAATACGCGCTCGCTATCCCGGCGTTTGCGTGCGTCACGCATCTGCCCGAGGCTGTCGAACAGCACCGTGCTTAAACGCGTGACCGGCACATTCACCCCGCGTCCACCGCTGCCCTTTTCAGTGCGCGCGGCATGGACCAGCCGGGTGCGCACCAAAGGATCTGCCGACGAGCGCTCAGGCTTTTTTGCATTGAGCGGCATGAGGCTGGCGATTTCCGCGTCGGTCATCTGCGCCAACAGGCCGATTTCCCAGGCCAGATATTGCCGCGCCGCATCCTTGTTACCGGAGTGACGGTCGTGGGTGAAGAACAGAAAATCGATGCATTGCTCATCCGGTAGCGCGGCGGCATCTTCTATCACCGCCAGCCCCGCGTCCTGCCAGGCTTGTAAACCGCCATCCAGCAGGCGCACATGAGAACGCTGAGCGTCAGGCAGTTCCAGCACGGCCAGCTGGGCCACTTCCGGACTGTCGGCGACCAACACCAGCGGCCGATGCTCGTCAGCAACTGCGGCGGCGAGCAACGAGCGAATCGACCAGCGCGAGCCTTGAATATGGCCCTTGCGAAAACTCATGCTTGGGCGCAGATCGATCACTGCCACGGCGGCGTCTTTTAGCGCATCGCTCAGCTCAGGTGCGCTGATAGTCGGCAACGACGGCCCGGCAACCAGACGTGCGACATCGAGGGCAGCATCAAGCCCAAAACCAGAATCGATTCCGCCTTCCAGCACATAAGCATCGTGGCCCAACTGGCGCAGCCAACTGGCCACAATCGGCGCGCGAATTCCGTCGCTGTCTACCAGCACCAGGCGCGCATGACGCACGCCGACATACAAATCAGTGGACTGAATCAACTGCCCGCCGGGCGTATGGTGCGCACCGCGCAGCGTGCCTGCGGTGAATTCTTCGGCAGTGCGCACGTCACACAGAAACAGACTGCGCTGCGCATCGGCGGCCCAGGTCGCTGCCACCTCGGCACTTACCGTCGTGACGCCAGCGCGCCGAGCCAAAGCCTGGGCAGCGCTGCGTTGTTTCGCCAGAGCGAGCGGCGATACCGCGTCCGGATAGCGACGGCTGCTGCCATGCTCCAGCTGCAAGTCCGCGAGAAACCAGCCTTGGGTGCCGTTTTCCAGGGCATAGACCGGGTTTTTCACGCCCAGATCGATCAAGGTCTGGGCGCCGATGATGCTGCGGGTGCGCCCGGCGCAGTTGACGACGATGGGCGTGGTTTCGTCCTGCAACAGCTCAGGCAGGCGGTAACCGAGTTCACCGTTGGGGCAGCAGATCGAGCCGGGAATGGTCATCTTGCGGTATTCATCGAACGGGCGACCGTCCAGCAACAGCAGCGGCTCGCCACGGGCCTGCCAGCCAGCCAGTTCGCCAGCGCTGATATGCGGCGTGTGACTCGCCTCTTCCACCAATTCGCCAAAGGCCTTGGATGGCACATGCACCCCTGCGAACAACTGCAAACCGGCCGCCTGCCAACCCTCGGCGCCGCCTCGCAGAATGTGCACCTGCGTGTAGCCCAGCGCTTCAAGACGCGCCGCCGCGCGCGCCGCCAACTCAGTGCCGTCCTGATCGTAAATCACCAGACGCACGACAGGATTGGGCGCCAGACGCGGCACTTCCAGTTCCAGTCGGCTGTACGGCAGGTTCTGCCCGTGAAACAGGTGCGCCTCGCCGTACTGACCATGCTCGCGTACGTCGAACAGGGCGATTTCCTGTCCATCAAACAGCCAGTGCTGAAGCTGCGCCGGGGTGATGATTTGGCTCATGGGGTTCTCTGATTTGTTATGAATACAGCTTCTGTACAGACTGTGTGGGAGCGAGCTTGCTCGCGAAAGGGCCAATACAGCCGCCCCGTTTCGAGCCGAAAATCGACTTCGCGAGCAAGCTTGCTCCCACCAGTCTTTGCTTGGATTTACTGCAAGGCCAACGACCGCTCAGCCGCCGCCACTTCCCTGCCCTTGGCATACGCACGCTGCACGGCCGGGCGGGCCTTGATGCGTTCGCGCCAGGCGGTGATGTTTGGATACACAGCCAAATCCTGCCCCTGACGCAGCGGCTGAATCCACGGGAAAATCGCCATGTCGGCGATGGAATATTCCCCCGCCACAAACGGCACCTCGCCAAGACGTTTTTCCAGCACGCCATACAGACGCGTCGCTTCGGCGTTGAGCAGGTCCAGGGCAAACGGAATCGGCTCGGGCGCCTTTTCCTTGAACAGCTGCAACTGGCTCAGATACGGCGTGATATGCCCGACCTGCCAGAACAGCCATTCCTGCACTCGCTGGCGTTCGACGCTGTCAGCGGCAGGCAAAAAGCGCCCGGCCTTGTTGGCCAGATAATTGAGGATCGCGCCGGACTCGAACAGGCTCAGCGGTTCATTACCTGCATCCGGTGCATGATCGACAATCGCCGGAATCCGCCCGTTGGCACTCAGGCGCTGGAAGCTGTCCTGCTTCTGTTCGCCAGTACGAATGTTGATCGGCAGCGTGCGGTACTCCTGCCCGAGTTCTTCGAGCAGGATAGCAACTTTCAGGCCGTTGCCGGTGGGCCAGTAATAAAGGTCGATCATGCGTAGGCCTTGATCGACGGGGCCATTTGCGAGGCGTTGTAATTGAGCACGCGGCCTTCTTCGTTGACGCCGTAACGGCCATTCAACGACTCCAGCGGGCGACCGTACAAGTGGAAGTGCAGCGTCGGTGTTTCACCCTCGACAAGGATGCCGTGCAAGTCATCGCCGAGGAAACCGATCGGCGTACCCGGCTGAACCACAACTTCCTTGTCCAGCACCAGTTTGGCGTACTGCGGATCGCTGCCGTCGTCGCTGCGCGCCCACACGTAATTGATTTCCTGACCCTGCACGGCAACGATCACCGCCCAGGTTTCGTGGTTGTGCGGCAGGGTTTTCTTGCCCGGCAGCAGCGAGTTCATGTACAGCGTTGGCGTCTCGCCATCATCGTTCAAACGGTAGCGAAAGGCGGTGTCGCCCTCGCCCGGCACCGGCGACGGGAACGCGTCGAAATTGAACAGATCGTGACGCGCGGCCAGCCCTTCGAGCAGGCCGATGATTTCCTGCAGCGCAGCACGGTCTACGCCGCGCTTGTTGATGACGCGGACTTGCTCGAGAAGCGTCTCGATGGCTTGGGCACGGGTTTCGGTAGTCATGAAAAATACTCCTGGGAGGTCATTGCAGTCGGTTTTTTATAAAACTGCACGCAGGTAACGCCTGCTTCGCAGGTCTTCTGGTCATTCAAACGGACAAGCTGTAACGGCTGATATTGCTCAACAAAAACGGATCACCCTTGGGCACCGGACGCCGCCCGGCATCGCCCAGGGCATGACGCAGGAATTCGTGGGTACGTTCACTGGTCGGGTGCTGAAAAATCTGTTCGGCACTGCCGTGTTCGACAATCAGGCCGTTTTCGGTGAAATACACCACGTCGCTGATTTCCTCGGCGAAACGCATTTCGTGGGTGACCAGCACACAGGTCATGCCCTCTTCGGTCAGCTCGCGAATCACCGTCAGCACTTCACCAACGGTTTCCGGGTCCAGCGCCGAAGTCACCTCATCGAACAGGATCAATTCAGGGCGCATCGCCAGGGCGCGAGCAATCGCCACACGCTGTTGCTGGCCACCGGACAGTTGCCCCGGATAAGCATCAGCCTTGTGCTCCATGCGAACCTTGGCCAGCAAGGCGCGGGCTTCCTGCTCGGCGTCGGCGCGATTGCGCCCCAGCACCTTGCGCGGCGCGATCACCAGGTTTTCCAGCACCGACAAATGCGGGAACAAGTTGTATTGCTGAAACACGAAACCCACGCGTTTACGCAGTTCGATGCGCTGCGCTTCATTGGCCAGCTTGTCCACTTCGGTGTCGCCAACGCGAATCGTGCCGCGCTGGGTCGGCAACAAGCCGGTGATGCAGCGCAGGATGGTCGATTTACCCGAGCCGGATGGACCGATGATCGACACTGCCTGGCCGCGCTGCACGTCAAGGTCGATGCCTTTGAGCACATGATTGCTGCCAAATGACAAATGCAGGTCACGCAGGCTGACCAAGGGCTGCGAAGCGGTTTCAATAGAAGGCATAACGGCGCTCCAGGCGTTGGGTCAGTCGGGAAATCGGGTAGCAATAAGCGAAGAACAACGCCAGCAAACTGAAGTAGATCAGTACGGTGAACCCAGTCTGGTTGACGGTATTGCTGGCGATCTGCGCGGTGTCGATCACGTCATGCACGCCCACCAAGGAAGCCAGCGCGGTGCCCATGGTGATCACCGCGTACAGGTTCATCCACGGCGGCAACATGCGTTTGAAGCACTGCGGGAGGATGATCGAGGTGAAAATCTGCCAGCGCGTAAAAGCCAGGGAGCGCGCCGCTTCCCATTGCGTGCTGGGGATCGAGGCGATGGCGCCACGGAAGATCTCCGCGACGTTGGCACTGGCGGGCAGCGCCAGGCCGATGGTCACCTTTACCCAATCAGGGAACGATACGTACGAGCTGCCAATATGAATCTCGAACGGGAACACATAGGTCGTGAAGTAGATCAAGACCAGCCACGGCGCGTTGCGGAAGATTTGCACCCAAATGCGTGCCGGCAAACGCAGCAGCCAGGTCGGCGAAAGCGCCAGCGCACCGATCAGCAGCCCCATGACTGAACCCAGACCGATAGCCACCAGGCTGATCAGAATGTTCTGCCCGAAACCTTTCGCCAGCGCCGGGGACCATTGCACCAAGGCCAGAAACACCGGGCTGTGCGGCGCGGCAACTATCAGCCAGGCAAATGCGGCCAGCAGCACGACCAGTTTGCCCATATGGCGACGCGGCCAGGCCAGCGGCGCAACGGCAGATGAATCAATGGCCATAGCCGGGCATCCTCAGGCGCGATTCAAGGGCGCGACCTACACAATTGACGACAAAGCTCAGCAAGCCGAAGAACGACAGGATCAGGATCATGAGTTCCAGCACGTTATCGCTCTGGGTCCAGATCATGATCGCCGCATAAGTGATGTCGCCCACGGCGATGGCCGAGGCAACAGCGGTCATTTTCACCAGGTCGATCAGGTTGTTGATCAGCGATGGCAGCGCAAAGCGCAGGGCCAACGGCAGCTGCACATTCCACAACAACTGGCGACTGCTGAACGCCAGGGAACTGGCGGCTTCCAGAGTCACGGCCGGCACCGCTTCGATGCCGGCGCGCAAGGCTTCAGCGTGAAACGCGCCCTTGTGCAGGGAAATCACGATCACCACCCAGGCAAACGGCGTCAGCGGATTGGCCGCGCCGACCGCCTGGGTCAACAGCATGTTCAACACCAGAAACGCGCAATACAACTGCACCAGCGTCGGCGTGTTGCGGGTGACTTCGATGAATACCCGCGCCGGAGTCGCCAGATAACCTTTGCCCGAGGTCAACATCGCTGCCAGCGCGACGCCAACCAGCAGGCTGCCGACAATGGTGAAAGCGCACAGCAGAATACTGGTCAGCGCACCGTCCACCATCGAGCCGCGTTGATAAGCATCCAGCAGGAAGCTGTAATTGAGACCAAAACCCGCAGTCCAGTGAACGAACAGTTCCAGCCAATGACTCATTGCGGCACCTCGATCAACAGGCGCTCACAGGCAATCGCAATGCGGCGACCCGCTTCGGCAACGCTGCTGGTGGCGGTGGCAATCGACAGGCGAAACCACGGCGATAGACCGTAAGCGCTGCCCGCGACACCGGCGACACCGGATTCCAGCAGCCAGTCCACCACGTCAGCGTCGCTGTCCAGGCGCACGCCGTCCGGGCGATAACGACCGAGCAAACCTGCGCAACGCACAAACACGAAGAATCCGCCTTGTGGCTCCAGCACTTGCAAGCCTTGCACGGCGCTCAATGCCGAAACCAGCAAATCCCGGCGCTGCTGATACGCCGCAACCTGTTCCGGGAGGAATCCCAGCCCGCCCTCAAACGCCGCTAAAGCCGCCGCCTGCCCCACCGAAGACGCGCCGGAGGTGGACTGCGATTGCACCACGGTCATGGCGGTGGTCAGTTCTTTTGGCCCGGCGCCAAAACCGATGCGCCAGCCGGTCATGGCGTAGGTTTTCGACACGCCGCCCACCAGCAGGCAGCGGGATTGCAGATCCGGCGCGACGTTAAGCAGGTTCAGCGCCGAATGATTATCAAAACGGATGTGCTCGTAGAGCTCGTCGAGCAAAACCAGCACCTGCGGATGACCGCGCAGCACCTCGGCCAGCGCCAGCAGTTCTGCCTCGCTGTACACCGCGCCGCTCGGGTTGCCGGGACCGTTGAGGATCAACCAGCGGGTGCGCTCGGTGATGTGTTGCTCCAGTTGAGTCGGCGTCAGCTTGCAGCCCTGCTCCAGACCGCACTCGATGAACACTGGCTCGCCACCGCTGAACCGCACGCTGTCCGGGAACGACGGCCAGTAGGGAACCGGCACCAACACTTCATCGCCGTCGTCCAGGGTCGCGGCAAAGGCGTTGTAAATGATCTGTTTCGCGCCGTTGGCAATCACGATGGACGGCAACGGGTAATCCAGACGGTTCTCGCGCTTGAGCTTGCTTTGCACAGCTTCGCGCAAGGCCCGCACGCCGGGGGTCGGCGTGTATTTGGTGTCGCCTGCGCCAATCGCGGCGTAAGCCGCTTGCTTGATGTGTTCCGGGGTATCGAAATCCGGCTCGCCGGTGGTCAGATCGAGAATATCGACGCCCGCGTCACGCAACGCAGTCACTCGGGATTTCGCCGCTGCATTGGCGGACAGCGTGACGCGCTGCACGCGTTTTGACAGACGCACGCTCATAGGGATTCTCCGTCGTCGTCCAAGGCAAATACCTTGCCCGGATTAAGCAGATTCTGCGGATCCAGGGCGCGCTTGATGCGCCGCATCAGATCCAGTTCCACCGGGCTTTTGTAACGGGGCAACATCGCCAGCTTGCGTTGACCGATGCCATGTTCGGCACTGATGGAGCCGCCGTGGGCATGGGCGCTGTCGTGAACCAACTCGCTCAACGCCACATAGTTCTTCATGTGCGCCTCGACGCTGGAGTCCAGCGGATGCGCTACGTTGTAGTGCAGATTGCCGTCGCCCAGATGGCCGAACGTGAAGTTGCGCACGCCAGGAAAGTGCTCTTGCAGCAGCGCATCGGTGTGCGCCACGAATTCGACGATCCGCGAAATCGGCACTGAAATATCGTGCTTCATGTTGCGACCGGCACGTTTCTGCGCCTCGCTCATGTTCTCGCGCAGCAGCCAGAGCGCTTCACTCTGAGCCAGGCTTTCGGCAATCAAGGCGTCCGCCAGCAAACCCGACTCGAATGCTTCGCCGAGCACCTCTTCGAAGGTTTGTCGTGCATGGGCTTCGCTGTGGTTGTCCGAGAGCTCCAACAGCGCAAACCAGGGCTGCGGCGCATCCAGGAATGGCTGCGGCCCGTCGGGAAACTGTTCGCGCAGCAACACCAGGCAGTCAGCGGTCAACAATTCGAAGGCCGTGAGGCTCGCGCCAAATCCGGCCCGGGCGTGGGACAGCAAATCCACCGCCTGCGCCAATGAATCGAACGCCAGCAAGGCCGTGGCCTGCGCCTTGGGCAGCGGAAACAACTTGAGGGTTGCCGCCGTGATAATGCCCAGCGTGCCTTCGCTGCCGATGTACAGATCGCGCAGGTCGTAACCGGTATTGTCCTTGCGCAAACCGCGCAGCCCGTCCCAGATTTCACCTTCGGCGGTGACCACTTCCAGGCCGAGGGTCAACTCCCGCGTGTTGCCGTAACGCAGCACAGCGGTGCCGCCGGCGTTGGTGCCGAGGTTGCCGCCAATGGTGCAACTGCCCTCCGCGCCCAGGCTCAACGGAAACAGACGCCCGGCATCGCGCGCCACGTCCTGCAGGTTTTGCAGAATGCAGCCCGCCTCGACGGTCAGCGTGTCGTTGTCGGTATCAACCGCACGCACGTGATTCAAGCGGTCCAGCAGCAGCAACACCGACGTGCCGCTGCTGTCCGGCGTCGCTGCGCCCATCAGGCCGGTGTTGCCGCCCTGCACCACAATAGGGGCCGCATGGGCGACGCACAAGCGCACCACGGCGGCGACTTCTTCGGTGTTGGCCGGATGCACCGCCGCGATGACCTGCCCGACATACGTGCCTTGTTTGTCGGTCAGCAACGGGCTGGCCTGTTCGCTGCTCTGCACGTGGTTGGCGCCCAACAGCTGTTGCAAGGCCTGGAACAGGGCTGCACTCATGGCGTTACGGCCAGAGGTGCGGCGCCTTTATACTTTTCGTGCAGCTCACGCAAAGCCTGGGACGGTGCCATGCCAGTGCGCTGACCGACATCGATCAACCAGCCGCTGCGATGCCAGTCGCGAATGATCGCGTCGAGTCTGGCCTGCACGTCGTGTTCACCCTTGCGTACCCAGATCACCGAATTGGACGGGATCAGGTCGCTCGGCAGCGGCGTTTCGTAGCCAGACCAATCGGCATCGTCGAGCAACGCGTGCATGGTCGGGCTGACGTGCACCGCCGCTACGCAGCCATTGCCGCGCAACGACAGCAGCGATTCGGACTGGCTGCGGAAGGCCTTGATCTCGGCGCCGTAGGTTTCCTGCAACGGCTTGATGAAGTTGCTGCCTTGGGACACGCACACCGGTTTGCCTTTGAGGTCTTCCCACTTGCTGATGCCCGCGCCTTTGCGGATCAACGCGGCGCCGCCGACTTCTTCATATGGTGTCGGCGCGTAATCAAGAATCTGCGCACGCTCATCGGTGTACTGCATGTTGGCGATCAGCAGGTCGACCTTGCCCTGTTGCAGGAACTGCACGCGATTGGGCGCCAGTACCGAAACGGTCTCCAGCTCGACGCCCAGTTGCTTGGCGATGCCTTTGGCCAACTCGACGTTGTAGCCCAGATGCTCGCCGGTTTTCGGGTCGATGGTGCCGAACGGTGGTCCGCTGAGAATCACGCCGATGCTGACCTTATGACGCTGCTGGATCTTGTCCAGGGTCGCATCGGCGTGGGCCAGGCCAGCGCAAAGCACCAGGCCCAGGGCGGTCAGGGTTTTGCGGGCGAAGAATGTGTTCATGGAGATTCCTTGACTGGAGAGACCTGTAGGCGCGTGGCTTGCTTCTACAGACCTCAGCCTTTGAATTTGTCGTGCAACTCCACCAACGCTGGAGACGCAGGCGCGATGTGATGGCGTTTTTCCGCTTCGATCAGGAAGCCGCTGCGGTGCCAATCCTTGACGATCGCGTCCAGCTTGGCCTGGGTGTCGGTTTCGCCCAGACGCGTCCAGATCACCGATGGCGCAGGGTTGAGTTCCGGGGAAATCGCGCGGTAATCCTTCCATTCGGCGTTATCAGCCAACAGCGGATTGATCAGCGTGGCATCGTGAACAGCGGCGACGCAGTTGTTACCGCGCAGCGCCAGCAAGGATTCCGACGAGCTTTTGAAGGCTTTGAGTTCAGCACCGAACTCAGTCAGCGGCTTGACGTAGCTGCTGCCCTGAGACGTGCAGACCGGCTGGCCCTTGAGGTCCTGCCAGGTGGTGATCTTGCTGTCCTTGAGCACAGCGGCAGTGCCGCCGACACGGTAGAAAGGCGTGGGCACCGAACCCAGAATCTGCCCGCGCTCGGCCGTCCATTCCATATTGGCAATCAACAAATCAACCTTGCCCTGCTGCAAGAACTGCACGCGGTTGGCGGGCAACACCGGCACCAGCTCCACTTCGGCATTCAGTCGGCGGCCCAAGTCTTCGGCCAGATCGACGTTCAAGCCCTTGGGCTTTTGATTGGCGGGGTCGATGGAGCCAAACGGGCCACCGGACAACAACACGCCGACCACCAGACGATGGCGCTCCTGGATTTTGTCCAGGGTTGCATCGGCCTGAACCAAACCGCTGAATGCCAGCGAGAACAGAATACCCAGCACGGCGGGCATTGATTTTGAAGCTGGCAAACGAGTGTTCGGCATGGAATTCCCCTGGCTGATGATCGGCGTACCCCGACCTGATGTGTGGGCATCCTAGGTACAGCCAGCGACGAACGGAAATTCAAATATCAAATATGGTTATAACTTTCAGTATTCATAGCTGGACATACACGGCAAAAACTCAGTATTTATTGACCTAAACCTGAATACTCAATAAACGCTTTTCACATTCATATAAAAATACGTAATGTATTAAGCCCCTACGTTGATATGAATTCCGTAAAAAACCATGTCCGATAACGATGTCTCGCCCAGCGCCACGCTCGATCTGGATTTGCTCCGCACGTTCATTGCCGTGGTCGATCATCACAGCTTCGCCGAGGCCGGCGCGCAGCTGGCGCGCACCCAATCGTCAGTCACCCAGCACATGCAGCGCCTTGAACAACAGGTGGGCGTGGGTCTTTTTCAAAAACAGGGCAGGCAAAAGCAGCTGACCGAACCGGGCCGCCAGCTGTTGCGGCACGCGCGGCTGATGCTGTCACTCAACGATGAGGCGCTTAATTCCCTGCGTGAAAGCAGCTTGAGCGGCGTGCTGCGCATCGGTTCGCCTCACGATATCGCCGACACCATCCTGCCGCCGATCCTCAGCCACATCGCCCGTTCAGCACCGCGCCTGCGCCTGGAAATCGACGTCGGGCGCAGCCCGTTCCTGATGGATGATTTGCATCGCGGCAAAGTCGACATGGTGATTTCCACCCGGGAAGATCCGACGCTTGAAGGCTTTGCGCTGCGCACTTCACCGGTCTGGTGGATCTGCTCGGCGCAATACATTCATGTGCCAGACGAGCCACTGCCGTTGATCCTCGTCGACGAACCGAGCATCTATCGACGCTACGCGCTGGAGGCGCTGGAGCGCGCCAATATTGCCTGGCGCCAGGCGTATCTGGCCTCGAACCTGATCGGTATCAAGGCCGCCACCCGGGCCGGGCTGGGCGTGACGGCGCGGAGCATGGAAATGCTCGGGCCGGACATGCGCGTATTGGGGGAAAACGACGGCCTGCCGCGTCTCCCCGATGTGACCTACCACTTGTGGATCAGGCCCAACACGGTCAACCCGCTGGCCCGCAAAGCCTATGATCTGATCCGCGCGAGCCAGGGTTTGTAGCGCTTGATTCGACGCTGATCAACGGGGCAGATGCAGGGTCGCCGGATCGATCACTTTGGCCAGTCGTACCACCGTGACTCCAGGCCCAAGGTGACGCAACGAAGGCTGGACCAGCACGCAATTGTCGTACGGGGTGACAATGTCGCGCTCGCCATCACGGGCGATCACCGTACCGGCGCGCTCGATCAGTTCCAGCCCGCGAAAGTCCTCGCTGAAGGTGAAATCCATGCTGCTGGCGACCACCGGCTCAGTCACCTGCAAGAAGCGCTGCGCGACCGGTTTGTCTGCCGACAGGAAGGCCGCGACGTCACTTTCCTCGACCACTTTGGTAGTGATCAGAAAGCGTGCCGCGATATCCAGCGCGACGCGCTCGCTGCGCTTGGAGAAGTGCTGGCCGGTTTCGATCAACAAGGCGTTCTTCTTGCTCGCGGCATCGTTGAAGGCCTGGTAATCGCGCATACGCTTGCCGTTGGGATGCCCGGCATCAACGATCACCGTTTCCGGCACGCCCAGCGCGGCGGCAAATTCCAGCCCTTTGCTGCGTGCGCCGCTCATCATCACCGGCGCGGCTTCTTCGTGCATCGAGTGAATATCGAGCAGCAAGTCAACGCTGTCGATAATCGGTCGCAGCGCCCGCGCCCGGTTCAGTTCGACGGTGGATTCTTCACCGTCGAGCCGCGCAGGCAGCCAGACCCGGTTCATGTCCTCGTCGATATAACGAGTCGCGTCGATGTCCTGCGGATCGAAGCTGTGATACGCGTCGACGTTGCCGAACGCCAGGGTCAAACGGCCCTGACGTGGGCGAATGCCTGCGCGCAACAGCGCATCGACGGTAATCGCGCCGCTGACTTCGTTGCCGTGGGTCAGGGCCATGATCATCACGTGGGGGCCGGGCTCGTCGCTGGCAAAACTGTGCACGTATTCAACGCCATCAGTGCCGGTCTTCCATTGGCTGATGTCCGGAAACTCGACTTCCATGGGGTACGGTTGCAGCGTTGCGCGAACTTGCTCAAGGGTCTTCATTGCAATCTCCGACAGTCAAAAGCGTGTATCCGCCAGCCCCGTTGAGCTGGCATGGAATGATCTTGTTATGGGTGGGTTGAATATCAGTGCTGGACGGTGCCGCGCATACGGCGGCCCAGGGCGACGACGGCGATCACGCTGATCAGCGCAGTGCCCATGACGTAGAAACTCGGCGCCAGCTTGCTGCCGGTGGCTTCGATCATCCAGGTCACGATCAGCGGCGCGAAACCGCCGAACAAGGTGACGGAAAAGTTGTAACTCAGGGCTAGCCCCGTGCCGCGAATGCTGGTCGGGAAGATATCCGCGAGCATGGCCGGAATCGGTCCCAGACACGCCGCAATCAAGACCCCGACGATGGCCTGCACCAGCAACAACGTGGTTACGGTTGGATAGGTATTGAGCAGGACGAACATCGGGTACGACGACAGGCCGGTGATCAACAGCGCAATACTCAGCACCCGGAATCGGCCATGCGTGTCGGACAGCGTGCCGAACACTGGCGCCATGAACATCAAGGTCACGCCGGTCACCAGGGCGCCCATGTACGAGGAAGTCGCAGCAATGTGCAGCTGTTTGAGGGCGTAGGTCGGCATGTACAGCTTGTGCACGTAGTTGAACGCCGTGGCGCCGGCGACGACACCGATGGCCAGCAACAGGCTGACGTGGCCTTTGATCAGCACATCGCGCAGCGGTGTTCTTTTTGGCGAATCGGCGGCTGCGGCGACTTTCTGGAAGTCCGGGGTTTCGTCGATCTGGCTGCGGATGTAGAAACCGACCGGGCCGATCAACAAACCGACGCCGAACGCGACTCTCCAGCCCCAATCGTTGAGCTGCACGTCGGTCAACACATAACTCAGCAGCGCACTGACGCCAGCGGCCAAAACCGTTGCCAGGCCTTGGGTCGACAACTGCCAGCTGGCGAAAAAGCCCCGGCGCTTGGCATCGGCGTGCTCGACCATGAAGGCCGTCGCGGCGCCGAACTCGCCACCAGTGGAAAAGCCCTGCAGCATCCGCGCAACGATGATGATCAACGGCGCGGCGACCCCAATCTGCTGGTACGACGGCGTAAAGGTGATCATCGCCGTACCGATCATCATGATCAGGATCGACATCGTCAGCGAAGCCTTGCGCCCTGCCCGGTCCGCATAGGAACCCAGCACCATCGCGCCCAGCGGACGCATGAGGAAGGAAATACCGAACGAACCGACGCTGAGCAACAGCGACGTGGTTTCATTATCCGAGGGGAAAAACAGCTTGCCGATGACCACCGCGAAGTAGCCGTAGATCAGCAGGTCATAGAATTCGAGTGCGTTACCAATACTGGCCGCAACAATTTCCTTCCACGGACCTCGCTTTGGCCTGGCGATTGAAGCGTGCGTTGCAGTGGTTTGAAGTGTCATGAATGAGCCCCGGCTTCTCAGAGGCAAGTGCTCTTGTCGAATGGTCAGGGCGACAATGCACTTGCGATATTTTTATCAGCGGGAGTGCTCGAACAGCTGAAGATGCCTGATTCGTTCACCCTGGGACTAACTTGAATCAACACTTATGCCGGAACAATTGCTGTTTGGGCACATCCTTGAGCCCAATTGGCACGCCGGGCACCGCTGCTGGCTTTCAGCCGCCGCGACGTCGCGAAGTTTTTTTCATTTGCCCTCTATCGGTGCATCTTCTGCCAGGCCGCGCCAGATCCTCATTACCTGCTCGGCCTGGTTTGAACGGCGTCGATGCAGGGAAATATCAAATCCGATGGTCAACTCCGGCCCACCGGCGACCACCAATTCCCCTTCCTGCAACGCAGCCCTGACCACCATGCGCGGCAGCCAGGCCAGACCATTGCCGCGCTTGGCCATCTGCAGGATCGACTCATAGGAATCGGCTTGATAGGTCATGCGCAACGCCAGCCGCTGGGGCAAGTTGGCCAAGTGCTGGGCGAGTACCCCGCGCAATGCCAGGGTCGGCGAGAAAGCCAGCCACGGAACACTCGAAGCGCCGCCATCCGGCGTGATCTGAAAACGCGGTTGGCCGTTGGCATCAGGTGCACTGACCGGGATCATCTCTTCACGGGCCAGAACCAGCGAATCGAACCGTTCGGGATCGATCAGAATCTGGGTCAAGGGACTGGAAAAAATCAGCAGCAAATCCACGTCCCCCGCCGACACTCGACCGATAGCTTCCTGCGAACCGCTGGTGACCAGGGACACCGGGAACGAGCCAAAACGCTGATTGAGCGTCTCGTACCAGTCCGGGAAAAAATTACTGGCCAGGGTTCGTCCGGTGGCAATTCGCAACGGCTCGTCACGATTGAGCCCGACACTCTGAAATTGCGCGCGGGCCGCCGTCAACAGGCCCAGGGATTGGCTGGCAGCCTCGAGAAACAACAGTCCGGCTGGCGTCAGCGACAGCGGTTGTTTACGTTCGATCAAGGGCACACCGAACCAATCCTCCAGCGCCTTGATGCGTCGCCCAAACGCCGGGTGCGTCACGCAACGAATTTCCGCCGCCCGGGACAGACTCCGCGTGCGCGCCAGCTCGATGAAGTCTTCCAGCCATTCCAGTTGCATGGGTGATTCCTGATGAGAGTGCGCGGCGTTGAACAGTGACCGGCATTGGATTGCGCACATTACCTGCGAATGCCTGCGCAGCGAAGCGCCGTGCGCGTGCGTCGCCTTTCCGACCAGCGTCACGCCGCAGGCGATCCATTCCTTGAACCCGATGCATTGAGCGATTACTGTATATCCAAACAGTAACGGAGTTTTCCATGCAGCTGATCGATAAGCTCAGCATCCTCGCTGACGCCGCCAAGTACGACGCATCCTGCGCCAGCAGCGGCGCGCCCAAGCGCAGCTCCGAGGGCAAGGCCGGATTGGGTTCCAGCAATGGCATGGGCATCTGTCACAGCTATACGCCGGACGGCCGCTGCGTTTCGTTGCTGAAAATCCTGCTGACCAATTTCTGCCTGTATGACTGCCAATACTGCGTCAACCGCCGCTCAAGCGATGTGCCCCGCGCACGTTTCAGCCCTGCGGAAGTGGTCACCCTGACCCTGGATTTCTACCGGCGCAACTGCGTCAGCGGGCTGTTTCTGAGTTCGGGGATCATTCGCTCGGCGGACTACACCATGGAACAGCTGATCGAAGTCGCCCGGCTGTTGCGCGAAGAACATAACTTTCGTGGTTACATCCATCTCAAGACCATCCCGGAAGCTGATCCGCTGCTGATTGAACAGGCCGGCCGCTATGCCGATCGCCTCAGCGTCAATATCGAGTTGCCGACTGACCTGGGCCTCAAGACCCTCGCCCCGGAAAAAGACGTGGTCTCCATCAAGCAAGCCATGCAAACCATTTACACCGGGCAGCAAACCATCCTCAACGAACCGCGGGCGCCGCGGTTCGTGCCGGCCGGGCAAAGCACGCAGATGATCGTGGGCGCCGATGACACCGACGACAGCACTATCTTGCACAGCGCCGAATCACTCTACGGCGACTTCGGTTTGCGCCGCGTCTATTACTCGGCGTTCAGCCCTATTCCCAACAGCCCGAAAAGCGTACCGCTGGCCGCCCCGCCCTTGATGCGGGAGCATCGTTTGTATCAGGCGGATTTCCTGTTGCGCGGTTACGGCTTCAAAGTCAATGAACTGTTCAAGGGACCGGGGCATCTGGCGCTGGATATCGACCCGAAACTGGCCTGGGCCCTGGCCAATCGAGACGTTTTCCCGCTGGACCTGAATCGTGCCGAAGCCTCGCTGATCGCGCGTATTCCAGGGATCGGCATTCGCACCACCAAGCGACTGGTCGAGCTGCGCCTGCAACGGCGGATTCGCTACGAAGACCTGACCCGCCTGCGTTGCGTGCTGGCCAAGGCCAAGCCCTTTATCATCACCAGTGATTACCACCCGCCTCAGGCTGAAACCACCAGCGAACTGCTGCACCTGCAACTGCGCGATAAACCGCAACCACAGCAGCTGGGGTTATGGGGATGATCAGCCTTGATTGCGACAATCTTTTCGAGACTTGGCGGCAGCAAGCGCGCTGGTTGCTCAGCCACGAAATTGATCCCAGTCAGGTGAGCTGGCCGTCAGACGTCGCCAAAGACCTGTTTGCCACGGACGAGCATTACCCACAGCAAGCCGGCCCGTTTCAGGCGCGCATACCCTTGGCGCTGATCGAACTGCTGGCCAACGCTGCAGGTTATCGGGGCGAACAACGCTGGAGCCTGTTGTATGAGGTTTTGTGGCGGGTCAGTCATGGCGATCGCACGGCCATGCTGGCTGGCGACAAGTTGGGCAGTGAACTGCATCGACGGATCAAACAGGTGAGCCGCGAAGCTCATCACTTGCATGCATTTTTGCGCTTTGTAGAGCTGCCGCCGTTGGAATTGCCTGTGGAATTGTCACCCCAGGAGCGATCACGGCTGGAATCGCTTCGTCCCCAATACGTTGCATGGCATGAGCCTGCCCATGACATCCTGCACAGCGCCAGCCAGCACTTTATTGGCCGCATGGGTCTGCATCGCTGGATGATTGCGACACCGGAGGATGGGGTTTATTTCGACGGTAAACAGCTTACCCACGAACGAGTCTGCCCGCTTGCGTGGCAGGAGCTGGCGCGCAACCCCGAGGATCCTCAGGGCGAACTCTGGCTGACCTACTACCGCAACATCTTCAATCCGGCGCGGCTTAATCCCAAGGTCATGCAGGGACACCTTCCCGCCCGCTTCTGGAAGAACCTGCCGGAAGGGCCGTTGATCCCCGCGCTGATCAGCGAGGCCAGGACCGGTAAACAGCGCGACGGCCAAGCCAGCCAGATTGCTGCAAAACCCGGCAAGCGCATCACCCGCGGCCCTGACGCTGTCAAGGCCGCAGAAACCAGCCAGGCCCCAAGGGTTACTGGTTGACTGGCGTATTGAACTGATCGGAGTAACTGCCGCCAACGAACGTAGAGGCAACCCGATCAGAACCAATGCCACCGCGAGGCGAGTAAGCCAGACGTGCTGCGCCGACATGATCCGAGCCATCCGCTGCAACGCGGGCTGCACCGACATGATCCGAGCCACCTTCTGCTACGCGAGCGGCACCGACGTGATCTGAACCATCCGCAGCGACGCGTCCAGCGCCAACGTTATCCGAACCGTCTGCCGCAACACGTCCAGCGCCAACGTTATCCGAACCGTCTGCCGCAACACGTCCAGCGCCGACGTTATCCGAACCGTCTGCCGCAACACGTCCAGCGCCGACGTTATCCGAACCATCTGCCGCAACACGCCCGGCGCCGACGTTATCCGAACCGTCTGCCGCAACACGTCCTGCGCCGACGTTATCCGAACCGTCTGCCGCAACACGCCCGGCGCCGACGTTATCCGAACCGTCTGCCGCAACACGTCCGGCGCCGACGTTATCCGAACCATCTGCCGCAACACGTCCGGCGCCGACGTTATCCGAACCATCTGCCGCAACACGTCCGGCGCCGACGTTATCCGAACCGTCTGCCGCAACACGTCCAGCGCCGACGTTATCCGAACCATCTGCTGCAACGCGGGCAGCACCGACGTGATCCGAGCCATCCGCAGCGACGCGTCCAGCGCCGACGCTATCCGAACCATCTGCCGCGACGGACTGGGCTTCTTGCGCCAATGCATTTGACACAGCGAACGGTGCTATGACCGTGGCCGCAACCGCAAAAACAACGCCTGAAAAAAGCTGATGTTTCATGATTCTTCTCCACCACCTGTTTGATACGAGGCAATCGAGCTCCCTTGACTCAAACTCTCGACCGGAGCTCCACTTACTGTTTATTTCTCTAGACATTCACACGGCGCACCAAATAAGCACACCGACAATTGCAGGGTTTATTTATTACCGCGAGCCATTGACAATAATAGTTCATCAAGCGCCATTTATTGGCGACCTGAATAGCTTTGGCATCAACTTTCAAACAACAGTTCACCCACTGATGAATTTTATTTCCTGGTCAAATTTCGTCCATGCATTGAACGCCTGAATCCTGGTCTCAGGCGCGCGCCAGACAGGTTCCTGGAACGCAGGCAAGCGATTGCCTGATCCTGTCAATGCAGTCGGAAGTTCCGGGTAAGCTCCGGCCAAAAGACGAGTTTCAGATAATGCAATTATTAATAGAGCCTGCAGCTCACCCAAGCGACGGATCAATGACCCGCTGCGATCAGCTCATAACTGAATTGCATAACTTTCGAGCCTTCAAAGTCATAGTGTTCAATACCTTGCCGCGCACGCGCCTTATCACCCACGCGTTGCTGTTGTGAACCGCATTGACACTTCCCTGTAACCCGGCGATATCTGCAATTTAAAAAATACTGATTTTTTTCAGAAGCTTAGTCGGAAAACCTGACTAAGCAGAAAACTAAAGACCCGGTCCATCTGCTAAGCTGCTACGCACAAGGTACGCCTTAGAGTCCTTCAGTCAGAAGGCTTCAGCACCAAGAGAACCCCAAATGGAAGGCATTGGCATCCGGCTAAAATCGGAAAGAAAGAGATTGGATCTTTCCCAGCAGGAGCTAGGAGCCATCGGCGGTATTGAAGCCAACGCCCAGGGACTTTACGAAAGAGGCAAACGGTTCCCGAACGCGGGCTACCTGGGCGCGGTTGCCCGGGCCGGAGTCGATGTGCTGTTCGTGATTACCGGCACACGTAAAGTCCTGGCGCTGGACGCCATCACCGCCGGGGACACCAAGCTGCTCAGGGAGCTGGACGGTTTGCCCGAAGACGTGCAAGAGGATATCAAGCGATTGATCAGCACGCTGTTCATGGCCGATGCCCATGCTTGATCGATAGCCCGGGCATCTGCCGCTGCTTACAGCTCTAGCGTTCCATCGATGCAGGTCACTGCCTCGCCACCGATCCAGATGTCGTCACCCACCCGTTCAACATGAACCCTGCCCTGTCGCCCCATGGCAGTTCCCTGGCTGACGACATAAGTATCCGGCGCCAGTCCGGCTCCCAGCAGCCATTGCGCGATTCCAGCATTGAGACTGCCGGTGACCGGATCTTCCGGCATACCGTCCCCGGCAATGAATGCGCGGACCTCGAACTGTGCTTCGTCACCATCGCGCAGCGGTTCCCAAGGTGCAAAAACGCCGATAGCCAACCCCGCCAGCTGGGCGTAATCGGGTTGCAGCGCCAGCACGGTGGCACGATCCGCCAGGCGAAGCGCCAGCCAGCCTGCACCGTTATCGACCCAGCGCGCTTCGAGGATCGCCCCTTCACTCAATCCCATGCCTGAACGGATGCGCTCAAGCAACGGAGCTTCAACAGCCTCCGAACGCAGCAGTGGCGGAGCCGTGAAGCCCAGTTGTGTGCCTTGTCGGCGAATGCGAACCAGGCCGATACCGCATTCCTGAATGATCTCTTCACCCTTGGGCTGCCCGCCGCTTTCCAGCCAGGCGTGGCAACTGCCCAATGTTGGATGCCCGGCGAAGGGCAGTTCCTGCGTAGTGGTGAAAATACGCACCCGATAGTCCGCATGCGGATCGACAGGTTCAAGCACAAAGGTGGTTTCGCTCAGGTTGGTCCAGCGGGCGAACGCAGCCATTCGTGCATCACTCAGTTCATCGGCGCGCAGTACTACAGCCAACGGGTTGCCGAGCAACGTGTGCTTGCTGAATACATCAATTTGTTTGAAATGGAAACGGCTCATGCAAGCGCACCTTGTGCAACGAAAGAACCCGAGATTGGCACGTGGACCGGGCAAAGGCCAACCCCTCAGCGGCGAAGCGGGCGGCATAAATGCATGGTTTCGTTCGCTATCGGCAACAACCCTCGACTAGTATTCCCCTCAACCTGTGTCCCTTGCCCGCCCAACGGGTCTTGTATCGCCCAGGCCATCGGAGGTTGCAAATGCTCGACAATCCGTCTCTTTCCCCCGTGCAAGCGCTGCGCACGCTACTGGCTGAAAAGCGCTTCATGGTCTTGACCGGCGCCGGCATCAGCACGCCTTCAGGAATTCCTGATTACCGGGACAGCGACGGCGTGCGCCGGGGCAAGGCACCGATGATGTTTACCGAATTCCTCACCCTGCCGGATTCGCGCCGTCGCTACTGGGCGCGAGCCATGCTCGGTTGGCCACGCATCCGTAAGGCGCAGCCCAATCCCGCGCATTTCTCTCTGGCGGCGATGCAGCGCGCCGGAAACATCGCCGGGCTAATCACCCAGAATGTCGATACGCTGCACGATCAAGCCGGCAGCCAAGACGTTATCGAGTTGCATGGCAGCCTGCATCGAGTGTTATGCCTGGACTGCGGCGAGCGCTTTGATCGTGCGGAGATTCAGTTACTCATGGAAGCCGACAACCATTATCTGCTCGGGGTCGATGCAGTCCAAGCGCCTGACGGAGACACCTTGTTGGACGCGGCTTTCGAGGCGAATTTTCAGGTCCCTAATTGCCCTCACTGCGACGGTGAACGGCTCAAGCCGGACGTGGTGTTCTTTGGTGAAAACGTCGCTGCGCCGACTGCGGCCAAGGCGATGGCCAGTGTCGAGGAAGCGGATGGTCTTCTGGTGATTGGCTCATCATTGATGGCGTATTCCGCATTTCGTCTATGCAAGGCGATCAATGCTCAGGGCAAACCGTTGGTGGCGATCAACTTTGGCAAAACCCGGGCCGACGAACTGCTGAATCTGAAAATCGAAATGTCCTGTGATGTGTTGCTGCCCGAACTGGCGGCAAGTCTGCTTGCGACCTAAGTCCACTGGACACACATTAGTTACAGTGCATTGATCCAAACAACTACGCTGAACACCATCCTATTATTACGTTTTTGGTAAAGACTGTTTGCATAATAATGGCTACCTCCCCGTGACGTTTACTTCTACCATACGCGACATTACAAATTGACCTGCAAGATTAACCGGCCACTTACAGCAACCAGCTAACTCAATGCAGGCGTGCAACTTATAACTTTCTCTGTTTATGAATTAGCCATCAGGAAAATCAAATGAATATCAGAGTCGCGCTTATCGCGATCGCATTCACGGGTGCGAGCGCTCATGCGTTGGCCATGGAAGGCAGCACCGTTGCCAACCCACAGAGCACGCCGGTCGAAGATTATGCCTACGGCGACCACCCGGATATCGCCAAAGTTCTCGAGACTTCAGAAGTTCCAAATGTGTGCGGCCCGGTCTCGGTAGAAATGGCCTATGAAGATTCCAGCGGACAACGGCATATCATGCGTTACCAGATTATTGGGAATGGCTGTTCCAACGGCTGACTGTTATTGATTAAGTTACTTCGGGCGAGCCGTTAACTATCCGCTCGCCCGCTTACCTATTACTTCGGTCAAAACAAGCCAAGTTGCCCGCCGATTAAAGTGCTGAATTCATCGTCCACGAAAGGCAGGATTGCATCGGCAATCGGTTGCAATTGACGGGTGACGTAATGGTCGTAGTCGATGGGCGAATGCTGGGTTTCCAGCGGTTCCGGACCGGCCACAGTGATGACGTAACTGATCCAGCCGCCGTTCTGATACTGGCGCGGGCGGTGGTGCAGATCATTGAACTCGTCGGCCAGACGCGCCGCCCGCACATGGGGCGGAACATTGCGTTCATAGTCATCCAGGCGCCGCCGCAAGCGTTTGCGGTAGACCAGCAGGTCGTCAAACTCCCCCGCCAGCGTGCTGCGCACATAGTCGCGCACATAGTCCTGATACGGCTGGCGATTGAAAATGCGCAGGTACAGGGCTTGCTGGAACTGCCGCGCCAGCGGCGACCAGTCGGTGCGTACCGTTTCCAGACCTTTATAGACCATCTCGTCGGAGCCATCGGCACGCCTGACCAGCCCGGCGTAGCGCTTCTTGCTGCCCTCCTCCGCACCGCGAATGGTCGGCATCAGGAACCGTTTGAAATGTGTCTCGAACTGCAGTTCCAGCGCGCTTTCCAGACCCAGTTCCTGTTGCAGATGCTCGCGCCACCATTGATTGACCTGACGCACCAGCGTCTGGCCAATCTGCGCCGCATCCGCTTCGCTGTGGGGGCTTTTCAGCCAGACGAACGTGGAATCCGTGTCGCCGTAAATGACCGTATAGCCTTGAGTTTCAATCAACTCGCGGGTTCTGCGCATGATCTCGTGGCCGCGCAAGGTAATCGACGACGCCAGCCGGGTATCGAAGAAACGGCAGCCGCTTGAGCCGAGCACGCCATAGAACGCATTCATGATGATCTTCAGTGCCTGGGACAACGGCAGGTTGTGTTCGCGCTTGGCGGTTTCCCGGCCTTGCCAGACCCGCTCGACGATGGCAGGCAAACAATGCCGCGTGCGGGAAAACCGTGCCCCGCGGAAACCCGGCACCGAATGTTCATCGTCGGGAAAGCGCATGCCTTCGACCAGACCGACCGGATCAATCAGGAAGGTGCGGATGATCGATGGATAAAGGCTTTTGTAATCCAGAACCAGCACCGACTCGTACAAACCCGGCTGCGAATCCATGACAAAGCCGCCCGGACTTGCCTCGGGCATGCGCTCGCCCAGATTCGGCGCAACGAAGCCCTGGCGGTGCATCAGCGGGATGTACAGGTGGCAGAATGCAGCGACCGAACCGCCGCTGCGGTCCGCAGGCAGACCCGTCACCGATGCCCGCTCCAGCAAAAAGGTCAGTAACTGGGTATTGGCGAAGATGCGCGTGACCAGTTCGCAATCCTTGAGGTTGTAGCGCGCCAGCGCAGGCTTGTCCTCGGCGAACATGCGGTTGATTTCGTCCATGCGCTGATAAGGCGTGCTGATCGCCTTGCCCTCGCCGAGCAACGTCTGGGCCACGTTTTCCAGGCTGAACGACGGAAAGCTCCAGGTCGCGGAGCGCAGCGCTTCGATGCCGTCGATAATCAAGCGCCCGCTGGCATCGGCAAAAAAATGATTATTGCGCGAGCCATGTTCGCGCCAGCCCATGGCTTCACCGCCGCGTCCGAGTCGCAATGGCACTTGAAGACGCTGCGCGTGCTCATGCAGCACTCGCAGATCGAACTGCACCACGTTCCAGCCGATGATGGCATCTGGATCATGGCGTTCCAGCCACTGATTGAGCCTTTCCAGCAGCAGCTTGCGGGTGTCGCAGTATTCAAGCTGGAAATCGACACTGCTGTCGTCGCCGTTAGGTGGCCCGAGCATGTACACCTGCCGCTCGCCGCAGCCCTCAAGTGCAATGGAATACAGCTCGCCCTTTTCCGTGGTCTCGATATCCAGGGAGGCCAGGCGCAAGTTGGGTCGGTAATCCGGAGCGGGCTTGATCTGCGCATTGCACAACGTGCCGCTGGCATCCGCCACGCCGCTGAATTGCACACCAGCGGTGATGAACCGCTCCATCATGTAGCGTTCTGGCGGGCGGATGTCGGCTTCGTAGACATCGACGCCCCCTTTGCGCAGGGATTTTTCGAGGTTCATGAGTTGCCGATGCTGCTGGCAGTAAAGGCCGAGCACGGGGCGATGGCGGAAATCACAGAGGCTCAACGGGCGAAGTTCGACGTCGCGTTCGCTGCGCAGCACGGCTTCGGCGCGCTCGCGATGTTCAGCGGGAATGAAGGCTACCGAGGGTTGAAAAGGCAGGCGGATATGCCGAGGACCGTCATCGGTCGCCAGCCAGAACTCGACTTCGGTGCCGGCTGGCGTGTCACGCCAATGCCGACTCAGGATAAAACCCTGTTGAACATCCACCACCGCAAACCTCAAAAGCCATTCAGGGCGTGATTCTACTTGGCTGCCCGGAAAAAAGATCACCGGTCAGCTCCAGAGGCGAAAACGCTGCTATTCCTTACTATGAAGCAGTCGTTTCAGCACACGACCACGTGGCTTGAACAGACGCGCGTCGGCCATCACGGCGCCAGCCGGATGCGTTCAACACTCAGGTGCCGACCTTCTCAGGAGGTGCCTTATGCTGTTTATCGTTAATTGGTCCATCCACTCGCAAAACCGTAACCGCGCCATCGAGCGCTTCCTCAAGACCGGTGCCGTGGCACCCGCAGGCGTGACCATGCTCGGCCGCTGGCATGCCGTGGGCGGCATGACGGGTTTTGGTATTGCAGAGACCGACGACATCACGCTGATCCAGAAATGGGTCCTGCAATGGAGTGATCTGCTGGTCATGGAAGTGCATCCAGCGTTGACCGACGAGCAGGCGGCGCCACTGCTGGCAGCTGCGCTCAAAGAGTAACCATTCAAAACGCCGCTGCCACGCACGGGTTGCCTTATCGGGCATGCCCGGGCAGCGGTGATTACAGAGGAGAACAGACCATGGATGAGGCAAAACTCGGTGAATTCATGGGCAAGCTGGTCTACGACATGGGCGCAGCGGCAATTGTTGCCAACATGATTCTTGGTGAGGAACTCGGGCTGTATCAAGCCATGGCCGATAGCGCGTTCATGACCCCGGAAACGCTGGCCGGCAAGACCGGCTGCAATGCGCGTCTGGTTCGCGAATGGCTCAGTGCCCAGGCGGCATCCGGGTACGTGGAGCATCGCGATGGCCAGTTTCGCCTGCCCGAAGAACAAGCGCTGGTGCTAGGAACCGAAGACTCGCCGGTCTACATGACCGGTGGCGCGGCGGTGGTCGCGGCGCTGTTTCATGACAAGGACAAAATGGTCGCAGCCATGCGCGGCGATGGCGCATTGCCCTGGGGCGACCATCATCCCTGCATGTTCAGCGGTACGGAGCGTTTTTTCCGGCCGGGCTACCGCGCGCATCTGGTGGCCGACTGGCTACCGGCGCTGGACGGTGTTGTCGAGAAACTCCAGGCGGGCGGCAAGGTAGCCGACATCGGCTGCGGCCACGGAGCGTCGACGGTGATCATGGCTCAGGCGTTTCCGGCCTCGACGTTTATCGGTTTCGACTACCACGCACCCTCCATCGATACCGCAACTCAACGTGCCGAAGAGGCTGGCGTCGGCGACCGGGCCAGCTTCCAGCAGGGCTCTGCCAAGGACTTTCCCGGTAATGATTACGATCTGATCTGTTACTTCGATTGCCTGCACGACATGGGCGACCCGGTCGGTGCCGCACGGCATGCTTATGAGACGTTGCGTGACGATGGCACGGTGCTGCTCGTAGAACCGTTCGCCCAGGATCATCTGGATGAAAACCTGACGCCGGTGGGACGGTTGTATTACGCCGCGTCGACCTTCATCTGCACGCCGAACTCGCTTTCACAGGAGGTGGGTCTGGGTCTCGGAGCCCAGGCTGGCGAGGGGCGATTGCGCGATGTGCTGACCCAGGCAGGATTCACTCGCTTTCGCCGTGCGGCTGAAACCCCGTTCAACCTGATCATCGAAGCCCGCAAGTAGGTATCAGGTCGTACACAAGGCGCCGAACATTCGGCGCCTTGTGCTGACTCAGGCAAATGGCCGCTACTGCACGATCACGCTATAGTCGAGCCCATTCGTTTCCTCAACCGCAGCGCAGGATGCCCGATGTCAGCAGACGCCCGTTTCAGACAAACAGCCGAAGAGTTGGGTTACAGCTTCGACGGAGAAATCAAGATCGGCGGCAATTACGTTCCGCTCATCCGCCACCATAACGAGCTGTACATCAGCGGCCAGATTCCCCGAGTCGGCGATACGGTTGTGGTGACCGGCCGCGCAGGCGCCGATACCAGCCTCGCTCAAGCGCAACTGGCGGCGAAAATCTGCGCCATGCGCGCCTTGGCCCTTTTGCAACGCAGCCTGGGTTCGCTGGATGAGGTCAAGCGTCTGCTGCGCATGAATCTGTACGTGCAATGCGCCGAGGATTTTACCCAGCAAAGCGAAGTGGCGGACGGCGCTTCCGAGATTCTGTTTTTCGTTCTGGGTGATGTCGGCGCCCACACCCGCAGCTCGATTGGCGTTTACCAATTGCCGAAAAATGCCACGGTAGAACTCGACCTGATTGCAGCGGTTTAATCAGGCAACGACTGCTGCGAGCGCCTGAAATCGCCAGATCGCCGGATTGGTGCCTGCGGTCTTGGTGAACATGTGAGAAAAATGCGCCTGATCAAAAAAGCCGCATTCGGCGCTGATTTGCGTCAGGGTCAGGCTGGAATGCTGGATCAGTTGCTGCGCCTGGGCAATCCGCTGATGGCGGATCCAGTCCTGGGGAGACATGCCGGTACTGCGCTTGAAGGCCCGGGAAAAGTGGCTCCGTGATAGCGCGCATGACTGCGCAAGCTCGGGCACGGAAATTTTCTTGCTCAAGTCAGTCAGGATCTGCTGCTTGACCAACTCCAGCCGCCACGGAGCCAGCCCGCCGGTGACTGCCGGAGCGCTGCGTTGCGCGCTGTCCTGATGCTCGTTTTCCATGAGTGTTACCCCTGCGAAGATATCCCTGGATATCTTCGCAGCCGCCCACGGGTAAACAAGACGCACGCAAGGAGCGTAACGGCCAATGCGATGCGCAATAGAGCCACCGGGATCGTTGGAGGCTTGCCCGCGAATCGAAATTCCAGTCGCCACATTTATCGCCTGAGCCAAAACCTTCGCGAACAAGTTCGCTCCCACAGTGACTGCGATTTCGGTGAGACCGGATTTCAGCCCAATTCTGTTGGAGCGAGGCTTGCCCGCGAACCGGAAGTCCAGTCGACACATTTATCGCCTGAGCCGACGCCTTCGCGAACAAGTTCGCGCCCACAGTGACTGCGGTATTTCGGTGAGACCGGATTTCAGCACGTTGGAGCGAGGCTTGCCCGCGAATCGAAATTCCAGTCGCCACATTTATCGCCTGAGACGACGCCTTCGCGAACAAGTTCGCTCCCACAGTGACTGCGGTATTTCGGTGAGACCGGATTTCAGCCCGTTGGAGCGAGGCTTGCCCGCGAACCGGAAGTCCAGTCGACACATTTATCGCCTGAGCCGACGCCTTCGCGGGCGAACCTCGCGCCAACAACAGCGGTGGTGCACTAACCAAATTGCTGGCGATACTGAGTCGGCGTCAGCCCCAACCGTTCGCTGAACAGGTGGCTCATATGCCGCACGCTGCCAAAACCGCTGCGGTGGGCGATGGTCTTCAACGGTAGCGCCGTGGTTTCCAGCAAGCTGCGGGCCTTGTCGATCCGGGCGTTCTGAATGAATTCCATGGGCGTCATCTTCACTTCCCGGACGAACACACGGGAGAAGTGACGTGCGCTCATCGCGGCCATTGCTGCCATGCGCTCGATGGAAAACTCTTCTTCCAGGTGTTCGAGCAGGTAATTCTGCACGCGAGTAATCGGCGAATCCTGGCTCGCCACTGCGGCAACCAACGGACTGAACTGCGCCTGGCCGCCCTGGCGGGTCATCACCACGAGTAGCACTTTGGCGACGTCCAGAGCGACTTTCTTGCCATGATCCTGGGCAACAATCGCCAGCGCCAGGTCGATTCCGGCGGTGACGCCACCTGACGTGATCAAGCGGCGATCCCTGATATAGATCTCGTCGGTGGTGACCTGTGCCGCTGGGAAACCACTGATCAGTCTTTCTGTGTAATGCCAGTGCGTGGTCACGCGATGGCCGTCCAGCAAGCCGGCATGACCCAATATGAACGCGCCGGTGCAGATCGAGCCATACAACCCGGACTGTTGCGCAGCCTCGCTCAGCCAGGCAAACAGGTCGAGGTTTCTATCGTTGTAAGCGCCGGGACCACCTGGCACGAGCAGCAGATCGTAGCTTTTCGCAGCCGTATCGATGGAGATATCGGGCTGCACCGAAACGCCGTTGGAAGCGCGAATGGCTGACGACCGGGTACCGATGGTAGTGAGCTGGTAATGGTTATCGACGTGCAGATAACGGTTGGCGATGGAGAACACCTCGATTGGCCCGGCCATATCAAGGAGCAGGAAGTCGGGAAACAGAATGACCGCAACGGTTTTCATAGGTACTTGATTTCACAGGTATTTGATCGCTTTAAACGGAGCCCGGGCGGGATCGGTAAAATCCCCCCGCTCAGGATGATGGATTTATTCCCATCACCCAAGCCCGGAACATCGTTTTAGCCACACACGGCACATTCCTGCCCGATCAACCTTCCCATGATTGGCGTAATCAGTCTTCCAGCGCCTTGGCCGGAGCGCCTTTCGCCGGTTTGCCGGTTTTCTCTGCCTTGCCTGCTTTCTCTGCCTTGCCGGGTTTGGCTTCGGGCGCGGGGGCTGAAACCGCAGGCGCCGCAAAGTTTTTTTCCTCGGCGGGCAGCGCGTCGATGGTGGTGAAGATTTCCTTGGGACCCACAGGCCCAAGTTTGTCGATTTTCTTCTCGCCGTCCTTGCCGACCAGAATCACCTTGGTACCGGTGCTCGCACCAAGCTTGAGTTCGCGAATCAACGCCATGGTGGTTTGCGCATCGAGATTCTTGCCGTCGCGCTGGCCGATCGTATTGACCACCGTATACAGAACCATATTGCGCTCGGCGAAAGCTTTCTGATTCTCCGGCTCGTCCAGGGCTTTTTTCAGGCTGACCAGCGTTGGGTCCACGGTGCTTGGGGCGATGATGATCAGTGGCCGCGTGCGGCCGCGCTCCTGGGTCAAAGGTGTGTCGTTGTCGGCGGCGAGCAATGGACCCGCACAGGCGAGCAACGTGGCAATGGTCAGCGACCGGATAAACATAAGCAGCTCCTTTCAAATCCATGCGTTGAGACTAAACGCTGAGGTTTTGACGCATGTTCTGATGTTTTGTTCTAACCGGTATAGCTCAATCCCTGCCCCGGTCAGACCCTTTTGCCCTGGTCATCGATTATTACCTGTCCGTCTTCCTTGCTGAAGGTGCCCTTCTGGGCCTGCGTCAGGAGATCCAGCACCACTTCGGACGGCCGGCAGAGCCGTACCCCCAAAGGCGTGACCACGATGGGCCGATTGATCAGGATGGGGTGCTGCAGCATGGCATCGATCAGCTGTTCATCGTCAAGGTCGGGATTGCCGAGCCCCAATGTTTCGTAGGGTGTCCCTTTGATACGGATCACGTCGCGCACAGCGATTCCCATCGTGGCAATCAAACCCTGAAGGGTTTGCCGTGACGGTGGTGTATTCAGATATTCAATGACTTGCGGTTCGACACCGCTGTTACGAATCAACGCCAGCGTATTGCGCGATGTGGCGCACTGCGGGTTGTGATAAATCGTGATATCGCTCATGAAATGCCTCGTCTCGGTCATGCGGGCTAGCTGAATCGCGCCTCGCATTGCCGACTAGATAGAAGATTGATTGACGCGCAGGGAAAGCTCTTCGGCGGATTCCTTGCGTTCAGAATAGCGATCCACCAGGAATTCCTGACGCTCGCGCAATATCCAGGTGAACTTCACCAATTCTTCCATGACATCCACCAATCGATCATAAAACGACGAAGGTTTCATTCGACCGTGCTCGTCGAACTCCAGAAAAGCCTTGGGCACCGACGACTGGTTGGGGATCGTGAACATACGCATCCAGCGGCCCAACACACGCAGCTGATTGACCACATTGAAAGACTGCGAACCCCCGCAGACCTGCATCACGGCAAGGGTTTTGCCTTGCGTGGGCCGGACAGCGCCCATAGCCAGCGGGACCCAATCGATTTGCGCCTTGAACACCGCACTCATGGCGCCATGCCGCTCGGGAGAACACCAGACTTGCCCCTCGGACCAGACCATCAGGTCGCGCAACTCCTGAACCTTTTGGTGACTGTCGGGCGCGTCATCGGGCATGGGTAGCCCCGCCGGATCGAATACCCGGGTCTCGGCACCGAAATGCTCCAGCAAACGCGCAGCCTCCTCGACCATCAGGCGGCTGAAGGAGCGCTCCCGATTCGATCCATACAACAGCAGAATGCGTGGCTTGTGGGTCCACTGCGCGTTATCACTCTGTTCAACCAACAGTGAATCGCTGATCAGTGCTGAATCGAGATTGGGCAGTAAATCATCCATACGTCCTCCTGTTTAGAAACCAAGCCTGATAGCCAGCGTCGCCAGCGTCGCGGCGAGCACTGGAACGGTGATCACCACACCGACCCGAAAGTAATAACCCCAGGTGATACGGATATTCTTGCGGGCCAGTACGTGCAGCCACAACAGCGTTGCCAGGCTACCGATGGGGGTGATTTTCGGTCCCAGGTCGCAGCCGATCACATTGGCGTAAACCATGGCCTGGCGGATCACATCCGTCGAATCACTGGCCTGAATCGACAGCGCGCCAATCAGCACGGTCGGCATATTGTTCATGATCGAAGACAGGATGGCGGTCAGGAAACCAGTGCCGAATGCGGCTCCCCAAACACCGTGCCCGGCAAACACATTCAGGATCCGAGTGACGTAATGACTCAACCCGGCATTGCTGAGGCCGTAAACCACCAGGTACATGCCCAGGGAAAATATCACCACCTGCCAAGGCGCCTCTCTGAGCACTTTGCCGGTCGCGATGGCATGTCCCCGGGCAGCAATCACATAAAGCAACAAGGCGCAGCTCGCCGCCACAGCACTGATGGGCACTCCCAACGCGTCACCCACGAAAAAGCCTGCAAGCAGCAGGAGCAGGACCCACCAGCCCGCCACGAACGTTGCCCGATCGACAATGGCCTCTTCAGGCTGCTTGAGTTGTGACACGTCGTAGGTTGCGGGGATTTCCTTGCGAAAGAACCACAGCAGCATCAGCAGAGTGGCGGCGATGCTGACCAGATCCACCGGCAGCATGACCGATGCGTACTCGCCGAACTCCAGATGGAAATAGTCAGCCGAAACGATATTCACCAGATTCGACACCACCAACGGCAGGCTGGCCGTGTCAGCAATAAACCCCGCGCCCATCACAAACGCCAGGGTGGCGGCAGGCGAAAAACGCAGCGCCGTGAGCATGGCAATGACGATGGGCGTCAGGATCAATGCAGCCCCGTCATTGGCAAACAACGCTGACACAGCGGCACCCAGCACAATGATGAAAGCAAACAGGCGCCGCCCTCGCCCTTTGCCCCAACGCGCCACGTGCAACGCGGCCCACTCGAAAAAGCCCGCTTCGTCGAGTAACAGGCTGATGATGATGACTGCGATAAAAGTGGCCGTGGCATTCCAGACAATGTTCCAGACCACAGGAATATCGCCGAGCCCGACCACGCCGGTGGCAAGGGCAACCAGTGCGCCAGCTGCGGCACTCCAGCCAACGCCGAGACCTTTGGGTTGCCAGATGACAAAGATGATCGTTGCCAGAAAAATCAGTGATGCCGTCAGCATGGAATGTGCTCAATGCGCGTCGTGGAAATGATGAACAGGGGCCTAAACGACCGTGGCCCGATGGCGAGCGATCATATTCGATAATTCATATATACGGAATTACAGATGTAGTCACAATCAGAAAAATGAGTGACTTCATGGCGATCTTGCCGAGCAAGGCTGATCAGGTTCCATAAGCTCATGGACAAAATCATATATTTGCCAAAGTACATCCTTTACAGTTCGGCCATTGATTGATACCGAGGCTGCGATGGCCGATCACCTGACCCCCACCACTGTTTTCAAATGCCTGGCTGATGAAAACCGTATCCGCATGATGCTGCTGATCACCGGCGAGCAGGAACTCTGCGTGTGCGAGCTGACCTGTGCACTGAACCAGAGCCAACCCAAGGTTTCCCGCAATCTTGCAGTGCTGCGCGAGTGCGGGCTGCTGGCGGATCGACGCCAGGGCCAGTGGGTGTATTACCGCTTGCATCCGAACCTTCCGGACTGGGTAAGCGAGGTGTTGCGCACGACGCTCAATGCCAACAAACACTGGCTGACGCCGGACTCCGGACGCCTGTGCGGCATGGGCAACCGTCCAGAGCGCGTGGCTGCCTGCTGCTGATCAACACGCTGTGCTGCGGCAACGTCCCACAACCTTTATCTGTATATCCATACAGATAAAGGTTGCCCAAAACCTTATCACTGCGCATGCTGTACACCTTCGAGAAGCGTGAAAACGACGGTGTTTATGCGGCTGTTTCTGTGTGAAAAACCTTCCCAAGCCAAAGACATTGCTGCCGTGCTCGGTGCGAGCCGGCGTGGCGATGGCTGCTGGGTGGGGCCGAACGCGACGGTCACCTGGTGTATCGGTCACCTTCTGGAAACCGCTCCGCCGGACGCGTATGACACCCGCTACAAGCGCTGGGTACTCGAAGACCTGCCGATCATTCCGGAAAAATGGAAAATGCTGGTCAAGCCGCGTACCGCCAGTCAATTCAAGGCAGTCAAACGCTTGCTGGGGGAAGCCTCGGAGCTGGTCATCGCCACTGACGCCGACCGGGAAGGCGAGATGATCGCCCGGGAACTGGTCGACCACTGTCGTTATCGCGGGCCGATCCAGCGCTTGTGGTTGTCGGCACTGGACGACGCGTCGATTCGCAAGGCACTGGCCGCTCTCAAGCCCGGCGCCGAAACCTTCAGTCTGTATCACTCGGCGCTTGGACGGTCGCGGGCTGACTGGCTGATCGGGATGAACATGAGTCGGCTGTTCACCCTCCTCGGTCGTCAGTCAGGATATCAAGGCGTGTTGCCAGTGGGCCGGGTGCAAACGCCAACCCTGCGGCTGGTGGTGGATCGTGACCGAAGCATTGCCGATTTCATACCAGTCGCCTTCTGGGCCATTGATGTCCAGCTGGAACATCAAGGCCAGACCTTTACGGCGCAATGGCGCGCGGATCCCGACGTTTGCGACGACCAAGACCGCTGCCTGAACCAGTCCATTGCGCAACAGGCCGCCGCCAGCATGAGCGAGGCAGCCAGCGCGCGCCTGATCAAGCTGCGAACCGAACGGGTACGCGAAGCAGCGCCCCTGCCCTTCGACCTCGGCACCCTGCAGGAAATCTGTTCGAAAAAACTCGGCCTTGGCGCGCAGGAAACCCTGGACATCGCCCAAGCGCTGTATGAAACCCACAAGGTCATCACCTACCCGCGCAGCGATTGCGGTTTCCTGCCCTTGAGCCAACACAGCGAAGCGCCGGCAATCCTCGCTGCACTGGGCCGGGCCGATCCGGCGTTGAGCGACTTGCTCCCGCATCTGGACCCGAGTCGACGCTCACGGGCGTGGAACGACGCCAAGGTCAGCGCTCACCACGGCATCATTCCCACCGCAGCAGTCCGGGATCTCGGGCGGCTGGTGGGCAAGCAGCGGGCGGTCTATACATTGATTCGTGCACGCTATCTGGCGCAGTTTCTACCTAACCACGAATACGATCGCACCCAGGCTGACTTTGATTGCGCCGGGCAAGCATTGCGGGCGGTGGGCAAACAGATTGTCGAACCCGGCTGGAAGCGTGCCTTGCCCGAGGCGCTTGCTCCCGCCAAGGGCCGTGAAGCCCCCGCGCCACAACCACTGCCAGCATTGACCCAGGGCTGCGATTGCGCAGTTGCCAAGGTCAATCTCAAGGATTTGTGGACTCAGCCGCCCAAGCCGTTCACCGAAGGCGATCTGATCAAGGCGATGAAAAACGTCGCCCGGCTGGTTGAAGATCCGCTGCTCAAGCAAAAGCTCAAGGACACCACCGGCATCGGTACCGAAGCGACCCGCGCCGGGATCATCCAGGGTTTGCTCGACCGTAGTTATCTGGTCAAACACGGCAAGGCACTGGCAGCCACTGCTGCGGCTTTCGGCCTGATCGATGCCGTACCGCGCGCCATCGCCGACCCCGGCACCACGGCCATCTGGGAGCAAGCGCTGGACATGGTGCAAAGCGGCGAGATGAGTCTGGAGGAGTTTGTCGCCAAACAGAGCGCATGGATGAGCAAACAGGTGACACGCTGCCTGGGCCTGCGCCTGACCATCAGCGGACCCGCGAGCCCCACCGCAGGCGCGACACCCTGGAAGAACAAGCGCAAGACCGGGAAACGCAAAACATCGACACCGACGACGGGTAAGAAACGGCGCGTCGCCGGGGCTGCCAGCAAGACATGAATCAGGAGTAGGATGCGAGTGTGTTCAATCACTTGCATGGAGTTGACGTTCACTTGAATCGCCAGTTCAATGGCTGGCCCTGACTGTTACAAGCCCTTCATGTGCGGCATCTCCAAAGGACGAGGAGAACGATTTCCCTGGCCTCGTTTGCCAGACTTCAGCGTGGTGATGGCCCTGCCCCCCGATGATCTGACAACGAAGCCTGTTGCCCGCCCGGCTATCGGCGAAACACGCGACCGCGCCGTGCACTCACTATCAGATACCACTGAGTCGAAAAGCCTCAGCGGTATCCTTCCAAGGAATACAGAATGCCCCAAAGACAAGTCATCAACGCATCGGTCAGCCCCAAAGGCAGCCTGGAAACGCTTTCCCAGCGTGAAGTCCAGCAACTTAGCGCCGCCGGCTCCGGCAGCATCTACACCCTGTTCCGCCAGTGCGCCCTGGCTATCCTCAACACCGGCGCCCATGTCGATAACGCCAAGACCATTCTTGAGGCGTACGAGAACTTCGAGGTTCGCATCCATCAGCAGGATCGCGGTGTGCGCCTGGAACTGCTCAACGCCCCGGCCGATGCGTTCGTGGATGGCGAGATGATCGCCAGCACCCGGGAAATGCTCTTCAGTGCCCTGCGCGATATCGTCTACACCGAAAGCGAACTGGACAGCCAGCGCATCGACCTGGAGAGCTCGCAAGGCATCACTGATTACGTGTTCCATCTGCTGCGCAACGCCCGCACCCTGCGTCCAGGCCTGGAGCCGAAGATGGTGGTGTGTTGGGGCGGTCACTCGATCAACACCGAAGAATACAAATACACCAAGAAAGTCGGCCACGAACTGGGCTTGCGCAGCCTGGACATCTGCACGGGCTGCGGTCCCGGCGTAATGAAAGGTCCGATGAAGGGCGCGACCATCGCCCACGCCAAGCAACGCATCAATGGCGGCCGTTACCTGGGCTTAACCGAGCCGGGGATCATTGCCGCCGAAGCGCCGAATCCAATCGTCAACGAACTGGTGATCCTGCCGGATATCGAGAAGCGCCTCGAAGCGTTCGTGCGCGTCGGCCACGGCATCATCATTTTCCCGGGTGGCGCGGGCACGGCAGAAGAGTTCCTGTATCTGCTCGGCATCCTCATGCACCCGGACAACGTCGACGTGCCGTTCCCGGTCATCTTGACCGGCCCGAAAAGCGCTGCGCCTTATCTGCAACAACTGCACGCTTTCGTCGGCGCGACCCTGGGCGAAGCTGCACAAGCTCATTACCAGATCATCATCGACGATCCGACCGAAGTTGCCCGGGAAATGACTCTGGGCCTCAGGGCGGTCAAGCAGTTCCGTCGCGAGCGTAACGATGCGTTCCACTTCAACTGGCTGCTGAAAATCGACGCTGGCTTCCAGCGTCCGTTCGATCCAACCCATGAAAACATGGCCAGCCTGCAACTGAGCCGCGATCTTGCGCCACACACGCTGGCGGCGAATCTGCGCCGAGCGTTCTCCGGGATCGTCGCCGGTAACGTGAAGGACAAAGGCATCCGCCTGATCGAACAGCATGGGCCATACGAAATCCATGGCGATGCAGCGATCATGCAACCGCTGGACCGCCTGCTGAATGCCTTCGTCGAGCAACACCGCATGAAGCTACCCGGCGGCGCGGCCTATGTGCCCTGCTATCGCGTGGTGACCTGACTGGCCCCAGACGCTCGCGCCGAACATCCGTTCGTCGCGAGCGTCTGGCATACGCCCTGGACAACGGCGTCCACCTCCTGAGCATTGACCGTCAAAGGTGGCAACAAACGGATCGTCTTGCCGCGCGTCACATTGAGCAGCAGGCCATGATCCCTTGCGGCAATCAGCGCCAGGTCGGGCAGCGCCCGCACCAGTTCGATACCGACCATCAAGCCTTTGCCACGAATCGCCAGCACATCAGGGTGATCACTCAACGCTGCACGCAAACCGGCCAGCAGGCGTTCGCCTTGCACTCGCGCGTTGTCCACCAGTGCCTGATCCTCAAGAATATCCACCACGGTACACCCGACGCGGCAAGCCAGCGGATTGCCACCAAAGGTGCTGCCGTGACTGCCGGGGGTAAACAGCTGCGCCGCCTTGCCCCGAGCCAGACACGCGCCGATGGGAATGCCGTTGCCAAGGCCTTTGGCGAGGGTCATGACATCCGGAACGATGCCTTCGTGCTGGAAAGCGAACCATTGGCCAGTACGGCCCATGCCGGTCTGGATTTCGTCGAGCATCAGCAACCAGCCGCGCCGCGTGCAGCGATCCCGCAGGGCTTTTAGATAACCCGGTGGCGCCAGCTGCACACCACTTTCACCTTGAATCGGCTCGACAAGCATTGCCGTGATGCGATGCCCGTAAGTTTTGCAGGCCTCGTCCAGAGCTGGCAGATCACCAAACGGCACCTTGAGAAAATCTCCCGGCAGCGAGTTGAAACCCAGGCGTACCGCTGGTCCGTCGCTGGCGGATAACGTCCCCAACGTGCGTCCATGGAAAGCATTTTCCATAACCACCACCAAGGGTTTTTCGATGCCTTTGTGCCAGGCGTAGAGCCGCGCCAACTTCAGTGCGGTCTCGTTCGCCTCGGCGCCGGAATTATTGAAGAAAGCCCGTTCCATGCCGGCAAGTCCGGTCAGCTTCAGCGCCAGACGCTCCTGCCAGTCAATGCTGTAGAGGTTGGAGGTGTGCAACAACAACCCGGCCTGTTCGCTGATCGCCGCCACCAGACGCGGATGGGAATGGCCAACGTTGGTCACCGCCACGCCCGCAACAGCATCCAGATATTCGCGCCCGGTTTCGTCCCACAAGCGCGTGCCCAGACCTTTGACGAAACTTAAGGCCAGCGGTTTATAAGTGGTCATCAGGCAGGCGGCGGTCATGGCATAAAGCTCCAGTCGGTTGATATTTCCAGTATCGTTAGTCACCTCAGCTGGATAAACCGCTAAATCCTCCATTCATTTTAAAGTCAGGCTTGATAATGGACCTATTCCAGGCGATGTCGGTGTACGTAAAAGTGGTCGAGACCGGCAGCATGACCGCGGCTGCATTTGAGTGCGGTTTGTCGACGACCATGGTCGGCAATCACTTGCGAGCGCTTGAGCAGCGGCTCGGCGTCGGCCTGCTCAACCGAACCACACGGCGTCAGCGTCTGACCGAGTTCGGCGAGTCCTATTACCAGCGTTGCCTGGAAGTGCTCGGGCTGGTCGCCGATTCCGAGCAGCTGGCCGAACAGGCCCAGGCAGTGCCCAAGGGTACCTTGCGGATCACCGCGCCTTTCACGTTCGGCAACGAGCGACTGGCGCCAGCCTTGACTGAGTTCTCCAGACGCTTTCCGCAGATCAGGCTCGACGTAGTGTTCAGCAACGAGCGAATGGACTTGATCGGCCATGGCTTCGATGCCGCCATCCGCCTTGGCACGCCAGAGAATTCAAGCCTGATTGCCCGTCCGCTTGAGGACTACACGTTGACGATCTGTGCTTCGCCGGACTATCTGCAACGTCGCGGCACGCCGACCGAGCCCATGGATCTGCAACAGCATGACTGCCTCGCCTTTGCTTATCCGGCAGGCGACGACTGGAGTTCCGTGGAAAAACACTGGCGCCTGAGCGGGCCGGAAGGTGAGGTGCTGGTGCCCGTGAGCGGACCGATCACCATGAATACGTCGTCAGGCCTGCACAAGGCGGCACGCGCCGGTGCCGGGATCGCAATGATGCCCGACGCGCTGATTGAAGAAGACTTGCAGAATGGCCGCCTGGTTGCGCTGCTGCCTCAGTACCAGCTCCCCTGTCGGCCGATGCATTTGATCTATGCGCAAGATCGCTACCGATCGCCGAAATTGCGTTGTTTCGTGGATTTCGCCATGGAGCTGTGGAGCAGGCCTGCATCTGCCGAAACAGCGAGACCTGATCCCCGACGCAGCGGCTTTTAACGCGCCGCATCACCCCAGCGATATTCATGAGTGATGTCATCTAGCTGGGACTTGAGTTCCGCCTCCAGCACAAAATCCGCCGCCGCCAGCGTATCGTCCAGTTGCTCAGGACGGCTGGCGCCAATGATCGCCGAAGTCACCAGGGGATTGGCCAGCACCCAGGCCACGGAGGTCGTGGTCATCGGCTTGCCGGCCTGGGTAATCACTTCCTTGAGTTTGGCGATGCTCTGGAATTCCCGCTCGTGCCAGTAGCGCTGCTGGTACATCTCGCCGGCCTTGCCGACCGTCGCCGTGAATCGACCTTCGGAAGGCGCCTTGTCATGGGCGTGCTTGCCGGTAAGCAAGCCGCCAGCCAACGGGTTGTAAGGAATCACTGCCAGACGTTCTTCGCCAGCCAGTGGCAACAGCTCACGTTCGATCTGCCGGAACAGCAGGTTGTAGCGCGGCTGGACGGACACGAAGCGGGTCAGCTTGAGGAAGTCGGCGCGGCCCAGCATGCGTGCCAGCCGATAAGCCAGAAAGTTCGAGACGCCTATGTAACGCGCCTTGCCGTGGCGGACGATGATATCCAGTGCCTCAAGAGTTTCTTCAAGCGGCGTGCTTGGGTCGTCCGAATGCAGCTGGTAAAGATCGACGTAATCCGTGTTCAGGCGCTTGAGCGACGCTTCAATGGCGCCGAGCAAGTGCTTGCGTGAAGCACCGCGCTGCCACGCCAGCTCGCCCATTATTCCGCACGCTTTGGTGGCCAGGATGTAATTGTCGCGCTTGCCCTTGAGCCAGCTGCCGACGATTTCTTCGGTGCGACCGACAGTGTCCAGATTTGCGCCCAGTGGATACACATCGGCAGTGTCGATGAAGTTGACCCCGGCCTCGGCGGCCCGGTCGATGATCTGGTGCGACACCTGCGCGTCGGTTTGCAGCCCAAACGTCATGGTACCTAGACACAGCCGGGAAACACTGAGGCCAGTGTTACCGAATTGACGGTATTGCATGGTGTTTCTCCTCGGATTGGAAAGACAACAACTGACTGACGCACGTCGGCCCGGAGCAGTATCGCTTGGTCACTGTTGCACCGGGGCCAAGCGCTGAACTGAAGCAAATTCATGTTTGCTGCGGGTCCGGATGTGGACCGTCGATCGCGCTAATTGATCGCACAGCTTTTTTAATGGCTATGTGCCATCATCCTATACCTGAACGTCCCGACTTCGACCTGACAGGTCATAAGGAACCTGCATGCCAGTGACTGATGATGACCACTATCCCAGACGATCTGACGACCGGTCCGCCTCTGGGGCTAAAGTCTGGATCGGCGGAGCAGATAACTCATTGTTCGCATTATTTCGAATGTGTGACTGTTCAAGGATTGAACCATGATGCCCGGCCAAAACGCTCGCTCATCCCATAAAGTCCATGTGCCCTTCCTCTGGCTCCCATTACTCCCCGCCGTTGCCGCGGCAATCGTCACGCTAACGCTTGACGGCCCAACCCGTCAAAGCCTGGCCTTCGGTGCTGCGATTCTGGTTGTTGGTTTCGCTGCCAGCTGGTGGAGCACTCGCTCACAACGCGTCCGAATCAATGAAGCTGTCGCCACTGCCGTGGCATTGCATGAGCAGCAGGCCAGCGAAAACCCTTCGCTGAAATCCGCGGCACAACTCAACGAAGTATTTCTCGGTGCAATGCCCATCTGGGCCAAGCAGGTAGAAAGCTCACGTCAGCAGACCGAAACCGCCATTGTCTCGCTGGCCACCCGCTTCACCAGTATTTCTTCGCGGTTGCAGGACACGGTTCACGCGTCACAGCAGGCTGCGGGTGAACTGTCCGGACATAGCGCCGGTGGCGCGCAACACGCGCTGGCCCAGAGTGACGGCGAATTGGTGCAAGTCATCGATTCTCTGAGGGCGACGCAAACCAGTCGCGATGAAACCCTGACTCAAGTGCGCAATCTGACCGCCTACACCGGCGAGCTCAGAACAATGGCTGCCGACGTCGCGGCAATTGCAGCGCAAACCAACCTGCTCGCACTCAATGCGGCCATCGAAGCGGCTCGTGCCGGGGAAGCCGGACGCGGGTTTGCCGTGGTCGCTGACGCAGTACGCAGCCTGTCGAGCAAGTCCAGTGAAACCGGGCAACAGATGTCCGCCAAAGTCGACATCATCAACAACGCTATCACCCAACTGGTGCAAGCAGCCTCCAGTGGCGCAGACCAGGACAGCAACTCGGTCGCGACCTCGGAAAGCAGCATCCAGCAGGTACTGGAGCGCTTCAAGACCGTCACCCAACGTCTTGCCGAATCCGCCGAGATGCTGCAACAGGAAAGCTTCGGCATTCGGGACGAACTCACCGACGTGTTGGTCAGCCTGCAATTCCAGGACCGGGTCAGCCAGATCCTGACTCACGTGCGCGACAACATAGATTCGCTGCACGCGCATCTGCAGCAGGTCAGTCAGTCGCCTGAACAGACCGAACCCCTCAATGCTCGCGATTGGCTGGCACGAATGGAAGCCACCTACGCCACTGACGAACAGCGTCATACCCACCGTGGCGGCACCGGCGCACAGCAGAATTCACAAGAAATTACCTTTTTCTAAGGAGAGCCTCATGGCTAAAAGTGTATTGGTTGTCGATGACTCCAGCAGTGTTCGGCAGGTGGTCGGTATTGCCCTGAAAAGTGCGGGTTATGACGTGATCGAAGCCAGTGACGGCAAGGATGCACTGGGCAAGCTCAATGGCCAGAAAGTGCACCTGATCATCAGCGATGTGAACATGCCCAACATGGATGGCATCACCTTCGTCAAGGAGGTCAAGAAGCTGGCCAACTACAAGTTCACACCGATCATCATGCTGACCACCGAATCTCAGGAATCGAAAAAGCTGGAAGGCCAGGCCGCTGGTGCCAGAGCCTGGGTGGTCAAGCCGTTCCAGCCCGCGCAGATGCTGGCGGCAGTTTCCAAGCTGATCCTGCCCTGACAACGGAGGCTGCCATGCCACTCCTGTGCGAGACATCCAATGACACGGCGCGCGTGCACATCGACGGTGAATTGACGATCTACACCGCCGCAGAACTTGCCGCACAACTGCTGCCACGCCTGGGAGGAACCCCGCGCATGGAAATCGACTTGTCGCAGGTTACCGAAATCGATGGCGCAGGCCTGCAGCTACTGATTCTCGCCAGCCGCGAAGCATCCAGAGCCGGTACCGATCTGACGCTGACGGGCCGCAGCAAGGCAGTCATGGAAACGCTTGAACTGTGCAATCTGGTAGATGCTCTCTAGCGATCTGTCGGTGCGCATCCTGCAACACCCGTCAAAGGAAATGAGCGTGAGCATTAACCTTGATCAGGCACAACAGACCTTCATCCTCGAAGCTCGCGAGCTGTTGCAGGCGATGGAAGAGTCGCTGCTGCAACTGGAAAACGAGCCCGACGACGATGACGCCATCGGCGCAGTATTTCGCGCCGCCCACACTATCAAGGGCTCTGCCGGACTGTTCGGGCTGGACGCTATTGTCAGTTTCACCCACATCGTCGAAGACGTTCTGGACCGTTTGCGCGAAGGCAGCGTTAGCGTGGATGCCGCGCTTATCGCGGTGCTCCTCAAGTCCGGCGATCACATGCTGGAGCTGATCGAAGTCGTCGCCAGCCAGGGAGCACAATTGCAGGCTCCGGCGCTTGCCCGGGAATCTGCCCTGCGCCAGGCGCTGCAAAACTATCAGGCGCCTGGCGCCGCCCTGGAAACATCGACCGCCAACGAACCTGCCGTTGAAAATGTCGCCGCACGCCCTGCCAGCGCAACGCTCTGGCACATCAGCTTGCGTTTTGGCGTTGACGTTTTCCGCAACGGCATGGATCCGCTGTCGTTTCTGCGCTACCTCAACACCCTTGGCGAAACCGTCGAAATCGTCACGCTGTCCGACGGCATGCCTGCCCTGGAAGCCTGGGACGCGGAGTCCTGCTACCTGGGCTTCGACATCGCGTTTCGTTCTGCCGCGACTCATGCAGAGATCAACGAAGTGTTCGATTTCGTCCGCGAAGACTGCCAGATCGAAATTGTTGCGGCGCACGACATCGGCGCCGACACGTCTCAAGACACCCAGCTAGTGGCTCAGCGACAGGACGACTCTGCTCAAGGCACAGCGTTGGTGGCGACGGGTGAACTCATGGCAGACCAGCGAGCGGTGCCGCGTCAGCCTGAGCAGATTGCCTCCGACAAAAGTGTCGCCCCGGTTGAAAACAAAGCGAAGGACGGCCGCTACGTACGGGTCAACGCCGACAAACTGGACGAGTTGATCAACCTGGTGGGCGAACTGGTGATCGCCAGTGCCGGCGCCAGCCTGCTGGCACGCACCTGCAACAATGATCCGCTGCAGGAGTCGACGTCGACAGTGTCAGGCCTGGTCGAAGAAATCCTCGATGGCGCCTTGCGTCTGCGCATGATCCCCATCGGCGACACGTTCAACCGTTTCCGGCGGGTGGTACGCGACGTCAGCCAGGAACTCGGCAAGGACATCGACCTGATCATCAGCGGCGCGGAAACCGAACTGGACAAGACCGTTGTCGAGAAGATCGGCGATCCGTTGATGCACCTGTTGCGCAACGCCATGGACCATGGCATTGAAACCGCCCAAGCGCGCTTGGCGGCCGGCAAGCCGAGCAAAGGTCATTTGCATCTCCATGCCTATCACGACTCGGGCAGCATCGTCCTTGAAATCGCTGATGACGGCGCGGGGTTGAACCGCGAGCGCATTCTCGAAAAAGCGCAAGAGCGCGGCCTGATCGCCAGTGGCGCGAGTCTGACCGATCAGGAAATCTACAACCTTATTTTCGAGCCCGGCTTTTCCACCGCTGCGGCCGTGACCAATCTTTCCGGACGCGGCGTCGGCATGGATGTGGTCAAGCGCAATATCACGCTCCTGCGCGGCACCGTGGACCTGGACAGCAAACCCGGCCAAGGCACCGTGGTGCGCATTCGCCTGCCACTGACGCTGGCGATCATCAATGGTTTTCTGGTCAGCATCGGTCAGTCCACGTACGTCATCCCGCTGGACATGGTTCAGGAATGCATCGAACTCAACGAGGTCGATCGACAGATCAGCCGGGAGCAGGGCTATCTGGATCTGCGCGGCGAAGTGCTACCGCTGGTTTACCTGCGCGACCACTTCAATCACGAAGGCCCCGCTGCCCGTCGGCAAAACGTGGTGGTGGTGCGCTATGCCGAACATAAGGCTGGCCTGGTGGTTGACGATCTGCTCGGCGAATTCCAGACCGTAATCAAGCCGCTGGGCAAGCTGTTTGGCGCCCTGCGCGGCATCAGCGGCTCGACCATTCTCGGCAGTGGCGCCGTGGCATTGATTCTTGATGTACCGGCGCTGCTCGCGCAAATCGTTCAGCTGGAACCTCGTTACACCTCAATTCACGCCGCAACTCTCACCACACTGCAAGCCAATGGCCGCTGACGCTTACGCAATTACATGGAGTATCACCCGATGAAATGGTTTTACGATCTCAGAATCGCGACTAAATTGATCGCTTCATTTCTCACGGTTCTGGCGCTGACCGCCGTCATGGGCGTGTTCTCGATCTTCCAGCTAAGCTACGTGAATGAGGCCTCAACGGAGATTCGCGAAAACTGGATGCCGGCCATGCGTGCGGCATCCGGCATGCGTTTTTACGCGGCGAGCTACCGCCTCAAGGAAAACCGCTACATCACTGCCGACACAGCTCAAGAACAAGCCACCGTCGAACAGGAAGCCGTCGAGGTCAGGAAGCAGTTCGAAACCCGCCTGGCTACCTACGAGAAGCTGATTTCCAGCCCTGAAGAGCGACAACTCTACGACACCGCCGTCACTGACTGGGCAGCCTACCTGGCCTTGAGCAAAAACCTGCTCGCCCTTTCTCAGCAGGGCCTGGACAGCGAAGCCCGGACGTTGATCAGAGGCGACTCAAAACGTACTTTTGAGCTGGTCACCTCCGCCCTGCAGAAAATGGTCGAGCTCAACGACGCAGGTGCTGAAGGGGCCAGTACTCGAGGCACCCAACTGTACCTGAACGCGCGAATTTCCATTGTCGCCGCCCTCATCGTCGCGTTGCTGGTGGGATTGGGACTCGCCCTGTTCATCTCGCGCATCATTTCCCGCCCGCTTAAACAAGCGGCTGCCGTCGCCGAGCAACTGGCCGAAGGCAATCTCAACGCACGCATCGACGTCAGCTCCAGGGACGAAACCGGCATGGTGCTGCTGGCCATGCAGAACATGGTCGGCAAGCTCTCGCACATCATCGGTGAAGTACGTAATGCCGCTGACAACCTGGCCAGCGCTTCGGAAGAAGTCAGCGCCACTGCGCAATCGATGAGCCAGGCCACCAGCGAACAGGCTGCCAGCGTCGAGGAAACCAGTGCTTCCATCGAGCAGATGAGCGCCAGCATCAATCAGAACACGGAGAACGCCAAGGTCACCGACGGTATGGCCAGCAAGGCCGCCAAGGAAGCCACCGACGGCGGCGAATCGGTGCAACAGACCGTCGTGGCCATGAAGAAGATTGCCCAACGCATCAGCATCATTGACGACATCGCGTACCAGACCAACCTGCTGGCACTCAATGCCGCGATTGAAGCGGCACGCGCCGGCGAGCATGGCAAAGGCTTCGCGGTGGTGGCGGCGGAAGTGCGAAAACTTGCAGAACGCAGTCAGGTGGCCGCTCAGGAAATCGGCGAATTGTCTTCCAGCAGCGTCGACATGGCCGAGAAAGCCGGCAAGTTGCTCAATGAAATGGTCCCGTCAATCAACAAGACATCAGATCTGGTCCAGGAAATAAGTGCCGCTTCGGAAGAGCAGGCGTCGGGCGTTGCGCAGATCAATACGGCCATGACCCAATTGAATCAGGTCACGCAGCAGAACGCTTCGAGCAGCGAAGAACTGGCCGCCACCGCCGAGGAAATGAGCAGTCAGGCCGAGCAGCTGCAACAGGCGATGAGCTTCTTCACCCTGGACACGCCGCCCAAGTCAGCCAGCCAGCCGTCAAGACTCGACAAAACGCCTGGGAACTCCAGCCGCAAACCACTGCGCCAACCCGCACAAGCCTCGACCAAAGCGTTTGCCTACAACATGGCAAGCGCGCCGGACGAGTCCGAATTTACCCGATTCTGATTGTTGGTTATCACAGGGTTCGCTTAAAAGGAGACAGGCATGGGCGCCATAGCCACAACACGTCAAGTCGCAGCCCCCGTCGAAGAGGAGGCGCAATACCTGACCTTCATGCTCGGCGCGGAGATGTTCGCCATCGCCATCCTGGGCATCAAGGAAATCATTGAGTACGGCAATCTGACCGTCGTGCCGATGATGCCGGCCTTTGTCCGCGGGGTAATCAACCTGCGCGGCGCCGTCGTACCGGTGGTGGATCTGTCGGCACGGTTTGGCCGACCTGACTCGGACATTACCCGCCGCAGTTGCGTGGTCATCATCGAAGCCAGCGCCGAGGACGGCCAGCCACAGGATATCGGGCTGCTGGTCGATACGGTGTCTGCGGTACTGGAAATACCCGCGTCGCAAATCGAGCCGCCGCCGAGCTTCGGCGCGCGGATTCGCGCTGACTTCATCAGCGGCATGGCCAAGGTAGACGGCAAGTTCGTCATCGTCCTGGAAGTCGGTCGTGTGTTGTCGATCGATGAAATGTCGCGACTTGCCGAGACTGAGCACGCGCCGTCAACCGAAGCCGACGCGCGTTAAATAATCACTAGCGAGCAAGGAATGCCCCGTGAGTGCATCAGCGTTGAACGATATCGAATTCAACCAGTTCCAGTCCTGGCTGTATCAGGCTGCGGGCATCAATCTGTCATCGGCGAAAAAAGCGCTGGTGGCCGGCCGCTTGTTCAAGCGTCTCAGGCATTACGAGCTGGACAGCTACGGCGATTACTTCAAGCTGATCATGAGCGGGCAGCGCGCCGATGAACTGCAGGTTGCGCTGGACCTGCTGACCACCAACGAAACCTATTTCTTTCGCGAGCCCAAGCATTTCGACTTCCTGCGCCAGCATGTGCTGCCCAATGCCGCACCGGGCAAGACTTTCCGGTTGTGGAGCGCCGCCAGTTCGTCAGGAGAAGAACCCTACAGTCTGGCCATGACCCTCGCCGAAGGCCTGGGCACTACGCCGTGGGAAGTGATTGGTTCGGATATCAGCACCCAGGTCCTGGCCAAGGCGCGATCCGGTCATTACCCAATGGAACGCGCCGGTACCCTGCCCCAGCCATTACTGGTCAAATACTGCCTCAAGGGCACGGGCCGCCAACACGGCACGTTTCTGATTGATCGGGCCCTGCGCAACCGGGTCAATTTCTTGCAGGTGAACCTCAATGAAACGCTGCCTGAACTGGGCGAATTTGACGTCATCTTCCTGCGCAACGTGATGATCTACTTCGATCAGCCGACCAAGGCCCGGGTGGTCGCCCGCCTGATCCCCAGACTCAAGTCGGGGGGCTATTTCATCGTCAGCCACTCGGAAAGCCTGAACGGTGTCTCGGATGCCCTCAAGTTGGTGGCACCCTCCATCTATCGCAAACCATGAAAATAGCCGCCGAAGAACACTTTCTAGCCCCAGGCGAATTTCATTTCGAAACACGTCCGGTCCAGCTGCGCACCCTCCTCGGCTCTTGTGTGGCCGTAACCCTGTGGCATCCGGTGCGCAAAATCGGCGCCATGTGCCATTTCATGCTGCCCAGCCGCGTGCGTAAATCCGCGACGTTGAGCGGCAAGTACGGTGACGAAGCCATCGAGCTGTTTATCGATCAGGCATTGGCGCACGACACCGTTACCGAGGATTACCAGCTGAAACTGTTCGGTGGCGGCGAGATGTTTCCGGACCTGCGCCAAGGCCTGCATTTCAATGATGTAGCGCGGATGAATGTAAGCGCCGCGCTGAAACTGGCTGACCACTATCACCTCGACCTGATCGCTCACGACATGGGCAGTACCGGGCACAGGAACATCATTTTCGACATCGGCACCGGCCATGTGTGGGTCAGTCACAAACCAATCAGGACAAGTACGAACAATGCCTACGAAAAAAATAAATGTACTGTTGGTTGACGACTCGGCAGTGGTTCGTCAGGTATTGCTGGCAATTCTCAGTGACACCCCGGACATCCATGTCATGGGCGCGGCCTCCGATCCTATTTTCGCCATGGACAAGCTGGCCCGGGAATGGCCGGATGTCATCGTTCTGGATGTGGAAATGCCCCGAATGGATGGCATTACCTTCCTCAAGAAAATCATGAGCGAGCGCCCAACCCCCGTGGTGATCTGCTCGTCATTGACCCAGAAAGGCGCTGAAACCACCTTGCAGGCCCTGGCGGCGGGCGCGGTGGAAATCATCACCAAGCCCACCAGCGGGCTGAAAAACTTTCTCCTCGAGTCGGCTGCCGAACTGGTTTCGGCTATCAGGGCCGCCGCCCAGGTCAATGTCAGAAATCTGGGCAAGCGGCCAGCCGCTGTGCACTTGACGCCAGCGACCCGGCTGTCGGCTGACGCCATCCTGCCAGCAGCCAGCGGACAAGCGATGGCCCAGACGACCGAACGTATCGTCGCCATGGGTACGTCCACCGGCGGCACTCAGGCTCTGGAAGCTGTGTTGACTGCGCTGCCACGGGTGTGTCCGGGCATTGTCATCGTCCAGCACATGCCGGAAAAATTCACCGCATCCTTTGCCGCGCGGCTCAACGGCTTGAGTCAGATAGAAGTACGCGAGGCGAAAAACAATGACCGTATTCTTCCGGGTCTTGCGCTGATCGCCCCCGGCGGCAAGCACATGATGGTGACCCGCAGCGGCGCGTTCTATCACGTCCAGGTGATCGACGGTCCGCTGGTCAATCGGCATCGCCCCTCGGTGGATGTGCTGTTTCGCTCGGTGGCGAAGTTCGCTGGCCGAAACGCAACTGGCATCATCATGACCGGCATGGGCGATGACGGCGCAAGGGGACTCAAGGAAATACTCGACGCCGGTGGCGCGACGGTCGCTCAGGACGAGGCCACCTGTGTGGTTTTCGGCATGCCCAAGGAAGCGATCAAGCTCAATGCCGCTCAGCGGATCCTGCCGCTGCAGGACATTCACCAGGCAATTCTGCACAAATAGGCGCGTGGTTCGCTTCGTCGTGAGGCCAAAAGGCGTTATTAGTGGCGTGAAAGCCGCTTTGGTGCTTGCTCAACCGGTATCTGTCTACGATTCTGTAGAGAACAACGTCAGGGCAGCCATCGCTGACCCGGTCATCACCGGAGCATCTGCATGAAAACAGTCGCACAACTTCTGAAACTCAAGGTCTTGCACAATCAACAAGTGCATACCATTGCGCCCGACCAGATGGTGCTCGACGCGCTCAGGCTGATGGCCGAGAAGAATATTGGTGCGTTGCCGGTGGTCGAGAACGGTGCACTGGTCGGCGTGGTCAGCGAACGTGACTATGCGCGCAAGATGGTGCTCAAGGGACGCTCCTCTATCGGCACGCCAGTCAGCGTGATCATGAGCACCAAGGTGATTACCGTGGATTCCCTGCAGACCGTCGAGACCTGCATGGGCATCATGACCGACAACCACCTGCGCCACTTGCCTGTAGTGGAAGAAGGCCAGCTGCTGGGCCTGTTGTCCATCGGCGACCTGGTCAAGGAAGCCATCGCCGAACAGGCCGACCTGATCCAGCAGCTGGAGCAGTACATTCGCGGGGCGTGAGCCTCTTCTGTTGGAGCGAGGCTTGCCCGCGAACCAGACGCCTCGGTGGGCTAGACCTACCGCGTTATCGTTCTTCCCGGACAAGTCCGGTCCTACCGGGCCGATGCAAAACCGGTAAGAGGGGACTTGTCCCCGAGACGCCAGCCCCGCCCACCTCTATCCACCTGACCCACCGTCATTGCCTGCGCTAATGCGGTTTTGTTGGAGCGAGGCTTGCCCGCGAATCAGACGCCTCGGTGGGCTAGACCTACCGCGTTATCGTTCTTCCCGGACAAGTCCGGTCCTACCGGGCCGATACAAAACCGGCAGGAGGGGACTTGTCCCCGAGACGCCAGCCCCACCCACCTCTATCCACCTGACCCACCGTCATTGCCTGCGCTAATGCGGTTTTGTTGGAGCGAGGCTTGCCCGCGAA
>NZ_LGSI01000003.1 GCF_001698815.1 Pseudomonas syringae | reverse complement strand
TGCACGGTATGACTGATGCTCCGCGTCGACTGGTTCGCGGGCAAGCTTCGCTCCAACGAAATCAGGTCTTGAGTCGATTGCTGTACATCCGGCATTCCGCGACTAACGCCAACAGATTCGGATCTCGCTCGCGGGATTTGAGGAACACCAGGCCGATGTGCTGCTGCATGTGATAGCGCGCTTGCAGCGGGATCAGGCGCACGCGGTTTTCGTAGACGGCCGCGATGCGTCCCGGCAGCAGCGCATAACCCACGCCTGAGCTGACCATGCTCAGCAGGGTAAAGATGTCGTTCACCTGCATCGCTACTTTCGGCTCGAAGCCCGCCCGCTGGAACACCCGCGCGCCATCGCGGTGGGTGGCGAAGCCTTGGGTGAGGGTGATGAACGTGGCTTCGCGCAGATCACTGAGGTCGACTTCGTTGTGTTGCGAAAACGGCGAATCGGCAGGCGCGGCGAGGAAGATGTCATCGGAAAACAATGGCAAATGCTCGCAATCCGGATCGTTGACGCTCTCATCCAGCGACACCAGGATGGCATCGACTTCCATGTTCTTGAGCTTGTAGAACAGGTCGATATTCGAGCCCAGAATCAAGTCGATATTCAACTCGCTGCGGCGGATTTTCAGACCCATGATCAACTGCGGCACGGTCTTGACCGTCAACGAATACAGCGCCCCCAGCTTGAAACGCGCCGCCGAGAAACCGGCCGCCTGACGGGTCAGCTCGACAGTGGCGAGCACGTCCTGGATCAGCTTCTGGGCGCGCTCTTCCAGCACATAGGCGCTTTCCAGCGGAGTAAGGTTGCGCCCTTCGTGTTTGAACAGCGGGCAGCGCAAGGCACTTTCCAGAGAATGAATCGCCCGGTGTACGCTGACGTTGCTGGTCTGCAACTCGGCGGCCGCCCGGGCGAGGTTGCCAGTGCGCATGAAGGCCAGGAAAATTTCCAGCTTCTTGAGGGTCAACTCATCGTCGATTTGCATGGCCAAGGTTTCTTGTTCGAATGGTAGCGATTGTGCCCAAGTCATGAGCCGCTGGCTGCACTAAATTCCCGGTCGGCGCATGCGCCGGTTGCGCTGTGGGTGTTTAACCTACAGCCTTGCGCAGCGATTCTGGTCAGCGAGGTAGTGTGCGGATGTATTACGGAGAAAAATTCAACGCCTGGTCGCATCTGGTCGGCGCCGTACTGGCGTTGGTCGGCGCGATCTGGTTGCTGGTGTATGCGAGCGTGTACGGGGATGTGTGGAAAGTCGTCAGCATGGCGATTTATGGCGTGACACTGGTGACCTTGTACAGCGCGTCGACGGTGTACCACAGCGTTCGCGGGCGGGCGAAACAGATCATGCAGAAGGTTGATCACTTTTCGATCTATCTGCTGATTGCCGGCAGCTACACGCCGTTTTGCCTGGTCACGTTGCGCGGCGCGTGGGGCTGGACGCTGTTCGGCATCGTCTGGGGCCTGGCGATCATCGGCATCCTGCAGGAAATCAAACCACGCTCCGAAGCGCGGGTGATGTCCATCGTAATCTATGCGGTGATGGGCTGGATCGTGCTGGTGGCGATCAAACCGTTGCTGGCGGCATTGGGCACAGCAGGCTTTACCTTCCTGGCAGCGGGCGGCGCGCTGTACACCATCGGCATCATTTTCTTCGCCTACGACACACGCTTCCGGCATTGGCACGGGATCTGGCATCTGTTCGTGATCGCCGGGAGCCTGCTGCACTTTGTGGCGATTTGTTTTTATGTGTTGTGAATAGCGTAACCGTGGGACCGGCTTCAGCCGGGAGAATGCCCTCCCGGCTGAAGCCGGTCCTACGGTTGGCTGCTGGAAGATATTTTTAAAAATCCCCCCACAACTGCTGCGCCACGCTCAGCGCTACGACCGGCGCGGTTTCGGTGCGCAGGACGCGTGGGCCGAGGCGGGCGGCGTGGAAGCCGGCGTCCTGGGCCTGATCGACTTCGGCGTCGTTCAAGCCGCCTTCCGGGCCGATCAGGAATGCCAGTGAGTTCGGCTTGCTGTGGCTGGTCAGCGGTTCGGCGACCGGGTGCAGCACCAGTTTCAGGTCGGCTTCAGTGCGTTTGAGCCAGTCGGCCAACGCCATCGGTGGATGAATCACCGGCACCACCGAACGGCCACATTGCTCGCAGGCGCTGATTGCAATCTGTTGCCAATGCAGCTGGCGCTTTTCCGCGCGGTCGTCCTTGAGGCGCACTTCACAGCGCTCGCTGACAATCGGCGTGATCTGCGTGACGCCCAGTTCGGTGGCTTTCTGAATCGCCCAATCCATGCGTTCGCCACGGGACAAACCCTGGCCCAGATGAATCAGCAGCGGCGATTCGGTCTGGCCGGCGAAGGTTTCGTTGAGCTGCACCCGCACGCGTTTCTTGCCGACTTCCAGTAAGGTGCCGCGAAACTCCTGTCCCGAGCCGTCGAACAGCTGCAGCGCATCGCCTTCAGCCATGCGCAACACGCGCCCGATGTAATGCGCCTGCGCTTCAGGCAATTCGTGTTCGCCAAGGCTCAGGGGGGCGTCGATGAAAAAGCGTGACAGTCTCATGGTGGGTCTCTGAAGTTCTGGAATGCTGCATTGTTCTTTGCGGTGGCATTTATTGTGGGAGCGAATTCATTCGCGAAGAAGACCGTGAAGATTGCGCTGACTGTACCGGCCCTTTCGGGGATAAATCCCCTCCTACAATGCATTTCATCCGCAGATCTAAATTCGGCCTAACCCGGATCACGGAAGTCCGGATGAAAGTTCTCACGCACGGCGACGCTGATGCTGGTACGCGTCGCGATATCGATGCCTTCGGTTGCCACTTCGGCGAGGAAGTCGATCTGTTCCGGGGTGATCACATACGGCGGCAGGAAATACACCACGCTGCCCAGCGGTCGCAACAGCGCGCCGCGTTCCAGGGCGTGCTGGAAGACCTTCAAGCCACGGCGCTCCTGCCACGGATACGCGGTTTTGGTCGCCTTGTCCTGCACCATTTCGATGGCCACGGCCATGCCGGTCTGGCGCACTTCGGCCACATTCGGGTGATCCGCAAGGTGCGCCGTGGCGGTTTTCATGCGCTGGGCCAGGGCTTTGTTGTTCTCGATAACGTTGTCCTGCTCGAAAATATCCAGCGTAGCCAATGCCGCCGCACACGCCAGCGGATTGCCCGTATAGCTGTGGGAATGCAGAAAGGCCCGCAAGGTTGGATAGTCGTCATAGAACGCGTCGTACACGTCATCGGTGGTGATGCAGGCCGCCAACGGCAGATAACCGCCGGTCAACGCCTTGGACAGGCACAGGAAATCCGGGCGGATGCCGGCCTGTTCGCAGGCGAACATGGTGCCGGTGCGGCCGAAACCCACGGCGATTTCATCGTGAATCAGATGCACGCCGTAACGGTCGCAGGCATCGCGCAACAGTTTGAGGTAGATCGGGTCGTACATGCGCATGCCGCCCGCGCCCTGAATCAACGGCTCGACGATGACCGCTGCAACCGTGTCATGGTGCTCGGCCAGGGTGTGTTCCATGGCCGCGAACATGTTGCGCGAGTGTTCTTCCCAGCTCATGCCTTCGGGGCGGTGATAACAGTCGGGGCTCGGCACCTTGATGGTGTCCAGTAACAGCGCCTTGTAGGTTTCAGTGAACAGCGGCACATCGCCCACTGACATCGCGGCCATGGTCTCGCCGTGATAACTGTTGGTCAGGGTGACGAAGCGCTTCTTGTCCGGTTTGCCGCGATTGAGCCAGTAGTGAAAGCTCATTTTCAGCGCAACTTCGATGCACGACGAACCGTTGTCCGCGTAGAAGCAGCGGGTCAGGCCTTCTGGCGTCATTTTGATTAGACGCTCGGACAGTTCGATCACCGGTTGGTGACTGAAACCCGCCAGAATCACGTGCTCCAATTGGTCCACCTGATCCTTGATGCGCTGGTTGATGCGCGGGTTGGCATGGCCGAACACATTGACCCACCAGGAGCTCACGGCGTCCAGGTAACGCTTGCCTTCAAAGTCCTCCAGCCAGACGCCTTCGCCGCGTTTGATCGGGATCAGCGGCAGGTTTTCGTGATCTTTCATCTGGGTGCAGGGGTGCCACAGGACCGCGAGGTCGCGCTGCATCCACTGATTATTCAAGCCCATTGGTTATCTCCGAGTGACGGCTCGCATGGCGCGAGGACGAACAATCGAGCAAGCCTATGCAATGCCCGGCTGCGGGACAACCTCTAGTGCGAAATGGCATCGTGCGTAGAGCGCTGGCAGGCCCGCAATGGCTGGCGTATCCTTCGCGGCTCTTCGACGTCTCGGGCCTGGTTTTCCGACACTTCCTACGTTTTATTTCGGAGTTTGCTGAATGCTTTCTGGTTGGCTGCGCGCCTGTGCGCTAGTGGTAGTTGGGCTGGTCAGCGTTTCGGCGCTCGCTATAGAAAAACAACATACAGCCATCGTCGTCGGCGGCGGACTGGCGGGCCTGACGGCGGCCTACGAGCTGCAAGGCAAAGGCTGGCAAGTCACGCTGCTGGAAGCCAAACCCAACCTGGGCGGCCGCTCCGGTCTGGCGACCAGCGAGTGGATCGGCAACAGCAAAGCGCAGCCAGTGCTGAACCAGTACCTGAACCAATTCAAGCTCGCCAGCGTGCCCGCGCCTGAGTTTGTGCGCACGCCGAGCTATCTGATCGACGGTGTTTATTTCACCAAGGCTGAACTGGCGTTGAAGCAACCGGCCACTGCCGAAGCGATGAAACGTTACGAGGAAACCCTCGATAACCTCGCGCGTTCGATCAGCGATCCGGAAAATCCAGCTGCCAACAGCACGCTGTTTGCCCTGGACCAGATCAACGTGGCGAACTGGCTGGATCGTCTTTCCTTGCCAGCAACCGCGCGCCAGCTGATCAATCAGCAGATTCGTACCCGTTATGACGAGCCTTCTCGCCTGTCGCTGCTGTATTTCGCACAGCAATCACGGGTCAATCGCGACATTGAAGACCGTGACTTCCGCGCCGCTCGCCTGCCCGGCGGCAGCGCTGTGCTGGTCGAATCGTTCGTGAAGCAGATCAAGGCCATCAAAACCAACTCGCCGGTGTCCGCGATCATCCAGGAAAAGGATGGCGTGACGGTCAAGGTCGGTGCAGTCGGTTACAGCGCTGACTACGTGGTGGTTGCCGTGCCGCTGCGGGCGCTGAACAAGATTCAGATGACCCCGGCGCTGGATGCTCAGCACATGGGCGCGATCAAGAGCACCAACTACGGCTGGCGCGACCAGATCATGCTCAAGTTCAAGACGCCGGTCTGGGACAGCAAGGCGCGCCTGTCGGGCGAGATCTACAGCAACACCGGTCTGGGCATGCTCTGGATCGAGCCTGCACTTAAAGGTGGCGCCAATGTGGTGATCAACCTGTCCGGCGATAACGCGCGGATCATGCAGTCGTTTGGCGACAAACAACTGGTGGACCAGGTGTTGATTCGTCTGCACGCGTTCTACCCGCAGGCCCGTGGTGCTTATACCGGTTACGAAATTCGTCGCTACAGCGTCGATCCTTCGACGGGCGGCGCTTACCTGGCATTTGGTCCAGGCCAGATCAGCAAGTACTGGCGCCTGTGGGAAAAGCCTGTTCAGCGCGTAGCTTTTGCTGGCGAACACACCGACACGATGTTCCCAGGTACCCTCGAAGGCGCCTTGCGCACAGGTCAGCGTGCAGCCAGCCAGGTGCAGGATCTGGCGGCTGGCAAGTCGTTCGAACCGGTCAAGGTCGTTCCGGCAGCAGTTCCAGCGGCACCGAAAGCATCCGGCGGCAACTTCTTCAGCAACCTGTTTGGCGGTTCGTCTGACAAGGCCGAAGCGAAGAAACCAGAACCGGCCAAACCAGCCGACGCCGCCAAGCCGCAAGAGAAGAAGGGCTTCTTCTCGCGTCTGTTCGGTGGTTCCGACGAGCCGGTTGCGCAGCCTGTGGAGAAAGCGCCAGAGCCAGCACCGGCTCCAGTGGTTGCTCCGGTAGTTGCGCCAGTGGTTGAACCGGCCAAGCCTGAGCCTGCGAAGGTCGAACCGGCGAAAAAAGCGCCAGTGAAGAAGACGCCGGCCAAAGAGCCAGCGAAGAAAGCACCGGCCAAGCCAGTGACACACAAAGCTCCGGCCAAGGCCGAACCAGCCAAAAAGGCCCCGGTGAAAGCCAAGACCGAAGTAACACCGGCACCAGCGGTAGATCCGAAAAACTGATCTGCTGATGCAACAATGAAAAAGGGCGCGGTTTTATACCGCGCCCTTTTTTTGTCTGTTTTTTTGCGTGGACATGGTGTTAGCCGGAAGACGGCCAGACCATCTGCCATATTTGCTTCGTCCTCAACGAAGCCCTTCCGGCTAAAGCCGCTCCTACGGCTTGAATTGCACGATCATTTGGCTTCGGTAGTGATGAAACTTTTATGCCCTTCAGTGCGCCGTGCTTCTTTCAACATCCACTGTGGTTCGCCTCGGCATTTGTATTTCACGCCCTTGCGACGCGCCATGGCGCTGACTGTTTCCATACATTCTTCTTTCGACGCATAAGCCTCGCCAGGCCTACGCTCATCCACACAGCCTTCCATTCCACTGCACATTGTCATAACGACAAAATAAACAGTCATCATCGCGGTGTTGCTCCATTGATCGCTGCGATCTAAACGTCCTGCGCCGGTCCTCGTTAACTGTCTGAGGCACTGATAGCAGTGATTGATTCGGCACGTGAAGGGCGGTGACAGGCGCTTCCCTTTGCAGGCCTGGGAAGAATGCTGAGGCTTATTAAGTGGCCTAACAATGGCCCCAGGCTTCCATCTGTCGGAATAACGTCACTATTATTGCTTTTGCTGGAGGGCGTCATTTTGACGTTACAGATTATCGCCATTAAATTGACTTTTCGGTGCGTTTGCTCTGATTGGCGGGCTGGTCCCTGATTTGAAAGACCCAGGAAAAACAGCCGCGCGCTGCCGCTCATCTGGGCCGATTGGCCGATGGTCATGACGCGGTTTTGTTGGATCCGATTTATCAGGATGCTGCGTTCCTGTAACAACATTGAAGCGGTTTGAGCGGTCTGGAAGCGGTAATGCTGGACAGGGAAGCTCGAGAAACGAAAATACGAATCAGGTAACAATCGTATTTCTCGATATTTCAGAGCAAAATTTTGCGCTTTCATTCGATAGATAAAAAGTTAGTCTGGTATCACTTCCTACAAGGTAATGGCAATGCAGCTACGCAACTCTTCCTCCCGCTACGGTTTGGTCAGCATGGTGCTGCACTGGGGTGTAGCTGTCGCAGTGTTTGGTCTGTTTGCGCTTGGGCTCTGGATGGTCGGGCTCGGTTATTACGACACATGGCGCAAGGCCGGCCCTGATCTGCACAAGAGCATTGGCATCACGTTGTTTGCTGTCATGTTGATCCGCATCGTGTGGCGCTTGCTCAGCCCACCGCCGCCAGCCCTGGCCAGTTATGGCAAGTGGACGCGGATTGGCGCGACATTTGGTCACCTGTTTCTGTATGTCGGTTTGTTTGCCGTGATGTTCGCCGGTTACCTCATTTCCACTGCCGACGGCGTGGGGATTCCGGTGTTTGGCCTGTTCGAGGTGCCTGCTTTGATCAGCAGCCTTCCCGATCAGGCAGACAACGCGGGCCTGGTTCATTTGTATCTGGCCTGGGTGCTCGTGATCTTTGCGGGGCTCCATGCTCTTGCTGCGCTGAAACACCACTTTATTGATCGCGATGTGACCCTCAAACGTATGTTGGGCCGCACTTAATTGTTCAACCACAAAGGGAATACAGCATGTTGAAGAAGACTCTCGCCGCTCTGGCTCTTGGTACCGCACTGTTGTCCGCCGGACAGGCGATGGCCGCTGACTACACCATCGACAAGGAAGGCCAGCATGCCTTCGTCAACTTCAAGATCAGCCACTTGGGCTACAGCTTCATCTACGGCACATTCAAGGACTGGACCGGTACGTTCAGCTTCGACGCCGCCAAGCCTGAAGACAGCAAGATCAGCATCGACCTGAAAACCGCCAGCGTTTTCACTAACCATGCTGAACGTGACAAGCACATCAGCAGCAAGGACTTCCTGGACGTAGCGACTTACCCGGACGCCAAGTTCGTGTCCACCAAAGTCGTGACCACCGGCAAAAATGCTGATGGCAAGCTGACTGCCGACGTAACGGGCGACCTGACCTTGCACGGCGTAACCAAGCCGGTTGTGGTCAAGACCGTGTTCCTCGGCGAAGGCAAGGATCCGTGGGGCGGCTACCGCGCTGGCTTCGAAGGCACCACTTCGATCAAGCGTTCCGATTTCGGCAAGATGATGGACCTGGGTCCACAATCTGACACGCTGGATCTGGACATCAGCTTCGAAGGCGTCAAAGCCAAGTAATTCTGGCCCGTTTGAAAGAACGCCGACCTCAGGGTCGGCGTTTTTGTGTGTGGTTAAAACTGGAATGGGGTTCGATGGAGCGAGTCTTGCCCGCTGTAGGACCGGATTTATCCGGGAAGACGTCGGTGCAGTCAGCGAGATAGTCGGAGTCTGTCCCGGCCTCTTCGCGAATGAATTCGCTCCCACAATCTTGAAATCGGCGCGGTCTTGTAGGACCGGATTTATCCGGGAGGACGTCGGTGCAGACAACACATCGGCGGCGTCTGGCGGTTGCCACCAAACTATAGAGTCTCCCACAAGCTATCGAGCAATCTTGATCTCACCGCCACCGCTTAAAGATCAACGACGTATTCACCCCGATCTGCCGCACTGTCATTTTTGACAGTATCCGAGGATGCCTTTAAGAATCATCTTTATTGCGTAAGTCGTACATAGACAATGTTCAAGCATGGAATCAAGGAGAGAGCCATGAACAGATGCATCCTGATGCTGAGTATTTTGAGCCTGACACTGACGGCCGCAGCGGAGGAAAGGATTGTCGGTGGAACACCCGCGCCAGCAGGCGCCTATCCGTTTTTCAGCACTGTAACCAAGCAGGACGGGACGCATATTTGCGGGGCCGCATTGATTGCTCCGCAATGGGTGCTGACCGCAGCTCATTGCATACGTAACCAACTACCCCATCGAGTTCAGATTGGGATGGAACAGTATCGCCCGACGGTAATAAGTCTGGACACGGTCGAAATCGCCGAGGCTTATATCCCCGCAGACTTTAAAGGCTGGCAGCCCTATTCGTCTGAGGCAAACGGTGAGCGGAGCAGCGGGCAATATGATATCGCCTTGTTGAAGCTGGCTCGCTCTGCTCGAAGCGATCACTTCCTTAAACTCGAGAGTCAGCAGGCCAATAAGGAACAACCCGGAGACGACGTGGTTCTGGCAGGTTTTGGCTTAACCGAGACGGGCCAGCAACCTGATCACCTTTACCATGCCGAAGGCAAGATTCTTGAGACGCAAAGGTGTATTGATGTGCCTGAAGGGTATCCCGACACCAACTACGATCCTGCCCTCAATGTCTGCGCAGATAACATGGCCCGAGGGGGGGATTCGGGTGGGCCGCTGCTGTACCGGCAAAACGGTGAGTACGTCGGCTTGGGACTGGTGAGCCGTGGATTGATAGATGCCGGACAGTACACGCGTATCTCTTTTTTTCAGGTATGGATGAACGTGATCATGAAAGAGGGCAAGTGCGACAAGTTTGAATCGCGATCAAATGGGTTGCCCATTTGCGCTGCCATCTCAGCCCAGCCCAAATAAGACTCGAAGCCATCGTGCCGGTTAGCGTCATTTCAGCGGTTGTGCTGGCCCCCGCCGCGCATGTTTTTTGTGGGACCGGATTCATCCGGGAAGGGGCCGGTTTTGCCGAGGAGGATCTTCAGGGTTTCCTCGGCCTCTTCGGGGATAAATCCCCTCCCACACTCCTGCTGCTCGCTCGCTCGCTTACCGCCACCGCTTAAAGATCAACGACGTATTCACCCCGCCAAACGCGAAGTTGTTGTTCATCACGTATTCATGGCTCATGACCCGGGGTTCGCCGCGCAGGTAGTCGAGGTCGCCGCATTGGGGGTCGATCTGGTCGAGGTTCATGGTGTGGATGTAGCGGTCGCGGTTGAGCATTTCGATGCAGAACCAGGATTCCAGCGCGCCGCAGGCGCCGAGGGTGTGGCCGAGGAAGCTTTTCTGCGAGCTGATCGGCATGCGTGGGCCGAACAGGCTGCTGGTGGCCAGGGTCTCGGCGATGTCGCCTTGTTCGGTCGCGGTGCCGTGGCCATTGACGTAGCCGATGGCTTCGGGCGGCAGGTTGGCGTCTTCCAGGGCCAGCTCCATGGCGCGGCGCATGGTGATTTGCTCCGGCCGGGTGCTGTGGGCGCCGTCGGCGTTGCTGCCGAAACCGACCAGTTCGGCGTGGATATATGCACCCCGCGCCAACGCATGTTCCAGTTCTTCGAGGACCAGCATGCCACCGCCTTCGCCGATCACCAGGCCGTCACGGCCAGCGTCATAAGGGCGCGGGCTGGTCTGCGGCGCGTCGTTTTTCAGGCTGGTGGCGTACAACGCATCGAAAACCATGGCCTCGGTCGGGCACAACTCTTCAGCGCCGCCCGCCAGCATCAACGGCAAACGGCCGAACTTGATCGATTCATAGGCATAACCGATGCCCTGGCTGCCGCTGGTGCACGCGCTGGAAGTGGGAATCAAACGCCCGGTCAGGCCGAAGAAGATGCTGATATTCGCCGCCGTGGTGTGCGGCATCATGCGCACGTAGGAATTGGCGTTCAAACCTTCGGCGACCGAATTGAGCAGCATATTGCCGAACGCCTTGATCTCGTCGGTGCTGCCGGTGGATGAACCGCACGCGGTGCCCATGCGTCCGTCGCGGATGATCGGGTCGTTCAGCAGCCCTGCGCCGATCAATGCCTGTTCCGCCGCGCCCACAGCGAGGCGCGAAACCCGGCCCATGCTACGCAGCTGCTTGCGGGTCCAGTGTGCTGGCACCACGAAGTCGTCGATGGGTCCGGCGAGGCGAGTGTTGAGTTCGGTGAAACGGTCCCATTCGTCCATGCGTCGAATGCCGCTGCGGTTGGCGTTGAAGTTGGCTTCGATGCTGGCCCAGTCACTGCCCAGTGAAGTAATGCCGGCCATGCCGGTGACGACGACGCGTTTCATCAGCACAGGCCTCCATTGACGGCCAATACCTGGCGAGTGATGTACGACGCTTCGGCCGACATCAGGAAATTCACCGCACCGGCGACTTCTTCCGGAGTGCCCATACGCTGGGCCGGGATCATCTTCATCAGTTCATCCACCGGCACGTTTTCGTCGAGCATGGCGGTGTCGATCAAGCCCGGCGCGACGCAGTTGACGGTGATCTTGCGCTTGCCCAGTTCGATGGCCAGCGCCTTGGCGGCACCGATGACACCGGCCTTGGACGCGCTGTAATTGACCTGGCCGCGATTGCCGATCAGCCCGGACACCGAGGTAATGCACACAATACGCCCGGCCGCACGACGGCGGATCATCGGCATCATCACTGGATGCAGCACGTTATAGAAGCCATCGAGATTGGTGCGCAGCACTTCGTCCCAATCGTCATCGGTCAGCGCCGGGAAGGCGCCGTCGCGGGTCAGGCCAGCGTTGAGCACCACGCCGTAATAGGCGCCGTGGGTTTCCACGTCGGCTTCGAGAATGGCTTTGCAGCTGGCGCGGTCGGACACGTCGAATTGCAGGACGCGCGCCTGACGGCCCAGCGCGAGGATTTCGGCCTGCACCGCTTCGGCTTCGCTGCGCCCGTTGCGGCAATGCAGGATCAGGTCGAAACCCGCCTGGGCCAGCCGCAAGGCGATGGCGCGGCCGATGCCACGGCTGGAGCCGGTGACCAGTATCGAGTCAGTCATGTTGCGGCTCCTTTGGCCAGGTACTTCGCGGGTTGTGGCGGGCAATACACGTTCAGGCGGGCGAACGCTTCGATGTCGGGGCCGGTCAGGCGGCATTCGAAAATGCCCATGCCGCTTTCGTCCTGCAATGAACGCAGGGCGTGGATGGTCAGTTCGCTGCCAGCGGGAAAGTGCTCGACGTTGCAGTCGAACTTGCGGCTGCCGAGGAGAAAACCGAGTTCGACGTTTTCGCCACGGGTCCGCGCGCGATAACCCGCGTAGGCCGCGACACTTTGCGCCATCAGTTCGATGCCGACCCACGCGGGCATGCTGCCATCTTCGCGGTTGAACAGGCCGCCTGGCCGCACGGTCAGGCGCGTCTGAATCTGTTCCTCATCGAAGCTGAGGATTTCGTCGATAAGAATCATGTCGCCAGCGTGAGGGATCAGCTCGGCGAGGGGCCATTGCTTCAAGGGGCATCTCCGATAATCAGGCTGATGTTGTTGCCGCCGAATGCAAACGAATTGCTCATCAGGCAGCGCCGGTCGGTGTGCGCCAGGCGGTCGCCGGGTGCGGTCCAGCGCAGCGCGGGCAATTGTGGATCGGCCTCGCCATCCCATAATTGAGGCGGTACGGCATGCTCGCTGTTCTCGGGCGCCAGGCTCAACCAGCAGAATGCTGCTTCCAGCGCACCCGCTGCGCCCAGCGTATGGCCGGTGAGCGGTTTGGTCGAGGAGCACGGCACGCCTTCGGGGAAGATCGCGTGGACGGCAAGGCTTTCCATGGCGTCATTGAGTGGCGTCGCGGTGCCGTGCAAATTCAGGTAACCGATGTCCTGCGCCTTGAGCCCGGCGCTGTCCAGCGCTTGCTGCATGGCTTGGCGAGCGCCGCGTCCGGTGGGTTCCGGTGCTGAAATATGATGTGCATCGCAACTGGCGCCCGCGCCGAGCAAGGCGATGGCATGTTCGCCGTCAGCCTCGCGGGTCATGAGAAACAACACCGCGGCTTCGCCAATGTTGATCCCGTCACGATTGCGCGAGAACGGGTTGCAGCGCTGGCTGGACATTGCTTCCAGTGCTGAAAAACCGTTCAGGGTCAGTTTGCACAAGCTGTCCACGCCGCCACACAACACCGCGTCGCACAGGCCTTGATCCAGCGCGCGGCGGGCACTGAGCAGGGCGCGGGCGCTGGAGGTGCAGGCGGTGGAAATCACATAAGCCGGGCCGCTCAGTTGCAGCCAGTCGGCCAGAAAGTTGGCCGGGGCGCTGAGTTCCTGTTGCTGATAATCGTAATGGGCGGGGAATTGCCGGTCGCGCAGCCAGGCGGCAATGCTGTCGCTGGCTTCGTCGATGCCCGAGGTGCTGGTGCCGAGGATCACGCCGATACGATCAGCGCCGTGACGCTCGATGGCCTGGCGAATCTCGCCTTCAATTTGCAGCGCTGCGGCCAGTAACAATTGATTATTGCGACTGCCATGAGAGGCCAGATGTGCAGGAATCAGCGGCAACCCGGATTTGACCGCACCCACCGGCAACACGCGCTCGGGCACCCAGCCGCTTTCGCTGCGCATGCCACTGCCGTCACCGGCAAACAGCCGACGGGCGACTTCTTCGCGGTCGTTGCCCAAGGCGCAAATCAGGCCCAGGGCGTTCAGGTAGGTAGTCATGGAGCGGTCTCGGTGTTCAACGGGCTGATATGGAAAATCAGCGTGTCTGCGTCTTTGGTGTCGGAGTCCGCGTGCACGCCAAGGGTAAAGACGTCAGCGGTGCGGTATTCGATACCCCAGCGGTCGCCCAGGCTGCGCCGCAGCCCCTGACGTCGGGCGTTCGGGTACGCGTCGCGCAACTCGGTGTCGGGGGTCAGCGCAAACAGTAATGCGGCGAACAACTCCCGGGCTTCAGCATTGGGCGGCAACAGGCCATCGGCCTGCCATTGGCCATTGATCAACAGCTGCCGCGCCAGCGGAATGCCCAGCGGGTCCATCAGCGACCAGCGCAACCCGGCCGATTCCTGCTGAATCACCAGTAACCAGTCCTGACGCTGTTCGGCCTGTTGGCGCTGCACGTGCAATTGCATCGGCAGTTGCAGGCGCGGCATGGCATCGGGCAGCGGTGCCTGACTGGCGCACGCGCTCAGCAGTAGCACGCAGGCAATCAATAACGCGCGGATCATTGGGCGGCACCGTTCAAGGGTTTGCGAGCCACGACATTGACCAGGGTTTCTTCGCGCTGGCCGACCGGCGCAGGTTTGCGCAGCTTCAAGCGTTCCAGCAAACCGAAATCCCTGGCGCGGCTCCACCACAAATACGGATACGACACGTTCTGCGCACCGAACTCGAAGCCCTGCTCACGCAGCATCTGCAAATATTGCCCGGCACTTTTCTGCACGTGCATCGGGTGACGGAACAGCCAGCGAATCACCCAGGTATCGATATAGGCCTCGGTGGACTCGGCAAACAGCAGATAGCCGCCCGGTTTCAACACTCGATAGAACTCGGCAAGGGCTTGTTCCTGCTCCACCAGATGATGAAAAGTCTGGTGGCAGAACAACAGGTCAACGCTGGCGTCCGGCACGTTCAACGCGGCGCAGTCGCTGCCGATCAGCTCGATATTGATGCCCAGCTGCCGGGCTTCGGCGCGGCTGGTGGTCAGGCTTTGCGGATCGGCGTCCACGCCCAGCAGGCGCGACGGCGCGAACACCCGACACAGATGCTGGAATGACTTGCCCTGGCCGCAGCCCGCATCCAGCAACACCGGCTGACTCGGCGGCGCGTTGTCGAACAGGCTGCGCAGATCGTCGATGGCCACCCGCAGCACGCGGTGTTGCCAGGTGTAACTGCGCAGAAACCACAGGCCGAAGCGGGTTTCCTCGACGTAGCTGTCGCTCAGGAACGGCCCGCTCATGGCTCCGTGCCAGCGCAGACTTCAGCCAACATTCGCAGGCGCCGCTTGGGTTCGCTGACGAACGGGTTGCGCTCGTCCCACGCGTAGCCGGCGAGGATCGAGCAAATCATGCGGCGGATTTCCGGGGTGCCACCGGCGTAGAAGATCACGTCCTGAAACATGCCGGTGTACCAGCCTTCGACATACGCCCGGAACGCATCGACGCCGCGCTTGAGCGGGATGGCGAATTCAGCTTCCCAGTCCACCGCTTCGCCTTGCAGCTGACGATGCAGCGAGGCGGCCNGGCCGCCATGCTTGCCGAGCGCATGGCGATAGTCACGCCGGACGAGAACACCGGGTCGAGGAACTCCGCCGCATTGCCCAGCAGCGCGAAACCCGGCCCGTGCAGGGTTTTGACGTTGGCCGAATAACCGCCGATGGTCCGCGCCGGGGTATCCCACACGGCATCTTTGAGCAGGCTTTTGAGGTTCGGGGTTTCGTCGATGAACTCGCGCAGGCAGGCGTCCAGATCCTCAGGTTTGTCAGCGAAACGCTCGGCCGCCGCGACCACGCCCACCGAGCAGCGGCCATTGCTGAACGGGATCGACCAGAACCACACATCGCGATGCTCGGGGTGAATGCTGACGAGGATTTTCTCGCGATCAAAGCGCGTGCTGTCGATGTGATCTTCCACATGGGTGAACACCGCCTGGCGCACCGGGAAGTTCGACGGCGCTTCAAGGTCGAGCAAGCGTGGCAGCACGCGGCCATAACCGCTGGCGTCGAGGACAAATTTGGCCTGCACGCTGTATTCGCTGCCGTCTTCGCGACGCGCGCGCAGGATCGGCTCGGCGCTGCTGAAGTCAGCGGCGATGATTGTTTGCTGATAGCGGATTTCCACGCCTTGCAGTTCGGCCTGATCGGCCAGCAGCTTGTCAAACTCGCCACGCTGCACCTGAAACGTCGACGGCTTGCCGTCGCTGAAGGTTTCGCCGAAATCAAAGGCGCTGTAACGCTCGCCCCAGGCGAACGCCGCGCCGTTCTTCTTCTGGAAGCCCGCGGCCTGCACCGCTTCGAGCATGCCAGCTTCCTCGACGAAATCCAGGCAATGGGCAAGCAGGCTTTCGCCGATGGAAAAACGCGGAAACTGCTGGCGCTCGATGATCAGCACGTCATGGCCATTGCGCTTGAGCAATGCCGCCGCGATGGCCCCGGCAGGACCCGCGCCGATGACGACGACCGTGCGACGTTCCATATCAGTTATTGGCACAAGATTTCCTTACCTGTTCAGCAGTGTTCAAGGGGGTTCGCAACGGCACGCGACCCATGCCAGCCAACGCGGGCAGCAAGGTCGCGAGCAGGCCCATCACCATCAGCGCGAAGTACAGCGCCGGACTGATGAGCTGTTGTTGCAGCAGCAGGTTGAGGAAAACGATTTCACTCAAACCACGAATATTCAGCAGCAGGCTTTCCCGCCAGCGGCTGGCACCGGCAAACGAGACCGGCGCCCAACGCAGGCCCAGCCAGTTGCCCAGCAGTTTGCTGGCGATGGGCAGCAGGATCAGCGCGCCCAGTTGCAGCCAGCTCAGGCTGGACATGGCGCTGTGCACGTTGATCTGCACGATGCCGAACGTCAGGATCAACGGGATGGCCAGATTGTTTTGCAGGCGCTTGAACAGTTCCGGGTCAAGCGGCGGCACCCAGGCCTGCTTGAGCCGCGCCATGCACAACAAGTAGCCGATGCCGAAAATCAGCGCGTTGAGCTTGTAGTGTTCAGCCACCACCAGCAGCGCGAAAAACGTCACGCTGTAGACCAGCGGCTGGCGCAGTTGCAAAGCGCGCAACAGCAGCGGCACGCAGGCACCAAGCAACGGCAGCAGAAGGCTGCTGAGGTGCAGGCTGCCTTGGGCGAGGGCGAACAGGCTCCAGCACGTCAGGTCGATCAAGATCGCGGTTTGCACCAGACGCCGGGTCGCGGCGGGCGGATAGTCGATGTGCCGCAGATACAGGTACAGCACTGGAATCGCGGTGATGGCGAACACCAGGCCGATGGCCAGCGAACTCAGCCACGGCTGTTCCGGCAGCAGCCAGACTGCGCAGGCCAGCCCGGCAATAAACGGCACACAGAAACTCGGCAGGGCGATTTTCAGGCTTTGGCGATCCATCTTCAGCTCGATCACGTCGCTGAGAATGTGCCCCAACACCATGGCGAAACTGAGGCCGTACAGGCTTTTCAGCCAAACCGGCGCCACCAGTTGCGCGCCGGTCAACTGCCAGCTCGGCTCGATCCAGAACAGCATCAACAGCGGCAGGCCAAAGGTCGCCAGCAGCAACTGGCTGACGATGGGAATCAGGCCAAAATGTCGACCCAGGCGAGTCGCCAGTGCGAACAGGATCAAGGCCATGAGCCAGAACAACAGGATCATCATGAGCCAGTCTCGCCTTCGTTAACCGCTGATGAATGACCGGCGCGGTTCGCGGCCCACGGCGCGAGCATGAAACTGAACGCCAGACCGAGGCTTACCGACAAACCAAAATTGCTGATGGCCGGCGTGCCGGACACCGCCAGCAGGCCGAACGACAACCAGGTCGTGACCGCTGCCAACAAGGTGCCCAACAGACTAACCGCTGCGCCGCCAATCTGCTCGCGCATGAGAATTGCGTAATCGACGCTGATCGCCGTCACCAACAACAGGCCGAACAGGCTGAACAGCGTCAGCGGTTGACCGAGCCAACCGAGGCTCGCCAGGCTGCACAACGCCGCCAGCAGCGGCAGCGCGACAATGCGTAGCGCGCCGCCGAGACCGAAGGGCAGGATCAACAACAGGACGATCAGCACGCAGGACAGCAGTTTCAGTTCCGCAGCGCTGATTTGCGTCGCGGCGAACACATTATTCAGTTCGCCCAGTCGATCCACCAGTTGCACGCCTTCAAGATCCTGCGCCTGCACGCGCAGCAGCGCCGGGTTGTTCAGACCTTGCAGGCTGACCAGCCCGGCGACGCCGTCGTCGGTCGCGCCGAGCCAAAGGGTGCGCCAGGGTTCGCCGAGCGGCCCGGCCAATAGCGTGTCGATGTCGGCATCTGGCAGCGCTTGCAGGCGGGTCAGTTCGGTCTGCAACGCTGCGGCCGGAACGCCAAGATCAACCAGCGGCTGCCACTGGCCGGCCAGTTGGGCCAGTGCGCGGCGGGTCGCATCCTGATCGGACGGTGCCGCGACCAGTTGATTGAGCGACATGTAACCTTGCAGTTTTTCCATGCTCACCAGTTGATCAAGACGCTGACTCAGCGCGGTCTGGCGTTCGAGCAATTGTTGCTGATCCTTGCCGCGCACCAGGAAAAACTGGCTGGTGGGTTGGAAACCGGTGATGCGTGCGATGGCCTGGGCTTCGTCGGTTAATGATTGCGGCGCGGAAACCCATTGGCGAATGTCATTCTTGGTAGTCAATTGCCATAGCCCGCCTGCGCAGAACGCCAGCAGCAGCGCCAGCAGAATCGGCGTGCAGATCCGCCGCAACAACGCTTCGCGGCAGGCCAGCATGTGTTCGGCCAAGTGTAGCGGCCATTGTGCCGGGCGCAGCTCGACAGTGTTGAGCAAGGCGGGCAGCAGGCAAACGGCGGTCAGGTACGCGCCGATCAAGCCCGCCGCTGAGAACACCGCGATCTGGGTCAGCGCCGGGAATGGCGTCCAGGCCAGCGCCAGATAGCCGATGCAACTGGTGGCCAGGCTCAACGTCAGGCCCGGCAGCGTGAGGCGCAATGCTGGCCAGCTGCGCCAGGGCTTGAGGCTCCAGCTTTTCGACAGGTAATGCAGCGGGTAATCCACGGCCACGCCGATCAGGCTGGAGCCGAGCACCAACGTCATCACGTGCATATGGCCGAATAGCGCCACGCATGCCACGGCACCGAACAGCATGCCGACGATCACCGGGACGAACGCCAGCAAAACCCGCCAGCGGCGGAATGCCAGCAACAGCAGCAACAGAATGCCAACCGTCGCGCCACCGCCGACCCATGTGATCTCGCGGCTGGCCTGACGTTGGCCATCGGCGGCGTACAGCAAACCGCTGGCGGCCAGCAACTGGCCGTTGGCCTGCGCCGCCTGTTCCCGCGCATTGGCGAGCAGGTCGGCGACTTGCAGCGGCAGGTGCATGTCGAAGGCATTGCCTTGGGTGCGGGCGCGCAACAGCACCCAGCTTTTGCCGTCGGCGCTGGCAATCAACGCGCCGCTGCCGATATCCGGCTGCACCGAGCCGTGTTGCGGCATGCCGTTCTGGATGCGGCCGGTCAGCCCCAGCCAGTCATCCTGACTCGGCACCAGACTGAAACCGGTGAACGGATCAAACAGGCTTTGCACCCGCTGCTGAATGAACGCCTGAGGATGCTCGATCAATTGCACGCGATCTGCTGCGGGCAGCATCGCCAGTCGGCCTTGCAGCAATTGCGTGCGCAGCGCGGGCAAGTCGGCCTGCAGATTCCATTGTACTTTTTCGAACAGGCCGCTGGCCTGCCATTGCTCGCCCAGGCGTTTCGCCAGTTCGATGGCTTGCTGGCGATCGGCATGGCCGACCAGCACCAGCATTTCCCGATTGAGCGGTTCCTGCATGCGTTGTTCGGCGCGCAGTTCCAGCGCATCTGGACTGGTGCCGGGGACCAGCTCCATGAGGTTGGCGGACAACGGCGCACCGTCGCGCCATTGCCAGCCCGCCAAGGCCAGAACCGCCAGCAGGACAATCAGGAAAAAACGGGGCAACAGGCGTTCAGTCGGCAAAGTCGTGGCGCTCCGCATCGCTCAAGGCTGGCACGCTCTGGCTGTCGAGCATCTTCAACAGGGTGCTGTCGCCTTGGGTTTCCTGCAGTTCGATGCGTTGCACTAAGACGCCGCCGTCGATATTGATCTGCTTGAACACTTGCTGCAGCAACAGCGAACGCGGGATCAGCGTCAGTTGCCATGCGCTTGCATCGCCCTTGAGTTGCAGCTCGAAATCGCGCTGCAAACCGCTGCTGTCGCCCTGCAAAACGGCGAGGAACAAACGGTTCTGCTCAGCACCGGCGCTCTTGTTCGGCAGCAATTGCCAACTGCCAGTGCCGTCGGTTTCGCGGCGGGCGATGCCAGCCGGGCTGATCCGGTAATCCTGCTTGAGCGGCGTATCCAGCAACCACAGCAGACCGAACTCCTTGGCCAGCACGAACTTGCCTTTACTCACCAACGGTTGGGGCAACGCGCGCAGGTGTTTTTCCTGAATGAAGCTGCCGCGCACTACGACCGGTTTGGCCAGTTGCTCGCTCAGCTGTTGCAGGTCAAAGGCGTTCGCCAAGGGCGACAGGCAGATCAGTGCCAGCATGCCAAGAACACGGCGAATGGTCTGTTGGAGCGAGGCTTGCCCGCGAAGAACGATTACGTGGTCTACCTGACATACCGCAGCCAATGATTCGCGGGCAAGCCTCGCTCCAACGGCGTCTACTGCTGCATGGTTCGCCGGATTCATGACAACACCCGCGCAACAGCATCGGTGAAGACTTTCGGCGAAGCCAGCTGCATTTCGCGGCTTTCGATATGCACGGCGACCTGGATCGAGCTGGCGCGGGTCATGCGTTCGCCGGTTTCGGCGTCGCTGATCAGGTAGTTGATCTTCAAGCGGCTTTCCCATTCCACGAGGCTGGCGCGCACGATCAGCCGCTGGCCGAAGGTCGCGCCGCGCACGTAGCGCAATTGCAGGTCGATCACCGGCCAGCCGTAGCCCGACGCGAGCATTTGCGTGTAGTTGTGGCCGATCTGGTCGAGTAACGCGCAGCGCGCCACTTCGAGGTATTTCACGTAATGCCCGTGCCAGACGACATTCATCATGTCGATGTCGAAAAACGGTACGACGAACTCGGTGTCCGCATGAATGACGCCTTTACTGCGCATGCAACCTCCAGTGGCGATCGGCGATACGTTGCAGGCACAAGCGCAGCTCGCCTTCCAGCGCGCGGTCTTCGATGACCGGCGGGAAGTCTTGTGCCAATTGCTCGTGCATGGCGGCCAGCGCTGGCGGCAGCGGACGCGCATCGGCGGCCTTGCTGCGCAGCCAGACGCCCTGATTGGCGGCGATCAAGGTGGCGGCGGCGACTTGTTCGGTCAGCTCCAGAACACGAATCGCATCACGGGCAGCGATGGTGCCCATGCTCACTTTGTCTTGGTTATGGCATTCGGTTGAACGGGAAAACACGCTGGCCGGCATGGTGTTTTTCAGGGCTTCGGCGGTCCAGGCGCTGGTGCCGATCTGCACCGCCTTGAAGCCGTGATTGAGCATCGCCCGCTCGGCAGACGCGCCGGACAGGTTGCTCGGCAAACCGTGGTTGTAGCGTTCATCCACTAGCAGCGCGAGCTGGCGATCCAGCAGATCGGCAACGTTGGCGACCAGATTCTTCAGGCTGTCCATGGCGAAAGCGATGTGCCCGCCGTAGAAGTGCCCGCCATGCAACACGCGTTCGGCTTCGGCGTCGATGATCGGGTTGTCATTGGCGCTGTTGAGTTCGATCTCGATGAACGAGCGCAGCCAGTTCAGGCTGTCAGCCAGCACGCCCAACACATGGGGCGCGCAACGCAGGGAATAGCGATCCTGCAACCGGTGCAACGGCGCGGTGGGCGCGTCGATGGCCAAATCCTTGCGCAACCAGGCGGCGACTTGCATCTGCCCCGGATGCGGTTTGGCGGCAAACAGACGCTCGTCGAAATGCTCGGGATTGCCTTGCAGCGCCACGACATTCATCGCGGTAATGCGTGTTGCCAATTGCAGCAGGTAATCGGCGCGGGCGAAGGCCAGACACGCCAGACCGGTCATTACCGCCGTGCCGTTCATCAAGGCCAGGGCTTCCTTGGGACGCAGCACCAAAGGCTGCCAACCCAGCTCGCGATGCACGTCGCTGGCCTGACGGCGCTCGCCACGGAACAGCACTTCGCGCTCGCCGGACAGCGTCGCGGCGACATAAGACAGCGGCGTCAGATCGCCACTGGCGCCCACCGAACCTTCTTCCGGAATCAGCGGCAGCACGTCCTGATCGAGAAACGCCTGCAAGCGTTCCAGCAACTCGACACGCACCCCGGAAACCCCCTGGCACAGCGACTGCAAACGCGCGGCAAGCACTGCGCGGGTGGCTTGCGGGTCGAGCAGTTTGCCCAGGCCGCAGCCGTGAAAGGTGTACAGGTGACGCGGCAAAGCTTCCACATGATGCAGCGGTACGGCCACCACGCAGGAATCGCCGTAACCGGTGGTCACGCCATAAATCACGCCTTCCTTGTCCAGCAGCGAATCGAGAAACTGCGCGCCCTTGGCGATGCGCTGGCGAAAGGCGCTGTCGCTTTGCAGGGTTGTGGGCACTTGGCGATTGGCCAGGGCCAGCACGTCTTCGATCTGCAGCGCGCGTTCGCCGAAAGTAACCGGCTCAGGAACTTGATTCGTCATCGGACTTCCAGAAAGGATAGAAATTGAACCATTGTTGCGGGGCTTGCAGGCAATAGTGGCTGAGGCGGTCGGCGTAACGCTGGGCCCATTGGCCGATCACGTGCTGGCGATCACTGCGCCGCCATTCGATCGCGTCGGCGAAAGGTTCGAGGATCACCCGATAGCCGTTCGCGCCCTTGAGGCAGAAAATCAGATGGATCGGGCATTTCAGCAGCCCGGCCAGCAGCCATGGCCCTTGGGGAAACGCTGCCTTGCCGCCGAGAAAATCCACCTTGGCATTACGTCCGCCATGCAGCGCGACGCGATCACCGGCAATCGCCAGCCATTCGCCACGATCCAGACGCTCGCTCAATTGGAGCATGATCATCGGGTTCAGCTCGCTGACCTGAATCAGCCGCAAGTGAGTCGCCCCGGCTTCGCCCAGCAAACGATTGAAACGCTCGGCGTGCTTGGTATGAACCAGCACGTTCATGGTGACTTTTTCGCCCAGCTCGGCCAGGGCGCGACAGACCTCAAGGTTGCCCAGGTGCGCGCCCACCAGCATTTGCCCGCGCTGGCCGCGCAATTGGGTACGTAAACCGGCGGGGTCGACGATATCGATTTGCTCAAGGCGCAACTTGCCGTTCCAGACGTCCAGCTTGTCCAGCAACGAGTCGGCAAAGGCCATGAACTGGCCGAACACCCGGCGCTGGGTCGGCAGCAATTCGGGGCGGGCGCTCCATTGGGCCAGACGCCGCTGGTATTCCCAGGCGCTTTTACGCGCCTGACGACCGAACAGGAAGAAGTACAAAACGATGCCATACAGCAGCGGGCTCAATACGCGTCGGCCCAGACGTTTGGCGGCCCAGGCGGTGAGCTGCATCAGCATGAAACTGCCGCGCTCTTCGTGATCGGCCCAGTGTTTGTCCGGCTGTTGATTGCTCATGGCAACCACCTCCGCCAGAGGATCAACGGGAAGCGCGCCAGCATGCCGAAGAACAACTTGGTGTGCATTTTCGTGATCAGCACATTGTCGTGAAACATGCGGAAGTGCGACACGCCGTCCTGCGGGTAATGCACCTTGACGGGCAACCACTGCATCGGCAGATTGCGCCACGCCAGGCGCACCAGAATGTCCGAGTCGAAATCCATGCGTTTGCCGATCTGCACGGTGTCGATCAGCTGCACCACGGGCCGGAGCGGGTAAATCCGGAAGCCGCACATGGAATCCCTGATCTGTAACGACAGCGTGTTCACCCAGACCCAGAAATGCGTCAGGTAACGGGCGTACAAACGGCCTTTGGGCACGCTGGCATCGTATTGCGGGTAGCCGCAGATAATCGCGTTTGGCTGCTCCCGGGACGTGCTCAGGAATAAGCCAATATCGCTCAGATCATGTTGGCCGTCGGCATCGACTTGCAGGGCATGGCTGAAGCCCCTGCGTTGGGCCTCGCGAAAGCCCGCCATCACCGCGCCACCTTTGCCTTGATTGACGGGCAGCGTGAGCAGAGAGACGTTTTCGCCTTCCGCCAGCGTTCTCAATACCGCCGCACAGGCCGGGCTGCTGGCGTCATCCACCAACACACACGGCAACCCCGCCGCCAACACCGCCGCTACCACGGCAGAGACGGCGTGTTCATGGTCGAACACCGGAATTATTGCGCAGGGGTTATGCATGAGGTGAACCGCCTGTGGGAGCGAGGCTTGCCCGCGAATGCGATGTTCCTGGTTCAAAAAAAGCTGCGGATGTACCGGCCTCTTCGCGAATAAATTCGCTCCTACAGGGGGATCGGATCACGGCGAGAGAATTCATTCTCCGTAGGAGCGAATTTATTCGCGAGGCGGTATTGCGATCAATGCAGATGCTGTGGCGTTTATCTGAATCAAACATCGACCACCTCCAGCAATATCCGTCCGCTGGAGCATGCCGCTTCGCTGTTGCGGTAGGTGAAGTAGAGTTTGCCGCGTTCGGCATCGAAGCGCAGGGTCAGGCTGATGTCATCGCCGGGGCGGATCAGTTGCTGAAACTTGAGTACTTCCATACCGGCGAATTTCGGCGGCAGATCCAGCAAGCGCTGGCCCAGCGCCATCGCCCAGTCCACCTGAACCACGCCGGGCAGTACCGGCGCGGACGGGAAGTGACCGCTGAAATAGGCAAGATCGGCCGGGACATGCAGGTCCAGATGCAACACGCCGTCGATCATCTGCTGACTCATCATCTCTGGCTGTCGCGCTCGTGGCGCCAACAGCAATGCTTGGACATCAGCCTGAGGCAATTTGCCCTGGGCATTGAGCGGCAATTGCCGCAGCAGACGCCAACGGCGGGGCAGGGCGATGGCTTCGCAGTGCGGGCGCAAATGCTCGCGCAAGGTTTGGGTCAGGCTGCGTCGGCCTTGATTGCGCAATGCATTCAGCCCGGCAGCGTTGAGCACCACCAAGGCGCCCAGCGATGCGCGTTTTTCCTGAATGACCCCGAAGCGCGCTTCGTTCACCCAAGCGTGACCGGCCAGCGCCTGTTCCAGTAACGGCAGGGAAATGCGCTTCTCTTCGAGTTTGACGATGCGGTCCAGACGACTCAGTAATTCAAAGCGGCCGTCGTCGCCCATGCGCACGGCATCGGCGCTGTGTTCGATATGGCCCGGTGGCATGTAGGTTGAACTGATCAGCAGCGCCCCATCGCCATCCTGCTCCAGGCGCACGCCGTCGAATGCCTGCCAGAGGTTTTCGCCCTGACGCCAGGCAATGCCACCGGTTTCCGAGCTGCCGAGAATTTCGGTGGGCCATTGCCCGAGCCGTTCATGCAGGCTCGCGGCGGCTTCGCCGGGCAATGCGCCACCCGAGGAAAATACCCGGCGCACCGCGCTCAGGGCCGACCAGTCGAGGTTGTCGCCCATGCGTTTGAGCAGCGCCGGGCTGGCGACCCAGGCAAAAACCGGGTGTTCGCGGCTGGCGCGCTGCAAGTCTTCAGGAAACGGCAATTGTTTGCGCACAAAACTGCGCCCGGCACTCAGCGGCCACAGCACGCGAAACAGCAGGCCATAAATATGCTGGCTCGCCACGCTGCCAATGATGCAGGAATGGCCCAGTTCGGCACCCCAGAGGGATTCCAGCGCCTGAATCTCGTTGGCCAGTTGTCGCAGACGCTTTTCAATCAGTTTGGGTTCGCCGCTGGAGCCGGAGGTACACAGGCTCAGGCGGCATTCGTCCAGATCCAGCGATGCGGGCGGCAGCGGATCGGCGTGCAGCTCGCGCAAGTGGAGGTCGCCGGGCTGATCGGTCAACCAGCCATCGACGTGATCGGCCCAGCGTTGGCGAGTCTGCGCTTGCAGGTCGGCGGGCAATAGCACGCTGACACCTGCGCGCCAGGCACCGAACAACGCGACAGCCAGTTCACCGGCATCTTCCAGATGCAGCGCCAGACGCTCGATGCCCCGGGCTTGCAGGGCGGCGGCGAGGCTCAAGGCCTGGGTACAGAATTGCGCGTGGTTCAGCGCGGGCGCCTGGGTCAGTTCGCGGTCGGCCTGGGGTTCGAGCAGCAGTTGCTCAGGCTTGATCCAGTTAAGTGCAATCGGGTTCATCGGGTTCAAGTGTTCCATTTGAGTTCGCCGCTTCGGACGCGTCGGCGGACTATCCATTCGCCTGCAAACAGCAAGCCCATCAACCCGTAGGAAATCAGTCCGGTGTACAGCGTCCACCACGACAGCGGCGCCCACAGGGTCAGGCCCGCAGCCATCAAACCGTTGCCGAGGAAAAACCAGCACCAGACTTCAGTGACCTGACGCGTGTAGCGCACCGCGACGGCAGGCAGCTCGGCTTCGCGCATCCGCGCCAGACGCTCGACGATCGGCGGGCCATAAATCAGGCTCAAACCAAACAGGCCAAGCATCGAGGCGCTGATCAGGACCGGATACCAGCGCAGCAACAGCGGACTGTTGAACGCGCCCAGAAGCAGGCAAAAACCAATGGCGACCAGCGGCGTGATCAGGCTGCCGGGGCGCTTTTCAGCAGTCAGCGCGCGACCCAGCCACAGGCTGCCCAGCAGCAGGGCGAACTGCCACGGCGCGAAGTGTTCGGTGCCGTAATAAACGGCAAATGGATACACCGCGCCGACCAGCAGCAGCCCCACGCCGATCAGCCGCTTCATGCGGCGGCGTTGACCAGACGGTAAACCGCCTCGACCACATCGTTGACGGTACGCACGGCCTTGAATTCCTCGGCTGCGATTTTTTTGCCGGTCTTGCGCTTGATGTGGTCGATCAGGTCCACGGCATCGATGCTGTCGATTTCCAGATCCTGATAGAGATTGGCTTGCAGACTGACTCGCTCAGGCTCAAGTTCGAACAGCTCAACCAGCGCCTCGCGCAGGATTTCGAAGATGTCTTCACGGGTTTGCATGTTCAGTCCTCAGGCCACTTGCCGGGCGCTGACGAAGGCCGCAAGGCTGTCCACGCTGGTGAAATGATTGCGGGTGTCCTTGGCGTCGGCATCGATCTTGATGCCGTAGCGTTTCTGGATGGCCAGGCCTAGCTCCAGGGCGTCAACGGAGTCCAGTCCAAGGCCTTCGCCGAACAGGATCTGATCGTTGCCGATGTCATGGGTGCTGATGTCTTCCAGGCCCAGGGCGTCGATGATCAGCTGTTTGATGTCACGGTGCAGATCGCTCATCTGAGGCGAGCTCCTTGATGAAATAGTGATGCAGATAATCGTTGAGCTTGCGCGAGGCGACGGGCGCCGGGCCAAGGGCAGCAAAGGCTTGTGGATCTATATCGGGTCCGACGCACAGGCTGAAATGCACGCGACGCTGGGGAATGCGGTACCAGGGCTCCGCCTTGGTCAATGTTGTCGGGCTGACCTTGATCACCACGGGCGTGATCACGCTGGCACCACGCAGGGCAATCGAGGCCGCGCCACGGTGGAATTCCGGCGCCTGGCCCGGCTGGGTGCGGGTGCCTTCCGGGAAAATGATCAGCGTCTGCCCGTTGCGCAGCGCGTCGGCGGCGTCGTCGAGCATGTCGACATTGCCGTCGTTGCTGATGTACTCGGTGGCACACACCGGGCCGCAGGTGAACGGGTTCTTCCAGAGGCTGCGTTTGACCACGCAGTTGGCGTCGCGCACCAGCCCGATCAGGAACACCACATCGATCAGCGACGGGTGGTTGGCAATGATCATCTGGCCCGGACGGCCCAGCCTTTCTGCGCCTTGAACGTCATAGGTCAGCACGCCAAGCCGGGCCATGATGCGAATGAACAGCCAGAATAGCCAGCCAATGGTGCGTCTGGCCCGTTGCCTGTGGGTCAGCGCATCGCCGGGCAACCAGCCCAGAACCGGGAAAACCACCAGGCGCAGGCACAATCCGCCCACCCCGAACAGGGCAAAGGACATCGCAGTAGCCAGCAGACGCCAATAGTAGGCGTCGCGGCCTCTATTCAGCGGTTGCGTTGCCAATTCCATAACCGGTTCTTCCAGGGATGTTGGCAGGCTGTCTGAGCGGTGTTGAGCGCGCACAACAGATTCAAAGCATGGGGCCATGGGCTGCGGGGAAGTTCTTCGGCATTGGCCTTCAATGACAGCTGCCAGTCGTCGCCCTGGGTCAGCAGCAGGCCCACGGCGTAGGGGAACGGCACGTCGTCGATCCAGTCGGCATAGGCCTCGGGAGGCTGTTCTTCGGTAATCACCAGCAATACCGCAGGCGCACCTTCGGCCAGCAAGGCGGCGGCTTCGAACGCGCCGTGTTCCAGGCCATCGCCGGTGGCGGCCAGGGCAGTCATTTCACTGGTTTCGCCACGCATGATCGACCACAGGCCAATCACCGAATTGTGTACCGATAAGCTGAATTGGGTGGGTGAGAGCGGCTGCTCGGTGGCGACATCGCAGAGGATTTCAAAGGTGCGGGGCGTTTCACCATGGCGCGAAACGAACACCAGCGGCAGACGCTCATGCCCTTCGGCCAATGGCCAGCCCACCGCAAAGGCCATGCGGGCCATACGCCCCAGCCGCCGACGCTGCATGGCGGGCAAAAATGACACGTCCGGAGCCTCATCGCTGCTGTGTAATAGCGTCGGTTGTCGGCTCCACTGCTGCCACTTTTCGACGTCCGCCAGACCGGGGGCCCAGGCGCGCCATTGTGCGATGTTGAACGTGATCAAAAATTCTCTTCCCGCCCCTGCGGGCTACTTCTCGCTGCGTTACTGCCAGGGATATTGCCGACCAGCGCGCGACATTGGCCGAATGGCTGGCATTATCCCGTTGGGGGTGATGAGTAGCAATTTGTTAAGTAAGAAATATCCGTTTGAAGTGTAGGTTTTGTCGAAAATCTATGTCTGATTTGGTGAAGCGCTCGCCCTTGTCACACGCATTGCATAGACTCGTTCCATTCATCGGTTTTCTTCAACCTACCAGGAGGTCCGTCCATGCGTCGGGTGGTATTCAATCAGAAGGGCGGAGTTGGCAAGTCCAGCATCGCCTGTAATCTGGCTGCGGTCAGCGCCCAACAAGGCTATCGGACGCTTTTGGTCGATCTTGATGCCCAGGCGAATTCGACCCAATACCTGACAGGCCTGACCGGCAACGATATTCCTATGGGAATCGCGGATTTTTTCAAGAACACCCTGTCTTCCGGGCCTTTCGCCAAGAAAAACCATGTCGATATCTACGAGACGCCCTTCGATAACCTGCATGTGGTGACGGCCACCGCAGAGCTGGCCGACCTGCAGCCCAAGCTTGAGGCGAAGCACAAGATCAACAAGTTGCGCAAATTGCTCGACGAACTGGATGACGATTACGAACGCATCTATCTGGATACACCGCCCGCGCTCAATTTCTATGCGGTTTCAGCGCTGATCGCGGCTGATCGTGTCCTGATTCCGTTCGATTGCGACAGCTTTTCCCGGCAGGCGCTGTATGGCCTGATCAAGGAAATCGACGAGCTGAAAGAGGATCACAACGAAGCGCTGCAAGTGGAGGGGATTATCGTCAATCAGTTCCAGCCCCGAGCGAGCCTGCCGCAGCAGATTCTCGATGAGCTGATTGCCGAAGGATTACCGGTGTTGCCGGTGTATTTGAACGCGTCGGTAAAAATGCGTGAGTCGCATCAGGCAAGCACTCCGCTGATCTACTTTGATCCACGGCACAAACTGACCCAGCAGTTTGTGGAGTTGCATACGCTGCTTGAAGCGTGAAATCGGTAGGAGGGGACTTGTCCCCGAAGGCGTAAGCTCAGCCGGCGCCGTTCCCCGGGTAATCTCGGTGATTGGCCAGTTGCTTTCGGGGACAAGTCCCCTCCTACACGGACGGTGTGAAAACGTCACGAGCGAAGACAAGGCAAAAATTCAACGGTAAGAGGGGACTTGTCCCCGGAGACGTTAAATTTTTTCGAGCGTTGCGTGCGCCTAAATGACATCCGGAATCGGCGCAAACAACTTGCAGCGCATGGTCCCGTCCTTGATTGAGCGGTTGATCCGCTCGGCCTTCGCTTGCGCCTGTTCGGCGAGGTCGGCAGGAATCGTGATGGCGGCGTCCATATCAGCCTGAATGATCTGCTGGGTCGCGATGAGTGTGTTGGAGCCAGGCTTGCAGCCGCATTGCACCAGGTGGCCATGGGTGGCGACGGCAACGAATTCGTCAATGTAAGTCGGGTTGCCTTCAGCTATGTAGCCGACGCGTTCACACGCAGAACACCAGACCGGATCGCCCATGCGGGCAAACCGCCGCAGTTCCATCAACTCTGTGGCGGATGCGCTCAGGACAAAACCGCCGCTGGTGGTTGGATCGCCTTCCCTGACTACATATGACATGGCATGTACTTCTCTCGACGCTGGCTGGAATGCGAATGCTAGGTCGAAAAAAGCGTGTCAGGGGTGTCCAGATTGCGTTTAGGACAAGTCCTACGGCAAATTCGGCAACCCATCACAAGCTGGTTTGGCGCAGTCCTTCATAGACGCTCAAATTCCCTGGCTTTTCAGCCAGGCGAGCAGCTGCTGCAACGGGAATGCGCCGCTTTGCCGAGCGACTTCCTTGCCGTTCCTGAACAGGATCAGGCTGGGAATCGAACGTATGCCCAGTTGTCCCGAGAGCTGCTGATTGGCTTCGCTGTCCAGCTTGGCCAGTCGGCAGCGTCCGGACAACTCGGCGGCCGCCTGCTCGAACACCGGCGCAAACGACTTGCACGGCCCGCACCACTCAGCCCAGACATCCACCAGCAGCGGCAGATCGCCCTTGATCTGGCTGGCGTAATCGCCTTCGGTCAAATTGAACGGTTTGCTCAGCAGCACCGGCTGTTTGCAGCGCCCGCATTTGGGCTGATCGCCCAGGCGCTCGGCGGGGATGCGGTTCAGCCCGTTGCAGTGCGGGCAGGGGATCATCATTGATTCGGACATGACGGCTCCAGTCATTGAGTTGCAGTGCGCCGATTGTACCGCCCGGTTGGCGCGTAGTTGTAACTGCCATCCGAAGCGATGGAGTTCGTTGGAGCGAGGCTTGCCCGCGAACCGGCCAAGGAGCGACCGTAGGAGCGACTTTAGTCGCGAGAGCGTCAATTGCCCTCCCGGCTAAAGCCGGTCCTACAGCAAGCCTCGCCAATAGGGCCACGTTCGGTCTTCACTTCAACTCCATTAACAACTTCTCCCCAGTAGTCGGGAGTTACTTAATTATATTTCTGTAGGACCGCTCTTACGGTGAATGGATACTTATCTGAAAATCCAATATTGTTTATCAGCTGTTGCCCTGTAAATACAGGGCTTTGCCAAATGCCTATCCTTTCGAGTAGTTGTCGGTTGTTTTTAAAATGGGTACCGTTTTTTCATTGTTATTTGAAAGGTACTTAGAGATGAAAAATAAAAAAGCGTTGAAAGTGGGTGTTGCTGCTGTTGGTGTTGTCGTTGCTTTGACTATGGCGGGTTATGCTCAGGCAGGGCCCGAGGTGACGATTACGTTCAAGAATAACAGCGATTCGAAAGCAATTTATGATGTGGTGGGTAGCAGCGCCTATAGTTATACCGAGGCTAACCCAAAACCGATGCCTGAAGTTCAGGCTCATGAGTCTGATGTCTATCGCGTCAGGGGCGCGCAATCTCCTGATGTCACAATAGTCGTGTTTCAGTACAAAATGGGGGCTAAGACCTGCAAATTTACAACCAGCTATCTCAAGTTGCCGAGTCGTAGCGGGACCGTGCCGAAGTGGAACAAAAGCGAACAATCGCTGGGTGGAGCGCGCTGCGAAGCAAGGATCACCGGGACTGATTTCGCCACGCACGATTGGGCAGTCGAATTCTCAATGAAATAAGCCTTGCGTCATGCAGTCTGAATAGCCGCAGCCGCCATGGAAATATATATATTCATGCCGGCGGGCTATTCGGACTTCTTATCCTGTCCCTTGTAAAGGCCTGCTCATGATAAATAATATTCCTGGCAGCACCCGCGTTATAAATACCTCGACCTCACAAGTCACTCCTGTTGCCTCTGTCGCTTCCAGTAAAACAGGGTTGATTGCACCTGCTCAATCCGAGGGAGGTCCAATACTGTCCAGCCTGTCCCGTCAGTTGGCAGCAAGTGCCGAGCGCGCCGAGGTGCGGGACAAGACGCTGGACCGGCGGCAACTCGGAGTCGAGGCGCGCAGGCTGCGCAGTCAGATTACGAGCGATAACCCTGTGCATAACAGCGAAATTCCCGATACTGATGATCAGGACTTATTGAAAAGGGCGAGAGACGCCACCGATTATGTGACCCGCTTTCATCTGCATGGTCGCAGCCTCAAAAACCCTTTTGCAGAGTTGTCGAGGGAACAGCTGAATTTGATCGTCCATGACGAACATGGACCCTATACGATCAACGAAAGGCACGCTGCCTACTATGAAATCGTTGGCCTTGAATCTAAGTGGAACAAAACTTTATGGGGGCCTGCCGATATCGAGTCTGCGATGAATGATGGCCGAACTCCAGGGTTCTATACCGAAGTGCTAAACCACTATAAAACCCTTCCGCTTATCGAGCAGGCCGATTACCCCGAAGAATACGAAACACGCCTGCTGGCCAGGATCAAGGAAGACAGTGATCCTAACGGTAAGAAACCTAAAGATTTCGAAATCCTGACCCTGTTCGAAGTTCTGGCCAAGCTTAAAAAATTTGACAACCAAGAGACAGCTGACGAAGCCAGTCCGGCAGTTGGCGCGACTTCGGTCACGACGACCAGTAACTAGATATTAAATCTACAGAGGTGTCGCGTATGGTCATTCAAGTTCAAGGTCCAGCTACGTCTGCTGTTTCCAGGCCAGCGCCTGCAACTGAAAGTATGCTGTCGACCGGACAATCAACTAGCCCGGTAAAAGTGTTCAACGAAAAATCAGACAAGGCCAGCATGTCTGCCCTTTCCCGCCAACTGGGTGAAAGTGCGGTTCGCGCGGAAAATCGTGATAGAACGCTCAGCCGCAGTGAGTTGGGTACAGAGGCGGACAGGATACTGGTATCGCTGGTGGATAATTACGAGGGGCTGAAAGACGTTCACAATCGCGAAGTGCCCAAGACTGACGACCCTGACCTGCTCAATCGGGCTGAACAGGCCACAGCGTTTCTGGCCAAGAGATTCTCGGGTGACGAGGGCGGCAAAAGTCCTTTCTCCGGATTGTCGAGGGAACAGCTGGTGCTGATAGCCTATGACGACAAAGGGCCGTATACCGTAAATGAGAGGCGTGTGGCGTGGGGCGATGCGCAAAAGATCGAGTCCGACTGGAGGTTCAAGACCGTAGCGCAAGGAAGCTTAGAGGCCAGTGTTACCGGCAAGTATCCCAAGTTTCTGACTGAGGTCCTGGAGCACTACCGAGCCCTGCCCGCAATCGAGCAGGCCCAATATGACGAGGGTTATGAAACCCGCTTGTTGGACAACATCAAAAACGACGGCGGTATCCCCAAGCAGGATGACCACCTGCCCAATCTGTTCGAAATCCTCGCCGGTCTTCAGCGGCCGGAGAAGAAGCCCGAGAAGCAGCCCGCCAAGGACGCCGCTGACACAGTCGAGACACCAGCCAAAGCCAAGGCAGCCCCACCAGCAACTCCGGCCGCTGTCGCCCCCGAAACACCAACCCTCAAGACGAACAACTTATCTCCAGATGCTTCCCCCACTCCGGCGGTCGTTCCGCGTAGTTAGCCATGCCGGGTTGTTCGGTGAAGGGGTTGCACAGCACGGTGTGCAGGCGACGGACTTCTTCGTAGTTGCCGTCTTCGGCAGCATCGATGGCTTTTTGTGCCAGATAGTTGCGCAAGATGTATAGCGGGTTGACCGCGTGCATGCGGGTCTGGCGTTGTTGCCCGGTGCCGTTGTCTTCCCCGGCGCAGCGGGCCAGGTATTCCTGGCCCCAGGCGTCGAAGCCCTTGATGTCGACGAAGTCGTCGCGCAATGATCGCAAGGCGTCGGCGGCGGGATCGTTACCCAGGCGGCGGAAGAACAGGGTGTAATCCACGCCGCTGTTCTGCATCAGCTTGAGCAGTTTACTGATCAGTTGTTCGTCGTCATCTTCGGCGCTGGTCAGGCCCAGGCGCCGGCGCATCAGGTCCAGGTAGTGCGCCTGATACAGCGGCAGGAACAAGCCGAGGGTCTCGCGCAGGGCTTCGACGCTGATGAACGGCGTCAAGGCCTGAGCCAGCGCGCTGAGGTTCCATTGGCCGATGGGCACCTGATTGCTGAAGGAGTAGCGGCCTTCGTGATCGGAATGGTTGCAGATGAAGTTCTGGTCGAAGTCATCAAGAAACGCGAACGGCCCAAAGTCGAAGGTGATGCCCAGAATCGACATGTTGTCGGTGTTCATCACGCCGTGGCAGAAACCATAGGCCTGCCACTTGGCGATCAGTTCGGCATTGCGCTCGACGATTTCCCGGAACATCGCCAGATACGGTTCGGCCTGTTCGAGACATTGCGGAAAATGCATGGCCAGCACGTGCTCGCCCAGTTCCTTGAGCTGTTCCGGCTGCTTGGTGTAGTAAAAATATTCGAAACTGCCAAAGCGAATATGGCTCGGCGCCAGGCGCAACACCATCGCTGCGCGTTCCTGTTTCTCCCGCCAGACCGGCGTGCTGGACCCGATCACGCAAGCGGCGCGGCTGCTGGGAATGCCCAGCGCGTGCAGCGCTTCGGAGGCGAGGAACTCACGGATCGACGAGCGCAGCACCGCGCGGCCATCGCCCATGCGCGAGTACGGTGTCTGGCCGGCGCCCTTGAGGTGCAAGTCCCAATGCTCGCCCGCGTCGTTGTAGACCTCGCCCAGCAGCAGGCCGCGCCCGTCACCCAGGCGCGGATTGTAGGAGCCGAACTGATGCCCCGAATACACCATCGCCCGAGCGTCAGCGTCGGCCCACAGTTTGTGGCCGCTGAAAATTTCGGCGAACACCGGCGTTTGGGCTTGTGCAGGATCGAGATCGAGCAACGCCAATGCCGCATCGCTGGCAACCACCAGGCGCGGGTCGGCGATGGGCTCGGGGAGTACCGAAGTGGAGAACGCGTCGCCCAGGCGGGCAAAGCGGTTATCGAAGGTCAGTTCGTCGAGGGCTTTCAAGGGCCATCTCCAGCAGAATGTCCGACCATTCTGCTGGGTTACTCGCTATGCGTCCAGTTGCGGCATTAATGGCGGGGTTACCTGTAGGACCGGCTTCAGCCGGGAAGAGGCCGGCACATTCGCTGCATCTTTGTCGTTTGTATGATGCCTTCCCGGCTAAAGCCGGTCCCACATTATTCAGTCCAGGCGCAGTTCCGGCGGTTCAGGTGCGTCTTTGGGGGCCGGTTTTATCGGGGTGGTCGTCTTGACCGGTTCGTCGGCGGAGCCCTGATCGAGCTTGAGCGGCCCGCTTGGATTCGACGGCTCGTCCTCGACCGGCACCAGTTTGTATTCCTGGCCGTGGAGGTTTTTCAGGTACACCTCCATCTGCCGGAACGAGATGTTGATGTGCTGCTTCTTGAACTCGCTGTTGATGAAACGGTTGATCTCGTCGAGCACCGGGTTACGGTCACCCAGGTCGCGCACGTGCATGCGCAACTCGTGATCCAGCGTGCTTTCGCCAAAATTCAGGAAGTACACGATCGGCGCCGGGTCCTTCAGGACGCGCGGGTTGTCCTGAGCAGCCTTGAGCAGCAGGCGGCGCACCAGCTCCAGATCGGAGCCGTAATCGACGCCGAGCTTGAGGGTTACCCGGGTAATGGTATCGGTCAGCGACCAGTTGATCAGCTGCCCGGTGATGAACGTCTTGTTCGGGACGATGATGTCCTTGCGATCAAAATCGGTGATGGTCGTGGCGCGGATGCGAATCTTGCTGACCGTGCCCGACAGGTTGCCGATGGTGATGGTGTCGCCGATACGCACCGGGCGTTCGAACAGGATCATGATGCCGGAGATGAAGTTGGCGAAGATTTCCTGCATGCCGAAACCCAGGCCGACCGACAGCGCCGCCACCAGCCACTGCAACTTGTCCCAGCTCACGCCGAGTGCCGATAACGTCGAGACGAAACCGACGCCGGCGATGGCGTAGGACAGCAGCGTGGTGGTCGCATAAGCGCTACCCTGCGCCAAACTCAGGCGCGACAGCACGAGGACTTCCAGCAGACCGGGCAAGTTGCTGGCCAGGACGAAGGTGATGACGATGATCACCAGCGCGCCAATCATGTCGCCGAGGCTGATCGGCACCATGCTCATGGTTGCGCCGGTGCCGCTGGTGTATTCGTACAGGGTGATGTTGTCCAGGTACGAGAACACGGTGATCAGGTCCGACCACACCCAGTACAGCGCGCCGATGAAACCGGCCAGCAGCGCCAGACGAATCAGGCGCAGGGATTGCTGGTTGACCTGCTCGATGTCCAGCGTTGGCTCTTCAACCACCATATCGCCATCGCCGCTTTCCTTGGCGGCCTGCCGTTTGGCAAGGGCGCGCTGATACGCCAGGCGCCGCGCCGCAACCCCGAGGCCGCGCACGAACGCAGCTTCGACCACCAGCCAGAACATCAGCAGGTACAGGGTGTCGATCAAGCGATCGCTGAGTTTCAGCGCGGTGTAGTAATAGCCGAAGCACACCGCGACAAACAGTGCGATGGGCAAGGCGGTAAACACCAGGCCGACGGCTCTGCGAAACAGCGAAGCATTGTGGTGGGTCGGGCTGACCAGCAGCAGGCGGCTGAGCAGCCAGGCCATCAAGCCGTAACAGGCCAGGACCACGCCGATGCCCAGCACATCGTCGGCCAGCGCGGCGGGCTGATGCTCGGCGACGGCGACCACCGCCACCAGCGCCAGAACCACCAGACCGAGGCGGCGAATCCAGCGTTGCAGGAATTCGACCTGAGCCTTTTCCCAGCGGAAATGCAGCTGCGCGACGCCGCCCGGCGCCAATATGCGATAGGCCGTGTAGAACACCAGCCACGCCAGGGCGATTTGCAGCAATGCCGCGCCCAGATTGGTGTTTTGCCCGCGTGCATCGATCTGCAGCGCATAGCCGCACAGCGCCAACGCGAGCGCCAGCGGCATGGCCAGCAGAATATTGATCAGGATCGCCAGCGGCGTTTGCCACTGGCTGTCACGCTTGAAGTGGCCGATGTCGGCGTGCAACCGGTTGAGCTTGTGGTAGAGCGCCTTGCGCTTCCACATCAGCACGCCGATCAACAGCAACAGCGGCAGGAACAGCAGCGGACGTTGGGTCAGGCCATCGCTCAGCTCGCTGACACTCGACGCCCAGGGCAAAGTCGTGACCTGTTTTTGCAGGCGCGGCCAGATGCCTTGAAACCACTCGACGTCCAGCGGTTTGTTGCTGGGGATCCAGAACATCTGCTCGTCCAGCGTCTCGCGCAGGCTCATGGCGGTGCTGACCAGCTGCTTCTGATTGAGCTGCAGCGTGATGGATTCGTTGAGCAGCGAACTCAGCTCGCGGTTCAGGCGCTCCAGCAGGTCGCTGCGCGTGGTCGCCATGTCCATCAGTGTTTTGCGCAGCTGCGGGGTGACATCTTCAGGCGGCTGCGTGGACAGCAGTTTCTCGACGTAGGACGCCGGGCTGCTCATCTGCTCGCGCTGCTGATTGACCTCGAACTGATACAGGCGAATGTCGGCGATTTCATCGGCCAGGCCTTTGTCCAGTTGCAGGTGCGGCAGTGCCTGTTTCTGCTTGTAGAGGATTTTCGACAGCAGCAGACTGCCGCGCAGCACGTTGATCTGTTCGTCCAGCGCCTGATCGCTTTGGGTCAGGTTATCCAGCTGTTGCTTGGTCTTGAGGTTCTGCTGGGTCAGTTCATTGAGGCGGTCAGTGCCGCGCAGCAAGTAGTCGGAAAGCTTGAGGTTGGCGGCGCTTTCGGTGGCCAGCAGGCTGCTGCTGCCGGCTTTTTCCGCTGCCAGGGATTGCTGCGTCACGGTCTGTTGCGACTGGGCGCGACGCTTGTCGTTGATCAGGGTTTGCAGCTCCTGGATTTCCTGCTCCTGACGGGCGACCTTTTCGGTCAGCAAGTCATGCTGGCTGTTGCCCAGATCCTGCAACTGGCTGTTGCCCGCCAGTTCCTGGCGACGCAGGACCGTCAGCGCATTGATGGCTGCCAGTTCCGCGTTGAGCAGGTTGCGCTGATCGGCGTTGATGCTTTTGCCGTTGTCTTTGCCCATTTTCAGGAGCGTGTTGATTTGCTGGATGCGCGTCTGGTTGGTGCTGATTTCGGCCTGGGCGCGCTCGGGACGGGTCTGGGCGGTGATCACCAGACTGCTGGCGTCATTGAGGGCTTTTTGCAGATCGCTTTGCTGGGTGCTGCGCTGACTCAACAATTGTTCGAGCTGCGGCACATCCAGATTGTTGTAGCGCTGGGCCACCGGGATGACTTTGCTGGCTTTCAGGCGCACCAGTTCACGCTGGTTTTCGCCGGTCTGCTTGGGCGCTTCAGCCAGTTGCTGCTTGAGCGACGTCAGCTTCTGCTCGCTTTCGCGCTTGTTGGACAGGAACGTCAGGGTCTGTTCAAGCACCTGCTGCAAGGCTTTTTGATCGGCGTCCGGCAGTTTGCGGTCGGCGATTTTGTCCAGGCTTTGCTGCACCGCTTCGCTGGTGGGCGGGTCGGCAGCCAGAACAGGGAGTGAAGACAGGCACAGGCCGAGCAGAATGGCAGCAAAGAAAGTACGCAGGGGCAACATAGACACCGGTCGAGCTGATCGAATAGAAGGGCAGTTTAGAGGAACAACCCGGGACCCGGGCGGCTTCCTTCCGGGAATCTGACGCCGACTTTGAGGATCTTGTTCCCCTCCATCACTGCAACAGTCCAAATAGTTCCATTCCATTCAACCTGATCGCCCACCACCGGCTCGCCGCGATTCTTCTGCACGATGAACTTGCTCAGCGGCATGTTCGAATCCAGGCCGTCCAGTTTCAGACCGTACAAAGCCGCCACCGCGCCCAGCTGCGCGTCGCCTTCGAGAACAAAATCGCCGAAGAAGCGCAGGTCAAGACCCCGTTGCGGAGCCTGGCTGAACAGTTTGCCCAGCGCTGCCAAGTCATGTTCATGGCCGATTACGCAGAGCAGATCGCCCACTTCCAGCGTGGTGCTACCCGACGGATGGAGCAGTTGCTGGCCGCGAAACAGCGCTGCGATACGCGTGCCTTCCGGCATTTTCAGTTCCCGCAGGGCGGCGCCAATGCACCATTTTTCCGCGCCGAGACGATAAACGAACAGCTCCCACTCGCTGGTCGGATGAACCTCCAGCGGCGCACGGGAAATCGGTGCGGGTTCTGGTGGCACCGTGACTTTCAACAATTTGGCCATCCACGGCAGGCTGGTGCCTTGCAGCAGCAAGGACACGAGCACGATGAAGAACGCCAGATTGAAGTACAGCTGCGCATTGGGCAGGTTCGCCATCAGCGGGAACACTGCGAGAATGATCGGCACTGCGCCACGCAAGCCAACCCAGGCGATAAAGGCTTTTTCGCGACCATGAAAGGCCTTGAACGGCAGCAGGCCGACCATCACCGACAACGGCCGCGCCACCAGAATCATCCACAGCGCCAGGCCCAGAGCGGGGAGGGCGATTGGCAGCAGGTCGTGGGGCGTGACCAGCAGGCCCAGCACCAGGAACATGCCGATCTGCGCCAGCCAGGCCATGCCGTCGAGCATATGCAGAATGCCGTGGCGGCTGCGGATCGGGCGATTGCCCATGACCAGACCGCACAGGTATACCGCCAGAAAACCGCTGCCGTGGATGGCGTTGGTCAAGGCAAAGATCGCCAGGCCGCCGGCAATCACCAGGATTGGATACAAGCCGTTGGCCAGATTGATCCGGTTGACCAGTTGCAGCATCAACCAGCCACCACCCAGACCGATGATGCCGCCGATCCCGAACTCGCGAATCAGATGGGTCAGCAGGCTCCATTCCAGGCCGGTCTGGCCGCTGGCGAGCATGCCAATCAAGGTGACGGTAAGAAACACCGCCATCGGGTCGTTACTGCCGGATTCGATTTCAAGGCTGGCGGTGACCCGCTCGTTCAGGCCTTTGCCGCCCAGCAGGGAAAATACTGCGGCGGCGTCGGTCGAGCCGACGATGGCGCCGATCAGCAGGCCTTGGATCATGTTCAGGTTGAACAGCCAGGCAGCCATCATGCCGGTCAAGCCGGTGGTGATCAGCACACCAACCGTGGCCAGCGACAACGCTGGCCAGAGCGCGACCCGGAAACTGGAAACCCGCGTACGCAGCCCGCCGTCGAGCAGGATTACCGCCAGCGCGAGGTTGCCCACCAGATACGCCGTGGCGTAGTTGTCAAAAATGATGCCGCCGCCGTCGACGCCCGCGACCATCCCCACCGCCAGGATGATCACCAGAATCGGGATGCCCAGGCGTGATGACAGCGAGCTGACCAGGATGCTTGCCCCAACCAGCAACGCGCCGATCAAGAACACGCTGTTGATGGTCACAGCATCCAAGGGCGGTACTCCAGACGAAATATGACGATAAAAAAGATGAGGGCGCGAAATGACCATGCAGTCCGCGTGCCAAGGATTCTAACCTGTTGAATTGGCTGGCTGTCAAAAAAGGTTACAACATTAAAGCGCAGTACATATATAGGGGCCTGCAACCGCTGTTTTTTGATCACGTGCATGACTTCTCTTTCACTCAAGGAACGAATGTCATGCCTGCGATTGGCCCCTCTACCCCGACTGCGACTGTCGGAAAACCAGCGCTCACCGATGAGCTGCGCCTGAAGAAAATTGCCCGCCAGTACATCGAGGATTACCCGGATGCCCACGGCCTGGCTTATGCCACCGCGCTGCATATCCTGAAAAAACATACGGGCAAACGCCTGAATCCCGGCAAGGTTTACTGGCATCGATTCAGCGGTGCCGTGAGCAGTAGCCGAACGTTCACCGGTTGGGAGCATTCGGGGACGCCCATCGAATCGATGACCCTCGTCGAATTGGTCATACATCGGTTCAGTGCCAGGGATCAGGACGCTTGCGATGATTTGCAACTCTACGGCGGCTTTTATACCGACGGCCCGCAGCACGGCGTCTACGACGAGCGTAACGAGGTGGCGATGCTGCCGCAGGTCGTCTTGCGGGATTTCTGGGACCTGGACTTCCGTGCGGTTTATGAACGCAGGATCAACCAGTTCTGGATCACCCACAGCGAGAACTTTCGCACGCTGGGCAAGGCGCACTTCCTGGCCGCGGCAGGGCAGGCGCAGCGCAGTGGCGCGCTGTCGGACGCCGACTACCAGACGGTTACGCGCGCCGTTGCTGACTCGCTGCCACTCGCCATGACCTTGAGCACCTTGCAGGCTCGGGTTGCGCCGCAAGCGGGCATCAGCCTGCGCAGCTTCGATATTGGCGAATATGTCGCCCGTGACGTGGTGCGTATTGTCGACAGCCAGGGCGTACAGATTCTCTACGTGCCAGGCCAGGCACCGGCTTTTCATCGTTTTGCCAACGCCGACCAGCTGCGCGCCTGGGTGCTGGAGCGTTGCGCAACCGACGCATCACGAACCGCCTTCACCTTGCATTTTTTTCCCTCGCAAGCCGCCAAGGATCAGGATGGCGGCGCGTTCGACCGCTGGATCGGCCAGCTGCAACGCAATGAATGGTCTGACGAAAAGGTCATCAATCGCCTTGATAAAGTCATTGCGGGTGACGTGTTCGACCATCTGCGCGAACTGGCGCAACACAACATGCACGTGCAGGCGCAACGGCTGACTTCCAACGCCAGCCTGAACAAACAGATGTGGATCGGTTATCTGAACGCCTTCATCCGGGTGTTCGGTGCCGCCGCCCCGCTGAGCTGGCCGGTCGCGCTCACGCTGGTGGGCGCGGGGCTGGCCAATGTCGGCTTGAACATTGATCAAGCCGTTAATGGCAATACGCCGGGTCTGCGCAAGGCGGGTGTGCTCGGTGCCGTGTTCAACTCGGTGTTTGTGGCGTTCAACCTGCCAATGCTCGGCGCAATCAGTGCCGAGATGTCTATCGAAGGCTGGGTGCCGGTGGCCGACAGCGGTGAGTCACTGGGGGGCCTGGAGGGTAATCTGATTTTGCCCGCTGAAGCACCCAAGACAGCTGGCCGCTTGCAAGGTGTGCATTTCCTCGCCAACGGCGAAACCTGGATCGAAATGCGTGGCGTGCCTTATCGCGTGCTTTACCGCCAGGAGCTGCGCAGCTGGACCATTGTCGATCCGCAGAACCCCTTTGCTTTCCACGGCGCCAAACCGGTGCGGCTCAACGCGCTTGGCGAATGGGAACTGCTGGCGCCGCCCACACTGAAAGGCGGCGCGCCGATGCAGGAAACGCCCGGTCCGTCGTCTGCGCAAGGCACGTCTGGCTCGTCTCAGGCGACGACAACAACATCTTTCTGGGACGTTTACATGCGCTTCGATTTGAAGGACGAGATGCGTCTGTCCAAACTCGCCCGCGCCCGACAAGAGGCGGTGGTGGACGAAACGATTCGGGAGTTCGACCCTGATTCGGACTCCGATTCAGACCTTGAGCAAGATGAACTCATCGCCACCAACGAGGAAGGGGAACGAGTCCTCGTCGATGCCTGGGGCGATGAACACCGCTTGTTCAAGACCGGAGATGAGTATGTCGGCGGGCGTATTGCGGACTACACGCAATATGACGGGATGTTCAACACTTACCTGCGCACTGGCGACGGCGCTTCAGCCGCGCAGGTGCAGCTCATTGAAGAGCTTGTCGAGGATATCGACAGCATCGGCTACAACAATGATGTGGACTTGTATCGCGGCGGCAGCGGTCTTCGCAGCACCTCGGGCATTGCCTTTCGTTCCGGGCAGCTCAAGGTCGGCGATATTCTGGTCAACACCGACTTCACCTCGTTCAGCGAAAATCCCTACCTGGCGCGAGTCTTTTCCAGCAGTCAGGCCGGTACGCAATCCTACACATTTGAGCGCGAAATGCTCGAAGGCGCGGCGATTACCTTTGACGACACTTCCGTGGTGTTCGAGCTGCCAAAGAAGGCCTATCGCAGTGCAACGCCAATCGCCCCGTTTTCCGGCGACTGGCAAGAGGCTGAATCACTCTTCAAGCCGGGCAATTATTTCCAGATCGACAGCATCGAGGAAGTGGCAGGCGAGCATTTCAAATTCATCAAGGTGCAGCTGAAAGAAAACCATCCCGCGTTGTATCGAGCCGGTCAATCGCAGGGTCGATTTTTTGACCTGCGCACTGGTCAGCCCTTCAGCCGCGAGGAGTACGCAGCACGGCTCGGGCCGCAAGGCGAGGGGTTGCTTGAGTTGTTCTTCCCCGAATGAAGCCCGCTGCTGGACACCGATAAATAACTAGCCCCTGCGGTTATTTCAGACCTGCTCACGTGCATGGCTTTCCCATCAGGACAGGAAAGTCATGCAGACACCCAACCAGAGTTTTCGTCAGGGCACCATTGCCAATCGTTACGCCACTGACCAGGATAAACTCAAGAAAATCGCCCGCGACTTCATCAAGGATTACCCGGATATTCACGGCCTGGCCTATGCCGAAGCCCGACAGTTGTTATTCAGGCACACCGGCAAATGGCTTGATCCGGATCGCATCTATTGGCATCGCTTTTCCAGCGCGGCCACCAGCCTGGCCACGTTCACCGGCTGGCGACACCTTGGGCCGCCCATTGAGTCGATGACCTTTGTCGAGTTGATGCTGCACCGGTTCAACGTGCAGGATCAGATCGTCTCCGATGAATTGCAGCTGTATGGCGGTTTCTACACCGACGGCCCCAGGCATGAGGCGTTCGACGAGCGAAACGAAGTTGCCTTGCTTCCCCGGCAGATTCTCGATGACTTCTGGGCGCTGGATTTCAGCGCCAGGTTCTCGGCCAGGATGGAGCGCTTCTGGACGCTGCACAGTGAGAACTTCCTGACCCTGGCGCGTAGTGGGTTTCTGGCCGCCGCCGCTCTGCAGTTACGCAAAGGCGGCCTGAGCGTCGAGCAATTCAAGGTCATCCACCAGGCCGTCATTGGTGAGTTGCGACCGGTCATAACGCTGGAAGCCCTGCAATCCGGTGTGCCGTCGGATTCAGGATTGACCGTGCATACCTTTGATATCGGCGGTTATGTGTGCCCGGAAAGCGTCCGCATCGTGGATGGCACCGGGCGCCAGTTTGTCTATTTGCCGGGCGAGGCCACGGCCTTTCATGTGTTTGCTTCCGAGCAGGCGCTGTATGCCTGGGTTCAAGGCCGGCTGGGCGACGTCTCGGCAAGGGCGGCGTTCACGGCGTTGTTCATTCGCTCCGCTGCAAGCCGGCAATTGCAGGGCGCGGCATTTGACGGAACGGCCGAGCAAATCGTCAACACGCCTTGGGTCGCAGGGCAATCGCTGATCAATCAGCGGAACGTGGCCATTCGCGGGGATGTATTCGCTTATTTACGCGGGATCGCCCGACAGCAAATGCAGGACGACGCGCAGACCTTGCTGACTTCCAACGCCAGTCTGCGCAAGCAGATCTGGATCGGCTATTTGAATGCCTTCCTCAATGTGTTCGGTGCGCTGGGTCCGTTGGGTTGGCCGATGGCGTTGACGCTGGTGGGCGCCGGTATCGCCAACCTCGGCCTCAATATTGATCAGGCGATCAATGGCCGCGACGCCCGGCAGCGCAAGGCCGGGCTCATCGGCTCTGTTTTCAATGCAATATTCGTGGTGTTCAACCTGCCGATTCTGCTGGGGTTGATCAGGGCCGCACGTTCGGGTTTGACCGGGCCTGGCGGCGGCGGATTGCCTGCTGGCACGCCAGCCTCCGCCGAATACATTCCAATGGTCGAGCTTCATCCTGTGTCGCCTGGGGCTGAAGGTCCCGGCTCAACCCTGCGTGGCATCCAGATGCTGACCAATGGTGAAACCTGGATCAGCCTCGACGATATGCCGCATCGGGTCGTCTTCAACGATGAGCTTCATGCCTGGACCCTGACCGATCCTGCCGATCCTTCGGCGAGCGATACTGGGTGGGCTGTGCGCTTGAATGCCAGGGGCGAATGGGAGTCGCTCGAATCAGGCCCGCGCCCGCAGCCTCTGATCGAGAGCGATGTACGCAATGAGCTGACACCCAGCCCGTTGCTGACCGTTCGCTCGTCTTTCTGGGATGTGCACATGGCGTTCAATCTTGAGGAAGAAGAACGCCTGTCACAGATTGGCCTGGCCCGGCAGAAGGTCGCCATGAACCTGCCGGAGCTGGGCGCAGATGATCAGGTGATGCAAGACCCCCAAGGCACAGGGTTCGTCATCGACGAGTGGGGAGATGTTCATCATGTGTTCAAAAAGGCTGACGGCAGCTATGTCGGCGGGCGTATAGAGCTGTATACGACCCGGGATTCGAGCTTCAACCAGTATTTGCGCACCGGAGTTGCCGGGGCTCTGAGCCAGATTGACCTTATCGACGAACTGGCGGATGACCTGCAGGCAATCGGGTTGGATAACAGCGTCACGTTGTATCGCGGCGGCAGCGATATGCGTGGCACTTCGGGGCGTTTCTTTCGCAACGGACAGATCAAGGCCGGGGACGTGCTGGTCAGCACCGATATCGCCTCGTTCAGTGAAAATCCGTATATCGCCCGTGCCTTTTGCAGCAGCCAGGCCGGTCATCATTCGGCAGGTTACGCGACCCTTGGGGCTTCGGCGGGGTTCGACGACTCCTCCGTGGTTTTCGAATTGCCCGCCAGGCATTACCTGGGGGCGACGCCGGTTGCGGTTTTTTCCAACGAGCCTGATGAAGTCGAATCGATTTTCATGCCCGGCCGCTATTTCCTGATTGATGGCATTCAGGAGGTGTCGGGCCTCAACTACAAGTTCGTCAAGGTGCGCCTAACCGAGATTCCCGAGCCCAAAGCCTGGCACAGGCTTTATGACCTGCGCACCGGCGAGCCCTTCAGTCGCGAACGCTTTGCCGCAAAACTGGGCGAGGAAGGCAGGAAGCTGGTCGACCGTTTTTTCCCTGTGAACCTGCGAGGGCTGAGCGTCTAGAACCATTCATCCTGCATCGCCAGGCACGTGTCATCACGGGCTTCGAGAAGCGCCAGTTCGTGATGGCAACCCGGTACTTCCCAGGTCAGGAAATACCGGGCGGCCTGTAGCTTGCCTCGATAGAACTCCACATCCGCTGGGTTGCCTGATGCCAAACCCTGCTCGGCGTGGACGGCTTGCTCCAGCCAGCGCCAGCCAATCACCGCATGGCCGAACGCTTTCAGGTACAGCGCCGAATTCGCCAGCGCCGAAGTGACCTTGCCTTGGGCCAGATCGCTCAGCAAACCCAGTGTCACCGTTTGCAGACGGGTCACCAGTTGCTCCAGCGGTGCGCGCAGGAGGTTCAGGCTTTCGTGGGATTTGGCTCGCTCACAGGTCTCGGCAATCAGCCGGATCAACTGCTTGAGACCGGCACCACCGTTTTGCGCCAGCTTGCGGCCGAGCAAATCCAGGGACTGAATGCCGTGTGTGCCTTCATGGATCGGGTTTAAACGGTTGTCGCGGTAATACTGTTCCACCGGGTATTCGCGGGTGTAGCCATGACCGCCGAGAATCTGGATCGCCAGCTCGTTGGCCTTCAGGCAGAACTCCGAAGGCCAGGATTTGACGATGGGCGTCAACAGGTCGAGCAGTTCCTGTGCGTGCTGGCGGGCCTCCTCGGTTTCGCCGGTGGTGGTGTCATCAAACAAGCGCGCGGCATACAAACCCAGATCGAACGCGCCTTCGACGTACGCTTTCTGGGTCAGCAACATGCGCCGCACATCGGCATGCTCAATGATCGCCACCGGCGCGCTGTCCGGGCTTTTGTTGTCCGGCAGGCGACCTTGCGGGCGTTGCCGGGCGTAATCCAGCGAATACAGATAACCCGCATAGCCGAGCATCACCGCACCCATGCCGACACCGATGCGCGCTTCGTTCATCATCTGGAACATATAGCTCAAGCCCTGATGCGGCTTGCCCACCAGGTAACCGACGCACGCGCCGTTATCGCCAAAATTGAGCGCCGTGGACGTGGTGCCGCGCCAGCCCATCTTGTGAAACAGCCCGGCCAGCAGCACATCGTTGTGCGGGCCAAGGCTGCCGTCGTCGTTGACCAGAAACTTGGGCACGATGAACAGTGAAATACCCTTCACCCCGGCGGGCGCATCCGGCAGCTTGGCCAGCACCATGTGAACGATGTTCTCCGACAGACCGTGATCGCCGCCGGAGATGAAAATCTTGTTGCCGCGCAGGCGATACGTGCCGTCTTCGGCAGGCTCGGCGCGGGTGCGGATGTCCGACAGCGACGACCCGGCGTGAGGTTCGGTCAGCGCCATGGTGCCGAAGAACCGCCCTTCGATCATTGGCTGCAGGAAGCGTTGTTTCTGCGCTTCGCTGCCAAAGCTTTCGATGAGGTTGGCCGCGCCCATGGTCAGGAACGGATACGCCGTCGAGCCCGCATTCGCTGCCTGAAAATGCGCAAAGCAGGCTTGAGACAGCAGCGTCGGCAACTGCATGCCGCCCGCCTCGAAACTGCGCGTCGCATTGAGAAACCCGGCATCGAGAAACGCATCGACGGCTGGCTTGACCTCGGGAATCAGCACCGCCTCGCCCTGTTCATAGCGCGGCTCGTTTTCATCCGCCTTGCGGTTGTGCGGCGCGAAATACTTCTCGGCAATCGTCCGCGCCGTGCCAATGGCCGCATCGAACGTCTCACGCGTGTGCTCGGCAAACCGCTCACGACGGATCAAGGCTTCGGCATCGAGCACTTCATACAGCTCGAAAGCCAGATTGCGCGAACAGAGCAGCGTCTCGGACATGGCGACAAACCTTTTGTGGGAATGCGTCGAGTCTAGGTTTGAAGGGCAGGGGTGAACAGGAAGATTGATTTGGGTGATGGTGGGGGAAAGGTTTTAACCGGGCCCCCGTAGGACCGGCTTTAGCCGGGAGGGGGTAGGCAACTCAGCGCGTTTGCATCGTCAGAAATACCGCCCTCCCGGCTGAAGCCGGTCCTACGGATCGCATTTTCAGCGAGTCTCGACGCTCATCAACGACCGATCCAGCTCCGTTCTGGCCATTTCAATCAGGTGCACGGCCGAGAAGGCCAGGTCGCGTTTCGGGCCGTTGAGGCTGTCGCCGCTTTCATAGGCGGTTGCAGCGGCGCAGCGCAGCAGGTCGCTGATGTGGAGCAGGGATTGTTCGAGTGATGTTTCGGATGTTGCTTTGATCATTTTTTGGCTCCTTGGATTTGGCGGAGCCACCGGATATTCGCTGCTAACCGAATAAAGGTGGCGGCTTGTACGCGGGTTAGCAGACCAGGTATCCAAGGCAAACCCAGCGCACTCGAAAGTGCCCCGCGCAAAGCCGCCATATAGCGGCACTTGCGAGCCTTGGATATTGGACAGGCTGCTAAACCCGATCACTGATGTTCAGCGACCGACGCAGCCTAGAGCCTCAAAATCCCCGGCGCAAGCGGTCAGGATTCTCTCGGAAAGTTCACGCAGAAGAAAGGGAAAAGGCACCGGCAGGGCGGTGTAGGAAGGGGTGTTTTGTGAGCTGAAGTAACCGGCTTCATGAGTTAGCATCCCGTTGGAGCGAGGCTTGCCCGCGAACCCGACGCCTCGGTGGGCTAGACCTACCGCGTTATCGTTCTTCCCGGACAAGTCCGGTCCTACCGGGCCGATGCAAAACCGGTAGGAGGGGACTTGTCCCCGAGAAGCCAGCCCCGCCCACCTCAATCCACCTGACCCACCTTCATTGCCTGCGCCGACGCGGTTTTGTTGGAGGCTTGCCAACGGATTTGCGTTCGGTCGCAGGGTGGTCCAAACGATTTACCCGATCGTCATCAAGCTCGCATTGCCACCCGCCGCAGCGGTGTTGACGCTCAATGCGCGTTCGATTACCAGACGCTCCAGTGCCACGTTGGTTTCGCCGTGTGACAGGCCGTTGACGCCGACAATGGCGCCGCCGCGTTGCGCCACTTGCTGGCAAACCGAGCGCAGTTGATCGGAATCGCCGTGGTGCAGAACGGCGTCGATGATCACGTCGTCCTTGGTCCAGTCGGCAACCAGCTTGATCCGCGCTTGCACGTCTTTGGGCAGGCGAGTGCGCAGGGTTTTGCTCAGCTCGTTGTCCGGCCAGATCGCTGTGCTGCCCACTGCAAGAACCGCAGCCAGTTGGGTCAGCAAATCGCTTTCGACGTCCGCCAGGCACAGCACGTGTTCCCGAGGCAGGATGCTGTAGCTGTTGCGCTCGCCGGTCGGGCCGCTCAGCAGGCGGGTGATGCCGCTTTGCGATTGTTCGGCAAACTGGCTGCACAGCGCGTCCAGTTCCGGCTGCTGAGTGCTGGCAGCCCAGGCTTTCAAGGCTTGCAGCGGCTTGCTCAGGGTTTCGCGCATCCGCGTGTCTGGAGCCGTCAGGGCATCGCCGCGCAAGAAGGATTGCTCGATGGCATCCACCGGGCGCGTCGACAGCAGGCGATACAGATACAGCGGCCCGCCGGCTTTCGGACCGGTGCCGGACAAGCCTTCGCCGCCAAATGGCTGCACGCCGACCACGGCACCCACGATGTTGCGGTTGACGTAGACGTTACCGGCGTTGACGTTGTCGATGACCTTGGCGATCGTCTCGTCGATGCGGGTGTGCACGCCGAGGGTCAGGCCGTAGCCGGAAGCGTTGATCTGGCCGATCAGTTGATCCAGCTCTTTACGTTTGTAGCGCACCACGTGCAGCACCGGGCCGAAGATTTCCCGTTGCAGTTCGTCGAAGCTTTCCAGCTCGATGAGGGTTGGCATCACGTAAGTGCCGCGCTTGATTTCGGCGCTGTCGGCGATGGCCACCTGATAGACCGTGCGACCTTTGTCGCGCATGGCCTGGATGTGTTTTTCGATGCCCGCTTTGGCTTCGGCGTCGATCACCGGGCCGATGTCCACGGACAGGCGTTCCGGGTTACCAAGGCGGCATTCGGCCATGGCACCTTTGAGCATTTCGATGACGCGATCCGCGGAATCTTCCTGCAAGCACAGCACGCGCAGGGCGGAGCAGCGTTGCCCGGCACTGTCGAAGGCTGAGGACACCACGTCGATGACCACTTGTTCGGTCAGCGCCGAGGAGTCGACGATCATCGCGTTCTGGCCACCGGTTTCGGCGATCAGCGGGATAGGACGACCTTGTGAATCCAGGCGACCGGCGACGTTGCGTTGCAGCAGCCGCGCGACTTCGGTGGAGCCGGTGAACATCACGCCTTTGACCCGATCATCACCGACCAGACGGGCGCCGACGGTTTCGCCGCGACCGGGCAACAACTGCACGACGCCTTCAGGAATCCCGGCTTCGAGCAAGATGCGCACGGCTTGTGCAGCCACCAGCGGCGTTTGTTCGGCAGGTTTGGCCAGGACCGGGTTACCGGCGGCCAGCGCTGCGGCGACCTGACCGCTGAAAATTGCCAGCGGGAAGTTCCACGGGCTGATGCAAACCACCGGACCCAGCGGACGGTGCGCGTCATTGGTGAAATCGTTGCGGGCCTGCACGGCGTAGTAACGCAGGAAATCCACGGCTTCGCGTACTTCGGCGATGGCGTTGGCGAAAGTCTTGCCGGCTTCACGGGCCAGCAGGCCCATCAATGGCTGGATCTCGGCTTCCATCAAGTCAGCGGCGCGCTCCAGAATCGCGGCGCGTTCGGCTGGCGGCGTGGCTTGCCAGATGGGACCGGCATTCAGGGCGCACTGCAAGGCGCTATCGACGTCTTCCAGGCTGGCTTCCTGCACATGACCGACCACGTCACGCAAGTCGGACGGGTTCAGCACGGGAGCCGCAGCGCCTTCGCTGGCCGGGCTGCCCAGCATCGGGCCGGCTTTCCAGTCGTTGTGCGCGGTGGCCAGCAGCGCCGAGGACAGCGAACCCAGACGGTGTTCGTTGGCCAGATCGATGCCGCTGGAGTTGGCGCGTTCCGCACCGTACAAGTCACGCGGCAGCGGGATACGCGGGTGTGGCAGGCCGAAACCGCCTTCCTGCGTTGCCATCTTCTCGATCTGGTTCACTGGATCGGCCACAAGCTCCTGAATGGAGATGGATTGATCGGCGATGCGGTTGACGAACGAGGTGTTGGCGCCGTTTTCCAGCAGGCGACGTACCAGATACGCCAGCAGTGTTTCGTGAGTGCCGACCGGTGCGTACACGCGACACGGGCGGTTCAGCTTGCCATCGGCGACTTTGCCTACAACCTGCTCGTAAAGCGGCTCGCCCATGCCGTGGAGGCACTGGAATTCGTACTGGCCGGGGTAATAGTTCTGACCGGCAATGTGGTAAATGGCCGACAAGGTGTGGGCGTTATGCGTGGCGAACTGCGGGTAGATGACTTCCGGCACCGAGAGCAGTTTGCGTGCACAGGCAATGTAGGAAACGTCGGTGTACACCTTACGGGTGTAGACCGGATAGCCTTCCAGACCTTCAACCTGGGCGCGCTTGATTTCGCTGTCCCAGTACGCGCCTTTCACCAGACGAATCATCAGGCGATGGCGGCTGCGACGGGCCAGGTCAATCACGTAGTCGATCACATACGGGCAACGCTTCTGATAAGCCTGGATCACGAAGCCGATGCCGTTCCAGCCGGTCAGCTGCGGCTCGAAACATAGGCGCTCCAGCAGATCCAGCGACAGCTCAAGGCGGTCGGCTTCTTCGGCGTCGATGTTCAGGCCGATGTCATATTGCTTGGCCAGCAGGGTCAGCGACAGCAGGCGCGGGTACAACTCTTCCATCACCCGCTCGTACTGCGCGCGGCTGTAACGCGGGTGCAGTGCCGACAACTTGATGGAAATGCCCGGGCCTTCATAAATCCCACGACCGTGGGACGCTTTGCCGATGGAGTGGATCGCCTGCTCGTAGGACGCCAGGTATTTCTGCGCGTCATGTTCGGTCAGCGCAGCTTCGCCGAGCATGTCGTAGGAATAACGGAAGCCCTTGGCTTCGAACTTGCTCGCGTTGGCCAGGGCTTCAGCGATGGTTTCGCCGGTGACGAACTGCTCGCCCATCAAGCGCATGGCCATGTCCACGCCTTTGCGGATCATCGGCTCGCCGCTCTTGCCGATGATGCGGCTCAGGGAGGAAGTCAGGCCCGTTTCATTGTGAGTGGCGACCAGTTTGCCGGTCAGCAACAAGCCCCAGGTTGCCGCGTTGACGAACAGCGACGGGCTGTTGCCCAAGTGCGGGTGCCAATTGCCGGTGCTGATCTTGTCGCGGATCAATGCATCGCGGGTGCCTTTGTCCGGGATGCGCAACAGCGCTTCGGCCAGGCACATCAGCGCCACGCCTTCCTGGGACGACAGGGAAAACTCCTGCAGCAGACCTTGGACGATGCCTGCACGGCCGCCGGCGCTTTTCTGATTGCGCAGTTTTTCCGCAATGGACGCAGCCAGCTTGTTGGTCGCTTCGGCCATCGACACTGGCAGACGCGCCTGCTCGATGAGCATTGGCACGACTTCCTGCTCCGGGCGGCGATAAGCCGAGGTGATCGCGGCACGCAGCACGGATTGCGGCAGGATACTTTCGGCGAATTCGAGGAAGCATTGATGCACTGCGTCGACTGGCAGCTCGCCATGGTCGTCGCCGTCTTTGCTGATCAAACCGTTGAGTTCAGAAAGGGTTGCACCACCTTCGAGCTTTTCCAGGTAATTGAAAATCGCCTGCTTGATCAACCAGTGCGGCGTGCGGTCGATGGAGTGGGCGGCGGCTTTCAATCGCTCGCGGGTCGGGTCGTCGAGTTTGACACCCAGAGTGGTGGTCGCCATGTGCTGTCCTCATTTTCGCCACTTTGGGTGTGGCCGTGGTTGTCGGACAAGATTAGCGATGCAATGGCCGAGGTGCAACCGGGTGCAACCCTTTTTCCATTGATTATTTCTTCCTTTGTCAGCAAATGAAATTTCCGAGCGTTCAGGTGCGCAATCCGGGGGCTTTTTGTCAGGAAAAAACCGTTGTTTGCGCCAAAGCAGGGCGAAAAGGCGGGAATGGCCAACTGGTCGAAAAGGTGCAACTTATCTGAAAATAAGGGTTGCACCTGATTCCCGTTGTTGAATAGGATTCGTTGCCTCGGTGCAACCGCACTTGAAGCCGCACGAACGGCCGTCGTTTTCCTTTGGAGAGCGCAGTCAGTACAGCCGTCTGCAATCAATGTTCTGAAGCTGGTGCATTGGTCACGAGATCAGTCGGCGTCTATAAAAACAATGCCAAGGCAGAATTCAATGAGTGTCAGCAATCCCACCCTCATCACCTTCGTGATCTACATCGCTGCGATGGTATTAATTGGCCTTATGGCTTATCGCTCCACCAATAACCTCTCGGATTACATCCTCGGTGGCCGCAGCCTGGGCAGTTTCGTTACTGCACTTTCGGCTGGCGCATCGGACATGAGCGGCTGGTTGCTCATGGGCTTGCCCGGCGCCATCTATATGTCCGGCCTGTCGGAAAGCTGGATCGCCATTGGCCTGATCGTAGGCGCCTATTTGAATTGGCTGTTCGTGGCCGGTCGTCTGCGCGTGCAGACCGAGCACAACGGCGACGCCTTGACCCTGCCGGATTACTTCACCAGCCGATTTGAAGACACGAGTGGCCTGCTACGCATCATTGCGGCGGTGGTGATCCTGGTGTTCTTCACTATTTATTGTGCTTCCGGGATTGTGGCCGGCGCGCGGTTATTCGAAAGCACCTTCGGCATGTCTTACGAAACTGCCTTGTGGGCGGGCGCTGCGGCGACGATTGCCTACACCTTCGTGGGTGGTTTCCTGGCCGTAAGCTGGACTGACACGGTTCAGGCGACGCTGATGATCTTCGCCTTGATCCTCACGCCGATCATCGTGTTGCTAGCCACCGGCGGCATCGACGCGACCTTCCTGGCCATCGAAGCCAAGGACCCTGGCGCGTTCGACATGTTCAAGAACACCACGTTCATCGGCATCATTTCCCTGATGGGCTGGGGCCTGGGCTACTTCGGTCAGCCGCATATCCTGGCGCGCTTCATGGCTGCCGATTCGGTGAAGTCCATTGCCAGCGCCCGTCGTATCTCCATGACCTGGATGATCCTGTGCCTGGGCGGCACCGTGGCCGCTGGTTTCTTCGGCATCGCTTACTTCTCGGCGCACCCGGAAGTTGCCGGTCCTGTGACAGACAACCCGGAGCGGGTATTCATCGAACTGGCCAAGCTGCTGTTCAATCCGTGGATCACCGGTGTGCTGCTGTCGGCGATTCTTGCTGCCGTCATGAGTACGTTGAGCTGCCAGTTACTGGTGTGCTCCAGCGCCCTGACCGAAGACTTCTATAAAGCCTTCCTGCGTAAAAAAGCTTCCCAGAACGAACTGGTCTGGGTCGGCCGCGCCATGGTGTTGCTGATTGCAGTGATCGCGATTCTGCTGGCGGCCAACCCGGAAAACCGCGTGCTGGGCCTGGTGAGCTACGCCTGGGCTGGCTTCGGTGCTGCGTTTGGTCCGGTGGTGCTGATCTCGGTACTGTGGAAAGGCATGACCCGCAACGGCGCACTGGCCGGGATTCTGGTGGGTGCCATTACCGTGATCGTCTGGAAGAACTTCAGCATCTGGGGCCTGTACGAAATCATCCCCGGCTTCCTCTTCGCCAGCATCGCCATCGTCATCTTCAGCCTGATGGGCAAAGGTCCATCGGTTGGCATGCAAACGCGTTTTGCACTGGCCGAGAAAGAGTTCCAGGATGCAACGCGTTAACTTCTACGCGTAACCCGTTGGAGCGAGCGGGCGGCGTTCCGACTTGCCCGCGAACCGTTATTCCAGGCGATATATACGTGACCTGGAATAACGCCTTCGCGGGCAAGCCTCGCTCCAACGAGGCTTGTGGTGGGCTTAAGTCTTGTTGTGATCAATATCCAGGTTATAGAAGGTCGCCTTGCCGCCTTCATTGCTATAGCCGGAATGATCCTGCGTATACACGCCCGCTTTGAAATACAACGGTTTGTCACGCCAGGTGGCGCTGATTGGCGTGCTCCAGTTCATGTTTCTGGCGCTGATGCTCAGCTCGCCGCCGGGGCTGAGGTGGATGATGTATTTGAATTTCTCATTCAGCGGTACGCCTTCGGCGATCTGGACGACGCGGCTTTTCTTGTCGTCGAAGCGGTTGCGTACCTTGGCGACGATGTTCCCCGATCCGGTGCTGTCCTTGTACTGATACTCGACCTTCAGCATGGGCTCGGTGCTGTTATAGGCGTGAATCTGGCCGATGACGATTTTGCCCGAGGACGGAACCTGATTGACTTCCAGGGTGGCGTTCAAATAGTTGTCGGCGTCGGGATACAGCCAGTTGTGCAGCGAGCCGTCCGACCAGGTTTCGCGCAATTCGCTGCGCGGGTAAATGGCGTTGGCGGTGCGTGCTCCAGTGACCGGCGCCCAGAAGAAAATCGAGCCGGAACCCGAGTTGAAATACTTGCCGTCGTAGCCTTTGACCAGCTGCGCGGTTTCGATGGTCTTCGGCGGCGAGCCTACCGGGATGCTCAGATTCCAAGAAGAAAGATCAATCATTTTTTCAGTCGTCCACTATGTCTCATTGCCAGCACCAAGCGTCTAGCTCGCGGCTTTGGGGTTATTGGTTATACGGTCTGAAAAACTGTTTGTTAATGGAATTTTGTCGAACGTCTGACGTCAAAGTGCCGCCATTTTCGCCGCGCGGCTGACAGGCTAAGGGTTACAGCGCCCTACCGTTAGTCGGGTGGCGTTCAGTTTAGAGGTGGCATTTGGCTAGCTCGCTTCTGGTTTTTCCCGGACGGGGCTAGAGTGAAAGCCATTCGGATAAGGGGGACTCCCCGATTCCCTGGCGTCAGGCCACAAAAGAGAAGCAGCATGGAATGCGCGCAACCCAAGCCAGGTGATGGCTGTTCGGTTTTGTTAGTCGTTGATGACTATCCGGAAAATCTGGTGACGATGCGTGCCGTCCTTAATCGTCAGGATTGGTGCATTGTTACGGCAAGTTCCGGGATAGAAGCGCTGTCGATCCTTCTCGAAAGAGAGGTGGACCTGGTGCTGCTCGACGTTCAGATGCCCGGCATGGACGGCTTCGAAGTGGCACGCCTGATGCGCGGCAGCCATCGAACGCGGCTGACGCCGATTATCTTTCTCACCGCCAATGAGCAGTCTCGGGATGCCGTCCACAAGGGCTACGCCAGTGGCGCAGTGGATTACCTGTTCAAACCCTTCGATCCCCACGTCCTAAAGCCCAAAGTGCAGGCATTGCTGGAGCAACAGCAGAATCGCCGCGCCCTGCAAAAGTTGTCGCTGGAGCTGGAGGAGGCCAGGGCTTTCAATGCATCGGTGCTGGACAATATCGACGAAGGCATCCTGGTCATCGATGAGAAGGGCTTGATCAACTTCGCCAACCCGGCGATTTGCGGTTTGCTCGGTGCCGACGTCGAGCAGCTGTGCGGGACTTCGCTGCTCGACTACCTGACCGAGCCGAAGGTGGTGGACTGGCACGAGTCGGGCTTTTATCGCCACTATCGCAGCGGCGAATCCTATCGATTGCATGACGCGAGCCTGCGCACGACATCCGGTTGCCAGCTGCCGGTGGCAATGTCATGCGCGCCATTGCCGGTGGAGCGCAAAGCCATGGTATTGAGCATTCGGGATATGTCAGTGGTCCGCGATCTGTATCGCCAGCTGGAACAGCAGGCGGTCACCGATACCTTGACCGGGCTGCTCAATCGCCGTGGTTTCTACCAGACCGTCGAAGGTCTGCTGTTGCGCAATGAGCAGGCCGGCAAGTTTCTGGTGCTGCTTTACCTCGATCTGGATGGCTTCAAGCGCATCAATGATTCCCTTGGTCATGACGCCGGCGATCAGGTGCTGCTCTGGGTTTCCCAACAGCTCAAGGAATGTATGCGGCCATATGACGTACTGGCGCGCATGGGCGGTGACGAATTTACCGTGGTCATCGACGGTCTGGATTTTCCCGAGCACGCCGCCAAAGTCGCGGAAAAACTCATTGAGCGTGTATCACTGCGTCGGCAGGTCGACGGCCTGGACATTACCCTGGGCGCCAGCATCGGCATTGCCATTTTTCCGGACTGCGGCGCCAATCTGGATGGTCTGCTGCGGGCGGCGGATATCGCCATGTATGAAGCCAAGCGCGCCGGACGTCAGCAATATCGCTTCTTCGATCAGGAAATGAACGGCCGCGCCCGCTCACGGCTGATGCTGGAGGAAAGCGTGCGCACGGCCATCGATGGTAAAGATTTTTCTATGGTCTACCAACCTCAGGTTTTCGTCGAAGGTGGTCGCCTGCGTGGCTTCGAGGCGCTGTTGCGCTGGCAGCATCCGAGTGCCGGCGACGTACCGCCGGGGCTGTTTATTCCGTTGTTGGAAGAAACCCGTTTGATCACCAAGCTCGGTGGCTGGATTTTCGAGCAGGGCGCCGCGCAGCGTAAGCGCTGGAACGAAGTCTTCGATGCCAATCTGGTGCTTAGCGTCAGCGTCAGTTCCACCCAGTTCAGCATGCCCAATCTGGCTTCTGAGTTGCAGCGGGCGATGCAGCGTTTTGATTTGAAACCGGGTCAGCTTGAAGTCGAGATCACCGAAACCTCCCTGGTGCATAACCTGAATCACAGTCGCATGCAGATTCAGTTGCTGCATGACATTGGCGTTCGAGTGGCGCTGGATGACTTTGGGGTTGGCGAGTGTTCGCTGTCGCATTTGCGCAATCTGGACATCGACACCTTGAAGATCGACCGGCATTTCGTTGCCAGCATGCTTGGCTCGGTACGCGACCTGGCCGTTGCCAGAAGCATCATCGAGCTGTGTCGCAATCTGGATGTGCTGGTCATTGCCGAAGGGGTGGAAACCATCGAGCAATACCAGTGGCTCAAAGACAATGGCTGCCAGTTGATTCAAGGGTTTCTGGTCGCGCATCCGATGATCGCCGAAGACGCCTTGAGCTTCCCGCAGCCGTTTGACTGGCAAGGGCTAAAACACCGTTGAATTCTGTACACTGCCGTCTTTGCATTCTGCCTTTGAGATCAGTAGCACCGCTCATGACAGCTCCAGCTCCGCTCAAATACCTTCAGGCTTATCCGCCCGCTCTTCAGGAGCAGGTGCAGCAGCTGATTGCCCAGGACAAACTCGGCGATTATCTCCAGCAGCGCTATCCCGAGCGCCATGCGATCCAGAGCGACAAGGCGCTTTACGCCTACGCCCAGGCAATCAAGCAGGAACATCTGCGCAACGCGCCGAACATCGACAAAGTGCTGTTCGATAATCGCCTGGACCTGACCCATCGCGCGCTGGGCCTGCACTCGACGATTTCCCGCATTCAGGGCGGCAAGCTCAAGGCCAAGAAGGAAATCCGCGTCGCCGCGCTGTTCAAGGATGCCGCGCCGGAGTTCCTGAAAATGATCGTCGTGCATGAACTGGCGCACTTCAAGGAATCGGATCACAACAAGGCGTTCTATCAGCTGTGCGAACACATGCAGCCGGGGTATCACCAGTTGGAGTTCGATCTGCGGATTTACCTGACGTGGCGGGATATGCAGCGCGGACCCTTGTAGGAGCCAACTTGTGTGGGAGCGAGCTTGCTCGCGAAGTGGCCCACACAAGTTCGCTCCTACGGGGCGGGTATTCGATTTTATAGAGCAAGGATTCGGACCATGGACGTCAGCAAGACCAAAAGCAGTTTCTACCGTCGGCTTTACGTGGCGTATCTGATCGACAGCCAGCTCGCCAGCAGCGTACCAGCGTTGATCGAGGTCACCGGCATGCCGCGTCGCACCGCGCAGGACACCATTGCGGCGCTGGCCGATCTGGATATCCAGTGCGAGTTCGAGCAGCAGGACGGCGCGCGCAATCACGCCGGGCATTACCGGATTCGTGACTGGGGCGCCATTGACCGGGGCTGGATCACCCAGCACCTGGGGCAGATCAAATCGGTGCTCGGCTATCCCTGACTACGACGGCGGGCGTTATTCCAGATCGCGACGCATGCCGATGTGCGGAATTTCATCTTCCAGATACACCTCGCCCACCGGCTCAAAGCCGTAGCGGCTGTAATAGCCTTGCAGGTGAGCTTGCGCGGACAGATAGATCGGCTGGTCGGGCCATTTCTTCTCGGCATTCTCCAGCGCCTGCTCCATCAACTCGTGACCAATGCCCCGGCTACGAATCGACGGCGCGGTCACGACCCGGCCAATGGTCACGTCACCGCCTTGCTGAATCGGATCGAGCAGGCGCAGATACGCCACCAGCTTGTCCTCGCGCCAGGCCATCAAGTGGCAGGTATCGCCCATCAGGTCCAGCCCGTCCACGTCCAGATACACGCATTGCTGCTCGACCACGAACACCTCGGCGCGCAATTGCAGGATCGCGTAAAGCTGTTCTTTGCTGAGGTCGGTGTGATGTTTGCAGATCCATTTGATAGACATGTGGCTGACTCGAAGAAGAAACCTGACGCGAATACTAAACGCATCCGCGGGGTTGCCCAATAAAGTTACCCAAAAAACCTCCGGGCCCCTGCCTGATGCGCAGGGTTTTGCAAGATGTCAGCGCAGAATATTCATTGAACAACCGCACAAATGCAGCATTCATATCAGTTGTGAAAAGGCTTGAATCAGTCTTCAATACAGGCAGCTCGCCATTAGTTGTGCGTCGCTATCCGGGCGCACATTTAGCGTGATTGCCTCGCCTATCTCAGGGAAATGAGCATGCCGTGTTTGCTTCGAACCGTGGGTTTGCTGGGATGGTTGCTGGTGGCGCAGGCCGGCGCGGGAGAAAAGCTTCGTCTGGTGGCCGATGTCTGGCCGCCGTTCACGGACAGCACCTTGCTCAATGGCGGGTTGGCGACCGATCTGGTCAGTACGGCGCTCAAGCGCGCCGGGTATGACACCGATTACCAGCAGGTGCCGTGGGCCCGAGCGTTGAACGGTGTGAGCGAAGGGCGCTACGACGTACTGATTAACGCCTGGTACAACAAAGAGCGCACCAAGGTCGGGCTGTTCTCCGCTGAATATCTGCTCAATCGGGTGCGCTTCGTCAAACGCAGTCGGTCCAGTGTTGAGTATCGTGATCTGTATCAGCTCTATGGACGGCCGATTGCCGTGGTGCGCGGTTACACCTATTCGCCGGAATTCGACAGCGACGAGATGCTGGAAAAGGTCCCGGTCAACGACTTTTCCATGGCCGTGCGCATGGTGATCGCCGGACGCGTTGACCTGGCTGTGGAGGATGAATTCGTCGCGCGTTTTTATCTATCTCGGGAATCCAAGGCTGTTCGCGAATCCATTGAATTCCTGCCCAAATCATTGAGCGAGAACAGCCTGCACATTCTGGTCAGCCTGAAAAATCCGCATCGGGAAGAGATCGTCGCCAACTTCAATCGCGAGATTGCCGCGATGAAAGCCGACGGCAGCTATGACGAGTTATTCAGGCAGCATGGCTTGTAGCTTCTTCCGGGGCTTTGATCAGGTGCGCGGCCAGGGTCCGCAACGGCCCCAACTGGCGACAGATCAACGCCAGCTGGGTTTGCACCAGGCGCTGGCTCTCATCCAGTTCGTCGGGCATCTGCTCCAGTTCAACCGCCAGGTGCTCTTCCGAGTCGCTTTGAATCGCGACCGGTTTCTTCTCGGCCAGGCTTTGCGCGATCTCATCGATGCTGGCGGCCAGCGTCGCCCCCGCACCTTCGATCAGATGCTCGCGGACTTCGCTCGGCAATTGAGTCTCCCGATGCGCGCCCAGCCCTGACAAATAACTCAGCAAGGTGTGCGAAAGCACCAGAAAGCGAAATCCGACATCGGCTTCCTTACGGAAATGCCCCGGTTCCATGAGCATGTTGGCCAGCGTGGTGGACAGCGCTGCGTCGGCATTGTGGGCGTTGCGGCGAGCGAGACGATAAGCCAGATCGTCGCTTTTGCCGTGGGCGTATTGCTGCATGATCTGGCGCAGGTAAATGCTGTTGCACGTGAGGGTATTGGCCAGCACCTTGTTCAAGCGCCGTCCTTGCCAGTCCGGCAGGAACAGGAACACTGCCAGCCCGGCGATCAGGCTGCCGAGCAAGGTATCGAACAGACGCGGCAGGAACAGCCCGTAACCGTCGCCCACCTGATTGAAACAGAACAGCACCATCACGGTAATCGCGGCGGTGGATAAGGTGTAGCGCGTGGTCCGGTTGACGAAGAACACCACGCCGGCCAGCACCGCGCACATCGATTGCAGAATCGGGCTGGTGATCAGATCGAACAGCGCCCAGCCGACTGTCAGGCCGATGGCGGTGCCGATAATCCGCTGACCCAGCTTGCGCCGGGTCGCGCCGTAACTTGGCTGGCAGACGAAAACCGTGGTCAGGATGATCCAGTAGCCCTGGGACGGGTGAATCAGGTGAACCATGGCGTAACCAACCGTCAACGCCAGCGGCAGGCGCAAGGCGTGACGAAACAGCAATGAAGTTGGTGTCAGTTGCAGGCGCAGGCGATTCCAGGCGTCCTTGAGGTTGCGCGGCGAGCGGTCCAGCAGCGAACTGTCAGTGGCATCGGCGACGGCGTCCGGATTGCTGGCGTCTTTGATCAGTCGATCAAGGGTGCCGAGGTTGGCCGCCAGGGCGCGCAAGGAGCGCAACAGCCCGCGCCAGGCCGGATTGCTCTGGATACGCAGGTGTTCCAGCGAGGCCTGTAAATCTTCCATGGCATACGCGAAGCTGTCGTCGTACACGAATGGCTGGCGCAGCTGGATGGATTCGGACAGCGCCTGGCAGGCCACGCCTTGTTGGCGTAGCAGGCGCTGACAGCGGAACAGCACGTCGCTGTGGAAGAATGCCTCGGCCAGTGAGTTGTACGGGTAATGCGATGAGCTGGCGCGCTCGTGGATGTCCTGAGCGATGAAATACAGCTTCAGGTAGCGACTGACCTTCGAGCCGGGTCGGCCATTGCCCACGCGATGCAGAATGATTTCTTTGGTGGCATTCAGCGCCGCGACCACGCGGCCGTTCTGCTGCGCCAGTTCCAGGCGGCGGGCTTCGACATCCAGCTGACGGATCGGCTCGAACAGGCTCGACTTCAGCTTCAGGTATTGCCCCAGTTCGCGAAACAGGCGGGCCAGCGCCTGTTGCACCGGCTGGTTGGAAAACAGCATCTGCCACAATACTGACAACAGGCCGTACCAGGCCGCGCCCGCCACCAGCAGCATCGGCTCATGCCAGAAATCCAGCACTTCGCCGCCGCGCTGGTCGACGCCGATCATGGTGTACACCGACAGAATCAGCGTGCCGTAAGCAATGGCGCTGTAGCGTTCGCCCAAGGCGCCGAGCATGGTCAGGCAAAACGCCGCCAGGGCGAACGAGCAGACAAACAGAATCGGGTAGGGAAACAGTAACTCCACCGCCAGTGCGGCGACGCTGAAACAGACCAGAGTCACGGCCAGCGCATTGAGGCGGCCTTGCCAGCTGTCATCGGTCTCGGCCAGCGCGCTGGCGATAATCCCCAGGAACAGCGGGATCAACAGCCCCATCTCATTCTGATACCAGCACAGCGCCATACTGCCGGTCAGCGCGATGAAGACTCGAACGCTGTAACTGAATTTATCCAGCGCCCACAGACGACGGAACGTGTGACGAAGAGATTTCGATGCCATAGAAGAGCTGACGGCCTTGTTCGCGATTGATCGATTCTGCACACGGATATGTACAGGCCTGAGTGAGGTCTGTACATCCGCTGCGCAAAATTTATTCCGTGCATTATTTCGTAGGACCGGCTTCAGCCGGGAGGAAGCCAATATATTCGCCGCATTGCTTGATCTGAGATGACGCCCTCCCGGCTGAAGCCGGTCCTACGGTGAGGGTGCCGTGTCAAACATACTGCGCCGCCGCATACGCCGAAGCCCAGGCCCACTGGAAGTTGAAACCACCCAGATGCCCGCTGACGTCCAGCACTTCGCCAACGAAATACAAACCCGGCGACTTCAGGGATTCCATGGTTTTCGAGGAGACTTCGCGGGTATCGATCCCGCCCAGCGTCACTTCCGCCGTGCGATAGCCTTCAGTGCCTGCCGGGACGACCTGCCAACTCGCCAGTTTGCCGCTGATATCGGCCAGTTCAGCGTGGGTGTATTGCTTCATGGGCTTGGAGACGAACCAGTGTTCGGCAATCAGGTTGGCCATCTTCTTGGTGAAGATTTCCCCCAGCAGGGTTTTCAGCTCGCTGTTGGGCCGCTCGGCTTGTTGCTCGTTGAGCCAACTGGCGACGTCGTGGTCCGGCAGCAGATTGATCTCCACGGCATCGCCGGGATTCCAGAACGACGAGATTTGCAGGATCGCCGGACCGCTGAGGCCGCGATGGGTGAACAGGATGTTCTCGCGAAAGCTCGTGTCGTTGCAGCTGACCAGACAATCCACCGACGTGCCGGACAGCTCGGTGCAGATTTCCTTGAGCTGATCGGTGATGGTGAACGGCACAAGGCCCGCGCGAGTCGGCAGCAATGTGTGGCCGAACTGCTTGCCGACCTGATAACCGAAACCGGTCGCACCCAGCGTCGGGATCGACAGGCCGCCGGTGGCGATCACCAGCGATTCGCAGCTCAGGCTGCCGAGGGTGGTTGCCAGCGTGTAGCCGGTCTCGGTCTTTTCGATCTGCTGCACGGACGTGTCCATGTGCAGGCTGACGCCCGCTTGCTGGCATTCGTCCAGGAGCAGTTCGAGGATGTCGCTGGATTTGTTATCGCAGAACAACTGGCCGAGCTTTTTCTCGTGGTATGGCACGCCATGCTTGGCGACCAGCGCGATGAAATCCCACTGGGTGTAGCGCGCCAGGGCCGATTTGCAGAAGTGCGGGTTCTGCGACAGGAAATTGGCCGGTTCGGTGTACATATTGGTGAAATTGCAGCGCCCGCCGCCGGACATGAGGATTTTCTTGCCGGGCTTGTTGGCGTGATCGATCAGCATCACCTTGCGCCCGCGACTGGCAGCGGTCAGCGCGCACATCAAACCTGCGGCGCCAGCGCCAATGATCACAACGTCAGTAACGGGCACAGCGGTTTCCTCAATGACTTGTTGGAGCGAGGCTTGCCCGCGAACGATTGCGCAGCAGTCGCAAAAAAGGTGGCTCGCTATCGCCGGAAAGTCGTTCCGACTTTTTCGCGGGCAAGCCTCGCTCCAACGATAGAGAGCGGGCTGCCTGTGAGCTTTATTCTGTTCAGAGAATCCGCACGCGCAACGATTTGCCTTTGATCTTGCCGTTGTTCAAGCGCTCCAGCGCCTGTTTGGCGACGCCGCGCTCGACTGCGACGTACGCCTGGAAATCAAAGATCGCGATTTTGCCGACCTGGGCGCCGGGGATTCCGGCATCACCTGTCAGTGCACCGAGGATATCGCCGGGACGCAGTTTGTCCTTGCGGCCGGAACCGATGCACAAGGTGCTCATGGTTGGAATCAGCTGCGAACCGCCAGCGTTTTTCAGGTTGTCCAGTTGATCCCAGCGCAGCGAAGCTTTCTGGATTTCTTCGATGGCGCGGGCGCGCTGGCTTTCCGACGGCGCGACCAGACTGACCGCGATACCTTTCTCGCCCGCACGACCGGTACGGCCGACGCGGTGAATGTGCATTTCCGAATCACGGGCCAGCTCGACGTTGAGTACCATGTCCAGTGCATCGATATCCAGACCGCGCGCCGCAACGTCAGTGGCGACCAATACCGAAGTGCTGCGGTTGGCGAACATCGCCAGGACCTGATCGCGATCACGCTGTTCCAGATCGCCATGCAGGCCGACGGCGGAAATGCCCTTGGCGGTCAGGTGATCGACCACTTCCTGGCACTGCTGCTTGGTGAAGCAGAACGCCACGCAGGACTGCGGACGGAAGTGACCGAGCACTTTCACGACGGCGTCGAGGCGATCTTCCGGGGAGATTTCGTAGAAAATCTGCTCGATCTGGCTGTCGGCGTGCAACGCTTCGACCTTGACGGTCTGTGGGTCGCGCATGAACTTGGACGACAGCTGCTTGATGCCCACCGGATAAGTTGCCGAGAACAGCAAGGTCTGACGCTTTTTCGGGGTCTGCTCGATGATGTCGGCGATGGCGTCGTAGAAGCCCATGTCCAGCATGCGGTCGGCTTCGTCGAGGATCAGCGTGTTCAGGCCGTCCAGCACCAGCGAACCTTTGCGCAAATGCTGCTGAATGCGACCCGGCGTGCCGACGATGATGTGCGCGCCGTGTTCCAGGGAGCCGATCTGCGGGCCGAAGGACACGCCGCCGCACAAGGTCAGAACCTTGATGTTGTCTTCGGAGCGGGCCAGACGACGGATTTCTTTCGCCACCTGGTCAGCCAGCTCGCGGGTCGGGCACAGCACAAGGGCTTGGCAGCCGAAATAGCGCGGGTTGATCGGATTCAGCAGGCCGATGCCGAATGCAGCGGTTTTGCCGCTGCCGGTTTTAGCCTGGGCGATGAGGTCCATGCCCTTGAGAATCACCGGCAGGCTCTGCGCCTGAATCGGCGTCATTTCGGCGTAACCAAGCGACTCCAGGTTAGCCAGCATGGCGGCGGACAGGGGCAAAGTATTGAAAGCGGTGTTAGTCACGGGATGGGCCTGCAAAACAAAATGTCGCGCAGTGTATCAGGTCCCGAGCAAGCCTGGCGGACTCCCGCCGGGTGGTGGCAGTTCTGGTTTTTACCGTAGGACCGGCTTTAGCCGGGAGAAGGCTCTGGCATCCTCCCGGCTAAAGCCGGTCCTACGAAAAGCCGGTCCTACGCAACCGCAGGCTTCACCTCACGCGACGGCAACTGCAGGAAAATTCCCGCCGCGAACATCGCCATGATGCCCACCGTCAGGAAGGTCAACTGGAAGGCACCCAGCACGCTGCTCACTTCGCCGGTCGCGACCTGATCGGTAAAGCCGCCGAGCAATGCCGCCGCGCACGCCACGCCGAAGCTCAGGGACAACTGCGCGACCACCGACAACAGGCTGTTGCCGCTGGCGGCGCTGGCGTCATCGAGGTCGATCAGCGTCACGGTGTTCATGGCGGTGAATTGCAGGGAGTTCACCGCGCCCAGCAAACCCAGATGCACCAGCAACATCCAATACGGGGTTTCGGTGCCGACCAGGGCAAGGCTCGACAGCAGAATGCCAAGCATCAAGGTGTTGCCGGTCAGGATGACGCGATAACCCAGGCGTTCGATCAGCCAGCGCGCCACGGACTTGGCGAACATCGCCGCAGCCGCCAGCGGCAACATGCTCATCCCCGCTTGCGAAGGCGAATAGCCCAATGCGATTTGCAGCAGCAGCGGCATGAGAAACGGCAACGCGCCGCTGCCCAGGCGGGCGAACAGGTTGCCGAGGATGCCCACGGCGAAAGTCCGAGTGCGAAACAGTGCTGGTGAAAACAGCGGCTGATCCACATGCCCGGCCCGCAGCCAGTAAGCGGCCAGACAACCGAAGCCGCCGAACAGCAGCAAGACCACGCGCAGATGCGGCAGGTGCAGTTCGCCGAGGCCTTCCAAAGCAATGGTGATCAGCACCATCGCCGCGCCGAACAGCGCGAAACCGACACCATCAAAGCGCGTGCGGCCGCCGCCCGCCAGGTCGGGGATGAAGTATTTGACCGCGAAGCAGCCGACGATGCCCACCGGAATATTGATCAGGAAGATCCAGTGCCAGCTCAGGTATTCCACCATCCAGCCGCCCATGGTCGGACCCATCAACGGGCCGAGCAGGCCGGGCAGGGTGATGAAGCTCATGATCCGCACCAGCTCCGAGCGCGGATAAGCGCGCAGCACGATCAAGCGCCCGATGGGCAGCATCAAGGCACCGCCGAGGCCCTGCACGACCCGCGCACCGATCAGCATGGTCAGCGAGTTGGACAGCGCGCACAGCAGCGAGCCGAAGCTGAACAGCAGGATCGCGCTGAAGAAAATCTGCTTGATGCCAAAGCGGTCGGCGATCCAGCCCGAAGCCGGGATCAGCAAAGCGATGGTGAGCATGTAGGCGATGACCACCGACTGCATGCGCAGCGGGTCTTCGGCCAGCGAACGCGCCATTGAAGGCAACGCGGTGTTGAGAATCGTGCCGTCCAGGCTCTGCATGAAGAACGCAATGGCAACTACCCAAGGCAACCAGCGTAGGGCTTTTTCATCCAGAAGCGGGGCGGTGATCGGCATGGGGTTCCTTGTTTTATTGTCACCCCGTTGGAGCGAGGCTTGCCCGCGAAGAGGTTGGCACAAGCGATAAATATATCGACTGAGCTGACGCGTTCGCGGGCAAGCCTCGCTCCAACGGGTTTCAGGCTGACCGTTACAACGTCAACGTCAACCGGCTGATTAAAGCCCCTGGCAGCTGACTCGACGCTGTCTGGCGCTCACTATAGGTACTTGTCGAGAGAATCAGTTCCCGCTCGCGGGTCAAATCTTCCAGCGCGCTGCCCAACAGGCTGTAGGCGCTGTCGTCGAAACGCATGGTGCTGACCGGTGCCTGGATCTTGCCGTCTTCGACCCAGAACGTCGCGAAACGGGTCATGCCGGTCAGGCGTGCGGCGGCTTGATCGGAGTAGTTCAGGTACCAGAGATTGCCGATGTACAGACCAGTGCCGATTTTCTCCAGGATCTGCTCAAGCTCCAGCGAGCCTCCCGCCATGCTCAGTGAGTTCGGCGACTCGCCCGGATCAGCGCCGTTGGTGGCCAGGCCGTACTCGGCGGCGCTGGCCGAATCCACCAGTTGCTCGTGAGCCAGACCCTTGGCGACCAGGGCCAGATCCTTGCGCGGATAACCTTCGCCGGAAAACGCCGGAGACAGCGAACCGCTGACCTGTTCGTCAATACTCACCAGCGGGCTGAAGTGTGTCTCGCCGCTGTACAGACGCTGCAACGGGCTGGTCTTGTTTGCCAGTGATTGCGCGGAAAAACCGCCCCAGCACAGCATGCCGATGATTTCGTCCATGGCCGCTGGCGCCAGATACGCGCGGTATTGGCCGGGCGCCAGGGTTTTCAGCGGCCGACCGAGAAACGCCAATTGTTCACGCGCTTGCTCGAAACGGCGGGCGAAAGCGTCGTCGCTCCAGTCGTGCCCGGCATAGTTGGCTTTCACCGCCTGACCGTTGTCGTGAAACAAACTCCAGTCAAAGTTGAAGCTGTTGGCTTCGTGCCAGCCCAGCGCGCCCCACGAACTGGCGAAACCGCGATACAGCGGACCCGCCGCATAGAAACCCACCAGATCCAGCCCTTGCGCCAGACGACCGATCTGCTCTACCACGTCGGCGCTGTCCGGCAACGGCTGCGCCTGAACGTTGCTGGTTTGCCAGGCGTCGGTATTGGGTTTCAGGTACGGGTCCTTGGGTAGCAACGTCAGGGTTTCGCGCAGCTGATGCAAGGCTTCGCTCAGGCGTTGCTGGTCGATATCGGCATCGCCCGACAATGTCAGGCGCAAGTTGGCGTGACGCTCACCATCGATCAGCTTGAAGGTCACGCTGGCCTGCTGCACATGGCCGACCTGACGCACCTTGGCGTGATTGAACCGAATGAAGTCCGATTCCTCGGCGTTGTAGGCGAGGGTGAATTGCTCCTGATGCGTGAGCGCGCCCTTGAGGGAGTCGACCAGCGCCTGGAATTGCTGTTGATGCGCCATCAGGCATCACCTCCGAATACGTCGACCTGACTGAACACGCAGGCCGGAGATGCGTGACCAACACGGATCACCTGATTGGGTTCGCCCTTGCCGCAGTTCGGTGTGCCCAGCACTTTGAAGGTGCTGACGTCGCCCACGGCGCTGAGGTTCTTCCAGAATTGCGCGGAAATCGCCCGATAATTGGGGTTCTTGACCACGCCCTTGAGTTCGCCGTTTTCGATCAGCTGGCCCCATTCACAGCCGAACTGGAATTTATTGCGCGCATCGTCGATGGACCACGAACGGTTGGTGGACATCAGAATGCCGTGCTCGATATTGCCGATCAGCTGCTCCAGCGGTTGATCGCCGGGCTCAATGTTCAGGTTGGCCATGCGGTCGATGGGCGGACGGTTCCAGCCGCAGGCGCGACTGTTGGCGACGCCGTCCATACCGGCACGATGTTGCGACAGCGCACCGCCCAACGGCCGTTCCAGCTTGCCTTCACGAATCAAAAACTGCTTGCTCGCGACAGTGCCATCGTCGTCGTGGCTGTAGCTGGCCAGTTGCTCGGGGATTTCCGGGTCGAAGGTCACGTTGAGCAGCTTCGAGCCGTATTGCAGGCTGCCGAAGTCGCTGGCCTTGACGAAGCTGGTGCCCGCGTAATTGCGCTCGTCGCCGAGAATGCGGTCCAGTTCCAGCGGATGGCCGATGGATTCGTGGATTTGCAGGATCATCTGGTCCGGCATCAACAGCAGGTCGCGCGGGCCTTGCGGCGTGTTGGGCGCCATGATCAGTTGCAGCGCTTGATCGGCCACGTTGCCCGCTGCGCCGATCAGCCCGCAATTGGCGATGACTTCCGCGCCGCCTTGCTGGCCGAAGTTGTCCCGGCCCAGGCTGCGGGTCTGGCTGTCGCTGCCGTCGTAGGCGGTCACGGTCATGCCCGGATAGACGAAGCGCTGCGCCCGACGGATCTGCGCGCCGGCGTTGTTGAGGTAGATCTGCTCGACGTTTTCCAGGCCCAGGCTGACTTGCCAGTTCACCAGACGTTCGTCCTGCGGCACGGCCGTGGACTCGCTCATCAACAGGTGCAGACAGTCGCTCAACGGCGGGAAGGCATCGTTGAGGTGCGGCGATACATAGTCGGCGCGGGCGGTTGCGACGGCCTGGTCGGTCAAGTCCAGCAGCGCGTGGGGCGCCAGACGACGGGCATGGGCTTCGGCTTGTTCCAGCGCAGCCTGCAGGCCGCGTTGCGAAATGTCCTGGGTCGCGGCGTAGGCTTCCACGCCGTTGAGGCGCACGGTCAGCATTGCGCCTTCATCGCTGCTCAGATACGGCGGCTCGGCGACATTCTTGCGCACGCACAAATGCTGGCTGGTCTGGCGAACGTAGCGCAGGGAATAGAATTGGGCGCGGCTCTGCAGGGCGGCAAACCGCTGCGAGAGCTGAGCGGAAAGATCGAACATGCAGGGGTGGCCTCTATCGGAGTATTGCGGGGAAGTTCTTGCGGCTAAAGCCGCTCCTACGGGTCAGGCTTTATGCGTAGGAGCGGCTTCAGCCGCGAGCGGAGCAACACGATGTTTCTGGCTTAAACCGGGCAACCTTTGCTGCGCAGGATCGCGTCGAAACGATCCGGGTCCAGCGTGCCGGCTTCGATGGCGGCGAGGGTGGCTTTTTCCCGTGCCAGCAGATCGTGGCAGCGCACCAGCAATTCCGGCAATTCAGCGCGGGCAGCGGCAACCACGCCGTCGCCGTCGCCAATCATCAGGTCGCCGGGCATGACCAGCATGCCAGCGCAAGAGATCGGTACGTTGATCTCGCCGCCGCCGTCAGTGCTCGGCCCGCGATGCACGCCGCCGATGGCATAAGCGGGCAGTTCGCCGGTTTGCCATTCGTCCAGGTCGCGCAGGGCGCCGTTGATCACCACGCCGACGATTCCGGCCTTGAGGGCCATGGCGCGCATGATGCCGCCGAACACGGCGCGGGTCAGGTCGGCGCTGCCGTCGATGACCAGCACGTCGCCGGGACGCGCCATCTGCATCGCCTTGAGGATCATCAGGTTGTCGCCGGGGCGCACACGCACCGTCAGCGCGCTGCCGAGCATCGGAGCGTTGCCATGAAACGCTTTCAGACCCAGTCCGCCCACGTTGCGGCCCAGGCAGTCACTGACGGCGGCAGCAGGAATCTTGCTGAAGGCGGTCAGCCATTGCGGGTCCAGCGGCTCGGCGTTGGGGTTGATCAGGTATCCGGTGGGCCATTTGCTCGAAGAAACTACATCAAACATGTGTAAGCCTCGTGGCCAGTCATTGCCGGCTTGTCGATTGTTGCGGGGGGTTGATCGTTTGCGTAGCGCTAGATTAGGCCGGTGGCCATGTCGGGATCAAGCGCGGCGGATGCAGATGGGATTTGCGGTGTTCGAAATGAATCTCTCCCGGCTAAAGCCGGTCCTACGGCTACACGCATCGTAGGACCGGCTTTAGCCGGGAGGGGCGTGACGCAGTTACAGCGCCGTACGGCTCACTTCCCGTGCTGGCTTGCCGCGTGCTGGCTTGTCGCCTGCGACGAAGTAATCGGCGGTGCTGCGTGGCAGCGGGGCGCGGCCACGGATCTTGTCGGCGATTTTCTCGGCGATCATGATCGTTGGCGCGTTGAGGTTGCCGGTGGTGATCAACGGCATGATAGACGCATCGACTACGCGCAGGCCTTGCAGGCCATGCACGCGACCTTCGCCATCAACCACCGCCATCTCATCGGTGCCCATCTTGCACGAGCAGGAAGGATGGAACGCGGTTTCGGCGTGATCACGCACGAACTTGTCCAGATCTTCATCGGACTGCACCTCAATACCGGGGCTGATTTCGCGGCCACGGTAAGGGTCGAGCGCCGGTTGCTGCATGATTTCCCGGGTCAGGCGGATGCCGTCGCGGAATTCCTGCCAGTCCTGCTCGGAGGCCATGTAGTTGAAAAGAATGCTCGGGTACTCCCGGGGATTCTTGGATTGGATCTGCACCCGGCCACGGCTGGGCGAGCGCATCGAACCCACGTGGGCCTGGAAGCCATGCTCTTTCACCCCATTGCTGCCGTTGTAGTTAATCGCGACCGGCAGGAAGTGGTACTGAATGTTCGGCCATTCGAAGGCTTCGCTGGAACGGATGAAACCGCCCGCTTCGAACTGATTGCTCGCACCAATGCCTGTACCGAGGAACATCCATTCGGCGCCGATTGCTGGCTGGTTCCACCACAGCAGCGATGGATACAGGGAAACCGGCTGGGTGCAAGCGTACTGCAGGTACATCTCCAGGTGGTCCTGAAGATTCTGGCCAACGCCGGGCAGATCGTGAACCACCGGCACATCGAGCTTGTTCAACACGTCGGCCGGACCCACGCCGGAACGCTGCAGGATCTGCGGCGAAGCGATGGCGCCGCCACACAGCAGGACTTCCTTGCGCGCACGGGCTTCGACGCGTGCGTCGTTGTCGCCCACCAGATAAGTCACGCCAACCGCGCGCTTGGCTTCGAACAGGATGCGGTCGGTGAGGGCGTGGGTGACGATGGTCAGCGTCGGACGCTTTTTCGCCTCGTCCAGATAACCGCGAGCGGTGCTGGCGCGACGACCCTTGGGCGTCACGGTGCGGTCCATCGGGCCGAAACCTTCCTGCTGATAACCGTTGAGGTCCTCGGTGCGCGGATAACCGGCTTGCACGCCCGCTTCAACCATGGCGTGGAACAGCGGGTTGTTGCCCGCTTTCGGCGTGGTCACGCTGACCGGGCCATCGCCGCCGTGATAATCGTTGGCGCCGATGTCGCGGCTTTCCGCCTTACGGAAATACGGCAGGCAATCCAGGTAGCTCCAGTCTTCCAGCCCCGGATTTTTCGCCCAGCCGTCGTAGTCCATCGCATTGCCACGGATGTAGCACATGCCGTTGATCAGTGACGAACCGCCCAGACCTTTGCCACGACCGCATTCCATACGGCGGCCGTTCATGTGCGGTTCTGGATCGGTTTCGTAGGCCCAGTTGTAGCGACGGCCTTGCAGCGGGAATGCCAGTGCGGCGGGCATTTGTGTGCGGAAATCCAGACGATAGTCCGGGCCGCCTGCTTCAAGCAGCAAAACGGTGACGCCTGCGTCTTCGGTGAGACGGGCTGCCAGGGTATTACCGGCCGAACCTGCGCCGATGATGATGTAATCGAATTCCTGGGACATTACTGCACCCTCTTTGAAAATAGTTGAAGCGGGGGAATGATTTGCTCACTCGACCCCTTGCACTCCATGCACGTGCGCGTGCCTGGAGGCCTCCTCGCGGATAAATCCGCTCCTACGACGATGCATCAGGTCCGTAGGAGCGGCTTCAGCCGCGAGGGCGCCAATGGGATCATCAGATCCCTGATCAAAACACCGACGCGTAATCCCCAAGTTCAACCTGCACCGACTTGATCCGCGTGTACTGCGCCAGGGAGCTGATGCCGTTTTCACGGCCCACGCCCGATTGCTTGTAGCCGCCGACCGGCATTTCTGCCGCCGATTCGCCCCAGGCGTTGATCCAGCAGATGCCGGCTTCGAGCTGGTGAATCACGCGGTGGGCGCGGTTCAGGTCTTTGGTGACGATACCGGCGGCCAGGCCAAACTCGGTGTCGTTGGCGCGGCGGATGACTTCTTCTTCGGTGTCGTAACCGAGGATGCTCATCACCGGGCCGAAGATTTCTTCACGGACGATTTTCATGTCGTCAGTGCAATCGGTGAACACCGTGGCCGCGACGAAAGCGCCTTTGGCGAATTCACCTTCGGTCAGTCGCTCGCCGCCACACAGCAGGCGCGCGCCTTGCTCTTTGCCGGAGGCGATGTAGCCCAGCACGCTTTCCATGTGGGCGAAGCTGACCAGCGGGCCGAAGTTGGTGTTGGCGTCTTCAGGATTGCCGACACGAATGCGCTTCACACGCTCGACGATCTTGGCTTCGAACGCGGTTTTCAGCGAGTTGGGCACGAAGACGCGAGTGCCGTTGGTGCAAACCTGACCGGAGCTGTAGAAGTTGGCCATCATCGCGATGTCGGCGGCACGATCCAGATCGGCGTCGTCGAAGATGATCAGCGGCGACTTGCCACCCAGTTCCATGGTCACGTCTTTGAGCGACGAGCTCGACGCGCTGGCCATGACTTTTTTGCCAGTGTCGGTACCGCCGGTGAACGAGATTTTCTCGATGCGCGGGTGCTCGGTCAGCCAGGTGCCGACTTCACGGCCGCTGCCGGTCAGCACGTTGAACACGCCATCCGGTACGCCAGCGGCGGTGTAGATTTCCGCCAGTTTCAAGGTGGTCAGCGAAGTGACTTCGCTGGGCTTGAAGATCATTGCGTTGCCCGCCGCCAGCGCCGGTGCGGATTTCCACAGGGCGATCTGGATCGGGTAGTTCCACGCGCCGATACCGGCAACCACGCCCAGCGGCTCGCGGCGGGTGTAGACGAAGGAAGAAGTGCGCAGCGGGATTTGCTCGCCTTCGATGGCGGGCACCAGGCCTGCGTAATACTCCAGCACGTCGGCGCCGGTCACGATGTCGACGTATTTGGTTTCGGAAATGGATTTGCCGGTGTCCAGGGTTTCCAGCGCGGCGAGTTCATCGTTGCGTTCACGCAGGATGTCCACGGCGCGACGCAGGATGCGCGAACGCTCCATGGCGGTCATGGCGGCCCAGATTTTCTGGCCTTTCTCGGCGCTGACTACGGCGCGTTCGACGTCATCTTTGGTGGCGCGCTGGACTTGCGCCAGGACTTCGCCGTTCGCCGGGTTGATGGAGTCGAATGTCGCGTCGCTGCTGGCGTTCACGTAGCCGCCGTCGATGTAGAGTTTTTGCTGTTCGAAACGGGCCATAAAGTCCTCGCAAATTCTTGAGTGGTGGCGATGACTGATGTCAGGTGGGTGAGTGGCCGCTACAGGGCTTCAGCTCACCGATTTCGCCAGTTGAAAATCCATATATTCGTACGCGATCTGTTGCGCTTGTTCGGTGTCGAAGGCATCGCCTGACAGCGCGCCGCGCAACCATAAGCCGTCGATCAGGGCCGCCAGGCCGCGGGCTGCGCTACGCGCTTGCTCCAGCGGCAAGACGCGGCGGAACTGACAGCACAGGTTCGAATACAGGCGGTGATCGTTGATCCGCTGCAACCTGTGCAAAGACGGCTGGTGCATGCTGCTGGCCCAAAAGGCCAGCCAGGTTTTCATTGCCGGGCCGTTGACCTGGCTGGCGTCGAAGTTGCCCTCGATGATCACTTGCAGATGCGCCCGTGGGCTGTCATCGGTCAGCGCCTGTCGGCGTTCGCTGACATTGGCGATCAAGGCGTTCATCAGATGCCGCATGGTGGCTGCGATCAGGCCGTTCTTGTCCTGAAAGTAATGGCTGATGATGCCGTTGGAGACGCCCGCCAGACGGGCGATCAACGCGATACTGGCGTCGCCCATTCCAACCTGATCGACCGCGGTGAGCGTGGCCTGGATCAGCTGTTGACGTCGAATGGGTTGCATACCGACCTTGGGCATATCGTTAAATCTCCTGGTTCGCCGGACTGATCGCAGTGCCGAAAAGGCTTGGCCAGTCTAAAGATTTTTTATTGAACGTTCAATCAATAAAAAAAGAGAGGCGTGCGGAAAGAGATGAAAATCAGTGAGCGGATAGTAGGCGCGGTTCTAGCCGCGAGGTATTCAGCCGCGTTTATCTGTCAGAACGCCCTCCCGGCTAAAGCCGGTCCTACGGGCCTCGTGCGATCCGTAGGAGCGGCTTTAGCCGCGAGCGCGGTGCTGCGCTTAACCGAGGTTTTTGCCCAAAAGCGCGTGATACAGCTCGCTGTCGCCCAGGATGCCGACCACTTGATTGCCCTCCTGCAGCACCAGCTTGTTGCCGGTCTGGTAGCGGATTTGCAGAGCGTCGCGCATGCCGATGTTGGAGTCGACCAGAGTCGGGCGGCGGTTGAGGGTGTCCATTGGCTGGCCCGGAGCCCAGTTCTGCAGGTCAAGCTGACCGGCACCCTGGCGCGCACCTTTGATGGTGTTGCCCTCGGCCAGATCGAGCCAGGAATCGACACCCGGATCGAGGCAGACCGAGCCGTTGACCTTGGTGCAATTGTCCAGCGTGCGCATCAGGCTGCGACCGCACAGCACATTGAGCGGATTGGTGTGGGCGACGAAGGTGCGCACATAGTCATCGGCCGGGTTAAGGACGATTTCTTCCGGCACGCTGTACTGCACGATGCGCCCATCTTTCATGATCGCGATTCGGCTGCCGAGCTTGAGGGCTTCATCAAGGTCGTGACTGACGAACACGATGGTCTTGCTCAGCTTGTTCTGCAATTCCAGCAGTTCGTCTTGCAGGCCTTGGCGGATCAGCGGGTCGAGGGCGGAGAAAGGTTCGTCCATCAGCAGAATGTCAGCGTCCATGGCCAGCGCTCGGGCCAGGCCGACACGCTGTTGCATGCCGCCGGACAGTTCGTCGGGCTTCTTGTTACGCCATTGGGTCAGGCCCACCAGTTCGAGTTTTTCATCGACCAGCTTGCGTCGTTCTTTTTCCGGGCGACCCTGCATTTCCAGGCCGAAGCTGATGTTCTCGCGCACCGTCAGCCACGGCATCAAGGCGAATTTCTGGAAGACCATGGCGATACGCTTGGTGCGCATCATTTTCAGTTCGGCGGGCGTGCAGGACGCAATGTTGATCTGCGAGCCTTCATGCTCGACGTACAGCGCGCCACGGCTCACGGTGTTGAGGCCGTTGATGCAGCGCAACAGGCTGGATTTGCCGGAGCCGGACAAGCCCATCAGCACGCAGATTTCACCTTTCTGGACTTCCAGGCTGGCTTTTTCCACGCCGACGATCTGGCCGGTTTTTTTCAGAATCTGGTCACGCGTCAGGCCTTGATCCAGCAGCTTGAGGGCCTCACGCGGATCCTTGGAGAAGATAACGTCAACCTTGTCGAATTTGATGATGCTCATGCGTCAGCCCTCACCTTGGCGTCCGGTTGTTTGCAGATACGGTCGAGCATGATTGCCAGCAGCACGATCGCCAGGCCGGCTTCGAAGCCCAGGGCGATGTCAGCGGTGTTCAATGCGTTGACCACGGGTTTGCCCAGGCCGTCGGCGCCGACCAGTGCGGCAATTACCACCATCGACAGTGAAAGCATGATGCATTGGGTAATGCCGGCGGCGATGCTCGGCATGGCGTAAGGCAGTTCGATGCGCGTCAGCAACTGGCGTCGCGATGAGCCAAAGGCTTTGCCGGCATCGAGTAATTCGTGGGGTACATCGCGGATACCCAGATACGTCAGGCGGATCGGCGCGGCAATGGCGAAGACCACCGTTGAAATCAGACCAGGCACAACGCCCAGGCCGAACAGCGTCAGGGTAGGAATCAGGTAGACGAAGGTCGGAACCGTCTGCATCAAGTCCAGAATCGGACGCATGATGGTGTAGAACATCGGTTTGTGGGCGGCAATGATGCCCAGCGGCACGCCGATCAATACACAGACGAAGGTGGCGAACAGCACCTGCGCCAGGGTTTCCATGGTCTGGACCCAGTAACCCAGGTTCAGGATCAGCAGAAACGAGATGATGACGAAAACCGTCAGCCCCCATTTGCGCTGGATGAAGTGCGCGAGCAAGGCAATCACGCCGATCAACACAAGTGGATTGAACCAGGTCAACGAAAACGTGAGGCCGTGGATCATGGTTTCCAGCGTAGACGCGATCGCATCGAAAGTGCTGGCACCGTGTTGGGTCAGCCATTCGACGAAGGCCGCGATGTACTCGCCAAGAGGAATTTTATGATCTGTGAACATGGTTTCGATTGTCCGCTTGCGGGAGGAATGGGGACAACAGGCGGGCAAGCCCGCCTGCCTGTCGGATTACTTCGTCAGCTTGGCTTTTGCGGCCTCCAGGCCTGGTTTTCCGTCAACAGTGGTGACGCCGGCAAGCCAGGTGTCGAGCACTTGCGGGTTGGCTTTGATCCATGCCTTGGCGGCTACGTCAGGCTTCATCTTGTCGTCCAGAACATTGCCCATCAGCGAGCTTTCCATGTTCAGGGTGAACGACAGGTTTTTCAGCAGCTGGCCGACGTTGCTGCATTCCTGGGTATAGCCTTTGCGGGTATTGGTGTAGATGGTCGCCTGGCCGAAGTTCGGGCCGAAGTAATCGTCACCGCCAGTCAGGTACTGCATTTTGAAACGGGTGTTCATCGGATGCGGCTCCCAGCCCAGGAACACCACATCGGTGCCGCGACGTGAAGCGCGATCAACCTGGGACAACATGCCGGCTTCGCTGGATTCCACGACTTTGAAGCCTGCGGCCTTGAGGCCGAATGCGTCTTTGTCGATCATGCTCTGGATCAGGCGGTTGCCGTCGTTGCCTGGCTCGATGCCATAGATCTTGCCGTCGAGTTCTTTCTTGAATTTGGCGATATCTGCGAAGCTTTTCAGGCCTTTGTCGTATAGCGCTTGCGGGACAGCCAGGGTGTACTTGGCGTTTTCCAGGTTGGCGCGCACGGTTTCGACAGTGCCGGCGTCACGATAAGCCTTGATGTCGTTTTCCATGGTAGGCATCCAGTTGCCGAGGAAAACGTCCATGTTCTTGCCGTCGGCCAGGGACTTGTAAGTCACCGGCACGGAAATCATCGTGGTTTTGGTCTTGTAGCCCAGGGACTCAAGCACAGCACTGGTCACGGCGGTGGTGACCGTGATGTCTGTCCAGCCGACATCGGAAAAGTTGACGGTACTGCACTGCGCCGGTTCGGCTGCTTGCGCCAGCATTGGCAAACCCAGCGCGACAGCCAGTAGCAGTGATTTTGAACCTTTCATGGGTGGACTCCTATGGTTTCTCTTCCCGCTGTCAGCCTGTGCAAGCCTGACGCGATTTATGTTTTTTCGGCTGAACGAAAAGGCGTAAAGCAAAAGCTCTTTCACTGCGGCTGGCGATCGAGTCGACACCGATCATGTAACAGCCCAAATCAAACGCCTACAGGGGGCGTCGTAACCAGTACATACAGGGTCGCATCCAGTGTTGGTGACGTCGCTTATGGATTTTTTCTCCGCTGTAAGCGCCCTTTTCCTACAGGAATAGGGCTAAAACCGGCATAAAGCTGTGCACAAAGGCGCTGTACGACATTTGCGACGTTGGTGAGCATGGGTGGGTCGGTGTGAGACGCCGTCGTACCGGAAAAAAGCCTGATGATGCGATTTGATCGGCGGATCGCAATCAGCGTAGCAGCTGCAGCACGCAGTTTTTGGATGGCCATTTGGATATTCCGTTCAATGTGCAAGGCATCAGGCATCAAACCTGTGAAAGCGAGCGGCGCATCTCCGCTGATTTGCCGAACCTCAAATAGCGTCTTCGCGAGCAAGCTCGCTCCCACGGTGAATAGTGTTGAAGCCTGACACTGCGCACTTATCGAACACCCCACTCGATTGTCGCCACCTTTTGGCGCGAAAGCCCCGAAACATGGCGCTAAGCCATGCCCTCATCGACCGAATCGCCCCCGCTCTGATGACCCCGTGCTTTGAGTGACACTCGTATCCGACAGCTCGTTTCTCCCTTCTCACAAGTGCTACCGAATTGCTCACCCGGCCAACGCCAGCAAGGCTTGTAAATCCTCCGCGTCGCGAATTGACAACTCAGGTCGCTGCTGAACAGACGCATCACGACGTCGTTTTCAGGGGTTATTGAATAGCCATTCAACTTTAGGCATGGCATTTGCGTTGTCATTACCAAAGCCCTGCTGAACATGGGGCAATAACAAGAGCCTGTGCCTGGGCCAACAACCGCTTTGTGTGAGGAGATACCGTGATGAATTCGTTCAACTCCGGGGCCCAACCCCAGAATCGTGCACCACAATCCATCGGCTTCCTGCTGCTGGACAACTTCACGCTGATCTCCCTCGCATCAGCGGTTGAACCCCTGCGCATGGCCAACCAGCTGTCGGGTCGTGAGCTGTATCGCTGGACCACGCTGACGGCCGATGGCGGCCAGGTCTGGGCCAGCGACGGTTTGCAGATCACTCCTGATGCCGCGATGCAGAAAGCCCCGGCGCTGGACACCATCATCGTCTGCGGCGGCGTTGGCATTCAGCGCACCGTGAGCCGTGAGCACGTGAGCTGGCTGCAGAGCCAGGCGCGTCAGTCCAAGCGTCTGGGTGCGGTCTGTACCGGCAGCTGGGCATTGGCCTGCGCTGGCTTGCTCGATGGTTTCGATTGCAGCGTGCATTGGGAATGCCTGGCCTCGATGCAGGAAGCTTTCCCGCGCGTGGCGATGAGCACCCGCTTGTTCACCCTGGACCGCAACCGTTTCACCAGCTCCGGCGGCACCGCGCCACTGGACATGATGCTGCACCTGATCAGCCGCGATCACGGCCGTGAACTGTCAGCGGCAATCTCGGAGATGTTCGTCTACGAGCGCATTCGTAACGAGCAGGATCACCAGCGCGTGCCGCTCAAGCACATGCTTGGCACCAATCAGCCGAAGCTGCAGGAAATCGTCGCGCTGATGGAAGCCAACCTCGAAGAGCCTATCGACCTGGACGAGCTGGCGGTTTACGTCGCGGTCTCCCGGCGTCAGCTGGAGCGGCTGTTCCAGAAATACCTGCATTGCTCGCCATCGCGCTATTACCTGAAGTTGCGCCTGATCCGCGCCCGGCAACTGCTCAAGCAAACGCCGATGTCGATCATCGAAGTGGCGTCGGTCTGCGGCTTCGTGTCCACGCCGCACTTCTCCAAGTGCTACCGCGAATACTTCGGCATCCCGCCACGCGACGAACGCGTCGGCTCCAACACCACCCAGCAAGTGGCCATGATGCCAATCCCGCAAGCCCTCGTACTGGCCCCGTTGTCAGGCCCGCTATCGGCGTTGAGCCAGGCGAGGAACGAGTCCACGTTTGCGAGTGTGAGGTTGTAAGTCGAATGGCCAGAGCTCGTTGGAGCGAGGCTTGCCCGCGAAGGCTTCGTTTCTGGTTTGGAGCTTCGGAGGATGTACTGGCCTCTTCGCGGGCAAGCCTCGCTCCAACGAATACTGCGTCATTCCTCGGGGGAGTGTCAGAGACCCCGTTTGAAAAACACCACGCGCTCGGTCTCTGCAAAACCGAGCGCCTTGTGCATATCTTGACTCAACAGGTTGTTCAGGTCGGTGTCGGAGGCCATCTCGGTACAGCCATGGCTTCGTCCCCATTGAGCGACAACATCAATGAGTTGTCCGGCAATGTGCTGCCGCCGACATTCCGGGGTTACATAAATCCCTTCCAGAAAAACGACCGGTGAGCTTTCAGTGCCATTGACATAGCCAGTGCGCAGCGATGCCTCGGCCAGGCCTGCCGGAGTTCCCGACTCTGAATAGGCGATCAGGTTTATGTAGCGCTGCCGGTCTGCGAGCAAATCGCTGACTTCGTCAGCATGAGCCTGTCTGGAGCTTCCCGGCCAGAGCGCTTGCCGCAACTCCAGCCAACCCGGTTGGGTGACGGATTGGCAATGTTCGATTCGGATCATAAAACGTAAATTACCCGTGATTCTTCTTATAAACCGCCAGCGCGGGCAACAGCTGCTTATCTATCGCCTGGCGCACGGCTGGCAAGATCGTCGCGCTGCCGGTGAGCATTTGTTCTACCAGGCGGCGCAGAGCGGTGGCGCGTTCTTCGGTCAGGCCGCAGACGGCTTGGGAGCAGGCCTGTTCGGCAGTAGCGCCGGAAGGCATTTCGAAGCCGATTGCTCTGAGCTGGCTGATCAAATCTTCCTGGTCAATCAAGTCTGCATGCATCATCCCGTGCGCTCCTTTTTGTGAGGTAGGGTCTGATTCTGGTGGTGCTCGCGGTTGTCGGCAAGGGGCGGGGGCAGCAATGTCTGGGGCGCCTACGAGCATGTCGTTTTCGGGCAACTCCGCTGCCGGGCGACAGGTCAAACTTGCCTGGCTCGAATGCGCGGCCAATGGTTTGGTCACCCTCTTGGCTGCGCGGTATCTTCAGCCCCGGTTTTTGCGACGGCTTTGCCGGGTATTTTTTTGCCCGAAAAATGACCGGCTGGCTCCTGCTGTGTGGCGGCGATCTGATAATCCCCACTCGATTTGCTAAACTCCGCTGCCTTCCAGGAGTTGCCATGAATTACCGTCACGCCTTCCACGCCGGCAACCACGCCGATGTGTTCAAACACCTTGTCCTGACTCGCTTGTTTGCCTTGATGGCGCGCAAGGAGCAGCCGTTCGCCTATATCGACAGCCACGCGGGGCTGGGTTTGTATGACCTCAAGGGTGATCAGGCCAGTCGCACCGGCGAATACCTCGAAGGCATCGCCCGCCTGTGGGATGCGCCGGACCTGCCTGCGATGGCGGCGGATTACATGCAGCTACTGCATGACATGAACCCTGACGGCGAGCTGCGTTATTACCCCGGCTCCCCGGAAATCGCCCGCCGTTCGACCCGCGAGCGCGACCGTATCCTGCTTAACGAGAAACACCCGGAAGACGGGCGTTTGCTCAAGGAAAACATGCGCGGCGACCGTCGTGTGGCGGTGCATCTGGGCGAAGGCTGGCATGTGCCGCGCGCCTTGCTGCCGGTTGCGGAAAAACGCGCTGTGTTGCTGATCGATCCACCGTTCGAGCAGCTTGATGAGATGAAACGCTGCGCCGTGGCCTTGAAGGAGACCATCAGCCGCATGCGCCAGACTGTCGCGACGATCTGGTATCCGATCAAGGATCAACGGTTGCTCAAGCGTTTCTATCAGGACCTGGCTGAAACCGGCGCGCCGAAGCTACTGCGCGTTGAGCTGTACGTGCACCCGCTGGACACGCCAGCGAGCCTCAACGGCTCAGGCCTGGTCATCGCCAACCCGCCATGGGGCCTGGAAGAAGAACTGCGCGAATTGATGCCATATCTGGCCAAAAAACTCGGGCAGACCAAGGGCGACTGGAAGATGGATTGGTTGATTGCGGAGTGATGGCACCCTTTATTATGCGGCGAACGCTGCTCGCGGCTGAAGCCACTCCTACGGTAGTGGTGCCCGTAGGACCGGCTTTAGCCGGGAGGGCGTCATTCGCACCCGCGCATAACCTGGCGGTGGACGCGGGGTAGTGGTGCCCGTAGGACTGGCTTTAGCCGGGAGGGCGTCATTCGCACCCGCGCATAACCTGGCGGTGGACGCGGGGTAGTGGTGCCCGTAGGACCGGCTTTAGCCGGGAGGGCGTCATTCGCACCCGCGCATAACTTGCGGCGAACGCGGGGTAGTGGTGCCCGTAGGACTGGCTTTAGCCGGGAGGGCGTCATTCGCACCCGCGCATAACTTGCGGCGAACGCGGGGTAGTGGTGCCCGTAGGACCGGCTTTAGCAGGGAGGGCGTCATTTGCACCCGCGCATAACCTGGCGGTGGACGCTGCTCGCGGCTGAAGCCGCTCCTACGAGATGGCGGCTGCTGACGCCTACGTCCACACCGAATCCCACAGTGGGTATTCACCCTCACATGTAACCAGTCCGGCACGTATTGGGTTGGCAATAACATAGCGCGCCATCACCTCAAGGTCTTTTTCAGCCCTGACCGCGTGGTCGTAATAACCTTTCTGCCATTCAATTGTTTTGCTACCGAACGCCTTGTTGATCCTGTAGGCGCTGCGGCCTTTTAGTAATTGCATAAGCGTGGCCAGTGACCCTGAGCGCAATTCAAACAACCAATGCAGATGATCGGGCATCACCACCCAAGCCAGCGAATTCACCACCCCAGAGTCGTGTAGGCACCTCATTTCGCGGACTACACTGCGGCCGAGATGAAAATCCTTAAATACGGGTTGGCGATCCTTTACGACACAGGTGACGAGATAGGCGTGCCCTGGCATGGAGAATCGGCCGACGCGAAGAAGGCGGCCGCGTTCCTGGTTTTGCATTCCATTGCTCCCTTTCTTGATTGAGAAGGAAACAATAGAAGGGGCAAATTACACAAACATCCCGAATGGTTGTCGAAAAATTGCTGGTGGGCCTTGAACGCCATGGATCGGCCGCAGGATCGGCTTTAGCCATTTGCAACGGCATATATCTCGGCGGCGAACGCTGCTCGCGGCTGAAGCCACTCCTACGGTAGTGGTGCCCGTAGGACTGGCTTTAGCCGGGAGGGCGTCATTTGCACCCGCGCATAACCTGGCGGTGGACGCTGCTCGCGGCTGAAGCCGCTCCTACGGTAGTGGTACCCTTGCGCGCGATTTTACGAGTTGTTCGCAAGACTCGGTGGCATGCACACGCCGGTGCCACCAATGCCGCAATAGCCCTGAGGATTTTTGGCTAGGTATTGCTGGTGGTACGCCTCGGCGTAGAAGAAGGTCGGCGCTTCGTCGATTTCGGTGGTGATCGAGCCCAGGCCGGCTTTGTTCAGTTCAGCCTGGAATGCGGCTTCGCTGGCTTTGGCGGCAGCGAGCTGGTCCTGTTTGGTGCAGTAGATGACCGAGCGGTATTGGGTGCCAATGTCGTTGCCCTGACGCATGCCCTGAGTCGGGTTATGCGCTTCCCAGAACAGTTTGAGCAGTTGCTCGTAGCTGATTGTTTCCGGCTCGTAGACCACCAGAACCACTTCGCTGTGCCCGGTCAGGCCTGAGCAGACTTCTTCGTAAGTCGGGTTCGGCGTCATGCCGCCCGCGTAACCGACCGCGGTGCTGAACACGCCTTCTTGCTGCCACAGCAGCCGTTCGGCGCCCCAGAAGCAGCCGAGACCGAAGATCGCGAATTCCACGCTGCCAGGAAACGGACCCAGCAATGGATTGCCGTTGACGAAGTGGTGCTCAGGAACCGAAATAGGGGTTTCGCGACCGGGCAACGCCTGGTCAGCGGTTGGGAGTACGTTTTTGTTCACAAGAATTTCCGAGCGCAGAGCCATGAACCTTTTCCTCTTGGTAGGGGGTGGTCAGGACGGGTTCTGTTGGAGCGAGGCTTGCCCGCGAAGGCGATATTGCAGGTTCGAAAGTGTTCCGGATGTACCGGCCTCTTCGCGAGCAAGCCTCGCTCCAACGAGTCTGAAGTTGAATGTGGAGTCGTAGGCTGCGGCTAGTGTGCCCGAAACATCCGGGAACAGGGAAGGACTTGTCAGGCCAGCGGTCCGCGCGGATAGCGGCGCAGTTTTGCGATCAGCTCTTCGCCGGGGATCGGACGGTCGAAGAGATAGCCTTGGCCCACATCGCAGCGATGGCGGCGCAGGAAGGTCAGTTGCGCGGCGGTTTCGATGCCTTCGGCCACAACTTTCAGCTTGAGGTTGTGCGCCATGGCAATCACTGCCGAGGTGATTTCCATGTCGTCCTGATCATCCGGAATGTCGCGGATGAAGCTGCGGTCGATTTTGATCACATCGATAGGGAATTTCTTCAGGTAACTGAAAGACGAGTAGCCGGTACCGAAGTCATCCATGGCCAGCGACAGGCCCATTTTTTTCAGGGAATCGAGCTGTTGGCGCGTGTCTTCGGTGGCCTCCAGCAGCAGGCCTTCGGTCAATTCCAGTTCCAGCAATGAAGCGTCGAGCTGTTCTTCCTTGAGGATCGCGGCAATCGAGCTGACCAGTTCCGGGTCGGCGAACTGCTTGGGCGAGACGTTGATCGCCACTTGCAGGTTGCCGAAACCGGCGGCGGTCAGGGCTTTGCTCATGCGGCACGACTGGCGGGCAACCCATTTGCCGATCGGGATGATCAAGCCGGTTTCTTCGGCAACGCTGATGAACTGGTCCGGGCGGATCATGCCTTTTTCCGGATGGTTCCAGCGCAGCAACGCTTCCATGCCCAGCAGGCGACCGCTGCTCAGGCACAGCTTGGGCTGGTAAAACACTTCCAGCTCGTTCTGGGTCAGAGCGCGGCGCAGGTTGTTTTCGACGAACAGTTTGTAGCTGGCCTCGGCGTTCAATGCTTCGGTGAAGACCTGAACCTGATGTTTACCATTGGCTTTGGCCTTGTGCAGCGCCAGCCCGGCGTTCTTCATCAGTGTTTGCGGGTCGCGGCCATGCAGCGGCGCACAAGCCAGGCCCACCGATCCCGTCACGCTGATCAGCTGGTTGTCGACGAACATCGGTTTGTCCAGCGTCGCCAGAACCTGAGTGGCGACCATCTGACCGGCTTCCATGCTTGCATCATCAAGCAGTACGGCAAATTCGTTACTGGCGAAACGGGCCAGGATGTCGCTGGCGTTAAGCGTGTTGCGCAGGCGGCGCGCGAGGCTGATCAGCAACTTGTCGCCGGTCTGGTGGCCGAGGCTGTCGTTGATGCGTTTGAAGTTGTCGATGTCCACCAGCAGCAGGCTCATCGGCGTGTCGCTGTCCCGGGCGAAACGTTCGTCCAGGTTGCGAATGAACGCCGGACGGTTGCCCAGGTTGGTCAGGTTGTCGGTGTAGGCCAGGCGCTCGATGCGCTGCTGGGCCAGTTTGTTCTGGGTGACGTCTTCGTAAATGCCGATGTAATGCGTCAGCTCGCGGTCGTCGCCGTAAACCTTGGAGATCGACAGCTGACCCCAATACGGTTCCAGGTTTTTGCGCCGGCTCTTGAATTCACCCTGCCAGCTGTTGCTTTTGGCCAGGCCAGAGTTAGCGTCCTGCAGCAATCCGTTGAGGTTTTCCAGCGCAGGCAGTTCGGACAGTTTTTGTCCGTGAACCTCTTCGGTGGTGTATTGGGTGATGGCCGTAAAGCTTGGGTTGACGTATTCGACCACGCCGTCGCAGTTGACCAGCAGAAACGCACTGGCGCTTTGCTCGACCGCGCGCTGGAACAGATGCAGCGCGCTGGTGGCGGCGCGCCGGTTGTGATTGTTGATGACCTGGGCGAACTGGTCGGCCAATTCGCCGGCAAACGCGATTTCATCGGACTGCCAGGGGCGCGGCGTACCGATCTGCTCCAGGCACAGCACGCCCACCACTTGCCCGTCGATGCGAATGCTGGCGTCGAGAATGGCGCTGATGTCACGCGGCTTGAGGTTGGCAGCCATTTCCCGAGTGCGGGGATCGTGCTGGACGTCATTGGCGTCGATGGCCCGGCTGTTGTGCAAGGCTTCCAGATAACTCGGATATGGGCTGGCATCGATGACATTCGGCAGCCGGTATTCACCCGTGGCCTTGCGGAATTCGGCGATCGGCTCAAGGCACTTGTCGTTGAGATTCCAGATGCTCGCGCAAGCAATGTCATAGATTTCGCAGGCGCTTTTGGTAATCAGCTGCGCTGCTTCCAGCAATGAGTTGGCGGAGCTGTAACGATGGCGTGCCAGGTGCAGGATCAAACCCTGCTGGGCGCGGACGCGCTCCAGGTGCGCGAGTTGTTCCTGTTGGGCGTGCTGGTTGAGTTGCAAGGCAATCTGTAGCTGGGAATTCTGGGTTTCCAGATCGGGTGCCGAAACAGCTTCACTGTCCAGCGACACATCGCCCAGTACCATCAGGTAACCACGCAACAAATGGCGGTTGTGCTGCTTGTAGCCTTCGCCAATCTCGATCAGACCCAACGGCCCGCGAGAGGTGTGCAGCGTGTAACGCACCAAGTAATGCGGCGTGTCAGACAGCTGTTGTTGAATGGCGTCGTGCAGTTGATAGCGGGTTTCAGGCTCCATCAGGCTGGCGTAAGGCGATCCCACCAAGGCGCACAGATCCATAGCTGCCAGACCGAGCTGTTTTTCGCAGTTCGGATCGAGGTACAGCAACGCCCAATTGGCTTCATTGAGCCTTTCGAAACGCAGCATGCCGAGCCGCGATGGCACAGGCAACTGCGTCACTACCTCGACCACCGATCTACCGGCAGCATCAGGTTGGCTCTTCATGAAGAAACTCGCTTCCGTAATACTGATCGCGCACGGACCCTGGCCCTTTTGAATTGTCGCGTATGGCAAGGTTGCATCATGCAGCGCGGGCTGACAAGCCGGCTGTATGGCTTAGTGCTATAAATGTTTCGGCTGATTAACACTCTTCTTAAATGCAGCTGGTCAGATTGCTCCAAATCAACGTATTTGTGTTATTTCGGACACAAATATCCAAGTTTATTATCAGAAACGTTACAAACTCCAGGCAAAAAAAGCCCCGCCAATTGGCGGGGTTGAGGTACGAGCGTGGCAGCTCGAAAAAACAGGTTGCGTTTCCGTAGGACCGGCTTCAGCCGGGAGGCGTCGGTTCATTCCATGCAAACGTGTCGCGTGGAATATTGCCCTCCCGGCTAAAGCCGGTCCTACGGTATTGCCTTACAACAGAATCGTGCGGATATCGGCCAACAGATCGCTCAGGCGCTTGGTAAAGCGTGCAGCTGCAGCGCCGTTGATCACGCGGTGATCATAGGACAGCGACAGCGGCAACATCAGTTTCGGCTGGAAGGCTTTGCCATCCCAGACCGGCTGTATGGTTGCCTTGGAAACACCGAGGATTGCCACTTCAGGCGCATTGACGATCGGCGTGAAGCCGGTGCCGCCAATGTGACCGAGGCTGGAAATCGTGAAGCAGGCGCCTTGCATTTCGTTCGCCGAGAGTTTCTTGCTGCGGGCTTTCTCAGCCAGTACAGCGGCTTCGGCAGCGAGTTGCAGCAGGCTTTTCTTGTCGACGTCCTTGATGACCGGGACCAGCAGACCTTCCGGCGTGTCCACGGCGAAGCCGATGTTCACGTACTTCTTGCGGATGATCGCTTTGCCGCTTGGGGCCAGCGAGGCGTTGAAGTCTGGCAGCTCCTTGAGCAGGAAGGCGCAGGATTTGAGCAGCAGCGGCAGGATGGTCAGCTTGACGCCAGCCTTCTCGGCTACGGCTTTCTGCGCAACACGGAACGCTTCCAGGTCGGTGATATCGGCCTGATCGAATTGCGTGACGTGCGGGATGTTCAGCCAGCTGCGGTGCAGGCCGGTTGCGCCCAGTTGCATCAGGCGGGTCATCGGCACTTCTTCGATTTCACCGAAACGGCTGAAGTCGACTTCCGGAATCGGCTGGATGCCCATGCCGCCGCTTGCGCCGCCAGCTGGAGCTTCCTTGGCTTTCTGCATCATGGATTTGACGTAAACCTGCACGTCTTCCTTGAGCACACGACCGTGTGGGCCGGTAGCGCTGACTGCGCTCAACTCGACGCCGAACTCGCGAGCCAGCTGACGAACCGCTGGACCAGCGTGAACCTTGGCGCCGTCTTTGGCCGGAGCTTGTACAGCAGGAGCCGCAGCCTCAGCTTTTGGCGCAGGTGCAGCAGCCGGAGCAGCAGCTTCTGTCTTGGCCGGGGCAGCAGGAGCGGCCGCAGCTGGAGCAGGTGCGGCTGCCGGAGCGGCGCCCGCGACTTTCAATTTCAGGATCAGGTCGCCGGTGCCGACTTCGTCGTCCAGCTTGACGCTGATGGCTTCCACAACGCCTGCGGCTGGAGATGGAATCTCCATGCTGGCCTTGTCGGATTCCAGGGTGATCAGCGATTGATCGGCGGCGATGGTGTCGCCGACCTTGACCATCAGTTCGATGATCTTAGCCTTGCCCGACGAACCGATGTCCGGAACATGAATGTCCTGGACGGTTTCAGCAGCAGCGGCGGCTGGAGCGGCAGCAGGTGCCGGAGCAGCAGCGGCTTCGGCCGGCTTTTCAGCAGGAGCCGCAGCAGGAGCAGCAGCTTCGGCGGGTGCAGCGGCAGCTTCGCCTTCGACTTCCAGCTCAAACAGTTCGTCGCCTTCTTTCAGACGATCGCCCAGCTTCACTTTCATGGCCTTGATGACGCCAGCCTTGGGAGCAGGGATTTCCATGCTCGCCTTGTCCGATTCCAGCGTCAGGATGCTCTGGTCGGCTTCGATGCGGTCGCCGACCTTGACCATCAATTCAATAACTTCACCTTCACCGTTGCCGATGTCGGGTACGCGAATTAGCTCACTCACAATGTCTCTCCTTCGGAGAACCTGTTCATTCGTGTGCGCTGTGGGCCGTTACGACAAAACAGCGTCGGATGCTCATTTACCGTTCGTAAATTCCGCATCTTCAGCTGCCTTGTCGCTCCTTTTCAGCGCGCTATACGATCTCGAAGCAGACTCTTAACAATCCAGTGGGTTGCGTTTCTCAGGATCGATGCCGAACTTGGCAATGGCTTCAGCCACAACCTTAGGTTCGATATCGCCACGGTCAGCCAAGGCTTCCAGAGCGGCCAGCACTACGAAATGGCGGTCGACTTCGAAGAAGTTACGCAGTTTCTTGCGGCTGTCGCTGCGGCCGAAACCGTCAGTGCCCAGGACTTTGTATTCCTTGGTCGGAACCCACTGACGAATCTGGTCAGCGAACAGTTTCATGTAGTCGGTCGAAGCGATCACCGGACCTTTACGGCCGTTGAGGCATTCTTCCACATAGCTCAGCGTTGGCTTCTGGCCAGGGTGCAGACGGTTGCTGCGCTCTACGGCCAGGCCGTCGCGACGCAGTTCGTTGAAGCTGGTAACGCTCCAGACGTCAGCGCCGACGTTGAACTCTTCGCGCAGGATCTTCGCTGCTTCGCGAACTTCACGCAGGATGGTGCCCGAGCCCAGCAACTGGACGTGGTGCGCCGCTTCCTTGGTGTCTTCTTCGAGCAGGTACATGCCCTTGACGATACCTTCCTCGACACCGGCCGGCATGGCTGGCTGGACGTAGGATTCGTTCATCACGGTCAGGTAGTAGAAAACGTCCTGCTGTTCTTCGAACATCCGGCGCATGCCGTCCTGGATGATCACTGCCAGCTCGTAGCCGTAAGTCGGGTCGAAGGTGCGGCAGTTCGGGATGGTCGACGCCAGGATGTGGCTGTGACCGTCTTCGTGCTGCAGACCTTCGCCGTTCAACGTGGTCCGGCCGGCGGTGCCGCCGACCAGGAAGCCACGGGTGCGGCTGTCGCCAGCGGCCCATGCCAGGTCGCCGATACGCTGGAAACCGAACATCGAGTAGAAGATGTAGAACGGAATCATTGGCTGGTTGTGGCTGCTGTACGAAGTACCGGCAGCGATGAAGGAGGACATGGCGCCTGCTTCGTTGATGCCTTCTTCGAGAATCTGGCCTTTCTTGTCTTCGCGATAGAACATCACTTGTTCTTTATCGACTGGCTCGTAGAGCTGGCCGACGGAAGAGTAGATGCCCAGTTGGCGGAACATGCCTTCCATACCGAAGGTACGGGCTTCGTCCGGGATGATCGGCACGATGCGCGGGCCAACTTCCTTGTCCTTGACCAGCTGCGAAAGGATCCGCACGAAGGCCATGGTGGTGGAAATTTCGCGATCGCCGGAACCGTCGAGGATAGCCTTGAGGGTTTCCAGTGGCGGAGTCGGCAGGTTGAAGCTCTTGGCGCGACGCTGTGGCACGAAACCGCCCAGTGCGGCACGACGCTCGCTCAGGTAACGGGCTTCGGCGCTGCCTTCTTCAGGCTTGAAGAACGGCAGGCTATCGAGCTGGTCGTCTTTGACCGGAATGTCGAAACGGTCGCGGAAGCTTTTCAGGCTGTCCACATCGACTTTCTTGGTGTTGTGCGCAGTGTTTTTCGCTTCGCCGGCGCCGGTGCCATAACCTTTGATGGTCTTGGCCAGAACCACGGTCGGTTGACCCTTGTGGTTAACGGCTTCGTGGTACGCCGCGTACATTTTGTACGGGTCGTGACCACCACGGTTGAGCTTCCAGATTTCGTCGTCGGACAAATCAGCAACCATCGCCTTGAGTTCAGGCGAGTTGAAGAAGTGTTCACGCACGAACGCGCCGTCTTTGGCTTTGTAGTTCTGGTACTCGCCGTCGATGACTTCGTCCATACGACGTTGCAGGATACCGTCGATGTCCTTGGCCAGCAGCGGGTCCCAGAAACGGCCCCAGACCACTTTGGTCACGTTCCACTGAGCGCCACGGAACACGCCTTCGAGTTCCTGGATGATCTTGCCGTTGCCACGTACAGGACCGTCGAGACGCTGCAGGTTGCAGTTGACGACGAAGATCAGGTTGTCGAGTTTTTCACGGCCAGCCAGGGAAATCGCGCCCAGGGATTCTGGTTCGTCGGTTTCGCCGTCGCCCAGGAAGCACCAGACTTTCTGCTTGCCTTCCGGGATGTAGCCGCGGTGTTCCAGGTACTTCATGAAGCGCGCCTGGTAAATCGCCTGGATCGGACCCAGACCCATGGAAACGGTCGGGAACTGCCAGAAATCTTTCATCAGCCACGGGTGTGGATAAGACGACAGGCCTTTGCCATCGACTTCCTGACGGAAGTTGTTCATCTGTTCTTCGGTGATCCGGCCTTCCATGAACGCACGGGCGTAAACGCCTGGCGATGCGTGACCCTGGAAGTAGATCAGGTCGCCGCCGTGTTCGTCGGTCGGAGCCTGGAAGAAGTAGTTGAAGCCGATGTCATATAGCGTGGCGCTGGACGCGAAACTGGAGATGTGACCGCCCAGGTCAGGGTCATTCAAGTTGGTTTTCACAACCATGGCCAACGCGTTCCAGCGTACCAGCGAGCGAATGCGGCGTTCCATGAACAGGTCGCCAGGCATGCGTGCTTCGTGGGTAACGGGAATCGTGTTGCGGTAAGGCGTGGTGATGGCGTATGGCAGTTGCGAACCGCTGCGAGTAGCGAGTTCACCCATACGGGTCATCAGGTAGTGAGCACGGTCTTCGCCTTCTTTGTCGAGAACCGATTCCAGGGCGTCCAGCCATTCCTGGGTTTCGACGGGATCGAGGTCTTGCATGGCTTGCTCCAGGGCGGAAAGGCTTCCAGAATCGGTTGCCTGAGTTTGCGACTGGCCTTGTGGGCAGACGACATAAATTCTTGGATGACCGGAGATTGTTCCGGTGGCGTGTAGTTTTACTACAAATCGTCGACCATTTCAGCCTTTCGAGTTGTAAGGGCAGTAGTAAAACTACAGGTAAGCGTCTAAAACGCTCCTGTCAGGTTGTGAGATAAATCGTTACCGTTGGTGGTAATCAAATATTTTCGGACTAAAAACTGATGCTGGCTGCTACAAAAATCACTATTCCAGCAATATATGACTTTTGTTCGACAGTCCTGCAAGTGACGTGGATCTTGACCTCACGGCACCCAGCCCCACGCACGCCGATCAAGGATAGACCATGAGCCTACCTTCGCTGGCCGATTTGCCGGCCATCCTGCTGCCTTTAGTCACTCGAGCACAGCAGTCGTTTCGTACATCTATTGCAGCGCTGCCCGAAGGCAGTGCCGAGTCTTTCGACGCCTGGCCCGAGTCGCGTCGCGAAGCGTTCGACCGGGTTTGCGCGGCCAGTGATTTTGTTGCCGAGCAAATCTGTCGCGACCCGCAGATGCTGCTGGACCTGGCTGACTCCGGCGAACTGGAGCGTAGCTTTGTTCTTGGCGAACTGCGCGAGCAGATTGCCGCAGCGCTGACCGAAGCCGCTGGCGAAGATGAGCTGGGGCGTAATCTACGTCGCCAACGCACGCGTCAGCAAGTGCGGATTATCTGGCGTGATTTGACCCGACAGGCCGATCTGGTGGAAACCTGTCGCGACCTTTCCGAGATGGCGGACGCCAGTATTGATCTGGCATGTCGCTGGTTGTACACGCGCCATTGCGAGCAATTCGGCACGCCCACGGGGCGGCGCAGCGGCGAAGTGCAGCAGATGGTCATTCTCGGTATGGGCAAGCTGGGCGCGGTGGAGCTGAACCTGTCTTCGGACATCGATCTGATTTTCGCTTATCCCGAAGGCGGCGAAACCGTCGGCGTGAAACGGCCGCTGGATAATCAGGAATTCTTCATTCGCCTGGGCCAGCGCTTGATCAAGGCGCTGGACCCGATCACCGTCGACGGTTTTGTGTTTCGCGTGGACATGCGCCTGCGGCCTTACGGTTCATCCGGGGCGCTGGTGCTCAGCTTCAATGCGCTGGAGCAGTATTACCAGGACCAGGGCCGCGACTGGGAGCGCTACGCCATGATCAAGGCGCGGGTGGTGGGTGGCGATCAGGCCGCGGGCCAGCAATTGCTCGACCTGCTGCGGCCGTTCGTCTATCGGCGCTATCTGGATTTTTCCGCCATCGAAGCGCTGCGCACCATGAAGCAGCTCATCCAGCAGGAAGTGCGCCGCAAAGGCATGGCCGAGAACATCAAGCTCGGCGCGGGCGGCATTCGCGAAGTGGAGTTCATCGCCCAGGCTTTCCAGCTGATCCACGGCGGGCGCGACTTGAGCCTGCAACAGCGGCCGCTGCTCAAAGTCCTGAAAACCCTCGAAGGACAAGGTTATCTGCCTGCGGCGGTGACCGACGAGCTGCGCCAGGGTTATGAATTCCTGCGTTACACCGAACATGCGATTCAGGCGATTGCCGACCGGCAGACACAAATGCTCCCCGAGGGTGAGCAGGATCAGGCGCGCATCGCCTTCATGCTCGGTTTCGCCGACTGGCAGAGTTTCCATGAGCAGCTTATGTACTGGCGCGGTCGGGTGTCCTGGCACTTCCGGCAGGTGATCGCCGATCCGGATTCCGATCCCGACGATGAAGAAGATGAAGGTGAAGTGGCTGTCGGCGGGGAATGGTTGCCGTTGTGGGAAGAATCCCAGGACGAAGACGCCGCTTGCCGTCAGCTATTGGCCGGCGGTTTCGTCGATGCGGGTAAAGCCTTGAAACATCTGGCCGACCTGCGCAACAGCTCGCAGTTGCGTTCCATGCAGCGCCTGGGTCGTGAGCGGCTCGATGCGTTCATTCCCCGATTGCTGGCCCAGGCGGTGGAACACGAGAATCCGGATCTGGTGCTGGAGCGTGTGCTGCCATTGGTCGAAGCCGTTGCGCGGCGTTCTGCTTATCTGGTGCTGCTCACGGAAAATCCTGACGCGCTGCGTCGGCTGTTGACACTGTGCGCGGCCAGCCCGTGGATTGCCGAGCAAATCGCCCGCTTTCCACTGTTGCTCGACGAACTGCTTAATGAAGGCCGGTTGTTCCGCCCGCCGCTGGCGCCGGAGTTGGCGGCCGAGTTGCGCGAGCGCCTGACGCGCATTCCCGAGGATGATCTCGAACAGCAAATGGAAGCCCTGCGCCATTTCAAGCTGGCGCATCGCTTGCGGGTCGCCGCGTCGGAAATCAGCGGCAGCTTGCCATTGATGAAAGTCAGCGATTACCTGACCTGGCTGGCGGAGGCGATTCTTGAACAAGTGCTGGCCCTGGCCTGGCGGCACACGGTTGCGCGGCACGGCACGCCTTCACGTCCGGATGGCAGCCTGTGCGATCCCGGCTTTGTCATTGTCGGTTACGGCAAGGTCGGTGGAATCGAGCTGGGTCATGGCTCGGACCTGGATCTGGTGTTCATTCACGACGGTGATCCACAGGCCGAAACCGATGGCGCGAAACCCATCGACAGCGCGCAGTTCTTTACGCGTCTGGGCCAGCGGATCATTCATTTGCTGACCACCCAGACCAACTCGGGCCAGCTTTACGAGGTCGACATGCGCCTGCGACCGTCCGGCGCTTCGGGCCTTCTGGTCAGTTCGCTGGGCGCGTTTGCCCGCTATCAGGAAAATGAAGCCTGGACCTGGGAACATCAGGCCCTGGTGCGCGCGCGGGTGTTGGTCGGCAGCCGTGAAGTCGGGCAAGCCTTCGAAAATGTCCGCGCCTCGGTGCTCGGCCGCGAGCGCGACTTGCCCAAGCTGCGCCAGGAGGTCAGCGAGATGCGCGCCAAGATGCGCGGCACTCTTGGCACGCGGATCAGCACAGCTGGAACCGGCGCCAATGCCTTTTCGGCGACAGTGCCGTTTGACCTCAAGCAGGACGCCGGTGGTATCGTCGATATCGAATTTATGGTGCAATACGCGGCCTTGGCGTGGTCCCGGGAACATCCGGCGCTGCTGCGTTACACCGATAACATCAGGATTCTGGAAGGGCTTGAAGAGGCCGGGCTGCTGCCCGCCACCGATGCCAACCTGTTGCGTGAGGCGTATAAAGTCTACCGCTCGGCCGCTCACCGCCAGGCGTTGCAGAATGAAGCCGGCGTGGTCCGGGGTGATCAGTTCGAGCCTGAACGGCGTGAAGTGATGCGGATCTGGGGTGAGTTGGGATTGGGTTAAGCCAGAATCTGTTGGAGCGAGGCTTGCCCGCGAATCGACCGTAGGGGCGACCGTAGGAGCGACTTTAGTCGCGAAGGCGTCAATTGCCCTCCCGGCTAAAGCCGGTCCTACAGCAAGCCTCGCTCCAACTATATAAAGCTAAGACAGGGAGGCGTCAGGTTGTGTGGGAATGTCACGCAGTCTGACCGGCCTCCCTGGTCGTTTTGGAAGAAGCATGAGAATTCTGATCGTTGGGCCTAGCTGGGTCGGTGACATGGTGATGGCGCAAACGCTGTTCCAGTGCCTGAAACAGCGTTATCCCGAATGCGAAATCGACGTGTTGGCGCCTGAGTGGAGTCGGCCGATTCTTGAGCGCATGCCAGAAGTGCGCGCGGCGCTGAGCTTTCCGCTGGGCCACGGTGCGCTGGAACTGGGCACGCGGCGCAGAATCGGTCGGTCCCTGAAGGGGCAATACGATCAGGCAATCCTGCTGCCCAACTCGCTCAAGTCGGCACTGGTGCCGTTTTTTGCCGGCATCCCGAAACGTACCGGCTGGCGTGGCGAGTTCCGCTACGTGCTGCTCAACGACGTGCGCACCCTCGACAAAGAACGCTACCCGTTGATGATCGAGCGCTTCATGGCCCTGGCTTACGAGCCGGGCGCCGAGCTGCCGCTGGCGTATCCGAGGCCGAGCCTGCGTATCGACATCGCCACCCGCGACTCCGCCTTGAGCAAGTTCGGCCTCACTCTGGATCGTCCAGTGTTGGCCCTGTGCCCAGGCGCCGAGTTTGGCGAGTCCAAGCGCTGGCCCGCCGAGCATTACGCGCAAGTCGCGGAAGCCAAGATTCGTGAAGGCTGGCAGGTCTGGCTGTTCGGTTCGAAAAAAGACCATCCGGTGGGCGAAAGCATCATCGAACGCCTGATCCCCGGCCTGCGTGAAGAAGCCGTCAACCTGAGCGGCGATACTTCCCTGGCCGAAGCCATCGATTTGCTGTCCTGCGCCGATGCCGTGGTGTCCAACGATTCCGGCCTGATGCATGTGGCTGCGGCGTTGAACCGTCCGCTGGTCGCGGTCTACGGTTCCACATCGCCAGCTTTCACGCCGCCGCTCGCCGATGAAGTGGAAATCGTGCGTCTGGGCATCGAATGCAGCCCGTGTTTTGACCGCACCTGTCGTTTCGGTCACTACAATTGCCTGCGTCTGCTTGAGCCTGAGTCGGTGATCACTGCACTCTCGCACATGGGCGGCACGCCGGTGGAGGTTGTCTGATTTGCGGGTCTTGCTGATCAAAACTTCGTCCCTTGGGGATGTGATTCACTGCCTGCCGGCAATTACCGACGCGGCGCGGGCCTTGCCCGGCATTCAGTTCGACTGGGTGGTCGAGGAAGGTTTCGCGGAAATTCCGACCTGGCATCCGGCGGTGGGCGAGGTCATCCCGGTGGCGATTCGGCGCTGGCGCAAGAACCTTTGGCAGACGTTCAAGAGCGGCGAATGGCGCCGCTTCAAGCAGCGTTTGCGCGACACCCGTTATGACTTGGTGATCGACGCCCAAGGCCTGCTGAAAAGCGCCTGGCTGACCCGTTATGTGAACGCGCCAGTGGTCGGGCTGGACAAAAATTCCGCACGCGAGCCGCTGAGCAGCCGCTTTTATGACCGGGCCTATCCGGTGGCGCGCGGCCAGCACGCGGTAGAACGCTTGCGGCAGTTGTTCGCTCAGGCGCTTGGCTATCAAGTTCCTGCCGGTTTGGGCGATTACGGTCTGGATCGCGAGCGATTGCTGGACGCGGATTCGAATCAGGCACCGTTCGTGCTGTTCCTGCACGGCACGACCTGGGCCACCAAACACTGGCCGGAGCTGTACTGGCGGCAACTGGCCGAGCGCATGCTCGAGCGCGGCCTGCAAGTGCGGCTGCCGTGGGGCAATCCAGAGGAAAAAGCCCGGGCCGAACGTATCGCTCAAGGACTGGAGCACGCGGTGGTCCTGCCCAAATTGAATCTGGCGGGCGTCGCCAAAGTGCTGGCCAGTGCTCAGGCTTGCGTCGCAGTCGATACCGGCATCGGGCATCTGGCCGCTGCACTGGATGTGCCGACCTTGTCGCTGTTCGGCCCGACCAATCCCGGTCTGACCGGCGCCTACGGCAAGTCGCAAGTGCATCTGGCCGCTGATTACCCGGCCTGCGCGCCTTGCCTGCAAAAGAAATGCACCTATCAACCGACGGATGAAGACCGCCGTCAGTTGGATCTGAAACGCGAGTGGCCAGTGTGCTTCACTCGCTTGAATCCCGAGCGAGTAGCGAGCCAATTGGGCGCGCTGTTGCTGGCAAAGGAACCCATCTGATGCAACTGGCTTTCGTACTCTACAAATACTTCCCGTTCGGCGGGCTGCAACGTGACTTCATGCGTATCGCTCTGGAGTGTCAGCAGCGTGGGCATCAGATTCGCGTCTACACCCTGATCTGGGAAGGCGAAGTGCCGCCGGGTTTCGAAGTGCTGGTCGCGCCGGTCAAGGCGTTCTTCAACCATCGCCGCAATGAAAAGCTCAGCGCATGGATGGCTGCGGATCTGGCCAAACGCCCGGTGGATCGCCTGATCGGCTTCAACAAGATGCCGGGCCTGGACGTGTATTACGCCGCCGACGGTTGTTTCGAAGACAAGGCGCAAAACCTGCGTCACTCGCTGTATCGCCAATGGGGCCGCTATCGCCACTTCGCCGAATACGAGCGCGCGGTGTTCGCCAAAGACGCGAAGACCCAGGTGCTGATGATCTCCGAAGTGCAGCAGCCGCTCTTCATCAAGTATTACGACACGCCGTTGTCGCGCTTCCACTTGTTGCCGCCGGGCATTGCTCAGGATCGTCGCGCGCCGCCTGAAGCGCCGCAGATTCGTGCTGATTTCCGCAAGGAGTTCGGCCTGGCCGACGACGAGCTGCTGCTGGTGCAGATCGGCTCCGGGTTCAAGACCAAGGGCGTTGATCGCAGCCTCAAGGCGCTGGCCGCATTGCCCGCCGAGCTGAAAAAACGCACGCGGCTGTTTGTAATCGGCCAGGACGACCCCAAAGTATTCCAACTGCAAAGCGCCACGCTGGGTTTGGGCGATCACGTGACCTTCATGAAAGGCCGCAGCGATATCCCGCGTTTCCTGATGGGCGCCGATATTTTGATTCACCCGGCGTACAACGAAAACACCGGCACAGTTCTGCTTGAAGCGCTGGTTGCCGGCTTGCCGGTTCTGGTCAGCGCGGTGTGCGGTTACGCCCACTACATTGCCGAGGCCGACAGCGGGCTGGTGCTGGACGAGCCGTTCGATCAGGCTCAGCTCAATCAGTACCTGAAGACAATGCTTGCCGACGACGCCGCGCGTGCAGCGTGGAGCAAGAACGGTCTGGCTTTCGCAGATTCAGCAGACCTGTACAGCATGCCGCAGCACGCGGCCGATGTGATTCTGGCGGAGCACTACCCATGAAGTTGTTCCTTGCTGAACCGTTCAAGACGCTTTGGGCCGGACGCGATGCGTTCGCCGAAGTCGAGCGTCTGGACGGTCAGGTGTATCGCGAACTCGAAGGTCGGCGCACCTTGCGCACGGAAGTCGAGGGGCGCGGGTATTTCGTCAAGATCCATCGCGGCATCGGCTGGGGCGAAGTCGCCAAGAATCTCATTACCGCCAAATTGCCAGTGCTGGGCGCGGGCAAGGAATGGGAGGCGATTGCGCGCCTGAAAGAAGTCGGCGTGCCGACCATGACCGCCGTGGCTTACGGCGAGCGGGGCAGCAATCCGGCGGCGCAGCATTCGTTCATCGTCACCGAAGAACTGGCGCCCACCGAAAGCCTGGAAGACGTCAGCATCAATTGGCGTAACGAGCCGCCGGAGCCGCGCCTGAAGCGGGCGTTCATCGCCGAAGTGGCGCGCATGGTCGGCATGATGCACCGCGCCGGGGTCAACCATCGCGACTGTTATATCTGCCACTTCCTGTTGCACACCGACACGCCGGTGACGGCTGACGATTTCCGCCTGTCGGTGATCGACCTGCATCGCGCCCAGACACGCCGGGTGATTACCCCGCGCTGGCGCAACAAGGATCTGGCCGCCCTGTATTTCTCGGCGTTGGACATTGGCCTGACCCGACGCGACAAACTGCGCTTCCTCAAAGGCTATTTCCAGCAGCCGCTGCGCCAGATCCTCGCCGAAGAAGCCAAGCTGCTGAGCTGGCTGGAGATGAAAGCCGACAAGCTGTATCAGCGCAAAGTGCGTTACGGAGATGCGCTCTGATGGCGGGTTGGAATCTGGAACCCGCTTACGCCTTTCTCGCCGAGGACTTTGGCAGCCTGGATGCGGTGTTCGCCTTGCAAGGCGAGCGCCTGACTCGCGACCCATTGTCCGAAGTGATCCGCGTGCAGCGTGATGGCGTGAATTATTACGTCAAACGTTACGTTGGCGCGGGCAAAGGCTTGCGTCGCTATCTGGGCCGACCTCGGGTCAAGTCCGAATGGCAAAACCTCAAGCGCTTCGCCAAATGGGGTATTCCCACGGCGGACGTCATCGCTTGGGGCCTGGAGCGCAAAGGCACTTCTTATGACCGTGGCGCGTTGATCACCCGCGAACTGCCCAACACCGAAGACTTGTCAGCGCTGGCGCTGCGCAACGATCCACTGCTGGCGGATCGACAGTGGGTCGATCGCATCAGCCGCCAGTTGGCGCGCTACACCCGCGCCATGCACGACGAGCACTTCACCCATAACGATTTGAAATGGCGCAATTTGCTGGTGGACGATCAGGCCAAACTGTTTCTGATCGACTGCCCCAACGGCGCTTTCTGGTGGAGTTTCATGCTGCGCTACCGGATCACCAAGGATCTGGCGTGCCTGGATAAAGTGGCGAAATATCATCTGTCCGCCACCCAACGCCTGCGCTTCTATCTGCAGTATCGGCAGCGGGCGCGGCTCAACGCTTCCGACAAGAAACGTATCCGCCATATCGTCAGCTTTTTTGAGGGACGCGAATGACCGATTTCATTGCACAAAGCGACCGGCCCTTGCTGGAACGTCACGGGCTGGCTGATTTTCAGTCGCTGTGGGAAGTCCAGCTGGATGCCGTCGATGAGCCCAATACCGGCCGTGGCGGCTGGAGCAGTGTGTTTCGTCTGGAGCTGGAAGGCTTAGGCTTCTATCTGAAGCGGCAGAGCAATTACCTGATGCACACCTGGCATCACCCGTTTGGCGAGCCTTCGTTCTCCCGGGAATTCCGCAATATCAGCCGCTACGAAAAGCTCGGTATTCCGGCACTGCATGCGGTGTTTTACGGCGAGGCCAAAATCGGCCCTGAGCGTCGGGCGATTCTCTTGACCCGTGCGCTGGACAGCTGGACCGACCTGGATACCTTGCTGCAGCAATGGCCGGAACTGACCACGCGCCAGCAATCGGCGATCCTGCAAGCCTGCGGCCAGTTGGCGCGCACGGTCCACAGCGCGGGGCAGGTGCATGGCTGTTTTTATCCCAAGCATATTTTCCTCAAGGCCAAGGCCGATGCTTACCTGGCGCAGCTGATTGACCTGGAGAAAACCCGGCCGCTGCTGTTCGGCAAGCGGGATCGAGTCAAGGATCTGGAGCCGTTGTTGCGTCGCGCGCCGATGTGGAGCGAATCCCATGTTCGCGAGCTGCTGGCGGCGTATCTGCAATCGGGCATCGACAGCCCGGTCGTGGAGCAATGGTGTGTTCGCCTGGGCAAGCGCGGCAGTCACAAGCGCGGTCTACACCGCAATGACCAGAAAGAGACCCGCTGATGCGTTTGTCTGAACTCAAGGCGGCAGGTCGTACGCCTGCAATGCCGATGAATCTGGAACTGGCCGACGCTGCAGGCCCGGCCGAGCTGCAACTGTTGAGCTTGTTGCGCGTCTTGCCGGGGCAGCGTTACGTCGGCGCTGGCGTGTGGCGCGGGCGTCCGGTGTTGGCCAAATTACTGGTGGGACCCAAGGCCGCACGGCATTTTCAACGTGAACTGGCCGGTGTCCGGCTACTGGCGCAACAAGGTCTGACGACGCCGCTGCTGTTGGCCGACGGTCTGCAGGAAGGCGAGGGTGGCTGGCTGTTGTTCGAGTTGCTGGAACATGCGCAAAGCCTGGGCGATGCCTGGGCCGAAGTGGAAAATCAGCCGCCACTGAGCGATGACCAGCAAACCGTATTGGCCGAAGCACTGACCGCCATCGCGCAGTTACATGCCAAGGGGCTGTGGCAGGAAGACCTGCATCTGGACAACCTGCTGCGCCACGACGGCACGTTGTACTTGATCGACGGCGCGGGGATTCGCGCCGAAGAAGCCGGCAAGCCGTTGTCCCGGCAAAAGGTGCTGGAAAACCTTGGCGTATTTTTCGCCCAGCTGCCCAAGGCTTTTGAGCCATTCATCGAAGAATTGTCGGTGCATTATTTGCTCAGCAACGGTGAGCATGGCTTGCCCATGGAAGCCTTGCAGAAGCAGATCGACAAGGTGCGCAGCTGGCGTTTGAAAGACTTTCTCGACAAGACGGGACGTGATTGCAGCCTGTTCAGCGTGGTAGACGGCGCTTCCGAACTGCGCGCGATTCGCCGCGAAGAAGAAGTGGCAATATTGCCCGTTTTAGCCGAAGCCGATGCGCTGCTGGAGCAAGGCCATCTGTACAAGACTGGCGGCGCGGCGAGCGTCGGCAAAGTCGAGGTCAATGGTCGCGCACTGGTCATCAAACGCTACAACATCAAGGATTTTGCCCACTGGCTGAAACGCTTCTGGCGGCCGAGCCGTGCATGGCATTCCTGGCGCGAAGGCAATCGGCTGATGTTCCTCGGTATTGCTACGCCCAAACCGCTGGCGGTGCAGGAACAGCGTTTTCTTGGTTTGCGGTGCAAGGCTTATCTGGTTACCGAGTTTCTGCCGGGGCCGGACATCATCGAACGATTTGCGCCTTATGTTGACTCAGGTGCAGCGCCGGAAGCGGAGCTGGTGGCGCTGGATAACCTGTTCGCGCAACTGGTTGGCGAGCGCATCAGTCATGGTGATTTGAAAGGGCATAACGTGTTCTGGGATCAGGATCGCTGGGCGTTGATCGACCTGGACGCCATGTGCCAGTACAGCTCGGCAGCATCGTTCGCCACCGCATTCGCCCGCGACCGCGCGCGCTTCATGCGCAACTGGCCAGCGCAAAGCGCGCTGCACCAGTTGCTGGAGCAGCGCTTGCCGAAGAACGCATAACCCTTTTTCGCGAATTGGACGCTGGCCCCGTTGGAGCGAGCGGGTGTCGTTCCGACTTGCCCGCGAATCGGCCGTAGGAGCGACCGTAGGAGCGACTTTAGTCGCGAGAGCGTCAACTGCCCTCCCGGCTAAAGCCGGTCCTACAGCAAACCTCGCTCCAACGGGTTTAACACGCCATCCGGTGCTCCTACAGTTGGAATGCAGTCCAGATTGTGGGAGCGAATTCATTCGCGAAGGTGTCAGCCCTGATGCGGAGTCGCGTCAGGTCAATATCCAGCGTGCAACTCGGCCCCTTCCCGGGTGAATCCGGTCTCACTTAAATACCGCAGACTTCCATCAAGCCATGCGCGTCAGGTTCATTTCCTCCAGCGCAGCGACCAGCGCGTCCATGTCGTCGAAGGGCTGGGCGTGCACGGCGCGCCAGGTCGGGCGCTCCACGTAGATCTTGCCTTCAGCGTTGATCTCCACCGGGGTGTGCAGGATCGAGCTGTCTCTGGAGCGGTGGATGATCGTCATTTGCCCGTCTGCGCGGGTCTCGATGGCGAACATGCCGGGTCGCGGCAGGCGCTGTTCGATGGGCAGAGGCCTCGGCGGCTGCAGTTTGCCCGACATGAGCGCGGTGTCCAGTTCCACCCGGTAATCGCTCTTGAGAAAACTCGATCGGTTGCTGAGCTGATCACTCACCGCAGCCCCCGGATCAAAGACTGGCGGTCTGGCCACCCCAGGCCTGACGTCGGTCACCCGTAGTCCGATCCCGCCCTCCAGTTCAGCAAGGCCGGGGACTATCTTCTCGAACGTATTGGAATGAGTGTTGCCCACCAGAGCGATCCACTTATGTGCGCCCATGACTTCCTGATGCTTGCGAATCGTGCGGGACGCGAAGTAGCTGAACATTTGATGACGCGTGGTAAGGGTTTCGTTGTCGATACCTTTGACGTGGTAGCTCGCGGCGCAGTCCAGGGCACGCACCTCGATACCGTTCTCACGGGCCTTGATCACCAGGTTTTCGAAGGTGTAGATCTTGCGCAGGTCGGTTTTATGGCCTGCGTCCAGCTGCTTCAGATCGTGCAGCAGCGTTTTGGTGATCTCGCCGGTCTCGAAAAAACGATCCAGATCGGCCTGGTGCAGATCGGTGAGCAGATGCTCCATGTACAGCGTTCTGACGTTTTGCCGCGCCAGCAGCGGCAGGTTGTCGAGGATCAGTTTCTTGCTGGCAATCGAGGCGTGCGCCTCGCCCACCACCACGCTGTCGGCAGTTGCGTAGAGGCGGGTCAGAAAGTCTGCCACGCTGGTGTCAGCTGCTATCACAGGTAAGTCGGGTCGTGGCGGCAGATCTGCGGAAACGATAGTGCGTGCATCTTTTTGCAGCGTGCTGCGCAGCCTGAAGAACTCTTCCTGTAGCGCCCGCTGTTCCGGATCGCCGAGGAAATATTGCGCATCCAGTCCGCGGCGCTCGAAAGTCGCCAGCCGGTGCACGTTGCGGCGCTGCGCCACGGGCACTTCGTAGACAGGATCACTGAGCGACTGAGCGATGGCGGTGGGTGATCGCTCGCGATTCCAGACTTGCGGTTCAACCCGCTGCCAGCCGCTGGCCGCGTCCCAGCGAAAACCGTGCTCGCCGGCGTAGCGGTCGCTGCCCGGTTTGCGGGTCGTCGAGGTTTTCCAGGTGGTGGGGTCCATATGCAGCTCCACCGGGGCTTCGCCGGTGAGATACAGGTAGAGATTGTCATCCATGCTCTGGGTATGGCTGGCCGAGAACACTTGCGCCGGCGCCGGTTCGATAATGACCGGGTTGGCAACCTGCATTCGGAAGTCGGCCTTGGCAACCGGGTCGCCGGGAATGTAGCCGGCGACATCGGATGTGATTCGCGTCGAGCTTCCGAGCGGCACATCTTCAATCCGTATGCTGATAGCGCCTTGCAGCTCAGCGATGCCGGGCAGACCTTGGTGGGTGATGGCAAGTTTTTGGTCGAGCAACGCAACCCAGCGGCGCGACGGCTGAGACGCGATGTCGCCGCTGATGAGCTTATGCCCGAAGAAATTACTCATCTTCTGAGCGGCGGCGGGGTCGTCGACTGCCGAAGCCATGGGATGCACGGCATAGGGATAGCTGACGGACGAGCTGAACGGGCGAACCTCGATGTTGTAGCGATGGGCGGCTTTGACCAGATGGTAGTAATCGTATTCGGCGACGTCGGTAACCAATTCGCCATCGTTGAGATAGCGCAGGTGATGTTTGATGTTGTGAGAACCCGCACGGGAGTGCTGTGTGAGTTTGCGATATTTGGCCAGTTTTTCCATGTGTTGATCGGTGAACAGGTGCTCGATGTACAGCACCTCGACCCGCTGCTCGGCCAGCAGCGGCATATTTAGGATGAGCAGGCGCTTGCTGGCCACCGACTTCGGCGCTTCGCCTAATACCAGGCCATGGGTCTTTGCGTAGACGTTTTGCAACAAGGTCTCCAGGCTGGTCGAAGCATCCAGGGTTGGCAATGCGTGGCGTGGCGGGAGTATCGGCTGCTCGAAAAAAGCGTTGGCGTCGCGATAGAGGTTCTGACGCAACCTGTGCCAGGTGCTGCGCATCTCGGCGAATTGGTGGATGAAGTAGCCCTCAAAGCCCATTCCGGTAGGGTCGATCATCTTGTCGCTGACGATGTTTTGCAGGTGGATGCGCATGTGTTCAGGCAGCTCGTAGTCGCCCATTGCAGGCAAAACAGCTGTTTCCTCTTCCAGGAGCGTGAAGCCTGCCAGACCATCAACACCGCCACCGCGCAGGTGTGTGCGTTCGACCAGTTGCCACTTGCCGTGCGGGTCAAGCGTCACCGGATGTTTGCCGAAGAACGCAAAGGGGTTGGCCGGATCGATGATGTTCCAGACTCTCATCCGGGCATCGAATTGCACCTGATAGGTGGAGCCGTTCAGGTCAATGTAGTGCTGGCCGTTTACCTGGCTCACGCCGGTAGCATGACCGCTGGCAACCGGCTGCACATCGCGCAGCGAAACGTCGACCACCAGTTCGGGCTTGATGCCGTTGGGCAGGTCTGTTGTCGTGGATTCGATACGGTGCGCCAGAGGCTGCCAGGTTCCGTCCGCTCTTTGGCTGACGAATTGCCCGGTCACTTGCGGCTCGCCGGACAAATCCGCGCCTTGGTAGACGGGCGCGTGGCCGTTGGCGTTGGCGCGGCCAATCCAGAGTGGCTCGTTGTCCACGCGCACCGGGAACAGATCGGAATATTTTGGCAGGTCGCCCGTGCGCGCAATGGGCTTGAGCACCGATTGTCGACCGGTCTGGTGGTTGATTCGTCGCAACACCCCGCCAAAACCCTTCAAGCCGACGCTTGCATCGCCTGCGGCGCCGAGACTGTTGAGCATCGAGGCCAGAATGTAAACGCAGGCGGCCTCGCTGTCGCCTTCCCTCAACGCCTGAAAGGCGCGCACGGTATCGTGTACGGCGAGCAATGCGCCGACGGCAAAGCTGGCTGGCGGGAACGGCAGGGTGACCACCGTGGCAATCACTTCGACGGTATTCCAGACCAGCCGGGCGATCATCTCGTTGCGCCCGGTCGTGGTCTCTGCCACGTCGCGCAGCCGGCGCAGGACTGGCCGGTTGAAGCAGACGTCGGCGAAGTCTGCGATGGATTCCCTCGGTATGGCGGGCGGCTTGTTGGCGTTGCCCTGGCGCATGTCGTGGAGGAAAAACGACAGATTGCGCCGCGCGTTGATGCGGCAGCGATCCTTGTAATAATCGATCATGCCCTCCGCGTTGAGCGAGTCAGTGAAGTCGGCGAACAGGCGGAACTCGATACCGTCGGGCGCTTGCGGCGTGTACAGCAGCGCGGGCTGCCTGACGGTCGTCGGCAGGATCATCAGGCAGCCCTGCACTGTCTCCACATGGGTCAGTTGCGTGCTGGGAACGACCAGTTGATCCACGCCGGAAAGGCCGGAAGCGATGAAAGGTTTGTCGACATGGACCTGCAAAGGATAGAGCGGGTATTGCTCCCGCGTTGTCAGGTCGTCCAGATGCGCCCGATCCACCGACGCTCGCAGCCATGTGTATTGTTGCTCGTTGATATGCCCTTTCAGGTAGCTGCGCAGCGCCGCCGCTTTCATCTGCAACTGGGTCATCAGTACGCTGGTCTTGCGGCGGTACTCATAGCCTTCGCCTTCAGTGTTGAGCAACGTGCGGTTGATCAGGGCGATGTAGTCGTCGCCCAGCCACTTGCCGCGCACCGAACCCGCGACTCTGGCCGGTGACAATGCACTCAGGTCCACGCTGTCCGGGCCGCTGAATTCAGCCTGGGTGTCGGCGCTGCTGTGAGTGAAATCGATGCTGTCGTCGTAGCCGTTAAGCAGCATGTCGGTGTAAGTGATGGTTTCCCGCTCGCTGGTGATCACGATGAGGTCGGGATCTACGGTGCCAACCGGCACGCTCAACAATTGGCTGATTTTCTGGCTGGCTCGTTCATGCACGTAGTCCTTGAACGGCTGGACGCGGGTGTGAGGTTTGGCCTCGTAATTGTTCAGCGCACCAGCGGCGGCATCTTCCAGCTCTACCAGCTCCTGGCGTTGTGCGGCGCTGGCCTGCCTAAACCATTGCGGCGTGTGGCTGGCCTGTTCGGAAAGCGCCACGCGCACCTGCTCTTCGGTAAGGATGCGCAAGCCAGCGGCGTAATCCGGCAGGTCGATCAATTGGAGGAAGTTGGCCGGTAAAGAGGGTCTCAGCCTGAGCTCCGCCAATTGCTGTCGCAGTTGCGGGCGCGCGGGCAGCTCGACTTGCTTGATCAGGTAGTCGCAGAGTTCGTCTGAGGCCATCCAGCCGACCAGCTCATTCAGCAATTGCGTTTCATTATTGAAGGCGATAAGACGCCGAGCGCGCGGTGCATCCGCTGCGATCATTACCAGGCGAACCAGCTTCCCGCGCTCATCTTCCTTGCGCAGGATCAACAGCTTGCTCATCAGGTCGCGATTGTTCAGCCTGATCTGCTGGACGCGCAGTGTTGGATCGGCTGCGGCCCGTGCCCGGTCGGCAACGATCTCGAACAGCGCAAAGTCCCCAGGCAGGATATGACCCTGCATTTTTGCCGCATACGCCAGCGTCGTAATCTGCGCGAGGGTCAGCACATCCATCAACTGGCGGTGGCTCTCTTTCTGATAGCTGCTTTGCTGGAATGCGCCGAAGACCATTCGCACATCGAGTTCGTCGACCAGCCGGGCAATCCATGCAGGGCTCAAGGCTGAATAATCTGCAACCAGCGGCGCGCCCCCAAGACTGAGCGTGGTGCGATTGAGGAAGGGCGATCCCGCCAGGCGATCGCCCGGATGCAGACCGTACAAGGCCAGGTCCAGCAGCGTGCGGGTTACGGTGTACGGCTCGCCCGTCACGGGCAGCGTGCGCCGCGTGCTGACCGTGATGGCGCCGGGGTCCAGCTCAAAGCCGAGCTCATCCGCCATTCGGGTACGCAGGCTCACCTCGGCAAACCGCTCCGGCGAGGCCGCCGCGCCAAGCGCGCTGAGCGCCGCGCTGCGGGCTTCATCGTAATGGCGCAAGTGTTCGGCGTAAGTGTGCAGATCATCTTTGCTCGCGTTCTTCATCCAGTCCGGCAAGCTGCGGCGGTAGCGGCTTTCCAGGTAGGCCAGCTCGCGCAGTTCGAGCATCGCGGTCGGCCCGAACAGGCCGCGCATACCCATGGCGTTCTGGATAAGCGCCTGACTTTCTTGCGCGGTATCGACGTCTTCTTTGGCACACGCGTAGAGCACATCGTCGCGCTGTTTGTTCAGCAGGCTGTCGAGGGCGTAGGAAAAAGGTTCTTCGGTGAGCGGCTGTAACTGGAGATCGGCAGCGATGAATGGCTCGGCCTCTAGGTCGGGATCCTTGTGGATTTCCGCCAGCCGGTCCTGATCGCGTTGGCCGAGACAGCCAAGAAGCGCGTCCTTGAGTTGCGGGGCGTTGAGCCATTGGGCCAGTGTTTCACGCATCTCGGCCTGGCTCGCAAAGCCGGTTACCCCGACACCCGGTAGCATCAGCAACGTTCGTCCCTGCACTTGGGAAAAAACCAGCGCACCAGCAATTTCCAACAACTCGTCATCGTGCAACTGCAGGTGCAGGGAATAGGCTGTCGTTGGCGAGGCAACCGAGTTTTCCCCTCGGCCAGGCGAGGCGGGAAGACACGCGGCGTAATCCGGATATAGGTCACGCTCGTGAATCTTGACGCTCACCTCGTCACGCAAGGCCCGCTTCAGCCCGGCGACAAACTGTTCGTAGCGACGCTCACCCGTTTGGCTGGACGCATCCCAATAGTCATTGATTCGTTGCAGCAGACGGGAAACCTCCGATGCGCGTTGCGCGGAGTTCGGCGCGGCCAGGGCATTCAGCAACACCTCATCAGGTGCAGGCAATGCCTTGAGCTCGTGGTCCAGGCGGGCGCTCAGCTCGTCAAGCCTTTTCAAAGCGGCCGTGGCCATGGGCAAAGTGATTGCGGGAAATTGAGGAACCGGGGTCAGTGTCTGCATCTGATTTCTGCTTCTCGATAGGCACCTTGAAAGCGCGCCGACGTTTGATTGAGGGCCGTCAGGCCGTTGTGGATTGGCTCAATCAATCAGAAGCAGACGAGGGTTGGGGTGTAGATAGTTATTGCGGGCGGGGGTGGCGGTGTTTTCTGCATCAGAAACGTCCCACAACTCCTGTGCCCGATGCTGACTTACAGTTTCAGTGTCGACGCGCAAAGTTTTGCCTTTCCCCAGGCCAAGGACTTGCCCATGCCCACCCCCGCCAATCAAGCCACTTTCACGCTGGATATCGCGGGGGTTGAGCATCGGCTTCGCGTCCTGAGTTTCACTGCCAAAGAGGCCGTCAGCCGGCCTTTCAGCGTGCGCATCGAACTGGTCAGCGAGCGGGCCAATCTAGCGCTTGAAGACGTGCTGCATCGGCAGGCTTTTCTGGCTTTTGACGCTCTGGGCAACGGGCTGCACGGGCAGATCGGCGAAATCGCCCAGGGCGATTCCGGCAAGCGTTTCACCCACTATTTCATCCGGCTGGTGCCGAATCTGCTGCGCCTGGAACATCGGCACAATCACCGGATCTTCCAGAACCACAGCGTGCCGGAGATCATCGCCCTGGTGCTCAAGGACCACGGCATTCTCGCCGATGAGTTCGCGTTCCGTCTGAGCAGCAAGACCTGCCCGCCGCGCGACTACTGCACCCAGTACCACGAAACCGATCTGCATTTCGTTCGCCGCCTGTGTGAAGAAGAGGGCCTGTCCTTCCACTTTGAGCACAGCCGCGATCGTCATCTGCTGATCTTCGCCGACGACCCTGTCGCACTGCCCAACCTGAAAAAACCTACGGCCTACCTGCAAGGCAACGGGCTGGTGGCCCAAGCGCCGGTGATCAATGCCTTCAGCGTGCGCCTCGCCACCCGCACCGGCAAAGTCAGCCGCCAGACCTATGATTTCGAACAACCCGCGCTCGACATGCTGGCCAGCGCGAAGCTGACGGACGGGCGCGTGGACCTGGAGGATTACCGCTATCCGGCACCCTTCAATGACCGCCAGATCGGTGACCGCCAGGCGCAAACCGTGCTGGAACGGCATCGCAGCGACTATCAACTGGCCAGCGGTAAAAGCAACCAACCTGCGCTGCTCAGCGGCCATCTGCTGACCCTCGCCGAACATCCCCGCGACGACTGGAATGCCCAGTGGCTGCTGACCGCCATCGTCCATGAAGGCAAACAGCCGCAGGTGCTGGAAGAATACAGCGACCGCGCCGCGCAGCCC
>NZ_LGSI01000071.1 GCF_001698815.1 Pseudomonas syringae | reverse complement strand
TTTTTCGTCGACCATCCAGGCCAGCATCGGGGCGGTTCCATAAGCGGTATCGCCGATGAGCCGATCCGGCTTGATGTCGAACTGTTCTTCGACCCGCTCAATCATGATCTTGGTGCTCTCGACCTCGGCAGTTCGATGCGCTGGCGTCGGCTCCACGTCCATGATCACGCCATGCTCGACATCAATCAGATAGTTCGTCGAGTAAGCGAAAAACGCTGGACCTCCTGGCGCAGCGGTCCAACGTGCAAGTGGATCGGTCAGCGACAGGCGCTTGGGCAGTGCTTCGGCCAAAGCTTCTTCACCCAGCGCTTCAAGGTACTCTCGCACGGCGCGAGTACTTAGCGACGGATCGCTCCAATTGATCTCTTCATTGCCAGGTACGCCGCGTTGCCGACTGGCATCAGCCTTGATAACGCTGGCGTCCACAGCAAAACCTTCGCCTTGACCAGACCTGCGTCCATGCAGCGACGCAGCACCTCGTGGAACAGCCAGCGAAACAGCGAGCTGTCACGAAAACGACCGTGGCGATTCTTGGTAAATGTAGAGTGATTGGGGACTTCGTCTTCAAGACTCAAACGGCAGAACCAGCGATACGCCAGGTTCAAATGAGCCTCTTCGCACAACCGACGTTCGGAACGAATGCCGTAGCAGTAGCCCACGACCAACAGGCGAATCATCAGTTCGGGATCAATCGATGGACGCCCGATTGGGCTATAAAAATCGGAGAGATAATGGCGCAGATCGCTTAGATCGAGGCATCGATCAATGTTGCGCAGGAGGTGATTGGCCGGGATGTGATCTTCAATATTGAACGAGTAAAACAGTCGCTCTTGTCCCTCGACAATTGTCCCATCATGCTGCGAATCCTCCCGCTGGCCGATGACCTGATTTTGCAGCAGGCCAGGCAGGAGGTCTACTTTTTCAACAGAATCGGCCCAAAGCTGACAGTCGATTGAACCGCAAAACATGCGCATCAACCTCGTTGAGGACGGCCCACGGGTTCTGTCGGCGCTGCCGGAGCGTTTTGGTTATTCGGTGATGCGTGAGCCGGAGAAGCTCGGCGTTCTGGTGCGCACGTCCTCGCCCGTAAAAGAAATCAACGCCCGAGACATGGTGATCAGCGACGGGACGTTTATTCCGGCAACGCTAAAGGGCTGAGCCGCGGGCATTCGCGGGCCAGGGTATCCTGCGCAACTGGATGGCCATTAGACCAACCGCATCAATCAACTGATCGTCAAACAGAACCTGCAGACCACGTACCACCAGAGCGTCTTCGCCCTGGGCGACTGGGCCGCGTGCCCGATGGCATCAGGCAGCGAAAAATGTCCCGCTCAGAGCTTAAACCTCGCACCAACAGGCATCGTTGCTTGCCATCTCGTTGAAGAACCGCTCTGCGGGTAAACCCATCGACGACTATCGGTGTGAGGATTACGGCTCGCTGGTTTCACTCGACAGATAGCGCCGTTGGCAACCTCATGGGGCGTGTGATGGGGACAGTGAAAGTGGAGGGTTGGCTTGCCCGAATGTTCTATGTATCGCTTTACCGCATGCACCAGCTCGTGCTGTACGGTGTTTCCCGTACAGGCTTGCTGATGCTCGGTGACCGCATCGGGTGCAAGAATCACCCCCCGTATGAAGCTGCATTGAGACCACGGCGTCGCGTTAACATCCGGGCTGCGGCTAGCGGCCCAGCCGTTTATACAAGGTAGTGCGTGAAATGCCCAATTGGGTCGCCGCCGCGCTGACGTTGCCCGCATTGGCCAGCAGGGCTCGCTCGATGGCTTGTCGAGTGGTGTCCGCGAGCCGCTGCATGGCCGCATTAGGCTGGCCAGAGCAGTGTAACTCAGGGGGTAAATGGTGCGTACGGATCAACAACTCTCCGGTAGACAGCGCAACGGCCCTGCGAATCACGTGATCCAACTGACGCAGGTTGCCGGGCCAGGCGTAATCGCATAGCAACGCGCGGGCGGCGTCATCTGGTTGCAAGGTGCCATGTCGGGCAATTGCGCTGTCGATCAATTGAACAATGTCGACACGCTGAGAGAGAGGAGGTAATTCCACGCGGAACCCGTCGAGCCGGTAATAAAGATCCTCGCGAAACAAACCGCGAGCAACCTGCTCGGAAAGCGCGCAATGGGTGGCAGCAACGATCCGTACACTGAAAGGGCGTGCCTCGCTGCTTCCCAAGCGCGTGATGCGCCGATCTTGCAGCACCCGCAGTAAGCGGGTCTGCAAGGTAAGCGGCATGTCACCGATTTCATCGAGCAGCAACGTCCCCCCGTTCGCAGCCTCCAGCAGGCCAGTGGAGCCGCCTTTGCGCGCGCCGGTGAAACTTCCTTCGCTGTAACCGAAAAGCTCCGCTTCGATCAGACTGTCGGGGATGGCTGCGCAGTTCACTGCAATGAACGGAGCGTTGGGCGTGTAGCGTTGATGCAGGGCGCGGGCAAATACCTCTTTTCCCGTCCCCGTCGCTCCTAGAATCAGCACCGGGAGATCTGCCAGGAAGGCTTTTCCTGCTGCGTCGAACTGTTCGTTGACCCTGGGATCGCCACCCAGTGGCGAGCGAGAGGGGCGTGCAAGCCTGGATTTGATGGCCGCCGGCGTCTGTATCTTACCGTAGACCCGTACGCCATCGGTCAGTGTCAGCAGTTGGATGTCCTGGTCTATTTGGCGCTGGCTGGCCGGCTCGAACAGGTCGTGAAGCGTCAGTGCGCGAGGGCGGTAATGTTCGATGCCCAACAACCGTTGCGCAGCTCTGTTGGCCGCCTCGATGCTCCCGTCTTCGCGGATCGCCAGCAATGCCTGCAACGGCGTGCCCAACAGGCGAGGGTCGTGCTGCAGGGCAATGACCCGACAGCCGACCAGCCCGTCGAACATATGATTTTCAGTGGCCTTCGCCGCATGATTCAGACGCTCAAGCATCGTGCCCGCGTTGCGGCTGCCGATTCCTGTCAAGTCGAGCGCACCGAGCACTTCTCCGCTTAGGCCGTGCACCGGGACGCTGACACAGAAAAAACGCTCGAATTCCTGCAGGTAATGCTGATTGCCTACCACCGCCGTCGGGATGCCTTCTGCCAGCGTGCAGGCAGGCGCGGTCGTGCCGACGTCCGATTCAGCGACGCGGCGGCCAGGCTGGAGCAGCAGCAAGGGACCCTGGCTGCCCTGGGGCTGCCGTGTATGCACAATCCGGTTGTGCGGATTGACGCAGAACAACATCCAGTGGGTGTCTCCAATCAGTTGCCAGAGCCGTTCCATTTCCGGACGTGCGTGCTCGGCCAGATGATGGTCATGATCAGTCAGCGCCGCAAAGTCAAGGTCCGCCCCCCGAAGGCCCGGGGTGTGCGGCAACAGTCCTGCGTCACGCGAGCGGGTCCAAGAGCGGGCGATGCTTTCAGGCAGAAGCCCGACGGGGAGAGGGGCTCCCTCGGAGAAAAGGGCCCGAGCGGTTTGCAAGTCGAATTGAAGGGTATCCATGGGCAGACCTTATTGTTATGGCGACACAGCAGTTGAAGCGTCAGCAGATTCTGCTGTGTCGCGGTGCTCAGTCAAGGCGCGGGATTAGGCCTCAAAACAATAGCAGAGCGCGCAAATTTACTCCTGTGTCTTCGCGAAACCCACCCACCACGCGCGTGTCATGGGTCAACTGCGTGCTGAGCTGCAGGCTCGAGGTGACCATCTGCTGGAATTCGAAACGCACTTGTTGCACTTCGGTTTTCTGCCCGGTGTATTCGTTAGAAATGTATTGCTTGCCGCCATCGGTCGCGGAAAAACCTAGAGCTAGCCGTTGGGTGGGGTTGAAGTCGTAGCGCAGGTTGGCCTGAATCTGATAGGTCGGATCCTGACGCAGCGTCTGGCTGCCGGTGCCCGCATCATTGTTGGGCCCATAGAAAACTGCATCGCCATAGAGCTCCATCCCCCATTTGCCCCATAGCGGTTCGACCCAGCCGACTTGCAAGTCACCTTTGAAACGATTTTCTCCCAAGTTCACCGCGTTATGGCGGTCGTATTGACCCCATGGCAGGTAGATCAACGGAGTGATACCGAAATAGCGGCCACTGGCACCTGCATTAGGCTGGTTGACGAGCCAGAAGGTCGCGCCGACGATGGGATCGGCGATACCGCTGTTGCTGCCTAGCTTTTGCCCGCCGACCTTGACGTCGTAAACATGGCCGAAGGGCAGAAGGATCTGCGGGTCGATGGTGATACCGCCCAAATCCATGAAGTGAATAAGACGTAGGATGCTGATGTTGGACCGCAGCCCGGTTGAGCGAGTCGCATCAGGGCTGCCATCGCCGTTGAACCGATCGGCATGTCCCCATTGTTGATACCAGGCCGCGATGTTGGTGCCGGGTGGGGCGGCGTTGTAATCACCAGCGTTGACGTCGACCGCAAAGGCTTTGCCAGTCAGAAGGGTGCAGGCCGCAAGGCCAAATGCATAGCGAGATGTATGCTTCACGGGAAAGGTCCTGTTTCTTCTTGTTGGAAATGGCCGCCCTGTCGAGCGGCCACTATCTGTCAGCGCTGAATGCGGATAATCGGCTTCAACGTGAGACCCTTCTCGCTGTCTTCGGCGGCCTGATTAATCTCCTCGAAGTTGTAAAACTTGACGAGTTTGTCGAAGGCGAATCGTCCTTGTAGGTACAACTGCACAAGTTCTGGAATGAATTTCTTGGGAATGCTGTCGCCTTCAACAATGCCCCGAATGGACTTGCCCCCCAGCAGTAGGTCGTTGACGTCGAATTGTGCAGTGGTCCCCAGTGGGGGAGCGCCGACCACGCCCAGCACGCCTCGACTGCCAAGGGCGTCTACAGCTTGGCGAAGGACTTCAGGACGACCTGTCGACTCCAAAGCGAACTGCACACCACCGGTGATTTCGCGAACCGCGGCAACCGGGTCCGTCTCACGGCTGTTCACCACATGCGTGGCGCCCAACTCCAGCGCCAGCTTCAGACGCGAAGGCACGACATCGACTGCGATGATGGTGCCAGCTCCGGCGACTTGCGCTGCCAGCACAGCGGAAAGCCCCACGGCTCCGCCGCCGAACGCGGCGAAGGCACTGCCAGGTGTGACACGAAGCGAATTGATGACGGCACCGGCACCCGTCTGGATTCCGCACCCCAGAGGGCCGAGCAGTTCGATGGGCGCCTCTTTGGGAACGCGGACTGTGTTGTTTTCTCGGCCCAAGGCATAGGTTGCAAAGGACGATTGAGAGAAGAAGTGATCGTGCAGCACAGCTCCGTGCTCATCCTGCAGCGCATTCTGGCCGTCTGGTCCAGCGCCACTGAAGTTGCGCCCGAAAAACTCCTTGCAGTACGCTGCCTGGCCGGTGTCGCAGGAGAGGCAGTGGCCGCAGTAGCCGTATGTCATCACGACGTGATCGCCGACGGCCAGATCCACGACCAGAGGACCTACCGCCTCGATGATGCCTGCGCCTTCATGGCCTAGCACGGCAGGAAGGGGGACCGGATAATATTGATCACGCACGATCATGTCGGTATGGCACATACCGGTGGCGACGATGCGCACTAGCACTTCATCACCGATGGGTGCGCGAATCTGCGCAGATTCAAGCACGAAGGGCGCGCCTTTACCTCGAGTGACTGCGGCACGAATGGGGCGAAATACAGTGGTGTTCATTATTGTTGTTCTCCGTTTTTACAGGGGGTAGGCCGGTGCTTCACCTTTGAGGGTGAGCCATTGCCATTGCGTGAATTCTTCCCAGTTCGCAGCACCGCCGATGCTCGTGCCATTGCCCGACGCGCCGACGCCTCCGAACGGGTTGATAACTTCATCATTGACTGTCTGATCATTAATGTGCAGAAGTCCGGTGCGCAACTTCTCGCCCAGCTTGAGTGCCCGCCCGACATCACGCGAAAGGACTGCGGCGCTAAGGCCGTACTCGGTATCGTTGGCCAGCCTCACGGCTTCATCGTCGGTATCGAACGGGACCACCACGGCAACAGGCCCGAATATCTCTTCATGGAAGGCGGGGTTCTTCTGGTCGACGCCGCTCAGCACTGTGGGTTGAAAGAACAAGCCGTCAGCCGCTCCACCGATTTCCACCTGGGCACCAGCAGCCTGGGCGGCCCGAACGATTCGCAGGACGCTAGTGCACTGCTGCGCACTAATCAGAGGTCCCAGGTGAACTTCGCCGCTTGCAGGATCGCCAACGGTCAGGCTCTGAGCCTTGCGCACCAGTTGCTCAAGGAAACGGTCATAGATGCCTCGTTGTACCAGGAGACGTCCGGTCGACATGCAAATCTGGCCCTGGTGCAGATACACCCCCCACGTCGCATTGGCGATCGCAAGGTCCAGATCTGCGTCGTCGAGCACGATGAGCGAATTCTTGCCTCCCAGCTCCAGTGAAACCTTCTTGAGGTGGCGTCCGGCGGCTTCACCCACTTTGCGTCCGGCGTTGGTGGAACCAGTGAACTGAATCATCGCCACCTGAGGGGACGCTGTAAGTGTGGACCCTGCGTCGGCTCCTCCAGGGAGCACATGCAGGGTGTTGGCGGGCAAGCCAGCCAGTTGGAAAAGGCGAGCAATGATAAAACCGCCACACACCGCCGTACGGGGGTCCGGCTTGAGGACCACGGCGTTGCCGGTTGCCAGTGCCGGAGCTACGGCGCGCATGGCCAGATAGAGCGGGAAGTTGAACGGTGAAATGACCCCGATTACGCCAAGTGGGCGCCGCCGAGCCAGGCTCAGCCGACCCGCTGGCGATGGCAGAACTTCCCCTTGGCTGCGTGAGGGCAGGGCGCAGGCTTCGTGAAGCGCTTTGATGGTGACAGCGGTTTCGAATGCTGCTTTGGGACGCGTCGAACCGCTCTCGCGGACGATCCAGTCGATAATCTCATCCTGATACTGTTCGGCCAACTGTGCGGCTCGACGCAGAACTGAAGACCGCTGGTCATAGGGCAGTGCAAACCATTGTCGCTGGGCTTCGACGGCCCGTTCGCAACTGCGTTGTACCTGCGCGCCGTCTGCCATTGCCAGCGTGCCGAGTATCTGTCCGCTGCCTGGCGACAAAACGTCCACGCATGGAAGCGCCCCGGCTTCCCAGTCGCCGGCATAGAGGCGCTCCTGCCACAGATCGTTGGGTAGCAATCGATTCATTGTTCACTTCCTTCTTATTGTGCAGTTGTTGGAGGTGCTACGTGGACTATTGCAGGTGCCGTGCCACACCGCAGAACCGCACTGGCGCGGGACTTTCAAAAAGCTGTTGTCGGAAAGCTGGACGATCGGAGGCTGGGGAGCTGTCCAGTATCTGAACAATCAGGATCGTGATCGGGTAATCGAGGGAGTTTTAGCGAAGGAAGGCTCGGCGATTGAAGCAGGAAGGTGTGCTACGCGCTTGGAGAGAGGGATCAGGCAGGGACGACGCAGGGCTGCAGAGGCTCCGTGCCCGATGAATCAGGCACGGAGGGTCGATTGGGCGCAGGGGGCGATCAGGCGACGATACGCACGGACCTCTTCTGAGTGAATGTCAGGAAGCTGTGATGGCCGTGGTACTCGCGCCGAAGGGCATGTAAGGCGAGAATGCTTGGAGCATGACGCTGTTCACCTGTGCGTCTCAAGATTAGATATGCAAGATGATCGAACAGGCGTGAAAAGTAGACATAGGGATATGGCACGCGTCGCTACGATTTAGTACGAGCGCTTTTACGCAGTTGTTTCGGTCGCGTCCTATTCAACTCCCGTCGCCGGAGAAGCAAATCCAAATTTCATCAAGTTAAGAGGGACGTAGAAAAAGCCTCGGCCTTCCGGGAGCAAGCCCTTACTGGCGTATCAACCTACTGCTATCGCATAACACGCCAACAAGAGCCCTCCACAATGCAACGGTGACGCAGCGGGACGATTACCAACTGCGCCACATCTGATAGCACCCTTGATTAAGGAACGATGCGTATCGACTTCTTGTGGGTGAACGTCAGAAAACTGTAATGCCCGTGATATTCACCCATCCCCGAGTTACCAACACCACCGAAAGGCAGGTAAGGGGAGAAGGCGTGCAGCATTACACCGTTGACCTGCGCATCGCCCGCTTGAATCTGGTCGATGACGGTCTGAGCTTGTGCCTGGTCATGGGTGAAGACGTAGACCGCCAAAGGCTTGGGGTGATACAGATTCACCGCGGCAATTGCCTCGTCGGCCGATGCAAAGCTGAGCACTGGCAGGATAGGCCCGAACAACTCTTCGGACATTAGCGCATCGCTCCACTGCACCTGGTCCACTACGGTTGCGCTGAACACCCGGCGCGCAGGATCCGCCTCGCCCCCCACCAGCACGCGACCTTTGCTGTCGGCGAGCAGTGCCTGAAGTTTTTCGACTTGGCGGCTGGTCACCAGTTTGCCGGTGGAGTCGATATCGGGCAGTTGCTGCTTGACCGCGTGCGCAAGCTTGGCCAGCAACGGCTCTTTTACGTCGGCCTGTACGTAAAGATAGTCCGGAGCAATGCAGGTCTGACCGCTGTTGATGAACTTGCCGAACAGCAACTGCTCGACCACCTGATCCAGGTTGGCGTCGGGCAGCACGATCAGTGGGCACTTGCCTCCGAGTTCCAGCACTACCGGGGTCAGGTGCTCGGCGGCCGCGCGCATCACCACTTTGCCGACGTTGGGGCTGCCGGTGAAAAAGATGAAATCGAAAGGCAGGCTGAGCAGATGGGTGTTCTGCTGACGCCCACCCTGCACCACGGCAATGTAGTCAGGCTCGAACGCTTCGGTGATGATCTTTTTCAACACCGCTGAGGTTTCAGGAGTGGTCTCCGATGGTTTCAAAATAGTGGTGTTACCCCCTATGATCGCGCCCACCAGAGGCGTCAAGGTGAGGTTTATCGGGTAATTGAAAGGCCCGATGATGTAGGCCACACCGAAGGGTTCTTGGGTGACGTAGCACGTCGAAGGAGCAATGATCTCCGCGGTCGGCACTTCCTTGGGTACGGCCCATTGGTCCAGATGCTCCAGGGCGAAGTCTATTTCGTGCAGTACCGCGCCTATTTCCGCCAGATCGACGTGTTCGCGGGGTTTGCCCAGATCAGCGTCAAGGGCAGCATAGAGCAGTTCGCGATTGTCGAGCACCGCTTGCTTGAGGCGCTCCAAACTTTGCTTGCGAAAAGCGATGTCGTAGGTCTGGCGCGAAGCGAAGAACGCTTTCTGACGGGCGAAGATCGCGTCGATAGTGTGGTTATCCGGGAAGCTCATGGATCGATTACCTCGTCGATGTTCAAAAGAATTGCGCAATGCGCAGGTTAAGTTGACTTTGAATCTTGAAGCCGTTGTCGACACTCGTGTCGCGGCCCCAGCCGAGAATGAGTTGGGTTTTGGAGGGAAGCATGTACGCTGCGCCGATCGTGTACTTGTTTATCCCTGAGCGGCCTTGACTCATACCATCGACGAACTGCTCGCCACCCCACTCATGGGAGTAGGAGGTGCGCAGGTCTAGGCTGGGGGTCAGGTTGTAGCGCAGGATGGTCTGCCCTTGGTACAGCGTGCGTTGCGAAAGCGTTGCCCCGGTGCTGCCATAACGGTCGTTGTCACCGAAATGGGTGCCGTCGAACACCAAGTCCAGGGTTACCTTGTCGACCAGTCGCTGACTGAAGCCCAGTTGCAAGGTGTACTTGTAGCGGTTCTCACCGATGTTGAGCGGGTCGTCCTTGTCATAGCTTCCGATGGGCAGCGTTACCATCGGCGTCACCCCGAAAAAGGTGCCTGATGCCGGCCGGTTCACTAACCACACTGTGTTGGCGAGGATCAGATCGCCAACGCCGTTGCCGGTGCCCAGATCGCTACCTGCCTGCTTGCCGTTGACATGACCGAACGGCAGCAGAAATTGCGGGTCGATGGTGAGCCCGCCGATTTCCATGAAGTGGATCATCCGCAAAATGCCGATGTCCTGAGTCAAATGGGTGCCACCCCCGACATTGTTACCATGGCCGTATGCGCTATGGCTGTAGCCATGCTGGTAGTAGAGCAGAGCTATATTGCTGCCCGGCAGCAATGGGTTGTAGTCACCGCCGTCGACATCCAGCGCCATGCACGTAGCTGGGACCAGAGTCGCGAGGCACGCCAAGGCCCCAGCGTGGGCCAGCGGGTTCCGGATTGATTTCATGGGGCAGATCTCCTAGAGCTGCTGCAGGAAGTCGCGCGGGTCTCAGTGCTTGAAATAAGAGGCTACGAGCATTTTCGCGCCATGCAGCGCCAATGCCTGGGTCGGTGCATTGGTGTTGCCGCTTGTGATGTTGGGCATGATTGAGGCGTCGATTACGTGCAGGTTGTCGACCCCGTGGACCCGCAGTTGCGCATCGACTACAGCATCATCGTCATATCCCATGCGGCAGGTGCCCACGGGGTGCCACATGGTGGTCGCGACGCTCTTGACCCATTCGGCGATCTGCTCATCAGTCTGCACCTGGGCGCCGGGTGAGACTTCCTCATCAATGACCGGCGCCAGTGATTCCTGTTTCATGACTTCACGCATAGCTTTGACCGACTCCACCGCGACCTTGAGGTCGTACTCATGGCCGATGAAGTTGGGGTGGATGAGGGGCATGGAGGTTGGATCGCTGTCGGCCAGACGGATGTACCCCCGGCTCTTGGGTTGCAGCACCACCAGCTCGAAGGTGATGCCGGAGCGGCTACCCGTCGGGCTCAGGCCATCCTTGGAAATGATCGGCACGTGATAGCACTGCACGGTGGGTTCGGCGCTGAAATCCAGAGGGTCCCAGTAGGTCACCGTCTCGATGCCATTGCCAGCGGCCGGGCCATCCTTGGTCAGGATGTAGCGCAGGCCGGCATTGACCGTGCCCAGGCCTTGGGCTGCTTTCTGATAACCCAGGTTGCCGGTTACATAGGCGCTGAGCGGAACGATAGGGTGGTCGTGCAGATTCTCGCCCACGCCCGGCAGGTCGATCTTTACCGGGATGCCGAACTCTTCCAAGTGTGCACGTGGACCAATGCCTGAGTGCATGAGGATTTTGGGGCTGTGCACCGCCCCTGCGCTCAGCACCACGTGGGTGGCGTGGATCTCGGTACTGCGGCCGCCAACCAGCGCTTGCACGCCCACAGCACGATTTTGCTCGAACAGCACCCGAGTGACGGTGGTCTTGGTCAACAGTGTGATTCGACCGCTGTCCAGATGCCGACGCAAGTGCGCTTCCACGGCGCTGCAGCGGCGTTTGTTCTTGATGTTCGATTGCACCGGTGCGACGCCGATCTGGCTGTCACCGTTGTAGTCGGGGTTGTAAGGCAATCCATATTCCTGGAATGCTTTCAGGCAATACTGATTGAGCTCATTGATGCCATTGGGCATCTGGACGGCGAGGTTGCCATGAATGCCATGATGCTCGTTGTGAAAGGTGTCATTGCTCTCCTGTTCGATGAACGCCTTCCACATGTTGGCGTACGACCACCCACCTTCACCGCGCGCCGCTTGTTCCCAGCCATCAAAATCGCGCTTCTGGCCCCGTACGTAGCACATCGCATTGACCGATGTACCGCCGCCCAACACCTTGCCAGAGCGAAAGCGCCGCTCGCTGCCGTGTTGGGGGATCGTGTTGTCTTTGAACACATGCTTGTCATGGGCAAGGATGTTTCCGAAACCTGCGGGGATGTGGATCAGGGGGTCGCCGTCTTTTCCGCCGGCCTCAATGATCGCGATGCTGGCTTTGGTCTGCTCGGCGAGGTAGCTCGCCACTACGCATCCAGCCGCGCCGCTACCCACCACAATTACGTCAAAACTTTGCGTTGTCATGCTTGTTCACCGTCGACTGAGAGTATCGATTGCTTTCAAGCATGGTGCGACAGGATGACGCATGCGGCCATCGGGCTAGGGTCTGATCCGAAAGCCCAAAGATGACACTTATTGGTACAGCTAACGATTTTCGTGTTACAAAACTGAACAGTTCAAAGGTTGATCAATCGATAATGGATAAGTCGCACGCATTTGGGGGATTTTCTGATGATTACTCAGACCGACTGAGGACCGCTAAGGAAGCCATCGTTAGCGGCGGGGATGCAGGGCATATGGGCATCCCTGAATACCTGGTGGAGTCGTGGCGGCGCAGTCATGGATTTGGCATTCATCCCTCGGACCAGTTGCTGGCTTCACCAGATTCCCAGTTGTTCCTGATCGACGACCAGGACCGCTATTTGAGCGCGGTTGTCGGTCAGGCGATCGATTCGATCTGGAATTCGTTCGGCGGTGAAAATTGGGTGGTCTATGTCACCAACGAAGAAGGGGTCATCATCCGCGCTCGGCACGGATCGAACCCGGCGTCGAGATCCTTCGCGCTGCAAGTTGGCCGGCGCTTGAGCGAGTCGGACATCGGCACGACCGCACCGTCATGCGCCCTGCAGGAACGGCGGCCTCTGACTTTGGTTGGGGCTGAGCATTACCTGTCGGAATTTTCTCGTCTATTTTGTTGCGCGGTCCCGATTTGGGGCCCGTGGGGAACGGTCATGGGGGTCATGAACATTACCGGTAGTGAGGAGTTCAAATCTAGCCTGGTAGAAAAGAAACTGTTCAGCGCAGCGGTAAAGGTCGAGAACAGGCTGTTCATGGACGCTCATCGCTCCAATCAAGTGATCAGGATCCACTACGACTTCGAATTCATCGACACGCACCACGCGGGTCTAGTAGCGATCAACGGCTATGGGGACATCCTGTCGTTGACACGCTGTGCTGCCGAGATGCTGGATAACATTGATCCCTTTCACCAGCGCTGCAATCTGGCGGATCTCTTCCTGGATGATCTGCTGATCGATGGTCAGTGCTTCGAGGCCCAACTCAAGAACGGCATCGTGTTCTACACCCGAGGAATGCTGCCCGGTAGCGGCGCTGACATCAGTGCGCCGTTTGTGGTGCGCAAGATGGCCACTTTGCGAGATCGATCAGAGCTGCATATTCTTGAAACATTAGCCAAGACTAAAGGCAATGTCAGTAAGGCTGCGCAGATTCTCGGCGTTTCTAGAAATACCCTTTATCGGGTATTAAAGAAGCACGATTGATGTGTTTCCACTTCCATTGCTGGATCCTCAAACATACAGAAAACCAAGGCAAGAGAGTTTCCCACTAGTCCGCCGTACGAAGCTTGCTCTACCAGGTGGAACTCCTCATCTCCCCCTCCGACCGAGACGATCCGCGGTTTAACAAATCCTCAACCTGTACCTCTTCCGTATCGTCCGGAAAGCCATGAGTTTTTCGTCGAGGTCTGCGCGTAGAGGTATCGTGATACGTGAGTGCTCTAGTCGTGGCACCAGCCCAGCGCGGTGGGAAACAACAGCCCGCTCGGATGGGCAGTAAAGTGCAGGTCGTCGCGATAGACGAAGGTCGCGGGGCTTTGGAAAAGCGGGATGGAGTAGCCCTGTTCCACCTGCCAGCGATCAAAGTTTCTGAACCCGGCAAAACGGATTTCATCGTTCGGCTCAGCCATCAGCGGGTCCAGGCGTGCGGCTATATCGTCGCTCTTGAACAGGGCGAAACTCATCGCCGGGTGCATTAGAAAACCCGAGTAGGTGGCCGGGTCGCCGGCGGCAGGATTCCAGCCACGCAGCACCGGTCCGTCCAGGCGGCCCTGGTTCTGGTAGGCAATCAGCAGACTGGGTGACAGGACCTTGAGGTGTACCTCGATGCCGATGGCTTGCCACATGTATTGGACTGCCTGGGCCATTTCCAGATCTGCGGGCAGGGCGCCCTTGGTGGTGTAGAGATTGAGCTGCAGGGGCCGTTGCGGGCCATGACCGGCGCCGGCGAGCAGTTGCCGTGCGCGCTCGGGATCGTGGTCGATGCGAAAACCTTCGACGTGGCCTGGCATGTCGGGGCCGGCGGGTACCCAGATAGGCACCGCGCAACCACCGAACAGCCCCGAGGAAATCGCCGGCTTATCCAGAGCATGGTGCAGCGCCAGTCGTACATCGCGATTGCGCAAGGCTCCCTGGTTGACCATTTGCAGCAGCACGATGGCCGTGCTGGGGCGAATGCTTTGGGCAAGCCCCGGCAGGTTGCCCAGGCGTCGGGTTTCCCGGACCGACAGGTTCATCGTCAGCCCGGCCTTGCCAGCCTGGAGCATGGCGGCGCGGGCAATCGCATCGCGGCTGATTAGAAAGACCAGTCGGCGTATCGGAGGCGGGCCGCGCCAGTAGTCGAGGTTGGCCTCCAGGACGACCCGCTCGCCCTGCCGGTACTCGACCAGGCGATAGGGACCGGACCCCACCGGGGCCTTGGCGAATCCGCTACTGCCCACGGTCTGATAATAGTCGGCGGGAACCAGGTATGACGGTACATCGGCGAGCATTGCCGGGGCGAAAGCCATGGGATAGCGCAGGTGGATAATCGCTTTTTGCTCGCTGAGGATTTCGATCTCCTCGATACCACTCCAGACACCGGCCAGCAACGATCCCGGTGCCTGGCGTGCGCGATCGACGAAGGAGAAACGCAGATCCCGAGTGGTCAATCGGTCGCCGTTATGGAAGCGGATTCCGTCACGCAGGCACAGCTCCAGCGTGCGGCAGTGGGTATCCAGCCAGCGGTGGTACGTGACCACGCTGGGACCGTAGCGCAACTGGTCGTCGACCGTCAGCGGCTGGTCGAACAGGCACTTGATCAGCGCCGATTGCAGCGGGTTGACCCCGAGCGGATCCCAGCCGTTGATATCGGTCGGGTAGGCAATGCTCAGTTCATCGGGCGTGCCTCTGCTTTCGGCGAGTATGGCCCTGGGCAGTGCGGCCAGGGCCAAGCCCTGCAGGGTCCCGCGAAGCAGGGCGCGGCGTTCAAGCATGGTCGGTCTCGCTATCTGCGGCGCGTAGCAGCGCCTGGGTCACGGGATGTCGGGGCTGGTCGAACACTCGGGCGGTTTCGCCGCTTTCGACGATGCGTCCCTGATCCATGACCAATACACGGCTACACAGGTAGCGCACTACGGCCAAGTCGTGGGAGATCAGCAATAGGGCGATCTTGTGTTCGCGGCGCAGCTCCAGCAGCAGGTTGAGAATTTGAGCCTGCACCGACGCGTCCAGTCCGGAAACGATTTCATCGGCAATCAGCAGTTGTGGCAGTACGCACAATGCTCGGCCGATGTTGACACGCTGGCGCTGGCCGCCGGAAAGCTGGCCGGCCAGGCGATTGAGCATGCCTGAGGGCAGGCCAACCGATCGCTGCAGGGCCAGTGCTCGACGGGCGCGCTCCGAGCGCAGCACGGAGCGATGGTCCAGCGGCTGGGTCAGCAGATCGCCCAGGGTACGACGCGGATTGAGGGCGGCTGTCGGGTTTTGGAACACTAGCTGTAGAGCCTGGCGCCGCCGCTCCCAGGAATGACGATCCTGCTTGAGCGGATGCTCGTTGAGCAAGATACGTCCGGCGCTGGGCACCTGCAAACCCATCAACAGTCGCGCGAGGCTGGTTTTCCCACTGCCGCTGGCACCGATCAGCCCGACGAATTCGCCGGGCGCGATAGTCAGGTCGATATCTTCCAGTACCTGAACCTGCCGGCCATAGGGCCAACGCCCATGACGAAGCTGCTGGGCCAGCCCTTCGACCCGCAGAAAGGGTGTCTCGCTACCCAGCAGGCCCAAGGCGTAATGTTCGTTCAGCCGGTTGACGTCGTGCCGTGCCGGCTCTTGACCGACCCCTCCATTGCAGCGCAGGCGACGCCCGTCGGCTTCATGTTGCAGTGCGATCGGCCCCTGGGAGCAGTGATCGGAAGCTTGGGCACAGCGCGGTGCAAAGCGACAACCCGACAGTCCGGCCAGACCCTCGAGCCCTGGCATCTGGCCCACCAGTGGCTGTAGCGCCTGCCAAGGGCCGCGCAACGAGGGCCGCGCGCGCAACAGGGCGCGGGTATAGGGATGACGAGGGTTATCGAGCAGTTGTCGGGCGCTGCCGTACTCGACTGTGGTTCCTGCATAGAGCACCAGCAGGTCGTCGCAGAGCTGCGAGGCCAGGCCCAGGTCGTGGGTGATAAAAAGCACGGCGGTGCCGTGCAGGCGCTGCAGGTCGCGTAGCAGGCTGACGATATGCTGCCGGCTCGGAGGGTCCAGCGCGGTGGTGGCTTCATCGCAGATCACTAGGTCGGGCCCACTGGCGAAGGCCATGGCAATCAGTACCCGCTGGCACATGCCTCCCGATAGTTGATGCGGATACTGCTGCAGTACTCGCTGCGGCTCGGCGATGCGTACGCTGTTCAGCGCCCCGAGGCTCAGCGCGGCACGACTTGTTGCGCAATGGCCAAGGCGCTGGAAGTGCTCGTCGAGTTGCTGGCCGATACGCAGTACCGGGTCGAGCGCCTGAACCGGATCCTGGGGCACGAAACAGATACGCTTGCCCAGCCGTTGCCGGTGTTCGGCTGGTGGGTCACTCAGCAGGTCGCCGCCGGCGAAACGCACATCGCCCTCGACCACCCGCAGACCCTGGGGCAGGGCACGGGCCAGAACCTTGCCAAGCAGGCTCTTGCCCGCGCCGGACTCGCCGACCAGCCCCAGAATCCGGCCTTTGTGCAGGCGGAAGCTGATGTCCTGCAGGGCCAGGCTGACCGGGCCGCGAACACTTAGCCGCCGTACTTCAAGCAGGACTTCGGCAGGCAGGGAAAAAGGCGCAGTCGTCATGGCACGGTTACTCCGCCCGAGGCTGCCGGACCGCGGCTTGCATAGCGTAAACCGGTGCCGAGCATGATGCTGGCAAGAATTGCGCTGACGGTCGCGAGCAGCGGCGGCAACAATTGCCACGGCGCGCTAAGGGCGTTGTCCAGGCCTTGGGCGATCATTGTGCCCCAGGAGGGCACGCCGGGGTCCACAGACATACCGACGAAGGCAAGGATGCTTTCGGTGACAATCGCACTGCCCATGGACAGGCTGGTCATGACGATCAACGTAGGCATCACCCCCGGCAGCAAATCGCGACCGATCACCGCCAGCGGCGACGCCCCGGTGATCCGGGCGGCCAGTACATAGTCACGAGTCGCCAGTTGCCGTGTCTCGCTGCGGATCACTCGGCAGAACCGGGTCCAGTCGACCAGGATGATCGCAAGTATCACATTGGCGAAGCCCGGCTCCAGGGCGACCATCAGCAGCATCGCCAGAACCACGGCGGGAAACGCCATCCAGGTATCCATCAACAGGGCGATCAGCCGTCCCGGCCAGCCTTTGATATAGCCGGCCAGCAGCCCCAGCGTGGTCCCGATCAGCGCACTGCCGAGGGCAGCAAGCAGTGCCACGACAAACACCACGCGGCTGCCGAAGATCAGGCGCGATAGCAGGCAACGGCCGAGGGAGTCGCTGCCCAGCGGCAGATCCCAGTCGCCGCCGGGCAGCCAGGCTGGCGGTAACAATGGCCGGTCGAGATCCTGCAATTGTGGCGGGTGCGGGGCGATATCCGGTGCCAGCCAGGCGATCAGCCCCAGGGTCAGCCAATAGCCCAAAGCCAGCCAGACCCGCCATCCCAATGCCGTCCTCATTCCGTTCTCAGGCGTGGGTCGAGGCGGATCAGCCACAGTTCCATCAGCGTATTGCTTAGCAGTACCGCCAGTGCATAGACCAGGCTTACGCCCTGGATCAGCGGTAGGTCCTGGCTGGTGATGGCGTCAATCATGAGGCTACCGAGCCCCGGCAATCCGAAGATAACCTCGACCAGCAAGGTGCCGCCGATGAGTAATCCGCCTTGGACGCCCATTAGCGTGACTACCGGCAGCCAGGCATTGCCCAGCGCATGGCGCAGCAGAAGGCGGCTTTCCGAGAGGCCGCGTAGCCGGCCGTTGTTGATGTACTCCTGTGCATAGGCTTGATCCAGGCTTGAATAGAGAATTCGCATCAATGGCGGGGCGATGGCCATGGCCAGAGCCGTTGCGGGCAGGAGAAGATGGGCGAGGGCGCTACCCAGCGCCGCTCCGTTGCCCGCCAGCAGGGTATCGAGCAGTAGAAATCCGCTGCGTCGGGGCACTATCAACAGCGGATCGATCTGACCGAAGAAGGGCAGCCAACGCAGGGCAATACCGAATAGGAGCATCAATAGAATGGCCCAGAGGTATTCCGGGATGGCCAGAGCCAGGCTGTTACACAGATCCAGTGCGCCGCGCAGCGGTGTTTGCCGGTAATGAAATGCCACCAGCCCGCTGGCGATGCCCAGGCTGATCCCCAGAACCAGGCTGAAGAACACCAGTTGCAGAGTCACGGGCAAGGTGCGCAGGATCAGTGTTGCGACACTTTCACCAAACTGGATCGACTGCCCCAGGTCACCGCTGACGGACTGCCGACACCAGAACAGAAACTGCACTGCTATCGGGCGGTCGAGCCCGAGCGCCTGCCTTAAATGAGTGCTCTGTTCGGGCGTGGCATTGGGTGGCAACAGCATGGCAACCGGATCCAGAGGTAGCAGGCGCAGCAGTACGAAAATCATCGCCGCGACCGAGAACAGGATCAGCGGGAGTCTGGCCAACGGCGCCAGCCAGCGACTCGATACACCGATCGTGCGATGCAAGCGTGTGATCAACATCCATCATCCTCAATAGAAATTTTCCAGCGTGTTGCCACCAAAGCACACCTTTAGGCCTCAAAAGTGCAAGAACCGAGCCGTGACGGGTAGGCGCGTGATCACGAGGGGAATAGGGATAACACCCTTTACGTGGCCTAGACAGTGCAAATCGTGATGCGGATTTGGACAAGTTTTCCTCTGCACGCCTGGCTAATATTAAATGGCAGGACGCAGAGTAATTTCGATATGTATTAGAACAATAAGCCACTGTCGATAAAGCAAGGATCCGAACATCAAGAATGCCTGCCGTTGAATGATCCTAATGCTCCATAAGTGGAGTGTTTGTAACTTTATGGGTGAGCCAATGAATAATATGATTAGAGCCCGAAAAGCGGCGATGGCAATGGCGTGCACGGCGTTGGCCAGCTCGTATCAGGCTCAGGCGGGAGATTTCGTCAATTTCCAGATGTTCGATGCCAGCCTGTATGCCCAGGCGGGCAATGAAATCGATCCAGAGAAAACCATCTCGCCGATTTTCGAAGCATTTGGCGACTACAGCATCGGCGATATGTATGTTTATAGCATCTGGCAGAACGCCATGGAGCCGAACCAGCAAGGCACATCGAGCACCTATTACTATAAGTTCGTACCACGCCTGAGTTTTGGCAAAATTCTCGGCAAAGACCTGTCCTTCGGGCCTTTGAAGGATATCAGCTTCGCCCAGTGGATCTCCCGAACCAAGGGCTATCACCATGAATACATGCCAGGTCTCGGGCTGGACTGGGATGTTCCCGGCTTTAGCTGGCTGCGCACTATGTACTATTTTGAGCACAACGAGCAGCAGGGTTGGAACGATCGGCGCATCCATATCGACTACGGCTATCCGTTCAGTACTCGCTATGGCGATTTCCGCGTGGTAGGGACCTTCGATCATACGTTCGGCGGTCGTGGTCAGGCCAAGGTGACCGACTTCAAGCCAGAACTACACTACGACTTGGGTAAGGCATTCGGGCAGGCACCGGGGCACTTGTGGACGGGTATTGTTTTGAACCCTATCAAGAATAAATACAAGATCGAAGATAGTGATGACTTTCCAACTAATCAGGTCAGTTATGGCGCCCTGATTCGTTACAGTTTTTTTTGAATTAAAGTCTGCACCCATTATCGGTGTCGGAGGGGGTTATATATGAATGCGCAACACAGGCCTTACTCTAAAAGATATCAGTGGAGCATATTGCTGTTGTTCAGCCTGTTATTCTTTTTGATTACCGCATCCACTTTTACTTCGCTGGGCGTGGTGCTGCCCAGCATGATCATGGAGCTGCAGTGGAGCTGGGCCGATGCGGGTTTGGGCTTCACCTTGCTGGGGCTGGCCTGCGGGCTGTCAAGCTACTTGCCTGCGCTGCTCATTCGTAAAGTCGGGGTCCGGGCCACGCTGTTTCTGGGCACGCTGATTCTGCTGGCCGGCTTTGGCAGCTTGTACACGGCTCACGGTATCGGCGCCTACTTCGCGGGGACGACCCTGCTCGGCATCGGCTTCAGCTTTGTCGCGACCGTGCCGGGCACCCACGTGATTGGTCGGTTATTCGAGAAGCAATCGCTGGCCTTTGGTGTCTATTTTACCCTGGGCGGGCTGGGCGGCGTGGTGGGACCGTGGATCTACTTTCTGGCGGTCGAGGTCTGGGGGAGCTGGCGCATGCACTGGGGACTGTGCGGTGGTCTGATTGCCGGCGCCGGGTTGCTGACCTGCCTGGTCCTGCAGGAAGGTGAGCGCGAGAAGGCCCACGCGGATGCTATCAGCCAGCGAAGTCAGGTCGGCTACCGCGGCGCGATCTATCGCACTGTCCAGGTCTGGAGCGCGAGCCAAGCACTGCGTACATGGCAGTTCTATGTGATTGCGGCGGCTTACACCTCGTTTCTACTCTGCGGCATCACCGTCAACAGCTTCGCCGTGGCGCACCTGACTGACCGCGGTTTCAGCGCCGAGATAGCCGCCAGCCTGCTTAGCGCCCAGGCCCTGATCAATGCCTTCTCGCGGGTCAGCGGTGGAGTGGTCGGCGAGTTCTTCGAGCCGAAGAAGCTGTTGGCCGGAAGCTTGGCGCTGATGATCATCGGCGTGCTGGCCCTGAGCTCCGGCGGTTCTTGGCCCAGCCTGATTCTGTTTACGGCCGGCATTGGCATTGGCTACGGCATGACCTTTCTGGCGACCAGCATTCTGTTGTCGAACTACTTCGGTCGCGGTCCGTACCTGGAACTGTTCTCGGTAATGAACCTGATTTCCACTCTGGCCTGCTTCTCGCCCTTTCTGGCGGGTGCTATCAAGGACGGCACCGGCAGCTTCAGCCTGGCATTCCTGATTATTGCCATTGTTCCGACGCTGGTCCTGTTGGCTACGCTGGCGATGCGTCCGCCGCGTCTGGCTCAGGCGTCTTCGGCCCAAGCGGCGCTTTCCTGACACTGCCTACGGGCACTTTTGCAACGGGGTAAAAACCATGAACCAATCAACCAAAGAATTCGGCGTCTTCCTGCCTATCGCCAAGGGAGGCTGGATCATTTCCACCACCACGCCCCCCTTGGATGCGTCCTATACGCAGAACCGCGAAGCGGCAGTACTGGCCGATGAAATCGGTATGGATTTCATTATGTCGATGGCCAAGTGGCGCGGCTTTGGCGGTGAAACCGGCCACTGGGGCACGTCGCTGGAGTCGGTGACCATGATGGCTGGTATCGCCGAGGTCACCCGGAACGCGAAGATCATTGCCACCATGCATGCCGGCCTGCACAACCCGGCGGTCACCGCGAAAATGATCTCCACCCTGGACCAGATCAGCAATGGCCGCGCCGGGCTGAATATAGTCTCCGGTTCGTTCAAGGAAGAGTTCAGCCAGATGGGCGAGTGGGACGCATCGCTGTCTCACGACCAGCGTTACGCTATGACCCAGGAATGGACGCGAATGATCAAGCGCCTGTGGAGTGAGGAGCATGTCAGCGAGCAGGGCGAATTTTTCACCCTTGACGACTGTACCCTGCTGCCCAGACCAGTCTCGAGCCCGCGTCCCTATCTGGTATGTGCTGGCCAGTCCGAGCGTGGTCTGCGCTTTAGCGTGCAGCATACCGATGTGTGCTTTATCGGCGGCAAGGATGATGCCCAGACCCGCGAGATCAGCCTGCTCGCCAAGCGCTTGGCGGCCGAGTACGGAACCAGTATCAAGACCTTCTGCATGTCCACCATTGTCTGCGCGCCGACCGATGAAGAGGCCCAGGAACTTGCTGAGCATTATCGTGCGGGCCTCGATGTCGAGGCCGTGCGCGGCATGATGCGCAGCTTTGGCATAGAGGCAGATGGCCAAAACGCCATGGTGGAACGAGCCAGCAATGCCTTCATGACCCATACCGCCATCGGCAGTCCGGAAACCTGCCGCCGGCAATTGTCCGAGCTGCTGCGAGATGCCGAACTGGACGGCGTGATGCTGATCTTCCCTGATTACGTCGAGGGTCTGACGGTATTCGGCGAGCAGATCCTGCCGCAACTGCGCGCGGAGTTTGCGTGAACCTCGACAGCCTGCAGGAATGGCTGGCACCAGCCCGTACGGCCTTGTGCATCATCGATCCACAAGTCGACTTCATCGCTCCCCATGGTCTTTTGGCTAACCTTGGTGTCGATGTCGCGCCTCTGGCCGCACCTCTGGGCAGAATCCAGCGGTTGCTGGAGCAGGCCCGGGCCAGCGGGGTGGCGGTGTACTTCATAGGGCTGGCCCAGTCGGTGGAGGGCTGCCCACCTAGCTGGCAGCAACGGCTGCTGCGTAGCGACAAAGATCTGCAGGTTGCCAACAGCCTGTGCGTAGAACTCTCGCCCGGCGCCGAGTTCTTCGGCGTCCAGCCGCACGAGGGTGAGCAGGTGGTGTGGAAGCATCGCTACAGTGCCTTCCACGGTACCGATCTGGCAACTCGATTGCGCGCGACGGGGATCGATACCCTGGCTGTTTGCGGTTTCACCACCGAATGCTGCGTGGACTCTACCGTGCGCGATGCCTTCCATCAGGACTTCGCGGTGTTCGTGGCCAGTGATGCCTGTGCAGCCTACGACCCACAGATCCATCGGCACAGTCTGGCGGTGCTGGCCGAAAGTTTTGCGATAAATCTTGAAACGGATGTACTTATCCAGGCCTGGAGCCATGACCATGCATAACCTGAACAGTGCTGACCAACCGATTGTCGAAACCGGTTGCCCGGCGCCCTATAACGTTAGCGAGCAGGAACTGGCGGCCATCGAGGCGGCCATTGATATGGACGAACTGACCGAGCTGGCACTGACGCTGGGTAATATCCCCAGCCGCTCCGGCGAGGAGTTGCAGGCAGCCGAATTCGTTCGCGACTGGTTGCAGGCCGAGGGGTTCGCCACGCGCGCGGTCGGTATCAATCCGCAGCGGCCGAATATTATCGGTGAGTACGGCGGTCGCGGAGTGGGTGCTAATCTACTGTTTACCGCGCACCTAGACACCGAAAGCCCGACCTTCGACCCTGATCTGGATCGTTACAAGTACCGTGACGCCAGTGTCCTGCGCCCCGAGTGGACCCGTTGCTGGCTCGAGGATAATCGCTTGCACGGCTACCCGATCAGCAATGATCGCGGGCCGATGAGCTGTTTTCTGATTGCGGCCAAGGCCTTGCGCAAGGCCGGCATTGAGCTGGCCGGGCGTCTCTATCTGACCGCTTGCCCGGGCGAGATCGGCCCTGAACCTATCGAGGAGCATCGCGGGGTGGATAACCTGGGCAAGGACATTGGTGCTCATTATCTGTTCCACCACGGCGGTGTTGCAGCGGACTACGCCATTGCCGCCGAGGGCACTGATTTTGGCGTGACCTGGCAGGGTTGCGGGTATGCACTGCTGCGTATCGATCTACTCGGTGACGGCGCCTTTACTCCGGCCCTGGAGCATCCACAGGATCTGCTGGCGCATCCCAACCCGATCTATCGCAGTGGCCGTCTGATCGAGGCACTGCACGCCTGGGGGATAGAGTACGAGCGCGAACACCGTTACGAGTCCGCGGGCGGTATCTCCGTGCCCAAGGTGCAGATCGACGCGGTGCGCGCCGGGATGCCGCATACCTTTGGCGCCGGCAGCGAGGTGTTTTCGCTTTATCTGGAAATAGGCCTGACGCCGCGCCAGACCCTGGCGCCCGTCATGCGCGATATCGAAGCTCTGTTGCGCGGCCTGAACCTGGGCGAGTTCGCGGTGCTGCCGCAAGTCTTGCGACATGGCTTCGAGGCCGATCAGCGCGCCGTAGAGCCGCTGGTAGCGGCGCTTCAGGGGGCGACGCAACGTGTATGCGGAGAGCCGTTACGGCGCGCCCATCCGGTGTATTCGAGCATGTGGCGTGACCACAATGTATTCAACATGCAGCGTATTCCTGCAGTGACATGCGGCATGCCGAGAGTCCTGCCGACGCCGGAAGATCTGGTAAAAAGCGCCCGTATCTATGCATTGACGGCCCTGGCCATTTGCGGTCGGGCAGGAGGACGGGACTAATGACGCAAACCACAATCCACAAGGGCCCGGCCGGGGTTTACCAGGATGAAGAACAGGCGCTGGATGAGTGGAAACGCAGCATGGGCCAGTTCGCCGCAGGTGTTACGGTGATTACCGCGCTCGATGCCATGGGGCGGACGGTGGGCACCACGGTGAGTGCCTTTTCCAGCCTGTCCCTGCGGCCCCGGTTGCTGCTTGTCTGCCTGGATCGGCGCAGCCGCACGCTCGAAGCTATTCGTCATGGCGGATGTTTCGCGGTCAATATGCTGGCGGCCGGTGAGGGCGAACTGGCCCTCAACTTCGGACGCAAGGGCGAGGATCAGTTCGCCGGTATCGCTCATGCCCGGGGCGTCCTCGGATGCCCGCTGCTCGAGCGGGTCTGCGCACGGATCGAGTGCCGTCTGGAGACAATCCATGACGGCGGCGATCACGACATTCTGATTGGCAGTCCGGTGCGGGTCGAGGTTATGCCCGAGAACGCCCCACTGGTCTATTACGCGGGGCGCTTCGTGCCCTGATCACTCCGCCGGGGACGGTGCCCCGCCGTCCCGGGCCTTTTCACGCCGGATCCTGCTGTCCCAGTTGGCGGGCGCGATACGCCCTCGGACCCATGCCATATTCGGCAGTGAACGAGCGGCTGAAGTACGCCAGATCGTTGAAGCCCCAGCGCAGGCAGATTTCGGTGATCGACAGGCCGCCATTGAGCTGGCTCGACATATCCCGCTTGCAGCGTTCCAGACGTCGGCGGCGCAGGTACTGATTGAAACCGAGCCCGGCCTCCTTGAATATTTTCTGGATATAGCGCGCCGATGCATGGCAGTACCCGGCGATCATTGCGAGATTGAGCTGTGGATCGCCCAGGTGCAACTCGATGCAGTGGCAGATTTCCTGAAAATGTTTGGCATGGCCCGGAATCCGGAACGTATTGATCGACGTCTGCTCTGTTAGGGCATGAATCAACAATTCGGTCAGTGCCAATTCCACCGGGTGGAACGCCACCGCATCGAGGCTGCCCAGCTCCTGGGCCACGCCGCTCAACAAACTCGCCAGGAGACGGCTGACCCCTGACTCGCAGGCCAGGGTCCCGGCGCGAATCGACAGTGGATTGAGCAAGCGCTTGTAGAACAGCGCATGTGGAATTTCCAGGGTCAGCACCAGGAAGTCGCTACGTAGATCGAGCGCAACCCGCTCCCCGCCCGTAGCGCCATAAAGGATTTCCCCGGCCTGTAGCCGCGTAATCTGTTCGCCGATCTGCACGTGGGCCTCGCCGGCGATGACCAGCGCGAGCCAGAGACTCTCCGGCTGTAGCGGGCAGTCGCCGACCAGCCGCTGGGCCGAGCCGGACAGAGTGACGAATTCGATTCCTTGGGGTGAGATGTTGTAGGTCACTTCGCCCAGCAATGCCCCATCGCGGGGCCAGTGGGAAACCGACAGATATATCTGTTGTAGGGCCTGCTGCCAGATGTCCTCGCGTTGTTCGGCCGGGTGCTGCGCAGTGCAGACCTTCCAGTTGTTCATGATCGGACTTCCGCAGATGCGACGGGCAGATGCCCGAGGGGTGGAACGGCTATTGTAACGAGCAATATCCAGGCCATTACGGTTGTGGTGGAGGATAAAAAAGACGTCCTTGGACGTCTTCAAATATCGAGTGCTAGCCTGGGTGTCGCAACCTGAATCGAATCCAAGGCGCGGTATATGCTATTTCGCACAGTCAGCACTTTAGTGTTAGCTGGAGCTTTTCTATGGTGCACCGTGCAGGGTAGGCTTCGGCCCGGCCGGGTTCATTGGTTTCCGGGTTGTGACCTTACGGTGTGCCACCCATTTGTGCCACAGCGGTGGATGGATGCCAGCACGCGATCGTCAATGCAGCGAGGCGGCATCACGAAGCCCCCCTGACCACAGGCACGTGTTCTTCGTGTAGTTGTCGTGAATGCTCAGCGCGGTGAAGTGGTACGGATGGAAGGTGCTCTGTGGCTTGCCGAAGATCGAGCTGAACACGCTGACTGGATTCTCAAAGACCACGGCGCACCTGATATCTGGCCGATCACCCGACACTGCTCAGCAACCAGCGCAGCTTTCGCCTGGAGAACTTATCTTTCGCGGCTTTGGCTGTGAAGTGAGGCGTTCTGGAGACCGCTACGTCAGTGCATGGCGGGAAACCGGCCACAAAAGAGACGCGACCAGTGGATATTGCCTCGCGCAAAACCCGCCAAGTGTCCGGGTGGTCGATGATCTGCCCGACCCGGGTAATTGCCCCGTCGGTGTGGACGCCGGCCGGATGCTGCGGATCCACCAGAATGGCGTGGTATCCAGCCTCAACCCATGGCTTGGCCATCACTCCAGTGAGATCGCAGAGGAGGATGGCGATGTTTTTCGAATGCATGGTGGTACCTCGCCGTGAATTGCGGCTAGAGTCGGGTTTCATTTATGGAGTTGAAAAAGATGGGTATTGGCGACTGCTGTAGCGAAGCAATGAAAGAAGTCGAAGATCTGGGGCTATCGGACAAATTCATTAAACACGGCACGCAAGGGGTGCCGGGCAAGCTGGTAACTGCCTATGAATGCAAAGAGTGCGGCCATAACTGGACTCAAGAACTGGACACGGAGGAACCTGACCGCCACATGTGGTATCCGCAGGACTAACTAACGCGACATATCCTTGGCCTGCTTCTTCGACCAACTCAGGACATCAGCGATGACATTCTTCTTGAACATGCTGCGCTGTCGGTAATAGTCGACGGCGTGGCGGGCAACACTGAAGCAGATCCCTTCCTTGAAGCCCCGCTTGACCAGTTCGTCGTGGACGCTCTTCTCGATGAATTCATGGGGAGTCATAAGCCCACCCACTCGTTGTTACCGTCGTAGTAGCCGTGCTACTCACCGAGCTTCAAAACCAGAGTTCCGGGTGCGCACAGCCAGGCTCTGTCGATTGGTCCGCCAGTGAGCGCGAAGTGTGATTTCAGGGCACTCAGTACGCGGCGGCGAATCCGGCGACGGGATAGGTCAATCCGCCTGATGCGTAGGGGGTACCGCCGCGTGAAGCTGTCGCGAGCAGACCACAACCGTCTTTTCCCGAACCATCCCATTCACTGGGCACACCGCTTCGAGTACTACCTCAAGGACACGGACTTCCTGTTGTAAAGGTTTGTAACGCGCGAAGTGGTGGCGATCAGCATCGTCCTTTTCCCTCTGAGCCTGTTGGTCTACGGCGTTGCGAATTTCAAAGCGGTTTGGCGGGAGCACGTCAGGATGGTCACCCTCAATTCCAAAGTTGCCGCAGGAAGCGCGACAATCCGCGACCTCACCTCTGTGCTCGCCGACTTGCGCGAGCGGGGTGACCAGGCAGCGGGAAAGCTGGCGGCAATTGCTGATGCAAGCCGAATAGCAGGGATCACACGTGAGAAGTCTATGACTCGTTGTTGCTGAAGAAACAGTGATTGGTGTTCATCGGCAGGACGCCAGGGGAGGGTGGTTGCTGAGACGTCGCCGAGGCATGGATTTATTCACATGAACCCACAACAACATTCAGCAACTTTCGAAACCCCAGATACAGCGAAGCCCGCACTGGGCGGGCCTCTCTGGTGTTTCGTTTGGTGGAGCCGGGGGGATTTGAACCCCCGTCCGCCAGTACTCCGCTGTCGGTCCTACATGCTTAGCCGTGTCTATTGAGTTAACCCTCAGCCGCCCGACGGGCAGGGTGCATTGGGCGAGTTGTGTAAGTTTTAGCCGCTTCGTCCACAACGTACTGCACGGCGATTCTGTTCTATATGACAATCACGTTGGGTTTACAGACATCCCCTAGTGATTGCTGGAGCCGAAGCTACCAGAAGTGCGGGCTAGGCTGCTTACGCAGCTAGTTGAGCACCGTAGTTTTCGTCATTGGCAACTATAAGTAGTTGCAACAGTGGATTTACGACTTCTGTTACCAAGTCGGCATGCACCTAAAGTTTCGCAACCGGCGTCGAATCCTAAACGGCCCCAGTTGACTGCTTTCGCAGTCAGGTCGCGGAGTGTACTCCAGTGAGGGAGTCACGTCGACCTTTTGACGCGCTTCGAGCTACGGCCAGCCGCTGGGCTGGCCGTTACAGGCGTGTTACTTGGCGCCTTCGCTACCCGAACCGATGTTTTTCAGAGCGGTGATTTGCTTGGTGGTGATCTCGACACATTCTTTGTCGCCTGCAGGAGTGCCCTTGGCTTGCGCAGCCCGTGCATCTTTCTCAGTTTTCTCGAGATCCTTCTTGGCGTCAGCGCTCATGTTGGTGTTCGTGGAAACCTGGGCATCCTTGAGCGTCTGCAGGTTGGCACCACACAGATCATCGGCGGCGAATACCGGGGAACCCAACAGTGCAGCGGTGAGGAACAATCCAGTCAGTGCTGTGCGCTTCATGTGTATCTCCTTTAGCCTGTGGACTCGGTATGGCCGGTCTATGAGGCCGATGTCCGAGGTTTGTCGAGGACCCCAATTCATTTGCGGGGCTTAAACAAACTGACTGTGCTGAAACGCAGGGGTTCTATTTCTTTTCGCGATAATTTGTAAAAGCCACATTACGGCGAAAAGGCACCAAAAAGGGGCGATCCTCGCGCCCTGTGATGGGATCAAACGGTTTTGGCTTGGGTGACGCGATCCACCAGATACACCAGCCCGTGATAGTCGATGCCGCCGTGTTGCGACAGGCCGATCTCGCAGGTACGGCTGGTGGAAATGCCTTCATTGCAAAACTGCACCGCGTTCTTGAGGCTGCGCAGCGAGTGGGCGTTCAGCTCTGGCGTGGTGAAGCCCTTGTCGCCGGCGAAGCCACAGCAGTGAATGCCTTCCGGGATCACCACGTTGACGCTGCACAACCGCGCCAACTCGATCAGTGCCTGACTTTCGCCCAGATGCTGCGTGCTGCACGTGACGTGGACGGCGATGGCTTCCTGCTGGGGCGTGAAGGTCAGCTTGTCCAGCAAATGCGTGCGAATGAAACGCACTGGATCGTACAGATCCAGACGCGTGTCCTTGAGATCCTGCACCAGGCGCAGCGTGCACGGGCTGGTGTCGCAATAGATCGGATCAAGCCCGCCACGGCTGGCTTTGCTCAACGCGGCCAGCAGTTCCAGGCGTTTGTCGTCGGCTTGTTGCTTATAGCCCTTGGACTCAAAAGGTTGTCCACAGCACAGGCTTTCCTGATCGTCCGGAAACACCACTTGGTAACCGGCTTTTTCCAGCAGGCTGCGGGTCTTGTCGAGTAATGACGTCTGCTCGCGGTCACCGGCTGCCGGGCCCATGACCCGGGAGACGCAGGCCGCCAGATACACCACGCGCGGGCGCTGATCCTCGACTGGCGGGGTGAAGCGAATCGCATGTTCCGCCTGAGGCATGGCCGGTGACCATTGCGGAACGCGTCCGCCGGACGCCTTGCTCAACGCGCCGGACAGTTTCGCCAGCCTCGGTGCGCCGAGCAGCATCCGAGCGCCATTGGCGGCGTGCAGGGTAAAGCGCGCACCTTGCAGTGCGGTCTTGAAATTGTGCGCCAGCCAACCAGCGGCCTTGCCGTGCCTGGCCTCCTGAGCGCGCAGCTTCTTGACCAGCTCGCCGGTGTTGATGCCAACCGGGCAGCGTTGCGCGCACAGGCCGGTCGCGGCGCAGGTTTCAATGCCTTGGTAGTGGTAGTCACGCTCCAGCTTGGTGGTGTCGACACCGGCGCGTTTCTTCGCCTGAATGTCACGCCAGATAACGATGCGCTGGCGCGGGCTGAGGGTCAGGCCTTTCGAAGGGCAGACCGGCTCGCAGAACCCACATTCGATGCACTTGTCGACAATCTCGTCCGCAGCGGGCAACGGCTTGAGGTGCTTCAAGTGGATCTGTGGATCTTCGCTGAGGACCACATCCGGATTGAGAATGCCGTTGGGATCGAGCAGACGTTTGAGTTGCCACATCAATTGATAAGCGTCATGGCCCCATTCCAGCTCGACGAAAGGCGCCATGTTGCGCCCGGTGCCGTGCTCGGCCTTGAGCGAACCGCCAAACTCGACGGCAACCAGCTGCGCCACGTCGTCCATGAATGCTTTGTAACGCGCGACTTCCTCGGGATTGTTGAAACCCTGAGTGAAGACGAAGTGCAGATTGCCTTCCAGCGCGTGGCCGAACAGGATCGCTTCGTCGTAATGATGCTTGTCGAACAGCGCGATCAGGCGCCGCACGCCGATGGCCAGCTGTTCGACCGGGAAGGTCACGTCTTCGATGATCACCGTCGTGCCGGTTTGCCGTACGGCGCCGACAGCGGGAAAGGTGTCTTTGCGGATCGCCCACAGGCGGGCGTTTTCCAGCGGGTCTTCGGTGAAATCGACTTGCTTCTCGACCGGAAACGCAACCAGGGACACCATGATCTGCGCCAGTTGTTCGTGTAGCAAATCCCGGCTGGCGGCGCGGGCTTCGATGAGCAGGGCGCAGGCGTTTTCCGAGAGTTCGCGGACGAAACCAGGCATGCCAGGTTTGTCCTGTACCGAGCGCATGCTGCGGCGATCCAGCAGCTCGACAGCGGCGACCGGCTGGGTTTTCAGGACGGTGACGGCGTTGCAGCAGGTTTCCACATCTGGAAACACAATCAGCGCCGACGCCTTGTTCGGGTGATCGACCACGGTGTCGTAAGTGACTGCGCTGATAAAGCCCAGCGTGCCTTCGGAGCCGACCAGCAAGTGGCTGAGAATATCCAGCGGCTGGTCGAAGTCCACCAGTGCGTTGAGAGACAGGCCGGTGGTGTTTTTCAGGCGATATTTGTGGCGAATCTTGTCGGCCAGTTCGGTGTTGGCCCGGGTTTCCCGGCCCAGTCGCGCCAGCTGCTGCAGCAAGTCGGCATGACTGCTGTGAAAGGCGGCGACGCTGGTCGGGTCTTCGGTGTCCAGGCGGGTGCCATCGGCGAGCACCAGACGCATGCCCGCCAGGGTGTGATAGGTATTCTGCGCCGTGCCGCAGCACATACCGCTCGCGTTGTTGGCGACAATGCCGCCGATCTTGCAGGCGTTGATCGAGGCTGGGTCCGGGCCGATCTTGCGGCCGAACGGCGCCAGCCAGGCATTGGCCTGGGCGCCAATAACGCCGGGTTGCAGGCGGATTTGCGTGCCTTGGTCACGCAGTTCGCGGCCGTTCCAGTTGTCGCCGAGCACCAGCAATACCGAATCGCTGATAGCCTGGCCCGACAGACTGGTGCCCGCCGCGCGAAAGGTCACCGGGACTTTTTCCTGTTGCGCGAGTTTGAGCAGGGCCACGACTTCATCTTCGGATTCGACGCGGATCACCAGCTTGGGAATCAAGCGATAGAAGCTGGCGTCGGTACCGAAGGCGAGCGTCGACAGCGGATCGTCGAAGCGGCGTCCGGCGGGGATCAGATGATGGACACCGTTCAGGAAGGAGGCGGGCAGGCTCATGCGGTCTTCCTCAGGAAGTCAGGTTCAGGGCGCCGCGGCTTCTGGCGAGCCGCGTGCGTGGGTGCAGGGGCTCAGGCGCCCAGTTCACGGACGAGTGAGTCGCGAGATATCTCGCTGATGGATTTGGCCCCGGTCAGCACCATGGCCACGCGCATTTCTTTTTCGAACAGGTCGAGAAGGTTCTTCACGCCCGCCTCGCCATGGGTTGCCAGGGCATAAATGAATGCGCGTCCAATCAGTACCGCATCGGCACCCAGGGCAATCATTCGCACTACATCCAGACCGCTACGAATGCCGGAATCGGCGAGGATCTTCAGTTCGCCCTTCACCGCGTCGGCAATGGCCGGCAAGGCGCGGGCACTCGACAGCACGCCGTCGAGCTGGCGGCCGCCATGGTTGGAAACAATGATGCCGTCAGCGCCAAAGCTCACTGCGTCCCGGGCGTCTTCGGGGTCGAGGATGCCCTTGATGAGCATCGGCCCGTCCCAGGTTTCGCGGATCCACTCCAGATCCTTCCATGAAATCGACGGATCGAAATTCGCCCCTAGCCAGCCGATATAGTCGGCCAGGCCGGTAGGGTTGCCAAGGTAGGTCGAGATGTTGCCCAGGTCATGCGGGCGACCTTTGACGCCAACGTCCCAGGCCCACTGTGGATGAGTCATGGCTTGCAGAATCCGCCGCGTCGGCCCGTTCACGCCGCTCATGCCGTGATGGGCGTCGCGGTAACGAGCACCCGGCACCGGCATGTCGACAGTGAACACCAGAGTCTTGACCCCGGCGGCCTTGGCCCGCTCCAGGGCATTGCGCATGAAGCCGCGGTCTTTGAGTACGTAGAGCTGAAACCAGATGGGACGGTCGATGGCCGGCGCGACTTCTTCGATGGGGCATACCGAGACGGTGGACAAGGTGAATGGAATGCCCTTGGCTGCCGCCGCACGCGCCGCCTGCACTTCACCGCGCCGGGCGTACATCCCGCAAAGTCCGATGGGTGCCAGCGCAACCGGCATGCTCAGGTTTTCGCCGAACAACGTGGTCTCCAGGCTCAGCTCTGACATGTTCTTCAGGACCCGCTGGCGCAGGGCAATGCTGGCCAGGTCCGATACGTTGTGGCGCAGGGTGTGCTCGGCGTAAGCGCCGCCGTCGGCGTAGTGAAACAGGAATGGCGGCAGCTTGCGTTGCGCTGCGGCACGATAATCAGTGGAGGCGGAAATGATCATGGGCTCTCGCAATCTCTTGTAAATAGCCTGGTAAGTAGCCGCCAGGCGCGCAATGGCGCACCCGGCGCTCGTCTCATTTAGTGCACCAGCATGCCGGTGAACCAGTAGGCCTGGGCGTAGGTGATGCAGCCCACGATGGTGGCGAAGAACAGGCTGTGTTTGAGCGTAAACCGGAACAGGTCCGATTCCTTGCCCACCAGCCCGGTGGCTGCGCAGGCAACGGCGATGGACTGTGGCGAAATCATCTTGCCGGTCACACCACCGCTGGAGTTGGCCGCGACCATCAGCACATCACTGACACCGATCTGGTGCGCCGTCGTGGCCTGCAACGAACCGAACAGCGCGTTGGCGGAGGTGTCGGAACCGGTCAGGAATACGCCCAGCCAGCCGAGGAACGGCGAGAAGAACGGGAAGGCCGCGCCAGTGCCAGCCAATACCAGCGCCAACGTGGAAGACATGCCCGAGTAGTTCATGACGAAGGCGAAAGCCAACACCATGCCGATGGACACGATGGCCCAGCGCAGTTCTTTCAAGGTTTCCTTAAAAGTGGTCAGACCAGTGCCGGCGCTGATCTTCAGCACGATCATCGACAGGATCGCCGAGAACAGAATGGCCGTACCGGAAGCTGCAATCAGATCGAATTTGTAGACGGCTGGCATCGCCGTCGCCTTGGCAACAATCGGTGCGCCTTTCATGACCAGTTGGTCAAGGTGCGGAATGGCGAAGTTCATGGTCCACGCCTGCATCGCGCCACCGGCGGCGAACATGGCCTTGAACGGTTTGAGGGTCCAGATGGTGACCATTACCGTCAGAATCAGGAACGGTGACCACGCTTTGAGGATCTGCCCCAGGGTGTAAGGGGATTTGACCGAAGTGCGTGGCTGACCGAAGCCGCCCGGATTGCCCAGCATGGCCGCGCCGCCAGCGGTGGCGACCACAAATTCGGAATCTGCTGCGCGCTGTGGCTGCCAGACCTTGAGGAACAGAGTCAGGGAAACCAGACTGACCAGTGCCGAGGTTATATCCGGCAGTTCAGGGCCGATGTAGTTGGACGTCAGGTACTGAGTGATCGCGAAGCTCAAGCCTGCCACCAGCGCAGCCGGCCAGGTTTCCTTGACGCCGCGCAGGCCGTCCATCATGAACATCAGCCAGAACGGTACGAACAGCGACAGCAGCGGCAGTTGACGACCGGCCATGGCGCCGATCTTGAACGGATCGATCCCGGAGACCTGACCGGCAACGATGATCGGAATACCCAGCGCGCCGAACGCAACCGGTGCAGTGTTGGCGATCAGGCACAGGCCAGCCGCGTACAGCGGATTCAGGCCCAGGCCAACCAGCAGCGCGGCGGTAATGGCCACGGGTGCGCCGAAACCGGCGGCACCTTCCAGGAATGCGCCGAAGCAGAAGCCGATCAGTAGCACTTGCAGACGCTGGTCATCGGTAATGGACATGACCGAACTGCGGATGATCTCGAACTGGCCGCTCTTGACGGTCAGTTTGTAGAGAAAAACCGCAGCCACGATGATCCAGGCAATGGGCCACAAGCCATACGCGAAGCCATATCCGGCAGCCGCGAGGGCCATGTCAGCTGGCATCTGGAAAGCGAAAATCGCCACAATCACTGACAACGCCAGCGTGATACTGCCTGCGATATGACCTTTTAGGCGAAACACCGCCAAGGCCAGAAAGAAGAACACGATTGGGATGAGTGCGGCGGCGGCGGAAAGGCCGAGGCTGCCCAGAGGGTTATAGAGTTGTTGCCAGGTCTGCATGTGGGTGGCCCCTAATTATTTTTGGTTAGGCCTGGTGTTCCATGTACGCGCGCGCGGCTTCGATTCGACGTTATGCCAGCAAATGTCTTGTCGATAATGACGAACGAATCACAGGGTCCACCAGCTCAAGCCTTTCGCTCGAAAGGTCTTGCAGCGCTGAAGAGGTTAGCCATCAAAACGCTGGCATTGGCTAATTGGTAATACCAATTTACAATGACTAAGCGCTAGGGTAAAAGCCTTGGACGTGGTGTGTCAATTTGCCGTACTACGACTTTGGTCGGGTGCGGCTGGAAATGCAGTCCTTATGGGCTGATTCCAGCGGCATCTGGCAGGTGTCGAGCCGACGGCAATCAGCCAGAATAGGCGGCCCCGACACGTGTTCGGGGATGTGAAGCGAGGATTTATGGGCTTTGATCAGGTGCGTCAGCGCCGTTTGTCCGACGATATTGTCGAGCAGCTGGAAAGAATGATTCTTGAAGGCACGTTGAAATCCGGAGGGCGTTTGCCCGCCGAACGTGCCCTTGCCGAACAATTTGGTGTGTCCCGCCCATCACTGCGCGAGGCGATTCAGAAACTCACGGCCAAGGGACTATTGATCAGTCGCCAGGGCGGCGGCAATTACGTGGTGGAAAATCTCGGATCGACTTTCAGTGATCCGTTGTTGCATCTGCTGGAAAGCAGCCCGGATGCCCAGCGCGATTTACTGGAGTTCCGCCACACCCTCGAAGCGTCCTGTGCGTATTACGCCGCGATTCGCGCCACTGATGTGGATCGCGAACGCCTGCGTCTGGCGTTCGAAGCGCTTCAGGATTGCTACTCAAGGGACGGTGAGGTCAGTCGTGTTGAAGAAAGCGCGGCCGATGCCAGCTTTCACCTGGCGATTGCCGAAGCCAGCCACAACGCCGTGTTGCTGCATACGATTCGCGGGCTGTTCGATCTGCTCAAGCGCAATGTATTGATCAATATCGGCGGAATGTACAAACAGCGCACGGAAACCCGGGACATGCTGATCAGCCAGCATCGCGAGCTGTATCTGGCGATCATCGAAGGCCGTGGCGAAGACGCGCGGGAAGTCTCCAGTCGTCATTTGCTGTATGTGCAGGAGGTGTTGGAAGAAGTGCGCCAGCAGGTACAACGCACCGCTCGGGCAGAGCGGCGCAATGGGATGTGAACTGCAAACCTTGTAGGAGCCAACCTGTCGGCGAGGCGTAGGTCCTGCGTGACCAGAAATACTGCTTCGCGAACAAGTTTAAACAACGCACAGCCATCGAGTTGAAATGCTCGTTGGAGCGAGGCTTGCCCGCGAAGAGCGATAACGCGGTAGATCTGGTTCACCGAGGCGCCTGATTCGCGGGCAAGCCTCGCTCCAACGGGAGCCGGTGTTTGCTGGACGACAGCGCCGTGTCGACAGCACGGCGAAATCTCCTACAAGACGGGCAACCTAATCATCCTTGCCCTTGCTGCGCACGGCCCGTTGCAGTTCGCGATCGGAGTCGCGTTCCCGTTCGGTGTGGCGCTTGTCGTATTCCTTCTTGCCTTTGCCCAGTGCGATTTCGCACTTGATCAAGTGCGCTTTCCAGTAAATGGAAAGGGCCACGCAGGCATAGCCTTTCTGCTGCACCGAGGTGATGAGCTTTTCAAGCTCACGCTGGTTCAGAAGGAGTTTACGGGTGCGTGTCGGGTCAGCGATGACGTGCGTGCTTGCAGTCGTCAACGGTGAGATATGGCTACCCATCAGCCACGCCTCGCCATCTTTGAGCAGCACATAACTGTCGACCAGCTGTACCTTGTTGGCACGCAGGCTTTTTACTTCCCAGCCAGCCAGGACCAGACCGGCCTCGAACTTGTGTTCGATGAAGTAATCGTGACGCGCCTTTTTATTTTGCGCGATGGTCCCTGTGGGATGTTTCTTGAGCTTAGCCATAGGCGACGCATTATAGGGACTCGCTTCGATATCGGCTATGGGGAAGCTGCGTGCTTGAGCAGGTTGATTGAATCCCGGACAATGCGTCTCTTTTTTGGTTGGACGTGTCTACGATGTCGACGGACAAGGTTTCGGTCCATGGCGGCTGGGCAAGCCGCTGGGTGTTCATTCTGGCAGCGACCGGTTCTGCCGTGGGTCTGGGCAGTATCTGGAAATTTCCCTACATGGTCGGCGTCTATGGCGGCGGTGCGTTCGTGCTGGTGTTCCTGGCCTGTATCGCGCTGATTGGCGTCCCGGTGATGCTCGCCGAGACGTTGATCGGCCGTCGTTCGCGCCTGAGCCCGGCCAACGCCTTGAAGGTGTTGGCGATTGAGGCCGGGCATTCAGCGCGCTGGTCCTGGGGCGCTTTTGCCGGAATGATCACCGCGCTGCTGATCCTGTCTTTTTATAGCGTGGTGGGCGGCTGGTCGCTGGATTACATCATCGACATGGGGCGTGGAGATTTTCAGGGCGTAACTGCTGATCAGGTTGGCGCTTATTTCGGCAACGTCATCGGCGATCCCTGGAGGCTGGTGCTCTGGCACACGATCTTCATGCTGCTTTCGGCGCTGGTCATCGCCAAGGGAGTGGTCGCCGGGCTGGAACGCAGCCTGCGGATCATGATGCCGCTGTTGTTCATCCTGATGGTTATTCTGCTGGGCTACAGCCTGACCACCGGGCACTTCATGGAAGGCGTGCATTTCATGTTCGACTTCAACCCGTCCAGGCTGCTCGACGGGTTATTGCCTGCCATGGGCCACGCGTTCTTTTCCCTGAGCGTCGGCGTCGGCTCGATCATGATCTACGGCGCTTACATGCCGAAAAACTCGTCGATTTCCGGAACCATCGTTGGCGTTGCCCTGCTGGATACTTTTGTGTCGCTGCTGGCCGGGCTGGCGTTGTTTCCCATCGTTTTTGCCGCTGGCCTGAACCCGAGCGAAGGTCCCGGCCTGATGTTCGTGACCTTGCCCTTCGCCTTTGGCAACGTAGCGTTCGGTCAGCTGATGGGCGTAGTGTTCTTCGTCCTGGTGGCGGTAGCTGCCTGGAGTTCGGCGATTTCCCTGCTTGAGCCAATGGTTGCCTATCTGGTGGAGCGGACTAAAATCCGCCGCGCCTGGGTCACGTTCTGGTTGGCATTCAGCTGCTGGTTTGTCGGGCTCGGGACCGTGTTTTCGTTCAACATCTGGCAGCAGGCCAAATTTTTCGTGAACGATGGCGGCGCATTCCATCTCTATCAATGGGGCGCAGCCGGGGGCCTGGACTTTTTCGGCGTCATCGATTTCTTCACTTCGCGGATCATGTTGCCGCTGGGTGGTTTGTGTTTCGTAGTATTCGCAGGTTGGGTGATGGGCCGCGAGGCAGTGCGTGACGAACTGTCGATCCGCAGCCCGATGCTTTTCGCCTTGACGTTCTTTTTGATGCGCTATGTGGCGCCGTTCGGCATTCTTGTTGTGTTTGCCGCTCAGCTTTGGAAGTGACGCTGACATGACTACGCATATTCAACGCTCCGCCCTTTTGCCTTATCCGGCTCAAGCTCTGTACGACCTGGTAAATGACGTGGCTCGCTATTCCGAGTTCCTGCCGTGGTGTTCTTCGGCGAAGGTGCTGGAGGCAAGCGACGAGCGCATGCGTGCCAGCCTGGAAATCGCCAAAGGTGGGCTCAGCCAACATTTTGTAACGCAAAACACGCTCGTACCGGGGCAGTCGATTGTGATGGATCTGGTCGAAGGGCCGTTCAATCAGCTGCACGGCGTCTGGACGTTCAAGGCGCTGGGCGAAAAAGCCTGCAAGATCAGCCTGGATCTGTCCTTCGACTATGCCGGTCCCATCGTTCGCGCGACCCTTGGGCCATTGTTCAACCAGGCTGCCAACACGCTGGTTGATGCGTTCTGTCAGCGGGCGAAAGAACTGCATGGCTGAGGCCGAAATCACGGTCGAAGTGGTTTACGCCGCTGTCGACCGGCAACTGATGCTCAGTGTCAAAGTGCCTGCGGGCGCCACGGTGCGTCAGGCGCTGTTCTTGTCCGACATTGGAACGGAGTTTCCCGAGCTGGATCTGGCGCAATGCGCTGTAGGCATTTTCGGAAAAGTAGTGGTGAATGCTGAATTACGCACGCTGAAAGACGGCGAGCGGATTGAAATCTATCGCCCATTGCTGGCTGATCCGAAAGAGGTGCGGCGCTTGCGTGCAGCGAAAGCGGCCAAGGCGCGCCAGGACCGGGAGCAGAATTAGCTATTTACCGATCCGCAGACACTAAAAAGCCCGGCATGCCGGGCTTTTTGTTGTCGCAGTAAATGACGATTACTGCGGCGATGTTTCCAGAGGTTCCTGGGTCGGCACCGGTACGGTTTCGACTTTATCCACGTCTTGCTGGATCTGCTCAAGCAGCGAACCAGGCTTGGCCGGCTCTTCGGCTTTCGGCTGCTCGACATTGCCAGCCGGCGCCGTAGTGCCGTTGTCGCGGCCAAGAATGGCGTCGTCACGGCTCACGCCCGGCATGAAATCACCGGAGAGGCTGACGAGTTGGTCATTGCCATTGAAGATAACGCTGACGCGCTCTTGCTGGCGTTCACCACCTCCAGGCTGCAGGCTATACAGGTAATCCCAGCGATCTGCATGGAATGTGTCAGTCAGCAAAGGGTTGCCCATGATAAACCGTACTTGCCGTCGGGTCATTCCGGGCCGTAACTGGTCTATCATGTCTTGCGTGACGACATTGCCCTGTTGGATGTCGATTTTGTAAACCCCGGGGAATGAACAACCGGCGAGTGCGAGCAGTCCCACAAGGGTGAAACTGGTTAGCAGGAGCTTGGTGTTTTGCATCGGTGGGCGACTTCCACTATCTTGGCTGGGACAACGTAAACCCCGATCATACCTGCATTAAGAGAAGCTGCGAAGCAGCGTCTGTGAGAAAGCTGACCATGGTTGAAAATAGCGAACTACGAAAAGCCGGACTAAAGGTGACCCTGCCACGGGTCAAAATTCTACAGATGCTCGATTCCGCCGAGCAGCGTCACATGAGCGCCGAGGATGTTTACAAGGCTCTCATGGAGGCTAGCGAGGACGTCGGTCTGGCCACGGTTTACCGTGTACTGACACAATTCGAAGCTGCCGGATTGGTGGTTCGCCACAATTTCGACGGCGGTCATGCAGTATTCGAATTGGCTGACGGCGGCCACCATGACCATATGGTCAACGTGGAATCCGGCGAAGTAATCGAGTTCTTCGAAGAAGAAATCGAGAAACTTCAGAAGGCGATTGTCGAGAAGCACGGCTACGAGTTGGTGGATCACAACTTGGTGCTCTACGTGCGCAAGAAAAAGGTGTAAACCTTTTTTTGATGTAGCAGCAAAGGCGACCTTAGGGTCGCCTTTGTGCGTTTTGGTGGCTTTCGTTGGAGCGAGGCTTGCCCGCGAATCAGGCGCCTCGGTGGACCAGACCCACTGCGTTATCGTTCTTCGCGGGCAAGCCTCCAACAGGCCCTGCGTTCGCTCAGCTCTTGGCCGTCACCACCATCTTCTTCGCATGCGCCAACGACTCTTTGGTCAGGTCGATGCCGCCAAGCATGCGTGCGACTTCTTCGATGCGCTCGGTCTTGCTGAGTTTCGACACAGCCGTGCGGGTAACATCGCTGTCGCGAACCTTGTGCACAAACAGATGCTGGTGGCCTTGCGCTGCAACTTGCGGCAAATGCGTGACGGTCATCACCTGGCCGCGATCACCCAGTCGTCGCAACAGTTGGCCGACAATCTCGGCCGTCGGGCCGCCAATGCCCACATCGACTTCATCGAATACCAGCGTCGGCACCCGCGACGTCTGCGCAGTGATCACCTGAATCGCCAGACTGATGCGTGACAGTTCGCCACCGGAAGCCACCTTGGCCAAGGCCTTGAGCGGCTGCCCCGGGTTGGCGCTGACCAGAAACTCCACCAGCTCCAGCCCATTGGGCAGCAGCTCTTTTTCGGAGTTAACGCGCAATTCTATGTTGAAGCGCCCGCCGGGCATGCCGAGGCGCTGGATTTCCTGCTCGACCGCATGCGCCAGCGTAGGCGCAGAGCGATGCCGCAAGTCGCTCAGCTCCCGCGCACGTTCTTTATAGTGCCGCGCGAAGGCAGCCAGTTCGTGTTCAAGGCGTTCGATGGCTTCGTCGTTGGCATTCAGCGTTTCGATTTCGTCGAGCAGCTTCTGTTGCAGTGTGGCGACTTCAGTAGGTTGGATGCGATGTTTGCGCGCCAGGGTATAGATCGCGTCGAGCCGCTCTTCCAGTTGTTGCAGGCGTGCAGGATCTGCATCGAAGTGATCAAGAAAACGGTTGAGCTCGCCAACGGCTTCTTCGACCTGGATCTGCGCGCTGGACAGCAGATTCGTCGCTTCGCTCAGGGCGGTGGGTGAGTCGTTGACGCTGCTCAGGCGATGCAGGCTGGCGGTCAGGGCATTGAGCACGTTGCCGGAATCATTTTCGCTGCACTGCTCGACCACTTGCCGACAAATGCTCAGCAGGCTTTCGGCGTTGGTCAGGTTCTTGTGTTCCTGCTCCAGCTGTTCCAGCTCGTTTTCGCCCAGGCTCAGGCTTTCCAGCTCTTCGAGCTGATAGCTCAGCAGTTGGTGACGCGAACGTTGCTCGTCGCCGGAGTTTGAGAGGCGGTCAAGCTCCTGGCGGGTTTGCCGCCAGCGTTGTGCCGCCAGTTGAACCTGGCGTGCCAGATCAGTCGCGCCGGCGTATTCGTCCAGCAGGCGGCGATGAGTGTCCGCTTTGAGCAGGGACTGATGTTCATGTTGGCTGTGGATATCAATCAACAGCTCGCCGAGGGCTTTCAAGTCGCCTTGCGGGCAGGGTGTGCCGTTGATGTAGGACCGCGAACGACCTTCGGCAGTGATGACCCGGCGCAGGATGCACGGACCGTCATTGTCCAGGTCGCGCTCCTGAAGCCAGATGCTGGCCTCGGGTATATCAGCCAGGTCGAAGGTTGCCAGGATGTCGGCCTTGTCCGCGCCGGGACGAACGACTCCGCTGTCGGCGCGATCCCCGAGGGTCAGACCCAGCGCATCGAGCATGATCGATTTGCCAGCACCGGTTTCGCCGGTGATTACGCTCATGCCTCGGTCCAGCTCGAGATCGAGATGTTCAACGATGGCGTAGTTATGTACGGAAAGGTGCACCAGCATGGAGTGGCTCCCAGGCGATTTGTCTGGTTATTTATACAGTGTTTTATTTGTCGGTGACAACGGCGTTTTTTTGCCTGATTCAGTTGCTGCACAGATTTTTTTAGCCCATCGGGACATTTTTTCAAGCGCCATAAGGACTTGGGCTATGTCAGGAATTTCGTAGGGGTATTGCTCGATCTCGCCTCTCTAGCCCTTGAAGCTGAAAAATCCGCTCCCATATAGGGGGACAGAAGCGCGAGTTGAGCTCGCGGATGTTTTTGAAAGGAGAAATCTATGGCTGACGAACAGAATCTGGATGCGCAGACCCAGGACCAGGCTGCCGATGCAGCTTCCGGTGAAGAATTGGTAACTCGTGTGCAAGTGCTTGAAGAGCAGTTGGCTGCGGCACAGGACCAGTCCCTGCGAGTGGCTGCGGATCTGCAGAATGTCCGCCGCCGTGCAGAACAGGATGTCGAAAAGGCACACAAATTCGCTCTCGAAAAATTCGCTGGCGATCTGCTGCCTATCGTCGACAGCCTTGAGCGTGGCCTTGAGCTGTCCGATGCGAACGACGAAAGCATTCGTCCGATGCGTGAAGGTATCGAGCTGACGCTGAAGATGTTCCACGACACGCTCAAGCGTTATCAGCTGGAAGCAATCGAGCCGCACGGCCAGCCATTCAATGCCGAGCACCATCAGGCAATGGCCATGCAGGAGAGCGCGGATGTCGAACCCAACAGCGTTTTGAAAGTGTTTCAGAAGGGTTACCAGCTTAATGGTCGCCTGCTGCGCCCGGCTATGGTCGTGGTCAGCAAGGCACCATCGCCTGTTCAGCCGTCAATTGACGAGCAGGCTTGAAATCAGCTGTCTGGCCCCCATTTATAGGCCAAGCGTTTAAGAGCTACCGCAATTTGTAAACGCAGTTGCGGCAACCCAATCAAAGTTTCGGGAGAGTCAAAAGATGGGCAGAATTATCGGTATCGACCTGGGGACCACCAACTCCTGCGTCTCCATTCTGGAAAACGGTAACGTCAAGGTTATCGAGAACGCCGAAGGCACTCGTACCACGCCTTCGATCATTGCTTACGCCAACGACGGCGAAATCCTCGTGGGTCAGTCGGCCAAGCGTCAGGCAGTGACCAATCCGCACAACACCCTGTACGCGGTGAAGCGTCTGATCGGTCGTCGTTTCGACGAGGAAGTGGTTCAGAAAGACATCCAGATGGTCCCTTACAAGATCGTCAAGGCTGACAACGGCGACGCATGGGTCGAAGTCAACGGCCAGAAAATGGCTCCGCCGCAGATTTCCGCTGAAATCCTGAAAAAGATGAAGAAAACCGCCGAAGACTATCTCGGCGAAGCTGTGACTGAGGCGGTCATCACTGTTCCGGCTTACTTCAACGACAGCCAGCGTCAAGCGACCAAGGATGCCGGCCGTATCGCGGGCCTGGATGTAAAACGCATCATCAACGAACCCACCGCAGCCGCTCTGGCCTACGGCATGGACAAAGCGAAAGGCGACCACACTGTCATCGTTTATGACTTGGGTGGCGGTACTTTCGACGTTTCGGTCATTGAAATCGCTGAAGTCGATGGCGAGCATCAGTTCGAAGTTCTGGCAACCAACGGTGACACGTTCCTCGGTGGTGAAGACTTCGACATCCGCTTGATCGACTACCTCGTAGACGAATTCAAGAAAGAAAGCGGCATGAACCTCAAGGGTGATCCGCTGGCGATGCAGCGCCTGAAAGAAGCTGCTGAAAAAGCCAAGATCGAGCTGTCTTCGAGCATGCAGACCGACGTCAACCTGCCGTACATCACTGCAGATGCAACCGGTCCTAAGCACTTGAACGTGAAGATCTCCCGTTCGAAGCTGGAATCGCTGGTTGAAGACCTGGTTCAGCGCACCATCGAACCTTGCCGCATTGCCTTGAAAGATGCTGGTATCGAAATCAACGCGATCAACGACGTGATTCTGGTCGGTGGTCAGACTCGTATGCCGCTGGTTCAGAAGCTGGTTACCGAGTTCTTCGGCAAAGAAGCCCGTAAAGACGTTAACCCGGACGAAGCCGTTGCCATGGGCGCTGCTATCCAGGGCGCGGTTCTGGCTGGCGACGTCAAAGACGTTCTGCTGCTGGACGTCAGCCCGCTGACGCTGGGTATCGAAACCATGGGCGGCGTGATGACCGCGCTGATCGAGAAAAACACCACGATTCCTACCAAGAAATCCCAGGTGTTCTCGACTGCCGACGACAATCAAGGCGCAGTGACCATTCACGTTCTGCAGGGCGAGCGTAAGCAAGCCGCTCAGAACAAGTCCCTGGGCAAGTTCGACCTGGCCGAGATTCCACCAGCGCCACGCGGCGTTCCGCAGATCGAAGTGACTTTCGATATCGATGCCAACGGCATCCTGCACGTAGGCGCCAAAGACAAGGCTACCGGCAAGCAGCAGTCCATCGTGATCAAGGCCAACTCCGGCCTGTCCGAGGAAGAAATTCAGCAAATGGTTCGTGATGCTGAAGTCAACGCTGAAGAAGACCGCAAGTTCGAAGAGCTGGCAGCAGCCCGTAACCAGGGCGACGCACTGGTTCACTCGACTCGCAAAATGATCTCCGACGCTGGCGAGAAAGTGACTGCGGAAGAAAAAACCGCAATCGAAGCTGCGCTGGTTGCCCTGGAGGCCGCCATCAAAGGCGACGACAAGGCTGCCATCGACGCCAAGGTCGAGGAACTGTCCAAGGTTTCCGCTCCGGTTGCACAGAAAATGTACGCCGATCAGGCTGAACAGCCGGAAGCCGGTGCAAAGGCCGCGAAGGAAGAAGGCAAGCCTGCTGACGACGTTGTCGATGCAGAGTTTGAAGAAGTAAAAGACCACAAGTAAGCGCAGGCTCACTTGAGCGCCAGTTGACCGCTTCCGAGTGGTCACTGGTAGGATGTCGCCGCGCGGGAGCTTGCTCCCGCGTTGGCGTGTCTGGCATAGACGAATTTTTTGATGGCTTGCGGCTTGATTGCGCGAGCCCTGTGGCAAGGTCGCGATGCTCCTGCATGGTGGCTTGTTCTGCCGCTTTCTCGGTCAGGTATCTGGCTGTTGAACGAAGACCAGGATCGTTGAATTGACGTGAGTTGGGTCCGGGCCTGTATGGGGCTCAACGAGTTTGGCGAAGCTCAGGAGGGTTTTGCCGAACGTCCTCAAGAGTGCGGAAGAATTATGGCAAAGCGTGACTATTACGAAGTATTGGGGGTGGAGCGAGGCTCCAGCGAAGCGGATCTGAAAAAGGCTTATCGTCGTCTGGCGATGAAGCATCACCCGGATCGCAATCCTGACGACAAAGCATCGGAAGACATGTTCAAAGAGGCCAACGAGGCCTATGAAGTGCTGTCCGATGCAAGCAAACGTGCGTCCTACGATCAGTACGGCCATGCCGGCGTTGACCCAAGCATGGGCGGCGGCGGTTTCGGCGGCGGCGCGGGCGGTGCGAATTTCTCCGATATATTCGGCGACGTATTCAGCGACTTCTTCGGCGGTGGTCGTGGCGGTGGCGGCGGACGTGGCGGCGCTCAGCGCGGCAGCGACCTGCGTTACACACTCGAACTGAACCTCGAAGAAGCTGTGCGTGGCACCACGGTGAATATCCGTGTGCCAACGCTGGTCAACTGCAAGCCGTGCGATGGTTCGGGCGCGAAGAAAGGCTCTTCGCCGGTAACTTGCCCGACTTGCGGCGGTATTGGTCAGGTGCGCATGCAGCAGGGGTTCTTCTCCGTGCAGCAGACCTGCCCGCGCTGCCATGGTCATGGCAAGGTCATTTCCGATCCGTGCGATTCCTGCCATGGCGAAGGCCGTGTCGAGGAATACAAGACCCTGTCCGTGAAAGTGCCGCCTGGCGTTGATACTGGTGATCGCATTCGTCTGTCTGGCGAAGGTGAAGCGGGTGCTCAAGGTGGTCCGACCGGCGACCTGTACGTCGTGATCAACGTGCGCGAACACGCGATATTCCAGCGCGACGGCAAGCATCTGTACTGCGAAGTGCCGATCAGCTTCACCGATGCTGCGCTGGGCGGTGAGCTGGAAGTGCCGACGCTGGATGGTCGGGTCAAGCTGAAGATTCCCGAAGGTACGCAAACCGGCAAGCAGTTCCGCCTGCGTGGCAAGGGTGTTGCTCCGGTACGTGGCGGTGGTGCCGGCGACTTGATGTGCCGTGTCGCGGTGGAAACTCCGGTCAATCTCGGTCGTCGTCAGCGCGAATTGCTCGAAGAGTTCCGTGCAACGCTGGAAGGTGACAGCTCACATTCGCCGAAAGCCACCGGCTGGTTCGACGGTGTGAAACGTTTCTTCGGCGATTTGTAAGCGCATTCAACGGGAGCAAGGCATGCGACGTATAGCTGTGATGGGCGCCGCTGGGCGCATGGGCAAAATTCTGATCGAAGCCGTTCAGCAGGCACCGGGTGCCGGTTTGACTGCCGCGATCGATCGCCCCGACAGCACGCTGGTTGGTGCTGATGCGGGCGAGTTGGCTGCATTGGGTCGAATTGGTGTGCCGTTGTCGGGTGATCTGGCCAAGGTTGTTGATGAGTTCGACGTACTGATCGATTTCACGCACCCGTCCGTGACGCTGAAGAACCTGGCGTTCTGCCGCAAGGCTGGCAAGGCCATGATTATCGGCACCACAGGCTTCAGCGCTGAAGAGAAGCTGCGTCTGGCTGAGGCGGGCAAGGAAATCCCGATCGTGTTCGCCGCCAATTTCAGCGTGGGCGTGAACCTCTGCCTGAAACTGCTCGACACCGCTGCTCGCGTGCTGGGTGATGATGTTGATATCGAAATCACCGAAGCGCATCACCGGCACAAGGTCGATGCGCCGTCCGGTACGGCGCTGCGCATGGGTGAAGTGGTCGCCAGCGCCCTGGGTCGTGATCTGGAAAAGGTCGCGGTCTACGGGCGTGAAGGGCAGACCGGCGCGCGGGATCGCCAGAGCATCGGTTTCGCGACCATTCGCGCCGGCGATATAGTCGGTGATCACACCGTGCTGTTCGCCGCCGATGGTGAGCGCGTCGAGATCACCCACAAGGCATCGAGCCGCATGACCTTCGCCAAAGGCGCTGTTCGTGCTGCTCTGTGGCTTGAGGGGCGCGAGCCTGGCTTGTACGACATGCAGGACGTGCTGGACCTGCGTTGATCGTTCTGATCACGCAATCGAGGGTCAAAATTCACCATAAGCGTGAGTTTTGACCCTGTTTTACCCCCGCCGATTGAACTTCTGTCGCATTCCCCCGTCTTTTCGCCTCATTGCCGGTAGACCAAAACAGGGCTTTTCTGTAAGCTACAGCTTTAGTGTGTCCACTAAAAGCGCGCAGATGATTCGATAAGAAAGCGGGGTGACGTGTCTATACGTCATTCCGCTTTTTTGCAACCTGCGAACGCCCTTTCAGGCTTTACTTACGGGAGGTCTTCTTGACTAAGCCAGCCATACTCGCCCTTGCTGATGGCAGCATTTTTCGCGGCGAAGCCATTGGAGCCGACGGTCAAACCGTTGGTGAGGTGGTGTTTAACACTGCCATGACCGGCTATCAGGAAATCCTTACCGATCCTTCCTATGCCCAACAAATCGTCACGCTGACGTATCCACATATCGGCAACACTGGCACTACGCCGGAAGACGCCGAATCGGATCGCGTCTGGTCTGCAGGCCTGGTCATTCGTGACCTGCCACTGGTGGCCAGCAACTGGCGCAACAAGATGTCCCTTGGCGATTACCTGAAAGCCAACGGCGTCGTTGCCATTGCCGGTATCGATACTCGCCGCCTGACCCGCATCCTGCGTGAGAAAGGCGCACAAAACGGCTGCATCCTGGCCGGCGACAACATCTCCGACGAAGCGGCCATTGCAGCTGCACGCGGTTTCCCCGGCCTCAAGGGCATGGATCTGGCGAAAGTCGTCAGCGTCAAGGAAAGCTACGAGTGGCGCACCAGCGTCTGGTCGTTGCAGACCGACAGCAGCCCTGAAATCGCAGCCAGCGACTTGAAGTACCACGTCGTGGCCTACGATTACGGCGTCAAGCTTAACATCCTGCGCATGCTGGTCGAGCGCGGCTGCCGGGTCACTGTTGTACCCGCGCAAACTCCGGCCAGCGATGTGCTGGCGATGAATCCGGATGGCGTGTTCCTGTCCAACGGTCCTGGCGATCCTGAGCCGTGCGACTACGCGATTCAGGCGATCAAGGATGTGCTGGAAACCGACATTCCGGTGTTTGGCATCTGCCTGGGTCACCAATTGCTGGCACTGGCTTCTGGCGCGAAGACCATCAAGATGGCCTTGGGTCACCATGGTGCGAACCACCCGGTTCAGGATCTTGATACCGGCGTTGTCATGATCACCAGCCAGAACCACGGTTTTGCGGTGGACGAAGCGACCCTGCCGAGCAACGTTCGCGCGATTCACAAATCGCTGTTCGACGGCAGCCTGCAAGGCATCGAGCGTACCGACAAGGACGCCTTCAGCTTCCAGGGTCACCCTGAGGCGAGCCCGGGTCCGACCGACGTTGCGCCACTGTTTGATCGCTTCATCGAAGCGATGGCCAAGCGACGCTGACCGGTTGCCTTGAGAATGTAACGCGCAGGTGACTGGACTGGCCCCGAACGACACGTCGTCCGGTAAATGGCCGCCCAGCCATCGCAGAGAAGCAGACCTACGTATTCGAGTGACAACCCATGCCAAAACGTACAGACATTAAAAGCATCCTGATTCTTGGCGCCGGCCCCATCGTGATCGGCCAGGCCTGTGAATTCGACTACTCCGGCGCCCAGGCCTGCAAAGCCCTGCGCGAGGAGGGTTACCGCGTCATCCTGGTGAACTCCAACCCCGCGACGATCATGACCGACCCGTCGATGGCCGACGCAACGTACATCGAGCCGATCAAATGGCAGACCGTTGCCAAGATCATCGAAAAAGAGCGTCCGGACGCCTTGCTGCCAACCATGGGCGGCCAGACCGCACTGAACTGCGCGCTGGACCTGGAGCGCGAAGGCGTTCTGGAGAAGTACAACGTTGAGATGATCGGCGCCAATGCCGACACCATCGACAAGGCAGAAGACCGCTCGCGTTTCGACAAGGCCATGAAGTCCATCGGCCTGGACTGCCCGCGTTCAGGCATTGCCCACACCATGGAAGAATCCTACGCGGTTCTGGAAAAGCTCGGTTTCCCGTGCATTATCCGTCCGTCGTTCACCATGGGCGGCACCGGTGGCGGCATCGCTTACAACCGCGAAGAATTCGAAGAAATCTGCACCCGTGGTCTGGACCTGTCGCCGACCAAAGAGCTGCTGATCGACGAATCCCTGATCGGTTGGAAAGAATACGAGATGGAAGTGGTCCGCGACAAAAAGGACAACTGCATCATCGTCTGCTCCATCGAAAACTTCGATCCGATGGGCGTCCATACCGGCGACTCCATCACTGTTGCGCCAGCCCAGACGCTGACCGACAAGGAATACCAGATCATGCGTAACGCCTCGCTGGCGGTACTGCGTGAGATCGGCGTTGAAACCGGCGGCTCCAACGTCCAGTTCGGCATCTGCCCGGACACTGGCCGCATGGTCGTGATCGAGATGAACCCGCGTGTATCGCGCTCTTCGGCACTGGCTTCGAAAGCGACAGGTTTCCCTATCGCTCGCGTCGCAGCCAAACTGGCCATCGGTTACACCCTCGACGAACTGCAAAACGAAATCACCGGCGGCAAGACTCCGGCGTCCTTCGAGCCATCCATCGACTACGTGGTTACCAAGCTGCCGCGCTTCGCCTTCGAGAAATTCCCGAAAGCCGATGCGCGCCTGACTACCCAGATGAAGTCGGTTGGCGAAGTCATGGCCATTGGCCGGACCTTCCAGGAATCCTTGCAGAAAGCCCTGCGCGGCCTTGAAGTCGGCGTTAGCGGTCTGGATCCGAAACTGGACCTGACCAACCCGGAAAGCATGGGCGTGCTCAAGCGCGAGCTGACCGTGCCGGGCGCCGAGCGTATTTGGTACGTCGCGGATGCGTTCCGTGCCGGCATGACTGTCGAAGAAATCTTCGCCATGAACATGATCGATCCGTGGTTCCTGGTGCAGATCGAAGACCTGATCAAGGACGAAGAGAAGATCAAGACCCTGGGTCTGGCGACGATCGACCGCGACCTGATGTACCGCCTCAAGCGCAAGGGCTTCTCCGATGCGCGTCTGGCCAAACTGCTGGGCGTTACCGAGAAAAACCTGCGTCGCCATCGTCACAAGCTTGAGGTGTACCCGGTCTACAAGCGCGTTGATACCTGCGCTGCCGAGTTCTCGACCGATACGGCCTATATGTATTCGACCTACGAGGAAGAGTGCGAAGCCAACCCGACGACACGCGACAAGATCATGATCCTCGGCGGCGGTCCTAACCGCATCGGCCAAGGCATCGAATTCGATTATTGCTGTGTGCACGCGGCACTCGCCCTGCGCGAAGACGGGTACGAGACCATCATGGTCAACTGCAACCCGGAAACCGTGTCCACCGACTACGACACATCGGATCGCCTGTACTTCGAGCCAGTGACCCTGGAAGACGTGCTGGAAATCGTCCGCGTCGAGAAGCCAAAAGGCGTGATCGTGCAGTACGGCGGCCAAACCCCGCTGAAACTGGCACGTGCTCTTGAAGAGGCTGGCGTACCGATCATCGGCACCAGCCCTGACGCTATCGATCGTGCAGAAGATCGCGAGCGCTTCCAGCAGATGGTTGAACGCCTGAACCTGCGTCAGCCGCCGAACGCGACCGTGCGCAGCGAAGACGAAGCGATTCGTGCTGCAGGCAAGATTGGTTACCCGTTGGTGGTGCGTCCTTCCTACGTGTTGGGCGGCCGGGCGATGGAAATCGTCTACGAAGAAGATGAGCTCAAGCGCTACCTGCGTGATGCAGTAAAAGTGTCCAACGACAGCCCGGTGCTGCTTGACCACTTCCTGAATTGCGCCATCGAAATGGACGTCGACGCAGTTTGCGACGGTACGGACGTGGTGATCGGCGCAATCATGCAGCACATCGAGCAGGCCGGCGTTCACTCCGGTGACTCGGCATGCTCGCTGCCGCCGTACTCGTTGCCTGCGCATATCCAGGACGAGATGCGCGAGCAGGTCAAGAAGATGGCCCTGGAGCTGGGCGTTGTCGGCTTGATGAACGTGCAACTGGCATTGCAGGGTGAAGACATCTACGTCATCGAAGTGAACCCGCGTGCCTCGCGCACCGTGCCGTTCGTTTCCAAGTGCATCGGTGTTTCCCTGGCGATGATCGCAGCCCGCGTCATGGCCGGTAAGACCCTGAAAGAATTGAATTTCACCAAAGAAATCATTCCGAACTTCTACAGCGTGAAAGAAGCGGTGTTCCCGTTCGCCAAGTTCCCTGGCGTCGACCCGATCCTTGGCCCTGAGATGAAGTCCACGGGTGAAGTGATGGGTGTCGGCGACACCTTCGGCGAGGCTTTTGCCAAGGCCCAAATGGGCGCTAGCGAAGTCCTGCCGACCGGCGGCACTGCGTTCATCAGTGTGCGTGATGACGACAAGCCACTGGTTGCTGGTGTCGCTCGCGACCTGATCAACCTGGGCTTCGAAATCGTCGCGACAGCGGGCACCGCCAAGCTTATTGAAGCTGCGGGCCTGAAAGTTCGCCGCGTCAACAAGGTGACCGAAGGCCGTCCGCACGTGGTCGACATGATCAAGAATGACGAAGTCACGCTGATCATCAACACCACGGAAGGGCGCCAGTCGATCGCTGATTCCTACTCCATTCGCCGAAACGCCTTGCAGCACAAGATTTACTGCACCACTACCATTGCTGCAGGCGAGGCCATCTGCGAAGCGCTCAAGTTCGGTCCGGAAAAGACCGTGCGTCGCTTGCAGGATCTACATGCAGGGTTGAAGGCATGATCAAATATCCAATGACCGTCCAGGGTGCGAAAGCCCTGGAAGAAGAACACGCACATCTCACCAAGGTCGTTCGTCCCAAGCTCAGCTCGGACATCGGAACTGCACGTGAACTGGGCGACCTCAAGGAAAACGCCGAATACCATGCCGCTCGCGAACAGCAAGGCATGGTCGAAGCGCGTATCCGTGATATCGAAGGCCGCATGCAGAATGCGGTGGTCATCGACGTCACGACCATTGAGCGCACCGGCAAGGTGATTTTCGGCACGACTGTCGAAATCGCCAACGTCGAGACTGACGATCGTGTGACCTATCAGATCGTTGGCGAGGATGAGGCCGATATCAAAAAGGGCAAGATTTCAGTGGGTTCGCCCATTGCTCGTGCCCTGATCGCCAAGGAAGAAGGCGACGTCGTCGCCGTCAAAACGCCTGGCGGCGTTATCGAGTACGAGATTGTTGAAGTCAGGCACATTTGACCTGGCGCGCCCATTTGCACTGGGCGCGATCATCTGGCAGCTCGCCCAGACACTGTGGGTGGGCGGCTTGGTGTTGTTGCACCTGGCGTTGTTGACGGTGTTGGATCAGACCGGTCTGGCGCCGTTATTGATTCATGAGTTCGCCAATTTTTCCGGAGCAGTGCTGGTGGGTTTCGCGGCAGTCTGCGCGATGCTTCAGGTGGCGGTTCTGGTGAGTGCGGAAGGTGTTTCGAGTGTGTGGCTTGACCTGCGTGGCCAGCTTTTACTGATCGCACTGTTGGCGTCAACCAGCTATTTTGGATTGCGTTACTGGCTGCCCGATGCGCTGCATCTGCAGTTGATGAGTTATCTGGTGTTGGGCTTGTCTGGCTTACTGCTGGTTTTGCAGCCAGTGCCGGGAAGGAGCAACAGGGCGCGCTAGTGCGGCCCTGGCTTTGTTACATCAAACGGCGCGGTGGACGTTCGACAGCAGCTTGTTTACCTTTGGATTCTTGCGATAAATCAGTGCCATCTTGCCGATGACCTGTACGAGATCCGCTTTACCAGCCTTGCACAGTTCTGCAATGGCCTGAAGACGGCTTTCGCGTTCGAGGATGTTGAGTTTGATTTTAATCAGCTCGTGATCGCCCAATGCGCGTTCAAGCTCTGCTAACACACCTTCAGTCAAACCATTGTCGGCCACAGTCAATACCGGTTTCAGATGGTGGCCAATGGATTTGTACTGTTTCTTCTGCTCCTGAGTGAGCGGCATAATCTGACCCCTGCGTCTGATCTTGTAAAAAGCGGCGGCCAGTTTACCCGAGCGAGTCCGGGACCGCCCAGTTAATCACGACTCGTTTATTTTTGAGGTGCCCCGTGGCCCGTTCCAAGACAAGCCATAACTGGCTCAAAGAACACTTCGACGACAAATACGTCAAAATGGCGCAGAAGGACGGCTATCGTTCTCGCGCCAGCTACAAGCTCCTGGAGATCCAGGAAAAGGACAAGATCATCCGGCCTGGCATGACCGTGATCGACCTCGGCGCCGCGCCTGGCGGGTGGTCGCAAGTGACCAGTCGTCTGATTGGCGGTCAAGGTCGTCTGATCGCGTCCGACATTCTGGAAATGGACAGCATCCCCGATGTGACCTTTATTCAGGGCGACTTCACCGAGGACGCCGTGCTCGCGCAGATCCTGGAGGCTGTCGGTAAAACGCAGGTAGACCTTGTGATTTCCGATATGGCCCCCAATATGAGTGGATTGAGCGCTGTTGATATGCCTCGCGCCATGTTCCTGTGCGAATTGGCACTGGATCTCGCAGGGCGGGTTTTGCGGCCAGGTGGTGATTTTTTGATCAAGGTCTTCCAGGGTGAAGGCTTCGACAAGTACCACAAGGACATCCGCAAGCTGTTCGACAAGGTCCAGATGCGCAAGCCGGAGTCATCACGGGACCGCTCTCGCGAGCAGTATTTGTTGGGTCGGGGCTTTCGCGGCATTGAAGGCTCGGAAAGCATCGAGCGCAATTGAGACGGGCCGATAGTTTTTTTCAAATGGCCCTGCGGTTGAAGCATAAACGAACATGCTGTAGTCAAAGTTTCACAAAGGGTTACAGACGGCGCCTGCCACATCTGTAGGTTCTGTAGTAAGTTAGGCCGGTGAATATCATGCGAGGCACGCTCCTGCGTGGAGCTTGCTTCAGAGGGTAGCTAATTGAACGATATGGCAAAGAATTTGATCCTGTGGTTGATCATCGCGGCAGTCCTCGTGACGGTGATGAACAACTTCTCCAGCCCGAACGAGCCGCAGACCCTCAACTATTCCGAGTTCATCCAGCAGGTCAAGGATGGCAAGGTTGAGAAGGTTGCTGTTGATGGTTACGTCATCACAGGCAAGCGCAGCGACGGCGACACCTTCAAGACCATTCGTCCGGCCATTCAGGACAACGGTCTAATCGGTGATCTGGTCGATAACAACGTGGTTATCGAAGGTAAGCAGCCTGAGCAGCAGAGCATCTGGACTCAGCTTCTGGTTGCCAGCTTCCCGATCCTCGTGATCATCGCCGTGTTCATGTTCTTCATGCGCCAGATGCAAGGTGGTGCGGGAGGCAAGGGCGGGCCGATGAGTTTCGGCAAGAGCAAGGCGCGTCTGCTGTCTGAAGATCAGGTCAAGACGACCCTGGCTGATGTCGCAGGTTGCGACGAAGCCAAGGAAGAAGTCGGCGAACTGGTCGAGTTCCTCCGTGATCCGGGCAAATTCCAGCGTCTTGGCGGCCGCATTCCACGCGGCGTGTTGATGGTGGGCCCACCGGGTACCGGTAAAACCCTGCTTGCCAAGGCGATTGCCGGCGAAGCGAAAGTGCCGTTCTTCACTATTTCCGGTTCTGACTTTGTCGAGATGTTCGTGGGTGTTGGTGCAAGCCGCGTCCGTGACATGTTCGAACAAGCCAAGAAGCACGCGCCTTGCATCATCTTCATCGACGAAATCGATGCCGTGGGTCGCCATCGTGGCGCTGGCATGGGTGGTGGTCACGACGAGCGCGAACAGACTCTCAACCAGTTGCTGGTAGAGATGGACGGCTTCGAAATGAACGATGGCATTATCGTCATTGCCGCTACCAACCGTCCTGACGTACTCGATCCAGCCTTGCTGCGTCCGGGTCGTTTCGACCGTCAGGTCGTGGTTGGTCTGCCGGATATCCGTGGTCGCGAGCAGATCCTCAAAGTCCACATGCGCAAAGTGCCGATGGGTGAAGACGTTAATCCGGGCGTAATTGCTCGTGGTACGCCTGGCTTCTCCGGTGCCGACCTTGCCAACCTGGTCAACGAGGCTTCGTTGTTCGCCGCCCGTACCGGTAAACGCATTGTTGAAATGAAAGAGTTCGAACTGGCCAAAGACAAGATCATGATGGGCGCCGAGCGCAAATCCATGGTCATGTCCGAGAAAGAGAAGCAGAACACTGCTTATCACGAAGCTGGTCACGCTATTGTCGGTCGTGTAGTGCCTGAGCATGATCCGGTCTACAAAGTGTCGATCATTCCTCGTGGTCGTGCGCTGGGTGTAACCATGTTCCTCCCCGAGGAAGACCGTTACAGCCTGTCCAAGCGTGCCTTGATCAGCCAGATCTGCTCGCTGTATGGCGGCCGTATCGCTGAAGAGATGACGCTGGGCTTCGACGGTGTAACCACCGGTGCTTCCAACGACATCATGCGTGCAAGCCAGATTGCCCGGAACATGGTGACCAAATGGGGCCTTTCGGAAAAACTCGGTCCGTTGTTGTACGGCGAAGATGAGAACGAAGGCTATCTGGGTCGCGGTGGTGGTGGTCCAAGCAGTGGTTTGTCGGCTGAAACTGCTCGTTTGATCGACTCCGAAGTGCGCAGCATCATTGACCAGTGCTATGGCACGGCCAAGCAGATCCTTACGGATAATCGCGACAAGCTGGATGCGATGGCAGATGCGCTGATGAAGTACGAAACGATCGATGCCGAGCAAATCGACGACATCATGGCTGGCCGTGCTCCGCGCGAGCCACGCGATTGGGAAGGTGGTTCGGGTACGCCAAGTGCGCCGGTAACTCCTCCGGACATCCGTCCAGAAACCCCAATCGGCGGTCCAGCTGCTGAACACTAAGGTCTGACATGACTTCTGTGCTGTACCCGACCCGGTTGCCTTGTGGCAACCGGGTTCTTGATTTATCCCATACGCACGTGATGGGAATCCTGAACGCTACCCCTGATTCGTTTTCGGATGGCGGTCGCTACAATCGTCTGGACGCCGCATTGCGTCATGCCGAGGCGATGGTTGCTGCTGGCGCAACGCTTATCGACGTGGGTGGCGAGTCTACGAGACCCGGCGCACGCTCCGTATCTCCCCTTGAAGAGCTTGAGCGGGTCGCTCCGGTCGTCGAGGCGTTGCATCGCGAGCTGGATGTCATTATTTCCGTAGATACATCCACGCCTGCGGTAATTCGCGAGACGGCGCGTCTCGGCGCCGGACTTATCAATGATGTGCGTTCGCTGCGTCGCGAGGGGGCACTTGATGCTGCCGCTGCGACCGGCCTTCCCGTATGCCTGATGCATATGCGCGGTGAGCCTGGCGACATGCAGGACAATCCGCACTATGAGGATCTGGTGGGTGAAGTCAGCGCGTTCTTGCTGGAGCGTATGGCGCAGTGCGCAGCTGTCGGCATACCGAACGAGCGCATCATTCTTGATCCGGGGTTTGGCTTCGCGAAAAGCCTCGACCACAACCTGAGTCTCTTCAAACATATGCAAGAGCTGCATGCCTTGGGACGTCCGCTGTTGGTTGGTGTCTCACGCAAGAGCATGATCGGCGGTGCGTTGGCTCGGCCTGTGGGCGAGCGTCTTTTCGGAGGTCTGGCGCTGGCAGCGTTGGCCATGACCAAGGGCGCAAGAATTTTACGTGTGCATGATGTCGCCGAGACGGTTGATGTGGTGCGCATGATCGCCGCTGTAGAAGCGGCCGAATAAGAATGATGGAGCAGCGATGACTACCAAAAAATACTTTGGAACAGACGGCATTCGTGGCCGAGTGGGGCAGTTTCCGATTACTCCCGATTTCATGCTGAGACTGGGTTGGGCTGCGGGTATGGCGTTTCGCCGCCTTGGCGCCTGTCGAATCCTGGTCGGCAAAGACACAAGAATTTCCGGTTACATGTTTGAATCGGCTCTGGAAGCAGGCCTGTCGGCTGCAGGTGCAGACGTCATGCTGCTTGGGCCAATGCCGACGCCGGCGATTGCCTATCTGACGCGTACCTTTCACGCTGAAGCAGGTATCGTGATCAGCGCCTCGCACAATCCGCATTACGACAACGGCATCAAGTTTTTCTCGGGGCAGGGCACCAAGCTGCCTGACGAGATCGAGATGATGATCGAAGAGCTGCTGGATACACCCATGACCGTCGTCGAGTCGGAAAAGCTCGGCAAGGTCTCGCGTATCAATGACGCTGCAGGTCGCTACATTGAATTTTGCAAAAGCAGCGTGCCCTCAAGTACTGACTTTGCCGGGCTCAAGCTAGTCATCGATTGTGCTCATGGCGCGACCTACAAGGTTGCGCCCAACGTGTTTCGCGAGCTGGGCGCTCAGGTGACCGTTCTGTCGGCTCAGCCTGACGGGCTGAATATCAACAAGGATTGCGGTTCTACCCATATGGGCGCGCTTCAGGCTGCGGTCCTTGCTGAGCATGCTGATCTGGGCATCGGTTTTGACGGCGACGGCGACCGTGTCCTGATGGTCGACCACACCGGTGCCATCGTCGATGGCGATGACCTGCTGTTCATCATTGCCCGTGATCTTCACGAGCGAGGTCGCCTTCAGGGCGGCGTGGTCGGCACGCTGATGAGTAATCTTGGGCTTGAGTTGGCCTTGGGCGAGCTGAATATTCCGTTCGTGCGGGCGAATGTAGGCGATCGTTATGTCATCGCTGAGCTGCAAGAGCGTAACTGGCAAGTGGGTGGTGAAAACTCAGGCCATATCGTCTGCTTCCAGCACACGACGACCGGTGATGCGATTATTGCTGCGTTGCAAGTGCTTCTGGCTCTGCGTCGCAGCAATCAAAGTCTGGGAGAGGCTCGCCAGGCGTTGCGTAAATGCCCGCAAGTGCTGGTCAATGTAAGATTTGAAGGCGGTGTGAACCCGGTAGAGCATCCTGCGGTCAAGGAGGCTTGCCAGCGTGTAACTGACGCAATGGCCGGTCGTGGTCGCGTGCTTTTGCGCAAGTCGGGCACTGAGCCACTGGTTCGCGTGATGGTTGAAGGTGAGGATGAGGCTCAGGTTCGTGCCTATGCTGACGAGCTTGCAAAGCTGGTTGCAGAAGTTTGCGCCTGATTTCGGCTTGCCAGTGTTGAAACTGTTGGGTAACATCTGCGCCCACTTTGACCGACGAGGTACAGCATGCGTCGCCCTATGGTAGCTGGTAACTGGAAGATGCACGGTACCCGCGCCAGCGTCGCTGAGCTGATTGAGGGCCTTGCTGCACAGGCTCTCCCTGGCGGTGTTGATGTCGCGGTATTTCCGTCGAGTCTGCACATCAATCTGGTGATTGATGGTTTGCAAGGCAAGTCGATTCCTGTTGGTGCGCAGAATTGCGCCCACGAAGCAGGGCAGGGTGCGTTGACCGGTGAAGTATCGCCGAGTCAGCTGGCTGATGCAGGTTGCAGTCTGGTGCTTGTGGGTCATTCGGAGCGTCGCCAGATTATGGGCGAAGGCAATGAGGTTCTGATTCGCAAGTTCGCTGCCGCTCAGGCAAGTGGTCTTACGCCCGTGCTGTGCATTGGCGAAACCCGCGAAGAGCGCGAAGCTGGCGAAACGCTTGCAGTTGTCGGGCAGCAGCTTGGCAGTGTCATTGAAGCGCTGGGTATTGACGCTCTGGTCAATGCGGTAATTGCTTACGAGCCGGTCTGGGCCATTGGCACCGGGCTGACTGCTTCGCCTCAACAGGCGCAGGATGTGCACGCCGCTATTCGTGCACAACTGGCGAAAGAGAATGCTGAGGTCGCACAAGGCGTGCGACTTCTTTATGGCGGCAGCGTGAAGGCGGCCAATGCGGTCGAACTGTTCAGCATGCCGGATATCGATGGGGGGCTCATTGGTGGAGCGTCCCTGAATGCAGATGAGTTCGGTGCGATCTGTCGCGCCGCGGGAAACTGAAAAAATGCTGGAAACAGTCGTAGTCGTTTTTCATCTGTTGGGCGCTCTGGGTGTTGTCGCCCTGGTATTGCTGCAGCAGGGTAAAGGTGCGGACGCAGGCGCGTCATTCGGAGCAGGTGCATCAAATACTGTATTCGGAAGCCAAGGTTCCTCTACCTTTCTTAGTAAGTTTACTGCTATACTCGCCGCAGCTTTTTTCATAACCAGCTTGGGGTTAGGTTACTTTGCTAAAGAGAAAGCTCAACAGCTGACTCAAGTAGGTTTGCCAGATCCAGCAGTAATGGAAGTGAAGCAAAAGCCGGCAGCAGATGATGTTCCGGTTCTCGAAGGGCAAAAGCCAGCGGTAGTACCAGCTGACATACCTCAAGCCCCAGAGAAGAAGTAAAGTTTCAACAGGCAGTGATTTCGAGGCTGTCAACGTTGTATTGCCGAGGTGGTGGAATTGGTAGACACGCAACCTTGAGGTGGTTGTGCCCAATGGGTGTAGGGGTTCGAGTCCCCTTCTCGGTACCAATTATCAGGGCAGCCCGCATTAGCGGGCTTTCTTGTAGGTGGATGTTCGATTGACCCTGTAAGGGATCAGCCGTATACTTCCGCCCCAGCTTTGTCGCGGGGTGGAGCAGTCTGGTAGCTCGTCGGGCTCATAACCCGAAGGTCGTTGGTTCAAATCCAGCCCCCGCAACCAGTTTTAGCGGAGCCCCTTTTTAGGGGCTTTTTGTTAGCTGGACAGTTTATGACGCCGCTTTCGACGGCGTTTTCATGGATGGGCTCTTCGCCCATTTTTTTATTTTTAAAGCATGCACGAGGGGGTTCAGGTGTCGAGCAAGCTAGAACAGTTGCAGGCCTTGCTGGCCCCGGTGGTCGTGGCCCTAGGCTATGAATGCTGGGGCATTGAGTTTTCGGCTCAAGGTCGCCACTCAATGTTGCGTATTTATATCGATAAAGAGGGCGGTGTGCTGGTGGACGATTGCGCCATCGTGAGCCGTCAGGTCAGCGGCGTTCTGGATGTTGAAGATCCGATTGCTGCTGAATACACCCTTGAAGTTTCCTCGCCTGGCATGGAACGCCCACTGTTCACTCTTGAGCAGTTTGCAAAATTTGCCGGTGAACAAGTGAAGATCAAGCTGCGCTCGCCTTTCGATGGTCGACGCAACTTTCAGGGCCTTCTCCGCGGGGTGGAGGAACAGGATGTCGTGGTGCATGTAGAAGACCACGAGTATCTGTTGCCGATCGATCTGATCGACAAGGCCAACATTATTCCCACGTTTGACTGAGACGTGCCAGATACTGCGGATCCCGCGGATCCAATGGCTTGCGAAAGGCGAGGCGTACGATGAGCAAAGAAGTACTGCTGGTTGTTGAGTCGGTGTCCAATGAAAAGGGCGTTCCGGCAGGAGTGATTTTCGAAGCACTGGAGCTGGCGCTTGCCACTGCTACCAAGAAGCGCTTTGAAGATGAAGTTGAACTGCGTGTAGAAATCAATCGTCAGACGGGTAACTACGAGACTTTCCGTCGCTGGACAGTGGTCGAAGACGAAGATCTTGACGACCCGGCCTACGAATTGGCTGTCGACCAGGCGCAAGCCAAAAAACCTGGTGCCGTCGCGGGCGATCTGATTGAAGAGAAGATCGATTCCATCGAATTCGGTCGCATCGCAGCCCAGACCGCCAAGCAAGTCATTGTGCAGAAGGTCCGTGAGGCTGAGCGTGCTCAGGTCGTCGACGCTTATCGTGAGCGTTTGGGCGAAATCATTTCCGGTACTGTTAAAAAAGTGACGCGTGACAATGTCATCGTTGATCTTGGCAACAATGCTGAAGCCTTGTTGGCACGTGAAGACATCATTTCGCGGGAAACTTTCCGGGTAGGTGTTCGTGTTCGGGCATTGCTCAAAGAAATCCGTACCGAAAACCGTGGCCCTCAGTTGATCCTGTCGCGTACTGCGCCAGAGATGCTGATCGAGCTTTTCCGGATTGAAGTTCCGGAAATCGCCGAAGGTCTCATAGAGGTGATGGCTGCCTCTCGTGACCCGGGTTCGCGTGCAAAAATCGCTGTTCGCTCCAAGGACAAACGAATCGATCCGCAAGGCGCCTGCATCGGCATGCGTGGTTCGCGCGTTCAGGCTGTTTCTGGCGAGTTGGGCGGCGAGCGAGTGGATATTGTCCTTTGGGACGATAACCCGGCGCAGTTCGTCATCAACGCGATGTCCCCGGCTGAAGTCGCGGCAATCATCGTTGATGAAGATGCCCATGCAATGGACATCGCCGTTGGCGCGGACAACCTGGCGCAGGCCATTGGTCGCGGTGGTCAAAACGTTCGTCTGGCAAGTCAGTTGACTGGCTGGACCCTGAACGTGATGACCGAATCGGACATCCAGGCTAAGCAGCAAGCAGAGACCGGCGACATTCTGCGCAACTTCATCGAAGAGCTGGAAGTCGACGAAGATCTCGCGCAGGTACTGGTTGATGAAGGCTTCACCAGCCTGGAAGAGATTGCCTATGTACCGGTGGAGGAGATGCTCAACATCGACGGCTTTGACGAAGATACCGTCAACGAGCTTCGCGCTCGGGCCAAGGATCGTTTGTTGACCAAAGCCATCGCTACTGAGGAAAAGCTGGCAGACGCCCATCCGGCCGAAGACCTGCTCTCGCTTGAGGGTATGGACAAGGATTTGGCGATGGAACTGGCGGTGCGCGGCGTTGTTACCCGCGAAGACCTGGCCGAGCAGTCTATTGACGACCTGCTCGACATCGACGGCATTGACGATATTCGTGCCGGCAAGTTGATCATGGCCGCCCGAGCCCATTGGTTCGAGTAAGTAGGCGCGGCCTGAGGAGAGAAGTGCATGACGCAAGTCACGGTGAAAGAACTGGCCAAAGTGGTCGACACACCGGTAGAGCGCCTGTTACAGCAGATGCGTGAGGCAGGTCTGCCGCACACCGCCGCCGAGCAAGTTGTGACCGATAACGAGAAGCAAGCCCTGTTGACGCATTTGAAAAGCGGTCACAAGGCTAAAGTGGAAGAGCCGCGCAAGATCACTTTGCAGCGCAAAACCACGAGCACCCTGCGCGTTGCTGGTAGCAAGAGCATCAGCGTTGAAGTTCGCAAGAAGAAAGTATTCGTTCAACGCAGCCCGGAAGAAATCGAAGCCGAGCGTAAACGCGAAATGGACGAACGCCGCGCAGTAGAAAATGCTGCTCGTCAAAAGGCTGAAGAAGAAGCCAAGCGCCGCGCCGAAGAAGACGCACGCAACCAGCCTGCCGGGGCTACTGCAGCCACCGACGCTGTTGCAGCGCCAGCGGCTCCCGCTCCAGTTTCCGAGCCAGCGCGTCAAGCGCCGGTTGTTTCTGCGGCCCCTGCTCCGGCCCCAGCTGTTGATGCGCGCAAGCGTGACGAACAGCGTCGTCCGGACAAACCACGCAGCGATGACAGAAATGCTCGTGGCGGCGACGGCGATCGCAAGAACGCTCCGCATCGCGCCTCTGTTAAAGAGAAAGCGCCAGCGCCACGTGTTGCGCCACGTACTACCGACGAAGAAAGCGACAGCTTCCGTCGCGGTGGTCGCGGCAAGGCCAAGCTGAAGAAACGCAACGCCCACGGTTTCCAGAGCCCAACCGGCCCTGTCGTGCGTGAAGTGAAGATCGGCGAGACCATCACTGTTGGCGATCTTGCCCAGCAGATGTCGGTCAAGGCTGCTGAAATCATCAAGTTCATGTTCAAGCTGGGTACTCCAGCCACCATCAACCAGGTACTGGATCAGGAAACTGCTCAACTGGTTGCTGAAGAGCTGGGCCACAAAGTGACCCTGGTCAGCGACAACGCCCTGGAAGATTCCCTGGCCGAGTCCCTGAAGTTCGAAGGCGAATCGTTCTCCCGTGCTCCGGTTGTGACCGTAATGGGCCACGTCGACCATGGTAAGACTTCCCTGCTCGACTATATCCGTCGTGCCAAGGTAGCTGCAGGCGAAGCCGGCGGCATCACCCAGCACATCGGTGCCTACCACGTTGAAACCGAACGCGGCATGGTCACCTTCCTCGACACCCCGGGTCACGCTGCGTTTACCGCAATGCGTGCTCGTGGTGCCAAGGCAACGGATATCGTGATCCTGGTGGTTGCAGCGGACGACGGCGTGATGCCGCAGACCATTGAAGCTGTTCAGCATGCCAAGGCTGCTGGCGTTCCATTGGTAGTTGCAGTGAACAAGATCGACAAGCCGGGCGCTGATCTCGATCGCATCCGTAGCGAGTTGTCGGTTCACGGCGTGACTTCCGAAGAGTGGGGCGGTGATACGCCGTTCGTTTCGGTTTCCGCGAAAGTGGGTACCGGTGTAGACGACCTGCTGGAAGCTGTTCTGCTGCAAGCCGAAGTCCTGGAACTCAAGGCAACGCCTTCGGCTCCTGGCCGTGGTGTTGTGGTCGAGTCCCGTCTGGACAAGGGCCGTGGTCCTGTCGCGACTGTTCTGGTTCAGGACGGTACGCTGCGTCAAGGCGACATGGTTCTGGTAGGTTCGAACTTCGGCCGTATCCGTGCGATGCTCGACGAGAATGGCAAGTCAATCAAGGAAGCAGGTCCATCGATTCCGGTCGAAATCCTGGGTCTTGATGGCACGCCGGACGCTGGCGACGAGATGAGCGTAATGACTGACGAGAAGAAAGCGCGAGAAGTCGCGATGTTCCGTCAGGGCAAGTTCCGCGAAGTCAAACTGGCCCGTGCTCACGCCGGCAAGCTTGAAAACATCTTCGAGAACATGGGTCAGGAAGAGAAGAAGACGCTTAATATCGTCCTCAAATCCGATGTCCGTGGCTCGCTGGAAGCATTGCAGGGCGCCTTGGGCGGCTTGGGTAACGATGAAGTGCAAGTGCGCGTAGTCGGTGGCGGTGTCGGTGGTATCACCGAGAGCGACGCCAACCTGGCACTGGCCTCCAACGCTGTTCTGTTCGGCTTCAACGTGCGTGCCGATGCTGGTGCGCGCAAGATCGTCGAGCAGGAAGGTCTGGACATGCGTTACTACAACGTGATCTACGACATCATCGAAGACGTCAAGAAAGCCCTCACCGGTATGCTTGGCAGCGACGTTCGGGAAAATATCCTGGGTATCGCCGAAGTGCGTGACGTGTTCCGTTCTCCGAAATTCGGCGCAATTGCCGGTTGTATGGTTCTTGAAGGTGTTGTTCACCGTAACCGTCCAATCCGTGTTCTGCGTGAAGACATCGTTATCTTTGAAGGCGAGCTGGAATCCCTGCGCCGCTTCAAGGACGACGCTGCCGAAGTTCGTGCCGGCATGGAATGCGGTATTGGCGTCAAGAGCTACAACGACGTCAAGGTCGGTGACAAGATCGAAGTCTTCGAGAAGGTCCAAGTGGCTCGCAGCCTCTAAGTCGCGAGCTATCGGAGCCATGACAGGTCGCCGCATGCAAATGCCCCGCGCCCTGTCATGGGCTCTAAACGCAACGCCCGGTCCGACATCCGTCAGGCCGGGCGTTTGCCGCTTTCAGACCGCAAGGGTTTCGGCCCCGGTCAGTATCAGGTAGCAAAACATGGCAAAAGAATATAGCCGTACCCAACGCATTGGCGATCAGATGCAGCGCGAGCTGGCCCAACTGATCCGCCGCGAAATCAAAGACCCGCGCGTAGGTCTGGTCACCATTACGGCTGTTGATGTCAGCCGTGATGTGGGTCACGCGAAGATTTTCATGACCGTGATGGGTCAGGACAGCGCTGAAGAAATCGCCCAGACCATCAAGGTGCTCAATTCCGCCGCGGGTTTCCTGCGCATGCAATTGGCCCGCGAAATGAAGCTGCGTAGCGTTCCTCAGTTGCATTTCCACTACGACGAAAGCGTCGTGCGTGGCGCGCACCTCTCGGCTTTGATCGAGCGCGCAGTGGCTGAAGACGGTCAGCATCCGGAAAGCGCGGCGCAGAACGCGAAGCCAGAAAGCACCGAGGAATAAAGAGTGGCTCAGGTCAAGCGTATACGCCGGAACGTCAGCGGGATCATCCTGCTCGACAAACCACTGGGCTTCACGTCCAACGCGGCCCTGCAGAAAGTGCGCTGGTTGCTCAACGCCGAAAAGGCCGGGCACACCGGCAGTCTCGATCCCTTGGCCACGGGTGTACTGCCTTTGTGCTTTGGCGAGGCTACCAAGTTCTCGCAATACCTGCTCGATTCGGACAAATCCTACGAGACGGTGATGCAACTGGGTAAGACAACGACGACGGCCGACGCCGAAGGCGAAGTTTTACAGACGCGTCCGGTGACCGTTGGTCGTGCGGATATCGAAGCGGTTTTACCCGCTTTTCGTGGGCAAATCAGTCAGATACCGCCGATGTACTCAGCGCTCAAGCGTGATGGCCAGCCCCTTTACAAACTGGCTCGGGCCGGGGAAGTAGTGGAGCGCGAGGCGCGTTCTGTTACTATTGCGCGCCTGGAATTGCTGGAAAGCGAAGGCGAGACTGCACGCTTGTCGGTGGACTGCACCAAAGGCACCTATATCCGCACACTGGTTGAAGATATTGGTGAAGCACTCGGGTGTGGCGCCTATGTCGCGCAGCTGCGTCGTACACAAGCCGGACCTTTCAGCCTGGCCCAGACGGTTACGCTGGAAGAGTTGGAGCAAGTGCATGCCGACGGCGGTAATGAAGCGGTTGATCGCTTCCTGATGCCATCGGACAGCGGTCTGCAACACTGGCCGCTGCTGCAATTTTCGGAACACAGTTCGTTTTACTGGTTGCATGGTCAACCGGTGAGAGCACCGGACGCGCCGCAGTTCGGCATGGTTCGGGTACAAGATCACGAAGGTCGCTTCATCGGTATCGGTGAAGTGAGCGAAGACGGGCGGATCGCGCCGCGTCGATTGATTCGGTCAGAATGACCGGACCCGGTGAAGCGGGGTTTCCTGCTTCAACGGTATGAGGATGGCTGTTAACAGGCATGGTCAGTCCTCACTTTTTAATACGAGAGTTTGCTCTCGGCCTGTTGAAACCGCACCTCTGGTACGGTTTCCTGATAAAAGGATTGCCCACATGGCACTCAGCGTTGAAGAAAAAGCTCAGATCGTAACCGACTACCAGCAAGCTGTTGGTGATACTGGTTCGCCAGAAGTGCAAGTTGCACTGCTGACCGCCAACATCAACAAACTGCAAGGCCACTTCAAGGCCAACGGTAAGGACCACCACTCGCGTCGTGGTCTGATCCGTATGGTAAACCAGCGTCGCAAGCTGCTGGATTACCTGAAAGGTAAGGACGTTAGCCGTTACAGCGCCCTGATCGGTCGTCTGGGTCTGCGTCGCTAATAACGACTCGGATAGAGGTTGGTTGTCTGTCGTGGGCTCGCCGGTTGTTTCGGTGAGTCGGGCAGGCTCCCAGCCTCTAGTTGTATCTGGACTGTCGTGGGGCCGATTCCCCGCACCGCCCAAGAATTCGCAAGAAACCAGTTCCCCAAGAGCCAACAAAGAAGGTAGGAAACCGTGAACCCGGTAATCAAGACATTTCAGTTCGGTCAATCGACCGTAACCCTCGAGACAGGCCGTATCGCCCGTCAAGCTTCCGGCGCAGTATTGGTCACCGTTGACGACGACGTCAGCGTATTAGTGACTGTGGTCGGCGCCAAGACAGCTGACCCAAGCAAAGGCTTCTTCCCACTTTCCGTGCACTATCAGGAAAAAACCTACGCTGCCGGCAAGATCCCTGGTGGTTTCTTCAAGCGCGAAGGCCGTCCTTCCGAGAAAGAAACCCTCACTTCGCGTTTGATCGACCGTCCGATCCGCCCGTTGTTTCCAGAAGGCTTCATGAACGAAGTGCAGGTTGTCTGCACCGTTCTGTCCACCAGCAAGAAGACTGATCCAGACGTCGCTGCCATGATCGGCACCTCGGCGGCACTGGCTATCTCCGGTATCCCGTTCGACGGCCCTATCGGTGCCGCGCGCGTTGCTTTCCACGAAAGCTCCGGCTACCTGCTGAACCCGACTTACGAGCAACTCAAGGCTTCGAGCCTGGACATGGTCGTTGCCGGTACGTCCGAAGCTGTTCTGATGGTTGAATCTGAAGCCAAAGAGCTGACCGAAGACCAGATGCTGGGCGCCGTACTGTTTGCTCACGACGAGTTCCAGGTTGTGATCAACGCTGTCAAAGAGCTCGCCGCTGAAGCCGCCAAGCCGACTTGGGACTGGCAGCCGAAGCCTGAAGCCACCGCTCTGCTGGGCGCTATCCGTAGCGAATTCGGCGAAGCGATTTCCCAGGCTTACACCATCACCATCAAGCACGAGCGTTATGCCCGTCTGGGTGAGCTGAAAGACCAGATCGTTGCCAAGCTGTCCGGCGAAGAAGGCCAGCCGACTTCCAGCGAAGTCAAAGCTGCTTTCGGCGAAATCGAATACCGCACCGTGCGCGAGAACATCGTTAACGGCAAGCCACGTATCGACGGTCGCGACACCCGCACTGTACGTCCGCTGAACATCGAAGTCGGCGTTCTGCCGAAGACCCACGGTTCGGCCTTGTTCACTCGTGGTGAAACCCAGGCGCTGGTTGTAGCAACATTGGGTACTGCCCGTGATGCACAGCTGCTCGATACCCTGGAAGGCGAGAAAAAAGACCCGTTCATGCTGCACTACAACTTCCCTCCGTTCTCGGTGGGCGAGTGTGGTCGCATGGGCGGCGCGGGTCGTCGTGAAATCGGTCACGGCCGTCTGGCTCGTCGTTCGGTTCAGGCGATGCTGCCTGCTGCCGACGTGTTCCCGTACACCATTCGTGTTGTATCGGAAATCACCGAGTCCAACGGTTCCAGCTCCATGGCTTCGGTCTGCGGTGCTTCCCTGGCACTGATGGACGCTGGTGTGCCGATGAAGGCGCCAGTTGCCGGTATCGCCATGGGTCTGGTTAAAGAAGGCGAGAAGTTCGCCATCCTGACCGACATCCTGGGTGACGAAGATCACCTGGGCGACATGGACTTCAAGGTAGCCGGTACCGCCAAAGGTGTTACCGCGCTGCAGATGGACATCAAGATCAAAGGCATCACCGAAGAAATCATGGAAATCGCTCTGGGCCAAGCCCTGGAAGCGCGCCTGAATATCCTCGGCCAGATGAACCAGATCATTGGTCAGTCGCGTACCGAGCTGTCGGAAAATGCTCCGACCATGATCGCGATGAAAATCGACACCGACAAAATCCGTGACGTTATCGGTAAAGGCGGCGCGACCATCCGTGCGATCTGTGAAGAGACCAAGGCTTCGATCGATATCGAAGACGACGGCTCGATCAAGATCTTCGGCGAAACCAAGGAAGCCGCTGAGGCGGCACGTCAGCGCGTTCTGGGTATCACCGCAGAAGCGGAAATCGGCAAGATCTACGTCGGCAAGGTTGAGCGCATCGTCGATTTCGGCGCATTCGTCAACATCCTGCCTGGCAAAGACGGCCTGGTGCACATCTCCATGCTGAGCGACGCTCGCGTAGAGAAAGTGACCGACGTGTTGCAGGAAGGTCAGGAAGTCGAAGTACTGGTACTGGACGTGGACAACCGCGGCCGTATCAAGCTGTCGATCAAAGACGTTGCAGCAGCAAAGGCATCGGGCGTCTGATCTACTGATTAGCTGAACGATGAAAAAGGGACCCTTCGGGGTCCTTTTTTTATGAGCGCAATTAAAGACTTAGAAGATTCACAGTAACGACCGTCGGAAACATGCAACTTGCACGCGCCCAGAAAGACGAACGGGCAATCTGCACGATTCCATGAAATCTCTATTTCTGTAACTTACTGATTTATATATATTTTGTGGTTGTCTGAGGGTTGGCACAGCGATTGCGATATATACCGTAACCCTGCTGCCACTTGCTGGCGCAGATTTAGAGAAAAACAGGAGTTACTCGTATGAAGAAGTTTGCTATCGCTGCTGCTACCGCCACTGCCCTGACTCTGACCATGGCTAACGCTGCTTTCGCACAGACCTCGACTCAAGCTCCGATGGTCCTGGCAGCCAACACCACGACTCAAGAAGTCAAAGAAGACACTTCTGATACCTGGATCACCACCAAAGTCAAAGCAGACCTGCTGACTGAAAAAGGCATCCCGGGTTCGGACATCAAGGTAGAAACCAACAAAGGCGTGGTTTCCCTGTCCTCCATGGTTAAAGTGACCGAAGCTCAGAAAAAGACCGCTGTTGCGATCGCCCATAAAATCAAGGGCGTTAAAGACGTCTCCGCTGCCGGCCTGAAAGCTGAGTAAGCAAATATATGCGCTGAACATTTATACAAGCAGTCGTCGCCCGCAAGGGCGGATGACTGACTGATTGAAGGTTCATGCGAAGACCACAAGGATGTGGTCATTAAAGGCCCCGGCGTTTACGTCGGGGCCTTTTCTATTGTGGGAGACACAAACCCGTTGGAGCGAGGCTTGCCCGCGAAGAGGCCGGCACACGCGACGTCCAGGTACAGCCTGGAAACGCGTTCGCGGGCAAGCCTCGCTCCAACGAACCCGCGTGCTTCTCACCGCTGCCGTTGACTCTCAATCCTCACCAGCCGACCACCTTCAAATCGCAAATACTGATACATGCCGTGGTCGGGGCCGTAAATCCACTCTTCGACACGCACCTCTTCAGATCTCCGGTATGTACTGTTGAAGGTTTCCTTGCTGCCGATGACGTCTTGGCTTACCGGTACACCACACTTCTGCTGCACCTCGAACGCCCGGTCGCCAACACTGATCAGCTGGCTGCCGCAACGCAGCGTCGAAGCCTGCGCAGCGCAGGTCAGCGACAGCAGGCCCACGCTGAGTAACAGGCGTACTGCGAAAGAAGTGTTCAAGGCTTACTCGCTATCCAGATGCAGTGGGCTGATTACGGTGCCATTCTTCTGCGCTTCGCCCAAGGAAGCATCGACGAAATACACGCGTTCGTCCGCCAGCTTGCCTTTGTCGACCAGGTAATCCTTGATGCTGCTAGCCCGCTCCTGGCCCAGCTCGCGCAGCAGGGTTTCACTGCCGCTCCAGAACTTGAGAATCTCGTCGCGCATGACCTTGGAGCGCTCTTCCTTGCCCAGGTCTACCCACTGCGCCAATGGCTGTTTCTTCAGGCGGGCGCGGTAGATGCCTTCGAGCATCGGCGCTTTTTCGCTTTCCGGCACTTCCAGCAGCGAAGCCTGGGCCGGGACTTTATCGCCCCGACGCTGGAGGATCTTGTAATAGGTGTACTGATATTCGCGTTCCAGTCGTGCCTGGGCAATCAATGGACCGTCGGCGGTGGCCGCAGCGGTGCCTTCGATCTCGAGACGCAAGGCCGGACGCTCCTTGAGCGCGGCTGAGAGCTTGTCCAGGGCCTTTTGCGCATCGCCACTCAACTCGCTGACGCCCGGCGCGAACGACACGCTGCCGAGGTCCTCGGAGCCTCCACCGCTGACCAGCCCGCCAATGAACTTGAACGGCGCGGTCGCGGCGCGCACCACTAGATTGCGCAGGGTCTGCCAGACAATCGGCATGACGCTGAATTGCGGGTTGTTCAGGTCACCGGAAACCGGCAGCTCGATGGAGATCTTGCCCTCGCTATCCTTGAGCAGCGCGATAGCCAGGCGAATCGGCAAGTCCATCGCGTCCGGGCTGTCGACCTTTTCCCCCAGCTGCAATTGCTCGACCACCACCTTGTTCTCCGCCTGCAGCTGGCCTTTGATGATCTTGTAATGCAGGTCAAGATTGAGTCGACCCTTGCGGATGCGATAGCCGGCAAATTTCCCGGAGTAGGGTGTCAGGGTGGTGAGTTCCACGCGTTTGAAACTTGTTGCGATATCCAGCGCGGCCATTGGGTCGAATGGATTGAGACTGCCCTTGATGGTCACCGGCGCGTAGCGATCCACTTTGCCGTTGATGTTGACGGTGGCGGGTTTCGACTGGCGATTGTCCAGCGTGCCGATCTGGCCATTGAGTTGCTGGATGGCGGTGGCGAAGTTGGGGGTCAGGCTGAAGTCGGCAAAGTTGGCCGAGCCGTCATTGATGTTCACTTCGCCGACACGAATACCCAGTGGTTTTTCTTTGCTCGCACTGGCGCTGGTCTTGGCTGCCGGGGTTTTATCCGCCGGTTGCGGGATCAGCAAATCATCGACGTTGGTGGTTCGGTCATCGTTGATCATGAACCGCGCGTAGGGTTGCGCCAGGTTCACTTTGGCAATGTTCAGGCTGTCGCCGTGCTCGTAATTCAGCCCTTCAAGCGTCAGCTGTTGCCACTTGAGGAAATCCCGCTGTTTCAGCGTATCGAGCGTATGCAGCTGGCTCACCTGAGCCTGGCCGTTGATGCTGAAGGCCAGTGGTTCGGTGTTTTTCAGGTTGACCGCCAAGTCGCTGCCGAGCATACCGCTGCGCAATTCAAGGCGGATGAACGGGCTGATGTAAGCCTGGGCGACGCGCAGGTCGATGTCCTTGGTGGTCACTTGCAGCCTGGCGCTGACCGGGCTCAGGTTTACATCACCGGCGGCAGTGAGACTGCCTTGCTTGCCGATACCGGTGTCTAGCTTGAGGGTGAAGGGCGATTTATTCAGGCTGTCGAAGTTCTGCACGTCCAGATTCAGTGGGCCGACATCAATTGCCACCGGCTCTTTCGGCACGCGGTCGGCGAGGTGGATTTGATAATCGCGCAGCTGCACATCCTTGAGCAGCACCTGCCAGGGCTTGGACGCCGTGGCCGGTTTGGCAGCGGCTTGCGCTTGCGCGTCGGTTGGCGCGGCCGGTTCCGGAGCCTTTTCGTCCACGGTCGCGGCTTTGGCGGGCTGCGGTGCAGTTTTCCCCGGTTGGCTGGCGAACAGCTTTTGCCAATCCAGTTGCCCGTCGGATTCGCGCGCGGCCCAGGTTTCGAGCTTGTTGCTGCGGATCTTGCCGACGCTGACCAATTGCTTGGCCAGATCCACCGAGGTATCGCTGACATCCAGACGTTGCAGGCGTACCAGCGGGCGGCCGTCAGGTGCATTGATCGCGAACGGCGCAACGCTCAGGGCCAGGTCCGTCAGCTTGAGCTCGGTGTCCTTCGACAGGTTCAATGTGTAGGCGGTGCTGAAGTTCAGCACGCCGTCCTGCAACGCCAGCGGCAGGGCGTCGCGCACATAGGGCCACCAGACTTTCATCTTGCCGTCGGTGATTTTCAGTGTGCCTTCGGACGTGATCGGCACGAGGCTGATGCGCCCGACCCAATCGATCTGGCCGCCTTCGGGCCCCGCCGCGACCAGCGTCATGTCGGCGTTGTCTTCGGGGAGGGTGCTGAGATTCTTCAGCTCGAAGTTGAGCTTGTCGTAGAGGAATTCGATGGGTTCGCTGGGGCGCAGGTCCTGGAAATGCACAAAACCGTCCGCCAGTTTGATCTGGTCAATACGCAGCGGGAATGGCTTGCTGGGCGGCTCGTCTTTCACCGGTTCGCTGGGCGGCAGCTTGAGCAGCTGGGCCAGATTCAGCTTGCCCTGCTTGTCGAACAACAGCTCGGTCTTGGGTTTGAGCAGCTCCACGGCCTGCAAATGCAGCGCGCGGGTCCAGAGGCTGTCGATCTGCAGATTGGCATAAAGCTTTTCGAAACCGACCTGTTCTTTGCCGGGCGCCCCGATATTCAGGCCCCAAAGAGTCACTTCCAGGCTGAAAGGGTTGAGCTCCAGCCGGTCGAGTCGCGCCGGAACTGTGGAGTAGTCCGCCAGTTGCTGGTTGGCGATACGCAAAGCGATGCCGGGGAGGATGAGAAAGCCCAGTACGGTATAGAGGCCGAAGACCACCAGTAGGGCGCCAATCGCGCGTTTCAATCCTTTGTACATGTGAGGCGTCGTCTTTCTATATCGGAGGTCCTTTGAGTATGGCACGCCATTCTGGTTCCGAAGGTGACGCCTTTAGTTCTCGTAGGAAGCCTCCGAAAGCTCTGTGGCTTAGAGCTGGAGGATCAACGTCTTGAGCGGCGGCTGATTGTCCATGGACGGGAAGTCCTCGGCCGGCGGCATGATCTGCCACTCGCGCACGGGTCGCCCGGTCTTGGTGGCACAGCGCAGCACCTGTTCGCGCCAGTCTTCCATGCTGACTTTCGCCAGATTGTTGCAGCAGATCAGCACGCCGTTGTCGGCGGTGGTCAGCAGCGCAGGCTTGAGCAGGCTTTGATAGTCGCGCAGCAGATCAACCGTGCCAAAGGCACTTTTCGCCCAGGCGGGTGGGTCGAGCAACACCAGATCGTATTGGCGCTGATTCAGCTTCACGTAATCCGGCAGTTTGTACCCGCGCCGCTGAGCGATGGGCAGCCCGGCCATTTGCCGGATCGCCGGGAAATAATCGGACTGAATGAATTCCATGCGCGGCAGTTGCGGGTTGAGCGCGCCGTTCTCACGGCCGACTGCGAGATTGCCCTCGGCAAAATCCAGATTGCAGACTTCGCGGGCACCGCCCGCTGCTGCGCTCAAGCCGACGCCGCAGGTGTAGGCGAACAGATTGAGTACGCTCTTGCCTGCGCAGTGCTGCTTGACCCAGCCGCGGGTGTTGCGCAGGTCGAGGAACAGCAGTGGGTCCTGGCCGGCGTGACGTCCGCGCACGCGGTAATTCAGGCCCCATTCGTGACCGATCAGGTCTTGCAGCGCTGCATCTTCAGCCTGGTAAACGGCGTCGTCCCGGTCGATTCGGGAATTGCCCTGTGACCGGTCGTTGTAAACCAGCAGCGTGTCGACGTTCAGGCGTGTATTGACCGTGGCGTGCAGTTCCAGCAACGCGTCACGCTCAAGGCGCGTGTGAAAGCTCTGCACCAGCAATTGCGGGCCGTAGCGGTCGATGGTCAGGCCGCTGGCGCCTTCCTGGCTGCCGTGGAACAGCCGATAACAGTCCGTGCCCTGTTGATGCAGTTGGGTCAGCAAGGATTGGCGGTTATCGAGGGCGACGCTTAGCGCCTGAATCAAGGAAGACATGCAAAGCGCCTTGGGCTGGAATGGGCGCGGCAGTTTATCAGGTAAGTGATGCGGGGAGAGATCGCTGAATAAGGCGCAATCCCGTAGGACCGGCTTTAGCCGGGAGGGCGTTCTCCCGGCTAAAGCCGGTCCTACGGGAAGAGCATTGGCGCTTATGTTTACCGCGCCAACGCCAGCGCAACCCCTTGCCCGCCGCCGATGCACAAGGTCGCCAGACCTTTCTTGGCGTCGCGCTTGATCATTTCATGCAGCAGGGTCACCAGCACGCGGCAGCCCGATGCGCCGATCGGGTGGCCCAGGGCGATTGCGCCGCCGTTGACGTTGACCTTGGCCATGTCCCAGCCCAGTTCCTTGCCGACCGACAACGCCTGTGCCGCGAAGGCTTCGTTGGCTTCGATCAGGTCCAGTTGCTCAATGGACCAACCGGCTTTGTCCAGGCAGCGGCGGGTGGCGCTGACCGGGCCGATGCCCATGATCGCCGGGTCGACGCCCGCGTTGGCATAGGCCGCGATACGCGCCAGCACCGGAAGGCCGAGTTGTTCGGCCTTGGCGGCACTCATCAGGATGACCGCTGCGGCGCCGTCATTGAGCGATGAGGCGTTGCCCGCTGTAACGCTGCCGTCTTTCTTGAAGGCAGGCTTGAGCTTGCCCAGCGACTCGGCAGTAGTACCGGCACGCGGCTGCTCGTCAGTGGCGAAAGCGATCGGATCGCCTTTGCGCTGAGGGATCAGGATCGGCGTGATTTCCTCGACGAAGCGTCCGCCTTCGATGGCGGCTACGGCTTTCTGCTGTGATTGCGCAGCAAAAGCATCCTGCGCTTCGCGGCTAATTTCGTACTTGTCGGCGAGGTTTTCGGCGGTGATGCCCATGTGGTAATCGTTGAACGCATCCCACAAGCCATCGCTGATCATGGTGTCCACCAGCGTGCTGTGGCCCATGCGCAATCCGGTGCGTGCGCCCGGCATGACGTAGTTGGACAGGCTCATGTTCTCCTGGCCGCCGGCGATGATCACTTCGGCATCGCCGCAACGAATGGCCTGGGTTGCCAGATGCAGGGCTTTGAGGCCCGAGCCGCAGACTTTATTGAGGGTCATGGCCGGTACTGCAAACGGCAGCCCCGCCTTGATTGCCGACTGCCGCGCAGGGTTTTGCCCGGCGCCAGCGGTGAGAACCTGGCCCATGATCACTTCATCGACTTGCGCGCCATCAAGGCCGGTCTGCGCCAACAACTGGCGGATGACGGCCGCGCCCAGATCGACAGCGGAAACATTTGCCAGGGAACCCTGGAAACTTCCGACAGCGGTACGAGTGGCGGCAACGATAACGACGTCTTGCATGGCGCGGATCCTCATTTTTGTTAGGGTTTTACGTCGGGAATGATGCTTCGGTCCCGAGTCGTTGTGATGAAGAGGTCCATGTTGTCACACAAATGGCGGGCGCTTCCAACCGAGAACCGACCAGTATCCGTTTTGGCTTGCCGTTTAGCTTACTGGTCCATGCGCCGCCGGGCGCGATGAATCGAGCCGTTGCGCACCGCCCAGCGCAATACCGGAGCACTGCGTTTGACGGCGGCGCGGATCATTTTGCGTTGTAAGGGGGATTGATGCAGATCGAGCATCGCGCTGGCCCAGTCAGGCAGCAACTCAATGCCCGCCTGCATCATTAAAGAACCCATGGGTTTGGCCATCAAGCTGGGTGCAGGCGCCGCCAGCAGCAGACGCAAGACTTCCCGGCTGCGCTCGTCGCACATCAATTGCGGACGGATGCCGGCTAGGTAATCGGCGATTTCCTGCGACGAGCGCGGCACATTCCGCGCGCCGAGCCGTTCAGCGACAAGCGCCGTTTCGTTGTAGTACCGGTCCTGATCCGCTAGGGAAAGGTTCGGGTTCAGGTAGCGCAAATGCGCGGCGAGAAAATTGCTGACCTCGGCGACATGCACCCAGGTCAGCAAATCCGGGTCGCTGGCGGCATAGGGCCGGCCGTCGGGCGCGGAGCCGGTCACTTGCAGGTGAATGGTGCGCACCTTGTCTATCAGCCAGTTGGCGTCCTGGGTGGAGCCAAAGGTGGTGCCGGAGATGAATTGCCCGGTGCGGCGCAAGCGGCCAAGCATGTCCTGACGAAAGTTGGAGTGATCCCAGACACCGGCCAGGGCGAGCGGATGCAGCGCCTGCAACATCAGGGCGCTGATACCGCCGATCAGCATGCTGGGGAAATCGCCGTGGACTTGCCAGCAAATGGCATCTGGCCCAAACAAACCGGGATCGCCCTTGGGGTTTTCCAGATCCAGTTGGCCGAGTGACAGCCCGGTGAGGCTCATGACTTGGGTTTCGATACGACTTCGGATGAATTCCATGGGCTCTCATCGAACAAAACATAACCACTTGAATTGACGCGTAATCCCGTAGGAGCGGCTTCAGCCACGAGGCTGCTCTCCCGGCTGAAGCCGGTCCTACGGAACCTATGCGGGACCATGCCCCGCTTCGCTCAACGATTCAAGCGTTTGTCGATCAGTCCTTCCACCACGCTCGGGTCGGCGAGGGTGGAGGTGTCGCCCAAAGTGTCCAGTTCATTGCAGGCAATCTTGCGCAGAATGCGCCGCATGATTTTCCCCGAGCGGGTTTTCGGCAGTGCTGGCGCCCATTGAATCAGCTCGGGTTTGGCGAAACTGCCGATTTCCGAGCTGACGTGAGCAAGCAGCTCTTTGCGCAACTCCTCACTGGGTTCGACTCCATTCATCGGCGTTACAAAGGCGTAGATGCCCATGCCTTTGACGTCGTGTGGATAACCGACGACGGCGGCCTCGGCAATACTGTCGTGCAGCACCAGGGCGCTTTCGATTTCGGCCGTTCCGATCCGATGCCCGGAAACGTTGATGACGTCATCCACGCGCCCGGTGATCCAGTAATCGCCGTCCTCGTCGCGACGAGCGCCGTCCCCTGTGAAGTAATAACCGGGATATGGCTTGAAGTAGGTATCGATCATGCGCTGCTTGTCGCCATACACGCTGCGTATCTGCCCCGGCCAACTGGCCTTTAGCGCCAGCAAACCGCTGGCCGCGCCCTGGATTTCCTGACCCTTGTCGTCGAGCAGAACCGGCTGCACGCCGAACATCGGCTGCGTGGCGCAGCCCGGTTTGATCCGGCTGGCACTGATCAGCGGGGTCAGCAGAATGCCGCCGGTTTCCGTCTGCCACCAGGTATCGACAATCGGGCAGCGCTCTTTGCCTACCTGATGGAAATACCATTCCCACGCTTCCGGGTTGATCGGCTCACCGACGCTTCCGAGCAAACGCAGGCTTTCCCGGGATGTGTCCTGCAAGGGGGCGAGCCCTTCGCGCATCAAGGCGCGCAACGCGGTGGGCGCAGTGTAGAAAATATTCACCTGATGCTTGTCGATCACTTGCCAGAAGCGCGAGCTGTCCGGGTAGCTGGGCACGCCTTCGAACATCAGGGTTGTCGCGCCATTCGCCAGCGGGCCATAGACGATGTAACTGTGGCCAGTCACCCAGCCGACATCCGCCGTACACCAGAAGACTTCGCCGTCGCGGTAATCGAACACGTATTTGTGGGTCATCGCCACCTGCAGCAAATAACCACCGGTGGTGTGCAGCACGCCTTTGGGTTTGCCGGTACTGCCAGAGGTGTAAAGAATAAACAGCGGATCTTCGGCGTCCATCGGTTCTGGCGGACAGTCATCGCTCATGCCGCGTACGGCTTCGTGATACCAGATATCGCGATCCGGCACCCAATCCACATCGCCTTCAGTGCGTTGCACCACCAGTACCGTGCTGACATTCGGGCAACTTTGCAGTGCCTTGTCGACGTTCTGTTTGAGTGCCACGTATTTACCACCGCGCACGCCTTCGTCAGCGGTAATCACCGTGCGGCAGTCGGCATCGAGAATCCGGTCACGCAGGGCGTCCGGCGAGAAACCACCGAAGACCACCGAATGCACCGCGCCGATTCGCGTGCAGGCGAGCATGGCGTAGGCGGCTTCAGGGATCATCGGCATGTAGATGCACACCCGATCACCTTTTTTTACGCCACGGCTTTTCAGTACGTTGGCGAGGCGGGCGACGTTGTGATGGAGTTTTTTGTAGGTTATTTCAGCGGATTCAGAAGGATTGTCGCCCTCCCAGATAATGGCTATCTGCTCGCCGCGCTGCTTGAGATGGCGGTCGATGCAGTTGTAGCTGACGTTGAGTTTGCCACCTGCAAACCACTGGGCTTCGCCGGTCTTGAGATCGGCGCGCTGCACTTCGTTCCACGGCGTTGACCAGTCGAGGAAGATTTTGGCTTGTTCGGCCCAGAACAGGTCGGGTTGTTCCACTGACTCGCGGTACATGCGCTGATAATCGGCGGCGTTCAGCTGCGCCGCCTGGCGCACAGCATCGGCTTGGGGATATCTGCTGATATCGAACATGACGGTTCCTTATTCTTGTGGAGGTCACAAGGCAGTGTAGTGCGTCGGGCTTGGGTGGGTTCAATCCACGCCCAGAAACGCAAAACCCGCCGTCTCTTGCGAGAGCGGCGGGCTCGGGTGTTGCGTTGAGCGCAAGATCAGCCGCGGTGACGACCACGGAAATAATTGATCAGGCCCTGGGTCGACGCGTCATCAGCTGGTTCGTCGGTGCCGCCGGTCAGGCGCTGGTAAACCGCCTTGCCCATTTCCTTGCCCAGCTCCACACCCCACTGATCAAAGGCGTTGGTGCCCCATATCACGCTTTGCACGAAGACCTTGTGTTCGTACATCGCCACCAGTGCGCCGAGGCGGCGGGGGCTAATGCGTTCGAGCACCAGGGTGTTGCTCGGACGGTTGCCGGGGATGACTTTGTGCGGCGCGAGCTTTTGCACGTCGCCTTCGGCCATGCCCTTGTCACGCAGTTCAGCTTCGGCTTCGCTGCGAGTCTTGCCCATCATCAAGGCCTGGCTTTGCGACAGGCAGTTGGCGTACAGCCATTGGTGGTGATCGGCGACCGGGTTGAAGCTGACAATCGGCACGATGAAGTCAGCCGGAATCATCTGCGTGCCCTGGTGCAGCAACTGGTGATAAGCATGCTGACCGTTGGCGCCTACGCCGCCCCAGATGACCGGGCCGGTGTCGGTAGAAACCGGCGTGCCGTCCTGGCGCACGCTCTTGCCGTTGGATTCCATGTCCAGCTGTTGCAAGTGCTTGGTGATGTTACGCAGGTAATGGTCGTAAGGCAGAATCGCGTGGCTTTGCGCGCCCCAGAAATTGCCGTACCAGACACCCAGCAGCGCCAACAGCACCGGCATGTTCTGTTCGAACGACGCGGTCAGGAAGTGTTGGTCCATCGAATACGCGCCGGACAACAGTTCCTTGAAGTTGGACATGCCGATGGCCAGCGCGATAGGCAGGCCGATAGCCGACCATAGCGAATAACGACCGCCGACCCAGTCCCACATCGGGAAGATGTTTTCTTCACGGATGCCGAACGCCACGGCAGCGGCATTGTTGCTCGACACCGCGATGAAGTGACGATACAGCTCAGCCTCGGAACCGCCTTGCGCCAGATACCAGGCACGGGCGGCGGTCGCGTTCTTGAGGGTTTCCAGGGTGGTGAAGGTCTTCGACGAAACGATGAACAGCGTCGTTTCAGCACGCAGCTTCAAGGTCAGTTCGTGGAACTCACTGCCGTCGATGTTCGCCAGGTAATGACAGCGAACGCCTTTTTGCGCGTAGGACAACAACGCTTCGGACACCAGCTCCGGACCGAGGAACGAACCACCGATGCCGATGTTCACCACGTCGGTGATTGGCTTCTCGGTGTAGCCGCGCCACAGACCGTCGTGAATGCGGCCGACCAGATCAGTCATCTGGTTGAGCACTTTGTGAACTTCAGGCATCACGTTGACGCCGTTGACCTGCAGCTTGTCGCCAACCGGACGTCGCAGCGCGGTATGCAACGCCGGGCGGCCTTCGGAAGCGTTGACCAGCTCGCCGTCGTATTGCGCCTTGATGGCTTCTTTGAGGCCGACTTCATTGGCCAGGCTCACCAGCAAGTCGCGGGTTTCACTGGTGATCAGGTTTTTCGAGTAATCGAGAAACAGACCACAACTGCTCAGGGTGAATTCGCTGAAACGCTGCGGGTTTTCGTTGAACGCTTCGCGCATGCTGAAATCCTGCATGGCTTCGCGGTGTTGATTGAGTGCCTGCCAAGCGGGCAGGCTGGTCACGTCGGAAGGGGTGCGGTAGTACGCCATCGCTGCGGGTTTCCTTGTACTTGGAACTGGCTTTGGACCTTAAAAGCGAGCGGGATCAGACAGGTTTTACGGCGTTGGAGACTAATACCTGTGCGCCTGTTTGTCTGCGCTTCGCTTTACCTGGGCTCGGTACTTTTTCACACAACATCGTCCGGGCATTAAACATGTTCGGTGCTGGTTCGTCAGGCCACCTGTACCGGTATGGCATTGCTGGTGTGGCTAAGTTCATTACCGGGAGCCATGTACAGCATTCGTGGCTTGAAATGCTCAAGCTCGGCTTCGGAGTACTGAGCATAGGCGCAGATGATCACGCGATCACCGACTTTCGCTTTATGAGCGGCCGCGCCGTTGACCGAAATCATCCGCGAGCCTGCTTCGCCCCGGATGGCATAGGTCGTGAAACGCTCGCCGTTGTCCAGGTTATAGATCTGGATTTGTTCGTACTCGCGAATCCCGGACAGGTCCAGCCATTCGCCATCAATCGCACAGGAGCCTTCGTAGTCGAGCACTGCGTGAGTGACTTCGGCACGGTGCAGCTTGGCCTTCAACATGATGCTTTGCATGTTTATGCATGTTCCCTGTTCAGGTGCAGGTTATCGATCAAGCGCGTCTTGCCCAGGAAAACCGCAGCCAGAACGACCACATCACTGTGCTCGGCAGTCGCCGGACGCAGGCTGGTGGCTTCGCGAATTTCCAGGTAGTCGGGGCGCAATCCGGCCGCTTCGAGCTGGTGCTTGCCCAGGTCGAGCAGCGCGCTGAAGTCCTGTTCACCTTTGCTGATGGCGTCGCCAATCTGGCAGATCACGCGGTACAACTCGGGCGCAATGGCGCGCTGTTCTTCGCTGAGGTAGCCGTTGCGCGACGACAACGCCAGGCCGTCCGCCGCCCGAACCGTCGGCTCACCGATGATCTGGATCGGCATGTTCAGGTCGCGTACCAGCGCGCGGATCACCGCCAGTTGCTGGAAATCCTTCTGGCCGAACACGGCCAGATCCGGCTGGACCATATTGAATAGCTTGCTGACTACCGTCGCAACGCCGTCAAAGTGCCCTGGACGACTGGCGCCGCACAGTCCTTCGGACAGGCTCGGTACGCTGACGATGGTCTGGTCGGCCATGCCGTGGGGATACATTTCTTCAACCGTCGGCGTGAACAGCAGATGGCAGCCGGCCTGGAGCAGTTTTTCCTGATCTGCCGCCAGGGTGCGCGGATAAGTGGCCAGGTCTTCGTTAGGGCCGAACTGCAGCGGGTTGACGAAGATGGTGGCGACGACGAAGTCCGCGCGTTGCGCAGCCTTGGTAATCAGCGCCGCATGACCGCTGTGCAGGTTGCCCATGGTCGGCGCCAGGCCGATCCGCTTGCCTTCACTGCGCGCACGTGCGACAGCCGCGCGTAATTCGCGCACGGTTTTAACTGTGATCATGCTGAAAATCCGTGTTCAGTTGCCGGGAAGCTGACGTCTTTGACTGCCGCAACATAGGCCTGCAATGCTGATTGAATGTCGGGCTGACCGATCATGAAGTTCTTCACGAACTTGGGTACGCGACCGGTTATGGCCAGCCCCAGCATGTCGTGCAAGACCAGCACCTGGCCATCAGTCGCACTGCCCGCGCCGATGCCGATGACCGGAATCTTCACCGCATGGCTGATTTCCTCGGCCAGCTCGCTGGGCACGCATTCCAGCAGCAGCATCGCCGCGCCAGCCTGCTCAAGCGTGATGGCGTCGGCACGCATTTGCCGCGCCTGAGTTTCCAGCCGGCCTTGCACCTTGTAACCGCCCAGTACGTTCACCGCTTGCGGGGTGAGGCCCATGTGCGCGCAAACCGGAACGCCACGGTCGCTCAGCAGGCGGATCGACTCCGCCAGCCAGGCTGCGCCTTCGACCTTGAGCATGTGCGCACCGGCCTGCATCAGCGCGGCGCTGTTGGCGAAGGTTTGATCGAGGGTTGCGTAGGACATGAACGGCAGGTCGGCCATGATCAGCGCGCCCTGATTGCCACGTTTGACGCAGGCCACGTGATAGGCCATCTCGGCGGTGGTAACAGGCAACGTGCTGTCATGACCTTGGAGGACCATGCCCAGCGAATCGCCGACCAGCAGCACTTCTACGCCGGCCTGGCTTGCAGCATGGGCAAAGGTCGCGTCGTAGCAGGTCAGCATGGTGATTTTCTCACCCTTTTGTTTCAGGCCCAGCAACGACGTAACAGTGATATCTGGCATGGAAAAGTCCTCGATCAGGCGCTGTGAACACTACGGCGAGCAACGCGTGAGATTCATCCTGGAAAAGCAGGTACACCGTCGTTTTGCGGTGTTTACCGAGTCCTGCTTGCGCCCATGGGCCAGCGAACAGGCTGGCGGGGACGCCTATCTTCGTGAGGAGGGGGCGTGAAGTCAATTGCGCGTGTTACCCCCGGCTACCGGTTACAGCAGAGCGGTTACAGCCAGGCTGTTACCGGGTCAGGTGCGGGCAGGCAGGCGCTCAAGTCCTTCGAAGGGGCAATCGGCGAGCATTTGACTCAGGGAGCGACCGTCCGGCAGCTGCAAATCAGGGGCAAGCTCGGCCAGCGGGTAGAGCACGAAGGCCCTGGCGTGCATGTGATAGTGCGGCACTTTGAGGCGCGCTTCGTCGATGAGGCGCTCACCGAACAGCAGGATGTCGAGGTCCAGGGTACGCGGTCCCCAGCGCTCATGACGTTCGCGGCCTTGATCCAGTTCGATGGCTTGCAGGCGGTCGAGCAACGCCAGTGGCGTCAGCTCGGTATCCAGCGCAGCGACGGCATTGGTGAAACGCGGCTGGCCTGGCAGCAGGGAATCGCTGATGTACAAGGCTGAAACGCCAACCCACTGACTGTGGGGCAATTGCGTCAATGCAGTGGTCGCACTGCGCAATTGCTCGGCGGGATCAGCCAGATTGCTGCCCATGCCTATATAGACGCGTTCCATGTCAGCAACCCTGGATCATTCGCCGGAAGAATTCGGCGCGTCGCCAGCGGCGCGTTTGCGCTTGGCGCCACTGGTACGGCGGCGTTTGCGCGGCGGGGCGCCCGTGGCGTCAGGCTTGCTGCTCAGGTCGCGAATCATCTCGCGGCGTTCGCTGTCGTTGCATTCCTGATAATCGGTCCACCATTCGCCCAGGCCGTCGGTCTCTTCGCCGGCGCTTTCGCGCAGCAGGAGGAAATCGTAACCGGCGCGGAATCGTGGGTTGTCGAGCAGCATATCGGCACGCTTGCCGGAGCGACGCGGCAGACGTTCCTGCATGTCCCAGATCTCGCGGATCGGCATGGTGAAACGCTTCGGGATAGCGATGCGCTGGCATTGCTCGATGATCAGCTCTTGCGCCGCTTCGTTCATGGCCGGAATCGGCGGCATGCCGCGTTCCTGCAAGCGCAGCACTTTGGCAGGCAATGCTGGCCAGAGCAGGGCAGCAAACAGGAACGCCGGTGTTACCGGCTTGTTCTGTTTGATGCGCAGGTCAGTATTGGCCAGGGCTTCGCTGATCAGCGTGTGGGTGTAGGTCGGGTTGTATTCAAGGGCCTTGGAGCTGGCCGGGAACAGCGGTTCGAACAGTTCCAGATCGACCAGCATTTCGAAGGTCGACGCGGCGTAACCGGACATGAACAGCTTGAGCACTTCTTCGAAAAGACGCGCCGACGGAATATCGCGCAGCATCGGCGCCAGCTGCCGGATCGGCGTGGCGCTGTGTTTTTCGATGCCGAAATCCAGCTTGGCGGCGAAACGCACGGCGCGCAGCATGCGCACCGGGTCTTCTTTATAGCGCTGCTGCGGATCGCCGATCAGGCGGATCAAGCGATTGCGGATGTCGTGTACGCCGTTGGCGTAATCGAGCACGCGCTCGGAAACCGGGTCGTAATACAGGGCGTTGATCGTGAAGTCGCGACGCTGGGCGTCCTCTTCAAGCGTGCCATACACGTTGTCGCGCAGAATCCGGCCGCTCTCGTTACGCGAAGACTGGTTGCTGTCTTCGTCCTCATCATCCACCGGATGATTGGCACGGAAGGTGGCGACTTCGATGATTTCGCGGCCGAAGTGAATATGAACCAGCTTGAAGCGCCGGCCTATGATTCGAGCATTGCGAAATTCAGCGCGAACCTGTTCCGGCGTGGCGCTGGTGGCGACGTCGAAATCCTTGGGTTCGATATGCAGCATCAGGTCCCGCACGCAGCCACCGACCAGATAAGCCTGGTAGCCAGCGTTTTGCAGGCGCTCGACAATGCTGACCGCGTAGCGGCTGAACTGGCTGCGTTGCAGCGAGTGTTGGCTGCTGTTGAGCACTTCAGGTGTGCTGCGGATGTGTTGCTGCGGTTTGCGCAGTGGGGAACGGAGAGACTGGAACAGCTTCTTCAGCATGGGATGCACTGTTTGAAGGAATATTCGGCCAAAAACGAAGAGTGACCGCACGATGGGCGGGGATTCTAGCATTTAGTCGGGGGATGGTGTAGGAAGCTGCGCGACAGGCTTACAAGAAGGGGGTGAACGGCTTTCTTTATTGCGCAAGCTACTGGGGGAGCCGAAGCTCCCCCAAAGTCTATGCTCTTTATTTTTATTGTCTGTTCGGGCTTTTTGTTTTTGTTGAGTGCCCATTCACGAGACTTTTCGTCTGTGAACCCTCCCAATCGGGAGTCAAGAGCAAACGGATTGCTTTGGTCGCTGCGTTGCAATGATCATTCGATCCAACCAGTTCAGGCGCTACCTTAGGGTAGTTTTTGTTGTTCTCAGCCTGGTCGTGGGGCAAGCCCCAAATACAACTCCTCTCCAAAAGAATCAGTTAGCTGCGCCTCCGCCGTGTTGTTCTTGTTATGCGTGAGTCGATACGTATTGTTTTTATTATGGATTTTGCTACTGCGAGTTTTTGTTGTTCTTGTACCAGAGATATTGCAGAACCTGTGCCAACTTTTAGAAACCCTTTAAAACCGGGCGCTCTGGGGTTGGGATGGCTTTCTGGTGGCATAAAAAAGCCGGGACTTCGTTACCGTAAGACCCGGCTTTTGTTACGTTGAACCTGCTGAGGTAACACCTTCGACACAAGGCGCGCACGCTCGGGCTAGAGCCTTGCGCGGCCTTCCTCGATCAAGTTTCGCTGGCCACACCTTTGCGGCGCGGGATGCCCAGGCGCTGACGACGCTCCCACAGACACTTGCGGCTGACGCCCAGTTTGCGTGCCAGCTCGGTTTCAGTCATGTGATCCTGATGTTCCAGGACGAAATGCTGGAAGTAATCCTCAAGGGACAAGTCTTCGGTGGGCTCGTGGCTGGTGGAGCTGGAAGCATTATGCTGAGCGGGCAGGCCGATGAAGTCCTCGTCGTCCAGGTCGCTCAGTTCGATGTCGATGCCCAGCAGCTCGGCCGAAATTTCCGGGCTCTCGCACAGAATGACCGCGCGTTCTACAGCGTTTTCCAGCTCGCGCACGTTGCCCGGCCAAGTGTAATGGCGAATCGCTTGTTCGGCGTCCGGGGCAAACTTCAGGTCAGTGCGACCGACCTTGGCGCTTTGTCTGGCAAGAAAGGAACGGGCGATGTCGATGACATCTGCGCCACGTTCACGCAGGGCCGGCAGTTTCAGCGCGATCACGTGCAGGCGGTAATAAAGGTCTTCGCGGAACTGGCCGACTTTGGCCAGGCTTTTCAGGTCGCGGTGCGTCGCAGCAATCAGGCGCACGTCGACTTTTTGCGACTGAACCGAGCCAACCCGGCGAATTTCGCCTTCCTGAAGCACGCGCAGCAATCGCGCCTGGGCTTCGAGGGGCAGCTCGCCAATTTCATCGAGGAACAATGTGCCACCGTCGGCGGCTTCTACCAGACCGGCACGACCTGCGCTGGCTCCGGTAAAGGCGCCTTTCTCGTGGCCGAACAGTTCGGACTCGATCAAGGTTTCCGGGATCGCTGCGCAGTTCACCGAAATCATCGGCGCCTTGGCGCGGCGGGAAAGATTATGCAGCGCACGTGCCACCAATTCCTTACCGGTGCCCGATTCTCCCTGGATCAACACATTGGAATCAGTTGGCGCGACCTTGCGAATCTTGCTGTAAAGGTCCTGCATCGGCGCGCAAGAGCCGATGATGCCGATTTCGCCATTGCTGTTGTCGACCACGCCTTTGTCCGCACCGTTGGCCTTGGCCAGACTGCGGTCGGCCTGCATGCTTTGCACGGTTTGACGGTCACGCAGAATCCGCGCCACGGCCTGGAGCATCTCGTCGTGATCGAACGGTTTGGCGATGTAATCGACGGCGCCCATTTTCATGGAGTCCACGGCCGAGCGCAGGCTGGCGTAGCTGGTCATGATCAGCACGGGCTTGCCTTCACCGAGTTTGATCAACTCGGTGCCGGGCGCGCCCGGTAAGCGCAAATCACTGACGATCAGATCAAACGAAGGGATGCTGAATCGTTCCTGGGCTTCCTGCACCGAACCCGCTTCGCTGACCTGGTACTGGTTACGTTCCAGCAGGCGACGCAGGGCCGAGCGGATAATGGTTTCGTCTTCGACGATCAGAATATGCGGCATTGATTCGGTTCTCTCGACGGTCTCAGTTCACAGCGGACGTCGCTTCGACATGTCGCGGCAATGTCACCCGAATACGGGTACCGCGCTGGTGCTCGGGGTCGGCCGGGCTGTCGATGGTGATCTGTCCATAATGCTCTTCAACGATGGAATAGACCAGTGCGAGGCCCAGTCCGGTACCTTCACCTGGATCCTTGGTGGTGAAGAAAGGTTCGAACAATCGATCCATGATTGCTTTCGGAATGCCACTGCCTTCGTCTTCCACAATCAGGTCGACAGTGTGTTCGGAAACTTCGCTCCGGACCCGCACCGCACTGCCCGCAGGCGACGCGTCGCGGGCATTGGAGAGCAGATTGATAAGCACCTGGGCCAGCCGTTGCGGGTCGCCATCGACCCAGTGTTCGGGATCGCACAGGTTATAGAAATGCACTTCGAAGTTGCGCCGGTTCAGTGCAAGCAGACCAATGGCATCCTGCGCCACCTCGGCCAGGCACACCGCTTCGTCGGTATGTTGATGACCGCCCGCATGGGCGAAGCTCATCAGCGACTGCACGATCCGTGAAACACGCTTGGTCTGTTCCAGGATCTGGCTGCTGATTTCGGTCAGTTCGCCATCGTCTTCGCGCTCTTCACGCAGGTTCTGCGCCAGGCAGGCGATGCCAGTAATCGGGTTGCCGATTTCATGAGCCACGCCAGCGGCCAGACGACCGATGCTGGCCAGCCGCTCGGAGTGCACCAGTTTGTCTTCGAGCATCTGCGTGTCGGTCAAATCCTCGACCAGCAATACCAGGCCGCTGTTGCCGGGGGCCAAGGGCTCGTCGATAGCGGCTTTGTGCAGATTGAGCCAACGGGTCTGGCCATCAAGTGCCAGGCGCTGCTTATGCAGATGCTCGTCGGGAAGATTGATGAAACCCAGCAGCAACTCTTTCCAGGGGTCGGTGATGGTCTCAAGCCGCGAGCCGACCACGCGCTGGGCGGCGATGCCGGTCAGTTCTTCCATGGCCTTGTTCCACATCAGGATCTCTTGATCCTTGGCCAGCGAGCACACGCCCATTGGCAGCTCTTGCAACGTCTGCCGGTGATAGCGGCGCAGGGCATCGAGCTCCGCAGCCAGCCCGGTCAGGCGCGAGTGGTAATCCTCAAGGCGGCTTTCAATAAAGTGGATATCTTCGGTGACGTAGTTTTCGCCACCGGACTTGTAGGGCAGGAAGGTCTCGACCATGTCCTGGGCCACGCTGGGCCCCATCAGTCCAGACAGGTTGGCTTCAATGCGATCGCGCAGACGCCGCAGCGCGTAAGGACGACGCTCATCAAACGGCAAGTAAAGATCGCGCAACGCCTGCTCGACTTCCTTCTGCGCAGCCTTGGCTCCCAGCGGCTTGGCCAGTTGCGTGGCGAACTCCTGCGGCGACGCGGCGTGCAGTTCGCGGCGTTGCGGGCGGCGCACGTTGTCCACCGCGCAGGCTTCGGCGGCGCTGGCTTCTTCCGGGCTGGGATTGCTGAACAGCGAAATCAGGGTGAATAGCAACACGTTGGCGGCCAGCGAGGCGATTGCCGCCATGTGCCAGCTGGTATCGTCCAGAACGTAGATCATGTTCAGCAGCGGGATATAAAAACCCTGGAAGTCGCCGATCAACGGCAACAGCATGCTGACCATCCATACCGTGATGCCCGCCAGCAAGCCGGCGATGAATCCGCGACGATTGGCCGCCGGCCAATACAGGACCGAAAGCACCCCCGGCAGGAATTGCAGGGTCGCCACGAACGCCACGATACCCAGATTAGCCAGATCCTGTTGCGCGCCGAGCAATAGATAGAAACCGTAGCCAGCCATGATGATCGCAACGATCAGGCCGCGCCGGGTCCACTTCAGCCAACGGTAGATATTACCTTCGGCGGGCGGCTGATAAAGCGGCAGAACCAGATGATTCAAGGCCATGCCCGACAGGGCCAGGGTCGTGACGATGATCAATCCGCTGGCCGCCGACAGCCCGCCCACATAGGCGAGTAGAGCCAGCGCCTTGCTGTTGACTGCGATGCCGATGCCTAGCGTGAAGTATTCCGGGCTGGTGGTCGCGCCGAGCTTGAGCCCGGCCCAGAGAATCAATGGCACAGCCAGGCTCATCAACAACAGGAACAGCGGCAGGCCCCAGCTGGCGCTGACCAGCGAGCGCGGGCTGAGGTTTTCGGTAAACGTCATGTGGTACATGTGTGGCATGACGATGGCCGAGGCGAAGAACACCAGCAGCAAGGTGCGCCACGGGCCTTCCTGCAGCGGTGTATGCAGCGCTGCGAGCGCACTCTGGTTCTGCAACAGCCATTGTTCCAACGCTTGCGGGCCATCAAAGACGCCATACAACGCGTACAGGCCGATGCCGCCAATGGCGATGAGCTTGATCACTGACTCAAAGGCAATGGCGAACACCAAACCTTCGTGTTTCTCCCGGGTGGCGATGTGTCGCGAGCCAAAGAAGATCGTGAACAGGGTAATCAGCGCGCAAAACGCCAGGGCGACGCGGTTCTGCACCGGCTCGCGGGTGAGGATGCCAATGGAATCGGCCACCGCCTGGATCTGCAACGCGAGCAGTGGCAGTACGCCGATCAGCATGAAAATAGTGGTCAGCGCGCCCGCCCAGGTGCTGCGGAAGCGGAACGCAAACAGATCGGCCAACGATGAAAGCTGATAGGTGCGGGTGATTTTCAGGATCGGATACAGCAACACCGGCGCCAAAAGGAACGCCCCGGAAACCCCGAGATAGCTGGAGAGAAAGCCGTAGCCGTACTGATAGGCCAGGCCGACCGTCCCGTAAAACGCCCAGGCACTGGCATAGACACCCAGCGACAAGGTGTAGGTCAGCGGGTGACGGATGATCCAGCGGGGAATGACGCCGCGCTCGCTGATCCATGCCACGCCGAACAGCACTAATAAATAGGCGGCGCTGACCAGAATCATCTGGGTCAGGCTAAAGCTCATCGGCATCTCGTTGGCTCTGGAGAATGAAGGTGACCACGATCAGGATCAGCCACAGCAGATACGGGCGATACCAGGCGCCGGTCGCATCTATCCACCAATCCATGATGGCCGGAGAGAACAGGTAAATGCCTACCACCAGCAACAGGACCAATCGGTAAATATACATTTGGCCTCCTTCGCGATTCGTTCGCGTTGCTGCGGATGAGGAGCGGCATGGTAACGGATGGCGCGCAACCTGCAAGAGGCGTTTCATCACCCGTCTATACAAGTTGATCGCGACCGCTCTAGCTCAGTCTATCCGGGCTTCTTCAAGGTTGCGAACCTTGGGGATCAACGCAGCGTTCCAGTGCCCGATTGCCCACTTGAGGACCTCTTGTGGCGTGCCGTAACCCAGTTGCTTATCGACCGGCTGTCCCAGCGCACGCAACGCTCGCAACAATAAAGGCGTCGCTTGATCTGCCGCCAGTGGTGGCGAACGATAGGATTTGCCCAGTTTGTTGCCGTCCGGCTGCGTGATCAGTGGCACATGCAGGTAGCGAGGGGCTGGAACGCCGAGCAATTCCTGGAGGTACAGCTGGCGCGGGGTGGAGTCAAGCAAGTCGGCGCCGCGCACCACGTCCGTGATGCCTTGCCAGGCGTCGTCGATCACCACAGCCAGTTGATAGGCGAACAAGCCGTCGCGGCGTTTGATCACGAAATCCCCGACTTCACGGCCCAGATGCTGCTGAAAGTTGCCCTGAACCCGATCCTCGAATTGATACTGCACTTCCGGCACGCGAATGCGGATGGCGGCATTTTCCCAGTCGTGGCCGGCGTCCCGGCAAATCCCCGGATAAACCCCGGCGAACGGCTCCAGTTGTTTGCGCGAGCATGTGCAGGCATACGCCAGCCCGTGGCTGAGCCAGCGATTGACGATCTGTGCGTAAGCGTCATGGCGCTGGCTTTGACTGACCAGCTCGCCATCCCATTCAAAACCGTAGCGTTCGAGGGTATCGACAATCGCGGCTTGCGCGCCCGGGACTTCTCTCGGTGGATCGAGATCTTCCATGCGCATCAGCCATAGACCGCCAACCGAGCGGGCGTCGAGGTACGAGGCCAGTGCTGCGACCAGCGAGCCAAAGTGCAGGTAACCGCTGGGCGTCGGCGCAAAGCGCCCGATGTAGGAAGAGGGATTCATGGGCGCGATGTTACTGGAGATTGGGGCTGGCTTCGATATTTGGCTTGTTGGAGCGAGGCTTGCCCGCGATTCAATCGCCTCGGTGTGTCAGACAATTCGCGTAATCGTTCTTCGCGGGCAAGCCTCGCTCCTACAGAATCAAGTGTTTGCCCAGGAGATCCAGAAACAACAAAGGACGCCGAAGCGTCCCTGGTTCAAGGCTGCGGGTCGCTTACTTGCCGACCTGCTTTTCCTTGATTTCCGCCAACGTCTTGCAGTCGATGCAAAGGTCGGCGGTTGGGCGGGCTTCGAGGCGGCGGATGCCGATCTCTACGCCGCAGGATTCACACCAGCCATATTCTTCGTCTTCGATCAACTGCAGCGTCTTGTCGATCTTCTTGATCAACTTGCGCTCGCGATCACGGGCGCGCAACTCCAGGCTGAATTCTTCTTCCTGGCTGGCGCGATCTGCTGGATCCGGAAAGTTGGCCGCTTCGTCTTTCATGTGATGCATGGTCCGATCGACCTCTTGCATCAACTGCAACTTCCAGCCACCAAGAATCTTGGTGAAGTGAGCACGCATCTTTTCGCTCATGTACTCCTCGCCCTTACTGATTTCGTAAGGTTTGAAGTCACCAGCTATCTGGTTGTTCTGCTGCTTTTCTTGGGTGGGCATGAATGGACCGCCTCTCACTCTTTAATCCATTGCGCAGGATTTATACATCGCCGACACCTGCCGGCCCTGCGGCTGCAAGCGGGCGAACTTACCAGATCAAATCGGAGCGCGCTACTCCCGGTTGTCGAGCATGAGCGCACGACAGCACAGTTGATCATAGCTCCGGCCACGGCATGGGGTGGGAAAAAACCTTGGCTGAATTGATTTTCGCAGGCTGAGTTGCACCCATTTGGATATTTACCCCCTCAATCATTGGTCAAACGGGCAAATTCCCAGCGGTGAGCTGTCCTCGTCTTTTTAAATCACAGGCACTCGCGAGGTTGGGTAGAATCGTTCGCGCAAGGTATCCAGCCTGTTTATCCGGCTCTGTTTTTTATCATTAAGGAAGGCCAATGGCTCAGCCCTACAGTGCGCGCAGTCGCGCCATCGAACCCTTTCATGTCATGGCGTTGCTGGCGCGGGCCAATGAACTGCAGGCGGCGGGGCACGATGTCATTCACCTGGAAATCGGTGAGCCGGACTTCACCACTGCGGCGCCGATCATTGCCGCCGGGCAAGCCGCGCTGGCTGCGGGCAAAACCCGCTACACCGCCGCGCGTGGCCTGCCGGAGTTGCGCGAGGCCATTGCCGGATTTTATGCCCAGCGTTATGGCGTGAGCCTCGATCCCGGCCGGATTCTGGTGACACCCGGCGGTTCCGGTGCGCTGTTGCTCGCCAGCAGCTTGTTGGTCGATCCTGGCAAGCATTGGTTGCTCGCCGATCCTGGCTATCCGTGTAATCGCCATTTTCTGCGACTGGTCGAAGGCGCCGCACAACTGGTACCAGTCGGTCCAGACGTGCGTTATCAACTGACGCCCGAGTTGGTGGCTAAACATTGGGATCAAGACAGCGTGGGCGCATTGGTTGCTTCGCCCGCCAATCCCACCGGCACACTGCTGCATCGCGATGAATTGGCGGCATTGTCGGCAGCGCTCAAGGCGCGAAACGGTCATCTGGTGGTGGACGAGATTTACCATGGCCTGACTTACGGCACTGACGCGGCCAGCGTGCTGGAAGTCGACGATGAGGCGTTCGTCCTTAATAGTTTTTCGAAATATTTCGGCATGACCGGCTGGCGTTTGGGCTGGCTGGTCGCGCCGCCGGATGCGGTCGCGGATCTGGAGAAACTCGCGCAGAACCTCTACATCAGTGCGCCGAGCATGGCGCAATACGCCGCGCTGGCCTGTTTCGAGCCGCAAACCCTGGAAATTCTCGAAGAGCGCCGCGCCGAATTCGGCCTGCGCCGGGACTTCCTGCTGCCAGCCTTGCGTGAACTGGGCTTCAAGATCGCAGTAGAGCCAGAGGGCGCGTTTTACCTTTATGCTGACATCAGCGCGTTCGGCGGCGATGCGTTTGCGTTTTGCCGACACTTTCTGGAAACCGAGCACGTGGCGATCACCCCTGGGCTGGACTTCGGCCGTTTTCAGGCGGGTCACCACGTGCGTTTTGCATACACCCAGAGCCTGCCGCGTCTGCAACAAGCCGTTGAGCGAATCGCTCGCGGTCTGCGGAGCTGGCAAGGCTGATGCGCTTTTCTCCCGAACTTGAACAAGGTCTGCTGGTGGTGCGTTACAAGCGTTTCCTGGCCGATATCGAAACCACCAGCGGTGAGCTGCTGACCATTCATTGCCCCAACACCGGCTCGATGTTCAATTGCATGATGCCGGGCGGACGGGTCTGGTTCAGTCGTTCCAGTGACCCTAAACGCAAGTTGCCCGGCACCTGGGAAATCAGCGAGACCCCGCAAGGGCGGCTGGCCTGTATCAATACCGGGCGCGCCAATCACCTGGTGGAAGAAGCCTTGCGCGCTGGTGTCATCAGTGAACTCAACGGTTTCACCGGCCTCAAGCGTGAAGTGGCGTACGGGCAGGAAAAGAGCCGGGTGGATTTTCGTCTGGATTACCCTGATGGCCCGGCGTTCGTCGAGGTCAAGAGCGTGACATTGGGTTTTGACGGTTCATCGGTCGCGGCATTTCCCGACGCCGTCACCCTGCGCGGCGCTCGGCACTTGCGGGAATTGGCGAGTCTGGCGCGCGACGGTGTGCGCGCAGTGTTGCTGTACTGCGTCAACCTGACCGGCGTCGAAGCGGTCAGGCCCGCAGCAGAGATCGACCCCGGTTATGCAGCAGCGTTGCGCGACGCGATGGCTGCGGGGGTCGAAGTGCTGGCCTATGGCGTCCAGCTAACATCCGAGGAGATATTCATCGACCGGCCCTTGCAGCTTCGCTGGGAACTCGATCCCGTTCAGGCGTTATCGCTGGAAGTGATCCAGATCCCGTCTTGATCCTCATGACAGGCAATCGCCGTCAACGATTGCCCTTCGCAAGGCCCGGCCACGCATTCGCCGCTTTCGATAAGGAACAGTGCGCCGTGGGTCGTGCACTGGATCAGGCTGGCGCTGGGGTCCAGAAACTGGTTTTCCTGCCATTCCAGGGCGATGCCGCGATGCGGGCAGCGGTTCTGGTAGACGTATATCTGGCCGTCACGACGTATCGCTATCAGGTTACGGCCGTCCAGTTCCAGGCCACGGCTTTGGCCTTCCGGTATATCGCTACCGGCACAGAGCAATTTCAGAGGGTTCTCCTTGGTGGGCGGTGGAATAATCTTTACCGTTTATGTCTGAGTGGAGTGTGGCAGTTCTCGTGGCATTGCGGCCATGATCTTCATCGATTGAGAGGTTGGAATGATGCGTTGTCTGCGTCCGATACTGGCATTGCTGCTGCTGAGTGCTTGCCAAGGGCCACCTTCGTTGCCGAATATACCCCTTTGGCAGAGCCCGCTTGGGCGTGAGGATTTGGATTCAGGCATGATTCATGACATCAAGAGCGGGCAAGAGCTGACGCCGCAGCAGCTTGCCGAACGGCTCTCCCTGGCACCGCGTGTTCTGGTTGGGGAGCTGCATGACAATCCCGATCACCACGCATTACAGCTTTGGCTTTTACAGGTACTGGCCGATCGTCGCCAGCAGGGCAGCCTGCTTCTGGAGATGATCAATCCCGATCAGCAGGCATCGGTTGATACGGTTCGCGCTGGCATCGCCCGAGGCGAATTTCCGCCCGACCTTCCCGCCGCGTTGCAGTGGCAGAAAGGCTGGGACTGGGCCCTGTATGGTCCCATTGTCAGGTACGCATTGGCGCAACCCTATCCGCTGCTTTCCGCCAATCTGGACAGCGCTGAAGTCATGTCGCTTTACAAGCAGCCACCACGAGTGGAGGGCTCGTTGTCGTCGTCCTCCAGCGTGCGCGAAAAGTTGCTGGAACAGGTTCGTGCGTCCCATTGCGGTCTGTTGCCCGAAGAACAGCTACCCGCGATGGTCGCCATTCAGCAACTGCGTGACCGGCGAATGGCCGAGCGGCTTATGGCTGCGCCCGCTCCGGCGCTGTTGTTTGCCGGGAGCTGGCATGTGCGCAAAGACGTCGGTGTGCCGCTGCATATGGCGGATCTCGGCGCGCAAGAGCCGCCGGTTGTGCTGATCCTGAGTCAGTTCGGCATGGATGTGGATCCCGCCAGCGCGGATTACGTCTGGTCTACCGCAGCCACTCCGGCCGAGGATTATTGCGCCGGAATGCGTAAGCCTGCATCTGGAAACTGAGCGGCGCAGACCAGGGTTCCTCTTCGGAAATTTCTGTTTTTTGCGTAGTCCCGTTCCTTGAAGGTCGGCCAGCCGGTTTGCGAGGCTGAGGCTCATATATTGTCTTGCTCCTGAACTTGCAAAGGATCGAGGCGAGACATGAGCACAGATATAAAAGCTGACGATGAGCAGTTGGCACGGCGGGCAATCGGCCTGCTTGATCTAATGGCGCTCAATGCAGACGACACCGACCAGCGCATTATCGGCATGTGTCAGCGAGCACTGACTCCCTTGGGGCCTGTCGCCAGCGTTTGCGTCTATCCGAAGTTTGTCCTGCTGGCCCGCACCGCGCTTGACCGGCTGCGTACGCCGGACATCCGCGTGGTGGCTGCGGTCAATTTCCCGTACGGCTCCGCGAATATTGAGTCTGCCGCGTCAGAAACCCGAGCGGCGGTGATGGCCGGGGCGGATGAAATCGATGTGGTCTACCCGTTTCGCACGCTGCTTTCTGGTGATCAACAGGTCGGAATGGATCTGGTGGCCGCGTGTCGGGATGCCTGCGGCCCGCGCACCCGCTTGACGGTGACGCTGGAAACCGGCGATCTGCGTGACCCGCAGACGATTCTGGATGCCAGCCGTGGTGCGATCCTGTCGGGTGCGGATTTCATCAAGACCAGCACTGGCAAGGTGGTCGTCAGCGCGACGCCCCAGGCCGCCCGAATCATGCTGGAAAGCATTGCTGAAGTGGGAGGGCAGGTCGGTATCAAGTTCGCGGGGGGAATCCGTACGTTCCAGGACGCCAAGAAGTATCTCGACATGACCCAGGCGCGCTTCGGTCCTCATTGGCTCACCGCCGAGCGAGTGCGTATCGGCGCATCCAGCTTGTTGGACGATCTGCTGATCCAGCTGGGCGTTCTCGCGCCAGGACCGCACGGCAACTGCTATTGATGCCCACTTTTTCGCAGGCAAAAAAAGACCCGGCAAAGAGCCGGGTCAAAAACCGTGATTAGCCTGATGAGGAGATAATCTGAAACACCGAACCAAGGTCTTTCAGGTATCGGCCAGTCTCGCGACCAGTTGTGATAATCATAGCGATTCTCATTTGCATGTCAACGGTTTATTTTTTCATTCCTCGCAAGGGCTTTCAAAGCTTCGACTGCTGGCACGTACCGTTTAATTGGTGATTGAGGTCGTCTTTGCGATCAATCGGCAGATCAATCCAGTGAATATCCATGAGTGCTGCCTCGATTGCGTACAACAACACCTTGGTTGCCCGGAAACCGCGCTTGCGTACAGCCTGATACGCCCCGACAGACCCCATTCGCCGTAAATCCGATGGGCTGTGGATACCGACAGCGTGTAACCATTGAGATGAAGTCTTGCCGAGGTTTTTGAGGTGTAACAGTTCATCGTTCATCATGCCTCCATGCGATGCTGAGCTCCGACGTTAAGGAAAACGCAGGCGAACCATTAATCATTGTAGTCCGCGGTCTGTAGGCGTGTAGGAAGGAGGCTTGCATTGCAATAAGCAGGAGGGCGACGGGTAGCAGAACGTGCGTGTAGCCAGGCATGCCGACATGCGTTGCGCATGCCGGCAGTTCGAACAGAGCTAGTTCAACTGAGCTATCTCGCCGTGCGATAACGCATGCGAGTGCCGAAGTTGACTGACATCAGAATCTCGTCCGCCGATAGCTCTGCCGGGAAGAACGCACCCGAGATCTGCGCGTGAGCAATGCTGGCGCCTTCCATGGGCGTATTGCGTAAATCAAGTCCGCGTAAATCAGCCGAACGGAAATACGCATCGGTAAAGTCGATGCGCTCGGTATCCAGGGCGCGCAGATCAAGGCCGCGAAAATCACCCCCAGCCAGATCCACGGTGCCGGACCTGGGTTTCTGCAGGTTGAATCCGGCCACATCGTCCTTGCGCAACAGCGCGTACAGGAAGGAATCCAGAATTTTCGGCTGAGTCATAGCGCCTCTCGTTTTTCCGTTACGTTGGAATTATGGCGCCAGTATATCGCCACTATTTTCGAGCCGTGAAGCGCTAAATGCCAAACGGCTCGAACATGTTTCAGAGGCCCGGAAGACGCTGACGAATGTTCTCGATCAGGCTATCCAGATCCGAGCTCTGATTGGTCTGCACGTGCTTGCTGTGCAGCACTTCCTCAGCGGTCAAAGGCTCGCGACTGGCCTGTTGGGCCTCGATCACTTCCAGCGTTGCGTCGGACGGATCGACATTTGCCGCCTGACGCTGAGCCAGCCAGCCGGCAATCACTGCTTGTGGGGCTTCGCAATCCAGGATCAGAAACGGAACGCCGGTGGCTTCGGCCACTTTGGCAGCGGCCGCGCGCTGGGCCTGCTTGAGATAAGTCGCGTCAACCACCACCGGGAAGCCTGCACGCAAAATCACGCCGGCCAACTCATGCAGGCTTTTATACGTAGCGATGCTCGCGTCTGCGCCGTAAAGCTCGGCGTCTTTGGCCGCGAACAGGCGTTTGCGCTCGACATCGGAACGCAAGCGGATCGCACCCAGGGATTCCACCAAACGCATGGCCACATGACTTTTGCCCACAGCCGACACGCCATGAGTGATCGCCAGGAAGCGGGAAGGGATCGCGCTGTAGCTTTCGGCCAGGTTTGCATAGTTGCGGTATTGACGAAGGGTCGTCCCGCGTTGGACCGGATCGGCGTCGGCAGGCAGGCTGAACAGCGCAACCTTGGCGCGAACCAATGCGCGGTAGGCTTTGTAGAAATTCAGCAGCTCCAGGCCTTGATAGTCACCGGTCAGCTCCAGGTATTGGCTGATGAGGCGACGCGACAGGGATTTCAGGCCGCGATCTTCCAGGTCCATGGCCAGAAAGCCGATGTCGGCGTAGACATCGGTCATACGGAACGGCTCGTTGAACTCGATGCAGTCGAAGATCACGACCTTGTTGTCGATCAGCGTGATGTTGCCCAGGTGGATGTCACCGTGGCATTCGCGGATAAAACCTTCGGCCTTGCGCTTGCCCAGCAATGTCTTGAGACGATAGAAGCTGGATTCTGCCCAGGCTTGTAGGGCATCGAGTTGTAGCAGGTCGGCCTTTTCGCTGATTAGCGGGCGAATCTGCTCAAAATTTTGCAGGACCGGGGCCATGGCGCTGTCAGGCGAACCCAGCTCGTTGTCGGCCGGGACCACTGGAGCGCTGATATGAAACTGAGCGATCTGCCGGGCCATTTCGTCGATATGCGTGGTGGTCAACTCGCCGTTGGCCTGCAAGGTGCTGAGCAGGCCGCTTTGCGGGAATTGGCGCATCTTCAGCGCGTACTCGATGGCTTCGCCTTCGCCGCCCAGTTGCGGAGCGTCGACCGTGCCGGTGATCGGCAGGACTTCCAGGTACAGATCGTCGGTGAGTCGCTTATTCAGGCGCAGCTCTTCGTTGCAGAAGTGCTGGCGGGCCGCAAGCGTTGTGAAATCGAGGAAGCCGAAGTTGACCGGTTTCTTGAATTTATAGACGTAGGGACCGGTCAGCAGGACCCACGAAATGTGCGTTTCGATGAGTTGGAAACCCTCGACCGGATGCGGAAAAAGGGCGGGGTTTTGCAGGGCTGCAATGAGTGACTGGCTCACGGACGATCCTTCAGAAGTGATAATTCGGTGAATGGCTCAAGGCGGCCATTATGGCCGCTTGGCGCAAGCCTGCAAACCGCCGTCAAGGCCGCCTTTCGAACGCTTGCAAAGTGCGTATAATCCGCCGCCATGACTCGTACTCGCACTTCCCGTACCCCAAAAAAACCTGCCCCTAGCCGACTTCGCACCTGGCTGGGCTGGGCTTTGAAGCTCAGTCTCGTCGGCCTCGTCGTGCTGGCTGGCTTTGCCGTGTATCTCGATGCCATCGTCCAGGAGAAGTTTTCCGGCAAGCGCTGGACGATTCCGGCCAAGGTTTATGCGCGGCCGCTGGAGCTGTTCGTCGGGCAGAAGCTCACCAAGGACGACTTCCTCATCGAGCTTGATGCCTTGGGCTATCGTCGCGAAAGCGTGGCCAACGGCCCCGGCGCGGCGGCAGTCAATGGCAATACGGTTGACCTCAATACCCGTGGCTTCCAGTTCTACGAAGGTGCCGACCCGGCGCAGCAGGTTCGTGTGCGTTTCTCGGGTGACTATGTTGCCGACCTGAGTTCGGGTAATGGCGCGAAGCTCGCGGTGGCCCGCCTTGAGCCGCTGATGATCGGCGGCCTGTATCCGAAGAACCTCGAAGACCGGATCCTGATCAAGTTGGATCAGGCGCCGCCGTATCTGCTCGATACCCTGGTTACCGTCGAAGACCGCGACTTCTATCACCACTTCGGCGTCTCCCCCAAGTCCATCGCCCGCGCGTTCTGGGTCAATGCCTCCGCCGGGCAGATGCGCCAGGGCGGCAGTACGCTGACGCAGCAGCTGGTCAAGAACTTCTACCTGACCAACGAGCGCAGCATCACCCGCAAACTGACTGAAGCGATGATGGCGGTCTTGCTGGAGATCCATTACAGCAAGCAGGAAATTCTCGAGGCCTACCTCAACGAGGTGTTCGTCGGTCAGGATGGCCAGCGCGCCGTGCATGGTTTCGGTCTGGCCAGCCAGTATTTCTTCAGCCAGCCGCTGTCCGAGCTCAAGCTGCATCAGGTGGCGTTGCTGGTTGGTCTGGTCAAGGGCCCGTCCTACTACAATCCGCGACGCAATCCGGAGCGGGCGCTTGAACGGCGCAATCTGGTCCTTGATCTGCTTGAACAGCAGGGCGTGGCAACGGCCGAAGTGGTCGCCGCCGCGAAGAAAATGCCTTTGGGAGTTACCCGAACCGGCAGTCTGGCCGACAGCTCGTTCCCGGTTTTCCTGGATCTGGTCAAACGCCAGTTGCGCGAAGACTATCGCGACGAAGACTTGACTGAAGAGGGTCTGCGGATCTTCACCAGCTTCGATCCGATCCTGCAGATGAAGTCCGAAGCGGCGATGACCGAGACGTTCAAGAAGCTGAGCGGGCGCAAGGGTGTGGACGAGATGGAAGCGGCGATGGTCGTGACCAACCCGGAAACCGGCGAAGTCCAGGCCTTGATCGGCAGCCGCCAGCCGGGCTATGCCGGGTTCAACCGGGCCATCGATGCCGTGCGCCAGATCGGATCATTGGTTAAGCCGGTCATTTACCTGACGGCGCTGGAGCAGCCGAGCAAATACACCTTGACCAGCTGGGTGGCCGACGAGCCGTTCCAGGTCAAGGGCGCGGATGGCCAGATCTGGAAGCCGCAGAATTACGATCACAAGGCCCACGGCAATATCTTCCTTTACCAAGGGCTTGCGCACTCCTACAACCTGTCCAGCGCCAAGATCGGGCTGGAACTGGGCGTGCCGAATGTCTTCAAGACCCTTGGCAAGCTGGGGGTGCAGGCTGACTGGCCGACCTATCCGTCGATGTTGCTGGGCGCAGGCTCGTTGAGCCCGATGCAGGTTGCGACGATGTACCAGACCATCGCCAATGGTGGCTTCAATACCCCCATGCGCTCGATTCGCAGCGTGCTGACTGCCGAGGGAGAACCGCTCAAGCGCTATCCGTTCCAGATTCAGCAGCGCTTCGATCCGGGCTCCATCTATCTGCTGCAGAACGCCATGCAGCGCGTGATGCGCGAGGGTACGGGCAAGTCTGTCTATAACGTATTGCCAAGCTCGCTGAACCTGGCGGGCAAGTCCGGTACGACCAACGATTCCCGCGACAGTTGGTTTGCAGGTTTCAGCCAGGATTTGCTGGCAGTGGTCTGGATGGGGCGCGATGACAATGGCAAGACGCCTTTCACCGGTGCGACCGGGCCGTTGCAGGTCTGGACCAGTTTCATGCGCAAGGCTGATCCGTTGCCGCTGGACATGCCGTTGCCGGATAACGTGATTCAGGCGTGGGTCAATGCCGCGACCGGACAAGGCACCGATGCAAGCTGCCCGAATGCCGTCCAGATGCCGTATATTCGCGGCAGCGAACCCGCACCCGGCCCGGCCTGTGGCGGGAATACGGCCCCCGCCNGGGAATACGCCCCCCGCCGATTCAGTGATGGATTGGGTCAAGGGTTGGTTGAACTAAGCAAAGAGGACATCAAGTGAACAAGTGGTTGATACCAGCGTTAACAGCTCTGGCTTTGCTCAATGGTTGTGCCAGCGTGGAGCGTGGTTCGATTCCGGTAGTCGATTCCAGCTCGAAAGTTTCCAACAGCGAACGCGTTGCCGCTTCACGTAATGGTGCTTACCGGCCAAACGCCGGACAGGCTCCTGCACAGGCCCAATCCGTTCCGCAGGATTCCGGCGTGGTCGTAATGATCCCCGGTGGCGGGACTGGCAGTGCCGCGCCTATTGGCACTTATGCCGCGCCTGCCGAGCAGGTGCCGTTCAGCACCAGCGCACCGATCGATACATCAGCGAATCAGGCGCCGATCAATACCGCGCCGATCAACAACACTCCTTACAGCGCGCCTGCGGCATCGGCGCCGAGCGGTATCCCTTCGTCGGGCGGTGGCCTGTCGGCTGACGAACAGCTGGACGGCCCGGTGCTGGCGTTGCTGACTACCGCGCAGCAACAGCAGAACGGCGGCGACCTCAATGGTGCGTCGTCGAGCCTCGAGCGTGCGCAGCGTGTTGCACCTCGTGAGCCGCAAGTCATCTATCGACTGGCGCAGGTGCGTCTGGCTCAGGGCGATGCCGCCCAGGCCGAACAGCTTGCGCAGCGCGGCCTGACTTACGCCAATGGTCGTCCGAGCCTGCAAGCCAGTCTCTGGGACATCATCGCCCAGGCCCGTGAAAAGCAGGGTGATTCGGCCGGTGCTGCCCAGGCCCGCCAGAAAGCCAAGGTTGGCGCATGATGGACAAACGCTTTCCTGAGGTGGCGGAACATTTGCTGCTGATCGAGCGTGAATTGAGAGTGCTGGGGTGGTGGAGGGATTCGCCACCTAGTGAGCAGGCGCTGTCCAGTGTCGAGCCGTTCTGTGTCGATACCCTGGAATTCGAGCAATGGTTGCAGTGGATCTTCCTGCCGCGCATGAAGATCATTCTCGAGCAGAACCTGCCGCTGCCCAATGCCTCCGGGATTCTCGAAATGGCCGAGATGGTTTACGCCTCTCGAGCCCAGGAAACCCGATACCTGCAACAGCTGCTGGCTCATTTCGATCGATTGATCACCGAGTTCACGTAAGCGCCAGCCCGTGTCTGGCTAAAATCGCTCAGCCGCAAAAGTCCTCAATGGCCTTTTGCGTTTCGCTGATGCGATCCTGGCGCTCATCTTCCGACAGACGCTTCGTCTCACCCTCGACCTGCTCACGCACGCGAGGGTTGTTCTGCAGTTGCGCGAGGTTGGTGCGCAGCTTCGTGCAGTTCTCCTTGCGCTTGGCCTCTTCGGTCGCGATCTGTTTCTTGACCTTCTTGTCGATGGCTCGCTGTTGTGCCGCGCCGTCAACATCAACCGGTGGTGTCGCCGGGGCTGATGCCGGTGGTGGTTGGGCCGTATTGATTTGCTGTGCCGCCTGTCCCGCCGGAGGCTGGGCGTCGAAGTGAGTGACGCCTTGGGCATCGACCCATTTGAAGATCTGCGCGGCCTGGCTGGTATTGCCGATTGCCAGTACGAGGAGGGCGGAGAAAATCACGCTGCGCATGCTGCTTCCTTGAAGTGTTGTGCTCCGCGCACGCTACCATAAGCACCCTCGCGCGGTCCCATTCGGTGATTTTTCATGCGGTTACTGAGAAGAAAGCTCACGGATGACTTGACTTGCGAGGGTCGAATCACAACAATCCAAAGTTCGCTGTGGAAGGACTGCCAGAAGCAGGCCATCTCGGTAGATCATGAGGCGCACACCCGCGCCGACCTGTTACACCCGCAACGCGTTACCTCGCGCTGGGTGGGAAAGCCCCGCAACACTCTGGGGTCATCCCAATACTTGCTCAGTCAGTGCTGACGTAGTCGGCGACCACCGTCGCTCATGCTCTGCTTGGCAGTAAAACCTATTAAGACCCGTCCTCGTTTGTGGGCGGTATTCTGGCGTTTTAGAGGTGAACAACGTGGAGCTTTTATCCGGCGGCGAAATGATCGTCCGCTTTTTGCGTGACGAAGGCGTTAAACATATCTACGGGTACCCTGGTGGCGCCCTCCTGCATGTCTACGATGCCCTGTTCAAAGAACCTGCCGTGAGCCATATCCTTGTTCGTCACGAACAAGCGGCGACGCACATGGCTGACGGCTACGCGCGCGCTACCGGCAAGGCTGGCGTCGTGCTGGTCACCTCGGGTCCTGGTGCAACCAACGCAATTACCGGTATCGCGACGGCCTACATGGACTCGATCCCGATGGTGATTCTGTCTGGTCAGGTCGCCAGTACGCTGGTGGGCACCGACGCGTTCCAGGAAACCGACATGATCGGTATTTCCCGTCCGATCGTGAAACACAGTTTCATGATCAAGCACGCCTCGGAAATCCCCGAAGTCCTGAAGAAGGCTTTCTACCTGGCGCAATCCGGTCGTCCAGGTCCGGTTGTGGTCGATATCCCCAAAGATATGACCAACCCAGCGGAAAAATTCGAATACGTGTTCCCCAAGAAAGCCAAGCTGCGTTCCTACAGCCCGGCGGTTCGTGGTCATTCCGGCCAGATCCGCAAGGCTGTGGAAATGCTCCTGGCGGCCAAGCGTCCGATCATCTACGCCGGCGGCGGTGTGATTCTGGGCAATGGCTCCGAACCACTGACCGAGCTGGCTCAAGCGCTGAATGCTCCGGTGACCAATACCTTGATGGGCCTGGGCGGCTATCCGGGCATGGATCGCCAGTTCCTGGGCATGCTTGGGATGCACGGCAGCTATACCGCCAACCTGGCGATGCACCATGCTGACGTGATCCTGGCAGTTGGCGCGCGTTTCGACGATCGAGTGATCAACGGCGCTTCGAAGTTCTGTCCGAACGCGAAGATCATCCACATCGACATCGACCCTGCATCGATCTCCAAAACCATCAAGGCTGACGTGCCTATCGTCGGTCCGGTGGAGAGTGTGTTGACCGAAATGGTTGCCACCTTGAAGGAAATCGGCGAGACCCCGGACAAGACGCTGGTCGCCAACTGGTGGAAGCAGATCGAAGAGTGGCGCGGCGATCGCGACATGTTCCCGTACAACCCGGGCGACGGCAGCGTCATCAAGCCGCAGAAAGTCATCGAGACATTGTGCGAAGTGACCAAGGGCGATGCTTACATCACGTCCGATGTAGGCCAGCACCAGATGTTTGCTGCGCAGTATTACCGCTTCAACAAACCCAATCGCTGGATCAACTCCGGCGGCCTGGGCACCATGGGCTTCGGTTTTCCCGCAGCCATGGGCGTCAAGTTGAGCTTCCCGGACGCGGACGTTGCCTGCGTGACAGGTGAAGGCAGCATCCAGATGAACATCCAGGAACTGTCGACCTGCCTGCAATACGACTTGCCGGTGAAGATCATCCTGCTCAACAACGGCGTACTCGGCATGGTTCGCCAGTGGCAGGACATGAGCTACAGCGGTCGTCACTCGCACTCTTATATGGAGTCGCTGCCTGACTTCGTGAAGCTGGTCGAGGCCTATGGCCATGTCGGCATGCGCATCACCGATCTCAAAGACTTGAAGCCGAAGATGGAAGAAGCCTTCGCCATGAAGGATCGTCTGGTGTTTATCGATATTCAGGTCGACGTCACCGAGCACGTCTACCCGATGCAGATCAAAGACGGCTCCATGCGCGATATGTGGCTGAGCAAGACGGAGCGGACTTAATCATGCGGCACATCATTTCCCTTTTGCTGGAAAACGAACCGGGTGCCTTGTCTCGCGTCGTGGGGCTGTTTTCGCAGCGTAACTACAACATCGAAAGCCTGACCGTGGCGCCAACCGAAGACCCGACACTGTCGCGCCTGACGTTGACCACTGTCGGCCAGGATGAGGTGATCGAGCAGATCACCAAAAACCTCAACAAACTGGTCGAAGTGGTCAAGCTGGTTGATCTGTCGGAGAGCGCTCACATCGAGCGCGAGCTGATGCTGATCAAGGTCAAGGCCACTGGCGCCCAGCGCGCCGAGATCAAGCGCACCACGGATATCTTCCGTGGGCAAATCGTTGACGTTTCAGCCAGTGTCTATACCGTGCAACTGACCGGTACTAGCGACAAGCTGGACAGCTTCATTCAGGCCATCGGCACTGCCGCCATCCTGGAAACAGTACGTAGCGGCGTTACGGGCATTGCCCGCGGCGACAAAGTGCTGAGCATCTAACTCAATTAAGCAAATGGCCTGAACGGCCAGGATAACAGGGGAATTTCATGAAAGTTTATTACGACAAAGACTGCGACCTTTCGATCATCCAGGGCAAAAAAGTTGCCATCATCGGTTACGGTTCCCAAGGCCACGCCCAAGCGTGCAACCTGAAAGACTCCGGCGTAGATGTCACCGTTGGCCTGCGCAAGGGTTCGGCTACTGTCGCCAAGGCTGAAGCTCATGGCTTGAAAGTGACTGACGTTGCTTCCGCTGTAGCTGCTGCTGATCTGGTCATGATCCTGACTCCAGACGAATTCCAGTCCGCGCTGTACAAGAATGAAGTCGAGCCGAACCTGAAACAAGGCGCAACACTGGCTTTTTCCCACGGTTTCGCGATTCACTACAACCAGGTCGTGCCGCGCGCTGACCTGGACGTGATCATGATTGCTCCTAAAGCGCCAGGTCACACCGTTCGTACCGAGTTCGTCAAAGGCGGCGGTATTCCCGACCTGATCGCGATCTACCAGGACGCTTCGGGCAACGCCAAAAACGTTGCTCTGTCCTACGCTTCGGGCGTTGGTGGCGGTCGTACCGGCATCATCGAAACCACCTTCAAGGACGAAACCGAAACCGACCTGTTCGGCGAACAAGCCGTTCTGTGTGGCGGTACCGTTGAGCTGGTAAAAGCGGGCTTCGAAACGCTGGTTGAAGCTGGCTACGCTCCTGAAATGGCCTACTTCGAATGCCTGCACGAATTGAAGCTGATCGTTGACCTCATGTACGAAGGCGGTATCGCCAACATGAACTACTCGATCTCCAACAACGCCGAATACGGCGAATACGTGACCGGTCCTGAAGTCATCAACGCTGAATCCCGTCAAGCCATGCGCAACGCTCTCAAGCGCATCCAGGATGGTGAGTACGCGAAGATGTTCATCACCGAAGGCGCCACCGGCTACCCTTCGATGACTGCCAAGCGTCGTAACAACGCTGCGCACGGCATCGAAATCATCGGCGAGCAACTGCGCTCGATGATGCCTTGGATCGCAGCCAACAAGATCGTCGACAAAGACAAGAACTAAGTCTTTCGACTTCGTTCTTCAGTACGGAAACGCGGCCAATTGGCCGCGTTTTTTCGTATGGGCCTGACGCTTCTGGTATAAAGCTGCATCGTTTGCAGACGAACCCTCGTTGCAGACATCTGTCGAAACTTTCCACACCGTTGCAAGGTAAAGTCCATGAGCGAACGTCCTGAAGAGCCAAGCAAGGCCTCTGACGCCGAAAGCCTGCTACCGATCGATGAGCATATTGAAGAAGGCCATGACGCTGAAGGGCGCAAGGTCCGGCATCGCGGTATCTATCTGCTGCCAAACCTGTTTACTACGGCGAATCTGTTCGCCGGCTTTTACTCCATCATCAGCTCGATGAGTGCCCAGAGTGCCTTGAGTGCCGGGGATGCCGCCGGAGCGAGCAAATATTTCGCATTTGCTGCAATCGCCATTTTCGTCGCCATGGTTCTGGATGGCCTGGATGGTCGAGTGGCGCGTATGACCAATACTCAGAGCGCCTTCGGCGCCGAATACGATTCCCTGTCCGACATGGTTGCGTTCGGCGTTGCGCCCGCGTTACTGGCATTTGGCTGGGCATTGGGCGATATGGGTAAAGTGGGCTGGATGGTTGCCTTCATTTACGTCGCGGGCGCTGCGCTGCGTCTGGCGCGTTTCAACACCCAGGTGGGCAAAGCCGACAAGCGCTATTTCATTGGCTTGGCGAGCCCTGCTGCTGCGGGCGTCGTTGCCGGTACGGTGTGGGCGTTCAGCGACTATGGCATCCAGGGCTCAAAACTGTCATTCCTGGTGGCCTTGCTGGTAGCGGCTGCGGGGATGCTGATGGTCAGCAACATCAAGTACAACAGCTTCAAGGAGCTCGACCTCAAAGGCCGCGTCCCCTTCGTTGCAATACTCGCGGTCGTTTTGGTGTTTGCTGTCGTATTCAGCGACCCTCCGCGCATCTTGCTGCTAATTTTTCTCGCTTATGCGGCATCCGGTCCTGTTCAATATTTGTTACGACTGCGTCGCCACCGGTCGGTCGACTGATGTAATTTTCCCCCATACTCCCAGTCTATTGGTGCATCAGTTTCCTTTAGACTGCGGAGTCATCATGCTAATCAAGCTTCCCTCGTCGTCCGACTGCAAAGAGTCGGACGTCACTCCTGAATCGTTCTATCTCTCCCGTCGTGCGCTGCTGGGCAGCTCGCTTGCAGGTCTGGCTGTCAGTGCCATGCCGCGCTGGGCAAGCGCCGCCGATGGTTCTCGCTATGCCAGCGTCGAGCCAGGCAAAGCGCCGTCATGGTTCGCCGAGAAACTTCCTTCTACTAAATGGCAGGCGGTCAACGTCAAGAACGAGACGATCACACCTTTCAAGGATGCGACCCACTACAACAACTTTTATGAGTTCGGTACCGACAAAGGCGATCCGGCGCAAAACGCGGGTTCGTTGAAGACCGAGCCATGGAGTGTGGTCATCGACGGCGAGGTCGCAAAGCCGGGTCGCTACGCACTTGAAGACTTCATGAAGCCGTATCAGTTGGAAGAGCGCATCTATCGGCTACGTTGCGTCGAAGCTTGGTCAATGGTCATCCCCTGGATAGGTTTCCCTATTTCGGAATTGCTCAAGCAGGTCGAGCCGACCGCCAATGCGAAATACATCCGCTTCGAGACCCTGCAGGACCCGAAAACCATGCCGGGTCAGCGCTCTGGTTTTGCCTTGATCGACTGGCCCTATGTAGAAGGCTTGCGGCTGGATGAGGCAATGAATCCGTTGGCCATTCTTGCGGTGGGCATGTATGGCCGGGAATTGCCCAATCAGAACGGCGCGCCGCTTCGTTTGGTGGTGCCGTGGAAGTACGGCTTCAAAAGTGTGAAGTCCATCGTGCGGATCAGTCTGGTCGCCGAGCAACCGAAGACCACCTGGCAAAGCATCGCCGCGAGTGAGTACGGCTTTTATGCCAACGTGAACCCGACCGTTGACCACCCGCGCTGGACGCAGGCACATGAACGCCGGCTGCCGAGCGGGCTGTTCAGTCCCAATATTCGACAGACCGAAATGTTCAACGGTTACGGGGAGGAGGTCGCCTCCTTATATACAGGTCTCGATTTGCGGAAAAATTACTGATGCGTTACCCGTTCTGGCGCCTCGGCGTCTTTCTGGCTGCTTGTGTTGCACCGATCCTTTGGCTGTATCAGGCATGGATTTTCGCTTTGGGGCCTGATCCGGGAAAGGTTCTGGTGGACCGCTTGGGATTGGGCACCTTGATCCTGCTGTTGATCACCCTGGCAATGACGCCGTTGCAGCGTATGACCGGTTGGCCGGGCTGGATTTCGGTTCGTCGGCAGCTGGGGCTTTGGTGCTTTGCTTATGTCGTCATGCATATGAGCGCGTATGCAGTATTCATCCTTGGGCTGGACTGGGCGCAGTTGGGTACGGAACTGCTCAAGCGGCCCTACATTATTGTGGGAAGCCTGGCGTTCTTGTGTTTGCTGGCACTGGCGGTGACGTCCAATCGCTATAGTCAGCGGCGGTTGGGGACTCGATGGAAAAAGCTTCATCGGCTTATATATGTAATTTTAGGTTTGGGGCTGTTGCATATGCTCTGGATAGTCAGGGCGGATCTCAAGGAATGGGCGCTTTACGCTGTCATTGGTGCAGTCCTTCTCCTTATGCGAGTCCCAATGATTGCTCGGCGAATCCAGCGTGTTAGAACGAAAAAGAATGTTGCTGTAACAAAAGCGTAAATTAACGGTTGACGGCCTCTCGAATCTGTCTATAATTCGCACCTCTTCCGGAGCAGATGAAACGGAAAACTCCTTGGTAATCAAGTAGTTAGCCGGTTTGATTGGCGAGGAAGAGGTTTCGATGAGTTGATCGAAAGCGGTGAAAAAAGGTGGTTGACAGCAGGTTGTAACGCTGTAGAATTCGCCTCCCGCTAACGAGCAACGTGAAGTTGATCGAAGCGCAAGTGGTTGAAGTTGCAAAGGAAACTTTGAAAGCTTCGGAAAATAACCGCTTGACAGTAACGGGTGCTGCTGTAGAATGCGCGCCTCGGTTGAGACGAAAGATCTTAACCACCCGCTCTTTAACAATTGAATCAAGCAATTCGTGTGGGTGCTTGCGCTGTCAGACTGAAGTCAACTGATTATCAGCATCGTAAGTTACTCCGCGAGAAATCAAAGAAATAACCAACGATTGCTGAGCCAAGTTTAGGGTTTTCTCAAAACCCAAAGATGTTTGAACTGAAGAGTTT
>NZ_LGSI01000041.1 GCF_001698815.1 Pseudomonas syringae | reverse complement strand
TGTCACGCCAGTGGCATTGCCGGGTAGCTATGTTCGGAATAGATAACCGCTGAAAGCATCTAAGCGGGAAACTAGCCTCAAGATGAGATCTCACTGGAACCTTGAGTTCCCTGAAGGGCCGTCGAAGACTACGACGTTGATAGGTGGGGTGTGTAAGCGCTGTGAGGCGTTGAGCTAACCCATACTAATTGCCCGTGAGGCTTGACCATATAACACCCAAGCAATCTGTGACTCGAATGAGCATCAGATTGCGGTGACTGTGAAGACGACACGAACCGAAAGTTCGCGACGCACACGCACAAAAGACACCTGACTATCACATACCCGATTTGCCGAAACGTCGCAAGACGCGTCGGTACCCGAATTTCTTGACGACCATAGAGCATTGGAACCACCTGATCCCATCCCGAACTCAGCAGTGAAACGATGCATCGCCGATGGTAGTGTGGGGTTTCCCCATGTGAGAGTAGGTCATCGTCAAGATTGAATTCCAGAACCCCTGATCGCTTACGCGTTCAGGGGTTTTGTTTGTCTGCTCGAAAATGTCCTGTTAGGTGATATCAATTTTGGGCGCGACGGCGCGTCTTGTCTCCGGTATTACCCCGGATAATTGCTTCATCCAGAAATCTGCAAGCTCGCCGAGCTGGAACCGTTCTTGCATTGCGCTAAGGAATGACCTTTTTTTGACTCCTCGCGACAGGAATCTCGATGCTGGCGTACAACCAAAAAAGCTTTCTTATCGTCGATGATTTCTCTGACTTTCGAAGTTCCGTCAGATCGATGTTGCGCGAGTTGGGCGTGAAGGATGTCGATACTGCAGACACTGGCGAGCAGGCGCTGCGAATGTGCGCGCAGAAACGCTACGATTTTGTCCTGCACGATTTCAATCTCGGTGACGGCAAGAAAAACGGTCAACACGTGCTGGAAGATCTCATGGTCGACAAGCTGTTGAGCCATGAAAGCGTGTTCATCATGGTTACCGCCGAAAACAGTCAGGCGATGGTCATGAGCGCTCTTGAATGGGAACCGGACGCTTATCTGACCAAGCCTTTCAACCGTGCAGGCCTGGCCCAGCGCCTCGAAAAGCTTGTCCAGCGCAAGAGCCTGCTCAAGCCTATCCTCCAGGCCTTGGACCGAGGCAAGCCAGCCGAGGTATTGGCTGCCTGCACCGATCTTATAAATCAGGATCAGCGATACGCGCCTTTATGTTTGCGTTACAAGGCCGATGCCCTGCGCGACCTCAATCAGCATGATGCGCTGGAAACCTTTCTCAAGAGCATTCTTGCCGACCGCGCTACCCCTTGGGCTTACGCAGCACTGGGCAATCTGCTGTTCAAGCGCAACAAGGTCAGTGAAGCTCAGTTGGTCTTTGAGCAAGCATTGAAAGCGTTTTCGACAATGCCGGCGCTCTACGATGGACTCGCCGATGTATTGGTGGCTCGCGGCGATTCCAAGCGCGCGCAGGAGGTGCTGGAGGCTGCCGTGCGCTTGTCACCGTTGGCTGTACGGCGTCAACGGTTGCTTGGCAAGTTGGCCCTTGTTAACGAAGATTTCGAAAGTGCTTCCAAAGCTTATCGGCATGCAGTGGCCCAGGGGCAACATTCTCGGTTCAAGGATCCCGAAGCCAATCTGGGATTTGCTCAGGCATTGATCAGCAAAAACGGCGATCAGGGTCTCGATTCGCGATCCAGAGTAGAGCTGAACCAGACGCTGAGTGAGGTCGCCAAAGAGCATGGCAGCGATCAGGGCCTTCAGGTGCGAACCCGCTTGATGAAAGCCACCAGCCTGCAATTGTCGGATCCTGAAGCGGCGGCGAAGCTGACCGAAGATGCAATGGGACGCCTGCAGGGCATGGAGCAGTTTCTTAGTGCCGATGCGGCGTTGGTAGTTGCTGCGCAATTACAAAAGCTGGGGCAGGAGGATGCCGGTGCTGGCGTGCTTAAAAGTTGTGCCGAGATCTACGGCGATGACCCGGTGGTTATGCAAAGTATCGCAAAGCAGACCGACGACCCTGCGATTCTGGGTGCTGGCAAAGCAGCAATGGACCTGAATCTACAGGGCGTTCGCAGCTACAAGGCTGGCAGTTTGCCCGAAGCTCGGGATTTTTTCCGCAATGCTCTGGCCTTGCAACCGAAGAACATCAGTATCGCGTTGAACCTGGCGCAGTCGTTGCTGCATGCCAAGGGATTGGCTCCGGACGCTGCCAACCTACAAGAGTGCCAAACCTGCCTGAAAATGGTCGGCAATATGCCTGACAGCGATCCGCGATATGACAGATTCCAGAAATTACAAAGCAGGGCATTCGGCGCATGAGCGAAATGAATACCGGTCTTGATTTTTCCATGGTCATTGCATCCACAGTGCATGACATGAAAAACGCCCTCGCGACGTTGATGCAGGCGCATGGCCAATGGTCAGGCCGGCTTACCGATGCGGAGCGCGACACTCCCGAACACGGCGTGATCGACTATGAGTTCGCTAATCTTAATGGAATGCTGGTGCAGTTGCTTGGCTTGTACAAGTTGGGTGTCAACCAGTTGCCATTGCGTCCGGATTATCACGAACTCGATGACTTTATCGAAGCACAGCTGGCACTGCATCATGAGGTGCTAAGCAGTCGCGGGATCACCGCTACGTTGGTAATGAACAGCTCGAACCCGCTGGGCTTCTTTGATCGAGAATTGATTGGTTCGGTGATGGCCAACATTATCATCAACGCTATCCGTTTTGCCCGCCGAGCGGTGGTGATCAATATCGGGGAAGCGGCCGACGGGCTGGTAATAACGATCAACGATGACGGCCCCGGCTACCCGCTATTTCTGATCGAGCGCCAGTCCGACTACGTACAAGGCATCAATCAAGCCAGCGGCAGTACGGGCCTGGGCCTTTATTTTGCTGCGCGTATTGCAGAGATCCATGAGCGGAACGGGATTCGGGGTCGAATCGAAATCGCAAATGGTGGCCGTCTCGGTGGGGGACTATTCAGCATTTACCTGCCGTGAACAGCGGGCCAGCGGTAGTCAGGCTGACCCCTCGCTACGCTTAATTTTGTCTGGCTCCAGCCGATGATTGAGTAGGTGCAGATTTAAGGAAGGCAAACGTGAACTTGTTTATCAACCGACTTCAAAACAAGAAAGACTTCCGCAAGGCCGTATATTCCAGTGACATCTCTCTGAATACCAATCTTCAGTCCCCACGTCGATCTTTACGACTATGCTCGTCATAGCGTCACCGCAGCGTTCAGGGGTGAGAGCAATCATCAGGCACTGCACTGCACACGATGATGCCTGTTGAGGAGTTCGTAACGCTGGTCACGCGCCTCAAAGGTCACTTCACTAACTGCCTGGAGGTCAAGGGGATAATCCGCCGTTTCGTTTTGGAAATAGGCGTTGATCCTGCCGAATATCTCTTTGATGTGCCACGAATTCGTGTGGTGCCGAACTATAACTATTTGCACGCAGGCGTCAGCTACGGCTACAAGCCGCATCGCGATACCTGGTACGGTGGGTCGGATTGCCAGATCAACACCTGAATGCCGGTTTATATTATTCAGCCGGACCAGGCAATGATGATCAATCCCGGCTACTTCTCTGCCCCGGCGAAGAATTCTTCAGCCGACTGGAACCTGTCCAACTGGATTAACGTGCAGCGTTCGTTGGCCAAGGACAACGTGAAAGAAGAGTTCGCGTTCATCCGGATCCTCTTGAAGATATATCCACTGCTTCGGAGATCCGGATTGTCGCCAATGCTGGCGAAATCATCACGTTCTCTGGCTCACATCTTCATGCCTAAAGGTGCCATCGTGGTGCTGGACGAAGTTGCCTATCGTAACTTCCCCGGAGAAACGAGCGCGCTGCGTGAAGTGCTGGATCTGAACAAGGTTGAACTCAAGCGCCTGCCGTTTGACTCGTGTGTCGGGTACTTCCGGATCTGATTCAACTGTTCTGGCTCCCCGACCTCTGCGTCGAGGAGCTTCAGACCATTATCCAGCGAATCAAAATAACCAACCCGTCCGCCCGGCATCATTCACGTGTGCCCCTTCAGCATCCAGTCCCGCAGCACCTGCCGCTTCGCCGGGAAACTACAGACTCTTTATTTCAGCAGTTGGATGTCCCAGAGCCATTGGCTTTTTGGCGCGTGTTCGCTGCTCCATTCGCCTGAAGTCTTGTGGATGAGCATTGAGTGCTTGAAATTCCGAACGGCTGGTGCGTATTTTGTACGCCTTGCCGCAGAGTCGGCCTGCACAAAAACGAAGGATTCGAGTCATGACCAGCGATGGCCACAATTCACTCGCGCAGCGATTGATGGGCATTGATGAAGTTGAGTGTGTTACTCCCGATTTGAATGGTATCGCCCGCGGCAAGGTGATGACCGGCGAAGGGTTTCTGCAAGGTCGCAGATTACAACTGGCCCGAGGCGTATTGCTGCAATGCATCATGGGCGGCTATCCGCCGTCGCGCTTTTACGGCAGCGATGATGGTGACGTGGCGATGATTGCCGACCCGCAGCAGATTCATCGCCTGCCGTGGAGCGCAGAGCCACGTGCCCTGGCGATCTGTGATGCCGAAGAGCTGAGCGGGCAGCCCTGCAGTCTGTCGACGCGAGGACAATTGAAGGCGGTGATCGCGCGCTATGCCAGGCACGGTCTGTCACCAGTGGTTGCGACAGAGCTGGAGTTTTTTGTCTTCGCTCCCAACCCGGACCCAACCCACGCGTTTGTGCCGCCTGCCGGTCTGGACGGCCGCCGGGAAGAGGGTTTTTCCGCTTTCAGCATCAGTTCAAATAACGGCTTGCGGCCATTTTTCAGTGAGGTTTATACCTGTATGGCCGCGCTGGGTTTGCCCCGCGATACGTTCATGCATGAAATGGGTGTCAGTCAGTTCGAGATCAACCTGTGGCACGGCGACCCTCTGTTGTTGGCCGACCAGACGTTCCTGTTCAAGCACCTGCTCAAGGAAGTGGCGCTCAAACATGGCTTGATCGTGGTGTGCATGGCCAAACCGTTGGCGCACACGCCGGGCAGTTCGATGCACATTCATCAGAGCGTCGTGGACTCTGCGTCGGGTCGTAACGTATTCACCTCGGATGATGGTTTGCCGACCGACCTGTTTCGGCATTTTTTGGGTGGTCAACAGGCGTGCATGGCGGATTTCACGGCATTGTTCGCGCCTAATGTGAATTCCTACCAGCGACTGTGTCATCCATTCGCGTCGCCCAATAACGCGTGCTGGTCCCATGACAATCGCGCCGCCGGTTTGCGCATTCCGGCCAGCACGCCAGAAGCGCGGCGTGTGGAGAACCGCCTGCCGGGTGCGGATGCCAATCCGTATCTGGCGATTGCTGCAAGTCTTGCTGCCGGCCTGTATGGCATCGAGCATGGGTTGGAGCCTGAGGCTGCCGTGCAGGGGGAAATCCATGTGCCTGACCATTTGTCACTGCCATGTACCCTGCATGCTGCATTGGAACGTCTGAAACGCAGTCAGTTGGCCAAGGAACTGTTTGGTCATGAATTCATCGAAGGCTACATCGCTTCGAAGACGATGGAGCTGACCAGCTTTTTCGACGAAATTACCCCCTGGGAGCGGCGTGTTCTGGCCGCCCAGGCTTAAGAACCGCTGTTTTGCAGTCACCCCGTGCGGGTGACTGTTTATTTTTGGAACGTCGATGCGCCAAATCTGGAAATCTTTTCAAGGGCTCTACTTTGCTTCGCTGATGATGTTGATCGGCTCGGGTCTCTTAAGTACCTACCTTGCGTTGCGACTGGCGGCTGATCAGGTGGACAGCCTGTGGGTTGGTGCGCTGATGGCCGCCAACTATTTCGGTCTGGTGCTGGGCGGTAAGATTGGTCACCGGCTGATCGGCCGGGTTGGCCATATCCGCGCGTACGCAACCTGTGCCGGGATTGTCGGCGCAGCCGTGCTGGGTCACGGTTTGATTGATTACCTGCCCGCGTGGCTGTTTCTGCGGATGATTGTGGGCCTGGGGATGATGTGCCAATACATGGTCATCGAAAGCTGGCTCAACGAGCAGGCAGAAGCCAGGCAGCGGGGCAAGGTGTTCAGCGGCTATATGATCGCCTCGTACCTCGGTCTGGTACTCGGCCAGTTAATCCTCGTTATCCATCCACAATTGGGTCTTGAGCTGCTGATGCTGGTCGCGCTGTGCTTCGCATTGTGTCTGGTGCCTGTGGCCATGACTCGCAGCATTCACCCGGCGCCCATGCACCCCGCGCCTTTGGAACCACGGTTTTTCATCGGGCGTGTGCCGCAGTCGTTGACCACCGTATTGGGCGCTGGATTGATTATCGGCTCTTTTTACGGCCTGGCGCCGGTGTATGCGGCGGAGCAGGGGTTGTCGACCGAGCAGGTCGGTTTGTTCATGGGCTTCTGCATTCTGGCCGGGTTGTTGGTGCAGTGGCCGCTGGGCCTGCTGTCTGACCGTTATGACCGGGCAAGGCTGATGCGTGGTTTTGCCGGCGTGCTGGCTGTGGCCGCGTTGCCGCTGGCGGTATTGCCAAGCGTGCCTATCGAGGCACTGTTCATCATTGGCTTCGTCGCCTCGTTGGTGCAATTTTGCCTGTATCCATTGGCGGTGGCCTTTGCCAATGACCACGTTGAGGGCGAACGCCGGGTGTCACTGACGGCGATGCTGTTGATGACTTACGGTATCGGCGCGAGCATCGGTCCGTTGGCGGCAGGCGTCTTGATGAAGATGTTTGGCGGCAACATGCTTTATGCATTTGTCAGCTTTGCCGGACTGGTTCTGGTTGTGCTGATCCGGCCGAAGGCTGTGACGCACATTCACCAGGTAGACAACGCGCCGCTGCACCACGTGGCAATGCCGGACAGCATGTCCAGTTCGCCATTGGTTGTAGCGCTTGACCCACGGGTTGATGAGCAGGTGGTTCAGGACCAGATGCAAACGACGGTTGATCCGGACGTTACGCCCCAGGAGCCTGTCGAGCCGGCAGCTGAAACGGCTGCGCAGGACGATCCTGAAACGGCGGCTAAACCGCAAGCAGTGGCAGAGCTGGAAGGCGAGGAGATCAACCGGCCCTGAAGCAAACGTGTCATCTGATCTGCAGCGATTCCGCTGATTTGAAGGCACAAAAAAAGGCGATTGCGGATAAAGCGCAATCGCCTTTTTTATGCTGCGTGTTTTGCCTGGAAAACTGCTGCTCAGAAGTCGTCGTCTTTGTCGAATCGGCGCGCTTCACGCTGCAACTGATAGACAAAGCGTTCAACCTGACGCTGCACCAGCCCGCTCATATTATGGAAGCGCACACCGGCAAACGTGGTGTTGACCCTTTCTTCGAAATGCAGGTAACGCAACTCAACCGGCGCAGTCATGGTGCCGAATGGCAGTTGCGCCGCAAACCGTTCGTAGACCTGGCCCAGTTGTATGCGTTCCGAGATGTCGCCTTCAAAGCGCAGCTTGCAGCCAGTCGCGGAGATATCCAGCAGCTTGCCGCCCAGCGGCGCCTTGAGCTTGTCACCGCCAATTTCGACATTAACCAGTGATGCGAGCTTGAGTGCTGCACGAAAGGCGTTGCGACGTTGGTGATAAATGACTTCCTCGGGCAGCGCGCCGCGGTAAAGCCGCTGGCCGTCGTTGTCCGAAATGGTCAACTGGCCGCTGCTTTCCCATGCGATACGCACGCCGTCATGAAAGCCTTCGACACGAAAGGGCTCGCCGTTGGTGAGGAAGCGTTCACCATCGCGGGGGATCATTTCGTCCAGGGCCATGGTGTTGGCTTCGCGATCTACCTCGATCAGGTAGCTTTGAAAACGCTGTGTGCGCTCATGAAAGGTAATGATCAAGGGATCATGACTTTCAAGTAACTGCCGCAGGTTGGCGGCAATTTCCAAAGGTGTAGTTAAAACCTTTGGGGGCTGCGGAGCATCTTCCGCGCTTGAGCCATTCACTTTTTTCCATCTCCAGGCAAAATACGACAGCAACGCAATGGCAGGCATTTTGCCAGCATGCAAAGCGCCTTGATACAGAAATTACGCTTGGCTTAACGGCCTTGGCTTGGCGCGCCCGGATGTCGAGCCACGGCTGTCATAAAGCGTTGGCGTATCGCCCGTCAGGATTCTCAGCTGATGAGCCGTAGCAATTTGCTGATGCTGAATCGAGCCACCATTACTTTCGTTTGCCGCCTGACATTGCACAATCAGCGCGCTCAGTTCATCGCCGGCCTTGACCAGTTCTTCGCCGACTGCCGAATGACTCGCCAGCTCAACCAACCCTTTGCGATCCGGACTCAGGCCCATGGCGACCAACAACTGACTGCGCTTGCGGCCATGCTGCTCCAGCAGAATCACCATCGCCTGCTTCTGCGCGAGGATATGCTCCATCTCGACCATGTCGCGACCGTGAAGGGCAATCGATTCGGCCTGCAAAAGCTCCAGCAATTGCCGGGCGGGTATAAAGTCATCGGTGATCAGTTGCAGCAAAGTAGTGTCTTGCATCGCATGCTCTGGTTTTTAAGCGTCCAGAAAATCCACCGCGAGCACCGGGCTAGCGTTGGGCTTCGAAATTGAGCAGCTTGCTGGCCACCCGGTTGCTGTCCACCTGATAACTGCCGTCTGCAATTGCCTGCTTCAATTCCGCCACTCGGGCGCTGTTGACAGCAGGCTGATCGCGCAACGTATCGGTGATTTTTTTCAACTGCTGAGCCTCGCCGCTCAAATGAACGGATTCTCCGGTTTTGCCAGTTTCAACTGCTGCGCCGGTAGAGGCAGATTCGGTCTTGCCGGTTTCCTTGGTGGTGCTGGTGCGCGATGTACTGCCCACCGATGGCGCGTTGTTCAGCCTGCTGAAATCAATGACCATGATAAAAAACCTCTGGGTATTTGGACGCTTGCCATGGTTTCGACCAAATCCATGAAAACTTTAGTCCGAATGCGAAATGCATGTGAAGCGCACGTGAGAATGGACCTCACATCACGGGACTTGTTTCGCAGTCTAGAAAAAACCAGCGTTCTCTACCAGCAGTCAGTTATTTATATGGCTATTCACATAGGCACTTCCACTTGGCCGGGGCCCGTGACACTGGCTTTTATGACCCGTTTCGAATTGAGGTTGCGCACGCGTATTTGCTCGTTCAGTCCACCATCCGACAAGGCCTCGCCGGGCATGCGTACCGCCAGGGTGCCGCTGCGCGCAATAATCACGACCTGATCGCCTTTATGGATGAGTTGCGGCTGTTCCAGGTACGCCGGGGAAAGAACCTGATCCATTACCGCCGGTCGGACAGTTTTTTGCCCGACGGCCTGATCCAGCGATGTGAGAAAACCTTGCCCGAGTTGGCCAATGTCGCGCTCGCGCAGGGCGACATCCTCTTCGCTGACCAGACTGTCACGCTTGAGGGGCCGCACGGCCGTTACGACGTTGCGAAACAGATGCACCTGCGCAGGCACGAACACCGTCCAGGGCGATGTGCCTTCGCAGCGAACCTTGACGTTGACCCGGCCCACGGGCTTCGGGCTTTCCAGTGATGCTGTCAAATCCTTGTCGCAAAAAGGCATCCGTGTACGTGGATCCAGCTGCTTGACCTCGATTTCCGAACGGCCTTCGATTTGATTGGTCGCCAGATAGTCTTCAACAGTGAATTCAAGAAACCCCTGAGTGACGCCGATAAGCTGTTCAGGCAGTGTGAAAGTGTCGGCGCGGCTGAAACCGGCCAGGCTAAACAGGCACAATGCTGCCACTACACAGAATAGGCTGCGTTTTCTGAAAGAAATGTGTCGGGAAATTGTCGTTTCTGTGTTCATAACGTATAAAAAGCAAGGGCCGTGCCGCTTCCCAAATGGGGTGGAGTGGTGATCGGTTGCTTTTGAAGGGGAGTCGGAGCATGGCCGGTGTAATGGATTCAGTGAACCAGCGCACGCAGCTGGTTGGGCAGAATCGCCTTGAGCTGTTGTTGTTCCGTCTCGACGGCAAGCAACTGTATGGGATCAACGTGTTCAAGGTGAAGGAGGTGCTGCAATGCCCCAAACTTACCGTGATGCCCAAATCCAACCGCATCGTGCGTGGCGTGGCAAGTATTCGCGGGGGAACGATTCCGATCCTCGATCTGGCCATGGCGACAGGCTCGTCCGGACAGATGAGCCTGGACAATACATTCGTGATTATCACGGAGTACAACACCAAGGTTCAGGGCTTCCTGGTGCATTCGGTCGAACGCATCGTGAACATGAACTGGGAAGAGATTCATCCGCCACCCAAGGGCACGGGTCGCGATCACTACCTGACGGCCGTTACCCGGGTCGATAATCAGTTGGTGGAAATCATCGATGTCGAGAAGATCCTCGCTGAGGTGGCGCCGATTTCCGAGGCGGTGTCTGTCGGTGTGATCGATACGGAAACCCAGCACAAGGCTATTTCGCTCAAGGTTTTGACCGTCGACGATTCATCGGTGGCGCGCAAACAGGTCAGTCGTTGCCTGCAAACGGTCGGTGTCGAGGTCGTGGCGCTGAACGATGGCCGCCAGGCGCTGGAATACCTGCGCAAGCTGGTCGACGAGGGCAAGAAGCCCGAAGAAGAATTTTTGATGATGATATCCGACATCGAAATGCCGGAGATGGACGGCTACACGCTGACCGCCGAGATTCGTAACGATCCGCGAATGCAAAAACTGCATATCATTCTGCATACTTCTCTGTCCGGCGTGTTCAATCAGGCTATGGTGAAGAAGGTTGGCGCAGATGATTTCCTTGCCAAGTTCCGGCCTGATGATCTCGCGGCCAGGGTTGTGGATCGGATCAAGGCCGCAGATAACAGTTAGGGTTGCCGCTTTGGCACGGCCCGGCAACGTGGCTTGTGCTGAACGGCAACAGACCCTGGGGACGTCGTCCCTGGTGGTTCACATGATTTGAGAGGCGGCATCTTTGTCTACGGGTAATTTGGATTTCGAACAGTTCCGGGTCTTTCTGGAAAAAGCCTGTGGCATCCTGCTGGGTGAGAACAAGCAGTACCTTGTTTCCAGCCGTCTCAACAAGCTGATGGAACAACAGGGCATAAAATCCCTGGGTGAGTTGATCCAGCGCATTCAGACCCAGCCCCGCAGCGGTTTGCGCGAGCAGGTCGTGGATGCCATGACCACCAATGAAACGCTATGGTTTCGTGACACCTATCCATTTGAAGTCATGAAGAACAAAGTGCTGCCTGAGTCGATCAAGGCCAGCCCTGGTCAGCGCTTGCGTATCTGGTCCGCAGCCTGTTCGTCCGGCCAGGAACCGTACTCGCTGTCGATGACCATCGATGAGTTCGAGCGCAGCAATCCGGGACAGCTCAAGGCGGGGGTGCAGATTATCGCCACCGACTTGTCCGGTCTGATGCTGACCAATTGCAAGTCGGGCGAGTACGACAGTCTGGCGATTGGCCGGGGCTTGTCTCCGGACCGCCTGCAGCGTTATTTCGACGTGAAGACTCCGGGCCGCTGGGTGATCAAGGCGCCGATCAAAAGTCGCGTCGAGTTTCGTGCCTTCAACCTGCTGGACAGCTACGCGAGCTTGGGCAAGTTCGATATCGTGTTCTGCCGTAACGTGTTGATCTATTTCTCTGCGGAAGTGAAAAAAGACATCCTGTTACGCATTCACGGTACGCTCAAGCGGGGCGGCTATCTGTTTCTGGGCGCTTCCGAAGCCCTCAACGGTCTGCCGGATCACTACCAGATGGTTCAGTGCAGTCCGGGCATTATCTACCAGGCCAAGTAGATCGGCCTGATCAATGAGAGGGGACCTTCGGGTTCCTTTTTTTTTGCGCCGAATATTGGAGCGAACTCGTTCGCGAAACAGTGTTGCAGGCGCTGAATCTTTGGCGGGTGTGCCAACCCTCGCGAATAAATTCGCTCCTACAATTTCGAAGTCGGCGCGGTCTGTAGGACCGGATTTATCCGGGAAGGCGTCGGTTCAGACAACACATCGGTGGCGCCCGAGTATTGCCCCCAAACATAGAATCTCCAACGAGCGCGCGCCGTCGAGATGTCCCGGCGCTCTGAACCGGCAACGGCAATGGCAAAATTACGGCGCTCTGTTTGCCGCATTTGACCCGCATAGCGGAAACACCTTGCCGCTTTTCTGACATTGCCGTGCCATGACCGGCCTCGGGCCCTTGGTTTACGGGGATTTCAGAACTGGCACGCTGATTGCTTTGTCACTGATACGAAAATCTGGTCAACCGGTAAAGGTTTCCCGACATGAGCATCAGCTTCGATAAAGCGTTAGGTATCCATGAGCAGGCCCTCAACTTCCGCGCCAAGCGCGCCGAAGTGCTGGCCAACAACATCACCAACGCCGATACGCCAAATTACAAGGCTCGTGATCTGGAGTTTTCTTCCGTGCTGGCCGCTGAAAGCGACAAGGCCAAGAACGGCACCTTTACGCTGAACAAGACTAACAGTCGCCATATCGAAGCTGACGGCGTCGGCAATACCGACGGTTCGCTGTTGTACCGCACGCCTTCGGCGCCATCGCTGGATCAGAATACCGTGGATGCCCAGGTCGAGCAGGCCAGCTATGCCGAGAACGCTATTGGTTTCCAGGCCAGCTTCACGTTGCTCAACAGTAAATTCAAAGGGCTGGTTGCAGCCCTTCGCGGAGAGTAATTCATGTCTCTAGCCAACGTTTTCAATATTGCCGGCAGTGGCATGAGTGCGCAGACCACTCGCTTGAACACCACCGCCAGTAACATCGCCAACGCCGAAACCGTGTCTTCGAGCATGGATCAGACTTACCGGGCGCGCCATCCGGTGTTCGCCACCGTGATGCAGGGGCAGGGCAGCAGCGGTGGCGGTTCGTTGTTTCAGGATCAGGGCGAAGCCGGGCAGGGCGTGCAGGTTTCCGGGATTATCGAAGATGCCTCCAACCTCGAAGCGCGTTACGAGCCAAATCATCCTTCCGCCGACAAGGACGGGTACGTTTACTACCCCAACGTCAATGTCGTCGAAGAAATGGCTGACATGATTTCTGCCAGTCGGTCTTTCCAGACCAACGCAGAGATCATGAACACCGCCAAAACCATGATGCAGAAAGTCCTGACCCTCGGTCAGTGATAAGGGGCGAAACAAATGGCCATTGAAGACGTATCGACGAGTTTTATCAGCTCCTTGCAGAACCCGACACCGACCGCGACCAACTCCGGTACCGCGCTTGGCAAGGATGCGTTCCTGCAGTTGCTGGTGACGCAGATGAAGAACCAGAACCCACTGGATCCGCAGGACAACACGGCGTTCGTCGCCCAGTTGGCGCAGTTCAGTAGTCTGGAAAGCATGCAGAATCTGACCGCGACGGTCGACTCAATTGCTACCAGCTACACGTCGTCTCAGGCACTGCAGGCATCTTCTCTGGTCGGTCGTTCAGTGATCGTGGACGCTGGTTCGGCGGTGGTTGATACCACTAAGGGTATGACCGGTTCGGTGGTCGTGCCGTCTTCGGCTACCGGTACAACGGTCAAGATTTACGATTCCAGCATGACTCTCGTCGACACGGTGGACTTGGGTACGCAACCTGCCGGCACCACCAGCTTCACTTGGGATGGCACTGATAGCAGTGGCGAAGCTGCTGCTTCCGGCACCTATAGCTTTGTCGCAAACGGCACCATCGACGGCAAGGGAACGGCACTGACGACTTACCTGCCGGCCACCGTCAATAGCGTGACCACTGCGGCCGCTGGCGGGGAAATGACTCTCAACCTGGCAGGCGGTACCAGTATCGCTTTGTCCAAAGTGCAAACAATCGGAATTTAGAGCCGACTAGACGGCGTAGGAGTGTTACATGTCATTCAATATCGGTCTTAGTGGGCTCTATGCGGCAAACAAAAGTCTCGACGTCACCGGCAACAACATTGCCAACGTCGCGACCACGGGCTTCAAGTCTTCCCGTGTGGAGTTTGCCGACCAGTACGCGCAATCCATTCGTGGTACTTCAGGCACCAGCACTGTCGGCAGTGGCGTTACCACCGCCGCAGTGTCTCAGCAGTTCACCCAAGGTACGTTGACCACCGGTACTGCCAATAGTCTCGACCTGGCGATCAATGGCAACGGCTTCTTCATGCTCAGCAACAACGGTGAAAAGCTCTACACTCGTGCCGGAGCTTTCCATACGGATAAAGACGGTTTTGTTGTTAACAGCTCGGGCCAGAACTTGCAGGGTTATAACGTCGACGCCAACGGCAATGTTGTGATCGGTGCGCTCAGCGATCTTAAAATCGACTCGTCCAACCTTGAGCCTAAGTCAACAACTTCGATTACCAACGCGGCGAACCTGAACTCTTCAGCAGTTGCTCCTACCATCACGCCGTTCGATGCGACCGAGACCAGCAGCTACAACGTCAAATACAGCACCCCGATCTATGACACGCAGGGCAACGCCCACACGCTTGATCAATATTTCGTGAAGACCGACACCAATACGTGGTCCATGTACTCTTTGGTTGATGGTCGGAGCATCAGTGATCCGGTGAACAGCACGGCTGCTGATGAGGTGAAGCTGACGTTCGATTCCAGTGGTTCTCTCGTCACCAGCGGCACGGGTGCGCCGGTTGGCTCTGCCAACGTCACAGTCAATACCGACGGCACTTTCCAAATAGAAAACTGGCAGCCTGCCGCGCAGGTGGGTACCGGCACAACCGCGACCTGGGTGCTCAATGGTGCTGACGGTACCGCTGACGGCATCAAGCTCGACATGCTCGCCACTACCCAGACCGCGTCGGCGAGTGGTTTGATCAGCCAGAGTCAAGATGGCTACGCCACGGGCCAGATCAGCGCCATGAACGTAGACGCGACCGGCAACCTGTTCGCCACTTATACCAACGGGCAATCGAAGGTCATCGGTCAGATCTCGCTGACCAACTTCGCCAACGTGCAAGGTCTGGCGCCTGCCGGCGGCACCAACTGGCGCGAAACCTACGCTTCGGGCGTGCCGGTCAGCGGTGTGCCGGAGTCGGGCACGCTGGGTTACCTCACAGGTCAGGCGCTGGAAGATTCCAACGTCGATCTGACCGGCGAGCTGGTTAACCTGATCAAGGCGCAGAGCAACTATCAGGCGAACGCTAAAACCATTTCGACCCAAAGCACCATCATGCAGACCACTATTCAGATGACCTGATAACAGGGTTGGGCTGATGGATAAAGAACCCCTCTTTGGAGGGGTTTTTTTATCGCTGCGAGTTGCAGATATCAATAAAATATAAGCAGTGGTTAATATAGAAATAAGTGTCCAAAGTTGTAGAGCTGTCGCACAATTTATATGGAAATTTCCTACTTGCATTGCTGCGAGAATAAAAACTCCTCAATAAAAGTGCCGCGTTTGCGGTTCGGGAGTTTTCATGTCGTTCAATGTTGCTATCAGTGGTATTCATGCTGCCAATAAAAGGCTTGAGACGGCGGGTAATAATATCGCCAACGTCGGGACGCTCGGTTTCAAGTCATCTCGCGCAGAGTTTGCCGCGCTTTATTCTTCTGCACACTTGAGTAACGGGCGTAGCGCTGTAGGTGACGGCGTGCGCCTGGCCAATGTGTCGCAGAACTTCAATCAAGGCACTTCCATGACCACCCATGGCAGGCCGCTGGATATGCGTATTCAGGGTAACGGTTTCTTCGTGGTCAGTGATGGCGGTGCCCTGGCGTATACCCGCGCCGGGGCTTTCTTGAAGGACGCCGAGGATTTTGTTGTGGACAGCGAAGGCGGGCGCTTGCAAGGCTATGCAGCCAATGAGAAGGGCGAGATTATTGATGGGGTGCGTACCGATCTGAGGATCGATACTTCGGCCATGGCCCCCAGGTTCACGACGCAGATCTCGGACACGATCAACCTGAACGCTTCATCGCAATCATTGGCAGCGCTAGCAAAGTTTGATGCAGGGGATGCGGCGACCTATACCAAAATGACGCAAACAACTATTCAGGATAAAGGAGCCGGTGCTATACCGCCCGCTGATCATCAACTCAGCCAATATTTCGTCAGGACGGACGACGATCAATGGTCAATGTATGTATTGATCGATGGTCGCAATCCGGTTGTTCCTTCCAGTACCAGCGCGCTGCACGTCACTTTAAATAAAGCAGCGGATGGGACAATCAAATATTCCGGCAATACCGAACATATCAGAAAGCTCTCTGATACGGAGTTCACATTGATTGGCTGGAAGCCCGCGCAACAAACAGGTGGTTCATGGAGTGCCAGCCCTGCGCCAAATAATGGCGCTGTATCCCTGTCTTTGGAGGATGGCGCGCTCAGTGCGCTGGACGATAATGATCCGGTAATGGCGCGTCCCGTTCCGGTGTTCGATGCGTCCGATATCAAGACCTACAACAACACCTTCCCCACTGGCATCTTCGACAGCCAGGGCAACAAGCACGAACTCAAGCAGTATTTCATCAAGGACGGCGTGAACAGTTGGCAGATGCAATTGCTGGTCAACGACCGCAATCCCATGGACCCTGGCTCGAAACAGCCCCTGACGGCAAATATCGTGTTCAACACCGACGGATCATTGCGATCGATCACCGGTTCTCCGGGGTTGACGGCCAGCGGCGACGGCAAGCTTCAACTGCAAGGCTGGGTGCCGGCCAAGGTGCGGGATCGAGGGACCAGTCGTGAGGAATGGATGTCCAATGGCGCGGTTGCTGGCGCAGGCGGCATCACCCTCGATATGAGCAGGCTCAGCCAATACAGCGCTGCAACGGCGCGGACTTCGCCACAGGTCGATGGTCACGCCGCAGGCGGATTGATGGGCCTCAACCTCGAACGCGACGGCACTCTGCGGGCCTCGTTCAGTAACGGGCTGACCCGCAATATCGGCCAGGTCATGCTTGCCAGTTTTGCCAACGAACAGGGTTTGCAACCGCAAAGCGATTCGCGCTGGACTGCAACCAATGCATCCGGGATCGCCAATTACGGCACGGCCGGGGTGGGTACGCTGGGCAATATCATCGGCGGGGCGCTGGAGGGTTCAAACGTCGAACTCAGCGACGAACTGATCGAGTTGATTCAGGCGCAGACGGCGTATCAGGCGAACTCCAAGGCGATCTCGACGGAGGTCACGTTGCTGCAAACCTTGATTCAATCCACTTGATGAATGTGCGATGAGCCCTGCCGCAATCAGATCGAGCAATCCGATTTGATGAATGCGCCGTGCAAGCGAGTCCAGCCCTTTCCGGGGCTGGTTTGCGCGCAGACCACGCGGTCCGCACCTTGCCATTTGTAATAGCGGGCGGTCTGAGCCTGGACGCTCATTGGGCCCAGCACCAGCAGCGTTGCGATGATCAGAGTGAAACCAATGCGGCTGTTCATGAGGTACCTGCTGCGCTGAAGAGTGCGCTGCGATCAAGCCTATCACTGCGCGGGTGTATGCGAGGAAATTTCATGGCTGCGATGTCGGCGGTTCAACGAAGTTTTTTTGGCGGCGCCTCCGGTGGTTTTGGCCAAATGCGGCAGTCTGCCGCCGCGTCGGCAGAGCGAATTTCGCCGGGGGTAGCGCCTGCGCCCGATATTGCTGGCGAATCAGTGCTTTGTACCCGGCCTGACAAGTTGGTTCGATAATTGCTTTGTCCCTATCAGAACAGCTACAGGCGGCAAGCGTCTGTCAGAGGAGGAAGACTGTGGACAAGTTGCTTTACGTCGCAATGAGTGGCGCATCCGAAAACGCCATTGCGCAAAAGGCTCATGCCAACAACCTGGCAAACGTCTCTACCAACGGTTTCCAGCGTGACCTTGAGCAGGCGCGTTCGATGCCGGTGTTTGGTGAGGTTCAGCCGTCGCGTGCCTACGCCATGAGCGAGCGTCCCGGGACTGACTTCAGTGGCGGCGCAATGATCGACACTGGCCGCGACCTCGACGTTGCCGTCAAGGGCGATGGCTGGATTGCCGTACAGACACCTGACGGTGGCGAGGCTTACACCCGCACTTCCAGCATGAACATCGATGCCCTCGGCGTGTTGCGTGATGGCAGCGGTTTGCCGGTTATGGGCAACGGCGGTCCTATTGCCGTGCCGCCTCAGCAGCAGATCGAGATCGGCGCCGACGGCACGATCAGCGTTCGCTCCCTGGGTGAAACGCCGACAGTGATGGCGCAGATCGACCGCATCAAGCTGGTCCGGCCAGACATCAAGAACATGGAAAAAGGCCCTGACGGCCTGATGCACACCAAGAGCGGGGCTGCCGCTCCGGCAGATGCCACCGTTCAGGTCGAGTCAGGTTTCCTGCAGGCGAGCAACGTCAACGCCGTTGAAGAGATGACTTCGGTGCTGACCTTGTCCCGTCAGTTTGAACTGCACGTCAAGATGATGAAGACCGCCGAGACCAACGACGAGTCCATGGCTCGCGTCTTGCAGATGGTCTAACCATTGACAGCTTGCGTCGATAATCCGACGCACGAGGAGAGAAACAATGCTTCCTGCACTATATGTCGCCAAAACCGGTCTGGCCGCCCAGGACACTAACCTGACGACCATCTCCAACAACCTGGCCAACGTGTCGACCACCGGTTTCAAAAGTGATCGCGCCGAGTTTCAGGACCTGCTTTATCAGATCAAACGCCAGCCAGGCGCTCAGTCGACCCAGGACAGCGAATTGCCGTCCGGTCTGCAATTGGGTACCGGTGTGCGGATCGTTGGCACCCAGAAGAACTTCACTGCTGGCAGCCTGCAAACCACCAATAACCCGCTCGACCTGGCTGTAAACGGTCGTGGGTTTTTCCAGGTCATGCAGCCTGATGGCACCATCGCCTACAGCCGCGACGGGACCTTTCACCTGGACTCCACCGGCCAGATCGTGACCTCCAACGGCTACGCCCTCGAGCCTGCGATTGTCGTGCCGCAGAACGCTCAGACCTTCACGGTCGGGCAGGACGGTACGGTGTCGATCACACTTGCGGGCGCCGTTGCTACGCCCCAGGTTATCGGCAACATCCAGACATCTGACTTCATCAACCCGGCCGGTCTCCAGGCGCAGGGCGGCAACCTGTTCCTGGAAACGGCTTCCAGCGGCGCACCGCAAGTCGGTACGCCTGGCCTGAACGGTCTGGGCCCGGTTCTGCAGAACACCCTGGAAAACTCCAACGTCAGCACGGTTGAGGAGCTGGTCAACATGATCACCACCCAACGCGCCTACGAGATGAACTCCAAGGTGATCTCGACTGCTGACCAGATGCTGCAGAACATCACGCAAAACCTGTAAGGCCTTGATGGATCTGTCCGGCCTGCTGCACCACCTGCTCAATCCGATAGGGCGCCTGATTAAGCGTCTGCTACACCGCGAGGTTTAAGTGTCATGAAACGGCTTCCTGTTCTGCGGCTTTCTCTGTTAGTCGTTCCATTCTGTGGAATCGCGCTACTGACGGGTTGCGTTGCCCCGGCTGCCAAGCCTAATGACCCTTATTACGCGCCGGTGTTGCCGCGCACGCCGTTGCCTGCTGCGGCGAACAACGGTTCGATCTATCAAGCGGGTTTCGAGCAGAACATGTATGGCGACCGCAAGGCTTACAGGGTGGGTGACATCATCACCATCACCTTGTCCGAGCGGATGGCGGCGAGCAAGGCGGCCAGTTCCGGGATCACTAAGGACAGCAGTAACAGCATTGGCCTGACCTCGTTGTTCGGTGCCGGTCTGAGCACCAACAACCCGCTGGGCAGCGGCGATCTGAGCCTGAATGCGGGTTATACCGGCAACCGTACCACCAAAGGTGACGGGAAAGCTGCGCAGAGCAATAGCCTGACCGGTTCGGTCACCGTGACTGTCGCCGATGTGATGCCCAACGGCATCCTGGCGGTACGTGGTGAGAAGTGGATGACCCTGAACACCGGCGACGAACTGGTGCGCATTGCAGGCCTGATCCGCGCCGACGATATCGCCACCGACAACACCGTTTCCTCCACTCGTGTGGCAGATGCGCGCATTACGTATTCAGGTACCGGTTCGTTCGCCGATTCCAGTCAGCCGGGGTGGTTCGATCGGTTCTTCCTCAGCCCGTTGTTCCCTTTCTGATAGCGGGATAGACATGATCAAGCTCAAGCAACTGATAGCGGTCGCACTGCTGTTGTCCGCCACATTCGGTGTACACGCCGAACGTTTGAAGGACATCGCCAGTATTTCCGGCGTGCGGACCAACCAATTGATCGGCTACGGTCTGGTAGTCGGCCTCAACGGTACCGGTGACCAGACCACACAGACGCCGTTCACGCTGCAGACCTTCAACAACATGCTGGCGCAGTTCGGCATCAAGGTGCCGACCGGTTCCGGTACGGTGCAGTTGAAGAACGTTGCCGCCGTGGCGGTGTATGCCGATCTGCCGCCGTTCGCCAAGCCGGGTCAGATGGTCGACATCACCGTCTCGTCCATCGGTAACTCGAAAAGCCTGCGCGGCGGCGCGTTGCTGATGACGCCCATGAAAGGTGTCGACGGCAACGTCTACGCCATTGCCCAGGGCAACCTGGTGGTGGGCGGCTTCGACGCCGAGGGTCGTGACGGCTCGAAGATTACTGTCAACGTTCCGTCGTCCGGGCGAATTCCGGGTGGTGCATCGGTAGAACGTGCCGTGCCAAGCGGTTTCAATCAGGGCAATACCCTGACCCTGAACCTGAACCGTTCCGACTTCACCACCGCCAAGCGCGTGGTCGACAAGATCAACGATCTGCTCGGGCCGGGTGTTGCCCAGGCATTGGACGGCGGTTCGGTGCGGGTGACTGCGCCGCTCGATCCGAGCCAGCGCGTGGATTACCTGTCGGTGCTGGAAAACCTTGAAATCGATCCGGGTCAGACCTCCGCCAAAGTCATCATCAATTCCCGGACCGGCACCATCGTCATCGGCCAGAACGTCAAAGTATCGCCCGCCGCCGTGACCCACGGCAGCCTGACCGTGACCATCACCGAAGACCCGATTGTCAGCCAGCCGGGCGCTTTGTCCGGTGGTCAGACCGTGGTCGTGCCGCGCTCGAAGATCAACGCGCAACAAGAGCTGCACCCGATGTTCAAGTTCGGCCCTGGCACCACGCTGGATGAAATCGTTCGCGCGGTTAACCAGGTGGGCGCTGCGCCCGGCGACTTGATGGCCATTCTCGAAGCATTGAAGCAGGCCGGCGCGTTGCAAGCCGACCTGATCGTGATCTGAGGAACTGCGCATGGATATGCCTAAGAGTCCGATTTCCTCGGCCAGCGATTCAGGGGCCTACACCGACCTCAATCGTCTGAATTCGATGAAAAACGGTGACAAGAACAGCGAGGGCAACCTGAAAAAGGTGGCTCAGGAGTTCGAATCGCTGTTCGTCAGTCAGATGCTCAAGGCCATGCGTTCAGCCAACGAAGTGTTGGCCAAAGACAACCCGATGAACACCGCGGCAACGCGTCAGTACCAGGACATGTACGACCAGCAACTGGCGGTTTCCATGTCCACCAAAGGCGGCGGTATTGGCCTGCAGGACGTGTTGATGCGGCAGCTGTCGAAGAACAAGAGCGTGCCGCCAGTGACTGCGGACACCGCGACGGCTGATGGTGCGGTCGCGCCTGTCAAGACCGCATTGGCCACCAGCGTTTATCAGCGTCCGCTATGGGCCACGCGTTCGGCTGCGGCGGATCAGGCGGCAGCTGCAGCGGCGGCCACCGGCGAAGGGCGCAACGACATGGCGATGCTCAATGCGCGTCGTCTGTCGCTGCCGACCAAACTGACGGATCGGCTGTTGGCCGGCATTGTTCCGAACACTGCCAATGCCTTGTCGCCCACCGCGCGCACGGCTGCCAATGTCGCTGGCAGCAGTGTTGTCGGCAAAGGCAATGGCGACTGGACGCTGGACCCCAATTTCGCACCGGCAACGCCCAGTTATGTGCGCAGCATGGCGCAGCCACCACTGGCTCCGGCCAAGCGGGCGTTTAGCAACGCCGATCAGTTTGTGGCAACCATGTTGCCACTGGCCAAGGAGGCCGCAGCCCGTATCGGCATCGATCCAACGGTGCTGGTTGCCCAGGCGGCGCTGGAAACCGGTTGGGGCAAATCCATCATGCGTCAGCAAGATGGCAGCAGCAGTCACAACCTGTTTGGCATCAAGGCGCAAGGCAGCTGGAAAGGCCCGGAAGCACGGGCAATCACCAGCGAGTTCCGTGACGGAAAGATGGTCAAGGAAACCGCGGACTTCCGTTCCTATTCGTCCTACGCCGACAGTTTTCACGACCTGGTCAGCCTGTTGCAGAACAACGATCGCTATAAAGAAGTCGTGAATTCGGCCGATAACCCGGAACAGTTTGTCAAAGAGTTGCAGAAGGCTGGATATGCCACTGACCCGGACTACGCCAGCAAGATTTCGCAAATCGCCAAGCAGATGAAGAGTTACCAGACTTACGCAGCCGCAACGGGCTCTTCCACTACTTTATAAGGTTTGAACCATGTCACTGATTTCAATTGGGCTCTCAGGGCTGACCGCAAGCAGTGCCGCGATGAACACCATCGGTAATAACACGGCAAACGTGGATACCGCCGGTTACTCGCGACAGCAGGTCATGACCACCGCTTCGGCGCAGCAGAATCTGGGCGCCGGTTATATCGGCTCCGGTACGACGCTGTCCGACGTGCGCCGGATCTATAACAGCTATCTCGATACCCAATTGCAAACCAGTACAGCACTGGGCGCCGATGCGACCGCTTATTCGGCTCAGGCGAGCAAGACCGATACGCTGCTGTCCGACACTGCGACTGGCATTTCACCAGCCCTTGCGTCGTTTTTTACCAATCTGCAAGGGGTCTCGACCTCGGCAACCGACACGACTGCGCGTTCGTTGTTTCTGCAGCAAGCGTCAGCGCTCAGCGCGCGATTCAACTCCATCGCGGCGCAGCTGAACACCCAGAGTTCAACCATCAATACCCAACTGGCGACGCTGGCCGATCAGGTCAACAACCTGTCGTCTTCGATTGCCAAGCTCAATCAGCAAATCACCTCCAGTGCTGCGACCGGCGCCACGCCGAACAGCCTGCTTGATGCGCGCAGTGAATCCGTCCGCCAGCTCAACGAACTGGTCGGCGCCAAGGTGGTTGAAAACAACGGCAATTATGACGTCTACATCGGTACTGGTCAGGCGTTGGTAAACGGTAGCACCGCCAATGCGATGACTGCCGTTCCAAGCGCCGCCGATCCAGCACAGTACAGCATCAAAATAGCCTCGGGTTCCACGACCACGGATGTGACCTCGGTGCTCGCCGGCGGTAGCATCGGCGGCCTATTGCGCTACCGTACTGAAGTCATGACGCCTGCCATCAACGAGCTGGGCCGCGTGGCGCTGGTGCTGTCTGATCAGGTCAACAGCCAGCTGAATCAGGGTGTCGACAGTAATGGTAAGTTCGGCAGTAACTTGTTCAACAGCATCAATGATGCAAGCCAGATATCTCAACGCAGCATTGGCAAGACTGGCAACAGCGCAGGCTCCGGCAATCTGGATGTCACGATTACCGATACGAGCAAGCTGACCGCCAGCGACTATTCGGTAACGTTCACCGACGACAAAAACTTTACTGTTCGCCGTCTGCCCGACGGCACTAGCCTCGGTGCTGGCAACCTGGACGATGATCCGGCCACCGAGTTTGAGGGGTTCACGGTAAGCCTCAATGGCAACCCGGTTGCCGCGGGTGACACGTTCACCCTGACCCCAACGCGCAATGCCGCTGCAGCCTTATCGACGGTTATCAGCGATCCCAAGGATTTAGCAGCCGCTGCGCCGCTGACCGCAACGGAAGGAGCCAGTAACTCGGGTTCAGGCGGGTTCACGCAGCCGACGCTGACCACCGTTGCTGACATATACGACACAGCCGGCACGACTGATCTGCGTAATGGCATTACAGACAGCGCACCACTGAAGTTGTTGTTCGGAGCGGTGGTCGATGGCTCGCAAAGCTATCAGTTGCTCGATGCACAGGGCAATGCGGTGCTGGACAAGACCGGCACCGCTGTAACCGGAACCATCGTACCGGGGCAGAGTAACTTGCTGAGCCTGAAGGTGGGCTATGAAGACTCCACAGGCGCCGCGCAGGAGTATTCGTTTGAAATGACGATCTCTGGTGCGCCCGCCAACAAGGATACCTTCAACATTGCGTTGACAGGTGCAGGTTCGGCGGACAACCGCAATGCCATCAAGACCCTGGACCTGCAGACCAAGGAAACAGTGGGCGTGAGTGGGGAGACAGGCCTCAGCCTGTCCGGTGCCTACGGTGCCCTGGTTTCTGAGGTCGGTATTTACGCTGCGCAAGGTAAAACGGACGTTACTTCTACGGGGGCTCTGGTGACCCAGTCCAAAAGCGCTCGTGACGCAGTCTCAGGTGTGTCTCTCGATGAAGAAGCCGCCAACCTGGTCAAATATCAGCAGTACTACACCGCTTCGTCGCAGATCATCAAGGCTGCGCAAGCCATTTTCAGCACGCTGATCAACAGTCTTTAAGGAGTCGTAATTCATGCGTATTTCAACTGCCCAGTTTTACGAAACCAGCTCCGCAAACTACACCCGGACCTATGCCAACGTCATTAAGACTGGCGAAGAAGTGGCCAGTCAAATCAAGCTTAATTCCGCTGCCGATGATCCCGTTGGTGCCGCACGTGTGCTGCAACTGGCCCAGCAAAACGCAATGCTGACCCAGTACAAGTCCAACATTAGTACGGTCGACACCAGTGTTGCGAAGTCTGAAACTGCGCTGGACAGCATCGGCGACGCTTTGCAGAGGGTTTCGGAATTGCTGGTTTCGGCCGGTAACGGGACCTACACCGACAAGGACCGCCAAGCCTCGGCCGATGAACTCGAAGAGTTGCAGAAGCAGATTCTGAGTCTGATGAACAGCAAGGGTGCTGATGGCCAATATCTGTTTTCCGGATCCAAGAGCGGTACACCGCCGTACTCGCAGAATTCTGACGGCAGCTACTCTTACAACGGTGATCAGACACTGATCAAACTCGCCATTGGTGATGGCCTGAGCATTGCCAGCAACACCACCGGCTGGGATGCATTTGAAACCGCAGTGAATACCACGCGTACCTCCGCCACCCTGACATCACCGGCTACAGATGACGGCAAGATCAGTCTGTCGGGAGGTGTCGTCACTACAGCATCCAAGTACAACTCTGAATACGTCAGTGGTCAGCCTTACAAGCTGACGTTCGTGAGCAGTACCGAGTACAAAATCACCGATGCCAATGACGTTGATGTCACTGCCGATGCCGGTAGTTCAGGAGTCTTCTCCTCGGCCGATGCCTCCACCCAAACGATCAGCTTTCGCGGTGTTGACCTGTCATTGAACGTCAACCTGACGACTGCCGAGCGTGCGACGACTGCTGCTGCCGATGCGGCATTGGCCGGTCGTGAGTTCGCCCTGACCACCACGCCGGATAAAATCAGCACCACGCGCAGCCCAGGCAATGCATCGGCGGCGGTGATCACCGCTGCAGCGGTCGGCACGTCGGCGCAGGATCTGGCGGACTACAACAATAGCTTCCCGGCTGGCGGGGCGATCATCAAGTTCACCAGCGACACCGAATACGATCTGTACGCATCGCCGCTAACCAGCACGTCTACCAAGATTTCCAGCGGTACTATTGGTACACCGGCGACGAGTTCCTCGGGGATCAGTTTTACCGTCAGTGGTACGCCAGTCGTGGGCGATACGTTTGTGGTCAATGGCGGCACTCAACAGACCCAGAACGTGCTCAACACGTTGAACTCAGCGATCACCGCCCTCACCACGCCGGCCGATGGCGACCCGGTTGCTACCCAGAAATTGCAGGCAGCCCTGGATTCTGCGCTGGGCAACATCAAAAGTGGCGACGAAAGGGTTTCCAACGCCATTTCCGAAGGGGGCGCCAGAAAGGCCGCGACCGAATCTCAAGGCACTACCAACGACCTGCTGCAGGGCAATAACACGGTCGAGCAGGGCAAAATTGTCGATTCCGATCCGGTAGATGCTATTGGCCGTCTGACCATGCAGCAAACCATGCTCACCGCTTCGCAGCTAGTCTTCACTCGGGTTTCGCAATTGAATCTGTTCAGCAAGCTTTAATCGACTGGCCGCAAGGACGCGCGCATGTCGAGCCCCAGTTGTCTTTCTACCAGCGGTTAATGGGCGTTGTCTTGTAGCGACAGTGCCCGCTGCTTGCGAGTACGCCTTGTGAATTCAGTTCCCCTCGTCAGTATTGTCATCCCCGCTTTTAATCCGCGTTTTTTTGGCGCCGCCCTTGCCAGTGCCATCAGCCAGACTTATTCGAATCTTGAAATCATTGTCTGCGACGACAGCCATGACGACCAGATCAAGGCAATTTTCGATGCTTACCGCGACAGCACCCGCTGCGACCTGCGTTATGTGCGTAATGCCGGGCACTTGGGGTTGGTCGGTAATCTCCTGGCTTGCGTGGAGGAGGCACAGGGAGATTTCATCAAGTTCCTGTGTGACGACGATCAGTTGTTTCCAGCCTGCATTGCCACTCAGCTCAACGGCTTCGTGGGGCAAGATGATGTGAGGCTGGTACTTGCCCAACGTCTGTTTTGGGATGCCGACAACCTTCAATTGCCCTCCCGCCTGGAAAACAGTGCGTTGGCACCCACCAGTGCGGTTTTCAAAGGGGATGATTTGCTGGCGATCCTCGAGAGCTTCCCCGCCAATTTTCTGGGAGGTTTCAGTAACGCGCTTTTTCGGCGCGCCGACGTCGCCGAGTTGTTGCCGGCATTGACTCAGCCGGGGCACTGCTTCGTAGCTACGCTCGATTTTGCGCTGTACGTCTGCTTGTTTCGGCGCGGCAACCTGACCGTGTTCAATGACATTCTCAGTGTCGAGCGTCTCTATGCCGGACGGTTGAGTGAGCAGCAACCGATGCTTGATGCCAAGCAAGAGGAGCGCCAATGGCTGCGTCAGATGCTTGAGGCGCGTAGTGGCGAAGCAGCGCCCGCTTCCGGCTGGGTTCGTTATCTGCCCTGGTCTCGTGCCACTGAGTCGCCACGTTGTTGGGAAGAGCTGGCGGTGGGGCGAATACTGGGGACCAAACAAGCGACATTGGCCCGCAAAGTCGGTGTCGATAGTCATAGTTTTGCCGAGCTCTATCGGCAATGGCTGGCGTGTCGTACGTTATCGGCTGACCAGCAAAAACGGCTGCCCGATGATCTGGAAAGCTGGCCGGTACGAACGAAGGTTGTCCCCGTTGTAATTGATGACCTGATGGATCGCGTCGGTGTGCAGGCAACACTTGACAGCCTTGCCGAGCAGGTCTACGCACCTGAAATGATTATCTTGCTCTGCGCCGATTGCACTGAGTGCGTGCTGGATGAGCGGGTATTACGTCTGCCGCTTCAGAAAAACTGGCAGCAACAGCTTACTGAAGTTCTGGCGCAGATAGAGGTCTGTGACTGGTTCTACGTGCTGCATGCTGGCGACAAGTTGCGCGACACGGCGTTGCTGATCTTGGCTGAACGGATTGCCGCGTTTCCCGAAGCACTGTGCTTTTACAGCGACGAAGGCGGGATGCGTGACGGTGAGTCCATAGACCCGGCCTTCAAGCCTGATTTCAACCTGGACCTGCTACGCAGTTACCCCTATGTCGGACGTGCGTTGGCTTTCGAGCGCCGTCAGTTCCTGCAGACCGGGGGTTTTGATGCCACTTTTGGTGAGTTGGCCCCCCTTGATCTGCTCTGGCGACTGGTTGAGAGCCAGGGTACTCAGGTTATTGAACACATTGACGAGATTCTCGTTGAATCGGCGCTAACCCTTGCCAAATGGCTGGCCACGCCGGAGGTTATCGAGCAGAACCCGGCAGTGCTTGGGGCGCATCTGCAGCGTATGGGCCTCGCCCATGAAATTCGGCAGGGTAGTTTCGAGTTGATCAATCGGGTGGATTACGAGCATTCAATCCGTCCGTTGGTATCAATCATCATTTCCTTCCATGACCAACTTGCCGCAGTGCAGCGCTGTGTCGAAAGCTTGCTGGAGAAAACCAGCTACAGCGAGTACGAACTGTTACTGGTAGACAATGGCAGCGAGCGGTCCGACACCCTGACCTGGCTACGCGGCATGGCACAGTTGGGCAGCGACAGGCTACGGGTGCTGACATTTGCTGAGCAAGGCAATACGGCTGCACTGTTTAACTTCGCCGCAGGCCAAGCAAATGGCGACTACTTGTTGATGCTCAATCCCCTTGCAGTGGTCACTGACCAGGACTGGCTGGACGAGATGCTCAATCATGGGCAGCGCCCGGAAGTTGCAGTGGTGGGGGCGAAGTTGTTCAGCCCGAATGGTTACATCCTGCATGCGGGCATGGTGCTGGGGCTGCGCGGCACAGCGGGCACGCCGTTTTATGGCGATGCCATGCACGCTTCAGGTTATATGCATCGTTTGCAGGTAGTTCAGAACTTCAGCGCTGTCGGCTCCGATTGCCTCATGGTGCGCAAGCAAGTATTCGATGACCTGGGCGGTCTGGACGAACAAAGTTACCACACCAGTCTGAGCGCGATTGATCTGTGTTTACGCACTCGCCAACTCGGTTATCTGGTGGTTTGGACGCCCTATGCGCTTCTGGCCCTGGGCAGCCAGCCAGTCGAGCCTGCTGACGCCGAGTTCCAGGCGAAGACAGCCAGGGAGCAGGAGGTTTATTTCAAACGCTGGCTCCCAATCATCGCCAGGGACCCGGCCTACAACGCCAACCTTTCTCTCAGTAAAGTAAGTGGGGCCAGTTTCACCCTTGAACCAGGACTCAATACCGGCTGGAGCCCGTTTCTGCGCCGGCAGCTACCGATGATCGCTGCATTGCCTGTCAATACGTCGGCCGTGGGGCATTATCGGGTGACTCAGCCTTTAATCGAGCTGGAAGCGGCAGGACGCGCGGTGGGCCGTATTTTTTATGATATGCCTTCCATTATCGAGTTTGAGCGTCAGGCACCTGACGTAGTGATTCTGCAATGCCGCTATGCCGCAGCGTCTATTGACGAAATGATTCCGCTCAAGACTTATTCACAGGCGCGGCGCATTTACGAACTCGACGACTATGTCATCAGTGCGCCGAAGAAAAATGCGCATACGCGCAATAAGCCAGCCAGTGATGAAATGGAGCGCATGGTGCGGCGCGGTATCAGTATGTGCGATCGGGTAGTGGTTTCGACGCAGCCGCTGGCCGACGCTCTTTCGAGCATGCACCATGATATCCGCGTGGTCCCCAACATGCTGGCGCCTCATCTCTGGAAAGGCGTGACCAGCCAGCGGCGAGTCTCTACCAAGCCACGAATCGGCTGGGGCGGTGGCACCAGTCACCATGGCGATCTGGCGATCATCGCCGAGGTCGTAAAGGAGTTGGCCGATGAAGTCGATTGGGTGTTTTTTGGTATGTGTCCTGAGGACTTGCGGCCTTACCTGCATGAGTTTCATGGAATAACCGGTCTGGACGCCTATCCGGCCAAACTCGCCAGCCTGAACCTGGACCTCGCCCTGGCGCCGCTGGAGTTTCACATCTTCAACGAATGTAAAAGCAATCTGCGTCTGCTGGAGTACGGCGCTTGCGGCTACCCTGTGATCTGTACCGACACCGCCGCTTACCGCGGGTACCTGCCTTGTACGCGAGTAGTGGGCAACAGCACTCAAGAGTGGCTCGCCGCGATCCGTATGCATCTGGCCGATCCCGAGGCCAGCTATAAGATGGGCGACCAACTACGCGAAATGGTGCTGCGCGATTACATGCTCAGCGGCAACAACCTCAGCGCCTGGGAACATGGCTGGCTGGCCAATTGATGCTTATCGCTGACTGATCACCACGCCGGCCCGGGCGATCCGAGCTGGCGCGTTTCCTGCAAGTCCCCTCTCAATCGCCATAAAAGGTGTACTTCCGGCGTTTCTGGAAGATGCATGTTTGTGGTGCTGACGGTTTATTCAGCTGGCCTGCAAAGCCCCGAAAAGCTTGGTTGAGCCCTGTGAAGTAGAAGAGGGGACGAGATGAAGGCAGTAATTCTGGCCGGTGGCCTGGGCACAAGGATCAGTGAGGAATCGCACCTCAAGCCCAAGCCGATGATCGAGATCGGCGGCAAGCCAATTCTTTGGCACATCATGAAGCAGTATTCGGCTCATGGTATCCATGACTTCGTGATTTGCCTTGGCTACAAGGGCTACGCGATCAAGGACTTTTTCGCCAACTACTTCCTGCACACCTCTGACGTCACCTTCGACATGTGCAACAACCGCATGGACGTGCATCAGAACTACAGCGAGCCGTGGCGCGTCACCTTGATCGATACCGGCGAAGACACCATGACCGGTGGCCGTTTGCGCCGGGCCAGTCGCTACGTACAGGACGAAGAAGCGTTCTGCTTCACCTACGGCGATGGCGTTTCCGATCTCAATATCAGTGCGCTGGTGGACTTTCATCTGTCCCATAAACAATTGGCCACGGTCACCGCCGTGCAGCCTCCGGGTCGCTACGGCGCACTGGAGCGCGATGGCGATCTGGTTCGCGGTTTCACGGAAAAACCCCGTGGCGACGGTGGCTGGATCAATGGTGGTTTCTTTGTGTTGTCGCCCAAAGTGCTGTCGCTGATCCCCGACGACGGAACCGTCTGGGAAGCCGAACCTTTGATGGGGCTGGCGGATCGCGGCGAGCTGGCTGCGTTCCAGCACGACGGTTTCTGGCATCCGATGGACACCCTGCGCGACAAGAATTACCTCGAACAACTGTGGCAGAGCGGGGAGGCCCCGTGGAAGCAGTGGGCCTGAGTTCGCAATTCTGGAGTGGCAAGCGGGTATTGCTCACTGGCCACACCGGATTCAAAGGCAGTTGGTTGACGCTATGGCTGCAAAGCCTGGGCGCCGAGGTCAGTGGTTTTGCCCTGGCACCCTCCACCGAACCCAGCCTGTTCGAACTGGCGGGCGTGGCCGACGGCATCAACGATCAACGCGGCGACCTGCGTGATCTTGGCGCCTTGCTGGAGCTGATCGCCGAGACGCGTCCGGAGATTGTCCTGCATCTGGCGGCCCAGCCATTGGTGCGCGAAGGCTATCGCGATCCGCTGGGCACCTATTCCAGCAATGTCATGGGCACGCTCAATCTGCTCGAAGCCATTCGCCAGATCGGCGGCGTGCGCGCCTGTGTTCTGGTAACCACCGACAAGGTCTACGCCAATCAGGAATGGCTCTGGCCTTATCGTGAGAATGAACCCCTGGGCGGGCATGATCCCTACAGCAGCAGCAAGGCTTGCTGCGAGTTGCTGGCCCAGTCATACGCGGCGTCGTTCTTCGCTGCGGATCGGTATGCCGAACACGGCCTGGCGCTGGCGACCGCGCGCGCGGGCAACGTGCTGGGCGGCGGTGATTTCGCCCCGGAACGCTTGATCCCGGATGTACTCAAGGCCTGGTCGGCCAATGAACCCGTGACCTTGCGTTACCCGCAGGCGGTGCGCCCGTGGCAGCACGCCCTGGAACCGCTGGCGGGTTATCTGCTGCTGGCCGCCGGCTTGTACGAACATGGGCCGGCATTTGCCGGTGCCTGGAACTTTGGCCCCGGCGAAAACGATATGTGCAGCGTCGGGGAAGTGGTGCAGTTGCTGGCCAGCCGCTGGCCTCGCGGGCCTGGCATGCGCATCGAACCGAGCGAACTGCACGAAGCCGGCCTGTTGCGTCTGGACAGCAGTCGCGCCCATCAGCTACTGGCCTGGAAGCCGCGCTGGTCGCTGCAACAATGCCTGGAACATACGCTGGATTGGCACCTGGCCTGGAAATCCGGCCAGAACATGCGTGAGATGACCCTGGCTCAGCTGAACCTGTATCGGGGGCAGCCGTGAGCGAGTTCCTGTTGAAAGCATTGCCGTTGCCGGGATTGTTCAGCGTGCAGCACAAGCGTCACGAAGATACTCGCGGGCACTTTTCCCGGTTGTTCTGCGAGGGCAGCCTGAGCGGCTTTGACCAGCCGTTTCATATTCGCCAGATCAATCATTCCCGCACGCGCGAGCAAGGCAGCGTGCGGGGCCTGCACTATCAGAACGGCGACCATCCGGAAGCCAAGCTGATTACCTGCCTGCGCGGCGAAGTCTGGGATGTGGCGGTTGATTTGCGTGCGGATTCGCCAACCTTTCTGCACTGGCATGCCGAGCATCTGCGTGCCGGTGATGGCCGCAGCCTGCTGCTCCCGGCGGGGTTCGCCCATGGCTTCCAGACCCTGACCGATGATGCCGAATTGTTGTATCTGCACAGCGCTGACTATGCGCCGGAGCATGAGGGCGGTCTGTCGGTACATGACCCTCGTCTGGCGATTGGCTGGCCGTTGGCTGTCAAAAATCTGTCGGCAAGGGATGCGTCCCATCCACTGCTGGATTCCCAGTTTTCCGGAGTGCACGTATGAATTGTCGCGGCTGCGGCACCCTTTTGAATCTGCCGCTGATTGATCTCGGCACTGCGCCGCCATCCAATGCGTATCTGCGCCCGGAACAGCTGGAAGTCGCCGAGCAATGGGTGCCTTTGAAAGTCCAGGTCTGCCAGTGCTGCTGGCTGGTCCAGACCGAGGATTACACCAGCGCCGAAAGCCTGTTCGACGCCGATTATGCTTACTTCAGCTCGTTCTCCAGCACCTGGCTGGAACATGCCGAGCGCTATGTGGCAACCATGGTCGAGCGCTTCGGCCTGACTGCCGAGAGTCGCGTGGTGGAAATCGCCGCCAATGACGGTTACTTGCTGCAATACGTTGCAAAACGCGGCATTCCTTGTCTGGGCATCGAACCCACCCGCAGCACCGCCAAGGCCGCGCGGGAAAAGGGCCTGGAGATACGCGAACTGTTCTTTGGCCGCGAGACCGCGTTGCAGCTGGTCGAAGACGGCTGGGCAGCGGATCTCATGGCGGCCAACAACGTGCTGGCCCATGTGCCGGATATCAACGATTTCCTGGCTGGCTTCGCGGTGTTGCTCAAGCCTGAGGGCGTCGCCACCTTCGAGTTTCCGCACCTGCTGGCGCTCATGGCGGGCGCGCAGTTCGACACGCTTTACCACGAGCACTATTCCTACCTGTCACTGACTGCAGTGCAGACGTTGTGCGAGCGCAATGGCCTGGAAATCTTTGATGTCAGCCACCTGCCGACGCACGGTGGCTCGCTGCGTGTGTTCGTTCAACGTGCGGACGGTACGCGTCGCGCTCAGCAACCCGCCGTGCAGCAGGCACTGGCCGCCGAATTGCTGGCTGGCGTCACCCGGCCCGAGTTCTACGCGACCCTGGCGCCAGCCGCCGAACGCATCAAACACGAACTGCTGCGTTTCCTGCTACAGGCCAAGGCCGAAGGCAAGCGCGTCGTAGGTTACGGCGCGGCAGCCAAGGGCAATACCTTGCTCAACTATGCCGGGGTCAAGCCGGACCTGCTGGCCTGGGTGGCGGATGCCAACCCGCACAAGCAGGGCAAGTTCTTGCCGGGCAGTCGTATTCCGGTGGTAGGCCCCGAGCGCATCGAACTGGAAAAGCCGGACTATGTGCTGGTCCTGCCGTGGAATCTGCTGAACGAAGTCAGCGCGCAGCAAGCGACTATCCGTGAATGGGGCGGGCGCTTCGTGATCGCGGTGCCCGAGCTGCGCATTCTGTGAGCAGCATGCAGATATTAGTGACGGGCGCGACCGGGTTTGTCGGGCGCCATCTGGTCAGCGCCTTGTTGGCGCGAGGCTGTCGCGTTCGTGCCGTGGCGCGCAGTCTGGACGTTGCGCGGGGCATGTCATGGTTTGAAGATGTGGAGTTTATCGCTGCCGATGTTCATTCGCCCGAGCTCGATGTTCTGGCGCTGACTCAAGGTATCGATGCCATGGCGCACCTGGCCTGGCCTGGCCTGCCGAACTACAAGGGTCTGTTTCACTTTGAGCACAACCTGTTTGCTGACTATTCGTTCATCAAGCGTGTGGTTGAGGCCGGTGTGCCTCAAGTGATGGTCACAGGTACCTGTTTCGAATACGGCATGCAAAATGGCGCTCTCGACGAGTGCGTCACTCCTCAGCCCGCAAACCCATATGGCCTGGCCAAAAACACGCTACGGCTGTTCCTGGAAAGCCTTCAGCGTGAGCAGCCATTCACCCTGCAGTGGGCTCGACTATTTTACCTGCACGGCGAAGGTCAGAACACGAACAGCCTGCTGGCGAGCCTGGACAGGGCAATCGATGCGGGTGAGGACTCGTTCAACATGTCAGCCGGTGATCAATTGCGCGACTACTTGCCAATCAACGTCGCCGCGGGCTACCTCGCCGGGCTACTGCATTGCCACGAATTTTCAGGCGTTATCAATTGCTGCAGCGGTCAGCCGATTTCGGTCAGAGCACTGGTTGAACAGCGGCTGCGCGAGCGTGGCGTGTCGATGAAATTGAATCTGGGGTTCTACGGTTATTCAGTCCATGAACCTCTGGCGTTCTGGGGTGACGGGCAACGCCTGCAACAACTTTTGAGCGCTGAAGTAATCGATTTGTCATTAGCCTCCTTCACAGAGAACGGAATATGAACAAGACAGCATTAGAAGTATTTGAAGCTGAATGCAAAGAGGAGGTCAGCGCTCAGGGCCAGAACCAGGCACTCAGCAATCTGGCACAAGAATTTTATAACGAGTCGGCCAAATACAAATACACCTATCACTTTTCATGGATGGGCCGGCCGATCATTCAGCTGCCACAGGACATGATGGCGATGCAGGAGCTCATCTGGCAGATCAAACCAGATCTGGTCATTGAATGTGGCATCGCCCATGGCGGGTCGATCCTTTACTACGCGTCGCTGCTGGAACTGCAGGGCCATGGGGAAGTGCTGGGCATCGACCGGGACATTCGCGCGCACAACCGTGAAGCCATCGAGAGCCATCCCATGAGCAAGCGTGTGCGCATGATCGAAGGGTCTAGCATCGATCCGGCGACAGTCGAACAGGTACGTGTCGCGGCGGCGGGCAAGAAAGTCATCGTGGTTCTGGACTCCAATCACACCCATGAGCATGTGCTTGCAGAGCTGAACTATTACGCACCGCTGGTTTCGGTCGGCAGCTATTGCGTGGTGATGGACACTGTGGTGGAAGACATGGCTGATGATGCCTTTCCTGATCGGCCATGGGGCAAAGGCGATAACCCGAAAACCGCAGTCCGGGCCTACTTAAAAGAGAATAGGGATTTCGTGATCGACGAAGCGATACATAACAAGCTGTTGATCACGGTTGCCAGAGACGGCTACCTGCGTCGCATTCGTTAAACATCGGCCGCGTCGACGTCGAGCTTCTAGATTATTTACCGGTTGTGTGGGGAAGATTATGCAAGGCAAGTACGATTCTGAAAACGCTGTACATCTGGACGATCTGCTCACGGTGGTATTGATCAGCCACAATCGCCCCGCATTTCTGCGCCGGGCAGTGCAGTATTACGGCGTTCTGTCTTGCAAAATTCTTGTGCTGGACTCATCGAGCCTGCCCACCGAGGGTGTGGCAGGTCTGTTCGAGAACGTGGAGTATCAGCACCTGCCGCAGTTCGGTTACTGGGGTATGCAGGCCAAGCTGGATTATGGCGTGCAGCAGATCACCACCCCCTATATGGTCTTCGCCGCTGATGACGACTTCATTGTCCATCAGGCCCTGGAGCAGTCCGTGAGCTTTTTGGAGGGCAATGCGGATTACGGCATGTGTCACGGTTATTGCCTGATGTACCTGGCTCGCCCGAGCGGTGTCACCTACTTCCGCCGTGATAAGAAAGTCTGTGAAGACTATGGCAGCGATCTCGCACAGGATCGCATTCTGGATTTCCTGAGTCAGTACCTTCCGCCTTTCTATGCCGTTCACCGTACCGCGTTAATTCGCGATTGGTACGACGCCATGCCCGAGCAGACCAGCATCCAGTGGAATGAAATTGGACACGCCTGGTACATGCTGGCCCGAGCCAAGGCTCGAATTCTGCCCATTCCCTACGTTGTTCGGGAGATCAATTACGGGAAGTCGGAACATTCCACCGAGATTTATCACACACTGTCATTCACCGACCCCAAATCCGTAGCCGACCGGGTGCGATTTGCCGGGGTACTGGCGGCATTGCCGACCCAGATTGATGGGTTGGATGCGCAGCAAGGCGTCGAGTTTGTACTGCAAAGTTTCGAGGCGCTTGCCGATTGCCTGCGCAACCGCCGCAGCCTGACTGCCGAGATCATTATTGAATCTGGCTGGGCCAGCCAGACGATGGAGCCCGAGCGTCGTTTCGCTGCGCGGCAATATGTCGAAATGCCGTTCTATAACCAGCCGTTTTTCGATTTGTTGAGCACCTATGAATTCATGCTGCACGCCATGCCCGCCGGTCGTGTGCAAATGGAAGGGCTTGAAGGTGTCTGGGCTCGCCAGCAGGATTTGATGCGACCGCGCAATAACGATACGCCGGAGAGTATTATTGACCGGTTATGGATGGCTCAGGACTGCAATATTTTCAATCGTGAGGTGGTCAGCCGCCTGGCACGTCAACTGGAACGCATGGGCGATGTAGACGAGGCACGGAAGGTACGGGCATTCGAGGATCGTCTTAATGCATTTCCTGATCCCGACAATCGAAAAGTGTTTAACGCCACGCGATCAGGTCGTTTGCTTATGTGGCTTGGCGCACGCAATCCAGACGGCAACGAAGCGCGGATGATCAGCGAAAATCTGCTCGCCATAAACGGTGGCCCCCAGTTCGGTCTGCTGGTGTTGAACCTCGACGGTGATGTCGCCGCTTTGCAGATCACTCTGGATAGCTTGCTCGAGGGTCACTGCAAGGCCTTCAAGATTGTGGTGTTCACAACAGCAGAGCCGCCGGCCGCGACCCAACCGAGCAATACTCTGCACTTCGTCAAGGTGACCCAGGGTAACTGCATCGACAAGCTGAACCTGATCGTCAATCAGTCGTCCAGCGACTGGATGTTGCTGCTTGAAGCGGGCGATGAATTCACTGCCAGCGGTCTGCTTCGCGCCAGTCTGGAGCTTCAGGCAGCGCCGGAATGCCGAGCCGTGGCTGTTGACGAAATTCAGCGTCAGGCCGATGGTGCGCTGGTCGATGTATTTCGACCGGGTTTTAATCTGGACTTGCTGCAAAGCGTCCCGCGTCTGATGGCGCGTCACTGGTTGATCCGGCGCGATGTGTTGCAGGCCGCCGGTGGTTATTCCGCCGACTGTGGCAAGGCGCTGGAATTTGACCTGCTGCTGCGAATCATCGAAGAGGGCGGTATGGCCTGGCTGGCGCATCTGGATGAGCCGGTGCTGATCTGCCCCGCTGTGGCGTTCGACGAAAACCCCCATGAGCGTCAGGCGCTGATCCGCCACCTCGCGCGTCGTGGTTTCAAGGCGCAGGTCAGGTCTGAGAAGCCCGGTCTCTACCAGATCGACTACCGCCACAGTGAACGCCCACTGGTATCCATCATCGTTCGTTCTCAGGACAATCTCGAGGCACTGCAGCGTTGTCTGGCCAGCATTGGTCAACGTACTCGCTATACCCGGTATGAAATCCTGATTGCCGACAACCAGAGCCAATCTGCCGAGATGAACGGCTGGCTTGACGAGCGGCAATCGGCAGGCAGCGCCATCCGTATTCTGCGCAATGCCGAAGGCTTGAGTCGTTCAGCGCTGATCAATGCCGCCGCCCGTGAAGCTAAGGGCAGCTATATGGTCCTGTTGGACGCCGAGGCGGAAGTGGTCAATCCCAACTGGATCGAGTCCCTGCTCAACCAGGCCCAGCGTCTGGAGGTAGGTGTCGTCGGTGTCAAGCTTATTGATGAACAAGGCTCGGTTACTCAGGCCGGTTTGATCCTGGGCATGAATGGTGGGGTGGGTTCAGCCTTCATCGGTGAGCAACGTGATGCCGAGGGCTATATGTTCCGCCTGGCCGTGGAACAGAATTACTCTGCGGTCTCCGATGCCTGCCTGATGGTGCGCAAGGAGATTTTCGATGCGGTGGGGGGGCTTGATGAAGGCGATTTCGCTGAGTCGCTCAGCGATGTGGACCTGTGTTTGAGCATAGCCGCTGCCGGGTTCCTGATTGTCTGGACGCCACAGGTCGAAGTCATCCATCCGGGGCTGCAGCCCCATGCGCCCCAGGCACTTGACGCCCTGCGCGCCAAGTGGCCTGAGGCTTTCGAGCAGGACTTGGCCTACAACAAAAACCTTACCCTGGCCGGTAAAGGTTTCGAGTTCGGTCGCCCGACCAGTATCAACTGGTCGCAGCTGCTGGCATAAGTTCGATACAGGTCAGAGGATTCAAGGATGTTCAACGGCAAATCCATTTTCATCTCCGGCGGCACCGGCTCGTTCGGCCGCCAGTTCATCCGCACCCTGCTTGAGCGCTATCAGCCCAAGCGGGTGGTGGTGTTCTCTCGGGATGAGCTCAAGCAGTACGAAATGCAGCAGGAATTCACTGCGCCGTGCATGCGGTTTTTCCTTGGCGACGTGCGCGATGCCGACCGCTTGCTGCAAGGCATGCGTGGCATCGATTACGTGGTCCACGCCGCAGCGCTCAAGCATGTGCCCGCTGCGGAGTACAACCCGACGGAATTCATCCGCACCAACGTCAATGGCGCGGAGAACATCATCGCCGCCGCCATCGCCAATGGCGTGAAAAGCGTGATTGCGCTGTCCACCGACAAGGCGGCCAGCCCGATCAATCTGTACGGCGCAACCAAGTTGCTCTCCGACAAATTGTTCGTCGCTGCCAACAACATTGCCGGGGATCAGCCGACACGTTTTGCCGTGGTGCGTTATGGCAACGTGGCCGGTTCCCGGGGCTCGATCGTGCCGTTCTTCAACAAGCTGATTGCCGGTGGCGCCACCGAACTGCCGATCACCGATCCGCGCATGACCCGCTTCTGGATCACCCTGGATCACGGCGTGGATTTCGTGATGCAGAGTTTTGCGCGCATGCATGGCGGCGAAGTGTTCGTGCCGAAAATTCCGTCGATTCGTATCGTCGATCTGGCCCAGGCCATGGCCGCCGAGTTGCCGCACAAACATGTCGGCATTCGTCCTGGTGAGAAACTCCACGAGTTGATGGTGCCGCTGGATGACGCGCGCATGACCCTGGAATTTGCCGATCATTACACCATCGTGCCGTCGATCCGCTTCAATAATGTCGATGCGGATTTCAGCCTCGATGCTACCGGTGAGCAAGGCAGGGCCGTGGCCGACACCTTCGAATACCGCTCTGATATCAACCCGCATTTCCTGTCGGTCGGTCAGATCGGCGAACTGCACGCTGACATTCAGCCATGATTCCCTATGGTCGCCAGAGCCTTGATCAAGCCGATATCGACGCGGTGGTCGAGGTGCTGCAATCAGACTGGCTGACCCAGGGGCCGACGCTGGAACGCTTTGAAGTCGCCATGGCCGCGCGGGTCGAGGCCAGCTTTGCCGTGGCGGTGTGCAATGCCACGGCGGCGCTGCACATTGCCTGTCTGGCTGCGGATCTCGGGCCGGGTGACTGGCTCTGGACGACACCCAATACGTTTCTCGCTTCGGCCAATTGCGGGCGCTATTGCGGCGCTGATGTGGACTTTGTCGACATCGATCCGCTGACCTGGAATCTCGATGCCGAGAGGCTGGCGCGCAAGCTTGAAATCGCCGAGCGCGACGGGCGATTACCCAAGGTTCTGGTGGCCGTGGCATTTTCCGGGCAGAGCTGTGACATGCGCAGCATTGATCAATTGGCCACGCGCTACGGGTTCACTGTGATCGAGGACGCTTCCCACGCGGTGGGCGCCGCTTACGCCGGGCGTCCGGTGGGCTGCGGCGAGTTTGCTGCGATGACCGTGTTCAGTTTTCATCCGGTAAAAATCATCACCACCGGGGAGGGCGGTATGGTCATGACCAATCGTCCCGAGCTGGCCGAGCGCTTGCGCCGCTTGCGCAGCCATGGCATGACCCGGGACCCGGCGCACATGGATGAGCCCAGTCATGGCCCGTGGTATTACCAGCAGGTCGAGCTGGGCTTCAATTACCGGATGACCGACATTCAAGCTGCGTTGGGCGTGTCGCAACTGAGCAAGCTTGATGCGTTCATTGCCCGGCGTCGCGCGCTGGCCGCTCGCTATCAAACGGCACTGGCCGGGCTGCCGCTGACCTTGCCCGGCGCGCAGGCCGAGGCTGAATCGGCCTGGCATTTGTACGTCGTGCGCCTGCATGCCGAGCGCCTCAGCCTGACCCATCGGGAGGTTTTCGAAGCCTTGCGCGCAGCCGGGATCGGCGTCAACCTGCACTACATTCCCGTCCACTTGCAGCCGTATTACCGGGAGCTGGGGTTCAAGGCAGGCGATTTCCCCGAGGCCGAGCGCTATTACGCGCAAGCCATCAGCCTGCCGATCTTCCCGGCCATGAGCGAAACCCAGCAGGACTATGTGATCGAGCAGTTGCAGCGTTTGCTCACCACCGGCAATGCGTAACGCTCGGCCCCCACTGAACTGATGGTAGAAATCCGATATGCGTGAATTGACTGAACAGGAAGAGTTTTGGGTCCGGGACCCACAGTCTTCGGCCGACGACGTTACTGGGTTTCTTCCGGAAAAACGTGCGTGAGCGCGGTAGCCATTATTCCGGCGCGGGGCGGCAGCCAGCGTATCCCGCGCAAGAATCTCAAACTGTTCAATGGCCAGCCGATGATCGTCTGGTCGATTCGCGCGGCCCTGGCCAGTGGCGTATTTGATCGGGTCATGGTCAGTACTGACGATGCGCAAATCGCCGAAATCGCCCTGGCCCATGGCGCCGAGGTGCCGTTCATGCGTCCCGCCGAGCTGGCCGATGCGTTTACCGGCACCCTCGCGGTCATGCAGCACGCAATAGGCGCGCTGGCAGATCAGGGATCGAGCTTCGATTACGTGTGCTGCATCTATGCCACAGCTCCGCTGTTGCAAACGCGTTACTTGCGCCAGGGGTTGGAAATGCTGCAATCCTCTTCGGAAAAATCCTACGCATTCCCAGTGTGCAGTTTTGGCTTTCCGGTGCAGCGTGCTTTATTGGTCGAGCCCGGCGGCGGGCTGGCACCGATGTATCCGCAGTTCCGCGAAACCCGCTCACAGGATCTACCGGCCGCGTATCAGGATGCCGGTCAATTCTATTGGGGGCGTAGCAACGCCTGGCTGCGCGGCGACGTGGTGTTCTCCGGCCTGAGTCTGCCGATCATCCTGCCGCGCCATCTGGTTCAGGACATCGACAGCGAGGAGGACTGGCGCCGTGCGGAGTTTCTCTACGCGGCGCTCAAGGCGAGCGGGGAGCTGGAAGGGTGAGAGTGCTGATTCGTGCCGACGCATCGCTCAATATTGGCAGCGGTCATATTGCGCGGTGCACGGCTCTGGCTGATGTGCTGCGTAACAGCGGGGCACAAGTGAGCTTCGCCTGCCGCCTGCTGCCGGGGCATTTGTCGAGCCGCCTGCAGGCCCAGGGTTACACCGTTCATGCCTTGCCAGCGCACTATGCCGATGAGCAATCGGGTATCGACATCGAGGCGTTATTGCCTTGCCAGGAAGATATCGACGCGCTGGCTCAGGCGTTGCCCGCTCAAGAGCGCTTCGACTGGCTGATTGTCGATCACTACGGTCTTGCCGCCGACTGGGAAACCGCCGCGCGTCGGTTTGCGCCGCGAATCATGGCCATCGACGATCTGGCCAATCGTCCCCATGCGGTTGATGTCCTGCTCGATCAGAATTTTTCCGGCACGCCTCAGGCCTATGCGCCTTGGATCACTGCCCAATGCCAAGCGTTGCTCGGGCCGCATTTTGCTCTGCTGCGTGACGAATTCCAGTGTGAACCGATCCAGATCCGGCCCAGGGTCAAGCGTGTCATCGTCAATTTCGGTGGTTTCGACGCCGCCGGGCAATCGTGGATCGCGATGCGGGCTTTGCTGGCCTATCCGCAGTTGGAGGTGGATTTCATTGCCGGGATCGATAACCCTGAATGGCTCGCCATGCAGGCGCTGGCCGAAGGACGCTTGAACTGGCGCCTGCAAATTCAGGTCAGCGATTTTTCGCGCTTGATGGCCGAGGCTGATCTGTTCATCGGTGCCGGTGGCGGCACGACGTGGGAGCGCGCCGCGCTTGGATTGCCGACCATCTGTGTCGCAGTGGCGGCCAATCAGAAAGCCAATGCCGAACAGCTGGCCGAGGCGGGCGCGCATCTTTATATCGGCACCCGGGAAAAGGCCAGCGTGCAGACCTTGCGTCAGGCGATTGAGCACCTCATGCACAATGAGGAGCTGCGCCAGAGTCTGGCGGCACAGTCCCGAAAATTAGTGGACGGGAAGGGCGCCCGTCGCGTCGCGGCAGTGCTGAGCGCTGCTGTCCCCGGTTTTAATGCGAGTGAACAGCGATGACAGGTTTCAAGATTGGCTCACGTTCCATCGGCGCGGATGCTCCGCCCTTTGTGATTGCCGAAATGAGTGGCAACCACAATCAATCCCTGGAGCAGGCGCTACGCATCGTCGAGGCCGCTGCCAAGGCCGGAGCCCATGCGCTGAAACTGCAAACCTATACCGCCGATACCATGACGCTGGATATCGACGAGGGCGAGTTCTTCATCAAGGACCCGAACAATCTGTGGGCGGGCTCGTCGCTGTATGCGCTGTACGAAAAAGCCCATACGCCCTGGGAGTGGCATGCGCCGATTTTCGCCCGTGCCAAAGAGCTGGGAATGCTGGCGTTCTCCACGCCGTTCGATGAGAGCGCGGTGGACTTCCTCGAAAGCCTGAATGTGCCGGCCTACAAGATCGCAAGCTTCGAAAATACCGACCTGCCGCTGATTCGCCGGGTCGCGGCGACCGGCAAACCAATGATCATCTCCACCGGAATGGCCAGCATTGCCGAGCTGGATGAAAGCGTGCGTGCGGCGCGGGCTGCGGGTTGCCGCGACCTGGTGCTGCTCAAATGCACCAGCACCTACCCGGCAACCCCGCAAAACAGCCACATTCGAACCATTCCTCATCTGCGCGAGCTGTTTGGTTGTCAGGTCGGCTTGTCTGATCACACCATGGGCGTCGGCGTTTCAGTGGCGGCGGTGGCGATGGGCGCGACCGTTATTGAGAAACACTTCACCCTGGACCGCAACGACGGCGGCGTGGATGCCAGCTTTTCCCTGGAACCCGCGGAAATGGCCAGTCTGGTCATCGAAACCGAACGCGCCTGGCAAGGGCTGGGGCATGTGCAGTATGGCGCGACCCTGGCGGAACAGAACTCGCTGCAATACCGCCGCTCGCTGTATGTGGTGCGCGATATGCGTGCCGGCGAAACCTTCAGCAAGGACAACGTGCGCGCCATTCGTCCCGGCCGGGGGCTGGCTCCGAAACATATCGATGCAGTGCTTGGGCGCAAGGCTCGGCAGCCCCTGATCCGGGGTACTCCGCTGGCTTGGGATAATATCGAGTAGGCGGCACATTGGCGTGACATCTTGAAGTCGGCAGGCGATTTTCGGCACGATGGCCACCTTAGTCGGTGACATGGGCGGCGCCAAAAGCGTATAAAACTTAGTGACCTATGAGTCACAACGCGCATCTTCACTGTATCGTGCTCGCGGGCGACGATGACGTAAGGCCGATTTCACGGTTCTCCGGGATCAGTCAAACCTCCCCGCAGCCCTTTATTCAAGGGCAAAAAAGCCTTCTGACTACAATGCCCCGCCATCGAGCGCGCGGTGATATTCAGCTATTTATGATTGGGAAGCCATGATGATTGGCATAAAAAGCATAGCGAGTTACGTGCCCGCAGCCGGCGTTGACAACTACGCGCAGGGCGCCAAATTCGGCAAGGATGATGAGTTCATTCTGGGCAAGATCGGCTCGGCTTTCCTGCCACGTAAAGAAGAGGCTCAGGAAACTTCCGATTTGTGCGTCGAGGCCGTGAATGCCTTGTTCGCCAACAACCCGGAGCTCAAGCGCGAATCCATTGATGTGCTGATCGTCGTTACGCAGAACGGCGATGAAGAAGGTCTGCCGCACACCGCTGCCATCGTTCAGGACAAGCTGGGCCTGTCGACCAGCGTCGCAGCCTTCGATATTTCCCTGGGTTGCTCGGGTTACGTCTACGGCATCTATGCGCTCAAGGGTTTCATGGAAGCCACCGGTCTGAAAAACGGTCTGCTGGTTACCGCTGATCCTTATTCAAAAATCGTTGACCCGGAAGACCGCAACACCACCATGCTCTTTGGTGATGCTGCGACCGCCACCTGGATGGGCGAGGATGCCCAATGGCAGCTGGGCAAGGCCAAATTTGGCACTGACGGTTCCGGCGCGCCGCATTTGAAGGTCAGTAATGGCGTGTTCTTCATGAACGGCCGCCAGGTGTTCAACTTCGCGCTGCTTAAAGTCCCGGCGCACCTGCACGAATTGCTCGACGAATCCGGCCTGCAATCCACTGATATCGATGCCTTCTGCATCCATCAGGGCAGCGCGGCGATTGTCGATGCGGTAGCGCGCCGTTTCGAGGGCGAACCTGAGAAATTCATCAAGGATATGCTGGAAACGGGCAACACCGTGTCTTCCAGCATTCCGCTGCTGTTGGAGCGGCACGCCATGGATTCAAGCTGGAAGCGAGTCGCCTTGAGCGGTTTCGGCGTGGGCTTGTCCTGGGGTTCGGCGATCATTTATCGCCCGTAATCGCATATAGCAGCAAAAATGGCGCGCAAGGTGAGTTAATCTTGAGCGCTATTTTTTTGCCTTCGTTTCAGGTGAGTCTTCATGACCGACAGCTTTGAGCGTAATGCCGCAGTGCTGCAGAACCGTTGGCCGGATGTCTTTGCCCGCTTACTGGCTGAAGACGACGCACTGCTTGAGGTTGAGTTGGTCGAAGGGCTGCAATCAACCCTGAGTATCAATGGCATTCAACTCACCAGCCGTCATGACCGAATCGCCGAGGCTCGTTTGCAGGCTGCCAGTTTGCCGCAGGCCAGTAAAGTTCTTCATCTATATGGCACCGGGCTTGGCGATTTGCAGCGCGTAATGCTGGAGGAACATAGCGCAGCGCGTTTGCAGGTGCATATCCTCAATGGAGCACTGTTCGCCTTGGTGCTCAAGTTGACCGATCAGGATGACTGGTTGAGCGACCCTCGCATTGAATTGGGCTACGCCGCTGACCACTCTGAAATTCAGATTCCCTTCTTCGCTTTGCCTGCCGAGCTGGAGCTGGCCGACGAAAAGAATGCGCGGATTCGTGATCGGTTGGTCAGCGAAGTACACATTCATTTCAACAACCGCGAATTCGATCCGCAGGCGCCGCAGATTCTGCAGCGCCTTGAGGAAAGTTTCGATCTGGTCAGCCGTGATCCTGATGTTGCCGAGCTGTTCGGCTCGCAATCTGGCCGGGAATTCTACGTGATTGGCACCGGCCCTAGTCTTGAGCAGCACTTCGAAAAGTTGCTGGCCGTGCGTGGTCAGGCGCAGCGCCCGTTGTTCATCTGCGTCGACACCGCTTACCGACCGTTGATTGCCCAGGGAATCGTGCCTGATCTGGTGGTGACCATCGATCAGCGCATTTCTGATCGCCATCTGCCGGCGGCGGATACGGCGGGCATCCGCCTGGTCTATCTGCCTTTAAGCAATCCGCAGGTTATATCGGCCTGGCAGGGTGATCGTTATGTAGGTTTCTCGCCGAGCCCGGTGTATGCGCAACTGCGCCAGCGGGTGCAACGGGGCATTCTGGCCGCCGGTGGCAGTGTCATTCATCCGGCGGTGGATCTGGCGGTCAAAATGGGCGCGACGCAGATCACACTGTTTGGTGTGGACTTCGCTTACCCGATGAACAAGAGCCATGCCGGGTGGGGTGACGGGGAGCTGGGGGCGCCGGTCGATCAGGCCAGACAGTGGGTACTCGATGGCCACGGTCAGCGGGTCAAGACCCAGCTCAACTTCCGGCGTTACCTCGGCGAGCTCGAACGTTATATTCAGGCCCATCCGCAGGTTCGCTTCTCTAATAGCAGCCGATCGGGCGCGATGATCGCGGGCACCGCGTTTAATGAAGAGTTCAGCCAATGAACGGGATCGAGTCGTGCGTGCTCGCCAGTATTGAATGTGCCGGGCGGTTTCGCCTTGGTCGCAGCGTCGAGGCGGCTCTGGATATGCTGGAAGTGTTCGAAACTGCAGCCGGTTTGTTTGAGCGCCGTTCTCCGGAGGTCCAGCAGCAGTGGTCACAACTGCTGGTGGCGATGTTCGCTTGTCAGCAGTCACAGGACTGGCTGGGTCTTGCCGACTATATGCAGTACGAGTTAGCGGAACTGGTTCACAGTTAATGACTTGCCGTATCTACGGCGCGGCGGGCGATATATAGAACTTCGCTTGATTGTCCGCATTTGCGACACGCTTTTTTAATCTTTACAAATGCCTAAGCCCTTGTTTTTCGGGGAGCTGGCCGCTTGATGGCATTATTTTTATAAATTGCCCTAAAGCAAAGTCCGATCCCGACGATAACTATTACGAAGGTTCTCTGTGCCATCCCGGCTGTTGCCAGGGCCGGAAGCCGCAGCACCCAACCAACGAGGAATTTCATCATGGCTTTAGGCGTAAACACTAACGTTGCTTCCCTCTCCGTTCAGAAGAACCTGGGTCGCGCATCCGACGCTCTGTCCACTTCCATGACTCGTCTGTCTTCTGGCTTGAAAATCAACAGCGCCAAAGACGACGCAGCCGGCCTGCAGATCGCCACTCGCATCAGCAGCCAAATCCGCGGTCAGACAGTAGCAATCAAAAACGCCAACGATGGTATCTCGATGGCTCAGACCGCTGAAGGCGCTCTGCAAGAATCCACCAACATCCTGCAGCGTATGCGTGAACTGGCCGTACAAGCCCGTAACGGTACCAACGGTACTTCCGATCAGGTAGCGACCAACGCTGAATTCGCCCAGATGTCGGACGAATTGACCCGTATCGCTAACAGCACCAACCTTAACGGCAAGAAACTGCTCGACGGTACTGCTGGCACCATGGAGCTGCAGGTAGGTTCGGAAGTAGGCAGTACTAACCGTATCAACCTGGTACTGAGCGACAGTTTTGACGCTACCACCCTGCTGGTCGACAGCGCGACCGTAGCTCTGACAGGTACAGACAGTGCAGTCGCCGGTACTAACATTGACGCTTCGATCAGTGCAATCGACAATGCTCTGGCGACCATCAACGCCACTCGTGCAAACCTCGGTGCTTCGCAAAACCGTCTGACCAGCACTATTTCCAACCTGCAAAACGTTAACGAAAACGCCACTGCTGCACTGGGTCGTGTACAAGACACCGACTTCGCCGCAGAAACCGCTAACCTGACCAAGCAGCAAACTCTGCAACAGGCTTCCCAAGCTGTTCTGGCCCAGGCTAACCAGTTGCCTTCCGCTGTACTGAAGCTGCTTCAGTAATTTCGGAATAAGTTTTGGCGGGGGAGTGTGCTGGTCATGCTCTCCCGCTTTTTACGTTGAGGAGGTGTTGGAATGGACATGAGCGTGAAGTTGGGCTTGTCTTACCAGGCCGTCAAGCCGGTGCCAGCTGTAGTAGAACAAACAGTCACCGCTCCTCAGGCAGTCTCGGTGCCAGCACCAGCGGCCTCTGCGGATTCTTCCGCAAGTAAAGACTCATCCAAGGAATCCGATGCTGAAAAATCTGAAAAGCTGAAAACTGCGGTACAGGAAATTGAAAAATTCGTGCAGTCGGTGAGGCGTAATCTCGAGTTTTCCATTGATGAAGCATCCGGCGAGATCGTGGTCAAAGTGATCGCCAGTGATACCGGTGAAGTCGTCAGGCAGCTGCCTTCGGCAGAAGCGCTGAAGATTGCAGACAGCCTGCACAATGCACACAGTTTGTTATTCGACGCCAAGGCCTGATCGTGGCATGAATCGTGTTACCAGTTCTTTTGCGTTGGTCGTAGTCAAAAGTCCGACGAAAACTGAAGGAGAAGCAAATGGCTAGCCCAATTACCACATCCACCGGCCTTGGTTCGGGCCTGGCAATCAGCGAGATTGTCACGTCGCTCGTTGACTCGGACAAAAACGCCAAGCAAACCCAGATCACCAACCAAACCACGCTGACGACTACCAAACTTTCGGGTGTCAGTACCCTTAAGTCTGCTCTGGATGCCTTTCAGACGGCAATGACCAACCTGGGCAAGACTGATGCGCCAGCGTTTAATGGTTATTCGGCAACATCTTCAGCCACCAATTTCGTGACCGCGACCACTACCAATACTGCAGTGGCCGGTAGCTACGCTGTTACGGTCGTAGGTCTAGCCACAAGTTCCAGTGTTGCTTCGGCAGCGTTCGATACGGCGGCAGCCAGTGCCATTCCGAGTGGGACACTGACCCTCAGTCAAAATGGCACTACCGATACCGTCATCGATATCGCAGAGGGTTCGTCACTGCAAACCGTTCGCGACCAGATCAACGCCAAGACTTCCACCAGTGGTATCAGCGCCAACATCGTCACTGACTCCACGGGCTCGGCGCGACTGGTGTTCAGTTCGACGAAAACGGGCGCAGGCACGGATATCACTACCAGCGTTACGGGTGCAACCAGTGCCTTGGTTATTGGTACAGGCGCACTCGATACAGCGTCGGCAACAAGTTCTGGCCGTATCGGCGCAGCGCCTGTCGATGGCTCGATTACCGTTGCGGGTCTTACCGTTACCAGTTCGACCAATACCTATAGCACCGCTGTCAGCGGACTGAGCTTCACTGCAGTTGCGAAAGGGGATTCGACAGTCACTGTTGCAAGCAACACCGACGGTCTGAAAACCTCACTGCAGGCCTTCGTTGACGCCTATAACACGGTGGTCAAGACCATCAGTTCGTTGACCAAGGCAACCGCGGATTCCAACGGTGATCTGACTGTCGCGGCCGCAATGACGGGCGACTCCATGCCTCGCAACCTGCTGGCCTCGTTGCGAGAGGTGCTGGTCACTCCAGGGCCTGGTAGCAAGCTTTCTACCTTGTCGCAACTGGGGATCGGAACCGCACAAGCAGATGGCACGCTGTCCTTCGACGCCACCAAGTTCACAAAAGCCATGAGTGACAATAGCCTGGGTGGACAGGTTCAGGAACTGTTCAGCGGTACTGATAGCACGAACGGCTTGTTGGCTCGCATGAATAAAGCCATCAACCCCTACACCGAAACTGGCGGTATCCTTGATCAGCGCAAGACGACGCTGAATACGACGAGCGCCGCTCTGCTCAAGCAGCAGGAGTCGTTGGATATATACGTCAAGAACCTTACATCCACGCTGACTGCCAAGTACAACGCCATGGATTTGTTAGTCGGGCAGATGAAGTCCACGCTGTCGAGCATCACCTCGTTCTTCGATACTCTGAATGCCCAGGCATCTGCCTGATATTCACTGAGTCACTCAACCCGGCTGCGATTAATCGCACGCCGGGTTTTTGGCTTCTGGTCTAAAGTTTTTCGACGGTGCGTCGATACACTGAATATACGAATTCTTCCAGCTTTGACGAGGTTGATCATGAACCCGATGTTAGCCCTTCGGCAGTACCAGAAAGTAAATGCCCACGCGCAAACGTCCGAGGCCAATCCTCATCGTCTGGTGCAGATGCTGATGGAAGTAGGGCTGGATCGCATTGCCCAGGCCAAGGGCGCCATCGGACGCAAGGATATTCCTGCAAAAGGCGTATTGATCGGCAAGGCGATAGAAATCGTCGGTGGCCTGCGTGAAGGCCTGGATATGGAAAAATCGGCTGATACGCTGACCCGTGTGGACAATCTGTACATCTACATGATGCAGCGCTTGGCTGAAGCCAACATAAAAAGCGATCCACTGATCCTTGATGAGGTCAGCAGCTTGCTGGGCACCGTCAAGGAAGGCTGGGACGCAATCGCTGCTCACTAAGCTGTGCTGAGGAGACCAACATGAGTGCTGCACTCAAGCGTATCGAAGAGACCAAGGATGCACTGGTAGGCGCTTTGGCTGAGCGTGACTGGGATGCAATTGGCAAATTGGACCTGGCATGCCGTGCTTGCGTGGACGACATGATCAGTGAGGCGACGCCGAATGCGCCGGAACTGCGCAGCAATCTGGAAGAGCTGCTGACGGTCTACCGGCAGTTAATCGATACCGCAACCGACGCGCGTCAGGCAATCGTCGACGAGATGACGCAGATCCAGCAAGCGAAAAACGCGGCGAAGGTTTACCATCTGTTCGGTTGAAGCTCGTTGATCGAAAAGAAGTGCGCCATAAATTTGACTGTGTACGGTTTTTTGACTTAACTAGTGATGTTTGCCATTTTCTGGCGTCTCAGTAATCGTACCGGCTGAGAATTGCCAAGCTTGCCCTTGTGGGGCACAGAGTTGACTAGGGAAGTTGCTATTGCATGTGGCGTGAAATCAAGATTCTGCTGATCGATGACGATAGCCAGCGCCGCCGTGACTTGGCGGTCATTCTGAATTTTCTTGGCGAAGAAAATTTGGCCTGCTCCAGCCAGGACTGGCAACAGGTTGTCGGCTCTCTGACCTCTACCCGAGAAGTGCTTTGCGTGCTCGTTGGCAGCGTGAGCGCGCCTGGAAGTCTGCAAGGGCTTCTTAAGACAGTCGCTGCGTGGGATGAGTTCCTTCCCGTCTTGCTGATGGGCGAAACTACTTCCATGGACCTGACTGACGATTTGCGTCGGCGCGTGCTTTCCTCACTGGAAATGCCGCCCAGCTACAGCAAATTGCTCGATTCCCTGCACCGTGCCCAGGTCTATCGCGAGATGTACGATCAGGCCCGTGAGCGCGGTCGTCATCGTGAGCCCAACCTGTTTCGCAGCCTGGTCGGTACCAGTCGTGCGATTCAGCATGTGCGCCAGATGATGCAGCAGGTCGCCGACACTGATGCCAGCGTGTTGATCCTCGGTGAGTCCGGGACTGGCAAGGAAGTCGTCGCGCGCAACCTGCACTATCACTCCAAGCGCCGCGACGCACCGTTTGTGCCGGTCAACTGTGGCGCGATCCCGGCCGAATTGCTTGAAAGCGAACTGTTCGGTCACGAGAAGGGTGCCTTCACCGGGGCGATCACTAGTCGTGCCGGACGTTTCGAACTGGCTAACGGCGGCACGCTGTTCCTCGATGAAATCGGCGACATGCCGCTGCCGATGCAGGTCAAGCTGCTACGGGTTCTGCAAGAACGTACCTTCGAGCGCGTGGGCAGCAACAAGACCCAAAGCGTCGATGTGCGCATCATTGCCGCAACCCACAAGAATCTTGAGTCGATGATCGAGATCGGCAGCTTCCGTGAAGATCTTTACTACCGTCTGAACGTGTTCCCGATCGAAATGGCGCCGCTGCGCGAGCGGGTCGAAGACATTCCGTTGCTGATGAACGAGCTGATCTCGCGCATGGAGCACGAGAAGCGCGGTTCGATCCGCTTCAACTCCGCTGCCATCATGTCGCTGTGTCGCCATGGCTGGCCGGGCAATGTGCGTGAATTGGCCAACCTGGTGGAGCGCATGGCGATCATGCATCCCTACGGCGTGATTGGCGTGGCCGAGTTGCCGAAGAAATTCCGCTATGTCGATGACGAAGACGAACAACTCGTAGACAGTCTGCGCAGCGATCTCGAAGAGCGCGTGGCCATTAATGGTCATACGCCGAACTTCTCGTCCGGCGCCCTGTTGCCGCCGGAAGGCCTGGACTTGAAGGACTATCTGGGTGGGCTGGAGCAAGGTTTGATCCAGCAGGCACTGGACGACGCCAACGGTATCGTCGCGCGTGCCGCCGAGCGCCTGCGGATTCGTCGCACGACCCTCGTTGAGAAAATGCGCAAATACGGCATGAGCCGACGTGAAGGCGATGAACAGGCAGATGATTGACGCTTGCTGAATCGCGAAAAAATCAAACCTCTGAATTTTCAGGGGTTTTTTTTCGGCACGAGGATTGCTACGTCTCTAGGAACATACCGTTTAATGACGGTTCGCCACGCGAGAGATGACTGATGCCCCACGCCGCCAAGATGACCCCTGACCTTGCCCATGCAGTCCTGCCGTCCCTTGAGCTGGAAAGTCGTCAAGGGCTTGAGCAGGCGTTTTCGCTGTTCAATCAGATGTCGGCGCAGCTGACTGATTCCTACAGTTTGCTGGAAGCGCGAGTCGCCGAGCTCAAGGGCGAACTGGCAGTGGTCAGCGCGCAGCGCATGGAGGAGCTGGCGGAGAAAGAGCGCCTGGCGTATCGCTTGCAGAATCTGCTCGACCTGCTGCCCGGCGGGATCATCGTGATCGATGGCATGGGCAGGGTACGCGAAGCCAATCCGGCGGCCATCGATTTGCTCGGGCAGCCGATGGAGGGTGAGCTGTGGCGGCATGTCATCAGTCGCTGTTTTGCTCCGCGCGAAGACGACGGCCACGAAGTCTCTCTCAAGGATGGCCGACGTCTGTCCATCGCCACCCGCTCGCTGGATGCCGAACCGGGTCAGTTGGTATTGCTTAACGATCTGACAGAAACCCGCCATCTGCAGGATCAACTGGCGCGTCACGAGCGCTTGTCGTCGCTGGGGCGGATGGTGGCTTCCCTCGCACACCAGATTCGCACTCCGCTGTCAGCGGCATTGATCTACGCCAGTCATTTGACAGAGCAGGAGCTGCCGCTGGAAACCCAGCAACGCTTTGCCGGACGTCTTAAAGAGCGTCTGCATGAGCTTGAACATCAAGTGCGGGACATGTTGGTGTTCGCCCGCGGCGAGTTGCCGCTGACCGACCGACTTACGCCGCAGCAGCTCTTCGCCGCGCTGCAGGACGCTGCCTTGACGCACACTCAGGATATCCAGGTGCGTTGGCAGTGCGACCCATCGGAGGGTGAGTTGCTGTGCAATCGCGACACGCTGGTGGGTGCGCTACTGAATCTGATCGAAAACGCGGTGCAGGCTTGCGCCGGTCAACCACGCTTGAAAATCCATGCCTACAGCCGAGGCAATACGCTGCGGCTGTGCGTCAGTGATAACGGTAGCGGCATTGACGCTGCCGCTCTGGCACATATCGGCGAACCTTTTTTCACCACCAAGACCACCGGCACCGGCCTTGGTCTGGCTGTGGTGACAGCGGTCACCCGTGCCCATCGCGGTGCCGTTCAGTACGCCTCGCGGGTTGGTCGTGGCACTTGCGCGCTGGTCACCTTGCCCTTGATGAGTGCGCCATCCAGCGTCGCGGACAATAACTGATGACGATCAAGGTGCTGTTGGTCGAAGACGACCGTGCGTTGCGCGAAGCGCTGGGGGAAACCCTGGAATTGGCCGGGCATGAGTATCACGCCGTCGGGTCGGCTGAGGATGCCCTGGTCGCCGTCGCGCGTGAGCCGTTCAGTCTGGTGATCAGCGACGTCAATATGCCGGGCATGGATGGCCATCAGTTGCTCGGCCTGCTGCGCGCGCGCCAGCCGCAATTGCCCGTGCTGCTGATGACCGCGCATGGCGCGGTCGAGCGCGCCGTGGATGCGATGCGCCAGGGTGCGGCGGATTATCTGGTCAAACCTTTCGAGCCCAAAGCCATGCTGGCGTTGGTCGCCCGGCATGCGCTGGGGCGTCCTGGCCCGGATGACGGCGATGGGCCGATAGCGGTCGAACCTGCCAGCGCGCAGTTGTTGAACCTGGCCAGTCGCGTGGCGAAAAGCGACTCCACGGTGCTGATATCCGGCGAATCAGGCACCGGCAAGGAAGTGCTGGCGCGTTTCATTCACCAGCATTCGCCCCGTGCCGACAAGCCTTTCATCGCCATCAACTGCGCGGCGATCCCGGACAACATGCTCGAAGCCACCTTGTTCGGCCATGAAAAAGGCTCGTTCACCGGCGCCATTGCTGCGCAAGCCGGTAAATTCGAACAGGCCGACGGCGGCACGATCCTGCTTGATGAAATTTCCGAAATGCCCATGGGCCTGCAGGCGAAATTGTTGCGCGTACTTCAGGAGCGCGAAGTCGAGCGGGTAGGCGCGCGCAAGCCCATTAGTCTGGATATTCGCGTGTTGGCAACGACGAACCGTGATCTGGCCGGGGAAGTTGCAGCCGGTCGGTTCCGTGAAGATCTGTTTTATCGGTTATCGGTATTTCCGCTGGCCTGGCAACCGCTGCGCCAGCGAACCGCCGATATTCTGCCGCTGGCCGAGCGCTTGCTGGCCAAACACGTCAATAAAATGAAACACGCGGCGGTACGCTTGTCTCCCCAGGCGCAGGCATGTCTGGTGGGGTACGCCTGGCCCGGCAATGTCCGCGAACTGGACAACGCGGTGCAACGAGCGCTGATTCTGCAGCAGGGCGGCGTCATTGAGGCGGAAGATTTCTGCCTTGCGGGGCCCGTCTCCTGCGCGCCATTGCTGGCGTTGAGCGTCGCCCCGGCGGGCGCCGCTGCGCCGGTTTTACCCGTTGCCCAAGGGGCTGTATCCGGCGATGGGGCCGGAAACGACGGGGGCAGCGCGTTGGGTGATGATCTGCGCCGGCGCGAGTTTCAGATGATTATTGACACCCTGCGCGCCGAGCGCGGTCGTCGCAAGGAGGCTGCCGAGCGGTTAGGTATCAGCCCGCGTACGTTGCGCTACAAATTGGCGCAGATGCGCGATGCTGGCATGGACGTCGAAGGTCATTTATTTGCGACGTAACATTCGCGCTACAAAAGTCGTTCACTGTGTACGCAGCTCTGCCGTCCAGCGTAGCCGGGGCTTTTGGCCTGCTCGTGCGATGGATTCAAGACCGTGACTCACGGCTTTTCGAGGGACGACTGCCCGGTCGTTATTCTGTTTGAAGTGCATCAATGGCCATTGGCTGCTATCTAGCTGGCACCCTTGTTGCTTTGACATCCATGACCGCTGAATCAGTGTCAAAAATTTGCGGCCCTCACGAGAGATATTTCCATGAGCCAAGGTGTTGAATTTAATCGCTTGATGTTGGATATGCGCTCCATGCAAATGGATGCCATGGCCGCCCCGAAGGCTGCGGCCACGCCGGAAGTCGGCTCCAGCAGCTTTGCCGACATGCTTGGTCAGGCCGTCAACAAGGTTGCCGACACCCAGCAGGCGTCCAGCCAATTGGCCAATGCGTTCGAAATCGGCAAGAGCGGCGTCGACCTCACCGACGTGATGATTTCCTCGCAGAAAGCCGCCGTGTCCTTTCAGGCGTTGACTCAGGTTCGTAACAAACTGGTTCAGGCATATCAAGACATCATGCAGATGCCGGTTTAAGGACATATTGAGTCATGGCAGAAACACTCGCCGATAGCGTTCCGGCCAAGGCAGGCGCCCCAGCGGGCAAGTCGCCTTTGTTCGGTCTGGCTTTCCTGGACAATCTTTCCGAGATGCCCATGCTGCGTCAGGTCGGCCTTATGGTCGGTCTCGCTGCCAGCGTGGCGATTGGCTTTGCCGTGGTGCTCTGGTCGCAGCAGCCCGATTACCGTCCGTTGTACGGCAGTCTTGCCGGCCTGGACGCCAAGCAGGTCATGGACACCCTGACGGCCGCCAACATTGCCTACACCGTGGAGCCTAACTCCGGTGCGCTGTTGGTCAAGGCCGATGACGTACAGCGGGCGCGCATTCAGCTTGCGTCGGCAGGCGTGGTCCAGCAGGACGCCAACATCGGCTTCGAGATTCTCGATAAGGATCAAGGGCTGGGGACCAGCCAGTTCATGGAAGCCACGCGCTATCGCCGTGGTCTGGAAGGCGAACTGGCGCGCACGATTTCTGCGCTCAACAACGTCAAGGGTGCCCGCGTGCATCTGGCGATCCCGAAAAGCTCGGTCTTCGTGCGTGACGACCGCAAGCCCAGCGCTTCGATTCTGGTCGAGCTGTACGCCGGTCGTTCGCTTGAGCCGAGCCAGGTGGTGGCGATCATCAATCTGGTGGCAACCAGCGTTCCCGAGCTGAACAAGTCGCAGATCACCGTCGTTGATCAGAAGGGCAATCTGCTTTCCGATCAGGCCGAAAATTCCGAATTGACCATGGCCGGCAAGCAGTTCGACTACAGTCGTCGCATGGAAGGCATGCTCACCCAACGGGTGCAGAACATTCTGCAACCGATCCTGGGCAATGATCGCTACAAGGCTGAAGTTTCCGCCAACGTGGACTTCAGCGCGGTGGAATCCACTGCCGAAAGCTTCAACCCGGATCAGCCTGCCTTGCGCAGCGAACAGTCGGTCAACGAACAACGCTCCACCAGCAGTGGCGCCCAGGGTGTGCCGGGTGCGCTGAGCAATCAGCCTCCAGGTCCGGCAACCGCGCCGCAAACCACCGGTGGTGCCGCAGGAGGTGCCGCCGCTGCGATTGCGCCGGGCCAACCGCTGCTTGATGCCAACGGCCAACAAATCATGGACCCGGCTACCGGTCAGCCTGCCTTGGCGCCTTATCCGGCTGACAAACGCATCCAGTCGACCAAGAACTTCGAACTTGACCGCTCCATCAGCCACACCAAACAGCAGCAAGGTCGTTTGACCCGGTTGTCGGTTGCGGTCGTCGTCGATGATCAGGTCAAGATCAATGCGGCCAACGGCGAAACCACTCGCAACCCCTGGAGTGCAGAAGATCTGAATCGCTTTACCCGTCTGGTGCAGAACGCAGTCGGTTTCGACGCCAGCCGTGGCGACACGGTGAGCGTGGTCAACGTGCCGTTTTCCGCCGAGCGCGGCGAAACGATTCCGGATATCCCGTTCTACTCGCAGCCCTGGTTCTGGGACATCGTCAAACAAGCCATGGGCGTGATTTTCATCCTGGTGCTGGTGTTTGGTGTGTTGCGCCCGGTGCTCAACAACATCACCAACGGCAAGAGCAAGCAGCTGGCCGGTTTCGACGACGAGATGGGCGGTATGGGTGGCATGGGCGGTGGGGACGAATTGTCCAACGACCGTGTCAGCCTCGGCGGCCCGCAGAGCATTCTGTTGCCTAGCCCGACCGAGGGTTATGACGCACAGCTGAACGCAATCAAGAGTCTGGTGGCCGAAGATCCGGGTCGAGTGGCCCAGGTCGTGAAAGAGTGGATTAACACTGATGAGTGATCGAGCCGTCGTAGCCAAGCTGAGCAAAGTCGAGAAAGCGGCAGTCCTGCTGCTGTCCCTGGGTGAAACCGATGCGGCGCAGGTGCTGCGCCACATGGGCCCCAAGGAGGTCCAGCGCGTGGGCGTGGCCATGGCGCAGATGCGCAATGTGCATCGCGAGCAGGTCGAAGAAGTCATGACCGAATTCGTCGAGATCGTCGGCGATCAGACCAGCCTCGGGGTCGGTTCTGACGGGTATATCCGTAAGATGCTGACTCAGGCGTTGGGCGAGGACAAAGCCAACGGCCTGATCGACCGCATTCTGCTGGGTGGCAATACCAGCGGCCTGGACAGCCTGAAGTGGATGGAGCCGCGCGCGGTTGCCGACGTGATCCGCTTCGAGCACCCACAGATTCAGGCCATTGTAGTGGCCTACCTCGACGCCGATCAGGCAGGCGAAGTGCTCGGCCATTTCGACCACAAGGTGCGCCTGGACATCATCCTGCGCGTGTCTTCGCTGAACACCGTGCAGCCGGCAGCGCTGAAAGAATTGAACCAGATTCTGGAGAAGCAGTTCTCCGGCAATGCCAATACTTCACGTACCACGCTGGGCGGCATCAAGCGTGCTGCGGACATCATGAACTTCCTCGACAGCTCCATGGAAGGCACGCTCATGGATTCGATCCGCGAAGTCGACGAAGACCTCTCGGTGCAGATCGAAGACCTCATGTTCGTCTTCAACAACCTGGCGGACGTGGACGACCGTGGCATCCAGGCGCTGCTGCGCGAAGTCTCTTCGGATGTATTGGTGCTGGCCCTCAAAGGCTCGGACGAGGCAATCAAGGAAAAGATTTTCAAGAACATGTCCAAACGCGCTGCCGAACTGTTGCGCGACGATCTGGAAGCCAAAGGGCCGGTTCGCGTCAGCGACGTGGAAACCGCACAAAAAGAAATCCTCACCATTGCGCGCCGTATGGCCGAGGCCGGGGAGATTGTGCTCGGCGGCAAAGGTGGCGAGGAAATGATTTAAGGTCTTTTCAATGTCCAGCTCCAGCAAAGAACCGGCCAGCGAGCTTATTCGCGCCAAAGACGTCGGCGGTTACGACGTCTTTTCCCTGCCAAGTTTCGATCCGCAACAAGAGCCCGACCCCGAACCTGAGGTCTTGCCAGTTGAAGAAGAACCGGCTGAGATGGAAGAAGTGCCGCTGGATGAAGTCCAGCCGCTGACCCTTGAAGAGCTGGAAAGCATTCGTCAGGAGGCCTACAACGAAGGCTTCGCTACCGGCGAGAAAGAAGGCTTTCACAGCACGCAACTCAAGGTCCGCCAGGAAGCCGAAATCGCCCTGACGGCCAAACTTGCCGGTCTCGAACAGTTGATGGCGAACCTGCTCGATCCAATAGCCGATCAGGACACGCAAATCGAAAGGGGCGTGGTTCTGCTGGTCGAGCATATTGCCCGCAAAGTCATTCAGCGTGAACTGACCACCGACTCCAGACAGATCGGCAATGTATTGCGCGATGCTCTGAAGCTATTGCCGATGGGCGCGCAAAACGTGCGGATCTTCATCAATCCGCAGGACTTCGCCCAGGTTAAGGCGCTGCGCGAGCGCCACGAGGAAACCTGGCGCATTCTGGAAGATGACGGCTTGCAAGCGGGTGGTTGCCGGATCGAGACCGAGCACAGCCGGATCGATGCCAGCATCGAGACACGAATTTCCCTGGCAATGGCCAAGATGTACGACCAGATGCACGAGCAGGCTCTGCATCCGGCTGCGGCGGATGTGAGCATTGATCTTGAGCAGGCCGCTGCGGCCTCTAAAATCGCCAGTCCTGACACCGAGAGCTCCGACATCGAGAAGCCCGATGCGCCTTGATCGCACCAGCTTCGGCAAGCGTCTGGATACCTACGCCGAAGCCATCGACCTGCCGGCCCAGCCCGTTGTGGAAGGTCGTTTGCTGCGCATGGTCGGCCTGACCCTGGAAGCTGAAGGGTTGCGGGCCGCCATGGGCAGTCGTTGCGTGGTGATCAACGATGACAGCCATTCTCCGGTAGAAGTCGAAGCCGAAGTCATGGGGTTCTCCGGCGGCAAAGTATTTCTGATGCCGGTCGGCAGCGTTGCCGGTATCGCCCCTGGCGCGCGGGTCGTGCCATTGGCCGATACCGGTCGCCTGCCGATGGGCATGGCCATGCTCGGGCGCGTGCTCGATGGCGCGGGCCGGGCGCTGGACGGCAAAGGCGGGATGAAAGCCGAAGACTGGGTGCCGATGGACGGCCCGACCATCAATCCGCTCAAGCGCAACCCGATCAGCCAGCCGCTGGACGTGGGTATTCGGTGCATCAACGGATTATTGACAGTCGGGCGCGGCCAGCGTCTTGGCTTGTTCGCCGGTACCGGCGTCGGCAAGAGCGTGTTGCTTGGGATGATGACGCGCTTTACCGAGGCGGACATCATTGTCGTGGGCCTGATTGGTGAGCGGGGTCGTGAGGTCAAGGAATTCATCGAGCACAGTCTTGGTGAGGAAGGCCTCAAGCGTTCCGTCGTCGTGGCTTCGCCAGCCGATGACGCGCCGCTGATGCGTTTGCGCGCGGCCATGTATTGCACGCGCATCGCCGAATATTTTCGCGACAAGGGCAAGAACGTCCTGTTGCTGATGGATTCCCTGACCCGTTTCGCCCAGGCCCAGCGGGAAATTGCCCTGGCGATTGGCGAGCCGCCAGCGACCAAAGGCTATCCGCCATCGGTGTTCGCCAAGTTGCCCAAGCTGGTCGAGCGCGCCGGTAATGCCGAAGCGGGTGGCGGCTCGATCACGGCTTTTTATACGGTGCTGTCCGAAGGCGATGATCAGCAGGACCCGATTGCCGACTCGGCGCGGGGCGTGCTTGACGGGCACATCGTATTGTCGCGACGTCTGGCCGAAGAGGGGCATTACCCGGCCATCGACATCGAGGCTTCGATCAGCCGGGTCATGCCTTCGGTGGTCACCCCTGAACACATGGGGCAGGCCCAGCATTTCAAGCAGTTGTGGTCGCGGTATCAACAAAGCCGGGATTTGATCAGCGTGGGTGCGTATGTGGCCGGCGGCGATCGGGAAACCGACATGGCCATTGCCCTGCAACCGGTGCTGGTGCGTTATCTGCGTCAGGGTCTGAACGACAATGAAAGCATGCAGGAGAGCAGCGCGCGGCTCGCGGCAGTCTTCAATCCCGCAGCGGGCGGCTGATAAGTCATGGCCAAGAGTCGTGCCGAGCGTCTGGCGCCCGTGGTGGATATGGCCGAATCCGCCGAGCGCGCGGCGGCGCAACGACTGGGGCACTTTCAAGGTCAGGTTCGACTGGCAGAAGGCAAGCTCGATGAGTTGGAAAATTTCCGTCTCAGCTACCAGCAGCAGTGGATCGACAAAGGCGGCACCGGCGTCTCCGGGCAATGGCTGATGAACTATCAACGCTTTCTCAATCAACTTGAAACCGCAGTGGGTCAGCAACGCAAGAGCCTGGAGTGGCATCAGAACAATCTGAATCAGGCGCGGGGCACCTGGCAGCAGGCGTACGCGCGGGTCGAGGGGTTGCGCAAGCTAGTCCAGCGTTATGTGGATGAGGCACGCAAACTTGAAGATAAGCGTGAACAAAAACTACTCGATGAACTGTCCCAGCGGTTGCCGCGACACGAGCCGTTCTAGGCTGCGTTTCTGGCTGCATCGCGTGATGATTTCACCCGTCGCGATTCAAATCCGGTTTGCTGTCGTCGACGGGCGGTGTTACACCTTCGTTACGTTACGAAGACCCCACTGAGGAATTTCCCCTATGTCGGTAACCTCCGAGCTCTCTCAAGACGAACAGCAACAACTGACCATATTTATCACCGGACGGTTCGATTTTGCGTCTCATCAGGATTTTCGCAACGCCTACGAAAATCGGACCAACGTGCGCAATTATGTCGTCGATCTGAAGGGCACCAATTACCTGGACAGTTCCGCGTTGGGGATGCTCTTGCTGCTGCGCGATCATGCCGGCGGCGAGCATTCACGGATACAGCTGGTGAATTGCAGCTCCGATGTCATCAAGATCCTGACGATCTCCAATTTCTCGAAACTGTTCAAGATAGGCTGAGCCTGTGCAGCCTTCAATAGAAAGCCTGTGCATCCTGATCGCCGACGACAACACGACGGATCGCTATCTGCTGTCGACCATCATCAGCCGCCAGGGCCACACGGTCCTCTGCGCCAGCAACGGAGCCGAGGCCGTCGAGCTTTTCGAGTCCGGGCGCCCGCAACTGGTATTGATGGATGCGGTCATGCCGATCATGGACGGTTTCGAAGCGGCCCGGCGGATCAAGAAAATGGCCGGCGAGTCGCTGGTACCTATCATCTTCCTGACTTCGATGACCGAGGGCGAGGCACTGGCCCGTTGTCTGGATGCCGGCGGCGACGATTTCATCGCCAAGCCCTATAACCAAGTGGTTCTGACGGCAAAGATCAACGCCATGAATCGTCTGAGAGTGTTGCAGGAAACGGTCCTGCAACAGCGAGATCTCATTTCCCGCCATCACGAGTACCTGCTTAACGAGCAGCGGGTCGCCAAGGAAGTCTTCGATCAGGTCGCCCATTCCGGCTGTCTGGATGCGCCCAATATTCGCTATCTGCAATCACCTTATGCGTTATTCAACGGTGATTTGTTGCTCGCCACCTACACGCCCGCCGGGCACATGCATCTGTTGCTCGGGGATTTCACCGGGCACGGGCTGCCGGCTGCGGTGGGCGCGATGCCGTTGGCCGAAGTGTTCTACGGCATGACCGCCAAGGGCTTCGGGCTTGCCGAAACCCTGCGCGAAATGAATGCCAAGCTCAAACGCATCCTGCCGGTGGACATGTTTTGCTGCGCAACGCTGCTGTGCATCAACTTTCAACAGCGCCACGTCGAAGTCTGGAATGGCGGGCTGCCGGACGGCTATTTGCTGCATACCGAGAGCGGTGAGCGAACGCGGCTGGTGTCGCGGCACCTGCCATTGGGTGTGCTGGACGCCAGTGACTTCGATGACCAGACCGAGGTCTACCCGGTCGCAACCGGCGACCGGATCTTCCTGCTCTCGGACGGTGTTATCGATACCAGCGACAGCGAGGACCGTCTGTTCGGCACCCAGCGTCTGCATGAAGTGTTCGACGCCAATCGCCAGCCGCAGTTGCTGATTGGCGAGATCCAGCAGGCATTGACCGCTTTCGGCGGGCAGGCGCGCGATGACGTCAGCATGGTGGAGATCACCACGGTTGATCAGGCAACGCTGGGGCCGCAAACCGTCACGTATTCCGACAGTGGCGCATCGAGTCCGCTGGACTGGTCGGCGACCTTCGAATTTCGCGCATCGACGTTGCGGCGCTTCAACCCGCTGCCTTATCTATTGCAACTGCTGCTTGAGGTGCATGGTTTGCGCAGCCAGAGCGGTGCGTTGTATAGCGTGCTTTCCGAGCTGTACAACAATGCACTTGAGCACGGCGTTCTGGGTCTGGACTCGAAGCTCAAAAGAGATGCAACAGGTTTTGCCCGCTATTATCGCGAGCGGGGCGAACGCCTGGTTCAGCTCGAAGAGGGGTTCATTCGGGTGCATTTGCGGGTTGTTCCGGCCGAGCGGGGAGGGCGGCTGACCCTGCAAGTCGAGGACAGCGGCGAAGGATTCGACGCCGATACAATTCTGGCGTTGCCCCTGGTGGGTAATGAGTTGTACGGTCGCGGTCTCGGGCTGGTACGCCAGTTGACCGAGCAAGCCTCATGGTCCCGGGACGGTCGTACTGCCAGCGTGGAGTTTTCCTGGGAGGGAATGGCATAATCGCTGAGTCTTTCGCCATTCAACGGCGTGCGTCGAACGGCAGCAGATTCAAGGTTCTTGATCAAGGAGTGAACAAGTGTCGGCTATTCATTTGGATTACAGCGTATTGGGTACGTTGCAGGAAATTATGGAGGATGAATATCCAACATTGCTCGACGTGTTCCTGGATGACTCGGAACATCGCATCACCCGGTTACAGCAGATGCTGCAGGGTTACGCTGGAGGCAGTGGCGCCTTCGACCTCCAGGAATTGAGCCTGATGGCCCACAGTTTCAAGGGCAGCAGCGGCAACATGGGGGCGCTGCGTCTGGCGGACCTGTGTCGCGAGCTTGAAGAGCGCAGCCGTCGCGAAGAGGTTTCAGGCCTCGAAGACTTGCTCGCCAGTATCGATCTTGAATATGTGACCGTACGGCGGCTGATCGACGTCGAGCGTCAGTTGCATGGTGTCCTGCCGTAAACTGGCCCGTATATTGCTCAGGCATTGGTAATACGCTCGCCACCAGCGATTCATGCGGAGACCGACATGCCCCTTGCCTCTAATCCACTCCTTCAGACCACCTCAATGGCGGCGTCCAAGACCAACGCTGCCAATAGCGTGGCCAAGGCGGCTGACAACGGCAAGGACGACAGTTCGAGCTTCTCCGACGTCTATGCCAACCAGGCGCACGCTAAATCCGCCGCCAACAATGACGTGCCGGTCAAGCCCGCGCGGGACAAGACTGTCCCTGCCAAGGACAAGGACGTTGCCGCGAAAGACCCGGCAGCCAAAGACGATGCTGCCGGGGATCAGACGACGGTTGCCGATAGCGGCAATACCTTGCCTGCCGACGATGCAGTCGCCGCATTGCCGGTAGAAACACCTGCCCATGACGTAGCACTGGACCCGGCGTTGCAGGCCATGGTCCAGCCTGTTGTCGTGCCGGTGAACGACGCGCTGGTTGCTGATCCGGCAGCGGTTTCTTCCGCCACCGCTGCGATGGTGGCTGCCTCAGCTGCAACCCCTTCGGCAGCGGTCGCATCCAGCGCTGATTTAGCGAGTGACGCATCGTTCGATCCTGAGGCGGACCCATTGGCAGGCTTGCCCGCCCTGCAGTTTGCCTTGGAGAATGCCAGCGCCAAGGCTCAAGCGGCCCAGCAAGCTAATGGCAGCAACCATTCTGACAAGACTGGCAAGTCCAGCGGCAACGACTCTGCCGACTCAGCCCAGAACATCGCCAATAACCTGACGGCCCTGGCCGATCAACTGCCCACTGATGAAGCCAGCACGGAAAGCAGCGACAAATCTTTCAGTGGCTTGCTCGATGATGGGCTCAAGGATGTGAAAAGTGCCGGCGGTGATACCCGCATGGATAACTTTGCCGAGCGTCTTGCGGCGATGAGCCAGGCTGCGCAAGCGCCGCGAGCAGCTCTGACACCGGTTGTTCCGCTGATCAACCAGCCACTTGCCATGCATCAGAGCGGCTGGAGTGAAGGGGTTGTTGATCGGGTTATGTACCTGTCCAGCCAAAACCTGAAATCGGCGGAAATCCAGCTGGAACCGGCCGAACTCGGGCGTCTGGACATCCGCGTCAACATGGCGACGGATCAGCAGACCCAGGTCACTTTCATGAGTGCCCACGTGGGTGTCCGCGAAGCGCTTGAAAACCAGATGTCGCGCCTGCGTGAGTCGTTTAGCCAACAAGGGCTGGGCCAGGTGGATGTCAACGTGTCCGATCAGAATCGCGGTTGGCAACAACAGCAGCAACAGAGTCAGGACCAGGCCAGCAATAGCCAGCGCAGTTCCGGCACAAGCGGCAGTTCTTCAAGTCTGGACGGTTCGGGTGATGGCGGTCAGGTGGATGCTGGCGTTGCAGTCAGCCAGCCTGCCGCGCGGGTGATTGGCAGCAGTGAGGTCGATTATTACGCTTGATTAGGGATGTGGGAGCCAACTTGTTGGCGAGACTTTGGTCCTGCTTAGTCAGAAATACTGCCTAGCAAATTGATTGCTCCTTTATTGGAATGCGTTTAAGCAGACGCCGCCAAACGCGCGTCGGGAGGCTGAGCGCAGGTGTCGTGGTGTGGGGCGACCGGCATGGATGCCGGTCGAGCGCCGTTGCGCCATGGATGGCGCGTCGGCGCGTACCCACACCCGGCGCCGGAGTCGAAGGAACCCCTGCGAAGCAGGGGCCGGACGTCAGCGCAGATGGTTTTCCCCCATTTTGCCGAAACAAAATGGGGTCGACCGTCAGGGCGAAACCGATCTTCGCAGCGCCGCCAGTGCTGTTGGGCCCCACGATTTGAGATTCGACAAAAGCAGGCGCAGTATCTGACACATCGCCTCGCCAACAAGTTGGCTCCCACACGACATTAAATTCCCGCTGTTAACCCCGGCACAGCACTCGCCCCGCAACTCTGGCATAACACTTGCTCACCCTCTGTCACGCATCAACGAACCCCCCGAATAGTGACGGATTATTGGCATGGCGAAGAGCGACGACGTTAAAGACCCCGCCTCCAAAGGCAAACTCAAGCTCATCATCGTCCTGGTAGTGGCTTTGTTGCTCGCTGTCGGCCTGTCGGTTGGCGCGACCTGGTTTTTCATGCACAAGGCTGGCAGCAAGCCGGATCCAGCGGCTGCGGCTGCGGAGACCGGCGTCAAGCATCCTGCGATCTTTGAAGCCATGACACCGGCGTTCGTGGTCAACTTCAACTCCAACGGTCGCCAACGCTACATGCAGGTCAGCATCACCATGCTGGCGCGCAATCAGGCCGACCTTGAAGCGTTGAAGGTGCATATGCCGGTTATCCGCAACAATCTGGTGATGATGTTTGCGGGTATCCCGTTCGATTCCCTGGCAACCCCGATTGGCCAGGAAATGCTCCGTCAGAAAGCGACGGCCAGCGTTCAGGAAGTCGCACAGAAAGAACTCGGTAAAACCGTGATCGAGCAGTTGCTTTTCACTAACTTCGTACTGCAGTAGGACCACGACATGGCCGTGCAAGACCTGCTGTCCCAGGATGAAATCGATGCGCTGTTGCATGGCGTGGACGATGGTCTGGTTCAGACCGAACAAGTAGCCGAACCCGGTAGCGTCAAAAGTTACGACCTGACCAGTCAGGACCGGATTGTCCGGGGTCGGATGCCGACCCTGGAAATGATCAACGAACGCTTCGCCCGTTATACCCGGATCAGCATGTTCAACCTGCTGCGCCGCTCGGCTGATGTGGCGGTCGGTGGTGTGCAGGTCATGAAGTTCGGTGAATACGTGCATTCGCTGTACGTGCCCACCAGCCTCAATCTGGTGAAGATCAAGCCGCTGCGTGGCACTGCGCTGTTCATCCTTGACGCCAAGCTGGTGTTCAAGCTGGTGGATAACTTCTTTGGCGGCGATGGCCGACACGCGAAAATCGAAGGCCGTGAATTCACGCCGACGGAGTTGCGAGTCGTGCGCATGGTGCTGGATCAGGCGTTCATCGACCTGAAAGAAGCCTGGCAGGCAATCATGGAAGTGCATTTCGAGTACATCAACTCAGAGGTCAACCCGGCGATGGCCAACATCGTCGGGCCGAGCGAAGCGGTCGTGGTCTCCACGTTCCACATCGAACTCGATGGCGGTGGCGGCGATCTGCACGTGACCATGCCGTATTCGATGATCGAGCCGGTGCGGGAAATGCTCGATGCGGGCTTCCAGTCCGATGTCGACGATCAGGACGAACGCTGGGTCAACGCCCTCAAGCAGGACGTGATGGATGTGTCCGTGCCGCTCAGCGCTACGGTTGCCCGTCGTCAATTGCTGTTGCGCGACATTCTGCATATGCAGCCGGGTGATGTTATTCCCGTCGATCTGCCGGAATCGCTGGTCATGCGCGCCAATGGCGTGCCGTCCTTCAAGGTCAAGCTGGGTTCGCACAAGGGTCATCTGGCCCTGCAAGTGATCGAGCCGATAGAGCGACGCTGACCTTTTGTCTGCGTCGAAATTTTGCTGTGTAACTGAATCACTGTTCGCCGAGGACAACCGATGGCTGATGATAAAGATATGACCTCTGCTGAAGATCAGGCATTGGCCGATGAATGGGCTGCGGCACTGGGCGAATCCGGTGATGGCAGTCAGGACGACATCGACGCACTGTTGGCAGCTGATGCTGGCAATTCTTCTGCCTCCAGCCGTCTGGCCATGGAAGAGTTCGGCAGCGTGCCGCGCAGCAACGGTCAGGTGAATCTCGATGGCCCGAATCTGGATGTGATCCTCGACATTCCGGTGTCGATCTCCATGGAAGTCGGCAGCACCGACATCAACATCCGTAACCTGCTGCAACTCAACCAGGGCTCGGTGATCGAGCTGGATCGTCTGGCCGGTGAGCCGCTCGACGTGCTGGTCAACGGTACATTGATCGCCCATGGCGAGGTCGTGGTGGTCAACGAGAAATTTGGCATCCGCCTGACCGATGTCATCAGCCCCAGCGAACGTATCAAGAAGCTGCGCTGAGTGAACATGATCAAGCTTGCCGGAGCATTGCTGTTCATGCCGCTCAGCGCGCTGGCGGCCGAGCCTGCGGTGCAGGCCGCTGCGCCACAGGTGACCGGCTCGTTGCCTATGGGGATGGGCGGGCAGCTGATGCAGTTGCTGTTCGGCCTGTTGTTGGTGATCGGCCTGATCTTCGCTCTGGCCTGGACGATGCGGCGCGTACAGCGCAGCGGGCCGGGTAATGCCCAGCTCATTGAGCTGCTGGGCTCCCGAGCGCTTGGCCCGCGTGATCGACTGGTGCTGGTGCAGGTCGGCAACGAGCAGATATTACTGGGTGTTACGCCTGGGCGAATCACCCCATTGCACGTGCTCAAGGAGCCGGTGCAGGTTCCGGTCCGCGAGCAGGCCACTCCTGAGTTCGCACGGCGCCTGATGGAAATCATGGGCAACAAGGATCAGAAGGATAAGAAGTAATGCCGCGCATTCTGTTGACGCTTCTGCTGGTGCTGGCGGCGCCTGTGGCGTTCGGCGCCGATCCGTTGTCGATCCCTGCGATCACGTTGTCCAACGGCGCCAACGGCCAGCAGGAATATTCGGTCAGCCTGCAAATTCTGCTGATCATGACGGCGCTGAGCTTCATCCCGGCGTTCGTCATGCTGATGACCAGTTTCACCCGGATCATCATTGTCTTTTCCATTCTGCGTCAGGCCCTGGGCTTGCAGCAGACGCCGTCGAACCAGATTCTCACCGGCATGGCGATTTTCCTGACCCTGTTCATCATGGCGCCAGTCTTCGACCGGGTGAATCAGGACGCCTTGCAGCCTTATCTGGCTGAAAAGCTTACCGCTCAGGATGCCGTGGCCAAGGCTCAGGTGCCGATCAAGGACTTCATGCTGGCGCAGACGCGCACCAGCGATCTGGAGTTGTTCATGCGCCTGTCCAAGCGCACCGATATCGAGTCCCCCGATCAGGCGCCGCTGACCATCCTGGTGCCGGCGTTTGTGATTTCCGAACTCAAGACCGCGTTCCAGATCGGCTTCATGATCTTCATTCCGTTCCTGGTCATCGACCTGGTGGTTGCCAGCGTGTTGATGGCCATGGGCATGATGATGTTGTCGCCGCTGATCATTTCCCTGCCGTTCAAGATCATGTTGTTTGTGCTGGTTGACGGCTGGGCGCTGATTATTGGCACCCTGGCCAGTAGTTTCGGTGGTGTATGACCTCTCTTGAGCAGGAGTGCGCGCGATGACGCCAGAAGTAGCCGTCGATCTGTTCCGTGAGGCGTTGTGGCTGACCACGGTACTGGTGGCGATCCTCGTGGTACCCAGTTTGCTCTGCGGTTTGCTGGTGGCCATGTTCCAGGCCGCCACCCAGATCAACGAACAGACCTTGAGCTTTCTCCCGCGTCTGATCGTGATGCTGATCACCCTGATCGTTGCCGGTCCGTGGTTGCTCAAGGTGTTCATGGAATACATCCTGGCGCTCTACACCAGCATTCCAACCGTGATCGGCTAGCGCTTGTGGATCCTGTCCTTGCACTGACCGACGGGCAAATAGGCACCTGGGTCGCCAGCTTCATGCTGCCGATGTTTCGCATCACCTCGCTGTTGATGACCATGCCGATTTTCGGTACGACGCTGGTGCCCAGGCGCATTCGTCTGTACTTCGCGCTGGCGATAACCGTGGTGATCGCCCCCGTGTTGCCGCCCATGCCGCAAGTCAACGCGCTGGACCTCAGCGCGCTGTTGCTCATCGGCGAGCAAATCATCATCGGTGCCGGGCTGGGGTTGTTTCTGCAGTTGTTCTTTCAGGCGTTCGTGATTGCCGGGCAGATCATCTCGACGCAGATGGGCATGGGCTTTGCCTCCATGATCGACCCCACCAACGGCGTCTCCGCCGCGGTGATCGGGCAGTTCTTCACCATGCTGGTCACCCTGCTGTTCCTGGGCATGAACGGCCATCTGGTGGTCCTGGAAACCCTGGTCGAAAGCTTTACCACGATGCCAGTCGGCAGCGGTCTGCTCGTGTCCAACTTCTGGGAGCTTGCCAACAGCCTCGGCTGGGTCATGGGTGCCGCGCTGACGTTAGTGTTGCCGGCGATCACCGCGTTGCTGGTGGTCAACATTGCCTTTGGCGTGATGACCCGCGCCGCGCCGCAGCTGAACATCTTCTCTATCGGTTTTCCGCTGACGCTGGTGTTGGGCATGGGCATTTTGTGGATCAGCCTGGGTGACATTCTCAATCAGTACCAGCCGCTGGCGGCCGATGCGTTGCGAACGTTCCGCGATATGGTGAGGGCGCGCTGATGGCCGAGAACGAGAATGGTCAGGACAAGACAGAAGACCCCACGGACAAGAAGAAGGCGGATGCCCGAAAAGAGGGGCAGATTGCTCGATCCAAGGAGCTCAACACCCTGGCGATCATGCTGGTCGGCGCTGGCGGATTGTTGTCCTTTGGCAGCGATATAGCGCAAATGATGATGGAGTTGATGCGCTCCAACTTCATCATCAGTCGCGAAATGCTCATGGATCAAAGCTATATGGCCAAGATGCTGCTCAGCTCCGGCAAGCTGGCGTTGGTCGCCATGCTGCCTTTGCTGGTGGCGCTGATGCTCGCATCCCTCATTGCCCCGATTTCCCTGGGTGGCTGGCTATTCTCGGCCAAGACCATGGCTCCCAAGTTCAGTCGCATGAACCCGGCATCGGGCCTCAAGCGCATGGTGTCGGTCACGGCGCTGATCGAGTTGCTCAAGGGCTTCGGCAAGTTTTTGATTGTCCTGGTCGTCGCCCTGGTGGTCCTGAACAAGGATAAGGCCGACCTGATTTCCATTGCTCACGAACCCCTGGAAATGGCGATTATTCACAGCTTGCAGGTGGTCGGCTGGAGCACGCTGTGGATGGCCTGCGGTTTGATGATCATTGCTGCCATCGACGTGCCGTATCAGATCTGGGAAGGGCACAAGAAGCTGCTGATGACCAAGCAGGAAATTCGCGACGAGCACAAGGATGCGGAGGGGCGGCCGGAGGTCAAGCAGCGCATACGCCAGTTGCAACGCGACATGTCCCAGCGCCGCATGATGGAGTCGATCCCCACTGCCGATGTGATCATCACCAACCCGACCCACTTCGCCGTTGCCCTCAAATACGATCCGGAGCAGGGCGGCGCGCCGATGCTGGTGGCCAAGGGTACGGATTTCATCGCCTTGAAAATCCGCGAAATCGGCGCCCACCATCAGATTCTGATTCTCGAATCGCCGGGGCTAGCGCGATCGATCTATTACAGCACCGAGCTGGATCAGGAAATCCCCGCCGGGTTGTACCTGGCGGTGGCTCAGGTGCTGGCGTATGTCTATCAGATTCGCCAATACCATTCGGGTCGCGGCAAGCGGCCGGATCCGCTGGGGGATATTTCCATTCCGCCGGATTTGCAGCGCGATTCTTGATTGGGTTCCGCACATCCGTAGGAGCGAATTTATCCACATTCCGTTGGAGCGAGGCTTGCCCGCGAATCAGTATTCCAGTCGACATCTCCACCGCATGAAATAAAGCCTTCGCGGGCAAGCCTCGCTCCAACGAAACCGAGGTTTCAGCTTTTGGTTTTCGCTTTTCCGCGCGGAGATCTATCAGACACCGCCAAACGCGCGTCGCCTCACCACGGCACCGGAGCGAAGGAACCGCCGCGAAGCGGGGGCCGGACGTCAGCGCAGATGGTTTTCCCCCATTTTGCCGAAACAAAATGGGGTCGACCGTCAGGGCAAAACCGGATTAAGCCGCACCGCAAATGCTGTTGGTGCAGCGCAATTCAAGGCGCGTCAGCTTTAGTTGGCGATTGAGGCGTGCGCCAAATCGATTCGCGGGCAAGCCTCGCTCCAACGAGGTGAGTCGCAAAGGCCAACACCACGTCCTACAGCTAATTCTTCAAATAATGGCCCTTTGTCCACTGTTGGAAAGCTTCTTGCAATAGGTCAATTCAGGTCGCCTTCGGCGTCAAAGTTTTGGTTTAGCGCAGGTGAAGAATCGGTGGATCGCTCTCAATTAATCAGTAGCGCACGCAGTAATCTCGCGGGTCTCGGTCGGGGCCAGTTGGGTGTGCCGTTGTTGCTGTTGGTCATGATGGCAATGATGATGTTGCCAATGCCGCCGTTCCTGCTGGACGTGTTTTTCACCTTCAACATCGCGCTGTCGATCGTGGTCCTGCTGGTCTGCGTCTACGCATTGCGCCCTTTGGATTTTTCGGTATTCCCCACCATTCTGCTGGTGGCGACATTGCTGCGCCTGGCGCTCAACGTTGCCTCGACGCGGGTGGTCATGCTTCACGGTCAGGATGGTCACGCCGCAGCCGGCAAGGTGATCCAGGCCTTCGGTGAGGTGGTGATCGGCGGTAACTACGTGGTCGGTATCGTGGTTTTCGCGATCCTGATGATCATCAACTTCGTGGTAATCACCAAGGGTGCCGGGCGGATTTCCGAGGTGAGCGCGCGTTTCACCCTGGACGCCATGCCCGGCAAACAGATGGCAATCGACGCTGACTTGAACGCCGGCCTGATCGATCAGCCGGAAGCCAAGCGCCGCCGTCTGGAAGTCGCCCAGGAAGCCGAGTTTTACGGCTCCATGGACGGTGCCTCGAAATTTGTCCGCGGTGACGCCATCGCCGGTCTGTTGATTCTGTTTATCAACCTTATCGGCGGCATTCTGGTCGGCATGCTGCAACACAACATGACGTTTGCCGATGCGGGCAAGATCTACACGCTGTTGACCATTGGTGACGGTTTGGTGGCGCAATTGCCGTCACTGCTGCTGTCCACCGCTGCGGCGATCATGGTGACCCGTGCTTCCGGTTCGGAAGAGATGGGCAAGCTGATCAATCGACAGATGTTCACTTCCCACAAGGCGCTGGCGGTTTCTGCCGGGATCATGATCGTCATGGGCCTGGTGCCGGGCATGCCGCACTTTTCCTTCATCAGCCTCGGGCTGGTGGCGGGCGGTGTCGCTTACTTACTGTGGAAAAAGCAGAACGTGGTCAAGGTCCAGGCGCTGGAAGAGGTCAAGCGCCAGCAGGAAATGCTGCCGTCGCCGACCCGGGTTCAGGATTCCAAGGAGCTGGGCTGGGATGACGTGACCCCCATCGACATGATCGGCCTGGAAGTGGGCTACCGCCTGATTCCGCTGGTGGATCGCAATCAGGGTGGTCAGCTGCTCGCGCGGATCAAGGGCGTGCGCAAGAAGCTCTCTCAGGAGCTAGGCTTTCTCATGCCCACTGTGCATATCCGTGACAACCTGGATCTGGCGCCCAGTGCCTATCGTTTGACACTCATGGGCGTGACCCTGGCGGAAGCCGAGATTTACCCGGACCGGGAATTGGCGATCAACCCTGGTCAGGTGTTCGGCACCCTCAACGGTATTACCGCCAAGGACCCGGCGTTTGGTCTGGAGGCGGTATGGATCGAAATCAGCCAGCGCAGTCAGGCACAGTCCCTGGGTTACACCGTGGTGGATGCCAGTACTGTAGTGGCCACGCACCTTAACCAGATTCTTTATAAACACTCTCATGAGCTGATTGGTCATGAAGAAGTCCAGCAATTGATGCAATTGCTGGCCAAAAGCTCGCCAAAACTAGCTGAAGAGCTGGTTCCGGGGATTCTTTCGCTCTCGGCGTTGCTCAAGGTCCTGCAGTCGCTTTTGGCCGAACAGGTGCCTGTTCGCGACATTCGCAGCATCGCCGAAGCCATCGCGAACAACGCCATGCGGAGTCAAGATACCGCCGCGCTGGTTGCGGCAGTACGCGTCGGATTAAGCCGCGCAATCGTGCAAAGCATTGTAGGGATTGAGCCGGAGCTGCCAGTTATCACTCTGGAACCAAGGTTGGAACAGATATTGCTCAATAGTTTGCAGAAGGCAGGTCAGGGTCAGGAAGAAGGCGTTCTGCTTGAGCCAAGCATGGCAGAAAAGCTCCAGCGTTCGTTGATCGACGCGGCGCAGCGGCAGGAGATGCAGGGTTTGCCGGTCATTCTTTTGGTTGCGGGCCCGGTTCGCGCCATGTTGTCACGCTTTGGACGACTGGCTGTACCGAACATGCATGTGTTGGCGTATCAGGAAATTCCTGACAATAAGCAAGTCACCATCGTAGCGACTGTCGGGCCTAACGGCTGAGGTAGTGAGTCATGCAAGTTAAGCGATTTTTCGCCGCCGATATGCGTCAAGCCATGAAACTGGTTCGCGATGAGCTGGGCGCAGAAGCGGCCATCATCGGCAACCGGCGGATTGCCGGTGGCGTAGAGCTGACTGCTGCGCTGGATTACAAACTGTCTGCGCTGGCGCCTCGCGTGCCGAACATCGAGCTTGAAGACGAGCTGCGCAAAACCCAGTCGCGGATTGTTTCCGCCCAGGCTGAACTGAGCAATCGCGGCGACAGTGACCCGTCAGTCAACCGTCAGCTGTTCGCCGGCATGCCACTCAGCGCTGCCGACACGCATATCGAACCGACGCTAGAAGAGCCGCCGCGTCCTTTCGTCCAGGCCCACGCAGCCCCAGCGGAACCCGCCGGCGGCCAGCGCGCCTACGAAAACATGCGTTTTGAATTGAATGGCCTGCGTGAACTGCTGGAAGTCCAGCTGGGTTCGCTGGCCTGGAATCAGCTGCAAGGCAGCCGTCCGCAGCAGGCCAACCTGTGGCGTCGCCTGCAACGTATCGGTCTGTCCGGTCCGCTGTCCCGCGATCTGCTGGCGATGGTCAGCGAAATTGAAGAACCTCGTCAGGCCTGGCGCATGCTGTTGGCGCATCTGGCGCGGATGATTGCCACTCCGGAGATCGAGCCGTTGGAAGAGGGTGGCGTGATTGCCATGGTCGGCCCGGCTGGCATGGGTAAAACCACCACACTCGCCAAGCTGGCAGCGCGCTATGTGTTGAAGTACGGCGCACAGAATATCGCGCTGGTGAGCATGGACAGCTTTCGCATCGGCGCTCAGGAGCAGCTCAAGACTTTGGGTCGCATCCTCAATGTACCGGTGACTCATGTCGATCCGGGCCAGTCGCTGGCTCAGGCACTGGAGCCGCTGTTGCGCAAGCGCGTGGTGTTGATTGACACCGCAGGCCTGCAAGCCAGCGATCCGGCCCTGCGCATGCAGCTCGAAAGCCTCGCCGGACGTGGCATCAAGGCGCGTAATTATCTGGTGTTGGCAACGACCAGTCAGAAACAAGTGCTGACCGCTGCCTACCACAGCTACAAACGTTGCGGTTTGTCCGGGTGCATCCTGACCAAGCTGGACGAAACTGCCAGCCTGGGCGAAGTGCTCAGCCTGGCGATCAGTCATGAGCTTCCTGTTGCCTACCTGACTGACGGGCCACGAATACCTGATGATTTACACCTTCCCCGTCGGCACCAATTGGTCACCCGTGCGGTCAATGTGCAGATGCAGGAAGAGCCTAGCGAAGAAGCAATGGCGGATATGTTTGCCGACCTTTACCACAACCCCAGCAAGCGGGTGGGTTAGGTGAAACGAACTACTGGAATTTACCTGCATCGATGGTCTGCCACGCATTGTTCCTCAGCGAACGTGCAGCCCCCAATGTGGCTTCGGTCTACGCAAGACAAGGTAATGAAATAACATGGGCAGCATGCATCCCGTACAGGTGATCGCGGTGACCGGCGGCAAAGGTGGCGTCGGTAAGACTAACGTGTCAGTGAACCTATCGCTGGCCTTGGCCGAGCTTGGCCGGCGCGTCATGCTGCTGGACGCCGACCTTGGCCTGGCCAATGTCGACGTGTTGCTGGGGCTTACGCCCAAACGCACCCTTGCCGACGTCATTGAAGGACGTTGCGAACTGCGCGACGTGCTCCTTCAGGGCCCTGGCGGGATTCGCATCGTGCCAGCCGCTTCCGGCACGCAGAGCATGGTGCACCTGACGCCAGCGCAGCATGCCGGTCTGATTCAGGCCTTCAGCGATATTGGCGATAACCTCGACGTACTGGTCATCGATACGGCCGCCGGCATCGGCGAGTCGGTGGTGAGCTTCGTGCGCGCTGCCCAGGAAGTCTTGCTGGTGGTGTGCGACGAACCGACCTCGATCACTGATGCCTATGCGCTGATCAAGCTGCTCAATCGCGACTACGGCATGAATCGCTTCCGGGTCCTGGCCAATATGGCCCAGAGCCCGCAGGAAGGCCGCAACCTGTTTGCCAAGCTGACCAAAGTGACCGACCGCTTCCTCGATGTTGCCCTGCAATACGTCGGCGCCGTGCCTTACGACGAGTGCGTACGCAAGGCGGTGCAGAAGCAGCGTGCCGTTTACGAAGCGTTCCCGCGCTCCAAATGCTCCCTGGCCTTCAAGGCTATTGCGCAGAAAGTCGACACCTGGCCGCTGCCGGCCAATCCGCGCGGTCATCTTGAGTTCTTCGTGGAGCGACTTGTTCACCAGACATTTGCGGGGCCTGTCCAATGACAGCCAGCGGCTATCAGATGTACAGCAAGACCTCCAAGAACTCGCAGTACGAGCTCATCGAGCGCTATGCGCCGCTGGTCAAACGTATCGCCTATCACTTGCTGGCGCGCTTGCCGGCCAGCGTTCAGGTCGAGGACCTGATCCAGGCCGGCATGATCGGACTGCTTGAAGTGTCCACCAAATACGACTGCACCAAAGGCGCGAGTTTCGAGACCTACGCGGGCATCCGGATTCGTGGCGCGATGCTCGATGAAGTGCGCAAAGGCGATTGGGCACCGCGTTCGGTTCACCGCAATACGCGCATGGTCAGTGACGCAATTCGCTCAATTGAAGCTAAAACAGGTCGTGACGCTAAAGATCACGAGGTTGCGGCCGAACTCCAATTGAGTCTCGATGATTATTACGGGATTTTGAACGATACCCTGGGCAGCCGTCTGTTCAGTTTCGACGACCTTTTGCAGGACGGCGAACATGAAGGGCTGCACGAGGACGGCGCAAGCGGTTCGCTTGAGCCATCGCGGGATCTGGAAGACGAACGTTTCCAGGCTGCGTTAGCAGATGCGATTGCCAATTTGCCAGAGCGCGAGCGACTGGTGTTGGCGCTGTACTATGACGAGGAGCTGAATCTCAAGGAAATCGGTGAGGTCCTGGGGGTCAGCGAGTCGCGAGTCAGCCAGTTACACAGCCAGTGCGCAGCTCGTTTGCGAGGGCGTTTGGGAGAGTGGCGAGCGCGTTGACAGGTGTGGCGCATCCGTAGGGTTGCGCCGTGCGTGTAGGCCGGCTGTGCAAAGCGTTGTGTGGGGAGATGGACAAGGCGGGAACCGGTCATTGGCACTACTGCGAGTTGTTGGAAAGGGTTTTACCTTTCTGGCGGCACGCCGAGCTGCTGCCCGGTTTCTTGACTGTTGATTTACCAAGCCCGTCGTCGTTTTAGTGCAGCCGATGTGAGCTGTGCCGGTATTGATTGAACAGCGCGTTCAGGTGCTGAACGCGTTAAAGACTGCTTGGAGGTCGAATTGGACAAGAACATGAAAATCCTCATCGTTGATGACTTCTCAACGATGCGGCGGATCATCAAGAACCTGTTGCGTGATTTGGGATTCACCAACACGGCCGAAGCCGATGACGGAATCACCGCGCTGCCAATGTTGCAGAGCGGCGCTTTCGATTTTCTGGTGACTGACTGGAACATGCCTGGCATGTCCGGCATCGACTTGTTGCGTCAGGTGCGCGCCGATGAACGACTCAAGCACCTTCCGGTGCTGATGGTCACGGCCGAAGCCAAGCGCGACCAGATCATCGAAGCCGCCCAGGCTGGCGTCAACGGTTATGTCGTGAAGCCATTTACCGCCCAAGTGCTGAAAGAAAAGATCGAAAAGATCTTCGAGCGCGTCAATAGCTGATGTTTGCCGCGAGGGTGCTATGGAGCATAAAGAGTCATCACAGGGCGACTTTGAGTCAACCCTGAAAAAACACGCGCATCAGCTGGTGATGTGCCTTGAAAAAGGCCGTTTCGGCGAAGCCGTGCAATTGATCCATGAACTGAACCAGACTCGTGATCGCGGCTTGTATCAGGAAGTCGGCAAGCTCACCCGTGAGCTGCACAGCGCAATCGTCAATTTCCAGATTGACCCGAATATGCCCCAGGCCGAGGAAGTGTCCCAGATCACGGATGCTACCGAGCGCTTGTCGTATGTTGTCAAACTGACTGAAAACGCCGCCAACCGGACGATGGATCTGGTAGAGCTGAGTACGCCCTTGATGAATGGCTTGAGTACCGACGCCAAAGCGTTGAGCCAGGACTGGGGACGTTTCATGCGTCGGGAAATCGGCGCTGAAGAGTTTCGTGAGCTGGCTAAACGCGTCGACGGCTTTTTGACGCGTAGCGAGCGGGAAACCCACGAGGTCGCTGCCCACCTCAATGACATTCTGCTGGCTCAGGATTACCAGGACCTCACCGGTCAGGTCATCAAACGCGTCACGCAATTGGTCACTGAAGTTGAAAGCAATCTGCTCAAGTTGGTGCTCATGGCCAGTCAGGTCGATCGCTTTGCAGGCATCGAACATGACGATGAATCCATCCTCGCAGAAAAAGATCCACAAAAAGGTCTCTCTCAGGGTGAAGGTCCGCAGATTCATGCCGATAAACGGGAAGACGTTGTGTCCGGACAGGACGATGTAGACGATCTGCTATCGAGCCTTGGCTTCTAGGTCTGTTGACGGTTAATTTTAGGGAGCACCCCAATGAGCTTCGGCGCCGATGAAGAAATCCTTCAGGATTTTCTGGTAGAGGCCGGCGAAATTCTGGAGCAATTGTCCGAACAGCTGGTCGAGCTGGAAAGCCGACCTGATGATGCAGACTTGCTTAATGCAATTTTTCGCGGTTTTCACACTGTAAAAGGCGGCGCCGGCTTCCTCCAGCTCCATGAGCTGGTGGAGTGCTGCCACATCGCCGAGAACGTCTTCGACATCCTGCGCAAGGGTGAACGTCGCGTCGACTCCGAATTGATGGACGTGGTGCTCGAAGCACTGGATGCGGTCAACGGCATGTTCAGCGAGGTTCGCGAGCGTACCGAAGTCACACCCGCCACGCCGGAATTGCTGGCCGCGCTGGCGCGTCTGGCCGAGCCTGCATCTGCAGATGAAGTGGCTGTTGCTCCGGCAGCGGTCGAGGAAGCGCCTGCTCCGGCTTCCGATGAAATTACCGACAACGAATTCGAGCTGCTGCTCGACTCGCTGAATGCCGTCAAGGCTCAGGCCGCCGAATCAGCCAGTGCGCCTGCGCCGGTAGCCCCGGTTGCTGCTCCTGCTTCGGCAGCGGCCAGTGATGAAATCAGCGACCAGGAATTTGAATCGCTGCTCGATCAATTGCATGGCAAAGGCCAGTTCGCGGTCGACGCCGTCGCAACGCCAGTGGTTGCTGCGGCTCCAGCTGCCAGCACCGGCGCTGCCGCCAGCAATGAAATCACCGACGATGAATTCGAAGCCTTGCTGGATCAGTTGCATGGTAAGGGCTCGTTTGACGCTGCTGCTGCGGTAACGCCTGCGCCTGCCGCTGCTGCCGTTGCAGCGCCGGTTGCTCCGGCTGCGTCGACCAGCAACGAAATCTCTGATAACGAATTCGAAGACCTGCTGGATCAGCTGCACGGCAAAGGCAAGTTCGAGCCTGAAGCCATAGCTGCCGCGCCCGTCGCGGCAGTTGTTGCCAAGCCGGCGCCTGCTCCGGTTGCCGCAGCCAAACCGGCTCCAGCGCCTGCTCCGGCAGCTGCGCCAGCTCCGGCTCCAGCTCCAGCCAAAGCGGCGGCACCTGTTCCGGCCAAGGCACCGGCTGCGGCGAGTCCAGACAAACCGGCTTCCGAAGCGGAAACCACCGTGCGGGTTGATACCGCGCGCCTGGACGAGATCATGAACATGGTCGGCGAACTGGTGTTGGTGCGTAACCGTCTGGTACGCCTGGGCCTGAACAGTGGCGATGAAGCCATGTCCAAGGCGGTTTCCAACCTGGATGTGGTCACCGCCGATCTGCAGACTGCGGTGATGAAAACCCGCATGCAGCCGATCAAGAAGGTTTTCGGGCGCTTCCCGCGTCTGGTTCGCGACCTGGCCCGCCAGCTCAAGAAAGAGATCAACCTGGAACTGGTCGGCGAAGAAACCGACCTGGACAAGAACCTCGTCGAGGCCCTTGCCGATCCGCTGGTCCACTTGGTGCGCAACGCGGTGGACCACGGTATCGAAACTCCGGAAGAGCGCGAAGCCTCAGGCAAATCCCGTGGCGGTCGTGTGATTCTCTCGGCGGAACAGGAAGGCGACCATATCCTGCTGTCGATTTCCGATGACGGTAAAGGCATGGACCCCAATGTCCTGCGCGCCATCGCGGTCAAACGCGGCGTGATGGACAAGGACGCGGCCGATCGCCTGAGCGATAGCGACTGCTACAACTTGATCTTTGCACCGGGTTTCTCGACCAAGACCGAGATCTCCGATGTGTCGGGTCGTGGCGTGGGCATGGACGTGGTGAAAACCAAGATCGCCCAGCTCAACGGCACAATCAATATCTACTCCACCAAGGGCCAGGGCTCGAAGATCGTCATCAAGGTGCCGTTGACCCTGGCGATCATGCCGACGTTGATGGTGATGCTGGGCAACCAGGCGTTTGCTTTCCCGCTGGTCAACGTCAACGAGATCTTCCACCTGGACCTGTCGACCACCAACGTCGTCGATGGTCAGGAAGTGGTTATCGTGCGCGACAAGGCCCTGCCACTGTTCTACCTCAAGCGCTGGCTGATCAGCTCGGCCGCTCACGAAGAGCAGCGCGAAGGTCATGTGGTGATCCTGTCGGTCGGCACCCAGCGCATCGGTTTTGTCGTCGATCAGCTGGTAGGTCAGGAAGAAGTGGTAATCAAGCCGCTGGGCAAGATGTTGCAAGGTACGCCAGGCATGTCGGGCGCCACCATTACCGGTGACGGTCGCATCGCCTTGATTCTCGATGTACCGAGCATGCTCAAGCGTTACGCCGCCCGGCGTATTTGATTCTGGTGTCGCGGGCGACGTGTGTCGCCCGCGTAACCTAATGGAGTGTTTATGGCAGTTAAGGTCCTGGTGGTGGATGATTCCGGTTTTTTCCGCCGCCGCGTCACGGAAATTCTTTCTTCGGACCCGAACATCCAGGTTGTCGGTACGGCAACCAACGGCAAGGAAGCGATCGAACAGGCACTGGCGCTCAAGCCTGATGTGATCACCATGGACTACGAAATGCCGATGATGGATGGCATCACTGCCGTGCGTCATATCATGCAGCGCTGTCCGACCCCGGTATTGATGTTCTCCTCGCTGACCCACGAAGGTGCCCGCGTTACGCTGGATGCACTGGACGCCGGCGCGGTGGATTTCCTGCCCAAGAATTTTGAAGACATCTCGCGCAATCCCGAGAAGGTCAAGCAAATGCTGTGCGAAAAAGTGCACAGCATTTCCCGCAGTAATCGGCGCCTGGGCAGTTACAGCGCACCAGCACCGACACCGGCGGCCGCACCGGCCACCACCAGTAAGCACAGCGCGCCTGTCACGGCTCGCAGCATTCTGGCCCCACGTCCGGCGGCCTCGTCGGCGCCAGCCGCCGCAAGCAGTCACGCGCCTTCGTCCCCAGCGCCGAAACGCAAAGCCTACAAGCTGGTCGCCATCGGCACGTCCACCGGCGGCCCGGTCGCGCTGCAACGGGTCCTGACGCAACTGCCCGCCAACTTCCCGGCGCCTATCGTACTGATCCAGCACATGCCCGCAGCGTTCACCAAGGCTTTCGCCGAACGCCTGGACAAGCTGTGCCGCATCAGCGTCAAGGAAGCTGAAGACGGCGACATCCTGCGTCCGGGCCTGGCCCTGCTGGCGCCGGGTGGCAAGCAGATGATGATCGATGGCCGTGGCGCGGTGAAGATTCTGCCCGGTGACGAACGCCTCAATTACAAACCCTGCGTGGACATTACCTTCGGTTCCGCAGCCAAGTCCTATGGCGACAAAGTGCTGGCCGTGGTGCTGACCGGCATGGGCGCTGACGGTCGTGAAGGTGCGCGCCTGCTCAAGCAAGGCGGCAGTCACATCTGGGCTCAGGATGAAGCGAGCTGCGTGATCTACGGCATGCCCATGGCCATCGTCAAAGCCGACCTGGCCGATGCGGTGTACAGCCTGGATGATATCGGCAGGCATCTGGTCGAGGCATGTATCTGATGGATATATTGAGTCTGATCGGCCTGACCCTCGCATTTGTAGCAATCATTGGCGGTAACTTTCTCGAAGGTGGACATCTGGGCGCGCTGCTCAATGGTCCGGCGGCGTTGATCGTGCTGGGCGGGACGCTGGGTGCGTCAATGCTCCAGTCGCCAATGAGCGCCTTTATGCGCGCCATTCAAATTGTCGGCTGGATTCTGTTCCCGCCGCGCATCGATCTGGCAGGCGGCATCGACCGAGTCGTCAGCTGGAGCCTTACCGCCCGCAAGGAAGGCCTGCTCGGCCTGGAAACGATTGCCGATACCGAACCTGATTCTTATGCCCGCAAAGGCCTGCAATTGCTGGTCGATGGCGCGGAACCGCAAGCGATTCGCAGCATTCTGGAAGTGGATTTCATCACCCAGGAAACCCGCGATATCCAGGCTGCCAAAGTCTTCGAAAGCATGGGCGGCTATGCACCTACGGTCGGCATCATCGGCGCGGTGATGGGCCTGATCCATGTCATGGGCAACCTGGCCGACCCGAGCCAGCTGGGCAGCGGTATCGCCGTGGCGTTTGTCGCGACCATTTATGGTGTGGCCTCGGCCAACCTGATTCTGTTGCCGGTTGCCAACAAGCTCAAGGCGATCGCCATGCGCCAGTCGCGCTATCGTGAAATGCTTTTGGAAGGCCTGCTGTCCATCGCCGAGGGTGAAAACCCGCGCTCCATCGAACTCAAGCTGCAAGGTTTCATGGAGTAACACGCTATGGCTCGCCGTCGTCAGCCTGAAGAGCATGAAAATCACGAGCGTTGGCTGGTGTCTTACGCCGACTTCATCACCTTGCTGTTTGCCTTTTTCGTGGTGATGTATTCGATCTCGTCGCTGAACGAAGGCAAGTACAAGATTCTGTCCCAGGCGCTGGTGGGTGTGTTCAGCGAGACCGAACGCAGCATGAAGCCGATTCCCATCGGCGAGCAGCGCCCGGTGACCATCAAGCCTGCCGAGCCGCTGGTCAAGGACAGCGACCAGACCGATGCCGGCATTGGCCAGAACTCCTCGGATCCACTCAAAGCCATCGCCGATGATGTGCGCGATGCGTTCGGCGACTTGATCAAATCCAATCAGATGACGGTGCGTGGCAACGAGCTGTGGATCGAAGTCGAGCTCAATTCGAGCCTGCTGTTTGGCAGCGGCGACGCGATGCCCAGTGATAAGGCGTTCGCGATCATTGAAAAGGTTGCGAAGATCATCAAGCCGTTCGACAACCCGATTCATGTCGAAGGTTTTACCGACGACCAGCCGATCAACACTGCGCAGTTTCCGAGCAACTGGGAGCTGTCGTCGGCGCGTTCGGCCAGCGTGGTCAGGATGCTGGCCATGGACGGCATCAATCCGGCGCGCATGGCGTCCGTCGGTTACGGCGAATTCCAGCCAGTGGCTCCCAATAGTACGGCCGAAGGGCGAGGGCGCAATCGCCGGGTCGTGCTGGTGATCTCCCGCAACCTGGACGTGCGTCGCAGCCTGACCGCGACGGGCACGGCGGCCAATGCACAACCGGATGCCGCAATGCGTCGTGCTGGCACACAAACTGCAATCACGCCAGTCAAGCCAGCGGTGCGCAGCAATACCGTCAATTCTTCGTCACCCGCCCCCTAGTCATTCTCGTTATGGCCATTGCCATGGCGGGAGGAAAAAACACCATGAGAGTCTGGGCAGTAGCCAACCAAAAAGGTGGCGTCGGTAAGACCACCACTACGATCGCGTTAGCCGGATTGCTGGCCGAGGCGGGCAAGCGCGTGGTCGTTGTCGATCTGGACCCCCATGGCTCGATGACCAGCTATTTCGGGCATGACCCGGACTTGCTGGAGCACAGTGTCTACGATCTTTTTCTGAACAAGGGCGCCATCACCGATGGGCTGCCCGGTCAGCTGCTGTTGCCCACCAGTGATCAACGCATCTCGCTGCTGCCTTCAAGTACCGCGCTGGCCACGCTGGAGCGTCAGTCGCCCGGGCAGAACGGGCTTGGCCTGGTCATCGCCAAGAGCCTTGCGCAGTTGTGGCAGGATTACGATTACGCACTGATCGACAGCCCACCGTTGCTGGGCGTCTTGATGGTCAATGCGCTGGCGGCGAGCCAGCAGTTGGTGATTCCGGTACAGACCGAGTTTCTGGCCGTCAAAGGCCTGGAACGCATGGTCAATACCCTGGCGATGATCAACCGCTCACGCAAGACGCCGTTGCCGTACACCATCGTGCCGACCTTGTTCGACCGTCGGACCCAGGCCTCGATGGGCACCCTCAAATTACTCCGTGACAGCTTTCCCGAACATGTCTGGAAGGCCTACGTGCCGGTCGACACGCGTCTGCGCGATGCCAGCCGGGCCGGCGTCACGCCATCGCAGTTCGACAACAAGAGCCGTGCGGTGCTGGCCTATCGCGCTCTGCTCAAGCATCTGTTGTCCGAGCAGCTTCTGGCGCAGGTGGCCTGACGTGGACCTTTGCTCATTCTTGCCGCGCAATGTGCAGAAGCATTCAAGTCGTGCGTCATTGCGGCCGATAACTCAATCAAGCGGTAATCGCGTCAATCATTGTGTGGCATCCGTATGAATCTTCGGCCTGTACAAATCGCAACACGACCGCAACTGGCGCTGCAGTCCTATCTGGATGCGCTGCTTCAGGACGCCACTGAAGAGCTGTTTGAGCTGCCTGAACTGTCCAGCATCGATGAATTCGAGGCAGCGGTTCTTGAAGAACAGGCTTATGACGCCCGGATGCTGGCAATTGCCGCTCCGATAGCCATTGCTGTCGCGGCTCCCGCGCCGGTAGCTGTTCCGGTTGCTGTCGCCGCGCCGGTTGTGGTGCCAGTCGTAGCCCGGGTCGATATCGCTCCGGTGCCAATCGTCGAAGAAATCACGGTACCGGTGGTGGATTTGGTCGAACCGGTGGCCGAGGTGTATCTGCCTTCGGCACAACGTACGCCAACGCCGCCGCCCACCACTGACGGGCGACCTGCTTGGGCTGAAGAGCCATTCGAGTGCCTGTTGTTTGATGTTGCCGGTTTGACGCTGGCGGTACCGCTGGTGTGTCTGGGATCGATTTATCCGCTGGCCGGGCATGATCTGACACCGCTGTTCGGTCAGCCGGACTGGTTCCTCGGAATCCTGCCTAGCCAGGGCGGCAATCTGAAAGTGCTGGATACCGCGCGCTGGATCATGCCGGATCGCTACCGCGACGATTTCCGGCAGGGCTTGCAGTACGTGATTTCCGTTCAAGGCTATGAGTGGGGTCTGGCGGTGCATCAAGTCAGCCGCTCGCTGCGCCTTGATCCCAGCGAGATCAAATGGCGCGCCCATCGCGGACAGCGCCCTTGGTTGGCGGGTACGGTCATTGAACACATGTGCGCGTTAGTGGACGTTTCCGAGTTGGCCGAGCTGATTGCCAGTGGCGCGGTCAAGCAAATGCAAAAAATCAAATAATCATGGGATGACGTTTTGACGTCGCCTGCACAGCACACACGTGAGGGGTTAGGGGTATGAAGAAGTCGTCCGCACAAGGTTCCGAAGATCCTATTCTGCAGTGGGTTACCTTCCGCCTGGATAATGAGTCGTATGGCATCAACGTGATGCAGGTCCAGGAAGTGCTGCGCTACACCGAAATCGCTCCGGTGCCGGGTGCGCCGAGCTATGTGCTTGGCATCATCAACTTGCGCGGCAACGTGGTCACGGTCATCGACACCCGCCAGCGTTTTGGTCTGGAACCGGTTGAAGTCAGTGACAACACGCGCGTTGTGATCATCGAAGCCGACAAGCAAGTGGTCGGGATTCTGGTCGACAGCGTGGCTGAAGTGGTTTACCTGCGTCAGTCGGAAGTCGAAACCGCGCCAAACGTGGGTAATGACGAATCCGCCAAGTTCATTCAGGGCGTGTGCAACAAGAACGGCGAACTGTTGATCCTCGTCGAGCTGGACAAGATGATGTCTGAAGAAGAGTGGTCCGATCTGGAGAACATCTGATTGATTCTTGAGGTTGCTGTCATCTTTCTGGGCATTCTCTGGGTCGTGACCCTGGGAATGTTCCTGGCGCATACCAAGCGCCAGCGCCGGCTTGATCTGGCACGTGCAGAAGCCGATACCGTGCGCGACCATCGTTATCGGGATCTGGCCAGGCGCGTGGATAACTTCCAGAACGGCACGGTGAAGATGGGCGAAGCCTTGCACGAGCTGCGGGCGATTGTCGGGCCGCTGCCCGACAAGCTTACCGCACTTGAACAGCGCGACCCCTCCAGCTTGTCCTTCGCCCAGGCCGCGCGTCTGGTCGGCATGGGTGCCAGCATCGACGAACTCACCCAGGCCTGCGGCCTGACCCAGGCCGAAGCCCAGCTGATGACCAAGCTGCATGGTAATAATCACAGCTGAGCGTCGATCGCTGACCCGTTGGAGCGGGGCTCGCCCGCGAAGGCGTCAGTCCAGCCGACGCCTCTGGCGGCTGACAAACCGCTTCGCGAATGAATTCGCTCCTACAAGGACGGCGGTTAGCCGGTGGGAGAAATGTTGCCATCCGGCCATTTTTCGAACCTGAAACAAAGCCTTCGCGGGCAAGCCTCGCTCCCACAAGGACGGCGCTAAGCCTGTGGGATTGAATCAAGATTCGTTGGAGCGAGGCTTGCCCGCGTAGGCGTCATATCAACAACGGCACTGAACCGGTGGGAGCTAGCTTGCTCGCGAAGGCGGCATACGGCCTCCAGAGATCGGCAGGATCCGCTTATCTCTTCGCGAGCAAGCTCGCAGCACAGTGCTCACCACTTCGGCGTAATATCCCGCTCCACCGGTGCCGCGTTCGGGTCGCGGCCTTCGGGGAATTTGCCTTTCAAATGCCAGGCAAAGGCGATGATCTCGGCAATCGTGCGGTACAGCGGTTCGGGAATGCTGTCGCCCAGTTCCATGCGCGCCAGCAGTTTGACCAGCTCGGCATTTTCGTAGATTGGCACTTCATATTCCCGCGCAATCGCCAGGATCGCTTCGGCGAGTTGGTCGTCGCCCTTGGCGCTCAAGGTCGGAGTGTGCTGGCCGTCGTAGCTCAGGGCGATTGCCTGGCGTGGGGCATGTTCCAATTGGCTCATCAGGCGTTCTCGTCTATCCAGCGGCGTTCGAGGGTGGTGCGCGCACCTTGAGGCGGGGTGCCCTGGCGACATTCCAGGTTACCGACGGTGAGGCCGCACGCCACCAGCCGCTCGCGAAGATGACCCAATTCGCTGTTGATCAACGCGGCGCTGTCAGCGCGCTCGGCCCATAGCTGGCTCGACAGGTTGCCGCGAATCAGTTGGGCTTGTACTTGTAACGGTCCCAATGGGGCCAGGTCGAACGCCAGATCAATCTTCCAGAGTTTTTCCCTAGGCTCGCCTCCCTCGTTTTCGTCCTTGTCCTTGTCCGTGGGCTTGTCTTTTTCAGGTGTGTCCTCGCGCTGCACCTTGACCTGCAGCGGCACGATGTCGTGGGCATTACGCATGGGGATTTCCAGCTGCCATGTGGTCAGCTGTCCGCCATCGGCCGTGGTGCGCGTCTGCTCCAGCCCACCCAGTTGATGGCTTTGCAGGCGCGAGACGGCCGCCGCCGCGAGCTTGAGCAGCATCTCCAGATCATCTTCCTTGCCGCCACCTTTTACCGAGCGCGACGGCAGTGGGAAATGGATTGGCAGTGCCGGCGCGGCCACCAGGCCCATGGTGCCCAGAACGCTGCGCAGGGCACCGGGCATGGACCGGGTCAGCATGTTCGACGCGGCAGCTGCGTCATATCCGGGCCCGCCGGGCAAGCCGGGCAGAATCTGTTGAATCACCCGCATCAAGTTGGCTTTCAGGTCCGGACCGGCCATCGGGTTCAGGCCGGTGAGCAGCTTGGCCTCCATGAACAGGCCGCTGGCATTGATGGCCTGGGCGACAGTCTTGGGATTGGTCATCTGCTCGACGTCTGGCAAGTCCGCCAGTAGTTGATTAATGCTTGCCTGCAAAGGCGTGGAAATCGCCGGACTCGACGCTGGCAGGTTGCGCAGGGCATTGATCAGCACATCCAGAGAGCCTTGGCGGTTCTGCTGGGTGGTGAGCTGCTGGCTCAATGCCAATTGATCGAGGCGGCTGGGCAGGGGCACAAAGCTCAACGCCTGGCTGCCCCGCACCTGCGCACTGAGCAAGGTGCCGGTAGTCAGCGGCTGTGGGCTTTCGATGGTCAGGGTCGTGCCGGCCAGCGCGGTGTTGAGCAGCAGCACCATGGAACGATACAGCGCCGGTTGGGTGAGCTGCGCGCCGGGCTGGACGTTGGGTCTGCTGGCAGCGTCGCTACTCATTTGACTCAACGCATCGTTGCTCATCTGAGTGGTCAAGACTCGGCCTTGTAGCAGGGTGCCCACCGGCAACTGCTTGATGTCGATGCTGGTTTGCGCGTTATTCAGCGCGGTATTGATCTGCTGCAAGGTCAACGTCAGGGTATTGGAGGATGCTTGCGACACGGAGAGGCTGGTGCCTGGCGTGAAGGGCAGGGCGCTTTCCACCTGAACGCTGGTCTGGCCGCCATTGCTGGTGGCCAGGCTGAGCAGCAACTGAAAACTCTGATTCAGCTGTTTGAGTGTCACCACCTCGGCATCAACGGTTTCACCCGGCGGCAGAAGATTTTCCATCGGTTGCAGCAAGGTCAGGACCTGCGCGGGAGAAAGGCCGGCGCGGACCAGAGCAGCGGCCGCAGTCGTCGGTTGGAGGCTGGTGATATCACCTGTCATGGATCGTGACCTTGTTGAAATTGCCCTCTTGTACCGGGACATGCCATGTATAATGCGGCCCGGTCGCGACCGGGCCGGATATGCAATGAATTCGTATCAATATAGCGGCCGTTTCCACGCCGACTTGAACAGCCATTTCTTCGGCCTGCGCCCTGTGTGGCGTGTCTTGAGGCGACAACTCAGCGCCTGGAATCATCAATGACTCGTTCTACCCCTGTTTTGCAGGCACATGACCTGTCCTGCGAGCGTGACTGGCGGGTGCTTTTCGAGCACCTGGACCTGTCCCTGCAAGCCGGTGACATGCTGCAGATCAGCGGCCCGAACGGCAGCGGCAAAACCAGTCTGCTGCGGTTGTTGTCGGGGCTGATGCAGCCGACCTTCGGCGAAATCCTCGTCAAGGGTCAACCGTTGGCCGCGCAACGAGCCGAACTGGCGCGCAATCTGTTGTGGATCGGTCATGCCGCGGGGATCAAGGATCTGCTGACCCCGGTGGAAAACCTCGCCTGGCTCTGCGCCCTGCATTGTCCTGCGGAGTCTGCGGAAATCTGGCAAGCGCTGGAAGCCGTCGGTCTGCGCGGTTTTGAAGATGTGCCTTGCCACACCTTGTCGGCCGGGCAGCAGCGCCGGGTCGCGCTGGCCCGATTGTATCTGGACAGTCCACCGATCTGGATTCTCGACGAACCCTTTACCGCACTGGATAAACAAGGGGTCGCGCAGCTGGAAAATCATCTGGCGGAACATTGCGAGCGAGGCGGGATGATCGTCCTTACCACGCACCACACCCTGACGCGCATGCCGGCAGGTTATCGGGATATTGATCTGGGGCAGTGGTCCGTATGAGTCATGTGTTTACCCTGCTGGTCGCGCGCGAAGCACGGCTGTTGTTCCGTCGTCCGGCAGAGCTGGCCAACCCGCTGGTGTTCTTCGCCATCGTCATCGCGTTGTTCCCGCTGGCGGTCGGACCGGAGACTCAATTGTTGCAAACCTTGTCGCCGGGGTTAGTCTGGGTGGCGGCGCTATTGTCCGTGCTGCTCTCGCTGGACGGCCTGTTTCGCAGTGATTTCGAGGACGGTTCCCTTGAACAGTGGGTCCTTTCGTCGCACCCCCTGGCCCTTCTGGTCCTGGCCAAGGTGCTGGCACACTGGGCTTTCTCCGGGCTGGCACTGGTATTGTTGGCGCCGTTGCTCGCGTTGATGCTGGGTTTACCCAGCCATTGTCTGCCAGTGTTGTTGTTTTCGTTGTTGCTGGGCACGCCAGTACTGAGCCTGCTGGGAGCAGTTGGCGCGGCGTTGACGGTGGGACTCAAGCGCGGTGGCCTGTTGCTGGCGCTGCTGATTCTGCCGTTGTACATCCCGGTATTGATTCTGGGCAGCGGCGCGTTGCAGGCAGCTCTGCAAGGCATGCCAGCCACCGGTTACCTGCTCTGGCTTGGCAGCCTGACCGCCCTTGCGGTAACCCTGACACCTTTTGCAATAGCGGCTGGCCTGAAAATCAGCGTCGGCGAATAATTGAGGTTCTGACAGGCCGACACCGGACTTGTCAGTAAAAACCCGAGCTACACCGTGATGAAAGGCGGCTTGATGAAAGGCAGCGTGACGAAAAACAGCGCTAAAAGCGGCGTGAGTTGGGCTTGGTTCCATAAGCTCGGCTCACCGAAATGGTTCTATGGCATCAGCGGACGCCTGTTGCCCTGGCTGAGCATCGCAGCGGTACTTTTCATAAGTATCGGCGTGGTCTGGGGCCTGGCATTCGCGCCACCGGATTACCAGCAAGGCAACAGCTTTCGCATCATCTATATCCACGTGCCGGCGGCCATGCTCGCCCAATCCTGCTACATCATGCTGGCAGTCTGCGGTGTGGTCGGTCTGGTGTGGAAAATGAAGATCGCCGATGTGGCCCTGCAAAGCGCCGCGCCCATCGGTGCGTGGATGACGGCCGTCGCGCTGGTCACCGGTGCCATCTGGGGCAAACCGACCTGGGGTTCGTGGTGGGTCTGGGATGCACGCCTTACGTCCATGTTGATCCTGCTTTTCCTGTACTTCGGTCTTATTGCCCTGGGCAACGCGATCAGTAATCGTGACAGCGCTGCCAAAGCCTGCGCGGTGTTGGCGATTGTCGGGGTGATCAACATCCCGATCATCAAGTACTCGGTGGAATGGTGGAACACCCTGCATCAGGGCGTCACGTTCAGCCTCACCGAAAAACCGGCGATGCCCGCCGAAATGTGGCTGCCTTTGCTGTTCACGGTGCTGGGTTTCTACTGTTTCTTTGGTGCGGTCCTGCTGTTACGCATGCGTCTTGAGGTGCTCAAGCGCGAGGCGCGCGCCAGCTGGGTCAAGGCCGAGGTGCTCAAAGCCCTGGGTCACCCCTCTGCAAAGGAAGGCGCACAATGAATTTTGCTTCATTCGGTGAATTCCTGGCCATGGGTCACCATGGTCTGTTCGTTTGGTCGGCCTACGGCATTTGTCTGTCGGTGCTGGCGATCAACGTGGCGCTGCCGGTATTGGCGCGTCGACGTTATCTGCAACAAGAGGCGCGTCGTCTGCGCTGGGAGAGCCAGAAGTGAATCCGCTGCGTAGAAAGCGTCTGTTGATCATCGTCGCGATACTGGCCGGGGTCGGTATCGCCGTCACCCTGGCCTTGAGTGCCCTGAAAGAAAACATCAACCTGTTCTATACCCCGAGCCAGATCGCCAACGGCGAAGCTCCGCACGACACGCGTATTCGTGCCGGCGGCATGGTGGAAAAAGGTTCGCTGCAACGCTCCGGTGATTCGCTGGACGTCAGGTTCATTGTCACCGACTTCAATAAATCGGTGACCATCACCTATCGCGGCATCCTGCCGGACCTGTTCCGCGAAGGGCAGGGCATCGTCGCGCTGGGCAAGCTCAATGCCGATGGCGTAGTGGTCGCCGACGAAGTGCTGGCCAAGCACGACGAAAAATACATGCCGCCTGAAGTCACCAAGGCGCTCAAAGAGAGCGGTCAGGCTGCACCGGCGTCGCCTTCTTCACCTTCCAAGCAGGGTTGAACCATGATTCCTGAACTCGGCCATCTGGCCATGATTCTGGCGCTGTGCTTCGCCGTCGTGCAGGCCGTCGTGCCGCTGATGGGCGCATGGCGCGGTGACCGCATGTGGATGGGCCTGGCGCAGCCAGCGGCGTGGGGGCAGTTCACGTTTCTGATTTTCGCTTTCGGTTGTCTGACCTATGCATTCATGACCGACGATTTTTCCGTAGCCTACGTCGCGGAAAATTCCAACAGCGCCTTGCCGTGGTACTTCAAGTTCAGCGCGGTGTGGGGTGCTCACGAAGGTTCGCTGCTGCTCTGGGCGTTGATTCTCGGTGCGTGGACCTTCGCTGTCTCGATCTTCTCCCGCCAGTTGCCTCAGGTGATGCTGGCCCGAGTGCTGGCGGTGATGGGCATGATCAGCGTCGGCTTCATGCTGTTCCTGATCCTGACCTCCAACCCGTTTTCGCGCATCCTGCCGCAAATTCCGGCCAACGGCCGCGATCTCAATCCGTTGTTGCAGGACATTGGCCTGATCGTGCATCCGCCGATGCTCTATATGGGCTATGTCGGGTTCTCGGTGGCCTTCGCCTTCGCCATCGCCGCATTGCTCGGCGGGCGTCTCGATGCGGCCTGGGCGCGCTGGTCGCGGCCATGGACCATCGTTGCCTGGGCGTTCCTCGGCATCGGCATTACCTTGGGCTCCTGGTGGGCTTATTACGAACTTGGCTGGGGCGGCTGGTGGTTCTGGGACCCGGTGGAAAACGCCTCGTTCATGCCCTGGTTGGTGGGCACGGCGCTGATCCATTCGCTGGCGGTCACGGAAAAACGCGGCGTGTTCAAGAGCTGGACCGTGCTGCTGGCCATCGCGGCCTTTTCCCTGAGCCTGCTCGGGACATTCCTGGTGCGCTCCGGGGTCTTGACCTCGGTTCACGCGTTCGCTTCCGACCCGGCGCGCGGCGTATTCATTCTGATTTTCCTGCTGTTCGTCGTGGGCGGATCGTTGACCTTGTTCGCTTTCCGCGCTCCGGTGGTGAAAAGCCATGTGGGCTTTGGCCTGTGGTCCCGGGAAACCCTGCTGCTGGGTAACAACCTGGTGTTGGTAGTCGCCGCTTCTATGATCCTGCTTGGCACCCTGTACCCGCTGGTGCTCGACGCCCTGAGCGGCGCGAAGATGTCCGTTGGCCCGCCTTACTTCAACGCGTTGTTCGTGCCCTTGATGGGCTTGCTGATGGCGGTGATGGCGGTCGGCGTACTGGTGCGTTGGAAAGACACGCCGGTCAAATGGCTGCTGAGCATGCTGGCACCGGTCCTGATCGGCAGCGCCGTGCTGGCGGTGATCGCCGGTTTCGCCATGGACGATTTCCACTGGGCAGTGCTGGCGACCTTCATGCTCGCCGCGTGGGTATTGCTGGCGGGCGTTCGCGATTTGCTGGACAAGACTCGTCACAAAGGCCTGATCAAAGGCGCGCGCGGCATGACCCGTAGCTATTGGGGCATGCAGGTTGCGCACATCGGCATCGCCGTGTGCGCCCTGGGCGTGGTGCTTTCCAGCCAGAACAGCGCCGAACGCGACCTGCGTCTGGCGCCTGGTGAATCCATGGAACTGGGCGGCTACATGTTCGTATTCGACGGCGCCAAACATTACCAAGGCCCGAACTTCACCTCGGATCGCGCCACCATTCGCGTCCTTGAAGACGGCAAACAAGTGACCATCCTGCACCCGGAAAAACGCCTGTACACCGTGCAGCAATCGATGATGACCGAAGCCGGTATCGATGCCGGTTTCACTCGCGACCTGTACGTGGCACTCGGCGAACCGCTGGGCGACGGCGCCTGGGCGGTACGGGTTCACGTCAAGCCGTTCGTACGCTGGATCTGGTTCGGCGGTTTGATCACTGCGTTGGGAGGCGTTTTGGCGGCGATGGACAAGCGTTACAGGGTCAAGGTGAAAAGCAAAGTACGTGACGCCTTGGGCATTGCGGAGGCGGCGGTATGAAGCGTTGGATCCTGTTGTTGCCGCTGGCGATTTTCCTCGGTGTCGCGGTGTTTCTCTATCGTGGTCTGTACCTGGACCCGGCCGAGTTGCCGTCGGCCTTGATCAACAAGCCATTCCCCGAGTTTTCCCTGCCGCAGGTGCAAGGCGACAAGGTGCTGACCCGCGCCGACCTGCTGGGCAAACCGGCGCTGGTCAACGTCTGGGGCACGTGGTGCGTGGCTTGCCGGGTCGAGCATCCGGTGCTCAACAAATTGGCTCAGCAAGGTGTGGTGATCTACGGCATCAACTACAAGGATGTGAACGCCGACGCCTTGAAATGGCTGCAGGACTTTCATAACCCTTATCAGCTCAACATCCGCGACGAGCAGGGTAGCCTGGGCCTGAATCTGGGCGTTTACGGCGCGCCGGAGACTTTCCTGATCGACAGCAAAGGCATCATTCGTCACAAGTACGTCGGCGTGATCGACGAAACCGTGTGGCGTGAGCAACTGGCTGGGTTGTATCAGGGGTTGGTTGACGAGGCTCGCCAATGAAGCACCTGTATTGGCGGACTTCTGTAGGAGCCGAGCTTGCTCGCGATTGCGACGTTACTGACGCCAAAGATGGTAAGGATGTACCGGCCTCTTCGCGAGCAAGCTCGCTCCCACGGGTTGTGCAAGTTTCTGTAGGAGCCGAGCTTGCTCGCGAATGCGACGTTACTGACGCCAAAGATGGTAAGGATGCGCCGGCCTCTTCGCGAGCAAGCTCGCTCCCACGGGTTGTGCCAGTTTCTGTAGGAGCCGAGCTTGCTCGCGATTGCGATGTACCTGCCGCCAAACATGCTGCGGATGCACCGACCTTTTCGCGAGCAAGCTCGCTCCCACGGGTGATCCGGCGCAGCGTCGCTGCCGTCCTGCTCGCTTTGAGCTGCGCAAGCGTGGCCCATGCCGCCATCGATGCTTATGAGTTTCGCGATGACGCCGAACGCGCGCGTTACGCCGAACTGACCAAAGAGCTGCGTTGCCCCAAGTGCCAGAATCAGGACATCGCCGATTCCAACGCGCCGATTGCCGCCGACCTGCGCAAGGAAATCTTCCGCATGCTCGGCGAAGGGCAGAGCAATCAGCAGATCATTGATTTCATGGTCGATCGCTACGGCGATTTCGTGCGCTACAAGCCGGCCCTCAGCTCGCGGACCTGGCTGCTCTGGTTCGGCCCTGCCGGCCTGCTGATCGGCGGTCTGTTGGTAATCGGCGTGATTGTCGTACGTCGCCGTGGCCAGGGTCGCAACGAGAGCGATGCACTTTCCGACGAGGAGCGTCAGCGCCTCGCCCACCTGTTGGATAAAAACCGCGAATGATTGATTTCTGGCTAGCTGCTGGCCTGCTGTTGCTGGTGGCCCTGAGTTTCCTGCTGATCCCCGTCCTGCGTGGCCGTCGTGCGCAAAGCGAAGAAGACCGCACCGCGCTCAATGTCGCCCTGTATCAGGAGCGTGTGGCCGAACTGCAAGGTCAGCAAGCGGAGGGCGTGTTGTCTGCGGTGCAGATGGACAATGGCCGCGCCGAAGCTGCCCGAGAGTTGCTGGCTGACACCGAAGGCGTCGAGCCGCTGCGCACCTCGCGCCTGGGCAAGCCGCTGCCATTGCTGGCGGCGGTGTTGGTGCCGGTTCTGGGTCTGGCGTTGTATCTGCATTTCGGCGCCAGTGACAAGGTCGAGCTGACTCGTGAATTCGCGCAGCCGCCGGGCTCCATTCAGGAGATGACCAGTCGCCTGGAGCGGGCAGTGAAGGCCCAGCCGGATTCGGCCGAGGGGATTTACTTTCTGGCGCGCACCTACATGGCTCAGGATCGTCCGGCAGACGCTGCGGCGATGTTCGAACGTGCCGCGGCCCTGGCCGGCCGGCCACCGGAACTGCTCGGGCAATGGGCGCAGGCGTTGTACTTCGCCGGTGGCAAGAAATTCACCCCGCAGGTCCAGGCGCTGACCGACGAGGCCTTAAAGGCCGATCCGAAGGAGGTCACCAGCCTCGGTCTGTTGGGCATCGCCGCTTTCGAGACCGAGCGTTATCAGCAATCGGTGGATTACTGGAAGCGTCTGTTGGCGGTCCTCCCGCCGCAGGATCCATCACGTTCGGCGCTGGAAGGTGGTATCGCCCGGGCCAGTGAGAAACTGACGGCCAGCGGCGGCGTTGTCCAGGCGCCTGTGGTTGCAGCGAGCCAGACGGCACGCATCAAAGTCCGGGTTGATCTGGCGCCGGAGCTGAAAGCCAAGGTGGCGCCGGGCGATAGCGTGTTCATCTTCGCCCGCGCGATCAAAGGCCCGCCGGCACCTCTTGCGGTCAAGCGCGTGACCGTCGCGGACTTGCCTGCAGAAGTCGAACTGGCAGACGCCGACGCGATGATGCCGCAACTGAAACTGTCGAACTTCCCTGAAGTCCAACTGGTGGCGCGAGTATCCCGTGCAGGCCAGCCGACCACCGGCGAGTGGATCGGCCGCAGCAAGCCGCTGGCCAGCAGCGTTACAGCGTTGCAGACGCTCACCATCGACAGTCCAGATCAGTAGAGAATCCGCTTATGTACCGCGCAGCACGCATCACCTTGTTGGGTATGGTCCTTGGCCTGAGTGCCTGTGCGGTCCAGCCCACCGGTCCACGCAGTCAGGAGCCGATTCAGAGTCTGCCCGGTAAGCCATCGGCGCCGAGTAAGCCAAGCGCTCCGCAAACGCCCAAGGCGCCTGCGGCAGGCCCGAAGACCTCGGCCAACTTCGCGCCGCCACCGGGTGGCAACAGTCACTGGGATGCAAGGCTGGGCGTCCACGTACTGGATGACCAGCCGAACACCTTCTACCGTCAGCGCACTTACTATCGCTGGAACAGCGGCTGGAGCTGGTCAACCACGCCGAACGGCCCTTGGCAGGAAACCGACTCCAGCGGTGTGCCAGCGGGTTTGAGTCGTCAGTTCGGGAATTGAGTGGGTAAGGTATAAACCAACAACAACAACAACGGCGCCTTAGGGCGCCGTTTTTGTAGGCGCTGGATTAAAAATTACCTACACAGTATTCAGCCACTTCCTACTTTTTTTCTATATACATAACACCGCAGATGTAGAAAAATTCCTTCTGTTTTATCACCGCCTTGATGTGTTGCGATGGTTAGAAAGGAATCAATAATGAAATATCTGATAGGCGCTGTTCTCGCTTTGTGTTGCTCCGCAAGTTCATTTGCCAGTGTTTGTGAATATTCCTCACCCGAAACCATATCTTTAACCTACCACCCGGGAGCTTTCCTCCCTGTCTATTTTTCCAGCTATCAGCTCGATCTTCCGGGAGTGCCGGTCGCCCTTTTAAGCGCAGAGGGCTTTATTGCGGCTTATCCTGATAACGGCTACATCGGGGTGCAGCATCTGAATCCCGCCCAGATGGCTGATTCGTTGCCAAGGTTGGCTAAAGATCTAACCAGTGTTGCTGATTTTTATCGTTTGATTTACGGCATGTCTGCGGTTAGAGAAAATGGCATTGATCCCCAAGAGTTGAGCTTGCAGCGCAGCCTGCTGAAGCTTGACTGCAAGTCTGATGTTGTCTTCTTTCAGCGCGACGAAATTCAGATCATCTTTCACGGTGCAGTTGATAGTGCCGGTTTTCATAAAATAGTTCTTATGGATGGCGATAACGTCGAACTCATTACTGCGCGCGGGAGCAGAGCGGTCGCATTGAAGATTGTCGGTAGTATCAAACGGAGGTTGTAGATGGCAGAGATGGATCATAGAGACAAAGAGGTGTTACGAGAGGTCTTGGTAAAGTGGTATGGACCGCAAGCGAATAGTTGGAGCATGAATGATGGTGTGTTGCGTGTGGTATTGAAGATGGTCGGTGAGATACAAAACTGCACTGCCGCCATGCATCTGGTTCCAACACCCATGACATTCGGAAATCAATACTCCCAGCTGGCTCAGGGATATCTGAAGAAGATTTTGGGTATCTTGCGGGATAACTCACAGGTTTATTTGAGTTGTGCAAGAACTACGATCCTGGGCTACAAAACTGAAGTTGCGCTGGCTGCAATGGGTTTGTAGTTCAAGCGTCTATGTACCGGTCATACCCGCCTCGCGAATAAATTCGCTCCTACACGGGTCAACCACGGACAACTGCCCGTGGCAGGAAACTGACTCCACCTTGTTAGCGAGACAATATTCCTGCGTCCGCAGGGACAATGTCTCGCCAACAAGTTGGCTCCTACAGCAATACCGGAAGGTCTCAGGCTTTAGCAGTCTCAGCCGCTTCCTGCGCTTGGCGTGCGGCGTCACGTGAGGCCAGGATGGCTGCATGCGATTCCGGCGTAGCGAGTTCACCCTTGCTCCATAGCTGGTGCGAAAACCAACCCGCGATGGCTTCAGGATTAGGAGTGTTGCCTTTGGGGATGAACAACGCCCCCAGATCAATGGTGCTGGCGAAGTTGTCCTTGTCCAGCTGGTAATCGCCCAGATAAGAACCGCCCCAGGTTCCGTCGGCCGCCACCAGATCTATGGAAGCATCTCGGTAGGTGCCGGCCGCGCTTTTCAGCGAGCTGGAGGCGTTCAACAGCTTATCCAGTTGATCCATATCGGTAGCGCTGAGCTCGCCCGCGCTGTTGAGCGCCTTGAGTTTGCCATCAGCCTCGATGGTGAAGCCGAATTTCTTGTCGGCGAGGTCCGGGAAGGCGGACGCAAGAGCGGAGTTGAACTCCTCGAACGCGGACTTCAAACCATAAAAAGCACCTTGCTGCAGCTTGGCCATCGCCGGGAAATCGGCAGACTGAGGGCGACCATAGGTGTTTACGGCCACCATGGGCTGAGTCGACACTGTCTGACTTAGTGCCTGAGCTGCTTCACTGGGATGGTAAATCGCCGCCGGTGTGGCGTTGCTGAACGCCGCCTTCTGATCTTCGCTGATGGGTTGCGCGGTCAGGGTCTGGCTGGATTGGTTGAGTCGCATTGTCGATGCCAGGGTCGAGCCGGCAGTCAAAGAGATTTCCATGTCGTCACTCCATGTGCGTTTGGTGTAGGAAGTTTATCGACGACGCGTAGGAAATCTTTATAGTGCTTGGCGCAGGCATGAGCGGGAGAGGGGGGAACTTGTAACTCGATATGTAAAGATTGGTAACCTTTAGGAGCCAACGGTTCGCGGGGTTCAGTCCTGACTCATCCGGACCTTCGTCTCGCGAACCCTTGGCTGCTACAGCGCGATTGAGTTACTTCGCCGGGTAAATCTGATCGAACACGCCGCCATCGTTGAAGTGGGTCTTCTGCACGGTGCGCCAGTCGCCGAAGGTTTTCTCAACCGACAGGAAGTCGACTTTCGGGAACCGATCGGTGTATTTGGCCAGCACCGCCGGGTCGCGCGGACGCAGGTAGTTGGCGGCGGCGATTTCCTGACCTTCAGGCGACCACAGGTATTTCAGGTATTCCTCGGCGGCGGCGCGAGTGCCTTTCTTGTCGACGACTTTGTCGACCACACTCACTGGCGGCTCGGCTTCTGCAGAGACGCTTGGGTAAATTACCTCGAACTGGTCGCGACCAAATTCCCGGGCGATCATTTCCGCTTCGTTTTCAAAGGTGATCAGCACGTCGCCGATCTGGTTGGTCATGAAGGTCGTGGTCGCGCCACGGCCGCCGGTATCCAGCACCGGCACATGGCTGAACAGTTGGCCGACGAATTTTTTCGCCGCTGCTTCATCGCCGCCATTCTTCAAGGTGTAACCCCAGGCCGACAGGTACGTATAGCGGCCATTACCCGAGGTTTTCGGGTTGGGCACGATCACTTCAACGCCGCTCTTGATCAGGTCAGGCCAGTCTTTCAAGGCTTTGGGGTTGCCCTTGCGCACGATGAACACGGTCGCGGAGGTGAACGGCGCGCTGTTGTTCGGCAGGCGGGTGACCCAGTTGTCCGGCACCAGCTTGCCATTGTCGGCCAAGGCATTGATGTCGGTGGCCATGTTCATGGTGATCACGTCGGCGGGCAGGCCGTCGATCACCGAGCGCGCTTGCTTGCTCGAACCACCGAACGACATCTGTACCGCGATATCTTCCTGATGATCGGCTTTCCAGTGCTTCTGGAACGCGGCGTTGTAATCCTTGTAGAAGTCACGCATGACGTCATACGACACGTTCAACAGCGTCGGGGCGGCCTGAGCGGCGCTGCTCAGAGCCAAGCCTGCTGCCAGTAACGAGGCGGCGAAAAGTTTGTTCACTGCACATTCCTTTTGTAGATGATGTTTCTTATAAAGTTGATGGCTTATTGCCCGCGACTATAACTGGACAGCCTTAGGCCTTTATAGATTAAAAAATTATTGGGTTATGCCTTTTCGCTGGCGCGCGGAAACAACTGATTGCCGCAACGCGAACAGAACGCCGCCCCGTGCTCATGGGTTTTCTTGGCGCATACCGGGCAATCGTGCTGCAGCTGTTCGCCGCGCATGGCGTTGGCCAGCTCGGCGGTGAAGATCCCGGTGGGTACGGCAATGATCGAATAACCGGTAATCATCACCAGTGAAGACAATATCTGCCCCAGCGGCGTCTTGGGCACGATGTCGCCGAAGCCGACGGTGGTCAGGGTCACGATGGCCCAATAAATCCCGGTGGGGATACTGGTGAAGCCATGTTCCGGCCCTTCGATCACATACATCAGCGTGCCAAAGACAATGACCAGCGTCGAAACGCTGACCAGAAACACGATGATTTTCTGTTTGCTGCCGCGCAGCGCCGCCAGCAGATAGTTGGCCTGCTTCAGATAGGGGCTGAGCTTGAGTACCCGGAAAATACGCAGCATCCGCACGATCCGGATGATCAACAGGTATTGCGCATCGCTGTAATAAATCGCGAGGATGCCGGGCACGATAGCCAGCAGGTCGACCAGCCCATAGAAGCTGAATGCGTACTGCAACGGTCGCGGCGAGCAATACAGGCGCAGAATGTACTCGCCGAGAAATACCGCGGTGAAGCCCCACTCGATATATGCCAACAGGTCCGCGTAGTTGGCGTGGATCGCCGGAATACTGTCGAGGATCACCACGATCAGGCTGCACAGGATCACCACCAGCAGCGTCTTGTCGAAGCGTCGACCCGCCGGCGTGTCGGTCTGGAAAATAATGATGCGTAGCTGTTCGCGCCGACTGATGTTGCTGTCCATGGTGTCTTCCGAAGCAAAAGTCGGGTGAGCCTATGAGCAATACGTCAGGCAACGCAAGCGTAGTCGGGCCTGTCAGACCAGTTTGATTGACCGACGATCGGGTAGCACGGTGACAAGTGAGGACAAGGCCGGGAAGTGGTTCTCCCGGCCCTGATGTATTCAGACGCGGAATTGCTTGAGCAGGCCGTTGAGTTGCTCGCTCAGGTTGCGCAGATGCAGGCTGGCGCTGCTGGATTGCTCGGCGGCGATGGCAGTGGTTTGCGACAGTTGTGCGGCCTGGGTGACGTTCTGATTGATGTCCTCGACAACGTGCGATTGTTGCAGGGTCGCGCTGGCAATCGATGCGTTCAGGCTGTTGAGGTTGCGCAGCGCCTGGCTGATGGAGGTCAGGCTCTGGCCCGCCTGATTGGCCTGCTCGATGGTTAGCTGGGACGAACGGCTGCTGTCGGCGATGACTTTGACCGCTGCGTTGGAGTGGGTTTGCAGGCGCTCGATCATCGCCTGGATCTCCGCTGTGGATTTCTGCGTGCGCTGCGCCAACAAGCGCACTTCATCGGCAACCACGGCAAAGCCCCGGCCTTGCTCTCCGGCGCGAGCCGCTTCGATGGCGGCGTTGAGGGCGAGCAGATTGGTCTGCTCGGCAATCGAGCTGATGACTTCCAGGACGCTGCCGATCTGCGTACTTTCCGCCGCCAGGGTGCGGATCACTTCCACGGCCTGATTGATGGTGCCGGACAGGTGATCGATCTGGCGCAGGCTGCTGTCGATATTGACCTGACCCTGATGGGCCTGGGCTTCGGCATCGCGCATTTCATTGGCGGCATGTTCGGCATTCTTCGCCACGTCCTGAACGCCGTAGGTGACTTCATTGACGGCGGTTGCCACCAGCTCCATTTGTTGCGATTGCTGCTGGCTGCGCGCCTGGGCCTGTTCGGCGTTGTGGCCCAGGTCAGTGGAGGCCTGTTCCAGGCCATTGGCGGAGGTTTGCAACTGGCTCACAACGCCGCGCAGCTTGGCGGTGAAGGCGTTGAAATGCCGCGCCAGTTGGGTAATTTCGTCATTGCCGTGAGTTTGCAACGTGCGCGTCAGGTCGCTTTCGCCACTGGCAATGTCGGCCATAGCCTGCACCGACTCGCGCAATGGCCGGACGATGCTGCGGCCGATCAGGATGACCAACAATGCCATGACCAGCACAATCGCCAGGCTGAACAGCACCGCTCGCCAGACTTGCTGCTGGAACTCGGCCGAGACGTCGTCGACATAGACGCCGGAACCGAGAATCCAGCCCCATGGCGCGAAGAGTTGTACATAGGAGATTTTTTGCACCGGTTCGCTGGCGCCCGGTTTTGGCCAGCGGTACTGGATCATCCCCGCGCCTTTGGACTTGGCTACCGCAACCATTTCATTGAAGACCGCGAAACCGTCCGGGTCTTTGATTGCGGACAAGTCCTGGCCGACCAGCTTGACGCTGACCGGATGCATGATCATTACCGGGCGCAGGTCGTTGATCCAGAAATAGTCGTTCTGGTTATAGCGCAGGCTGCGAATGGCGTTGAGCGCCTGCTCCTGAGCCAGGTCCTTGGTGAGCGTTCCGGCCGTTTCCAGGCCGTGGTAGTACTCGAGAATGCCGCTGGCGGTTTGCACCACGTGCATGGTTTTCTGGGCTTTGGCGTCGTACAGATCGTTATGAACCTGTCTGAGCATCGCCGCTGTCAGCGTGCACAGCATCAATACGGACACTATGAGAATCAGCCAGAGACGGCGGCTGATCGATAAGTTGCGCATAGTCATGACTATTACTCCGTACTTTTTATTGTTTTAGCAATCTGCGCCTAAACCAAGCCAGTGCGTCGAGGGCTATTCCAGACAGACATAGTGAGAGAGCATCCATTCCGATCGTCCTCTACATACTGTCGGCCCGCGACCGCCAAACGTGAGAGACAGTTCACAAATTTTTGTAGGGCGAATCCACGTATAGCCAAAGGCTTACACGAAGTCGGGAAGTTCGCTCTATTGCTGTCCACAGCACAGGCATAGTATTGGTTCCAACAACCGCCGCGAAGGAAGCGCTACGGGGTCAGGGATGATCGACCATTGCCAGGACGGCTACTGACAGGATGTTGGAATGGTCATACAAAAAACCCGCTTCGGCGGGTTTTTTGTTGTTCAGGATTTAGTCGCAAAGAATCAGTTGTGGGAGCGACCGGGGTGGCGATCCACCTTGCTCGCGAAGCCTTCGTCACATTCGACATAGTCTGGTCTGAAGCTATGCCTTCGCAAGCAAGCTTGCTTGTATGTTTAGACTTGAAGGGGTGGGCGGGACTAAAAGCTTGATTCCGACTCTAGCCAGTACGGACCGTGGGAGACTTCTCGTCCCGCCCTTTCTACCCAAAGCGCCGATAAGGAATTCATCGGTAAAACCGACGATAGAGGCAAGCCAGCGCAGCGGTAGAACCCCGACAAGTACCTAAACCCTAGCTCGGAGGATTCGTCATGGCAATCCTTACCTCGCCAACGGTGATTGGCATTGACGTTGCCAAAGCCGAAATAGTCGTTTACCGCGAAGACCTGAAAACCACTCAAGCCATCGACAACAACCGCTTGGCTGTAGGCCGCTGGCTCAAAACGCTGCCAGCGCAAAGCTCGATTGCCCTGGAGGCGACCAGTATCTACCACTTGGACACCGTTGAACTGGCCCACGAAATGGGCCATCGGGTTTATGTTGTGGATGCTTATCGGGTGAGT
>NZ_LGSI01000035.1 GCF_001698815.1 Pseudomonas syringae | reverse complement strand
GTACGCCAATGTTAAAGAGGAATAACCGGGTACTTAACAGTGCCTTTGTAGAGGCTTGAGCCGTGTGCTGGGAAACTCGCATGCACGGTTCTTAGGGGGTTGGACGCGGGTAACCGCGTCTGACTACCCGACAACCAGATCAGGCCATGGGCTCTTGGGCGCAAGAACTGGCTCTTCGCAGGATCGCTACGCAGCGGAAAACGGGCTGCGGCGATCATGAGTTTGATCCAGTCTTCACGGCTGAATGGGCATGATCCGTATGCTTATTTGAAGGACGTCCTCACGCGCCTGCCGACGCAGCGGGCGAGTGCGATTGCCGAACTGCTGCCGCATAGATGGCAACCGGTTTAGTTGCGCAAGACGGGATGCCCGGACGCATACGGTGGGGTAGGAAAAACCACAGTTGCGGCCAATCTCGGTGGACTGCTGGCGGATGCCGGCCTCCGCGTCCTGCTGCTCGATCTGGATAGCCAACCCACCCTCTCCAGCTATTACGCTTTGAGCCAGAAGGCTGATGCAGGTGCGTACGAGTTCATCGCACTCAACCTAATAACTCTTGCACAGATTGTTTCCAATACAGTGATCCCAGGGCTCGACCTGATCCTCTCTAACGACGATCAACGCCGGCTGAGCGCCTTGCTGCTGCATGCCCCTGACGGGCGATTACGGCTGCGCAATCTGCTCGACAACTTCCGTCCCAATTATGACCTGCTTTTGATCGACACCCAGGGTGCACGTAGCGTGCTGCTGGAGATGGCCATCCTGGCTTCTGACCTCGCCCTCTCTCCCATCACTCCGGAAATGCTCGCCGCCCGCGAACTGCACCGCGGTACCTTGAAGCTGATGAGTGAACTCGAGCCGTTCCGTCATCTGGGCATTCCACCGCCACCCTTGCGACTGCTACTGAACCAAGTAAACAGCATCCGGGTAGACACGCGAATGATCATCCATGGCCTACGCGAGACCTTCACTGAAGCTACCAATATCTCGGTTTTAGACACGGTAGTTCCAGACCGAGTGGCTTATCTCAATGCGGCGTCCCGTGGCCTACCGGTCCACCGAATCGAGACGCGCCGGCCACGCGAACGATGCTCGCCCTCACCTTTAGTAACCATGCAAGCGCTGGCCATCGAACTGTTTCCGGAATGGCGCGAGGCAATCTCTACAGTGAGCCGATGCACGGAGGTTCAATGAGACGAATCACCAAGCCCGCATTTCTCACCCAGTCATTGTGTTTGATCGACCTTGAGGCCAACCGTGTTTGGCTAGGAGTCTTCTGATGTTGGATCAACTTCCCATCATCGTTCCACCCTCCATTCAACCACACCACCCACCTTGCGAGGAGTACTGCACCGTGGTCTTTCGCCTGCAGGGTGGGCGCTCGGCCATGGGTTGGTTCCTCGCAGAACTTTCCCAACATTTCGAAGGTTCGGGCACTGCCGAGATCGTCAAGTTCGAGGTCGGTGACCATTTGCGTAACCGGCGTTAACTGAGGTTGCTCCGATGAAGAAGCTCAGTCAGGAGGAGATCACCGACAAGCTGCATCAGGACCATTTCCCTCGAGGGCCAGAACTGGAGCGGCTGTCCGATCCACTTGCTGACACGCCCATGCTGGTCACGTTGGAGCAGTTGCGGCCATACGAACACAACCCGCGTTTCATTCGTAATCCGCTGTACGACGATATCAAGGCTTCGATCCGTGAACGCGGGCTGGATCAACCGCCACCGATTACCCGCCGCCCGGGTGAAACCTATTTCATCATCCGCAACGGCGGTAATACGCGCTTGGCGATTCTCGCCGAGCTGTGGCAGGAAACCCGCGACGAGCGCTTCTTTCGCATTCATTGCCTGTTCCGACCTTGGAGCAATGAAATCACCGCCCTACTCGGCCATCTGGCCGAAAGCGATCTGCACGGCCAACTCACGTTCATCGAACGGGCTCTGGCGGTAGCCAAACTCAAAACCATGCTCGAAGCAGAGGGAGCTGTGCTCTCACAACGTGAGCTGGTTCGACGTCTTGCCGCTGGAGGCTATCCGATTTCGCAGTCGCACGTCAGCCGAATGCTGGACACCCTCGAACACTTATTGCCCGCCATTCCACAAACCCTGTATGCCGGTTTAGGTAAACCCCAGATAGAGCGCCTGATCGGTCTACGTAGCCAGGCTGAACGAACTTGGAACCGATATCCAACCGCCCCCGTTGCGTTCGCCGATTTTTGGCTCGACACCCTGGGCTACTTTGATACCGAACCCGAGTCCTTCGATCTTGAGCAGCTCCAGGATGAACTGCTCGAACGCATGAGCCGCTTGCTCGGACAGTCATACCGTATGTTGGCCCTGGAGCTGAGCGATACCCAACGGGTCATCTCGACGCCTGGCATTGTCATTACCACCCCCTCAGAGAACAGCCATCTGCCGAGTGTTAACGAAGCCGCGGCAGAACCTCTCTCCTCCGATCCTCATCCCAAATCAACTGAGACCAAGTCCCACACCGAAACAGCGCAAGAGGAACTGCTCGCACCGCCCGAAACGAATGCCGTATCAGCCGTCAGCCCTCCGTCACGCGTTCAACAGATTCGCGAACAGATAGATCGTGAGACCGCCGAAGCAGCACTCACCGTCGAGGTCTGCGCGATCGACGACATCTGGACCATCGCACCAGCACTAGATAGCCCCGAACAACTGCGTTTAGCCATTGCTGGACTGGCGCGGGAAATGGTGGTCTATGCCGGACATCCCGAGAGCGTCATCCATCAGAAGCTTGGCTTGGGCTTCGCTCTGAACATCGAGCGACTTGGTCTTTCCACACCTCGCGCGACCAGCGTTCACCTACTACTCCTGGCCCTGTTGCGCGCTCATGACAACGTGAACTGGGAGGATCGCAAGCAACTGCCCTCAGCCCTGTTCGGCCAGTTGTTGTTGGGGGTCTATCAACTCCCGCTGACAGATCGTCCCGCCGTGGATGTGGGACTGGAGCGATTGCCCGACAGTCTGCTCATCAAACTGTATCGCCTGATCCGCCTAGCCCGTCGCCTGATCGACTTAACGCTTACCCCTGAAGATGACTCACCGAAGGAGCTGCCATGAACCTGTCCTTCAATGTGCTCACCCAGGCCATGCTGACCCAGGTGCTACACGAGTTGCGCCAGGGCAACCTGCAGCGCTGCAAAGCACTCGGACTGGGTGAGGACGACATCTTCCTGCTGCAATCCTTACCGCCCACCACCCTGTCGCGTCTGGCCCATGCCACTGTACCCTGGGTTGAGGTCAAGATTGACTCACCGGTGCTGCATCGGTTGATCGAACAATCTGAACGCGACGAGCAGAACGAGCGATTGATCAACCGAGCGCTCAAGCTTAGCGCCAGCAGCACCATCATGTATCAGTGCTTCGGCCTGGCGCATTCGGAAACCGCCCTGCGTCGGCGTCTGCTCAAGATAGAAACCCGTAAGGGCCGTCCTCAGCATTTGAGTGGAGCCCAGGAACATGCGCTCTGGCAGCGATGGTGCCAGCTACGCGCGCAAGATGGTACCGAGGATCAGCTCGACGCCATGATGATGCTGGCGGAGGAGCAACAGATCAGCTTGACCATCGTTTGGCAGCAGATCGACCATTACAGCAACGGAACATGAACACTGCCCCTTCCAGTCGCTGGCAGCGTGTCCTGCAGCAATGCACCCAGCAGTTGAGTGGACGTTGGCCCGCACGCCCCACCACTGAACATCCCTCCAACCAGGCCCTGCAGGCGGGCTTTTTGTTCAGTGGCCAATCTCACGAAGTCGTGCCACGTCGGCTGCTGTTGGATAGTCGGCTGACGCCATTGGAACGCAATGCCTGGCAGGTGTTTCGACTCATGCTGCAAGGCCAGGGCGTGGTCACACCGCGCTATGAGGATTTGCAGCCTTACCTGTCAAGCGTGCCCTACGGTGCGTCAGCCTCCCGTGAAACCATTGCTCGGGTGTTGACGATGCTCAGGTTGACACGCTGGCTCAGTTTGGTGAGTCGCGGACGCGATCAGCTCAGCGGACGTCTTCAAGGTTCGCTGTACGTTCTGCACGATGAGCCGTTAACCCCCGCCGAAGCCATCGAACTGGATCAGGATTACCTGGCGCTGGTCGGACATGCCCTCGGCCATGCAACCAAGGCTGTGCGCATTGTCGCGCAGCACATTGTGGAAGAAATCCGCCAGGACACGGATATCGATCAGGGTCGACTACCGACACGGCTCGACAGCTGGGGCGAACACTGGACGCAGCAAGGATTGGATCAGGCAACCGATGCCGCTCTGCACGATTCCGAACGGGGGGAAGATGCCCACGTTCGGAATCGTACAGGCCCTCGTTCGGATTCCGAACCGAGTCTGAGCGCCAGTGTTTCCCGCACCGTTCGGAATCCGAACGCCGCCTGTACTGTATTAAAAGAAAGTATTTGTACAGTACCGCGCGCGACCCCGGCGGTGGATAACCTGCTCTGGCCCACTCCGCTGCACCTGAGTCCAAACGAGCATCAGGCCGTCGCTGTGGCGCTGAACAGGCTCAAACCAGTGGATCGGCAGGCGGTGCGCAACGAAGCCGGTGCACGCTGTGCGGCCGGTGGAATCCGCAAGCCAGCGGCGTATCTGATGGGTCTGATCCAGCGTGCGCTGAAAGGTGACTTTCGTCCTTGGGCAGGTCAGGCCGAACCGTCACCCATTGCAGAACCGCCCCCTCGCGGCCATCTCGACAACAGGGCGAACCCGCTTCTGCCCTTGCCCAAGCGTGCCTGAATGAGCTGCGCCAACTGCGCGGCAAACGCGGTGGACGTCAGTAGATTTGATGCCACTGGCATCAAATCCATGGAGTTCCACTCTACGAACACGTCGGACAAAGCTATGGAGCTTTTAGGGGATAGTGGACTCGCGTCATGTCGCTGAAGAATCAGATCTACCTTCCAATAACGTCAACGATGACCCAATGACAGATGAAGAAAGTAAACGACCATAAATATTCCGCTGCTCCATGGAAAGGGCTCCTTTACAAGAGGCCGGTGATGAATGATCACCAGCCATCTAACTCATTTTCGCCGTGGACGCAGACTATGGGCGCACCGAACATTGGTCAGTACTGCGAAGGAAATACCCCGCGTGGCATGCGGATGTGTGCGCCCTGGCGGGTGTCGACGACCTGGGTAATCCCCATGTCCCCGGCGACGCTCATCAGTGAATAGGCGTCGTTGCGCGACAGCCCCTGATGCTCAGTGAGGAACGTGAGCATGTCCAGCGAGGCGTTGCGTACGGCTTTGTTCAGGTCCTCGTCGAAGCCATGGACGATCCAGCAATCCTGGGTTTCCAACAGCGGTGATGGGAAAAAGAAATCCTTGCGCAGAATCACCTGGAACATCACGTTCAGTGAGGACTCGATAGCCGTCCCGCTGACCTCACCATCGCCCTGAGATACATGAGGATCGCCGATTGAAAACAGAGCACCGTCGACGGCAACCGGGTAATACATGGTCGCACCGGCACCGATGCGCCAGTTGTCGATATTGCCGCCATGCAGGCCAGGTGGAATGGTACTGACCCGACCCCGGACATCCGGCGCCACGCCTGCGGTGCCCAGGTGCGGACGGATCGGGATGCGTACGCCCTCAAGAGTCGTTTGGCGCTCGCAGTGCGCGCAGCGGGTGACACGCCCAGGCGTGAGGTATTTTTCTTTCACATCGTAGGCGTACAGCGCACGGGCGTTATGGGAGTTGGGGTCCAGCTCATAAATGGTGACACGCTCGGTCTCGTCAAATTCCTTGTACAGATAGCCCCAGTTGGCTGCGAGGTTGGAGCCATAGTTGTTGCGCGGCGTCATCGACAAGTAGCGCACTTCCAGCATGTCTCCAGGCTTTGCACCTTCGACCCAGATCGGGCCGGTCATGATGTGTACGCCCGGGTTGCGGTCTTCTTCGGGGATCTCGTTGAACAGGCGCCAAATGGTCTCGTCCATCATCAGCTCCGGCGCATCGCCAGCATGGTGGGTAATGGCCTCGGCCTGGATGATATCGCCGCTTTTCACTTTGATCGCAGGCGCCAGCGCCGGGTCGAAATACCCCCAGTGAACGTTCTCAGGCGTTGCCCGAAGTGTGTGCAAAGCGCCAGGTGTCGGATGGGTGCGTCCTGCTGAGAGTGGGGTTTTGACGAGCATGGCGGAACCTCGCGAAGGAGTGGGCGGTTAGAGATCGAGCAGCAGTTTTGCGCCCCGTGCGCGGGAGCAGCAGGGGGTGAATTCCGTGCCTTGAGCGTGTTCTTGCGGTGTGTAGAAGTAGTCACGGTGATCCACCTCCCCGGCAATGACCCCGGTGCGGCATGCGCCACAGACACCGGAGCCGCAGGAGACATTGAGATAGATCCCATTTCGTTGCAGCGCGTCAGCGACGGTTTCTTCGGCGCCAACGGTGATGCACTGCCCGGTGGACTGGATTTGCACCTCAAAAGGCACGTCACCTTGCTGCGGTATTGGTGGCGCACCGTGGAAATGTTCGAAATGAATATGGTCGTCGGCCCAACCTTTGGCTCGCGCCGTCGCGCACACGTCATCGATCAGGGAAGCAGGACCGCAAACGTACAAGTGCCGGCCCAAAGTCGCTGCCGGGATCACCTGTTGCAATTGCATTCTTTCGCCATCGTTCAGGTCAGGAGCATAAAGTCGCGTGGCGTCCTTCAACCGCTCGCCCACCAGCGGCAGGAACGCCATGCGATGGCTGGCGCGCCCGGCGTAATGCAATTCGAAAGGACGCCCGTTAGCCTGGCATTCCAGCGCCATGGCGAGCATCGGTGTAATGCCAATTCCGGCGGCAATCAGTAACGGATGGGGATCATCGGCGTTCAGCGCAAAGTGGTTGAAAGGACCGCTGACTTGCACCACGTCGCCTACGTGCAATGACTCGCAGATCTGTCGCGAGCCCCCGCGGCCATCCGCCTCCAGACGCACGGCGATGCGATAGCAATCACGATCGTCAGGCCCATTGCACAACGAGTACTGGCGTATGCCCACGGACATATGCAACGCGATGTGGGCACCTGCACTGAAGTCCACCATGGTCCGCCTGTCGAGCGATACAAGCTCGAACAGGGTGACGCCTTCTGCAGCCTGTTCGCGCTTGACGACCTGCGCCGCCCAGACCTGATCCATCTCGGCGGGATCGGATTCGGCCTGACTCTGTATGGAAATTGAAGGCATGGAAATTGAAGCGTTCACGTTGCGCTGCCTCACCGATCACTGAAGCCGTCAGTTTAGGCAGCCAGGCCTGGATTTCTTGGACGCACGCGCACGAGAAGTTGGACGCCTGCCCAAGAGCAGCCAAGGTTTCATGCGTTCCCGAACAAGAACCGTTACAGGTCTGCTGAGACACTTTCCAGACACGGAAACTCTCGAGCAGCAGGGGCAAAACGGCAATGGCAACAGCGATTGATATGGAACCGGTGAGGACTTCGGCGGCATGGCGCGGTGATGAGCTGATCAAGCGAGGGGACTGGATCTATCGACTCAGCGACGCACAGATCAAGGAGCTTGAGCACCTGGGGGCGCAGTTGGTTGTCGATGACCCGGATCTGCGCAGGGTCGAGCCTGAGGACTACCCCCTGCTCGAATGCCATGACGCTATCGAAGAATGGAAGCAGCGCATGGACATCGGCCACGGCTTTGTCCTGGTACGTGGTTTGCGCACCCAGCTGTATTCAGATGCGCTGAGCGCCGCCATCTATTACATCCTCGGTCTGCACCTGGGCGAACCGATGCGCCAGAACGAACAGGGTGATCTGATCGACCATATCTACGCCACATCCGACAAGAAGCTGGAAGATCCCAGCGCCCTGTCGAAATCGATACGCGACAAACTGCCCTTCCACTCCGACAGCTCCGACGTGGTTGGCCTGATGTGCCTGAGGCCATCGAAGGAAGGTGGCGCGTCGTGCCTGGTATCCGGTGCGCAGATCTATAACGAGATCCTGCTGCGCCGCCCCGATCTCGCGCCGCTGTTATTGGAACCCTTCCATTGGGACTGGCTGCGTCAGGACCCGGCCGCCCCGGCGAACACCTACAGTTCTCCGATCATCAGCATCGTCGACGGTGTATTCAGCATGTACGCCGGATCGCTGTACATCCTGACGGCACAGGACTATCCCGAGGTCCCGCGCCTTACCCCGCAACAGCACGAAATCCTCAAGCTTTTCGAGGATATCACGTACGAACCCGGTATGGCCATCGAAATGGACTTTCGCCCTGGCGACATCCAATGGCTGTCCAACCATGCCGCGCTGCACTCACGTACCGAATTCACCGATTTTGCTGAACCGCAACGGCGTCGACACCTGCTGCGGCTTTGGCTACACCGTCGCGAGCAACGCCCGATAACAGCGGGTTTTGGAAAAAGTGTGGTGCAAAACCGCACGTCGCACCGGGATATCGAGGCAGACGATTCGAAAGGCAACTTCCGGATCTTCAATGCTGCGGTGCCCCGAATCATTGCATGACCCACTGCTTATTCCATCAAACCAACTATGAGAAATGGGAAAGATTGCCATGCGACGTAATACGTATTCGACGCTAGCGTTAGTGTGTTCCATGTGTGTGTTGTCCGAGTCTGCGTTTGCTTCTGGGGCTGAGGATCAGCAACTGAGCCCCGAGGCCGAGGCGCGTATTCGGGCAATCGTCGAAAAGGTCGTCCGGGACACCCTGGCCAAGCAGCAACAGACAGCCAGCGCACAGGCGCCAGTCAACAACGACACCAAAGAAGCGATCCGAGGCATCGTCAAGGAAGAAGTGACCCAGGCCAAGGCCCAGGCCGCCACACGGGATAGCAGCCATACGGCGGACATCATCAACGAGGTCACCGAGAAGGTGAAACTGTATGGGGTGCTCGATTATGGCTTGACCTACGTGAGCAACGAAGGTGGCAGCAGCAAAACCGGCGAGCGAGATGGTGTCAACTGGGGCAACCGCCTGGGTCTCACCGGCTCGCAGGATCTGGACTGGGGGCTCAAGGCGGTCTTCACCATTGAGCACGGTTTCAACCTCAGCGATGGCACGACTTCACAGTACGGCACTACTTGGGGGCGACAGGCCTACGCCGGGCTTGAAAACAAGTGGGGACGGCTGACCTTCGGGCGTCAGTACGATTTCGTCTATGACTACATGAACCAGCTGAATATCGGCGGCTATGCCACCACCTACGCCGGTCACCATGGCGACTTCGACCGCATTTCCGGTTGGCGCGTGGACCGCTCGATCAAGTTCCAGAGCGCGACGTTCGACGGGTTCAAGTTTGGCATCATGTATGCAACGGATGATGCGGCCTACCCAGGTCAGGCCTCAGGTAACAAGGAGACCCTGAGCCTGGGCGCCAGCTACTTTGCAGGCCCCTGGAGCCTGGCTGCAGCCTATGTTCGCATCGACAACAACGACATCTACCCAGACCTGCAGATCGGTGTCAGCGAGTTGCTCGGCCAGAAATTGACCTTTGATGGCACCCCTTTGATCGTCAACCAGGAGACCGCAATCGTCGGTGGCCATTACCAACTGGGCAAATTCACCTTGGTGGGCAACACCTCGCAAACCACGTTCAAACGCGATGGAGAGAAGGCCACCCAGAACGTCTATGAGATTGGCGGCTACTACCCGGTCGCAGAAAAAACCACGGCGATTGTCGGCTATCAATATTCCAAGCTGGAAAATGACGATTGGAATCAATACACCGTGGGGGTCAAACGCGATCTTTCCGAAAAGACCTGGCTCTACGCCTCCTACTCCTGGATGAAAGCCTCAGATGGGGTGAGGGCCAACCAGGGCGCGGGCTGGTATCTGGATAACTCCAGCGACAACCGTCAGGACACTGCGCGGCTGGGCATGGTGTACACATTCTAAACAGCACCCGGTTCTGAACAGACCTTTTCAGAGGAATACGACAGTGCACCGAAGAACATTGTTAAAAGCTGTACCGATCAGCGCTGTAGCCCTGTTATTGGCCCAGGTGGGCCTCAAGCCTGCGATGGCCGCCGGTCGCAATGTGTCCCTGGCGTTCCCGTTTGACGTCACCAGTTGGGACCCAACCGCGCGCATCATTCCCCACGCGACATCGCTGTACAAATGCGTGTTTGATCAACCCCTCGAATACGGCCCCGACAACCAGTTGAACGCAGGCGTCATCACCGCTTACAAGTGGCAGAGTGACGGCCTTGAGTTGGTGCTGGATTTTCGTGATGACGTGTACTTTCACAATGGCGACAAGCTGACATCGGAAGACTTCAAATACACCTTCCTTGACCGGCCAAAAGCGGACAACACCCTGCAACTGGGCTACATCTGGAACACCATCGAAAGCATCCAGACGCCCACTCCCACTCAGGCGGTGGTCCGCTTTACCAAGCCATTCGTGACGGCGCCACAGTACCTGGGGTTTGCCGGTTCATTCATTTTGCCGAAGAAATACATCAGCGCAGTCGGCATGGACGCGTTCCTGGCCAAACCGATAGGTTCAGGCCCCTACAAACTGGTGGATTACCAACGCAACAGCCGCATCGTGCTACAGGCTTTCGATCGGTATTGGGGCGGCAAACCCGAGCTGGAAAACGTCACCATCCAGATCATCCCCAATCCGACCTCTCGTGCATCCGCCACGCAGTCCGGCCAGGTGGATTTCAGCTTTGCGCTGCCCATCCGCGAGGCCTTGCGCCTGGGCAAGCTGCCGAGTATCAGCAGCGCGCTGACCGTGACGGTGGATACTTACCTGATCCATATGCTCAACAAACCGCCTCTGGACGACATCAACCTGCGCCTGGCGATGCACCACGCCATTGACAAAAAAGCCCTGGCGCAAGCACTGCTCAACGACCTTCCCGAACCACTTTCAAGCCCGTCGCCACCCGGCACGCCGGGCTACGAGGCCGCTTTCAACTTCCCTTACGACCTGTCCAGGGCGCGGGAATATCTGACCAAAGCCGGGTACAGCGAAAGCAAGCCAGCACGCTTCAAGTTCTTCGCCACCAACGGCGTACATCCGGTGGACAATCAGATGGCCCGCGCGATTGTGCAGATGTGGAGCAAGGTCGGCATCCAGGCGGAACTGGAAACCATCGACATGGGCGTGTACTTCCAGTCGGTGGCGGCGGGAACACTGCAAGGGCCGACATTGTGGTTCTGGAACAACTCCACTGCCGACCCCGAACTGTACGCAGGCAGTTATCTAAATGCAGACACCGCATTTTCGGTCTGGCGCAGCCAGGATGTAATGGAGAAGCTTTCCCCACTGTTGGTGGAGCGCGACTACGACAAGCGGATAGAACAATACAAAGCGTTCAACCGCTGGGTCGTTGAACAGGGTTACAGCCTGCCGCTGCTACAGGGCGTTTCGAGCGTAGCCCATGCCAAAACACTGCATTACAAGGCCTATCAGAACGGCTGGATACTGCCGTCACACTGGAATGCCTGACGCCTCTAGGCCCTGATATCAGGGCCTTTTTTTTGCGCGCCAAAACCCTGCCCATCGCAAAGATCAGTGCTGTAGCACCTTTATGGCGTGCATCCGGTGGATGCAAGTACGCCCGCTGCGCGTGCTGGCAGCTCATCGCGGGAATGCGCATTAAGGCCTAACTCCGTGCGCATCAGTTCAAGTGGGGAAACAGGGCGCTGGATAGACTTCTCTCATAGGCGAAAACCACCTCAAGTCACAGCGAGAATGCAATGTCCATATTCAAGTCAGACGAGTTCTTCAACAGCCTCACCAGTTCGGCAGGCGACGTCAGCCAGTCCAATACGCTGCCGCCGATGTGCTACACCGATGCCGAGTTCTACGCGTTTGAAAAAGAAGCGCTGTTCAATCACGAATGGCTCTGTCTGGGGCGTCAAGAGTGGGTCGCCAATGCAGGCGATTACTTCACCACCACCATCATCGGCGAGCCGCTGATAATCGCCCGCAATCGAGAGGGGCAAATCAAGGCCATGTCCGCTGTCTGCCAGCACCGCGCGATGCTGGTTGCCGAGGGCAAGGGCAACACCAACGCATTCCTCTGCCCCTATCACCACTGGGCCTACAACCTCAATGGAGAGTTGATCGGCGCGCCAGAAATGCAAAAGACCGAAAACTTCCAGCGCAAGGATTTTTGCCTGCCCACGATGAAGGTCGAGCTGTGGCAAGGATTCATCTTCGTCAACTTCGACCTCAACGCCCCGCCACTTGGCCCGCGTCTGCTGGCGGTGGACGAAGTGCTGAAGAACTATGACCTGCAAAACGCCGAGGGGCCGCGGCCGGAAGAGGGACCACGCTATTCGTGGAACTGGAAAGTCATGATGGAAAACAATAACGACGGCTACCACGCCAACCGTCTGCATCAGGGACCGCTGCACGATTTCGCACCGAGCGCCCTGGCGCGCTTCCCCGACGATCTGCCTGCCGATACCGCCGGTTATTACCGCACCAACGGCACCTTGCACGCGGACGCCAGCTTCAACCCAACGCAAAAGGCGGTGCTGCCAGTATTCCCGCAACTGACCGAGGAAGAACGCAATCGTTTCCTGTTCGTCAACCTGCCGCCCACGCTTTCTCTGGTCTTGACCAGCGACCTGGTGATGTACCTGATTCTGCGAGCCGACGGCCCCGAGACCCACTTCAACGATACCGGTGTGCTCTGCGCGCCAGGCGCCACGAAAAACCCGGCCTTCGCGCACCTGCTGGAGATGGTCAACAACGCCGCCTCGGAAATCATCGCCCAAGACTTGCATGTAGATGAGCTGGTTCAGCAAGGCCTGCGTTCGCGCTTTGCCGTCAGGGGCCGGTATTCATGGCAAGAGCAGGCGCAGAGCGATTTCAACAAATGGGCGGTATCGCGTTACCAGAGCACTTGGCAACGCCTCAAGCCCGAGGCCGCGCCAACCCTGATTGCGCTGCAGGAACTGCCCCACATTCCCGCTTGATTTGCCTTCTGGGATAAGACACCGATGAGCGTAACCCCTTCATATGCATACAATATCGCAGCACATCTGGTATCACGGCCTGGCCGCTTGATCTGGCTGGCGCTCAGGCAGGCGTTATGGCGCGTGCCGATGCTGGTGCTCATTTCGCTGATTGTTTTCTCCATTTTGCGAGGCATCCCGATCAACCCGGTGAACATGCTTATGCCACCGGGTGCCTCCGCCGAAGACATCGCCCGGCTGTCCCAGCAACTGGGCCTGGATCGTCCCGTGATCGTGCAGTTTTTGTTCTGGCTACTCGGCGCGGTGCAAGGCGACTTCGGCACCTCGATCCAGACCGGCACGCCAGTGCTGCCCATGGTCTTGCAGGCGTTGCCGACAACCCTGCAATTGCTGGCGTTCGGATTTGTGATCGGCTTGGCCCTCGGCCTGGGCAGCGGCCTGCTGAGCTTTCGCTTGCGCGGTACCCGCTATGAACACGCAATCATGGCGCTCAACGGCATCATGATCGCTATCCCCGATTACCTGTGGGCGATCATCCTGATCGTAACCGTCGGGGTCACCCTTCAATGGCTGCCGTTCGTTGGCGCGATAGACCCGGGACTGCAAGCCCCACACGTCAGCGGCTTTTCACTCATTGACAGCCTGCTCGATGGCAACTTCAGCGCCTTCGCCAGCGGCATCAGCCATCTGACCCTGCCCGCCTTGACCCTGGGACTGTGCATCGCGACGCCTATCGCCCGAATGATGCATTCGAGCCTGATCGAGGTGTACCACGAAGACTACATCCACGCGGCCCGCCTGCGCGGCATTGGCGAATCCACGCTGCTGGTACGTCACGCCCTGCGTAACGCCGCACTGCCCACGATCAGCCTGATCGGTGTGCAGGCCAGTGTGGTGATCGGCGGCACGCTGCTGATCGAATCGATATTCGGCCTGCCCGGCATCGGCGCAATGATGCTGCGCGCGCTGGGGGCCTATGACCTGCAAACCATCCAGGCATTGGCACTGACCTACGCCGTCACAGTGCAGGTGGTCAACATGCTGACCGAGTTCGCCTTGCATCAACTCAACCCAAGACTGCGGAGCCAGGCATGAATTTCCGACTCGCTCCTTCATCACTGTGGTACCGGGCGCTGCGTGAACGCAGCTTCTGTATCGGTGCTGGCTTCATGCTGCTATTGGCGTTGCTGGCCTTGTTCGCGTCGTTCCTGGCACCCCACGCGCCAAACGAGCAGGATCTGGCAGGGGTTCTGCTGCCGCCCTTCTGGGTGGACGGCGGCACACTGAATTATCCGCTCGGCACTGACGGTCTTGGCCAATGCGTATTGTCGCGTCTGCTGTATGGCGCTCGCGTGGTCATCACTATCGCCATCGCAGCACCGATCGGCGCGGCGGTGCTTGGCTGTACCCTCGCTTTGCTGGCCGGTTATCAAGGCGGCTGGCTGGACTGGTTGGTCAATCGGTTCGTCGATCTATGGCTGTCATTCCCCGCAGTATTGCTGGCCTTGATTCTGATGGTTGCGCTGTCACCGGGCCTGCAAAACGTGATCCTGGCCATCGTGTTCGTCGACTGGGCTCGCTTTTGTCGAGTGATACGGGCCGAGGTTCTGGTTATTCGGCGCCGCGAATACGTGGCGGCAGCACGCATCAGCGGCGCCAATACGCTGGGTATTATCTGGCGCGAAGTGGTGCCCGGCATCGTCCCGACGCTGATCGCCCTGATGGCGCTGGAAGTCAGCATTGCAGTGGTCGCCGAAAGCATCCTCTCGTTCGCCGGCATGTCGGTGGGCTCGCAGACACCGACTTGGGGGGCGATGATCAGCGACGGCCTAAACAGCATGTACTCCTCGCCCTACCCGCTGCTGCTCCCCGTGTTCTGCATGATTCTGACCGTACTGGCAGCGACCTTCCTCGGCCAGGGGCTGCGCCAGGCCACCGATGTTCGAATGCTTGAACGCAACGGAGCCGCCTGAGATGACCCTTTCCCTTATGTCCGCACAACCGCTGGCCAAACCCAACCCGAGCCCCTTCACGCCGCCGCAAAAATCATCGCTGCTGCTCCAAGTGCAACACTTGAACGTCACCGCGCAAACACCGCAAGGGCCCAGCCTGGTGTTGCGTGATCTCAGCTTTGACTTGCGGCCTGGGCGTACCCTTGGGCTGGTGGGCGAGTCGGGTGCTGGCAAGAGCATGATCGGGCGAATCCTGTCTCGTCAGTTGCCGGGCGGATTTGAAGTCAGTTCGGGAAGCCTGCATTTCGACGGTGAAGATTTACTGGCAGCCTCTTCGGCAATCCATCGTCAGTGGCTGGGGACCCGCATTGCGTTCATCCCGCAGGAACCGATGACGGCACTCAATCCGGTGTTGACCATCGGCCATCAGTTGACCGAGCACCTGTTACGTATTGGCGTGCCAGCGCAGGAGTGCCGCGAGCGAGCGATCAAGGCGCTGGAGGAAGTTCGCCTGCCCCGCGCCGCATCTCTGTTAGGCAAGTACGCCTTCGAACTCTCTGGCGGCATGTGTCAAAGGGTGATGATTGCCATGGCGTTCGCCAGCCTGCCAGACCTGGTGATCAGCGATGAAGCCACCACCGCGCTGGATGTGAGCAGCCAGGCGCATGTCGTCAAACTGCTGCGCAATCTTCAGGAGCGCCATGGTACGGCGGTGTTGTTCGTCACCCACGACATGGGCCTCGCCACTCACGCGTGCGACGAGGTGGCAGTTCTCTATGCTGGCGAAATCATGGAAAGCGGACCCGCCAAACAACTGTTCTCCTCGACCCTGCACCCCTACACCCAAGCCTTGCGCCAAGCCATTCCGAACCTGACCGGGCCGCTGCATACACTGCGCGCGCTCAATGGACAGATGCCCAGCGTCGAAGACTTTACCCACCTCCAGGGTTGCCGTTTCGCGACCCGTTGCGAGCATACCCAGCAAGCTTGCCATCAGCAGCAACCGTCATTGGACTGGGTGGACGATGAACATCGCGTGCGCTGTCTACGCTGGTCGCAAATCAAACCTCAAGCCCAACGGCAAGACACCACCGATACCCATATGAGCGGACAGGCCATGAGCTCACTGACCAGCCTGCGTATCAGCGGCCTGAGCAAAACCTGGCCAGGTAACCGCTCACTCTTCAATCGGCAACCCGACGTTCAGGTGCTCCAACCACTGGATTTGACGGTTGCACCGGGAGAGTTCATCGGGATTGTCGGCGAGAGCGGCAGTGGCAAATCGACGCTGGCACGGCTGATCATGGGATTGGAACGCCCCACCGGCGGCAGCATTGTGCTCAACGAGCGGATGCTGATCGACGAGCCACAGGATTGGAAGCGCCGGGTCTCGTCCATTCAGATGATTTTCCAGGATGCGCGCGCGGCGCTGAACCCTAGGCGGCGTGTCGGCCAACTGCTGACCCAGGCCATGGAATCACGCAGTCATTTGCACACCGAGCGCACCCTGCGCGCCCAGGAACTGGCCCGTGACGTTGGCCTGGCCACGTCGGCGGTCGAGCGATTTCCGTCGCAACTGTCGGGCGGTCAACGCCAGCGGGTCAACATCGGACGCAGCCTGTGCGATATGCCACAGATCCTCATCGCCGACGAAATCGTTTCCGGTCTCGATGTCTCGGTTCAGGCGCAGATCATGAACCTGCTGTTGGAGCTGCGCCGCGAACACAAGTTCTCGCTGCTGTTGATTTCCCACGACCTGGGGGTCGTGCGTTACCTGTGCAGCAAGATTCTGGTTCTGCACCAGGGCCAGGTCGTGGAAAGCGGAGATACCGAACAAGTGCTTTCGGCCCCCCAGCATCCCTACACCCGAGCCCTTATCGCTGCAGTCCCTCCTACAGACCCAAGTGCTGTCTGGCCACCCACATTTCATCCCCTGACTGAAGAATCAGCATGACCACTACCCTTCCCTCGACCCGACTGCCGACCTTGTTCATCGGCCACGGCACGCCGATGAACGCACTGGAGCGCAACGAGTTCAGCGAAAGCTGGGCTGCCCTTGGCAAATGCATTGGCAAGCCAAAAGCGATTTTAATGGTTTCCGCTCACTGGATGACCCGTGGTGTCGCCGTTACCGCAATGGCACGTCCGCGCACCATTCACGACTTCGGCGCGTTCCCCCAGACGTTGTTCGACAAACGCTACCCCGCACCGGGAGCGCCTGAACTGGCGAAGCGAATAGAAGCGCTGCTGAACCCGCTTCCAGTAACACTGGATCGCAATTGGGGTTTCGATCACGGGACCTGGTCTGTTCTGGTTCATCTGTACCCAGAGGCTGATGTACCTGTCCTGCAGCTGAGTATGGAAAGCAGCCAGCCACCGTCCTTTCACTATGAGCTGGGCGCTCGCCTGCAAAGGTTGAGGGATGAGGGGGTGCTCATCATCGGCAGCGGTAACGTCGTGCATAACCTGCCGATGATTAACTTCGCCAAAACCGAAAGCGGTTTCGATTGGGCTGTCCGCTTTCAGGATCGCGTACGGAAAATCATCACATCGGGTGATGACCGCACGCTCACCGACTTCCCGAACATGGGCGCTGACGCAGATCGGTCCATTCCCTCCGCCGATCACTTCTTGCCGTTGCTGTATGTCCTGGGCGCCCGCGACATGCACGACGACGCAGTGGAGTTCATTACCCCGCATTGCATCTTTGGCTCGCTGAGCATGATGAGCATCGCGTTATGGCCCTCCGCGCGGCCATGACGGTTGAGCAGTAAACAGGAGGTCCGCCGCAGGCAGGCCTCCTTTCTCCTGAAACACTCCGATAAAAAAGGCTTGAAACACATGAAAATCAGCATCTTCGGCTACGGCAACATTGGCTCGGCACTGACCAAGCAATTGACCAAGGCCGGTCATGAAATCGTCCTGAGTGGACGCAATCTGGACAAGGCGCGTGAGGTAGCTTCGCAGTACGGCGCAACCGTTCTGCCGATTGCCCAAGCAGCAGCGGCCAGCGACCTGCTGGTGATGGCTGTCTACTTCGACGGTGTGAAGGACATCGTCGCTGCAGCGGGTGATCTGAGTGGCAAGACTGTCATCGACCCGACCAACCCACTGACGGCCGACTATATGGGTCTGACCCTCGGCTACAGTACTAGCGCCGCAGAAGAAATCGCCAAGCTTGTCCCGCAGTCCACAGTGGTCAAAGCATTCAACACCTTGTTCGCCCAAGTGATCGATCAAGGTGCTGATTTCGCGGGTACTCCCGCCAGCGGCTTCATTGCTGGCGATGATGCCGCAGCCAAGCAAACTGTCAGCGAATTGCTGAGCAGCCTGGGCTATGCCGTCGTAGACGCAGGCGGCCTGAAAAACGCTCGCTATCTGGAACCATTGGCCGGTCTGAACATTTATCTGGGCTACGGCGCTGGCAAGGGAACTCAAATCGCTCCAACCTGGCTCTCTCGCTGATAAACCGGAGAACCGGCCAGCCTAAGCGCTGGCCAGTTCGCTTTTCTGACGACGGTATTCGCGCGGGGCAACCCCAAACGCATTGCGAAAAACCCGGCTGAAATGGGCTGCATCGTTAAAGCCCCAACGAAAGCATATATCCGACACCGAAAGGTGCCGATATTCAGGATTGCCCAGTTCGCAACGGCAACGCTCCAAGCGCCGCACGCGAACGTAACTGACGAAGCTGCTCCCCGCCGCCTCGAACAATTTCTGTATATACCTGGCTGATACGTGATGCTCGCCGGCAACACGTCCCAAAGAGAGTTCGGGATCAGCCAGATGTATGTCGATACCCTGACAAATTCGCTTGAAATGCAGCATTTTTGCCGTACCGCCAAAGTCCTGAACCCTGCCCTGCTGAGTCAGGTTCATCACCAAAAATTCAGCTAATGCAATTTCCACCGGTCGAAGCGTGGACGGGTCAATACTTTCAATGTTCTCACTCACGGACTGGAGCATATTGGCAAAGATGCGATTCACGCCGGTTTCGCAGGAAAGATAGCCCACATCAATCAACGTCGGGTTCAATACCCGCGAATGCACCAGATCCGGTGGAATTTTCACATACAGCATCTTGAATTCGGACTCGGCAGTCAGTGACATGTCCAGCCCCGTCGGCGCGTAAATGATATCCCCTTCACGGGCGGGTAAGTTCAGGCCTTTATAGCGCAATGAAAAAGTGCCCTCTATCACCAAAGCCAGCCAAATCGTATAAGGCTGATCAGCTGACTTTCCGGCAATTTCCAATGGTGTGCCAAATACTCTGGCAAACTCCACACCTTGGGGGGTAGACACACAATGGACATGACCTCGAAAACTGTCCGCTCCCTCCCTGTAAGTACAACCGGGCATATAGAGTTTATCCATGGCTCGTCGCCATATCTTCGCGCGCTCTACAATAGGGCAGTGTTCAGTTGAAGCTTTCCAAGATTCCACTTTTAACTCTCCTCACGTAATTCCGCAGATCCTTTTTGAGACGTAGTCGCGTTATGTCGTCAGTACTCGAGGTACCTTTGGGTCATCCGTGAGATGCAGATTTTGACGATGGCTCGCCCTCTGGGAGAGGACGCCATTGGCAAGCGGTGCGAATGAAATAGAGCAACTGAAAAGGCCCCAACTGCCAGCCAAAGCAAGGCTGAAACTTCTGAACAAATGATTAGCAAAGGCTGTGCCAGTTTTCGACACCAAGCCTCAGAACGACAACCCTGACTGGCCTTGGCAAGCTAGCAATTAAACGCTAAGCGCTGCGGCCAGTTGAACATAGATGTATTATCAATATCAGAGCCTACCGTCGTGTTTGGACAGTTCTACTGTTTGCGGGAAGTTCCTGCATGGTGCAGTTCATTAATCATTTGTTCGAGCATGGAACAATCCGAAGAAAAATCGAGAAACATTCTCATTAGAAGAATTATCAACTCGTGTGCCAATTTCGAATGGAAGATCGGCAGTGGATTGATCACTGCCTTTTATCCTCGTCACGCACCTTGAGTCGGAAAGTGTGAATATCTAAACTCAATCCAGCTGTCGTCGTCGATTTTTCAGCCATCCCAATAGACTGGAACAGATTCGACGCTGGGCTGTTAAGTCAACCGGCTGGCGGCGCAAAAGCTGATGCTCGCTTTCCAGAGTTATGACTACAGCACCTGCCCGATGGAGGAGTTCAATGAAAAGCGCTTGCAGAAAATATTATCCCTGCCCAAAGGAGCTATTCCCATGATGCTCCAGGTGGTAGGAATGCCTAGTGAGCATGCGATCTGGAATCCCCGATTACGCTTTCCTCTCGACAAAGCATGACGTGGTATTGACTACCGCGCGCGCCCAAGCGGGGGATCCTGCTCTGGTCCCACTGCCCACTGCGCTGCACCTGAGCCCAAGCGAGCGTAAGGCCGTCGCCGTGGCGCTGAACAAGCTCAAACCCGCGGATCGGCAGGCGGTGCTCAACGAAGCGGGGGAACGCTGTGCGGCCGGTGGAATCCACAAGCCAGCGGCGTATCTGATGAGCCTGATCCAGCGTGCGCTGAAAGGTGACTTTCGTCCTTGGGCAGGTCAGGCCGAACCGTCACCCATTGCAGAACCGCCAGCACCAACCCCCTCGCGCCCCATTCGAAAACAGGGCGACCCCGCATCCGCCCTCGCCCAAGCGTGCCTGAATGAGCTGCGCCAACTGCGCGGCAAACGCGGTGGACGTCAGTAGATTTGATGCCAGTGGCATCAAATCCATGGAGTTCCACTCTACGAACACGTCGGACTAAACTATGAAACTCTTAGGGAAAAGCCGGGACAGGCGCAACAGGTCAATCTACTCATTCGTCAATTCGCTACCCTCGACACGTTGACGCAATAGGCATCCAAGTACGAAGCACCAGACTCCAATGCGTGTTATCGCTTTGACTATCCTCGCCTGACTCAGGGCATCCAACGCATTCGCCAAAGAGTGCAGAACTATCTGTCTCCCTCCCGTGCTCAATCTCGCGATCCTGGTGACCTGATCGGTGATTCGGCGTTGGAAAGCGACAAGCTGCGGGTTCAACACCCAACAGCCCATCAACAGCGCCGTGGAGCGCGACAGCTTCAGTCGCAGCATAAAAAACACATTGATTGCTGTCACTTTTTGACGCTCATTGCACATAGCTCAATGAAAGACCCACGTCGGCCAGCCACTGCATGAGAATCCAACATGACCAGCCTGAAAGTTCGTTTGGGCAATCATTCAGCGCCATCGCCCTGGGTCGCACAAACGCCCTGTGCCACGCCCAAGACCCACCACCTCCGACTTTGGGTAGCGGGCGGTTTGACCGCTGTGGCCGCCCATTGCCTGCTGATACTGGCGATGCTCATGAGCCCTTCGACCAAACGACTCGAGCTGCTCAGCGCCCCCGCGGCACCGGCCAGCGTGCGGGTAACGATGATCGCAGCGCCCACCCCACAACTGCCTCCCGTGGCCGAGGCTGCGCCTGTGACGCCGACACCGCCTGCGCCGCAGGTCATGACCAGTGAAGCAGCCGAACGCGCTGTGGCAGCACCGCCGCCCAAGCCGACTCCGCCGAAACCGCCCAAGCCCGCCAAGCCACCACGCGCGCCAGTAGCACCCCACAAGCCAGCGCTGACGGAACCCACGGCCCAGCCGCCTGCGGCCCCAAACGTCCCGGCAGCGGCGATCACCGCACCGTCCGCCGACGGCCCCGAAAAAACCCTGCAACTGCCCGCGGCCGGCCCCAAAGACGTCAATACCATTGGTTGCCGCGTCCCGGCCCCCGAATACCCACGCAAGGCCAAACGCCTGAAACTCGAAGGCGAGACGCTGATCCGCCTGGTGGTCAATGCCCAAGGCAAGATCGATCAAGCCGAGGTCGCCCGCAGCGCCGGCAATGCCGATCTCGATGCGGCGGCGCGGCAGGCCGTGCTGGGCGCCTCCTGTACGCCTTATATCGAAAATGGCCATCCCGTGGCCGTACGCGCCCTGCAACCCGTCAGTTTCCGTCTAACCCGCTAGCACTCATTGTTTCAGAGGTAATCGAAGATGCAGGAATTAGGTATGAGTTACGCCTGGGCCCAGGCCGATGGCGTGTCGCGCAGCATCGCCGTGATCTTGCTGATCATGTCGGTGCTGTCCTGGAGCGTCATTGTGGTCAAGACCTTTCAGTTACTGCGTTTGCGCAGCATGACCGTGCGCGCCAGAAGCTGCTTCTGGCACGCCAGCAGCTTTCAGGAAGGTGTCGAAGCCCTGGGGCCACAGCAGGACAATCCATTCGTGGAGTTGTCGATCGCAGGCCACGCCGCCGACTCGCATCGCTTCCGGCGCAGCTCGGAATTGCACACTCAGTTCGACCTCAGTGACTGGCTGGCGCGCTGCCTCAAGGACGTGCTGGACGATCGCATCGCTCGCATGCAATCGGGCCTGGCGATTCTTGCGTCCATCGGCAGCACTGCACCCTTCGTTGGCCTGTTCGGGACCGTGTGGGGTATCTATCACGCCCTGAAGGTGATCGGCATCAGTGGGGACGCGTCACTGGCACAGGTCGCCGGGCCAGTCGGTGAATCGTTGATCATGACCGCCTTCGGGCTCTTCGTCGCCATCCCGGCGGTACTGGGCTACAACGCCCTGGCCCGTCGCAACAAGGCGGTGATCCACCAGCTCAACCGTTTCGCCCACGACTTGCATGCGTTCTTCCTGACTGGCGCCCGGGTCAATATCAGTGACACGTCACTGCACAAGGCAGCGGATAACGGGCAGCCTCTAACCCGCACAGCGATGGGAGGCGCGGTCAAATCATGAGTATGTCCGGTTCTGCTTTTGACAATGACGACGACCTCGTCACCGATATCAACATGACCCCTTTGATCGATGTGATGCTGGTGTTGCTGATCATCTTCATCATCACCCTGCCGGTCATCACCCACGCCGTGAAAGTCGATCTGCCACGCGGCGATACACAGAGCACGGTAAAAGAAGATGTCGCCGTGGACATCTCGATCACCGCCGATGGCAGCATCTTGTGGAACAAGGAACCGCTGGATGATCAGCAGCTCCAGCAACGGGTCGCCGAAAGCGCTCAACTTATACCGGCGCCAACCTTGCGGGTGTACGCAGACAAGGAAGTGCGCTACGACCGCGTCGCCCACCTGCTGGCGGCGGCTCAGGGCGGCGGCCTGTCCAAGATCGACTTTGTGACGCAGGCGATAACAGCACCTTGAACGCTGGTAGCGCATACCGCGGGGACGGCGATGACGCCATCGCCCGCTCCCGATGCGGGCAACTTCCTGGCGCTGACGCCGACCTGTGTCAGCGTTAAACCCCCGTGTTATTCTCCTTTTCGCGGCGCTTTCGCCGTCACCCCAGCCACCCGACACGATGATCCGGTCATCCCGAGACGGAGTCCCCATGACCGATGCAACCGACTTCGCCCCTGAACTGAACTCGTCCTGGAGCGCATTCCATGGTGACCCGCAACTGGCCGAGTTTCTCCTCAATCGCCTGCGCTGGCACGCCAAGGCAGGGCACCTGGAAGTGTCTCGCCGCCCCTACTGGCGAGCAGGCAAGGGCACTACCAGTGCGGCATTGGTCCACAACGCTGACCCGCAGGTTTTCGAACGTATCACTGGCCTCCCGTACTCCTTGGGGCTGGTACTGGAACTGGCGGCAGTACGAACGGTGGCCGAGGTCGAGCAGATTGCCGCCGCGTTGCGCCCGGGACTGGACACCGAGAATGTCGCGGCACGCGTGCTGCACAGCTGGTTTGTCGAACCCGCCAACCGCTGGCCGGAGTTGATCGATGACCCCGAGGTCAACCAGTTGCGCCTGGACTGGCTAAACGCATGCGAGCAATGGCTTTCGGACCAGCGCGAGGTCGATTGGCAAAGTCTCGCTGCCCGCGCCAAGGCCTTGATCCGACCAGAAGTGGTCCTGCGCACAGTCCAGAACAGCTTGCTGGAGATGTTTCAGAAGCTGTGTCCACCGCCACCTTCGAGCGAAGTGGATACCTGGATCAGCCTCACGGTGGGTGCCGGCGTGCATTGCAAGTTCATGGTCGCGCAGTCGGCCTTTGGCTGGACGGCATCCGACTTCGCCAAGGAAGTGGAGCTGTTCCAGTGGTTCACCGAGCGTGAGAAGCAGGAGCCGGGCGGCAAATTCAACGACGCCACGCTACGTGTTGCTCAAGCGGAATGGGCGCAACTGCCCAAGGACCTCGACTACATAGCCAAGGAGCACTATTTCTTTCAGCACACAGAGAGTGCGTTTACCCCCATCAACGCGCGACTGCGGGCCATTCTGGTGACTCACCTGAATGCATTGGGCACACCTGCCCGACGCTGACGTTCAGGCTGTTATATCGGCCTAACCAAATGATATTTCTCCAAAAACGCTGCGCTTGATACTGTGCCCCACGGCCTCATGTATAGGCCGTTTGGCGCATATCCACAGACGATACCAACTTGGCCTCGCTCTTGCATTCACGCCTTCGAACCTTCACCTGAACGCGGGTATGGCAGTCATGGCCAAGCAAGCATTGGACACATCAGAGTTGCTTGATGATGTGTTTCGCAGCGACTACCAATGGTTAACGCACAAGCTGCGTTATCGCCTGGGCTGCGGCGAAAACGCCGAAGACGTGGCCAGTGAAACCTTCACCCAGCTCGCCGCCCTGCCTCACCTCGACGAGGTGCGCGAACCCCGCGCGATGCTCATGACCATCGCCAGCCGGGTGGTTTATGAAGTCCGCCGCCGCCGTGACCAGGAACGCTCGCACCTTTACTACCTGGCGCAACGCCCTGATCGTCAAGCCGACTCGCCGGAGCGAAGGCAACTGCTGCTCTGCGAGCTAGATGCTATCGAGGCTGCCCTCCTGGGGCTCTCCGACAGGGCCCGACAGGCCTTCTACCTCAGCCAGCTCGATGGCCTGACCTACGCCGAAATCGGCCTGCGCCTGGGCGTCTCCGCCAGCATGGTGCGCCAGTATGTGGCTAAGGCCCTGGCGCAATGCCGAAGCGTCGCCCATCCCGACGGAAAATAATCGTCCACGCCACTGTCACTTTCCCCGGTTGATTGCACAAACAATGCAAATCATCTGAAACGGATCACCGTCGGTGAGTGACACGACTTCTTTCCCTGCGGGGCGCCCGAGCATTGCCGGGTTGATACTGCCTTACTGGCGCAGCGCCGATTGCTGGAAAGCGCTGGCAATGCTGACCATCGTGCTGACTATCAGCTTTACCACCATCTATGCCTATATCGCCCTCAATGATGTGCACGGCAAAGTCACCGATGCACTGATCAAGCTTGACTGGCCAACCCTCAAGCCGTTGCTGGCGCTAACGTTCGGTTACGGGCTGATCACGGTGCTGTTGCCCATCACCTCAACCATCCTGCAGGACTACCTGCAACTGCGCTGGCGCACCTGGCTGACCCATGGCTTGATTAAGCGCTGGACTGGCCACCTTGCCTACTACCAACTGGAGCGCGATGGGCTGCTGAGCAACGCCGACCAGCGTATCGCTGAAGATACCCGCGAGTTCGTCGAAAGCACGCTGCGTTTGTTCATCAATATCGTCAGCGTGGTGGCCAGCACGGTGTCCTACACCGCGGTGCTGTGGTCGCTGTCCGGGACTTTGGCGTTTAGCGTGCAAGGCGTCGATGTGGCCATCCCCGGCTACATGGTGATTGCCGCCTACGGCTATTCCTTTGCCCACTTGGTAGTGACCCATTGGCTGGGAAAACAGTTGATCGGGCTGAACATCCATAAACAGACGGTAGAAGCCGATTTCCGTTTCGCCGGTATGCAAGTACGCGAAAATGCCGAGCAGATTGCTTTTTATCAAGGCGGCCGGCGCGAGGGTGAACGCCTGTCAGAACGCTTTGGCCGAGTACGCGCCAATACCTTGCAGATCCTGGTTCGCACCTTCAAGGTGATGCTCGGACAGAGCCTGTTCTCGCATGTCTTCAGCCTGCTGCCGACCTTGCTCGCGCTACCGCTGTTACTGAGCGGCAAGATCAGCTATGGCGACATGGTGCGCCTGATCGGTGCCTACGGCATGTTGGTCGGCAGCCTGGCGTTCTTCCAGCAGGCTTACCAGAACTTCACCCAATGGATGGCCTGGACCAACCGCTTGCGCGACCTGCTCTGGTCGATCGACAAAGCGGACAACCAGATGCCAGGAATCTACCTAAGCACAGCACCCTGCGCATTGCTGCGTTGCACTGCACTGACGTTGCATTCACCGCAGCATCAGCCGCTAACCTACCTAAAATCCTGGCAAGTCAGCCCCGGTGAACGCTGGTTGGTGCATGGCCCTTCTGGCTGTGGCAAGAGCACCTTGCTGCGCGCTTGCGCCGGGCTATGGCCGTACGGCAGCGGCCACATCAACTTACCCGAACAGCGCCGCAGCCTGTTTCTACCGCAACGCAGCTATATTCCGGCCGGCACTCTCAAAGCGGCCCTGTGCTATCCAGCCGAACCCGAGCAATTCACCGATGCCCAGTGCCAGCAAGCGCTCGAAGACTGCTGCCTGGGCGACCGTCGTGATGCCCTTTCGAGCAGCGACCGCTGGCAGCAGGTGCTGTCGGGTGGCGAACAGCAACGCCTGGCCATCGGCCGCGTGCTGCTGCATCGCCCCGAGTTCATTTTCCTCGATGAAGCCACCAGCGCGCTGGATCCGGACACAGAAGCGAAGCTCTATCACGCGCTCATTGAACAGTTGCCCGACAGCGCCATCGTCAGCGTCGCACACCGCAAGGCCCTTGAGGTCTTCCACCCTCATCACCTGGACCTGGCTCGCGCTGGCGACCATTGATTCACCTCTGGAGATACCCATGTCCCACTCAGTCATCACCGTTTCAGAAGACTCGCTGAATGAGTATTTGACGGGCTCTGATCAGACCCTGTTGCTGGACCTTTGGGCGCCCTGGTGTGCGCCCTGCCGCGCCATGGCGCCTACCCTGGAACGCCTGGCCGAAGAGGCGGGCGAATACCTGGCGGTGCTCAAGATCGATATCGATGTTTTTCCTGCGGTGCGCGAGCGCTTTGCGGTGCGCGGCATTCCAACCTTGATCCTGCTCAAAGCCGGCGACGAACTGGCTCGGATTTCGGGGGCCCAGCCCTTGGCTAAGTTGCGCGAGTGGCTGGATGAAAGCGGTGCGGTATTACCGGCCAACAGCCCCGCTGCCGGGCGCACTGCGCAAGCTTGGGGCGCCTTTTATGGTGATGCCCAACTGCGTGATTTTCTTGTCACCCGGCTCAAGCAACATGCCGACAACGGCGACATCAAGGTCAGCAGAGCGCCTTTCTGGGTCGACGGCCAGGGCACTCTGTGTGCGGCGTTGGTACACAGTGAAAGCCTGCGAGTGTTCGAACGCCTGAGTGGCCTGCCGATCAATCTGGCGCCGGCTCTGGACTTCGTCAATGCCTGCGAAGAGCACCAGATGGCTAGCTTGTTTGATGGTTTGCGAGTCGATGCCGACGTGCGTCAGGTGCCTGTGCGTTTGCTTCGCCATTGGTTGAGTGATCCGCTGCATGACTGGACAGCGCTGCTGGCTGAGCCTGAGTTGGATACCCTGCGCTTGCAGTGGATTGCCCTGTGCGACCAGGTACTCGCCGGCCAGACCGTGCCGGCGTCAGTGTGGGCAACACTGGGTAATGCTTCATTGGCGTTGCGTAACCACCAACAGGACCCCTATCGCGAGCTGCACGACATGGTTGCACAGTTGCTCGCCAACCTATCGCCCCTGCCCGACATCGAAGATGTCTTGGTGTGGAGCGAGTCGTTCACCCTCGCCGCCAGGTGCAGTTTTCATCTGTTAATGAGCGCTGTTGGCTGGAGTGATGAGGAGCGTGCCATGCCAGGTTTGCGCAACCGCTGGTTCGAAACCCATGAGCGAGAGCTGGGAGGTTTCAGCAGTGAGCAACTCAGCGCGCATCGTGAACGCTGGCAGGCCGAGAATGCCGCCTTCATGGTCAAGGAGCAGGCGTTCCATGCGCACTATGGCGAAAACAGTAAGGTCGCAAACCAACGTTATATCTCGGTGTTAGCGGACTTGCTGGCCAACGCTCCCCTCTATCTACCCGCGTAACGCATCAGGAAGCTCACATGTCGACCTCACTCGAACAGGCTCCGGCGCAGCTTGCGGCCGCGGCTGAACAACTGCTGGATTACGCCCGCCAAAGTGGCGCCAGCGATGCCCACGTGCTGGTGTCCAGCGGTCATGGCCTGAGCCTCAATCTGCGCCAGGGCCGCTTGCGCGCGTGCCGCGCCGAAAGCCACAACAGCGTTAGCCTGACGGTGTATCGTGGGCAACGCCAGGGCACGACGCACTCAACTGATTTCAGCTCCGCCAGCCTTGCCGATATGGCCCGCGCCGCTTGCGACATTGCCACTCACACGGCGCAAGATCCCTGCGCCGGGCTACCCGATGCAAGCCTGATGAACCAGGCACCTGTCGACCTGCAACTGCATCACCCTTGGGCCGTTTCGGCCGAAGAAGCTCAGGCGCTGGCCGCACGCATCGAGCAAGGTCTTAGTGACCAAGGCCCACAGGTGCAGAGCGACGGTGCTTTTGTCAGTGCCTATCAGGCTTGCAGTTTTCTTGCTAACAGCCGCGGCTTTGCCCATGGCTATGCACAATCAAGCCACGTCTTGAGTGCCCATGCGCTGGCCAGCGAGGGGCAACGCCGCCATTTAAGCCATTGGCGCAGCCACGAACGACATAGCAAGCACCTGCAACTACCCGAGCAGGTCGGTGCCAAGGCTGCGAGTAAAGCGCTGGCTTATTTGGATGAACAACCCCTGTCCACAGGACGCTATCGGGTGCTGTTCGACCCCGACATGGCGATCAGCTTGCTGACGGACTTTGCCAGCGCCGCCAGTGGTCGTGCGCTATACACCCACAACAGCTATTTACGCGATCGTTTGGGTAGCCGGGTAATGGCTGAGCACCTGAGCCTGAGGGAAGATCCATTCCAGGTGGCTGGTCTGGGCAGCGCGCCGTTCGACAGCGATGGCCTTAGCGGTCAGCGCCGAGCGGTGGTCGAGTACGGGCGATTGCAGGGTTACTTCCTGTCGACCTACAGCGGTCGCCGCCTGGGTATGCCGTCCACCGGCAATGCCAGTGGCCCTTACAACCTGCGTCTGCATAGCCAACTCACCCGCGTCAGTGACGACTGGCACGCCATGCTCGCGCAACTGGACTACGGCCTGCTGGTTACCGAATTGGCCGGCGAAGGCACACGCCTCATCAACGGCGACTACTCACGCAGCGCCAAGGGCTTCTGGGTCGAGAACGGCGTGATCGCCCATGCCGTGACCGGCATCACCGTCGCCGGTGACTTGAACACTCTGCTCGGCGATATCCTAGCGGTCGGCAACGACGTCATCACCCGAGGCAACTTCAGCAGCGGTTCGGTACTGATCGCCCATATGCAAATAGGTGGGCGCTGAGCGCTCGCGGAGAATTCCAATGACTGATACACGGCTGACGATTGCCAGTGAACGATTGCTGGCACCTTACGGTGTAGACCTGAACGACTTACGCAATACCCTGGACCAGGTTATGGAGCACCAGGTTGATTTTGCCGATCTGTACCTCCAATCCAGGCGTCATGAGAGCTGGTCGCTGGAGAACAGCCAGGTCAGCGGCGGCACCTTCAGTGTCGACCACGGCTTCGGTTTGCGTGCCAGTGAACTGGACCAAAGCGCCTTCGCTTACTCGCAACAGATTACCCGCGAACAACTGCAAAAGGCCGCGTTGTCGGTGCGTAGCATTGCGGGCAAAGGCCGCAACATCAAGGTGGCGATGCCTGAGCAGCCTGTATTGACGCGTCCAAGTTACGGCACCGACGATCCGCTGCCGGTATTGGCGTCCGCTGCCAAGGTGGCGCTGTTGGAACGGATCGAGCAACTGGCGCGCGCGGTCGATCCACGGGTCAGCCGTGCGGGCGCGACGCTTGAACTGACCCACGAAGCAATGATGGTGATGCGTCACGACGGCCGTCTGGCTGCCGATGTACGCCCGCTGCTGATGCTGCATTTGTGGGTGGTGGTCGAACACCATGGCCGTCGCGAAAGTGCCAGCGGCGGTATGGGTGGACGCAACGGTTTCGAGCACATTGAGATGTCATTGGTTGAGGCTGAAGTCCGTCGTGTGGTCGATAGCGCCCTGACTAATCTGGATGCCATCCAGGCTCCCTCCGGGCAGTTGCCGGTGGTGCTCGCCAGCGGTTGGCCCGGAATGCTCCTGCACGAAGCAATGGGCCACGGTTTTGAAGGAGACTTCAATCGAATGGGCAGTTCGGTTTATGCGTCGCAGATGGACAAGAGGGTGGCGGCTCCCGGGGTGACCATTATCGATGACGCTACGGTGCCGGGTGCCCGTGGTTCGTTGAATATCGACGATGAAGGTGAGCCAGGACAGCGCACCACGCTGATCGAAAACGGTGTTCTGCGCAGCTACATGCACGATGACCTCAATGCCCGCCTGATGGGGCAAAGCGTCACCGGCAACGGACGGCGACAGTCCTATGCCCACCTGCCAATGCCTCGAATGACCAACACCTTCATGCAGCCCGGCCCCTACGCCGCAGAGGAGATCATTGCCTCGGTCAAACATGGTGTGTACCTGGCCGATCTGGGCAGCGGCCAGGTGGACATCGTCAGTGGCCAGTTCAGCTTCCAGAGCGCCCTGGCCTGGTTGATCGAAGACGGTCGGCTGACCACTCCTATTCGCGGAGCCACGCTGACGGGTAGCGGTCCGCAGACCCTGCGCCAGATCAGCATGGTTGGCAACGACCTGGCCTTGGATCGCGGTCTGGCGTTATGCGGCAAGGCTGGCCAAAGCGTGCCGGTCGGGGTCGGTCAGCCAACGCTGAAGATTGATGGATTACTAGTGGGCGGTACGGCCTGAACAACAGGACTCAATAAAAGAATATTGACGACCCGCTGTCACTTTTTATTTCTGATTGCACATTAATAACAACTGCACTGCGCGGCAGGCGAACTTTCTAATAATTCAAAGGGGGGAGTTATACATGGAAAACTTATCCGGATTCAGGACTGTTCGACCGTTACCACTGGCACTTGGTATCTCCTTGGCATTGGGCAGTTTTAGTTTCATCCCTAAAGTTATGGCGGCGCCTGCAACAGCAAATATTACCCAACAAAGTCGCTATGACTTGCCTGTCGATACGTTGCAGCAAACGCTCAACCGTATCAGCCAGAAAAGCGGCGTAAGCATTGAATTACGCCTGACGGACATCAGCGCTTACCGTTCGCCCGCTATCAGCGGCAACTTGAGCGCTGTCCAGGCATTGGCGGCGGCTCTAGCGGCAACCCCGTTGCGCTCCAGCCTTGCGGCCAACGGCAATCTGGTGGTCGATGCCCCTGCTAGCGCTGCGAGTAACCCGGCTGATGCGGGTGCCGCAGTCCTGCCGGCGATTGCCGTCGAAAGCACAACGGATGACGACTACACCGCCAGCGAGTCCAGCAGTGCCTTGCGCACCAATACTTCGCTGCAGGAAACCCCGCAGTCGGTGAAAAGCATCACCCACAAAGTGATCGCCGATCGCCAGGCCACCAGCATCGAAGACGCCCTGCGCAATTCCGCTGGCGTGGTCGATCAAAAGGGCAACCGTGGCAATTCGGTGTATTTCATCCGCGGCTATGAAGTCACTCAGACTTCCACCGATGGCGTGACCACGCCGGAGACTCGCAATGGCTTGGTGATACCGTCCACCCCAATTGATGGCGTCGAAGGACTGGAAGTCATCAAGGGCCCAGCGGCTGTTATGTCGGGCAGTTCCTCGCCTGGCGGCACTATCAATATCATCCGCAAGGCACCGGTGACCGATCCGCTGCACGTAATTCGCGGCGAAGTGACAGATCGTGGTGAATACAAGACCGCCATCGACTTGGGCGGAGCCTTGACCGACGACAAGGCGTGGAGCTATCGCCTCAACGTCGCCCGTACTCGCTCCAGCGAAACCTACCCTGATTACAACGGTTCGCGGGCCGATTTCGTGGCGCCGGTAATTGCCTGGAAAGGCGACTCGACGCGCATCAAGGTCGGTGCCGAGTTCAGTGATACCCGCGCCGCCCAGGGTCTGGCGGGAACTTACTACGACACCACGTTGCAAAAAATTCGCAAACTCTCGACCTACCGCATGGGCGACAAAGACGATCACATTTCCGGGGTATCGAAAACAGGCTACTACGAGCTGTCCCAAGACTTGGTAGAGGGCTGGACCTTCAACAGCAAGGCTACCTACGGCGACACCAAAATGAGCTTCAAGATCAACGAGCCCTTCGCGATCCTTCCCGACGGCCAACAGATCGCTCACCAATTCTCCTCAGTGGATACCACTCGCTACTGGAGCACCCAGAACGACGTGCGCGGCACCTTCAATACCGGACCGGTCAAGCAAGAAGTGCTGTTGGGTGTCGACTACATGCACAGTAATAACACCCAGTACGAGTTCAATGATGGCGCTATCGATGTCGATGGCAACGTCCTGGATAAAAGCAGCCTTGATTATCCGCACATCCCAACTGCCAAGGACAAATCCTACGACTCCCGCAATATCCAACGCGGACTGATCATTCAGGACCAAATCACTATTCTGGAAAAACTGCACCTGCTGTTTGCGGGCAAGGAGTCGGTGTGGGAAAACCAGAACAACATCGTAGGTTCAGGCTCGTCATCGTTTCGACAGACCAAATGGGTACCCAACTACGGTATCGCTTATGATCTGACCCCGGAAATCACCGCGTACGCCAATCTTATGCACGGCTTTTCTGGCAGCTACAACATCGACAGATTCGGTAATGCGTTAGCGCCCAGCAGCAGCAAGTCCAAGGAAGTCGGCCTCAAGTTTAGCCTGCTGGATGACCGTATTACCATCACCACAGCGTTGTTCGATATCGAACAGACCAACGTGCCGCTGTCAGACCTGACCGGTCAGTACATCGGTTCCGAAGGCCGGCACAGTAAAGGCTTCGACCTGGACCTGAACGGCGAAATCCTTCCTGGCTGGAACCTCACTGCCAGCTACACGTATTCAAAGTTCAGCGATCCCTCTGAGGTCAACGGCCAGGTCAACAAGGTTACCGGACAGCCGAAAAACTCGGCCAATATCTGGACTTCCTATGAGTTGCAGACGGGCCTGCTGAAAGGCCTGGGCGCAGGGATTGGTGTCACCGCTGCAAGTGACATGGTCAACGGCTACCGCACCAGTGCCTACTACGACGTCGGCGGCTACGCGCAAACCGATATCTCGGTTTTCTACCATCAGAAGGACTGGTCATTGAACCTGGGCGTTAAAAACCTGTTTGACCGTGATATTTACTCTTACAGCACCGCAACGACTTGGATGGGTGTCAAGGATGGGAGAACTGCGCGTTTGACAGCAGAATATCGTTTCTGAATTGACTGCAACAAACTCGGACTGCTTTGCAGAACAGTCTAACTATATTCACTTCAATATAGTTTACACTCCAGAAACATGGCACGCCGTTGATTTTGTCTAACGAATTTCGACATTTCAATTGGACGCTACGACGGCGGCCAAATCTCAGATGTGGATGGTGAGACGCAACTCCTGCCCCGGCGTGTCTAAACTCAGGCTGCAATTACGGTATTTGATGAAGATCAACTAGCTCCTGAGAGCTACATCAGTTTTGATATTGATCCTACAGCCTCGTATCGGGATGCTTGAATAGGTGCGAATAGAACGAGCCGAATCATTTCTCGTAGAGGTGTAGCAGGAGCAAGGATATAGAGTCCAACAAAATAAGGTATTAAGCCCCCCTAATTAGACAAAAAAATGGCAGCACGTGATTAAACAGCAACACATGCCCCTAACCGATTGGTGCATGACCCACGCTGTTACAAACTTGCCAGTTGAACTGGTTTCGACCAAAGCAGAAGGGGTTGATCAAACGTTTACTAAAAAGCGACTTATCACGTCTCATATTTTCTACTGAATAATTCGACCTCTGACTTGATGCTGTCCTCAGATCCATATGGGCCAGCATCATGTCAATTACCGTCTTTCGCTGCTTACTACTCTCGCTGGCTATCGTCGATGGCAGCAGCAATGCCGCATCTGCTCATGAACGGGATCAGCTCAGCCTAGTCCAGCAGCAGCTCGACACTCTCGAACGCCTTGCAACGCAAGCTGAGGCAGCCAGCACGGCTGAACCCGACGATCGCTATCGCTTCGACTACCCCCGATTGACTCGAGACATACAGCGCATCCGTCTTGGTGTGCAGGGCTATCTGTCCCCCTCTCGCGCTCAACCCCGCGATCCCGCTGAATTGATCGGCGATTACCGCCTCGACACCCCGTCCGGGGGGCCCTTGCCATGAGCATGACCGACGCGCAGACCGCTGCCTTTCAAAACGCTTCCGGCTTCTCACCGCAGAGCAGTTCGACGCTGTGGCAGTCCCTGGTTCTCGTTCTGGCTTTGCTTTGGTGTGCCTGGGTGATGTGGACGGCTTACCGGGGTTGGGCCACCGGCAGTGTGCGCTTCGGCGCGTTTGGCGGCAGCACCGCGCGCGTGCTGCTCACCTTGCTGGTTCTGATGTTCTTCACCCTGTCCTAACACCGGAGATCACCGTCATGCTCAAGTACCTTGTTCCCCTAAAAAACAACCTACGGGATCGTGCGAGCCAGCGCTTGGTAGGTCTGCTCCTAGTGCTCGGTCCAAGCCTGGCTTTTGCCGAACTTCCCACCATGGAAGCCCCTTCGCGTGGCGAAGGTTCCGGGTTGATCGAGACGATTAAAAACTACGCCTACGACGGCGGGATCCTGCTCGGTCTGCTAATCGCACTACTCGCTTTTCTCGGTGTGGCTTGGCATTCCCTGACCGTCTATGCCGACGTGCAGAACCAGCGCAAGACCTGGAAAGACCTCGGCGCCGTAGTCGGCATTGGAGCCCTGCTGGTGGTGATCATCATCTGGTTCCTGACCAAGGCCGCCGCGATTCTGTGAGGTCGACATGAACGACACTATCGAACGCCTTGCCGACGGCACCTTGGTCTTTCTGCCGGAGCGACTCAATCATGATCCCGCCGTATTGCGTGGTTTGACCAATGATGAGATGTGGGTAGCGCTCGGCACCGGCGCCGTCATTGGCCTGCTGCTGGGCGTTCCTCTGGCGATCGCCACCGCCTCCATTGCCGTAGCGCCGACCAGCATGATCGCAGGCATGGCGGTGGTGCTATTTGCCGGTGGCACGCTACTGCGTCGGGCCAAACGGGCTCGCCCCGAGACCTGGTTGTACCGCAAGCTCGAATGGATACTCGCCAGCCGTTGGCGCCTGGGGCGCGGAAGTTTGATCCTCCACTCCGGCGTCTGGACCGTTCGCCGAATCAACACTGCGGATATTCAGCACCAAGCAATACCGGGATCAGGTGACGAAGACCAGCGGCGTAGGATTCTTCAACAAAGACGGCAGCTCAAGAAATCCTCAGGACGTTTTCGGGGACTTGAAGCGCAAGTACGACAAGATGAAGTCCGATGAACAGCGCGCAAAATTCATTGGCACCGTTTTTAAGGGAATGGATCTGGATACCGTGCGCGGGGCACGCTTCATGCTCGGCGGCAACCTGCTGGATACCTTCGCCAGTCAATCCAAGCAGATATCCGAATCGGCACCTATCATCGGACGAGACCTGAAAGAAAATACCCAGAGCGCCAGCGCCACGGCGGCCCGAATGAAAGCCACCCTGGGCCAAGCCATCGACCGCATGGCCACACCACTGAATAAAGGTTTCGCAGAGCTTGGCACGTACATGCTCGACGACCTGAAACTGTCCGGCGAACAGATGCTGGCCGGTGGCGCAGCACTTGGTATTGGCAGCTATTACGCGGGACGTGGTGCCAAAACAGGTGCCGGGGCACTATTGAATAAAGTAATGGGCGGCCCAGAAACGCTAAAGAACATCGCCGTTGGCAAAGTATTGGAGGAAGCCACAGGGGTTTCTTCAGTGTTCGTTACCAACTGGCCGCAATCGTTGGGTAATGGCGGATTACCAGATTTGCAACGTCGCTCCCCTTCACCAGGAAAAGATAAAACTGGCCTGATCCCACCTTGGCTGGGGCCAGCGGCGCTGGGTGTTGGGGCATCTCAAATCGGCAGTGCGTCCGGCAGTAATACCGACAGGGATCGCCTGAACCTGGTGTCTCGAAACAAGCTACTGAACTCCGGCCAGCGTGAATATCAAACTGCGTTCTACCAAAATCGAATCGATCTGGCAGCGCAGAACCCGGAGCAGTCACAGGACTGGTTGTCTTCCCAGGCACAGCGCCTTACCCATCAACAAACAGGAATGACCGCAGCCGGCACCTCGCTTGAGGGTGCTAACGCCTGGGCCGCTGGCGTTGTGGGTCGCGCCCTTGAGGCTGGAGCCGCAACCAAAGCAGCTGTCGAGCGACTGCAAGGATTGCTCGGTCAGCCATTGGTAATCGAGGTGCGCACAGATTCGCGCATGATCATGGCCGAAGTCGAACGGCGAACGGATCTGCAAGTGAGGCGCGGCCAATGAGCTGGGAACAGACGTTGCTCGATGCCTCGTTTCGTGGTGTCGCGCTGCAGGTTCTGGGCGAAAATCTCCAGGCACAAAGGGCTACTGCAGAACATGGCACGCCCTTTAAAGACGGCGATAAAGTGGTCGATCTGGGGCGTGGGGCGCGACGCTTTGCAGTCCAGGCGGTCGCGTTCGGCACCAACTACGAGATTGAGCTGCAAAACATCCTGTTGGCCGTCGACACCGCTGGTCCAGGCGAGCTGATTCACCCTATTTACGGCAGCCTGAGCGTGGTCTGTCAAAGCTGGGACGTGAAGCATCAGGCCGAAAAACCGGACTATGCCGAAGTCAGCCTCCAATTCCTGGAGGACATTCCTGACTCGCCTTTCTTTGAGCGCCAGTTCGAGTTCGTCGATGTCGGTGTATTGGAAGCCGAGGATGAATATCGTTGGCAGGATGGCATTTTCGATCTGTTCGGGCGTATCGATTCTTTGGTTAGCGAGATTCAGGCGTGGATAGGCGGCGGTTGGGTCGGTTTGATCGAAAAAGCCCTGGGTCTGCCCGGCATAGGCTTGCGGCTACAGCAATTGCGCTCGCAAATACTTGGCGTGGTGTCTGGGGTGTCTTCCATGGCGGGCAACCCCGGCACGGCGTTTGATCCACTGGTCGACCTGATGCGGACACCGACGCAGATCCGCAGCGCCATACAAAGCAGCACGCCTGAAACACCCATCTCGCTACTATCTCGGGCAGGCGTGCCCGCCGCTATCCCCGGTGATGCGAGCATGAACGCCGATGCAGCCCGTGCGGGAACAGGCTTTCTCATCGCGGCGCGCCAAGGTCTCACACCTGCGGCAGACCTGCTGCCGGAAGGCATGCCTGATGATCCAGTGGCCGCGAGCGGCTTCGGCCTGGTGGTTTTGGTGATTACGGAGTTGGCCTTGGCCCATTCGCAGGCAGTGGCAATTGTCATCGAGGCGGAAAGTGAAAAACCGCAGCTAAGCCCCACCGACCTGGAAGGTCTGGTCAACCTGACCCGCTCTTTATTGCAGGCGGCAATCCTGCTCCAACGCCGTCTGTACGACGTGGAAGTATCGCGACCCATCGTTGAAGCGCTGCGCAACGTTGCCGCGCTGCTCCAGGCTCGCGCCCGGCAGGTCATCCTGCTTAGCCCCCCCATGATCGAGCGGGTGATCGAAGCCCCAACCAGCCTGCGGCTGCTTGCTCATCACTGGTATCGCGATCACCGCCGCGCTCTTGAGTTAATCCGCCTCAATCCGGGCTTGAAGACACCGCACAATATCCAGCCCGGCGAGGTGCTACGTGCTTACGCTGAATAAAGGCATCGGCCTTTCCATCGGCGGCCTGGCTCACGATGCGTGGGACGGTTGGTCCGTCGAATCCGACTTGCTGACCGCTGCTGATGGTTTCGAGCTAGAGCTGCACACCAAAACATCCACCCGGCTACCCAACGTTCTGGCCGAAGGGGCGCCATGCTCGCTGACCCTCGGTCGCGACCGGGTTCTAACCGGGCAAATAGACGAATTCGAACACGACATATCCCGCCAGGGCATTGCGATACGGGTCACCGGCCGTGACCGGGCCGCAGTGTTAGTCGATTGTTCCGCGCCTTTCGTGGCGATGCGGGAGGCGTCGCTGGCGCAAGTGATCGAGCAGGTCGTCAAACCACTGGGCATTTCCCAGGTTGAGATTCGGGCAGCCAAGGAAAAGACCCGTCGCCGCGTCCAGATCGAGCCGGGACAAACAGCCTGGGAGGCATTGCTGCAAGTGGCCGAAGCCAACGGCTTATGGCCTTGGATGGAGCCGGACGGACGCATGATCGTGGGCGGCCCCGATTACACCGCAGCTCCGGTCGGGACGCTAATGCTGCGTAAGGATGGCGTAGGTAACAACGTTCAACGCCTGAGCGTGCGGCGGTCCATCGCCAATCGGCATAGCCAGATCACAGTCCTCGGCCAGCACGGTCAATACGATAACGATGGCCTCGACTCCAAACGTGGCCAACTCCGCTCAGTGATCCAGGACGAGAGTCTGGCTCGACGCGGCATTTTTCGTCCGAAGGTCATCGTTGATAGTGCCAGCGAAAATCAGGACATGGCTACAACGCGCGCGCGCAAGTTGCTGGCTGACAGCCGTCTGGAAGGTTTTGAAATCAGGGCCGTGGTCATGGGCCACCGTGCCGCAAACGGGCGGGTCTGGAGCCCGGGCCAGCGGGTCATTGTGCGCAGCGAACCTCACGATCTGGACGCCACTTACTTTCTTATGGCCCGGACTTTGCGCCTTTCTCGCAGTGAGGGAGCTATCACCGAACTGCGTCTGCGCGAGGACAAAATGTGGGTGCTGGACGCTAAACCACTGAAAAGACACAAAGGCAAAGCCGACCAGGATGCTGCCTTTATCGAATTGATCAAGGGACTCTGATGAGCAGTATGGCGCGTCTGGTGCGTGAGCAGGTCAGCCGGATAATCACCAATGTCCGCTTGGCATTCCGAGCCACTGCGGCCCGCAACACCCACGGTAAATTGATAGGCGTAGACATGGAGGGGCTCGCGGGGGAAACGGTGTCCGGTGAGCTATTCCAGCACTATGGATTCAGCTCCGCGCCACTACCAGGTGCCGAGTACCTGGCGGTGCCCGTAGGGGGCAACAGCAAACATACCGTCGTAGTCGCCAGCGAAGATGGCCGCTATCGCATCACTCTGCAAGACGGCGAAGTATCGCTGTACACCGACGAAGGCGATTACGTCCATATGAAGCGTGGCCGGGTGGTGGAGGTGGTGACTGACTCATTGCTGATCAAGGCGGCGAGCAAGGTTCGGTTTGAGACACCCTTGGTTGAAATGACGGGAGATCTGCAGGTAGACGCGAGTATAAAGGCCGATGGAGAGGTGGCGGACCACAAGCGAAGCATGCAAGGCGATAGGGATATCTACAACGTCCATACCCACGCGCCTGGGGCGCCGCCTAGCCAGCAGCAATGAATTTTGCTATCAAAGGTTTAGTTAGACACTCCCAACCACTTTTAACAGGTAGTTCATGACAACGAACATTTATGTATTCGTGCGTTTCTTCAGGGAAGAACGGCATCGGGATAGTTTTCTACGTGGCGACCTTTACATGAACCGTTTGAGGTATTTCAGGGACTACGAGGAAAAGGGAACGGGAAACATTGGAGACCAAAATGAGGGCGTGCATACGTGGTTACAGCCGCAGGACGCCGCCATAATCATCTGGGATGAGGAGACTGGCGAAGAGCAACGAATTGACGGCTTCGTTGCTCCTTCCTCTATCTCGAACCGCCGATTTTACGATTACCACGTCTATTGCATGTCCGCTCTTTACCTGAAAGATGAAGATAGGTTTGATTCGTCTGAAGCGTTGCAAGCCGCACTTATGCCGTTTCTGGACACGGGTGATTTAGGTGATTATTGCGTGGCAATACCAGCAGAAAGCTTCATTGAAAGGCTTGAGTCCGCCTTCAATGCTGATCCCAAATTGGCAGAAAGCTTCGGCCATGACCTCGTCAGCTATTACGATCCGGCAACATTCAGCGGAGCATTCACGCAGAATGACGCAATTTTCATGAAGCAAATTTCCTACAGCCATCAGCGTGAATATCGTATCTACGCCTATAACAACACCACAGGTGCAGACGGCCGCACGATTAATATTGGACCCCTTTCCGATATCGCGACGGTTCTTTCGAAAACAGAACTTCGTACGTCTTTGGTGCTGGACGACGATCTCGCCATGTACATTCGCAATCCAGCTTAAACCCTCCTGAAACGCCGCCCCGTCCATACGCGGCGCATTCTGTCCGACATGGACTCAGGCATAAACCCAATTACAGGCGACTTGACGGGCCAGCGTATAACTACGCTGGCAAACGCCGTTTACCTTCGCCTCGCAACCCCTCTAGCCAGCTGGTGGGCTGATCCGCTCCTGGGCTCACGCCTGCATGAGCTACGCCGCGAAAAAGACCGGCCACGAGTTGGCATTCTTGGAAGGCAATACGCCGAGCAGGCGCTCCTACCACTGCTGGACGACCAGCGCGCCAAATCGATCCTCGTCGCCAGTGACCAACCCCATAACGGCTGGCTTCTGCTGCTGATAACTATTGTCGACAGCACCGACCATCCCCAGATATTCCGCCAACCGGTGAGGGTAATCTGAGATGGCCTATACCTCACCTTCGCTTGAAAACATCCTCGCCGGAATTTTGCGGGATATCCGCAACGTACAAAGCGAAGCCGATACCGGCACTGACAGCGACCATTATGTCCGCTCGGCGGCGGTTGCCGCCGCCATCGAAGGCATCTATCAAAAGCTCGCATGGCTTTATCGGCAGATATTCCCGGACACCGCCGACGAAGAGGAACTGATCTATGCGGCAGCTATCCGGGGCGTCAGTCAAAAAGAGGCTGTCGCGGCCTCAGGCAACGTGGTTCTAACCGGAACGGCTGGCGTTGAGCTGGTGCAAGGCTCGGTAATGAAACACGTGGTCACTGGCGAGGATTTCGTGACTACTGATAACGCAACCATTGGCAGCGACGGTACCGGCTCTGTTCCCATTAAATCGCAGACGCTTGGCACTGCACTCAACAACCTCTCCGGTTCGCTTTCGCTGATCAGTCCACCATTGGGCATAGACTCGTCGGCCCAACTCATCGCTCCCACAACCGGCGGTGAAGATCAGGAGAAACCTGAATCCCTTTTGGCCCGGCTGTTGGAAATTATTCAAAACCCGCCTGCGGGTGGCGCCGTCTACGACTACCGGCGCTGGGCCAAAGAGGTGGACGGTATTACTGATGCATTGGTGCTACCAAAAAAACGAGGCGCCGGAACGGTAGACGTGGTGGTTACTGCAAGCGATGGATTACCGTCCGCCGAAGCTATCAGCAAATGTCTGATCCACATCGAAACTCAGTGCTCGGTCATTGCGGATATCTGGGTCTATGCCCCAGCCATAAAAGTGGTGGACTGCACTGCGCTTGTTGAACTCACAGAGGATTACACTATGGCGGATGTTCAGGCCGCCGCGCAGAAAGCCTATACCGGGCTGTTGGGTGGTTTGAAGCCACGCGAACCGCTCAAGCGCTCACAGATCGAGGCCATGATCAATAACCTGGCCGGGGTGATCGATCGTGCTGTCACCATTCCAACCGGCAATGTCCCAGCCGCAGACAAACCGAACCACATTGGCTGGATTCGCCCCGGCGCCATCACTCTCGGGCTACTGGTATGACCCGTCTCGCTGACCAGCTCAGGTTGCTGCTGCCGCCTGTCTCCTACGACGGAAATGCACCTAACCTGTCCGTGACCATCGAAGCCGAAGCCCGCGCATTGACAGCTACCGAGTCTCAATCTGAATCGGTCTACAGCAGTATTTTTGCTGATACCGGCCAAGGCCTGACCGATTGGGAGCGCCTGCTCGGTCTGCCTGATCCCTGCCTGATTGGTGAGTCCCAAACTGTGCGGCAACGCGTCCAGTCCGTCATCAGCAAGCTGCAGGATCGCGGGGGGCAGAGCAAACCATTCTTCATCGCCTTGGCGAATACGCTTGGTTACGACATCACTATCATGACTTTCAAGCCCGCCCGTGCTGGCATTGCGCGGTCGGGTGACCCCATTTACGGCGGTGATTGGGCATTCACTTGGCGAATACAGGCGCCAGCTGTAACCGTTATTCATGCCGTAGCGGGTATTACCGGCGCAGGTGATCCGTTGGCGGCATGGGGCAACAAGGCACTCGAATGCAGGCTTAGCCAGATGAAACCCGCAGAATCCATCCTGCTGTTCGGCTACGGAGACCATTGATGCAAAAAATCAGCGACAGCACCTCGACCGCCAATGCGCTGGGGGAATTCACCGAGGGTAATCCTGGAGCAGGAGTCGATGCCACGCTTTTAAAGGCACCTTGGCTGAACAGCCTCCAGCGAGAGTTGATCAACGCTATTGAAGGTCTTGGCGGCGAGCTTGATCCGACCAACGACCAGCAGCTACTGGAGGCTATCAAGCAGATCGCGGACGACGTTTCCACCTGGGAGAAAATCAAAAATATTCCTCCTGCGCTACCGACCTTGAGCAGGATCGTGAATATTTCCTCGGACACCCGACTCAGCGCCCATCAGATGGGCTTGGTCCTGATCGATGCCGAGGATTCGACCCGAGCCATTACGCTCCCACCGACTAGCAATGCCGGGGTGGCAGATATCATCGTCTTTCGGGTCGATAACAGTGGCTATCGCCTGGTCGTGAATGCAAGCAGCAGCGATTCGATCAGGTTCCACACCCACCTCAACCCAAACGGCTATCCCTTCCTTGTGCTTATGGGGGCCGGGGACTGGTGGCATCTGCGCAGTGATGCTAAAGGAAATTGGTGGCCCATCGGTCGTTACGACAGCACCTCGCTTGGAAGGCCCGTGATGGAAACGACCATTGCCTTCCCGCCAGGGGGGTACGGAGCGCTCAACGGCGCTTTGTTATCAAGAGTCGAATGGCCTTGGTTATGGGACCACGCCGGGCAGTCCGGCATGCTCGTTACAGAAGCGGAACGTGTGGGCAATGAGGGTGCATGGACGTCAGGAATTGACACACTCACATTTCGTAGCCCTGAAGTCCGTGGCGAGATGTTGCGCATACTTGATGAAAACCGAGGAGTCGACAATGACCGTCGCCCGGGCTCATGGCAGGACGGCACCTGGATAAGGACAGTCGCACAGGAGTGGACGGGTTCTGACATCAGTACAGGTATTCATCAAATCGGTACCGCTTACGCTAGCGCCGATGGGCATATCAAAAATGGAGGTCCAGGCGGCGCCCTTCCTCCAGGTGCACTAGCCCCTTCAGGTGAGGGCCCGTTCCCGGCAGTTGTGAGCGACAACACCATACAAGGAACCGCAACCATAGATACCAAGGCAGTCAATAACTGGATCCGGTTGCGGGTCCGAAACATTGCCTACCCGGGCCGATTCAAGATGATATGAGGAGCTTAAATGGCGATTTATACAATCGATGACGTGTCGCTTTTGGTAGGTCCTGTTGAGTTCCCTGTCGTACCGGGCGTAGGCCTCCAACTGCCCGGGAACGCGGTTGAGCTGGATATAACACTGCCAACACCTGATGCTGGCCATCTTTGGGTGTGGCAGGACAACGCTCCGGTCCAAGTGCCCGATAATCGAGGCACCGTTTACCACACCGAGACTGGTGCGGAACAACAATGGATATTACCGGGTGACTTGCCATCAATTTACACACCTATCACCTGGCCTGGCGCGCATCACATATGGAACGGAGAGGATTGGCTTCTTGATAAGCAAGCATTGAACGCGGCGCAGGTTGAGCACGCGTTAAGCCAGCGTGATGGATTATTGGCGGCCGCCGCGATACGCATCGCTCCATTGGAGGATGCAGTGGAGTTGGGTATAGCTACCCAAACGGACGAAGCCGCATTAAGGGAATGGAAGATTTACCGTGTGGATCTGAATCGCATCGAAAATCAGGAAGGCTTTCCGTCGGATATCGCCTGGCCTTCGCTGCCAGCAGCCCGGAGAGCACGCTAAGAAAGAGGGCTGCCAACTCCAGTGTTCAAGCACCGGAGTTGGCCGCCGATTCGCAGCACATACCTGCAAACCCGCCAAGGCCCCCTGCTCACGCGCGAGCGGCGGGAAGCCTACCAGAATCGGAAGGTTTGTAGACATGCAGGAAATACGTTGTGGTCATTGCGGCCGCAAACTTGCCGCCGCGTGCGGTTATGTGGAATTGCAAATCAAGTGCCCGCGCTGCCGGACACTTAATCACTTGAAGGCCCAGAGCCTCCTTCCAGAACGCCAAGAGCATCCGCCCACCGGAGTTAGTGGATGCCAACCATTGGAAGCCTGTTCGCAGGCATAGGGGGTTTTGATGTCGGATTTGAAAACGCAGGCTATCGCAGCGCCTGGCAAGTTGAACTCAACCCGGTTAACCGGGCTGTGCTTGCCGATCGATTTCCTCATGCCCAACAGTTCGAAGATGTGCGTCACTGCGGCGCACACAACCTGTCACCCGTCGACGTCATCACCGGAGGATTTCCCTGCCAGGACATCAGTCTTGCAGGAGGCAAGCCCAACGGACTACGCGGCGCGCGCAGCAGCCTTTTCTGGGAAGTCATACGCATCCTCAAAGAAACTCAACCTCGCTGGGTGGTGCTTGAGAACGTCGTTAACCTGCTCGCTGTCAACGATTGCCAGGACTTTGAAACAGTCGTCCGGGCCCTTGCGGACTGCGGGTATGTGGGATTTTGGCGAGTGCTTAATGCTCAATATTTCGGAGTCCCCCAGCAACGTCGTCGCGTATTCCTGGTCGCCGGTTATCGACAAATGCCCCCCATGGAGCTGCTGGCTGACGCCGCGCCAGTGGACGCAATACCTCCGGCGTCTGGCACGGTCCAGTGGCCACGGCCCGCGGATGCATGGGCTGCCAATACTCTGTTGGCAAACAACTCAGGGTCACAGATCGCTATGGGCTGCACAACTTTCGTCGCTGAGCCGAACGCATGGCATCAGATGGTTGAGCGGCAGCGAGCGCCTGAAGATGATGGGCTTTGCCTCGGACTGGATGCGGCCAACCTTGCGGAGGCTTTCGCTGCCGGAAACGCCGTTGTGCCGCAGGTCGCGGAGTGGATTGGGCGGAGGCTAATTGAGGCAGATTTAATCTGCGGACGGTGAAGTCAGGGGGGAATTACCGGTCGTCGGAATACGCTGATTTTTGGTTAGAACCTGTAACTTATGACAGTTGCGGTGCCTCGTTAAAGATTGGAATATCGAACTGTCCATTCGAACAACCAAGGAGAGGTGCGCTATGAAAAGGGCTGAGATAGTTCTCACATTTCGAGGAATCGTTGCTGACGAACTTGGCGCTGACGTCGAGAAAATCACGGAAGCTTCTACATTTAGCACTGAAAGCTAGTGAATTAGACATGATATCTATTGTTGGTACTGCCGAAACAGAGTTCGGGATTCACCTTGATGATGCGTCGTTAAGAGCGGCGAAAACAGTAGGTCAAATGGTTGATTTGATTGTCAAAAAAAAGGCATGACGCATATCGAACGGGGCTGAGCTGAGTAGTGCAGCCTCTCTTGCGCGCCACCGAGCGCTGAATAATCCCCAGCAGTTTGGTTTCCACCTCTTTGTTGCACAAAAAACATATCGTACTTAGTGGGCATGATTGGGGGCGGACCTTACGAAGCTAGCGGAAGCATTCGTTGCCGGAAACATCGTCGATACGCAAGTCGCGGAGTGGACCGCGTGGAGCCAAGCGCACGTATGAACGCGCTGGTGCCAAACAAAGCGCGAAAAACAGAGAGGGATTCACTGCGGGGTGGTGCCAAAAATCCTGCAAAGTGGTGCCAAATCCAGCGCGAACTTACATATCCGTGGGAGTAAATGTGGGAGTAATTTTCCAGGCATGAAAAAGCCCAACCTGAAAAGATTGGGCTAAGACATTGAAAAATATGGTCGGGACGGAGTGATTCGAACACTCGACCCCTAGCACCCCATGCTAGTGCGCTACCGGGCTGCGCTACGCCCCGACTAGGCGTGTATCAGCTTCGCTGTGTGCGAAAACTTCGAGGAATATACCCTAAGCTTTTGAATTATGGAAGTATCCCGTAAATGGCTAGTTAGCCAGAACGACCAGAACATCTTCCAGTTCGGCAATCATCTGCCGCAGCAATTGCTTGTACTGCTGGGTGTCATCTTCGGTGTCACCGTTGGTCATCCGCAGGCGGGCGCCACCGATGGTGAAGCCTTGCTCGTAGAGCAAACCGCGAATCTGCCGGATCATCAGCACGTCTTCGCGCTGATAATACCGGCGGTTTCCGCGGCGCTTGACCGGGTTGAGCTGAGGAAACTCCTGCTCCCAATAGCGCAAAACGTGCGGTTTCACCGCGCAGAGCTCGCTGACCTCACCAATGGTGAAGTAACGTTTGCCTGGAATGGGCGGTAGCTCGTCGTTATGACTTGGTTCCAGCATAAGCCTCAACTCGGGCCTTCAACTTCTGCCCCGGACGGAAAGTAACCACACGGCGAGCCGTAATCGGAATTTCTTCCCCGGTCTTTGGATTTCGACCAGGCCGCTGGCGTTTATCGCGCAGATCGAAATTACCGAATCCGGACAATTTCACCTGCTCGTTATCTTCCAGAGCGTGCCTGATTTCCTCAAAGAACAGCTCAACCAATTCCTTGGCTTCTCGTTTATTCAGGCCCAGCTCTTCGTACAGACGTTCGGCCATCTCAGCTTTCGTCAGAGCCCCCATACGCTACTTCCTTAACGTGGCGTTTAACCGGTCCTCGAGAGAGGTGAGGATTTTATGCGTCGCCGCATTCACCTCATCGTCATTAAGAGTGCGCGATGGATGCTGCCAGGTCAAGCCGACTGCAAGGCTTTTTCTATGCGGATCAATGCCTTTACCTTGGTAAACGTCAAATAACCTGAGGTCTGTGAGCCATTCGCCTGCATTTTCACGAATAACGTCAAGAACTGCACTGGCCGCAACGCCTTCATCCGCCAGCAATGCCAGGTCACGACGCACTTCAGGAAAGCGCGATAACTCCTGGAATTTAGGCATTTTTCCGAGTGCTACTTCAGCCAGAACCAGCTCGAAAACGAAGACCGGACGGTCAAGGCCGAGGTTTTTCGACAACTCAGGATGGATGGCGCCGACATAGCCCACTTCACGACCATCACGCTCGATGCGCGCAGTCTGCCCAGGGTGCAACGCTGGGTGTTTACCCGGCACGAAAGTGAACGAATCCAGTGCACCGGCAAAACCGAGCACTGCTTCAACGTCTGCCTTGACGTCGAAGAAGTCGACCACGTCGCGGCCCTGCGCCCAGCCTTCCGGCAGACGGCTGCCGCAGACCACACCGGCGAGCATCGGCTCTTGTTTCAGACCTTGCAGCTGACCGACAAAACGCAGACCGCTTTCGAACAAACGAACCCGGTCTTGTTGGCGATTGAGGTTGTGCTGCAAGGACTTGACCAGACCCGGCCACAGCGAAGCACGCATCGCAGCCATGTCGTTGGAGATCGGGTTGGCCAGCAACAGTGGCTCGACGCCTGGACTGAACAGCTCGAATTGTTTCGGATCAATAAAGCTGTAAGTGATCGCTTCCTGATAACCACGCGCCACCAGCAGACGGCGCAGTTCAGGCAGATCGCTGCGGGCTTCAGCCTTGGCTTGCGGCGCCAGACGCGCTTGCGGATAACGAACCGGCAGGCGGTTGTAGCCGTAAAGACGCGCCAGCTCTTCGATCAGGTCGACTTCAAGCGAGATATCAAAGCGATGGCTTGGTACTTCGACCTGCCATTGCCCAGCGACTTCTGATGAAATTTCCAGGCCCAGCCCTGTCAGCAGGCGCTCGACTTCCGCCGAGTCCATCGGCATGCCAAGCATTTGTTCAATACGGTCGGCACGCAATGTGACCGGGGCAATCGATGGCAGGTCTTTCTCGCTGACCGCTTCGATTACCGGCCCGGCTTCGCCGCCGGTGATTTCCAGCAGCAGGCCGGTGGCGCGCTCCATGGCCTTGCGCGCCAACTGCCAGTCCACGCCACGCTCGTAGCGGTGCGAAGCATCAGTGTGCAGGCCATAGGAACGAGCCTTGCCAGCGACTGCGATCTGATCGAAAAACGCGCTTTCAAGGAAGATGTCGCGAGTCTTGGCGGAAACACCGCTGTGCTCGCCACCCATCACGCCAGCAATGGCCAATGCACGCTGATGGTCAGCGATGACCAGGGTGTCGGCACGCAGGCTGACTTCCTGGCCATCCAGCAGAACGAGCTTCTCGCCCTCTTCCGCCATGCGCACGCGAATGCCGCCGTTGATTTCAGCCAGGTCGAACGCGTGCAGCGGTTGACCCAGTTCCAACATCACGTAGTTGGTGATATCGACTGCAGCGTCGATGCTGCGCACGTCTGAACGACGCAGGCGTTCAACCATCCACAACGGAGTCGGACGTGACAGATCGACGTTACGAATCACTCGGCCCAGATAACGCGGGCAAGCAGTCGGTGCCAGCACGTCCACCGGACGCACTTCATCGTGAGCCACGGCAACAGGGGCGACCTGTGGCACCGTGACTTCGGCAGCGTATAGCGCACCAACTTCACGAGCCAGACCGGCCACCGACAGGCAGTCACCGCGGTTCGGGGTCAGGTCGACTTCGATACTGGCATCGTCCAGTTCGAGGTAAACACGGAAATCCTCGCCAACCGGCGCATCAGCAGACAGTTCCATCAGGCCATCATTGCCCTCGCCCACTTGCAGCTCGGACTGGGAGCACAACATGCCGTTGGATTCGACGCCACGCAGCTTGGCCTTCTTGATCTTGAAGTCGCCAGGCAACTCGGCGCCGATCATGGCGAACGGAATTTTCAGGCCCGGACGCACGTTTGGCGCACCGCAAACCACCTGGAAGGTTTCCGAACCGTTGCTGACCTGGCAAACGCGCAGCTTGTCAGCATCGGGGTGTTGTTCGGTGCTGAGCACTTCGCCGACGATCACGCCGCTGAAGACACCAGCGGCCGGGGTGACGCTATCGACTTCGAGGCCGGCCATCGACAAACGAGCAACCAGCTCGTCGCGGGAAACTTGCGGGCTTACCCAGCCACGCAACCATTGTTCACTGAATTTCATCCTGCTCTCCTAAAGATTCGTTACGACTAGCGAAATTGCGCAAGGAACCGCAAGTCGTTATCGAAGAACAGACGCAAGTCGTTCACGCCGTAACGCAGCATGGCCAGACGCTCAACGCCCATGCCGAAGGCAAAACCCGAGAACTCTTCCGGGTCAATGCCGGACATGCGCAGCACGTTCGGATGAACCATGCCGCAGCCCATGACTTCCAGCCAGCCAGTCTGTTTGCAGACACGGCAGCCTTTGCCGCTGCACATCACGCATTCCATGTCGACTTCAGCGGATGGCTCGGTGAATGGGAAGTACGAAGGGCGGAAACGCACCGCCAGCTCTTTTTCGAAGAACACGCGCAAGAACTCTTCGATGGTGCCTTTCAGGTCAGCGAAGTTGATGTCGCGATCGACCAACAGCCCTTCGACCTGATGGAACATTGGCGAATGGGTGATATCCGAGTCGCTACGGTACACACGGCCAGGGCAGACGATGCGGATCGGCGGCTTTTGCGCTTCCATGGTACGGACCTGAACCGGCGAGGTATGGGTGCGCAACAGCATGTTCGCGTTGAAATAGAAGGTGTCATGCATCGAACGGGCCGGGTGATGGCCTGGGATGTTGAGCGCCTCGAAGTTGTGATAATCGTCTTCCACCTCAGGGCCTTCGGCGATGCCGTAGCCAATGTGGGTGAAGAATTGTTCGATACGTTCCAGAGTACGAGTAACGGGATGCAGACCACCGGAGGTCTGTCCGCGGCCAGGCAGGGTCACGTCAATGGACTCGGCGGCGAGTCTGGCAGCAAGATCTGCCTCCTCGAACGACGCCTTGCGGGCATTGAGAACCTCTGTGACACGCTCCTTGGCAACGTTGATCAGCGCGCCGACATGCGGGCGCTCTTCTGCCGGCAAACTTCCCAGGGTCTTCATCACCTGAGTCAATTCACCTTTTTTGCCAAGGTAGTGGACCCGGATTTGCTCCAGGGCATTGATATCTTCGGCGCTATGCACAGCCTCAAGTGCTTGAGAGACCAGCGCGTCCAGGTTTTCCATGTACAGACTCCAGATACGAAATAGGGGAAGAGCTTAAAAGGCTCTTCCCCTATTTATGACGTTTAACACCGAATCCCAGAAGCTGGGACCCGGTGATTGTCGGGGACTTAGGCCAAGGTGGCTTTAGCTTTCTCGACAATCGCAGCAAACGCCGCTTTTTCGTTCACTGCCAGATCAGCCAGAACCTTACGGTCGATCTCGATGGACGCTTTTTTCAGGCCGGCGATGAAACGGCTGTAGGACAGACCGTTGATACGTGCACCAGCGTTGATACGAGCGATCCACAGAGCGCGGAACTGACGTTTTTTCTGACGACGGTCACGGTAGGCATATTGGCCTGCCTTGATTACCGCTTGCTTGGCAACACGGAATACGCGTGAACGCGCGCCGTAGTAGCCTTTAGCAAGTTTCAGAATTTTTTTGTGACGCTTACGGGCAATGACGCCACGCTTTACACGAGCCATGAGTTACTTCCTCTATTCTTGATCAAAAAATCAGCAAAGGCGCAGCATGCGCTTGACTTTTGCAACGTCAGACGGATGCAGCAAGCTGCTACCGCGCAGTTGACGCTTACGCTTAGTCGACATTTTGGTCAGAATGTGGCTCTTGAAAGCGTGTTTGTGCTTGATGCCGTTAGCAGTTTTCAAAAACCGCTTAGCTGCACCACTTTTAGTCTTCATCTTTGGCATGTTCGGATACTCCGCATTCAGTTGATAAACATAACCGCAAGGCCTGCCGTGCCCTGGTGGTTATTTCTTCTTTTTCGGGGCGATGACCATAATAAGCTGGCGTCCTTCCATCTTAGGATGCTGCTCCACGGCGCCGTATTCGAGCAGGTCAGCTTCAACCCGCTTCAACAGCTCCATGCCCAGCTCCTGGTGGGCCATCTCACGGCCGCGGAATCGCAAAGATACCTTGGCCCTGTCCCCATCACTCAGGAAACGTACCAGGTTGCGCAGTTTTACCTGGTAATCCCCTTCCTCCGTCCCTGGACGAAACTTGATTTCTTTAACCTGGATCTGCTTCTGGTTTTTCTTGGCAGCGGCAACCTGTTTCTTCTTCTCGAAGATCGATTTGCCGTAGTCCATCAGCTTGCAGACAGGTGGTACTGCATCGGCGGAAATCTCCACCAGATCCAGTTTGGCCTCTTCAGCCTTAAGAAGCGCGTCTTCAATTGACACAATCCCAAGCTGTTCACCCTCAGCCCCAATTAAACGAACCTCACGTGCCGAGATATTCTCGTTGATCGGGGCCTTCGGTGCAGCTCGTTTATCTTGTCTCATTTCACGCTTAATAGTAATTACTCCGAATCATGGCGACCACGCCGGGAAACCGCTTGTGCGAGGAACTCAGCGAATTGGGCGACCGGCATCGAGCCAAGGTCAGCACCTTCACGTGTACGCACAGCGACAGTTTGCATTTCGACTTCCCGATCTCCGATAACCAAAAGATAAGGAACCTTGAGCAAAGTATGCTCGCGGATTTTAAAGCCGATCTTTTCATTTCTCAAGTCGGACTTGGCACGAAACCCGCTTTCAGACAGAGTTTTTTCTACTTCAAGGGCAAAATCTGCCTGTTTGTCAGTGATATTCATGATCACTGCTTGAGTAGGAGCCAGCCAGGCTGGAAATGCACCTTCGTAATGCTCGATCAAAATCCCGATGAAACGCTCGAAGGATCCGAGAATTGCACGGTGCAACATGACCGGATGCTTGCGATCGTTGTTTTCCGAGACGTACTCGGCACCCAACCGGATAGGCAGGTTGAAATCGAGCTGCAATGTACCGCATTGCCATACACGACCGAGACAATCTTTCAACGAAAATTCGATTTTCGGACCGTAGAACGCACCTTCGCCCGGTTGCAGGTCGTAAGGCAAACCCGCGCTGTCCAGTGCTGCGGCCAATGCGCTTTCGGCGCGATCCCACAAATCATCGGAACCGACACGCTTTTCAGGGCGAGTCGAGAGCTTGAGTTCGATGTCCTTGAAGCCGAAATCCGCGTAGACATCCAGGGTCAGCTTAATGAAGGCTGCCGATTCTGCCTGCATTTGCTCTTCAGTACAGAAGATGTGGGCATCGTCCTGTGTGAAGGCGCGCACGCGCATGATGCCGTGCAACGCGCCGGACGGCTCGTTACGGTGGCAGGCACCAAACTCGGCCAGACGCAGCGGCAACTCGCGGTAGCTCTTCAGGCCCTGATTGAACACCTGCACGTGGCATGGGCAGTTCATCGGCTTGATCGCGTAATCGCGGTTTTCGGACTCAGTGGTGAACATGTTCTCGGCGTAGTTGGCCCAGTGCCCGGATTTCTCCCACAGAGAGCGATCAACCACCTGCGGCGTCTTGATCTCCAGATAGCCATTCTCGCGCTGCACTTTGCGCATGTACTGCTCGAGCACTTGATACAGCGTCCAGCCCTGCGGGTGCCAGAAGACCATGCCCGGCGCTTCTTCCTGGGTATGGAACAGGCCCAGACGCTTGCCGATCTTGCGGTGATCGCGTTTTTCGGCTTCTTCGATGCGCTGGATATAAGCCGCCAGTTGTTTCTTGTCAGCCCACGCAGTGCCATACACACGTTGCAGCTGCTCGTTCTTCGCGTCGCCGCGCCAGTAGGCGCCGGACAGCTTGGTCAGCTTGAACGACTTGAGGAAACGAGTGTTCGGCACGTGCGGGCCGCGACACATGTCGACGTATTCTTCGTGATAGTACAGGCCCATGGTCTGCTGCTCGGGCATGTCTTCGACCAGTCGCAGCTTGTAGTCTTCGTGACGGGCGGAGAACACCTCGATCACTTCGGCACGCGGCGTGACCTTCTTGATGACGTCGTAGTCTTTTTCGATCAATTGCTGCATGCGCTGCTCGATCGCCGCCATGTCATCAGGCGTGAACGGGCGCTCGTAGGCAATATCGTAATAGAAGCCGTCATCGATGACCGGGCCGATCACCATTCTGGCGGTCGGGTACAGCTGCTTGACTGCGTGGCCGACAAGGTGAGCGCAGGAGTGGCGGATAATTTCCAGGCCTTCCTGATCCTTGGGCGTGATGATTTGCAGCGTTGCGTCGTTTTCGATCAGATCACTGGCGTCGACCAGCTGACCGTTAACCTTGCCGGCAACGGTGGCCTTGGCAAGACCTGCGCCAATTGAGAGCGCAACCTCGGCTACGGAAACCGGGTGATCGAAAGAACGTTGACTGCCATCGGGAAGAGTAATGGTGGGCATGGCGCCTCCTCTCCTAGTGGTGACCCCTACCAAAGGTCACGTGGGTTGGGATGAGCCAGTAATTGATCCGGTGGTGTGCCTGCCTCACAGTGGCAGGAGCCGTTTCGGGCGACCTTGAACCGAACCAGATGACTGGATTGGACTTGAAAAATGGACCTGTTCAGGCCGGACAATCATTCAATTGTCACCGACCAGCGAATCTACAGGACGCGCATCCTAACACAGCTGGGCAAAATGACATGCACGGGCGCAGAAATGAATTCCATGAAGGCGCCTGCGTCAATGGATTTGCATGTCGCGCTGAACTGGTGCCTCTGATCGCCGTCAGATGGTCGGAGAGCCCGCACGAGTCTCTACCGTCCCTATAAAGGAGAACGTCATGAAGCTGTTACCCATTCTGGCCCTGCTCGCCCCTGTTGCCTTGGCCTTTCCAATGAGTGCCCAGGCGGCGATGGATAAGGAAACCCGGAGCACGTTCATCACACAATGCGAAGCGACTGCCGGACAGAAGCTGGATGCCAAGTCGGCCGCCACACATTGCAAATGCGGCGCCGATCAGGTCGACAAGAATTTCAATGACAAGCAGATCGCTCAACTCAAGGACACAACCAAGGCGCCGGATCCGGAACTGACCGCCAAGCTGCAGAACGTCATTGCGAAAAACTGCGTTCAGACAAAAAAATAAAATTATTTTGTCGATGCGGCGAGTATGCAATGGCACAGCTGTTCAGTACCGGCTGACTCGGCTGAACCCCGCGTGGGTCGTGGCGTGTACGGGTAGTCAGAGAGCCACCGAGGCACCTTGCAAGCCTCGTTTTCAGGACGCTATAAACGCCTAATGCCGTTCATATTTGCGACTAGTACTCAATCTTCTTACCGAAATGACTCCACATTCCCACAATTGGACTATGATAGCCCGGTGTGCCCAGTTGGCCTGAGCAGCACGTACTACTGAAAAATTATGTTCTTGGAGATACACCATGTCTAATCGCCAAACCGGCACCGTCAAATGGTTCAACGATGAAAAAGGCTTCGGCTTTATCACTCCACAGGGTGGCGGTGACGACCTGTTCGTACACTTCAAAGCTATCGAAAGCGACGGTTTCAAAAGCCTGAAAGAAGGCCAGACCGTTTCGTTCGTGGCAGAGAAAGGCCAAAAGGGCATGCAAGCAGCTCAGGTTCGCGCGGAGTAATCCACGCGATCAAAAAAACCCGTCTCGCTAGACGGGTTTTTTTATGGGCGCAATTCCTGCGAAATCAGCCGCAGTTGACCCGAGCGACCTTACCGCCCGCCTCAGTATTGAGATTGACCCGGTCAGAGCGGTATTCCAGGGTGACCATGTCGTTGGGACCGATGAAGCGTGCGTCTTGCGCACCGGCCTTGCTCTTGGCTTGAGCCAACAACGCAGCAGAGGCCTGCTGGCCAATGGCGAACTGGGCAGCGGCGGCATCACAGCGAGTACCCGCCGCTGCGGCAACCGGCGCGGAAGGACTTGATTCAGATGAGTTTGATTCAGGATTGCTGCTGCAACCTGCCAGCAACGATGCAGCGACAACCAAACCCAGTGATGCGGACTTCCACGGCATACAGCCTCCTTTGACAATAAACGTAACCAGAACCCTTGCGACAGCATGACTACACGATGGTTGCATTATGCAGGTCAGGCGATTCGCAGGTTCCAGGACTTCAAAGAGGCGAAGTGTGCCCGAGGGTTTTCAAACAGGCGCAGGCAAATCGTCACTAAATATTAGTAGACGTCTACATAATCTAAACGCGGATCGGCCCAGTTATCCTTCAGGGCGTTGTAGATCTGCATGACCCACACGCCATCACTGGCCGGGGTTGCACCTACGCAGCCGGAACCTGCAGACCACGTTTCCAGGCGAAACAACAACCCGTCAATGTTCGCTCCGCCTACCGCATCGGTGGAAAGCCAGGCCATGCCGTTTTTGCTGACGCGCAGCTGGTTGTGCACAGCGTCGTCGCCCGACGCGATCATCTGGCGTACCGCATCGAGGGTGAAGCTGGCGGGATCTGTGAGGTTGATTGGCACGGCATCTGTCCTTGGCTATTTGCCGGAAGTTTGCCACGGCCCGGACCTCATGCCTAAGTAGCAGTGCCAAAAAACGCCGAAAATGTTTAACTGCGCGCACGGTTGTCCGTCTTACCAGCAAGAGACGGCGCTCCGGCTCTGAATTTCAAAGAAGACGAGACAGTAATGGCAGTCGTTTCCATCGATGCGGATATCAAGGCCAAATGGCCGCAAGGACAATGCTCACACAGCCCAGGCAGCCCGGAAGAACTGGCGATCATTGCCATTGATTTGCTGGTCAAGGAACTGGGCACCGAGGGTGCCCAGGCTTTCATAGGTCAGGTGCTGGGCCGCTACCCGGTTCAGCCATAACCTGCCAATAAGCGTTCTGGTCAGCCAGGGCTTATTTCAATCGGGCAAGCCGGCTGGTCAGCAGATCGAAAAAGCCCTGTGCATCGCCGTTTTCGATCCAGAACACATTCTTGTCGTGTCCGAGCGTGTCATACCAGTCGGCCACCGTCTGACCGAAACCGATGCCTTCACGGCTGTCGACCGCGACGTTGATCTGTTTGCCGGTGAACAGCTCCGGCTTGAGCAACCACGCAATCACGCTGGCATCATGCACCGGTCCACCCGGCAAACCGTAATGGACCATGTCCGCCTTGACGTACTCATTGAGAATGTCGCCCACCAGCTTCCCGGCCTGATTATTCAGGGCCGCGATCTGCGCCAGGCGCGGTTCGCTGGTGAGAATCCTGTGGGTGACGTCCAGCGGTAGATAGGTCAGCTTCACGCCACTGGCGAGCACGACCTGCGCCGCATGCGGGTCGGCGAACAGATTGAATTCCGCGACCGGCGTGATGTTACCGCCGTTGAAATGCGCCCCGCCCATGACCACGACTTCCTTGATGCCCTGGGTAATTTCAGGCGATTGAACCAGCGCCAGAGCCAGATTAGTCTGCGGACCGAGCATCGCCACGGTAATGCTGTGGGGCTTGGCCTTGGTCAGGGTCTCGATCAGATACTCAACGGCGTTGCCCTGGGCCAGGCCTTGCTTGGGCTCATGCACTGCAACGCCGGGCAAACCTTCCTGACCGTGGATGTTCTCGGCGTAGATCGGCGTGCGAACCATAGGTTTGGAGGCCCCGGCATAGACCGGCACCTCTTCGCGCCCTGCCCACTCCCGAGCCAGCCGGGCGTTGCGTGAGGTCTTGTCGATTCGAACGTTGCCCGCCACCGTGGTTATCGCCAGGACGTTCAATTCTTCGGGCGATGCCAACGCCAGCAGCAACGCCACAACATCGTCGGCGCCGGGATCGGTGTCGATGATCAGATCGCGTTTTTCGACTGCATGAACGGCGGTTGCGCTGAGAAAAGACACAAGCAATAGACTCCGAACCAGCTGTTTGATGAGACACAGATACTGCATGAGAAACTCCCTGTTTCCGGTTTAGTGTTTTCAAAAAAAGCCGCCGGTCAAAAGACCACGCCGGCGACCAAAGCGATATTGCTGTACGGCTGACATTCCCCCGTGCGCACGATGGCCCGGGCAGTACGACTCAGTTCCTTCAACGCCTCATGACTCATCAGGCGCTGCTCGCCCAATTCTCCATCCAGGCTCAAGCCTTCAATCACACTCAGCGCCGGAGGTTGCACGCGGAGCATTTCTTCGGCCAGCACATGGCTTTCAACCTGCATTTCCGAGAGCACGGTATCGAGCACGCTGACGAAGTCAGGCACACCACGGGTCAGGGCCAGGTCAATCAGCTCCACACCTGCGGGAACCGGCATGCCGGCGTCGACAATCATCAGGATGTCGCCGTGCCCCAGGGAAGCGATGACCCGGGACAATGCAATATTGAGTAAAGGTGTCTTTTTCATGCGGGCTTGAACCCCTGAACTTCGCGGGATGTTGGAATCGATGGCTGCGCCCCGGCGCGCGTTACGGAAAGCGCGGCCGCGGTCTGGCCAAATCGTATGGCGTCGTCCTCATTGCTGCCCTGTGCCAATGCAGCGGCGAAACCGCCCACGAAGGTATCGCCGGCAGCGGTGGTATCCACGGCAACGACTGCAGGTGCCGGATAATGCCGAACGCCTTGGGCGCTAGCGAACAGCGAGCCCTGCTCACCCAGGGTAATGATGACCTTGGCCGCACCCGCCGAAAGCAACGCGTTGGCAGCCGTTTCTGCGGAGCTCAGCGAGTCCACCGTTATGCCGGTAAGGATCGCCGCCTCGCTTTCGTTGGGGATCAGGTAATCAATCAGTGGATACCATTGCGGCGGTAGCGGTGCCACAGCCGGCGCAGGATTGAGGATGACCGTCTTGCCCAGCTCCCGGGCACGCATCAGCGTATGGCAGACGGTTTCCATGGGCACTTCGAGCTGACAGACGACCACATCAGCAGCCGTCAGTAACGCATCGAAGCGAGTCACGACCTTGGGCGTCAACAGCCCATTGCCGCCTGCCACGATGATGATTGCGTTCTGGCTGCTTGCGTCGACCACGATCGAGGCGATTCCCGTCGACACGTCAGCTATCGTTGTCACCGCTTGGCAATCAATCTGCTCTGCAACCAGCGCCGCACGCAGTTGCTCACCGTAGGCATCGTCGCCCACGCAACCGATCATTGCCACACGAGCGCCGAGACGAGCTGCGGCCACTGCCTGGTTGGCGCCCTTGCCGCCCGGCACTGTTGCGAACGATTCACCCGCCAGGGTTTCACCGGCCCTGGGCAAACGGCGAGCGCGGGTCACCAGATCCATGTTCAAGCTGCCCACTACCACTACTTTTCCTGACATGACGTCTGCACTCTTTTTTCCGGTCATTACGCCGAATCAGCGTAACTCATTGAATACGTTGGTGGGTGGCGCGGTGGACTCACGCACCACAATGCTCGGCGCCACGATCACCTGCTGCACGTCGCCGCCGCAAGGTTCGGTGATGCGCCGCAACAACAATTGCGCCGCAGTCTCGCCCAGTTGCAGGATCGACTGCCCCACGGTGGTCAGCGCCGGGTACACGAACTGGCTCATCTGGATATCATCAAAGCCCACCACTGACAGATCCCGTGGTACGCGAATGTTGCGCTCGGCGGCAGCGCGCAGCACGCCGATACCAATCATGTCGTTACCGGCAAAGATGGCGCTGGGCGGATCGCGTTCCAGCAAAGTCACGGCAGCCTGATAACCGCCAGGGCTGGTGTAGTCGCTCTCCACGACCCAGTGCCCGGCTGTTTCGATCCCGGCTTCCTGCATCGCGCGTCGGTAACCGGCCAGTCGCAGCTGAGCAACGCTGGTTTGCGCTGGCCCTCGGATACAGGCGATGTGACGGTGACCAAGGTCGAGCAAATGCCGCGTCGCCAGGTAAGCGCCCAGCTCATGATCGATTCGCACCAGATCTGCTGCGACGCCTTCCAGCTCGCGGTCGACAATCACCAGCGGCGTACGCACTCCGGCGAGGCCGCCCGCCAGCCAGGTGTCGCCGCCCACCGAGGAGACGATCAAACCATCGACACGCTTCTCCAGCAGCACCCGAAGGTAGCCCCGTTGTTTTTCCGGGTTGTCGTCGGAGTTGCACAGGATCACGCAGAAACCATTGCGCTCGCAGTAATCCTCAATGCCCCGGGCCAGTTCGGCGAAATACGGATTGATACCGTTGGGAATCAACAAGCCGATGGTGGAGGTGGTTTTTGCCTTGAGCGAGCGGGCGACGGCGCTGGGCACGTAATCCAACTGCGCAATCGCCGCCTCGACCTTGATCCGCACCTGCTCGCTGACCGGTCGGGTTTTGTTCAGCACATGGGAAACTGTCGTGTAGGAAATCCCTGCCAGCGCCGCTACATCCTTGATGGTTGCCATGTCAGATCTGCCGCCGGGCGCGGTTGCTGCGATAAGTGTCCAGCACCACCGCAACCACGATCACCGCACCGGTAATGATGCGTTTGGTCGGTTCGGTCGCGCCGATCTGAGCCAGGCCGGCCGCCAGCACCGAAATGATCAACACCCCGAAGAAGGTACTGATCACCGAACCTCGACCACCCATGAGGCTGGTACCGCCGATCACCACCGCAGCGATGACTTGTAACTCCAGGCCGGAACCCGCATTAGGATCAGCCGCTTCAAGCCGGGAGATCTGGAACAGCGCCGCGACCCCGGCCAACAGGCCCATCAGGGAAAACACCAGAATCTTGTACGGTTTGGGATTGATCCCCGCCAGACGCACCGCCTCTTCGTTGGTGCCGATCCCGATCAGGTAACGGCCAAACACTGTACGAGTCAATACGGCTTGAGCGACGAAGATCACCAGCAGGGCAATGATGAACGATGGCGAAATGCCAAACGCGATGGGGTTGGACAGCCACGCGAACGAATCACCGATGTAGGCCGTGCGCGAATTAGTCATCTGATACGCAACGCCCCGCGCCATCTCCAGCACGCCCAGCGATACGATAAAAGAGGGGATGCGCCAGGCGACCGTGATCGAGCCGGTGATCGTCCCCGCCAGCGTTGCGCAGGCCATGCCGAGCAAGGCCGCTGGAAATACACTCCAGCCCCAGCCCAGTATCGCCACGCTGACCGCCGATGCAGCCAGTGCCAACACCGAACCCACCGACAAGTCGATGCCGCCGATGATCAACACAAACGTCATGCCAACCGCCAACACCATCAGGTCCGGAATCTGGTTGGCCAGCGTGCTGAAGGTCTCATACGACAGAAAGTGATCGCTGAGCAGGGAAAACAAGACTGTCATTGCCAGCAAAGCGCCAGCCAGGCCCAGGTAAGTGCCCAGGCCGAAAAAGTTACCGCTGCGCTTGCCCGGCGACGGCAAGGCCTGGGAAGTGGTGGAAGTTTTCATGAGTCATTCCTGGGCGCGGCTTCGGTGAGCAGCGCATCACGTTTCTGGTAACCGGCAAAGGCGGCGGCAAGCAGTTCATCCTGGGTCCAGGAATCGCGCTCGAAGGTGTCGATCAAACGTCCGGCAGACAACACGCCGATGCGATCACAGATCAGCATCAGCTCGCGCAAATCGCTGGACACCACCACCAGCGCCCTGCCCTGACGAGTCAATTCGCCCAGCAGTGCATAGATATCGAATTTGGCGCCGACATCAATGCCACGGGTCGGCTCGTCAAACAGCATGATGCTGCAATCGCGCTCCAGCCAACGGCCGATCACCACCTTTTGCTGGTTGCCGCCGGACAGCTGGGAGACCAACTGGGTCGGGCTTGAACTGCGGATACGCATGGCATCGATCTGGCGTTGGGCGAGTGCCATTTCTTCGCGCCCGTTGACCAGCCCGCCGTGTGAGATGGCGTCCATGTTGCCCAGCGCAATGTTGGCGCTGATGGATTGCGAAAGCAGCAGCCCTTCGCCTTTGCGGTCTTCGGTAATCAGCGCAATACCTTGCCGGACGGCATCGACCGGGGAGCGAATCGTAACGGCTCGTGGCGGACTGCCCAGCTCAATGCTGCCGCTGTCAGCCGGATCGGCGCCGTAGATCAGGCGCAATAGCTCGGTACGACCGGCACCAATCAGCCCGGAGATACCAAAAATCTCGCCGCTGCGCACCTGGAACGAAACGTCCTGCACCTTGCCGGCACGGCTCAGGCCTTTGACCTTCAGCGCGACTTCGCCAATCTGTCGCGGCCCCAGATCAATCTGTTCGCCCAGCTCGCGACCCACCATCAAGGTCACCAGCTGCTCACTGTTGTAACTCGATATCGGCTCGACACAGACCAGCTTGCCGTCGCGCAGCACTGCGATGCGCTGGGCGACCCTGGCCAGCTCTTCCAGACGATGGGAGATGTAGATGATCGACACGCCCCGCGCCTGCAAGCGAGTGATCTGTTCGAACAACATCTCGACTTCGCGGGCAGTAAGCATGGCGGTTGGCTCATCGAGGATCAGCACATGGCAGTCGCCAATCAGATTGCGCGCGATCTCCACCATTTGCTGATGACCGATGCCCAGCTCACTGACCAGCGTATCCGGATCAATGGCTTCCAGTCCGACCTGAGCCATAGCCTTGAGCGCGTCTGCGCGCAGGCCCTTGCGATTGATCCAGCCCGCACGGCGCGGCAGATTATCCAGAAACAGGTTCTCGGCCACCGACAGGGTCGGCAGCAGATTCAGTTCCTGCATCACCATGCGGATACCGAGTTTTTCAGCTTGGGTGCGACTCAGCGGCTGATAGGGCTGCCCCTGAAACTGCATCGTCCCGGTGGTAGGAATTTCCAGGCCACCGATGATTTTCGACAGGGTGCTTTTACCCGCGCCGTTTTCGCCGGTCAGGGCCAGCACTTCGCCGCGCACCAGCGTCAGGTCAATGTCGCCCAGCACAGGCTGAGCGTAGGTTTTACCGATACCTGTAACGGATAGAACAGCGGCTTGAGGGGATGCCGACATAAAGCTCTCCATGCACCTGCCCTGGTCGGGCAGATGCAGTTGTTCGGCAAGGATTACGGCTTGGTGACCAGTTCAACCGGCGTTTCGATCACGCCGTTGGCGCTGTCGACTTTCTCACCCTTGAGCATCTTCAGAGCAGTCTCGATGCCGAAGATAGCCTGTTTGGCGGCAAACTGATCGGCGGTCGCCAGTACGCGACCATCCTTGAGCATGGGCTTGATGGCGTTGATATTGTCATAGCCCACCACCTGGACCTTGCCTGCCTTGCCAGCGGCACGAACGGCAGCAACAGCGCCCAACGCCATGCTGTCGTTACCTGCCAGCAAGGCTTTCAGATTCGGGTATTCAGTGAGCATCGCTGCGGCGATCTTATTGCCCCCGCCGATTTCCCAGTTGCCAGACTGCGTGGAAACCACCTTCATCTGCGCAGCGTCCATCGCATCCTTGAAGCCTGCGGTGCGCTGCTGGGCGTTGGTGGTGGTCGACACACCTTCGATGATGCCGACCTCATCGCCAGCGGTCAGCTGTTTGGCCAGGTACTCGCCCACCAGACGTGAGCCCTTGCGGTTGTCAGGACCGACAAACGGCACAGTGATGCCTTTGCTTTTCAGCACATCCGGGTCGAGCTGGTTATCGATGTTGACTACCGTGATCCCGGCGTCCTGCGCCTTCTTGATCACCGCGACCAGCGCTTTGGAATCGGCCGGAGCAATGACCAGCGCATTGACCTTGGAACTGATCATCTGCTCGACAATACGGATCTGACTGGCAGTGTCCGACTCGTCCTTGATGCCGTTGGAAATCAGGTCGAAATCACTGGAGTGCTCTTTCTGATAAGCCTTGGCGCCATCTTCCATGGTCAGGAAGAATTCGTTGGCGAGGGATTTCATCACCAGCGCGACTTTTGGTTTATCAGCGGCCTGGGCAATTTGAGCAGTGAGGGGCATGACAGCGGTAACGGCGGTCAGCATTGCAACAGCGAGGAGACGTCCAGCAAAGGGCAGCTTCATGGGTTCACTCCGATCTTATGATTATTGTGTCGGGCAAGGTTACGAAGTAATGGATGCATCACTGCGCAAACGTTTGCGAGAAACGAACTATGAGAACCGGCCTAAATTTTGTCAACCCTGAAAACGGCCGCTCATACCGCAGCGGCCGGGAAAATACAGAAGAACATTGCAGCGGTTTTACGCAGTAGTGCTGATACCGCCAGACTTGGACATTTCCTTCACCAGCTGAGCAGAAACCTGCTGGATAGCACCGGTGATGGAAGATACCTGGCTCTGAAAGCCCATCACTGCGGTGGTCTTGGCTTCAGGTGTCGGATAGCTCGCGTTCTCGGCGGCCTGCATTTGCTGTTGGACTTTCTCCAGTTGCTGCTGCAACTCGGCCAGACGCTTGAGCAGATTGGCGGTCGCTGCGTTGACGCTCCCCGAGCCGCTGCTGCCGGAAGCACCAATTTCGTTCATGTCGACGTTGACATCGCCCTTTTCATCTCCCTCTTTATCATCGGCAGCAGCTTGAGTGGACGTCTGCGCGATCAGGGTTTGGGATGCCGTAGTAGCGGCCGCGACGGTCTGACCATTGATCAACAGGGAAGACGCTGGAAATCCGATCGAGAGTGACATGCTGATTCCTGGTGGGTGAGTACTGCCAGGTACATCGGCCGCAACCTCAAAGTCTTTACCCCGCTCAGACTCGATACAGAGCGATCGCGTGCCTGATCCTGATTCAACCAGGCACGCGCGACTCCTCAATCCTCCGGCTTGACCGTGGCAACCTCATCGGCGCGCACCTTGATCATCTTTCCAGAGATGTCCTCGAACTCATAGAAACCATCCTTGGTCTTGGTCTTCGGCGCGTCCTTGGTGATGTATTGAGTGCCATCCTGCAGTGTGACGACTGTCGGTGAAGAACAACCGGTCAACACGAAGCAGCCTGCCATCACTGCGGGCAAAACCCAATGTCTGATATTCATGTTCCCTCCTTGATTCGTTTACGACCGGACTAGGCAAATCTGCCTGCTGAGTTCATCAGATTAATTCAACGGACAATGGTTCGAATCTGCGGGTAATCCTTGGGAAAAATCGCCATGTCAGCACCATCACCCGCTTGATCCTACAAGAGAGTTGCGAAACAGCGCGCACTGAAATACTGTATGCACGTACAGCAAATCAGGAATCCTATTCGTGGCAAGACAACCTTCAGCAACTCCGGCGACTCCCAGCTCCTACGAACGCCTTGGTGTTCGGGTGCAGAAAATAATCAATTCACCTACTGCTCAAAAAGCCAAGGCCGCCCTGGTGTTTCGTCTGCCGGATGAAATCGAGGACGAGTGGAATCAGATGCTCGAAGAAATCGCCGAGAACGACAACGTTACACTCGCGTGGCGGGACGACGGCGGCGTGCAGATACTCTGGACCGTGCCGAAGGAAGACTGACGGCATGAGGGTTCGACTGTTTACCCTGCTCTGTACCACCCTGCTCCTTGCTGCTCCAGTCACCACTTACGCCGATGCGCCCCACACGTTCAGCCAGGCAAAGAAGATCGCTTGGGGACTTTATGCGCCGCAGTCGACCGAGTTCTATTGCGGCTGCAAATACAGTGGCAACAAAGTGGATATTGCCGGCTGCGGCTACGTCCCGCGCAAGAACGCCACTCGCGCCAAACGCATTGAATGGGAGCATATTGTCCCGGCGTGGCAGATCGGGCACTTACGTCAATGCTGGCAAAATGGCGGGCGTAAGAACTGCACGAAAAACGATGATATCTACAAGCAAGCCGAAGCCGACCTGCACAATCTGGTGCCAAGCATCGGCGAAGTAAACGGTGACCGAAATAATTTCAGCTTCGGCTGGCTACCGGTAAAAACCGGACAGTACGGTTCCTGCCTGACGCAAGTGGATTTCAAGGCGAAGAAGGTCATGCCACGCCCGTCGATACGCGGGATGATCGCCCGGACTTATTTCTACATGAGCAAGCAGTACAACCTGCGCCTCTCGCGTCAGGACCAGCAGCTTTACCAGGCCTGGAACAAGACTTATCCGGTTGAGGGCTGGGAACAGCAGCGCAACCAGCGCGTCGCCTGCGTCATGGGTCACGGCAATGAGTTCGTCGGCGCAGTGGATCTCAAGCGCTGCAGCTGAACCCGTACGAACCTGCGCTGAAAAAACAAAGGGCCCGACGCTGCGCCGCGTCGGGCCCTTTTGCTTGTGCAGGAACGCCGGTCAGGCGTTGTCTGCGGCATCCTCTTCAGACTGGATACGCGACGCCCGTTGGATCATTAACTGGGACGCATAGTCAGCGGCCAATTGAGCCGCATCGGCGGGCTCGATAGCACCACGAGTGATCAGCCCGGTCAGCGCCGAAGCGGCAAACATATCCCAGATATCCTGTTCATCATCCAGCAATGACATGTGTAGGCCCTCGTTTGATTTTGAAGCGGCACTGTATCACTCACGGCCACGCAGATCTTCGGCCAACCCAAACGAATAGACGCTGAAACGCTTAAGTCAATTTCATCCATCCAAGCGTATCGAAGACAAAGCTGGCCTATTGCCGCTGATCGGACGAAGGCTCAAATCAGTGCAAATCCGTGTAATTTTTCCTCCTGGGATTTTAAAAACGAACTACGTTTGGAGACCTGACCCGCAGTACGATTCATGGCCGCTTGGAGTTTATTGCACGCCTGTATCGATCTTGAAATGAAATGGCCACATCCAGAGCGAAATGGCAGCTCACCGTGGCAAGTACAACGGAAGTACCCATTTTTTTAAGATTATGAAGCCACTACCTCCACAGGCGGAAACGTTGATGACTGAGCAGACGGATTTCGAGATTCATTACCAGTTTCGCGGAGAGCCGCGCCACTTCAACCATCAGGCATGGCATCTGTGCGAGAGCGATGCCTTGCATTTCGCAACCCTGCACGCGGGCGTCTGGAGCGTCAGCGAGAACATCGCCGCAGGCCCGATCAGGCTCGCCATTCTTCAGGCCGAAGGCGTAGGCGTGACGGCCGTTCACTGGAAAAAAACGTTCTCGGGCACGCAGATCTAAACAAAATGGATTCGAGACTGTCCCAATACCAAGCAGCGCTCATTAACCAGCAACGCGAGGTAAGCATGACAATCGACAAAGCACTGGAAAAAGAAGTACTGACCCGACTCCTCCACGCTCATCCGAATGGCTTGGGCAAGGAAATCCTGGACAACTACAGGGGGGAGAACGCAGTTGCCGATACCCTTGAGTATCTCCAGCAAAACGGTTTGATCCATGATGGCAGCGTGGATGCCGCAGGCAAATCCGGACGTAACCTCAATTACCCGATCAAGCTCAGCTCTTCAGGTGTAAATACCGCGAAAAGTCTCGAAGCCTGACCCAGCTTGTTAAAAGACCCGACCTGTTACCAGGCCGGGTCTTTTTGTCTGCGGGCTTAAATGGCGGGATATTCGCCCGTGCCATCAGGCCATGGAGTCAGTAATTCAAACCCAGTGTCAGTCACGGCGACCATGTGCTCCCACTGGGCTGAAAGCGAGAGATCCCGGGTCAGCACCGTCCAGCCATCAGCAAGCACCTTGGTCCCCGATTTTCCGGCATTGATCATCGGCTCAATGGTGAAGACCATGCCCGGTTTGAGCTTCATGCCTTTGCCCTGCGCACCGTAATGGAGAACCTGCGGATCTTCGTGGTAATTACGGCCAATGCCGTGACCGCAATACTCCCGGACAACGCTGAAGCCTTCACGGTGCGCGACGGTTTGAATGGCATTGCCAATGTCGCCCAGGGTGGCGCCTGGACGGACAGCATGAATACCCGCGCGCGTCGCCTCGTATGTGGTTTGCACCAGTCGCTTTGCCAGAGGGCTGACTTCACCCACGAAATACATGCGGCTGGTATCGCCGAACCATCCGTCCTTGATGACCGCGACATCTATATTGATGATGTCGCCGTCCTTGAGGATATCCGACGCCGACGGGATGCCATGGCAGACCACTGCGTTAGGTGAAATGCAGGTCGTCTTGGTGAAACCGTGATAACCGACATTGGCCGGGATCACCTTCAGCTCTTTGACAATGTACTCATTGCAGATGTCATCCAGCGCCTCGGTACTGACACCGGCCTTGACGTAAGGACCGATCATCGCCAGCACATCGGCAGCAAGCCTGCCGGCAATACGCAGTTGAACCAGATCTTCTTCGGTCTTGATGCTGACTGCGCCACTCATCGCGAGGCCACCCTTGCGTGCTCGGTAATATCGGAAATATCGCAGGTTTGCGCGCTGAGCACGGTGCCGCCTGCGTGCTCGGCACGAATGAGCATCTGACAGATCTGGCTGTAATCCAGCGTTGGGTGCAATTCGGCCAGCATACCGATGCGCATCCAGTGTTCGGCCTGGGCGTTGATGGAACGGCTCAGCGCAGCACTGGCCGACCGGATATTGGCATGCATCTGCTCGGAAATTTTGACGAGACCCATGATTAACCTCAAATGGAATATACGAAGCATATATGTTTCGTATATCCAAAGGCAATACATAGGCCGTTGGTGCGAGGGGGTTATTCAGCGACTGGCAGGCATTCAGAGAGGGACTGCGCCAATTGACCAATGGCGTCCTGATCGACGAGGGTCAGGTTACGGTAATTAACGATGACCTCGCGCTCGGCATCATTAAGCGCTTCGGAACTCAACGGCGTGCGCCGCCCGGAAAGCAGATAGAGGATGTCCACTCCCTTGATTCCGAGCGCGGCAAGGTAGTCCGAACGCGGCGTTCGCTCGCCACTTTCATACTTCCCTTGCGCGTTTGCCTCTACACCACCGATGGCTGCAAACTGCTGCTGCGAAAGCCCAAGAGACTTCCGTTCTTCTTTCAATCGTGCGCCAAGGTTATTCATTAGGGTTTACCCGAAGCGAAATGTCATCCATTACCATACTCTCCATTTGCGTGGATCGTTGCCTTAATAGAGGGTCAAGTCCCACGATCTCGGTCTAGCGCGAAGGGAATACGGTGTTTGACGATATAACGCTACAGACCTGATCGACGTATTGTCAGGACGGCGTACAATGCGCAACTTGTCGCAAAAGTACAGAAGTAGTCGGAGACTCTATAGTGGTGACCTTCCTGCTGGGCTGGTGTGTGCTCTCTATTCTTGGCACCTTGCTGGCGCTTCAGCTGATCCGCAGTGGCAAAAGAAGCCACCGGGAACGCCGAGGCGACACAGATGTGCAGGCCGAATCCCGTTCACCTGCAACGAAATCCACCACCGGGTTTCCTCGCTGACTATTCGCCAACCAGGCTCGCATAGCGCTCGCCACCATACTGAGCGTTGGCAATGACCATCGAGACCGGCGACTGGCAAGCATTGAATTGACGCAATGCGCTAGCCAGGGCGAGAAAATCCTCGCGCTGCATTTCATGGATACCGCTCATTGCGATTGAGTGATCGGTGGTGACGTTTTCAAATTGCTCCAAGGACATGGCGAACCCCTTTTCTCGATATACTGTTTGAATATACAGTAGTTGCCTCGCAAGCGGAACGCAAGCAGGTGTACGACGAGCGGTCACTTCAACAGATGCCTTGCAGACATACCCTCCCCAACCGACGGCGAAAGCCAATCACATTCACCTAGGCGCAGGACGCTCAGGCTGTCTATAGAATCCGGGGCATACATAGGGGTGGTATTACATGCAGTGTGCCGCGTTAAGAGCCAGCAGTTCAGGCAAACAAGCCGAGCAACCCTGCGGTCAACAGCATCAGGCAATAACCAGGCAGCAATCGGCTAACGCTCAGGCGCGGTGACTCTTAAGCTGGACTCTTGCTTAAGAGCCACCCTGGAGGACAACTCATGAAAACCACATTGACCTTTTTTGCCGCATTGCTGGTCGCTGCCTTGAGCGCCAGCGCCCTGGCGATGCCTTGTGGGCAAAATCGCCAGGACGAGGAAGTGATTCCGGGCAACAGCCAGTTAGTGCGCCTGAATGTTGCCCAGGCTCGAACCGTCAGACTGTTGCCAGCGATCTAGACGGCCGCCAGTTGTTCAAGCCCCGCCCATTCAGCGCGGGATATTGCGATGCCTTGGGTCAGGGATTTGGCCCGCTCCGCATAACGGCGGTCACCGGGCATGCGCTCCTGGCCGACGCCGTGCATCTGCCTGACCAGCTCTTCACTGCGCTCGGCGAAATGTTGTCCGCTGCCCTTGTCTGGATCGATGACGATAAACAGCTGGCCCGTCCACGGGGTTTGGGCGCCAGGGTGTTTCGACCAGTCGAACTCGAAGGAAAAGTTGCCGCCGGTCAGGGCGGCGGCCAGCAGTTCGACCATCATCGACAATGCCGAGCCTTTGTAGCCACCGAATGGCAGCAGCGCGCCACCGTCGAGGATCGCCTTGGGATCTTGCGTCGGCTGACCGGCTCGATCGACGCCCATGCCGGCTGGCAACTGGCGCCCTTCCCTTGCAGCGATCTGCACGTCCCCATTGGCGATGGCGCTGGTGGCCAGGTCGAAAACAAGCGGATAACCGCCGGCGCGTGGCGCCGCGAAGGCTATCGGATTGGTGCCGAATAACGGCTTCTGTGCGCCATGCGGTACGACGCAGGTCATGCTGTTCACCACGCTCAAGGCCACCAGACCTTGAGCGGCAAACGGTTCGACGTCCGGCCATAATGCCGCGAAGTGGTGCGAGCTGCGGACCGCCAGAATGGCAATGCCAGCATTACGGGCTTTTTCAATCAACAAAGGCTGCGCGGCGGCCAGGGCCGGCTGGGCAAAACCATTGGCGGCATCAACGCGGATGAACGCGGCGCCGACGTCCTCGACCACCGGCACCGCCTTGCCATCCACCCAACCGCTGGCCAGTGACGACAGATAGCCAGGAATACGGAATATCCCGTGGCTGTGTGATCCATCGCGCTGGGCACTGGCGCAGTTGTGCGACAAGACCTGGGCAACTTCAGGCGACGTACCGTGCCGCAGGAATATCTGGCGCAACACCTCCGCCAGTTCGGTAAACGTGACGTGATGCAGGTCGAGACTGTCGCGAGGTACAGACATCTGAAGCTCCGGTGTCGTTATTGGAAGAGCAGGATTGATGAGGCGAACGTCGAGATTACTGCTCATCTTCAGGCAGGTAAACCGGACGCTCCGGCGAGGTCCAGACGTTTCTGGAAGAAAAATCGCTGATGACCCGGCGGATAATCAGCCAGTGTTCCGAACTCGGTAAAACCAAGACGGCGGTAGAACTCCGGCGCCTGGAAGTCGAAGGTGTCGAGCCAGATCCCGACACAATTTTTCTCCAGCGCCAGCTCCTCGGCCATTTTCATCAAGCGCGACCCGAGTCCCTGCCCGCGCGCCTGCTCCGGCACAGCCAGCAGTTCGATGAACATCCACCGATAAAGCAATTTGCCGGACAGCCCGCCGAGCACTTCATTGCTGCTGTCGTCGCGCACCAACAGTGCGAATTTTTCCGCGCCGGCATCTCCGGCCTGGGAAACGTTATAAGCACGCAGCGGCGTGAGGATCGCCAGGCATTCCTGTTCTGTGGGGTTCAAGGTCGTTTCGATACTGAGGCTCATTCGTTGCTCCTTCAAAAAATGATGACGACAGGCAGCCTAGGCGGCTCGGCAGTCCAAGTAAATAGCCTCGCCGAGCTATGCGGGAATGGGAATCGTGCTCTGTTACGGGAAAAAGCTGTAGGACATTGATATTCAAACGCCATGCCTGTTCTCGTCGACTCCTGCGCGGAGGTAGAATGCAGGCATTACCGGAGTGCCAATGAGCGATCCCATTTTTAGCGAAGCCGAATACGATGCCATCACCGATGCCGCTGCGCATTGGTGCATGCGTCTGCACGCCAGCGATTGCACCGTCCAGGAACGCCAGGCGTTCGAGCAGTGGCTGCACGCGCATCCGCTGCATGCCGTCGAATACGAGGCGGTGCTGGAGATCTGGGATGTCTCCGAGCAGATCACGCCGGTCAATCCTGCGCCGGTATCGGGCAAGGTTGAGATGCTCGATGTCACCCGGATGCGCACCGCCCCTCGCTGGCGCGCCTATGCCGCAGCAGCGGCCGTTGCGCTGCTGGCGCTACCAACGGTGGGTTATATCGGTTGGAGCCAGGGCTGGCTGCCCAATGCTTACGACTCTTACCAGGCATACGACACGACTCGTTTGATTACCTTGGCCGATGGCAGTCGAGTGGAGTTGAATCTGGGTACCGAACTGACCTTCGCCAATTACAAAGACCGTCGCAGCGTGACGCTGAACAAGGGCGAAGCGTTCTTTGAGGTTAGCCATGACCGCCAGCATCCGTTCGTGGTAAAGGCAGGCGCAGGCAGCGTTACCGTGACCGGCACCCGCTTCAATGTCTGGATGTATCAGGATCAGGTCAAAGTGATGTTGGTTGACGGCTCGGTCCAGGTCACCAGCAATGCCTCACAACCGGGCATCGGCACGCACCTGGATCCCGGTATGCAGGCCAGCTACAAAACCGGCGACTTTCAGCCGCAGATCAGCGAAACCTATGCCAACGACACCAGCCTGGCCTGGCGCAGTGGCAAGCTGGTGATCAACAACCTGCCGTTGCATCAGGCCTTGCCGCTGATCAATCGCTATCTGCCCCAGCCCATCCTGCTGGCGGACAGCGCCACGGGTGCAATCCGACTCGGCGGCAGTTACAACACCGGCGACATGGCCAGCCTGCTGGCGTCCCTGCCCAAGGTCTTGCCGGTGTTCCTGACCCACAATTCCCAAGGCAACCCGGTCATCAACAAACGACCCGCCGGGATGCCCAAAGGCTAGGCGCTTGACGCCAACCCGCCTTACCGCTGCCCTTCCTTGATGACTTGCACGCGATACTCCGGATCCTTCTCGATCTGCTGTTCGGTGAACGGCAATACGCCCCAGCGCTTATCGGAAAATGCCCGGGTCTGGTCGTTGCTGTGGGGCGAGTCTGGGTTGCTGGACTCCGATGACGCCAAAAGCCCCAAGGCCTGAGGGCCGTGCTCGTCGAACGTCACAACCTGCAGATAGCTGCTGCCACTGACCACTTCGCGCTTGCCATCGTTGCGCGGTATTGCAGTCATCGCGTTGTAGATGCCCAGCACTGATGGCCCGCCATGGATTGGCGTCTGCTGCGTGCCCACGGTCGAGACCTGAACATCGCGCCAATGGCTGTCGCTGCCCAGACCAGCCTTTTCCAGCTGCTCGGCCGAGGCCAATAACGCAGCATGCAGCGCTTCACCTACTGCCGGCTGGCTGATGTCCAGGCCTCGCGGGGTATGCAGCGGATTGGCCGGATCGAATGCGATGCGCCATGCGTTCGGCACCTTCTGCAATGCCTTGGCGAGATTCTGGAAATGCACGAAGCCGATACCCGCCTCCAGATTGGCGCTGCGATCCCACTTGGCGAGGCTGGTGCAGACCGCCTTGATCGTCGCCACATCCGCCCCTGTATAGCCGGCGCAGAATTGCAGTACGTCATCGAGCAAGGCGCCGCCTTCGGCCTCGGCCATGTAGACCCGGTTATCCATGACCATGGCCTGCAGATCGCCGATTCCGATCTTGCCCGCCTGCTTGCCTGCCTGCTGCACGTCACGCAGACGCTCCACGGCAAACCGCGCACGCATGCCAAGCGGCACAGCGTCACGGCTGATCAGCGGCGAAAAGCCGGTCAGCGGTTGCGCCGGATTGGTCATCCAGGCCGAGTCATTGGAGTTTTGCAGGTAATCGTTGCGCGCAAGGCTGGGCAATGCCGAGGCCGGAAAGATGCCCGCTTGCGCCGCATCCCTGGCGTTGTCCCAGGCGCAGATGCTGCGCGAGCCGTCGAGCACGATCATGTCCTGCCCCGCTGCCGGATCACTGCATTGCGCCAGCTTCTGCGCGGTGACGTTGGGCACCACCGCGTAATTCATGTACAGCGCCTGCCCGCGATCATCCACCGCTACCGTGTTGACCCACGGGATGCCCTGGATTTTCTGCAACGAAGTTTGCAAGGCTGCAAGACTGGTCGCCTGATTCATCGAATACCACTGCTGCAATACCCGATCATTGGTCTGGTTTGCATCGCGCAGGCTATAGGCGTATTCACGGTTCCAGTCCAGTTTGCCCGGCCACTGCACGATGGGGCCGAACTCCGAGCGATACTGGTCGCGGGATTGCTGCGAAGGTTTGCCATCCTTATCAGTCGCCGCCACCTTCACTGTGGTCTTGAGCATGGCCCGGGATTGGCCATCTACCAGATAACGGGTCGGATCCTTGGGGTCCAGCTTGAGGCGATACAAGGTGAAATGCTTCGACGCATCCACGGTGTGGGTCCAGGCCAAGTGTTGACTGAAACCGATATTGATCAACGGCAGGCCAGGTAACGAGGCGCCCATGACGTCGAGTTTACCGGGAATGGTCAGGTGCATCTGATAGAAACGCATGCCGCCCACCCAGGGAAAGTGGGGATTGGCCAACAGCATGCCGCGACCGTTGGCGGAGCGCTCGCTGCCGATTGCCACTGCGTTGCTGCCGCGCTCGAAGGCGAAGCTCTGCTGGTTGGCTTCGGCGACCTCAAACTCCTTGCCGGCAATGCTTGCCTGCTTCGCCGCAGCACTGGGCGGAACCGCGCCAGCCACCGCCTCGGCAAATTGCCCGAGACCACCTTCAACCAACAGGCGGCGGGTCAGCTTGACCAGATCTTCAGGCGTGATCGACCTTAACCAGGCCGCCTGCAAGCATTGACCCTGCCCGTTTTTGTCACGGACCTCGGCCAGATAGCGGTTGTAGCCAGCGACGTAACCTTCGACCAACTGACGCACCTGCGGCGTCTGCGCCTGCCAGAAAGCGCCGACCGCCTGCGGGCTGTTCAAGCCCTGGAAAAACACATCGCTGGTCAGGTTATTGCGTTGTTCAAGGGTTTGCTTGTCCGGACCAAAAAAACGCGAGCGCTCGCCATTGACCGTCACCACTTCATTGGCCAGCAGACACAGATTGTCCTGGGCATAGGCGTAACCGATACCGAAGCCCAGGCCTCGCTCGTCGTTGGCGCGTATGTGCGGCACGCCAAATGCCGTGCGGCGTATCTCGGCGCTGGCATGCCCGGCGGGCGCCAGGGCGTGCACATTGAAACTCAGGCAGAACAACAGCCCTGAAACGCAAATCGTCGGCATCCGCTTGGAAATGATCACTCTGACTCCTGATGGCTTGGCTGACCGGCAGGCGCGAGCTCGCCGCCGCTTGTCGCCCCCATTAAACGAAGCCGGCCTGGAAAATTTAGCCGGGCATGCCTGGGGCAAAGCGTGACGTCATCTGCATTCAGGAAGTTTTTTGCATTTCAGGTTGAGGATTTCTCGCGCTCATTCGTCTTAGTAAGGAGATAGATCACAAGAAGGGCCTGAAAAGGAATTTGCGCATGTTTAATCGTCACGCAACCACTACTCGAACGATGCTTCGCCAATCAGCCGTCGCAGCGCAGACGCCTGCCGCTCCGGCGGATGCGGAGCGTCCTGGCAACGAGCCCATCCGACAGCTGCTTAAAAGTTTCGGTCTGCGCACCAGTCTGGTCCGCCTGAAAGTCCTGGACGCCTTGCTGACCGCCACTGGCGAAGGGCACGCATTGGGCGTGCGCGGCGTTCACAGCCAGTTGCTGAAGCTGGATATCCCGCTGTCGTTTCTAAGCGTGCGCGAAGTGCTCAAGCGTCTGTGCGATGAAGGCGTCATTCACCTCAACGCCGACAAAAGCTACAGCCTGCATCCGCGCGCCTGGCAATGGCTGAACGAGCCGGGCAAGCCCGCCGAATGATCGGAGCGCACGCCCCACACGCCTTTAGCGTTTGACCTTGCGCCGCATGAAGCCATTGAGGACTACCACCATGATGGCGACGAAGATTGCAATGTATTGAAAGGTCTTTTCGGTAATCACACCGATGGTCTGCAAATGCGACAGACCCAGCATGATCGCCAGCACGCTTAAAGCGATCAAAATGGAATACATCAAACGCTGTTTATTGGTCATTGCGGGTTTCCTGAATTCTTCATGGACGGCATTCGTCGCCAAATGCGCGCCCATATTACGCCCATGAGCGTCGCGTTACATCGCCCAGCCACTTCCCTTGACGGATGTCACAGCACATCCAGACAACGAACCGTAGCCTGCACATGGTTTAATGGCGGTCTATTCAAGGTCGATCAGCTGACCTTTCGCTAGATGCCAAGGAGTTCACCATGCCCCATGAAGGCAGCCTGTTACAGGCCGCAGTCGTGTTTTTGCTCGCCGCGGTTTTGACCGTTCCATTGGCCAAACGGCTGCAACTGGGCGCAGTGCTCGGCTACCTGTTCGCCGGCGTCATCATTGGCCCGTCGGTGCTGGGGCTGATCGGCAATCCTGAAAGCGTCAGCCATATTTCCGAGCTCGGCGTGGTGTTGCTGCTGTTCATCATTGGCCTTGAGCTTTCGCCAAAACGCTTATGGGTGATGCGCAAATCGGTTTTCGGCGTGGGTCTGGCCCAAGTGTTGCTGACGGGCCTGGTCATCGGCGGTGTCGCGTTGCTGGCGTTCGGCCAACCGCTGAATACCGCTGTGGTGCTGGGGCTTGGCCTGGCGTTGTCGTCCACCGCATTCGGCCTGCAAAGCCTGGCCGAACGCAAGGAGCTCAACCTGCCTCACGGCCGACTGGCCTTCGCCATCCTGCTGTTTCAGGACATTGCTGCGATCCCTCTGATTGCCATGGTGCCGTTCCTCGCAGGCTCCGATCACAACCTCAGCGCCAGCGAAGGCCTGAATCACGGGCTGCGCGTATTGGGCAGCATCGCGATTGTCGTGGTCGGCGGCCGCTATCTGCTGCGCCCGGTATTTCGGATTGTCGCCAAGACCAAAATCCAGGAAGTGTCCACGGCGACCGCCTTGCTGGTGGTCATCGGCACCGCATGGTTGATGGATCAAGTCGGGGTGTCCATGGCCCTGGGTGCATTCCTCGCCGGGCTGCTGCTCGCCGATTCGGAATACCGTCACGAACTTGAGTCCCAGATCGAGCCCTTCAAGGGTTTGCTGCTAGGGCTGTTTTTCATGAGCGTCGGCATGGGCGCCAACCTCAGCCTGTTGCTCAGCGAACCAGCCATCGTCCTGGGGCTGACGCTGTTGCTGGTGTCCATCAAGCTGCCGCTGCTGTTTCTGGTCGGCCGCCTGGCGGGCGGTTTGGGCAAACAGAGCGCCTTGCGCCTGGGCATCGTGCTTGCTGCGGGCGGTGAATTCGCCTTCGTGGTGTTCAAGATCGGCAGCGATCAAGGCCTGTTCGATGCCCGGCTTTACGACATTCTCGTACTGACCATCACCTTGTCGATGGCCATGACGCCCTTGTTGCTGCTGGCCATCGCTCGATGGCTCAAGCCCAAGACCGTCGCCGTCGAAGTGCCGGATGAGTACCGGGACATCAACACCGATTCGCCTCGGGTGGTGATCGCCGGTATGGGCCGCATGGGCCAGATCGTGGCGCGTATCCTGCGAGCGCAGAATATCCCGTTCGTGGCGCTGGATACCGCCGTGGAATCGATCGAGTTTTCCCGCAGTTTCGGCAATGTACCGGTGTTTTATGGCGACCCGTTGCGCCCGGAAATCCTGCGCGCCGCAAAGGTCGATCAGGCCGAGTTTTTCGTCATCGCCACCGACGATCCGGACACCAACATCAAGACCGCCGAACTGGTGCGCAAGCTCTACCCCAACATGAAAATCATCGCCAGGGCGCGTAACCGCCAGCATGTGCATCGGCTTATCGACGTGGGCGCCCAGGCGGTTCGGGAAACCTTTTATTCCAGTCTGGAAATGAGCCGCCAGACCCTGCTCGGCCTGGGCTTGAGCCAGGCGCAGGCCGACGCGCGCATCAATCGCTTCAAACGGCATGACGAACAGGTGCTCGCCGCACAGCATCTGGTTTATGACGATGCAGCCAAAGTGCTGCAAACGGCGCGGGAAGCGCGCAAGGAACTGGAGCAATTGTTCGATGCGGATCGACTCGAGGAAGAGTCGGTAAAGGATTGATACAAGCTCGCTCTCGCCGGTGCGCCTTGGGGAAGTTGCTTCCCCAGAGAGCACTTGCGACCAGCATCTCAGCCCAGGACTTCACTCAATGGAATGAAATTGACCCATTCGCCTTCGGCAAAGGTGCGCTCTTCCAGGACTTCGATCAGCCCATCAGCCCAGGCGGCGCTGCGCAAAACTCCTGAACTCTGGTTGCTGTAAAACACCGCACGGCCTTGCTCAAGACGCCCGCGCAGATATTCGCGACGGTGACCCGGCCGGGTCCAGGCAAATCCCGCAGGCACGGGGAATTGCAGCGGAGTGACGTCTTGCACGCCCTGGCGACGCAGCAGATAAGGCCGCGCCAACAGGGCAAAGGTGACCAGGGTCGAAGCGGGGTTGCCCGGCAGGCCGATCACTGGCACGCCGCGAAAATGGCCGAATGTCAGCGGTTTTCCGGGTTTGATCGCCAGCTTCCAGAGGGACAATTCGCCCTCCTCGCGCAATGCATGGCCGAGAAAATCAGCCTCGCCCACGGAGACGCCGCCGGTGGAGAGAATCAGGTCCACATCGTTGAGCGCAGCCAGGGCCGTTCGGGTTTTTTCCAGGTCATCCGGAAGAATCCCGGCATCAATGACTTCGCATTCCAGACGTTTGAGCCAGCTGCATAACAGCACGCGATTGCTGTTGTAGATCTGCCCTGGCCCCAATGGCTGCCCTGGTTCGATCAACTCGTCGCCGGTGGACAACACAGCCACGCGCGCCCGGCGTACCACGTCAACTTCAGCCAGCCCAAGGGAAGCGGTCAGCCCCAGTTCGATGGGACCGAGACGCGTTCCGGCTGCCAGCACCTTGTCGCCCACACGGGTTTCCTGGCCTTGAGGACGGATGTTCTGGCCATCGAGCATCGGCTCGAGGAACGAAACACGCTCATCGGCCTGCACCACAGCGTTTTCCTGCATCTCGACACAATCGGCCCCTTCAGGAACCGGAGCGCCGGTGAAGATCCGCGCACAGGTGCCGGGAGTCAGGGGTTCGGGGGCCTGGCCGGCAAAAATCCGTTGACTGACCTGCAGCGGTTCTCCGCGCCAGTCAGCGAGACGCAACGCATACCCGTCCATGGCGCTGTTCGGCCATGGCGGCAGATCCAGCGTGGAGATCAGATCCACGGCCAATACACGACCCTGCGCGTTGGCCAATAGCACCCGTTCACGTTCGGTAATCGGCGTGGCCGCAGCCATTTCCAGCAGACGCGCGAGAGCATCTTCGACCGGCATCAAAGGCTTGCTCATCGACGGTTACCCACGCGTTGCGCAGGGTTCGGCCTGCTTGAGGTGCGGCACGAAGTTGCACGGGCGAAAACGCGAATCCAGCTGCTGGGCGAGAATCCCGTCCCAACCAGTGCGCACCGCGTTGGTCGAGCCCGGCAGACAGCACACCAGGGTGCCATTGGCCAAGCCTGCCAGGGCGCGGGACTGGATAGTCGAAGTGCCGATATCGGGAACGGAAATCTGCCGGAACAGCTCACCGAAACCATCTACCTGCTTGTCCAGCAGGCAACCCACGGCTTCTGGCGTGCTGTCACGCCCGGTGAAACCGGTACCGCCAGTAATCAATACGACCTGCACCTCATCATCGGCGATCCAGGTCGCAACCTGGGCGCGGATCTTGTACAGGTCATCCTTGAGCAGCACGCGCTCGATCAGGCTATGGCCGGCCTCGGTTAGACGGTCGACAAACATCTGGCCGGAGGTATCGGTTTCGCGGGAGCGGGTGTCGCTGACGGTCAGCACAGCGATGTTCAAGGGCACGAAAGGTGTGTCAGCCTTGGCTTTCATAGGCTCAATCCAGTTGTCGGGGAAACAGGCCGGTGTTATATCACAGCACTCCTTTTCACTGCCTCGGTTAAGTCTGCCATGCCCGGTTCCGCTCCTCTCCCACCCTGCTCGATCCTGCTGCTGGCTGGCGGCCAGGGCCAGCGCATGGGCGGGCGCGACAAAGGCCTGATCGAATGGCGCGGCGAACCGCTGATTCAGCACCTTCAGCGCCTGACACGACCATTGACCGATGATCTGATCATTTCCTGCAATCGCAACATCGAACAATACGCCCGCTATTCTGATCAACTAGTGCAAGACAATAACGCTGATTTTGACGGGCCATTTGCGGGCATTCGCGCCGCGCTGAGCGTGGCCCGTCACGACTTTCTGCTGGTGCTGCCTTGCGATGTACCACTGATAGATGGCCAGTTGCTGCAAGCGCTACGTGAAACGGCGTTTGCGCACCCTGATCAGCCGGTAATGATTCGTGATGGTGAACACTGGCAGCCGTTGCTGTGTATGATTCCCACCCGGCATGCCGCAGCCTTCGAAGCGGCCTGGCAGGCCGGAGAACGAAGCCCGCGTCGGGCCATGGAGCAGTTTCAGCCGGTTGCCGTGCAGTGCGCGGCAGGCGACCCTCGTCTGGCGAACCTGAACACCCCGGATCTGTTGACGCGGATCACCATTTAACGTCGTGCAGCCCGCAAGGGTTACTATTCATGGAACTTGCTGGCGGCGCATACGTCTGAACGTCAGTTAATCAAAAGAATCCTCTGGAGACACAGTAATGAAACAACGGACCCTTCCCGCTGCCTTTCTGCTCGCATTGAGCCTCGCCTCCCTCGCTGGCTGCGCCTCGCCCACTGTGATCACCTTGACTGACGGCCGCGAAATCCAGGCTGTCGATACCCCTAAATACGATGAAGAGTCGGGTTTCTACGAATTCAAGCAACTCGATGGCAAAGAAACCCGCGTCAACAAGGATCAAGTACGTACCGTCAAAGACCTTTGATGGTGACGTGATCCAGTTGCTGAAAAACCCGCCTGGTGCGGGTTTTTTAGCGTCTGGACGGCTTGTCTACCAGTCCAGCTTGATCTGACTTTCGAACGATCGCGGCTCACCGCTTAGTGGATCGATGAAACGCAGGCCTTGCGCCAGAAGTTTCAGCGGCCGACTGTAATCGTCCACGGCATCCTTGATGACCTCGGGATAAAACGGATCGTTGCAGATCCCGGCACCCAGCGCCGCCATGTGTACCCGCAACTGGTGCTTCTTGCCCGTCACCGGATAAAGCCCATAGCGCCACAGATCGCCATTTTGCTCGCAGACTTCAATCCGGGTTTCGGTATTACTGGCGCCCGGACCTTCCTGCATGCGGAAGAACGGCTCGCCCTCGATGAGTCGAGTCTTGTGCAGCAGCGGAAAATCCACTTCAGGCAATGCCGCAGCGATAGCTTCATAGCGTTTGTCGATCTTGCGCGTGGGAAACAGCGACTGATAAGCCGAGCGCGTCTGCTTGTTGGCGGAAAACAGCACCAGGCCTGCAGTGTGCCGATCAATACGATGCAGCGGCACCAGATCCGGATTGTCCAGACGCCGGATCAGGCGGCGCAACAGCGTTTGTTCGACGTATTCACCGGCTGGCGTCACGGGCAAAAAATGCGGTTTGTCCGCTACCACCAGATGCTCGTCGGCGTACAGAATCGACTCCACAACCGGGATCGGCGTTTCGTTGGGCACTTCGCGAAAATAGTGAATCCGCAGGCCTTCCCGGTAAGCCAGAGCGGGCGCAATCGGCGCGCCCTGAGCATCCAGCACCCGGCCTCGCGCCATGCGATCCAGCCATTGCTCGCGACTGATGGCCTTGAAGTGCGCGCACAGACAGTCCAGCACCGTTGTCCATGAGCCCGGAGGCAAATAGAGCGTGCTGGCCTGACTGTCGGCGGCAGAAAAAACGGGATCGGACATGCGCGGACTCTTGGTTGACTGGCGCGGCATTATCGCTCAAGCCAGGCGCAGAACCCAGCGTGCCGAAGCTGTATCAGATCACCCCGCAGGCCATGCGCTCGCCCCCGCCGCCCAAAGGCTTGGGCACATCCGCATGGTTATCGGCACCGGCATGGATCATCAGTGCGTGATCCTTGACCTGGGATAGCTTCTTCAAGCGAGGTGCCAGCACCGGGTATGTCGCCATGCCGTCTGTGCTGACATAGATTGCCGGAAGATCCCCAAGATGCCCTTCGGCGTAAGGTCCCAAGTGCTTGCTGGTCTTGCCTGGATCGAAGTGCCCGCCCGCAGCCTCGGCAGCCACCTTGACCCCGTCCTTCATGGCAGCTTCGCAACTGGCGTTGGCATGCACATGAAAGCCATGCACACCGGCGGGCAGTGATTTCAGATTGGGAGTGAATAACAGGCCGTAGGGCGTTTCGCTGATGATGACCTCGCCGATCGGCTGAGGCGCGTCGGTCGCGCTGACCAGATTCATGGGCACCGAGCGGGTTTCGGCGAAAGCACTGTTAAGGGATACAGCGCCAATCAAGCCAAGCCATAGATAAGATTTCATCGGTTCTCCAGTTCGTTCGAGACGTGGGGATGGCAGGAAAAAACGCCAGGCGTTTCGCTGCGCAGATGAAAGGTGTACTGCGTTTTTCCTGCTCTCACCCGTCAAAGGTTCTCGAAGCCTAGGGAACCTGGACCGTCAGGTCAAAGTTTGGTCGTCTGATTTCATGTCTTGCAACACTAAAGCGGCGCGACGAAGCCTCATCCGTTGGAGCTAGGCTTGCCCGCGAAGGCGCCGTTTCGGGCGATAAATAGAGTCGTCTGAAAATCCGCTTCGCGGGCAAACCTCGCTCCAACGAGTGGTTAACAGGTGCCAGGTATTGGCAGCGCTCACTCGCGCAAAAACGTCACGATCTGCTCGGCATCGAACGGCCAGTCCAACTCTGCGCCGGTATCAACGCGCCGCAGGACGGGAATGCGCAGAGCGTAATCATCGATCAGCCTTTCGTGTTCGACGATGTCCACCAACTCAACCAGCAAACCATGCTCGACCAGCGGCAACAACTCGGATTCAGCGACTTCGCATAAATGGCAACCCAAGGTACCGAATAGCTGGCATTCCGGTGGCATGGCAAGGCCCTCAAGCGGGGAAACGGGCGGTTATTTTAGGCCCGCGCGACATAGGCGTCGAGCCATGCGCATCACTTCAAAATCTGAATCGACTCGTTTACAACGGTACGGCCGGAGTACGCCAGTCCGGCGCCCGGAATGCCGCGTCGGCGCCGGACATTTTCATCGAAATACGATCCAGCAGGGACTCGGCGGTGTACTTGGTCGTGGTTGAACTGAAGGCAATCAAGAGCAATCCGGCCACCAGCGCGGAGGACGGGATTCTCCCGGGGCGAATATTTTCCAACCCGAGCAGAAACACCAAGGCCCCGAGCGAACCCACCAAAGCGCCGGCAATCGCTTCCGGCAATGGATGGATGAAAGGCGCTACGCAAAAAATGCTGAATGCCCAGCCCAAGGTCAACCCCAGCGCCGCTGCCGGCCAGCGCAAAGCCTGGTGCAGTTGCCGAGCCAGGAGACTCAAGCCGACGATGAGCACCAGGCAGGTATTCATCGCGTGGCCGCTGAATACATAAATACCCAGGCTTTCGATGGCCACGCCCCAGCCCTTGAACAGGATCTTGCTGGTAATCACGATGGAATACGCCACCACCACCGTTGCGATCCACAACATCGCCGAGCGGTGCGAACGTGTCGTCCATAACCACGCGGTAATCACCAGTACGGCAGGCAGCATGACGGTGATGCCGCCGTAGGGCGTGAGGGTATGGAGATTCATCGTGAATTATTCCCCGCAGTGACGTGCCTGGACACCTATAAGAGCAGAACGGCCGCCTTTCCTGCTAGCAGATTTTCACACCGACAGGTTCGCCCTCGCTCTGGCAATTGGCCCTTAGTCCTGACTCACTGCGCCGATTTTGTGGATCGACAGGTCGGCACCGTAATACTCCTGTTCCTGGCTCAACCGCAGACCAATGATCAGCTTGATCGCGCCGTAAACGGCGAAGCCGCCGAGCAGCGCTACCAGCACACCGAGCCCGGTGCCGATCAACTGGCTGATCAGGCTCACGCCGCCCAACCCGCCGAACGCTGTCTGACCGAAAATGCCACAGGCGATACCGCCCCAGACGCCGCACAGACCATGCAACGGCCACACGCCCAACACGTCGTCGATTTTCCAGCGCACCTGTGCTGCGGTGAAACACCAGACGAACAATGCGCCAGCGATAACGCCGGTGATCAATGCGCCCACGGGATGCATCAGGTCCGAGCCCGCGCAGATTGCCACCAACCCGGCCAAGGGGCCGTTATGCAAAAAGCCTGGGTCGTTGCGCCCGACAATCAATGCCGCGACCGTGCCGCCGACCATGGCCATCAGTGAGTTGACCGCCACCAGCCCGCTGACGCCTTGCAAGGTCTGGGCGCTCATGACATTGAACCCGAACCAGCCGACAATCAGAATCCACGACCCAAGCGCCAGAAACGGGATGCTCGAAGGTGGATAAGCCACCAGACGCCCTTCCCGATAACGCCCGTTACGCGGCCCGAGCAGCAACACCGCAGCCAGCGCCAGCCACCCACCCATGGCATGAACCACGACAGAACCGGCGAAATCATGGAAACTCGCGCCAAAGGACGAGGCCAGCCAGCGTTGCAGACCGAAATTACCGTTCCAGACCATGCCTTCAAAGAACGGATAAATGAACGCAACGATCAATACCGTGGCGCACAACTGCGGCGCAAACCGCGCACGCTCGGCGATGCCTCCGGAAATGATCGCCGGAATGGCCGCAGCGAACGTTAACAGAAAGAAGAATTTCACCAGCACATAGCCGTGATCGGCACTGAGCACCGCAGCAGGCTGCAGAAAGCTGACGCCGTAGGAGATCCAGTAGCCTATAAAGAAATAGGCAAGGGTCGAGACCGCGAAGTCACTGAGGATTTTCGCCAGCGCATTGACCTGGTTTTTGTGTCGGACAGTGCCGACTTCCAGGAATGCAAAACCGGCGTGCATGGCCAGTACCATGACCGCACCCAGCAGCAGAAACAGGGTGTTGGAACTGTGGACCAATGTGTCAACGGCGCTTTGTAAGTTATCCATCAAGGCAGGCCTGCAAGCCGGAAAGGCACCAAAACAGCGCGATACAACAGATGACGCACTGAAGTGGCTCAGCCGCTCTGTACCGCCACAAGCCTCGCGACCTGCTTTGGCGCGTCATCGATGTGCCTGACGCGCGGTTCAGGATTTCCCAGGGAGTTTTTAAGAAGAAAATACCGGTTTTAGCCACTTCCGCTGTACTTGTGCTCTTAGTCGGCGCAACGGTGCGGATGGCGCACCAGCAAGAAGCAAAAGCTGTACCAATCGCCGCAAGCGGATCACGCTGCAATTGAAATGAACCTTCCGCAATTCGTCGGACTCGAAACATCCATACGCCACTGAACGGAGAACACTATGTCGCGCCAAACAGCACAGAATGCCCAGGAAATTCTGATGAACGACTTTCAAATCCTGGTCGCAGACACGGAAAAGCTGCTCAGCCATACAGCCTCATTGGCCGGCGAACAGGCAGACGAGTTGCGTGGCCAGATTCAGGAAAGTTTGTCACGGGCTCGCGAGACCCTGAAAGTCACTGAAGAGTCGCTGCGCGCGCGCGGCCAGGCTGCCGTAGTGGCCACCGAAGATTATGTCCAGACCAATCCATGGCAATCGGTCGGCATCGCTGCCGGCGTTGGTTTCCTGATCGGTCTGCTGGCTACAAGGCGCTAACGGCTATGGCTTTGGGAACGGAATCCGGTCCTGAACAGGACCAAACCTCATCGCCACGGCGATTGGGCGCGGCGTTCCTGGGTTTGCTGCACAGCCACGTAGAGCTGTTCGGCATAGAACTACAGGAACAGAAAGCTCGCACCTTGAGCCTCCTATTGTTTGCGGGCCTTGCGCTGGTTTTCGCGCTGCTGTTATTGACCGGGCTCTCGGCCTTGTTGCTGATTGTGCTGTGGGACAGCTATCGGCTGGCCGGCATTATCGGCCTCTGCGTGTTCTACACCCTGGCCGCGCTGTTTTGTGCGATGCGTTTAAAAGCCGCCATATTCGACGAGTCCTCGCCATTCAACGCGACCCTCGAAGAACTGGCCAATGACCGTGAGCGACTGATGCCATGAGCGTGCCCGAATCCCATCAAAAGCATACTCGCCGTGAACTGCAAAAAGCCCTGATACGCCTGCGCATGGAAATGCACCGCCAGGAGATCCGCCAGGAATCGAGCCAGCTGCTACAGCCGCTGCGCCGCGTTCGTGGCATGACGCAAAACTGGCAAGGCACTCTGGGCATCAAACATGCGCCGCTCTGGGGTATGGGTGTTGTGACGCTGCTGGGTTTTCTCAGCGGCAAAGGCGCCAAAAGCGGTCGCAGCGGTGGCTTCAGTCGGATCGTGAAGTTGGGCGTCAGCCTGCTGCCTGTCATCCGCCTCGCTCTGCAAGGGCCGCCGCGCAAGCACTGACCCTGGCATCCTTGTACAGGTTTGCAACTGTTTGGCTGCATTCTTGCAACGGGCTTGCAACAGGTACTGAAGCGTCCATTCAAGGCTCTGCCTTGGGTGGACGCTTTTTGTTTGTCCGACAAAAACTTTTTCCAGCGTTCAACTCTACTAAGGAGGCCATGTGATCGATGGGCAACCACTTGCCTGCTTTCAGCCGTTCATCGATACCGCTACTGGCCGTATTGCTGGTGTTGAAGCCTTGGGCCGCTTGCGTCAAAGCGATAATCGACTGACATCAGTCGGCCCGTTGTTTGCCGATCCGAGGATGCCCGGCACTGAGTTGCGGCGTCTGGACCGAATCATCCGCGACGACGCGCTGAGTCGACTCCATGAGGCCCCGGATGACTGGTTCCTGAGCTTGAACATTTCTCCCAGATGGATCAGTCGTCTGAGACCCGATCAGGCGCTGCCCAGCCTCAAGCAGTTGAAAAAGCACGGCATCGCGCCGGAACGAATCGTGTTCGAAATCACCGAGCTGGGCGGCAACAGTCAACGCCTTGCCGAGGTCGTCAGTCGTTACCGTGAAGCGGGAGCCAGGATCGCCATTGATGATTTCGGGGCCGGCTATTCGCAACTGGACCGCGTGCTGGCCTTGCAGCCGGACATCCTCAAGCTCGACATGCGCCTGTTCCAGGCGGCTGCGCGCGGCGGGCCGAGCTGTGACGTGGTGAAAGCCCTGGCGCAGATGGCCGAGAAAACCGGTTGCTGGATCATTGCCGAAGGGGTTGAAACCGAAGCTGAACTGCATTTCGCCTTGGAGTGCGGCTCGCGCTATGTGCAGGGTTTCCTCTTCGCCCAGGGCGAGCTTGAGTTCTTCCGGGCGGATGCATTTGTCGCGCAATTCGCCGAGTTACGGGATCGTTATGTGCTGCGCAAGGTGGCCGAACGCGCCAGACTGATGAGCCTGCGTCAGCAATTGACCACCTTGATGTCGATCCTGCAATGCTGGGACGAAAACCACAGCCCCGTCAGCGATTTGCCAAAACTGCTCGATTACCCTTGGCTGCTGCGTTTCTACCAATGTGACCGACACGGAACGCAACTCACGCCGAACCTCGAATGGCGCAACGGAGCCTGGCACTCGGACGCCAGATACCTGGGGCATAACTGGTCATGGCGCCCGTATTTCTACCACTTGCTGGCTGAGGGGTGGCATGAGCGACGCCTGAGCCTGTCGAACACTTATCGCGACGCGACCAGCAATCAGTATTGCCTGACTGCGGGCCAGTTCTTCGACAATGGACAGCGGCTGCTGCTCATTGATGTCGATGCGGCGGGAATGTAAGCCAATACCCACCAGCCGCTTGCTGTCAGCGTTGTGAAACGGGAAGCTAGGCGCACTTAATCTATGGAGTGAGAGCCTTGGACTGGCAAACCCTGCTCAACCGCGAACGTCTTGGCAAAACCCTGCACAGCCCCGAAGAGTTGGGGCGCAGTCCTTTTCACAAGGATCACGACCGGATCATCTTCTCCGGGGCGTTTCGCCGCCTCGGGCGCAAGACACAGGTGCATCCCGTATCGAGCAACGACCATATCCATACCCGCCTCACCCATTCGCTGGAAGTCAGTTGCGTCGGTCGCTCGCTGGGCATGCGTGTCGGTGAAACCTTGCGCAGCGCCCTGCCCGACTGGTGCGACCCGGGTGATCTGGGCATGGTCATCCAATCGGCCTGCTTGGCCCACGATATCGGCAACCCACCGTTTGGCCACTCTGGCGAGGATGCGATTCGCAACTGGTTCAATCAGGCGGCAGGGCGCGGCTGGCTGGATGCAATGAGTGCAGTCGAACGGGATGACTTCCTCAACTTCGAGGGCAATGCCCAGGGTTTTCGGGTCCTGACCCAACTGGAATATCACCAGTTCGATGGTGGCACGCGCCTGACCTACGCAACGCTGGGTACGTACCTGAAATACCCCTGGACCGCGCGACATGCCGACTCGCTCGGCTACAAAAAACACAAATTCGGCTGCTACCAGAGCGAGCTGCCGATCCTCGAACAGATCGCCCACAAACTGGGCTTGCCGCAACTTGAGGAACAACGCTGGGCGCGCCATCCGTTGGTGTACCTGATGGAAGCCGCCGATGACATCTGCTATGCCCTGATCGACCTGGAAGACGGGCTGGAGATGGACCTGCTGGAATATGCCGAAGTCGAGGCCTTGCTGCTGAGCCTGGTGGGCGATGATTTGCCGGACACTTATCGGCAGCTCGGCCCGGACGACTCGCGGCGGCGCAAACTGGCCATTCTGCGTGGCAAGGCCATCGAACACCTGACCAACGCTGCCGCGCGGGCGTTCGTCGAGCAACAGGACGCGTTGCTGGCGGGCGCCCTCAGTGGCGACCTGGTGGAACACATGCACGGCCCGGCAAAGCGCTGCGTGCTCGATGCCAAGGACATGGCGCGCAAGAAGATCTTCCAGGACAAGCGCAAGACCCTACACGAGATCGGCGCCTACACCACCCTCGAAATTCTCCTCAATGCGTTTTGCGGCGCAGCAGTGGAACAGTTCGGCGGGCGCACGCCGTCGTTCAAGCATCGACGCATTCTCGACCTGATGGGCAACAGCGCCCCCGATCCACATGCGCCACTGCACGCATCATTTCTGCGCATGATCGACTTCATCGCCGGGATGACCGACAGCTACGCCAGTGAAATGGCCAGGGAGATGACCGGGCGTTCGAGCCCCATGTAAGGCACTGAAGAGATGCCGTCCCACGCGTTGCCACACGCCGGGACGGCATCCATTTGAAGCATTTCAGCACCAGAGGGTGCGGGATGCGCATCAAAACTTCAGAATTTCCCTACGCACATATCAGAAAGGTCCTATCGCTTGGGTGCTGGCACTGCCCAATAATCCCGCCACTTTGATTGCCACTACTGGCACATCTCCCATTAGTCCAATAGCCACCGCCGATGCCGTTCGAAGGCTGCCGGTCCGCCTCGATCCGCATCCGCGTTGCGCCAGCACGTTGCCGGAAGCTCCTCCCATGTTTAAACACAACTTGCGCATCCTGCTGGTGGAGGATCATCCATTTCAACTGATCGCCACGCAGATCCTGCTCAACAACCAGGGCATCAGTTGTCATTAAATCTCGCACTCGATTCATTAAAAAATAAACTCGAGCTCAACCCATTCGGGTTTGGGACGCCTGCCGACATAATGAAATATAGCCCGATATACTGATGTATAGCGAAATCTGCTATACATCAGTATATCGGGCTATATTTCACTAAAGTTTTTCTCTGGATATCTCGTAGCACTTACGAACAGGCCTAGCTCGCTAGGGCGTACGAATATCTATGTCTCTTTAGTGACGATTACTGTTTAGCGAGATGCTGGCCGAAAGAGAGCCGTTAGATCAGGCGCACTCTGGGTCGGAGCCTACCTTCCGTAATAAATGCCTACCAGACTTCACTAATGCTAGGCCTGCCATCGTTAGAGCAATTACCAGGCCTATTTCAAACAACTGAAAATGAAGAAAAAAGCGTGCGAAGCGAATAATGACGAATGTGCACTAATCACATTTATCCAGAGATTTTACTTAGGAGCGTGTACTTTTTGCCCTTTTATGTCGAGTTATCGCACCATTTGAGTACGAAAACGGGGCCAGCAAATTCCCTGGATTAAAGGGGCGTTATTCCGATGCGCGAGTGCTTTGGGTAGACCGGGTTTTATGACAAATTGGCGAGTAAGGAGCGCACGTGAAACCGTTGAGCAATTTCAGACTCCAGTCGATAGGCACGAAGCGATCATCCCGACCCCAGGTGATCAAGGTCGGCGTTTTGATGTCTGGCAGATTGGCGGTGAAGTCGCCCATCTGGAACTTGCTCAGATCTACGCTCTTGAGGAAGTTTTCCAGGTGTTGCGGATTGGCCAAGATGCTCTTGTGGCGCAGGCTGATCAGCCAGCGACATGGTTAAAACCATCGGTAGCTACCTAAGAATCTCGGTCTTTAGTGTCTATTCCTTCATCGTCACGACATTCATAATTCGCTCAATGTCCAAAACTGCTACGGAAGGAACTTTTACGACTGGCATTTACTATATTTTTCTGATGTTCCTGTTGCTCTCGTTGAGTACCCTCTTCTATGCCTATAGGGAATCCGAGGCTGAACTTGATCGGTTCAAGGCAACCTATCAGTCGTTCAAAACTCGCTATGATGACCTACTGTCGAATAGCGACAGAGATCGAATTCTGCAGAACGACACCGACTTCAAGCGTGATTGCGAGTATATAAAACGGTCGCGCCGACGTGCCTTGATTCTCTGGATCTCCACGCTTGGGGCAGTCTTTGCGTTTGTTTCGCTAATCAAGCTGCTCAACTACTTAAATAACGCTTCTCCCTTGAATATACGTCACGTCTTCTCCATTTTTTTTGAGCATGCATTACGCCAATACGCAGCCTGAGTCGCCACAGGTTTTTTGGTCGCTTATTGACTGTTTTTGGCGGAATCCTGCCTGTCGCGAACGGCAAGAGCCGACCCAAAGCAGGCACTCAGTGCACTCGACGGAAGTCTACGTACCTGTTGACCTTGAGCAAGTTATTCTTCGTTTCAATCCCCAAAATCCCCAGCCCGATTTGTTCGATTAGAATGCGAAAAGCTACTAACCTCGCGAGCATTGGCTCAAGATAATGTTTCCCGAAGAAGCAGGTTTATCTGCACAGTCGTCACTGGGTTATAAAACGGCGTATCGCCTGGATGATTTGAGTGGGCGCTTCCTCCATCAGCCAATGTCCTGCGCCCGGAATTACCAGTTCCTTGACGTTGTCTGCGGCATTGCGCATCACGATCGCTTCGTTGTTGCCGAAGGATTTTTCACCGCCGACGGCCAGCACCGGCATGGTCAGCTTTGTCTTCATAGACGCTTCGTTGTCCACTGCATCCTGGCGAATGCTGCGAAACTGGGCGAAGGCTGCGCGCATGCTACCGGGGCGGGCATAGAGTTTGGCGTAATGCTGGCGGGTGGCTTCATCGACCTTGGTAGGATCACCTGCAAACTCGTTCCAGAAACGGTCGAGGTAAATGCGCTCACGGCCAGCCACCAGACGCTCGGCGTCTGGGCCGCCAAAGTCGAAGTGCCATAGCATTGGCGAGCGAACGATGTCGTTCCACGGCGCAATACCGGGCACGGGCGCGTCCATCACCACCAACCGATCGGTCAGTCGCGGATAGCGAGAGGCGTAGGCAAAGGCGACCATGGTACCTATATCGTGACCTATGATCACCGCATGCTCGATGCCCAGCGCCGCCAACACCCCACGAACGTCGCCCGCCTGGGTTTTCTTGTCGTAGCCATTCTCCGGAATCGACGATAGGCCCAGACCGCGAAGGTCGGGCACCACGACGGTGTGATCCTTAGCCAGGTCGGCGGCCAATGGCGCCCACATGTCGCCGGTGTCGCCGAAGCCATGCAGCATCACTACGGCCGGCCCTTTGCCACCAACGCGCACATGGATTTTGGCGCCATCTACCGCTATGTCTCGCGTATGAAACGTCGAAGGGAATGGTGTCACGTCAGCATGGGCTGGAAAGCCTACGGCAACTAGCATGGAAGCGATCAGCAGGGCTCGGATCATCACGGCGTCTCCATATGTGAGTAATGGAGAAGCGTAGACCTATATGCGAAATTCGGATTTGCGAAGCTATGTGTTTGTTTACTGGATGCGATTTTCCCCGCGAACCTACAGCGATATCATTTCTTGAGTGGCCTCTTATAGCCGAAAGCGACGGGATGACTGCCCCGTCGCCGTTGCCCGCTCATACTTCAGTCTGCTCGGCCACCTCAAGCGCGTCGTCCACTTCGATGCCAAGATATCTGACAGTACTTTCGAGCTTGGTGTGACCGAGAAGTATCTGTACTGCTCTGATGTTTTTTGTTCTCCGGTAGATCAATGAAGCCTTGGTCCGACGCATCGTATTAGTGCCATATGGTACTGGGTCGAGGCTGATGGAGGTTACCCAGGCTTTCACTATGCGTGAGTATTGACGCGTGGATAGGTGCTCGGAAGTTTTTAGCCGACTTGGAAACAGGAAGTCCCCATTTCTGAGTCGAGCCTGGTGTACCCATTCCTCCACAGCGAGTCGCGTATGAGCAGTTATCTCGAATTGAACGGGCCGTTTTGTTTTTTGCTGCATCACCATTGCCCTAGCTGCAACGTGATTTCCGCGACATCACGAACACGTAGCTTCGTCAGATCGCATGCACGTAACTTGCTGTCGATTGCTAAATCGAATAGGGCTAGATCCCTCACGTTTTGCGCAAGCTCGAGCCTGATTCTGATGCCCCAGATCTCACGCAAGCGGAGCGGTGATTTTTGACCGACCAGTTTGCCTTTATTCCAAGACTGATATGAGGAAGTGGTTTTTGCGTTCATGTCATTACCTCCGTTGATGGAGGTCCAGCATGCCCCTCGTGCAAGAAGGGCAGCAGTTGGCCAACTGCTTCCGTCCGCGACCGGTATCTGTTGCTGAGGTGGGCGCACTGATAAGGATGCGAGATCCGCAGTTCAACACAGAAAATATCAGGCCGGATCTGGAGAAAATGTCAGTCAACAGTGATATCAGGGCCCACTATCAAGGTGTAAAAAAAGGACGCAGGAGTGATTCTGGCCATCCTGCCGACAGGCTTTTCAAAACCTCTTCAGGGACGAGGGCGAGGTACGAACCTTATGTTCCTGTGGTTCATGGTATTTGGGTATTAGAGTACGACTCTTCAGGCGGGGGCACTGTATACAAGGCGCCGCAAACATTGATTGCTCGTGCTGCGGCATTAGCTCGTCGTGAAGTCGACGCGATTGAGATAGCACCGATCGATGATGAACTCGATGGTCGAAAGCGAGTGCTGATGCAGGTTGCCATGCGCCAAGGGGCAGTTTAATTTCCGTTCGCTGATACTAGTCGCTTACGAAGAGAAATGCGCAGTCACGGGATGCTCTACGGTCGATGTGCTTGAGGCCGCCCACATCGTTCGTTATCGGGGTATCCACACAAACCGCGCTGACAATGGACTGCTTCTTAGGTCGGACATTCACACACTGTTCGATCTGGGACGCCTCTGGATTGACCCAGGCACTATGACTGTTCGTCTCGCTCGTGATATGCGTGATAGCGACTATGGGAAGTATGAAGGAATTAAGATCGCGCTGCCAAAATCTGTAAATGATTGGCCGAACCCTGAGCATCTGGCCAGACACATTCATGATTTAGAAACTCCAAAAGAGAAGTGATTTTTCCCGGTGACTGGTAGGGAGATAATCTCGAATGTCCGCTTCTGGCTGTGGGTTCAAGAGGCGGATGCATAGGAGCTATTGGGTCTGCAGCGAGAGTTTGTGCTGGTTTCTTCAGGGGGACTGCTAACAAAATATGAACCCATTTGGCCGTTTATAGCTATTCAGCGTCCTCCGGCCAAGGTTTTTCGCTGCCTAAGACTACAGGCTGCTTCTGGCCGTTTTTGCCCGTCGCGAAGGACGGCAACCGACCCAAAGCGGCCTCTTGCGAAAGGCAGCTAACGGCCGTTCTATGCCGGTCATGGCAACGAAACGTAATGGTCGAATACGATGCAAATGACTGCTCATGTCGAATGCAAATGGGTGGTCAAGTCTGCGCGATTGCCCACTTGCCAACCTCCGCCAGAATGATGTTAATGTGCCTTCCTATCAAAGATGGCATAGGCAGGGACTCTTATGCACAGTGACATCGAAGTACCCAATGCGCTTGGGAGCATCATCCTTTGAGCACCCTTCCGACAGCGAGTGATCGTCAGAGTGCAGTACGCCTTCTCGCCTGTATAGATGCGGCGTCTACGCAAGTAATGGACTCATCCTGGGGGGAGGATGTTGTAGCAACCCTCCGCGCCCAATCTCGCCTCCAGGCCCTGGATTTCTGGATGCGGAACCCCGATTACCTTGCCAACGAACTATTGAATGAGTTCGAGGTAACTGGCGACCCAAATTCAATAAAACTGGCGCAACAGATACTTGATTCCCGCGAGCCCGATTTGCGCCGTCTTCCAATGGTTCGTTTTCTATTTGGCGCCTTCGAGCCGCTGGACAATGCGTTGTCCATTCTTCGGGCAGCTGAGTTCATCAGGATTAAACGCCAAGGCACTCCAGGCAACATACAAGAGCACATCTACCTACTTACCACCAAAGGCCGGGATGCAATAAAAGCACTATCGGCGATGGCTGAAGAACTCGCCTGGTATAGAGACCGAGCAACAGTCGTCGCCAGGGTCGCTGCCGATACGGGCGGCAAGGCCCTCAAAGATCGCCAATACCTTCAGGCCGAGTACGCCAACACCGAACTCAAGCATGTCATCGCTCCTATTACAGAACGTGTTCGCATTCGTCTGGACGTACTACTGCAAGGAAATGCTGCATGACCATGAGTTGGATTGAGACGGTCGCCGATGGCGCCGGCCTGCCAGTTGCAGAAGCAGAAGTAATGCTTCAGCAACGCAGAATCTTCGGAGATCGGCCAGCGCGCCCGACACCCACCCTAACGATTTCAGACGTGGCGTTCAAAGGCGAAAAGCAAGGCAAATTCAAAGGCTCAATTGACTTTAGCTGGTCCAATCTGGGACCAGGAGTCTGGGCAGTTGCCAGTCACGGCAGCTCGGGAAAATCCAACTTGGTCGGCAAATCAAGTGTGCTTGAAATAATTCTATGGAGCCTGCGAGGGGACGCCAAAGCGCTTCAGGATGATGTACGAAGCTGGTTGTCCTGGGTAAATGTCTCCTTCAAGTTGGATGATCGTCAGTACGCTGTCGAATTTGAGGTACTGAGCAAAAAGCCCAATGGGGCCCTGAAAAGGTTGCGTCCCGATGGAACATTTGATGATGTCGACCGATTCAGCAGCGACGAAGGGTTCGCTGCTGCAATGTCTCGATTCATGATGAGTACCTTTGACCTTGAGCCTATCTCTTCCCGAAAGGACAACGATGAAGGCGGGATTACGGTATCCCACGGATGGACAGCCCTTTCCGGCGCACTCTACTTTGGAGGAGACCACAAAGCCCTATTAGGCGATGTCCTCATGGCAGGACTACCTGGACGCATGCTTCAGCTCTATATAGGCCTGCCTTGGGCTAGTACTGTTATGCAGGCTGGAACTGCGAAAAAAGAAGTGGAGCAGCAGCTTACCTACGCGAACCGAAACCACTCCGCCCGAAATGATGGAGCATCTGACTCAAGGGAGCGTATTACTAAACGGCTTGATAACGCGCGCCTCAAACTCTCATCAGCAGCTGATAACAGCGCGACGGCAGAGTCTTTAGATCGACTAGCTTTTGACCTAACTGAGCAGTCCAAACTTGCAGCAAACCTCGAGCAGCTATCTGCCCGTTCGGACTTAGATCTCGCCACGTTAAGAAGCATTGCAGACCAAGACGAGCGCGCACTCCGAGATCTACGTGAGAACGTCATAACAACCGCTTTCTTCAATGGCCTGGAACCAACTTGCTGCCCTCGCTGCGAAAAATCTGTACCCAAAGAGCGGATAAAACGCGAAGCCACAGACCTGAATTGCTCTCTCTGTTCCGAACCCATAACCCATGATCAGCAGGACGATAGCTCGGATGCACTTGAAGCCGCAGAATCCCGTGCCAAAGCCTCCCGGCAAGCGTTCCGCGAGGCGAAGGAGAATGCTAAGGAAGCGAAAAGCGAGGCAAAACTAGCAATAGAAAAACTGGTCTCTACGCAGGCAAAACTGGTAGCGGTGAGCGCCAGCAACCCGTTTCGACTACAACGAGAAGCAGAACTTGTTGTAGCTCGACTCGAAGGTGCTCTACAAGAATACACCGCTGCCGCCCCTGCTCCAGTACCGCCCCGCGATGCTTCGTTGATCGATATCGCACTGAAGGAAGCAAAAAAAGCATTTGATGCCAGGAAAGGTGAGCTTATGGATGCGCTCAACGAAGAAATACTTCGCCTTGCCAACGAATTTGGTGCGCTTGGGCTGGAGGCAGTTGACCTTGGGTCTGATGCAAGAATGAGCGTACTCAAAGGCGGCCAACGATCGTGGTTCAGCAAACTTACGACTGGTGAACGCCTCAGACTGCGTATCGCCACGGCCATAGCGTTACTGAGAGTTGGCCAAAAACTCGGCGTCGGCCGGCATCCCGGCTTGCTGATCATTGACTCTCCAGGCTCTGAAGAGACCAGCGAAAGTGACCTCGCCAAACTGCTCAGCGAACTTCGGCGTGTCGCCGGTGAAACCACGGGCTTACAGATATTTGTCGCCAGTGCGAATGCACCTGCAGTGATCTCAGCGCTAGGGGACAAACAATGTCGCGTCGCGCCGGAAGGCGGCTATGTCTGGTAAGAGTTCGTCTGTTCTAAGCGTCATTGAAGTGCATCTGCAGACGGATGCACCTTTAACCATTGCCTCGTTCGGCGGCCTCAAATCGCTCATGGATCAGGCTGACATCCTGGTTGCAGCGCCATATCTTGATGTGATCGCCCAACTGACAAGCGACTCATCGCCGGAGGATTCTTCCCAACTGGACAAGTTGCTGCTGCGAGGCTTTGCCGAAGGTCAAGATCCGTCTGCTTTTCGCGCCGCGACCGGTACGGTAATCCATGACATTGCGCTCCGCAGTCGAGTGCGCAGGCAACTGACCGGCGTGCTGGAAAAGCGTATCGAAATGCAATCAACCCCCAAAGATGCATTAGTCGCGGCCTATTCATTGGAGGCGCTATTTCGACTTGCCCTTACAGGCGCTATCTCCAAATTCATCCCGCTAAAGATCCTAGCGTGCATCACTCCTAGCGCAGACGGATTGTTCGCACAACACGCTGCAAAGCTGGCCGGGGCCGCTTTCCACATATGGGCGGAGGATGATCTGCTTACAACTTTGGATAATCTGCGAAAAGTAGAGGATGCCGAAGGCGAAGCTTCTTTTGAACTGGCGCTCGCCAAGATCTCCCAGGCTCTGAATTCTGAAGTCTATGACCATGTACTAATGTATTTGGATACAGCTAAAGGGCTTCTTCGCAATGCGCGACTAGCAGATGAAGATCGCGCTGACGCAGCGGCGTACGAAGCCGTGATCGACATTATTCAAGGTTTCTCCAAAGGGAGCGCAGGACATCTAATCAGCGGTAGCGTTGATATCCTTATCCAATCCGTTTCCGATCACAACCGTCAACTGGGAAACCAATTACTCCCAGAATGGCTAGTTGGAAGAACGGATCGAGAAATTCAGTGGGTGCGCCTGACTAGGTCAGTTCAACAAGCTGCCAAGGATCTGACACGCCCTAGCTGGCTCAAAGCCTGGTCTGTCATCGAGAACCTGCTGGCGGTGTATGACGCAGACCGTTCCCTCAGCACCATGGGAGGGCTCGGCCTGCTCCTTAGACCACGAATAGAATCCAGCTTCGTAAAAGAACGAGGTCAATTAGCCCATCTTGACGATCTATTGTCCGGTTCCAACTGGGATCCTGATCAACAGAGCACCGCGAGTGCGTTACGCCATCGTGTCACACAGATGTCGGAGGTCAATGCCTCATTGGATGGTTTAATGACGGAAGAAAATTACCCCATTCTCTGTGAGCTGCTCAAAAGCAATGAGCTGCCATCGGAATGGTCAGACGAGGCACTGCGCACTGTTGAAATAGCATTGAGTCAGCGTCGCGTCACTTCCCGAGACATTAGCAATCCAATTGTCCAGCGACTCCTCAAAAACACTTCCGATAATCTAGTACGCTGCCAGGACTACGGGGGCGAAGTCCGTGATCACTTCGATGAATTGCTCCTGCAAGTACTCCTTTTTTGCCACAACCGACAAGACGCCGGACTCAAGGAACTACAAGATCTGGGTAGGTATCTACGTGATCCCGATGCAACTGAATTCAACCTACAAAGAGACTTGTGGCAATGGCTGTGCGGCAACTACCCTCACGCCGATATCAAGACGGAGGTTGAGGGGGTCGCAACAGGACGAGCAGACATTTACGTTACCTTCGGTGCATTCCGTATCGTCTTTGAGATGAAACGGCACCATGGGCATCTAGATCGAACATCAGCGAAAAGCTATTGTAATCAAGCCGTCAGCTACCAAAACACCAATGTGAAGCTCGGCTTCTTGGGAGTCTTGGAAATCGCTGAGCGCAACGGACCACCTCCTAGTCTCGAGGAGTGCGTGTGGTATGAGTCCGTAGTACCAGAAGGTAGCGAAGTTGTTCGTCATCTTGTCGTTTTCCGAGTCCCAGGAAATCTCAAACCACCTTCGTCAATGTCCCCGAAAACTCAGAAGCCTAGAAAGAAGAAGCCTCAGGTTAAAGCCGCTCCTCAGCTCCCAGACTGAATTCTGCAATCCAACTCCTATCTGTATGTGGCCGGCCGTTAGCCGAAAAACAGATGCACTCCACTGGCATCATTTCGACGTTTAAGTCCCGCGCCCCAATTAGGGGTGGTGGCTTCAAGGGCACGCAGCAAGCCTAACAAGCATTATGACGAGAATAGGGGCAGGGATTGAGCTGCGTAATTGCATGGACTTGACCACCCATTTGCATTGCCACTGACCAGTCGAATGCATCCGTGCTGATCAACCGTTTGCATTCGACTTGACCAGCAGGTGCCTTAGTGACAACCGGCAGAGGACGGCCAATTTCTGCCAGCGCTCGAGTGCTTGATTGCGGGAGAAAGGTGGCAAGCAACATGCAATGCCCTGCCATCGCTCACCGAGCTGATAAATTAATACGCCTCCCAGGTGACTAGCTCGTAGAATTCTGACGCCGTTGAAATGAAGCGAACACGCCAAAAAGCGCTGCGAGCCCACCAAAAGCCATAAGCCACGAGAACACAAGTAATAACTTAATAAGACTAACAGAGTGCGCGGACCAAACCTTATCTGTATCATACTGCGCAGAAGCAAGCAGAGTTGATAGCTCACCAGGACAAACGCTGACTGGTTTAAATGCTGCCTCCGAAATTATAGCTATAGCTTTCTCCGACAAGCCACAACCTAATACGACTCTAGTAGCCCTATTCGGGATCTGATACACAAATACGGCATTTAAAGTTGCATAAACTGCGCTCATAAAAAAGATAATTATTGCCAGACAAGCAATTACGCGATTCGCTGTTGACCGATTTGCGTGAGATAGCAATTGATAAACAACAATTAAGATAACCAGCTCTGCCAAAGAAGTAATCACCGCGATACCGCTTGGCCAAGGTGGTGTGTAGCCACCCAATCCAGCTAGGATGGGCAATAGTACTAATCCTCCAACCGCCACTAATGCAATTTTTTTTACTTCACGTACGATATTAAAAAAATCATCCATCCCTGTTTTCTGATTGCGTATCATTTTAATTGGTATCCTCTTTTTGTTTTTAAATTATACCAAAAAGTTTGCTATCCTAAGGACACCTTTGTGGGAGGCACAACTTTTTTTCGCGCTGCTGATTTACTGTTAACTTATCACGCACTACGTTTCCGTTCGACCATTCAATGCTGTATCGGTAAGTTCCAACGAGGCCTATATCTTTCGAGCCGATTACGGACCAGCCTTGGCACTTCATGTCCCATGGATCTACATGTAAGGCCTCACAAAGCTGGGCATCAATATCACTGATCATTCGGAGCTTACCTCCAGGTGGAATTATTTCAACATCATAACTAGTCTCGCCAGCTCCACATCCTTCTTCCACGCCCACCAGTATTGGGAACTTAACTTGTTGGCTTGTTGGAAGTGAATGCACATAGAGATTCCAACTACCAGCAAAGGCTCGCTCCAGCTTGGCGCTAGTCTTGTCATTATCTATGTCGTTCGACGTTCCCAATCCAGTCTCAAGTCCGTTTTTTTTAATTTTAATTGGCATATTTATTCTTCTCTGTATATTTTTTAATATAGCTCCATTCATGGCGTTAAATTGTTTTTCTAGTATTGAATTAGGTACTCCATATTTTCTTGCTATCTCGTGCAAAAAATAAAGATGCCCTATACGTGACTTTGTCCAAGCCCACTGCCCCTCCGTCTCAATCTCAGTTACCGGAAACATCCCTAATTGACAACCTGTACTTATATCTATTAAACATTGTGATTTAGAATCGACCTCTCTATACTTTCCCGAAGGGGATAAAATTTCTACCTTGCCTAGATTATATCCGGTTTGTGCAAAACTATTATCACTGCAGTCAAGTTTTGGCATTTCTGTTTTGTCAGTGTTCTGGATAAACTGACGTTGCAACTCATTATAGATGAGAGCCTTCTTGCCAGGCTCAGGAGAAGCAACTAATTCTTTAGCATTGCCTAAAATAGGAAACAAAGCGGATAACAAAACTGTATATATAGTCAGTTTTGATACGCCTTCACCATGCGGACTCATAGCATTCTCCATTGTAAAAAACAAAGTGACTGCACAGTTAAGTATTAAATAATATAGTTCATAAATCTCTAGAATTTGGGAGATTTTATTTTTAATTTTTGTCAAAACACCTTCTACGATGCATCACCTCAGGCGTGACCGTCGCTACCAGTCGCATAGGGGAGCGTAGCCTTGAGGGACACGCCTGAGGCGAGGCCGTTTGAACCAACGTTTCGTCTTCTTGGGTAAACACATCATCCCGAGCAGGCAAAGGTCTTTTGCAAACAAGCTTTGATCTGCGATGTGGCAAACCGATCTGAATATTCAACCCTGCGCACATCGGCATTCGGATCGAGCGAACCGATCCCTTGTTACCTGACTACTTATTCTATGCCCTGCTCATACCGATCAGTCAGGAATGTGATAGCGTCCATTACTAATGATAAAATACGTTATCACCAATTATCTAAGGGGCGTGATCGATGACGTCAAGTGAACCGTTCCGGGTTCGCGATAGCTGGGTCATTGCCGATTCTATGGTGGAGACCTACGCAGAAATTGCGGAAGAGGCTTTCGGCTGTTTTTTATTCGAGAAGGGCAATCCAATCCCTAAACCGCAATGGCCTAGCGATGCGACAGCCTACGACCAACAGGAAGCCAGAAAAAACGTGGCTGGCATTAAAACCATCGTGTTTTCTGCGATGGCTCTCGAAGCGGCGGCCTATGAATTTGCGCTCATCCAGCTGGGTGAGCCTCTGGCGAAAACGTATCTGGACAAGCTGGATGTGGTAGGCAAATGGGTTGTCATCCCACGGCTGGTGTGTGGTCGATCCCTGCGCGAGGATGGCCCAGCCATTAATGGGCTTAAAGGACTGGTAGCGGCACGTAACGCGCTGGTCCATCACAAAACCAAAGAATGGGACCGTGCGGGCAAGGCTGAAAAAGCCATGAGGCAGCGGTGGGCATCCTTCGAAGCAGATCAGGTGCCTAATGCATTCAAAACGCTGATTTTGCTTTCATTGGAATTGAATGCGGTGCTGGAGACCGATGGGCCGCTCCCACCTTTTGAGGATAGTTGGATCCACGCCACCCCACGCAATTCGCTGGTAGAGCAAGTGGTACATCGGTGCCGCGAGGTTCATCGGAATAACTGGCGAGGGGTTTGACGTGACGGGACTTATTACCCAGCAGGAACGCCGGCTAACCGCTGCAGAATTTCATCACCTAGCCGCCGTGCCGGCGGCGGTCGAGTGGTTTGCCAACATCGACAACCCACGCACGCGCCGTGCGTACCAGAATGATCTGCAGGACTTCTGCAGCTTTGTCGGACTGTCTGCAGCGGAGGAGTTTCGCGCCGTGACCCGCTCCCACGTTTTAGCCTGGCGCGCCCAGCTGGAGCAGCGCAAGCTGGCTGGATCAACGATCCGGCGCAAACTGGCGGCCTTGGCCAGCCTGTTCGATCACCTGCTGGAAAACAATGCGGTCGCCGGCGGCAACCCCGTGCATGGCGTAAAGCGGCCCAAGATCGAAACCAACGAAGGAAAAACGCCAGCATTAGGTGATCACCAGGCCAAGGCCCTGCTCGATGCCCCCAATCCAGCAACCCTCAAAGGGCTCCGTGATCGCGCGATCCTTGCTGTGCTGCTCTATCACGGCTTGCGTCGTGAAGAGGCGGCACAACTGATGGTCAGCGATATTCAGGAGCGCCGAGGTATCAAGCATCTACAGATCCACGGTAAGGGCGGAAAATTGCGCTACCTGCCGCTGCACCCAGTCGCCGCAGAACGCATCCATGCCTACCTGCAGGTTTCAGAAAAGCACCAGGCAGACGGCAAGGCGCCGCTCTTTATGCCGCTGCGCGGTCTTCAGACCGGCGCCGGTATCACCGCCAATGGTATCTATGCGATGGTCGGAAGTTACGCCAAAGCGGCAGGCATCGAGGTCGCCGGCTTGGGCGTGCATGGCCTGCGGGCAACAGCAGCGACTAACGCCCTGGAGCACGAGGCAGACATAGCCAAGGTCCAGGCCTGGCTCGGGCACGCCAGTATCAGCACAACCCGGATCTATGACCGTAGGCAGCTGCGAGCGGAAGACTCCCCTACGTACAGGGTCAAATACTAAGACCTATTATCAGATTCGAAACTATCTGGCAGGCTTCACCGAGATAACCTCAATGTATTTGAATTTCTTGCGTGCAGCCTTCGTTGCCTCTAGCTCCGCCTGGAGCGTGCTCAACGTATCCGCTTCATGGATGAACATTTCAGTCTCACCTTCGAACTCATTGCCGACCCGCAGGGTGACTTTCATTCTTGGAATCCTCGACTTGCGTGGCGTCCCTTTCGCTACCGCTTGCGGCGGTATTACGGCAATGGTGGTGGGTTCTTCCTGAGCTTGCTGTACGGATGACAGAGCAGGCACCCCTGCCGGCCCAAATAACGCCTGGCGCATTTCTTCTTCAGTCAGTCCTGCGATCATATCTATTCGTCCAGGCAGTGTTTACGCCGAAGGTGGTCGCTCAGATGTGAGATGCGCTTCTGCACGATTGTTAGCTGCGCGTCTCGAATCCCAAAGTCGTCAGGTGCCGTGCTGATTTCGATTTCAGCAGCTTCCTTAAGCGCGGAAAGCAAAATGACATTTTTTTTACTAGGCCGGCGACAGGCCTGGCCGCTGCTGACCTGCTAGCTTTATCGGAAAGCTCCTGCAGAACAAAGCCGAGCGTAATTGGTGGGAGCTTGGTGAGACAAAGTTGTTCCTCACAAGCATCCAGACTCGGCATATTGCAGAAACCCAAGACAACGGGAGCGCTTAAGATGCAAGACATTAACATTGGAAGACGCCACGTCCTACTCGAAGCTACCTTTGTCGGCTTAGCCGCAATGCTTCCTATCGCTGGAATGGCGCAGCAGTCAGGTTCCGCCGCATCGTTGAAGTTACCATCAACCGACATTGGCAAATATCATCGAAAATTCTTAATCGAGACTACTCTACTGTTGAACGCTCAAACTCTGTTCACTGAGAAAGCCTTTGATGTGCAGATTGACCGTCTTGTGAAGAATGGGATCATCGATGAGGGCAATGCCGACATCCTCAAAGCGTTCAGCAGGAGACTGCTAAGCGGTCAAGCGTTCGAAGAGATTTTTCATGACTTACAATCAATTGCAGAGAAACTCAAGGGTGCCAATAACGAAGTTGCGGCGGCGATCGGTAGCATTGTTGAAGATAGTCTTCTCTACGTTCAGGAGTTCGGTAAGAAACTTGATAATAAAGATTTAGCATTAGTGATCGCCCATGACTTCCAAGGCGCTATAAGCGGCGCGGTGCTCGGGGCTGAGCTAGGTGTGATCATAGCGGGTCTTGGAGCCATCCCTGGTGCAGTGTTCGGAGCGCTAGCGGGAGCAGCGGCCTCCTCCACTATTGGTGCCTTAGGGCCGAAATAGCCCCCATTGGCACGCCCACATCTAATTAGCAGGTAGTTTGGCGCTTGACTGTTCGAAATTGGATGCTAGAGAGGAAGTGTCAAATCGAAACACGTTGGACCCTTATTGTCGATGTGCAGGCAAAATTCACCTTTACCGGAGTCGGGATCTATCAGCCAGTAAGCCGTCTTGCCGTTCCGGTAAGGTGTATCTCTCAAAGCTTCAATAGGAGCCTTGACGACTCGGTAGTGGGCAAGGTCTCCTCTTGGCCGCTTGCTGCCAGGCACGAAGGGCAGAATTCATCCCAAAGTGTAAAAAACACTTTCGTAACCGCGAAAGCGCCGTCGGCTCAGGGCTGGGACACGGTTTATAGGGAATTATAGAGCGACTATAGAGCGATTATAGGATGAAGTGAGGATGGCCATTTCTGGCAGTTTTCCGTCTCCGCCGATCTGCTGAAATCGACCCAAAGCTGCTCTCGGCGGCGTGCCGCAGCCGGCTGACGGTTAGCATTGATAGCGGTCGCGAACCACCCGATCGTAATAAGCTCCCACGGATCCGGCATTCATCAACCCTTGATGCACCTCAGGGGGCACACCGCAAAAGTCATAGGCTCTACCTTGCTTAAACGCGATCTTCATTCGGCGAGTTGCTGAGTCGTAACCGACAGCCGTGATAGCCGAAGATCGAACAGGTACCATTTGCATGACTTTCACTCTCCCATGTGTGGCCATATTGGGTGAGATGATGGCAGTTGAGCCCTTGCTTTCATAGCCATCGCAATCTGCGGCCGCAGCATAGACGCAAGAGCGGCTTATGGCCGATTGCTATCGGTCGCATATGCATCGGCGTAGGATATCGATCAATTCATCGGCCGAGAGTAGAGCGAGTGCCCAATGAGTGAATCAGTGCAGATGACTGTGAGATGCCAGGATCCGGGCGATGGCAGCGGAGACCTCATAATCGATCTTCCTCCGGATGTCCTGGCGGCCATGAACATTGGTCTCGGTGATTCACTGAGCATCGAGTTGGTTGACGGATCGATAGTGCTTAAGCCAAGCCGCGTTGGTGATACGAAATCCTGAGACCGGTATTGGCCAACTGCGGTAGGTCATAGAGACATTCGGCCGAAAATGGATAAGCAGGCGAGTGGCTAGACCTCTAGACTTACAGCGCTATCACTCAACCATGAATGAGTTCGTACGCTTCAGAGTGCAAATGCCATAGCTAGGCATGCGCCCCTGCCCTCACCCCCAAAGGTCATCATGATCAATCTTCGTTTGCAGCAGATTCTCCCGCAAGTGATTGAAGCTGTGGAGCGAGTAGGTGTTCTACTGGCAAGCGAATACGCCCGCCCAAGTGGCCGGAGAGGGTCAGGAGACAAAGCCGAGATAGATGTTGAAATCGAGGTTTTGCTTCGCGCGGAACTGCTGGCAATTCTAAGCTGTGATTGGTGGGGCGAAGAGACCGGCCATGTACTTTCTGGAGACCCTTTCTGTTGGGTCGTCGACCCGAACGATGGCACCAGCGACTTTTTGAGAGGCCTCAAAGGCTCGGCGATATCTGTTGGCTTGCTCCATGACAGCCAACCCGTGCTTGGGGTGGTGCATGCACCGGTCGCTGTATCGGGTATTTCCGACTGCATTGCGTGGGCAGAGGGTATGGATCACCTTGTGAGAAATGGCCACCGCATCGCCGCCGATCTCTCAGATCAACTGCTCACAGAGAAGACGACTGTAATGGTTAGCGCTGCGGCTGATGACAAACCCAAAATCAACAGTCAGTTGTGCGCGCCGGCGGCATTCCACGCTATGCCATCGATTGCTTATCGGCTTGCGAAGGTTGCCGCCGGCGATGGGGTGCGGTTGCTCGCTTTATCCGGTTTCTGCACATGATGTTGTGGCCGGGCATGCGTTGCTGATTGGCGCAAAGGGGGTAATGGTTGATGAAAATGGAGCCCCAGTTCGGTACACCACAGAGGACACCATGACACGGGTGTCAGGGAGAGTATTTGGGGGTTCGGCCAGCGCATGTTTCGAATTGAGTAAGCGCGATTGGAGCAGGCTGTTCAAATAAACATCCAGTTTGATTACGACCAGATTGAAGCAAGTCTCACACCTTACGCGATGAATCCGGTTGCCACTTATGCAGCAACAACTGATCGATTTCACTCGCCCACTGCGTCGGCAGGCGGCCATAAGCCGTAATTTGCGCCGTATTGGATGCCAAATCAAAGCACCTCAAGGCAAATAATACACTACGTCAATGCCGACCATAACGCTGAAGACACGCACATCATTTGCCGCCAGGTAGTCGCCGACGCGGGCCCTGCTAACTCAAGCGATGGTGATACGAGGTCTTCATAGAGTCCCGCGAGGTTTGCTCAAAGATACGCCGAGCAACCTCCGCCTATTGCTTCGCGGTCAACTGCACCCCTTTCGTCACTGCTGCAGCATTGAACCTGGGTAAAGGGTATCGACCCCTTCTAGGCACGCTTGACGATCTATTTTGCAATATCCTCAGGAACGGCTTTCGCGCCGGGGAAATCGCGGCTCATCGGGGTATCGATCAGCCTTGGTAACACCGCCATAACCTGCACTGCAGAACTGGCCAGCTCTGCTCGCAGGCATTCGGTCAGCCGCAAACCTGCTGCCCTTGGAGCCGCAGAGAGAATCCATCGCTGGCAACGCTGCCTGGGCCAGAATCGACACCGCGTTAACCAAACCGAGGAAACACCAATGGGCGAGTGTTTCATTGCTAACGATGGTCGCCTCGTAGACGCTTACTCGACGGCTGCAAGGACAGTATGAATAGCAACTGTACTAAAGTTCGCGAGTTTATGTAGATGACATAAACTTGCTAACTTTAGTACAAATGGCCCATGTTAAGCCATTGCGCAGCTGCCCCTGCCATGACCAACGGGATGCTAAAGCGCTAGCAGGTATTGCCGGTAAGGGTACTTGGTGAGAATCCCCGTATGCGTCCGGCCAAGTCATCTACCCAACCCCGCAATGCTTGGACATGGTGTGCACTTAAATTTAAGTGGGCACCAGTTCTAGCCTTTTAAGCGGGTATTTCATGCAGCCAACACGCCGTTCCTATTCCAAATCCTTCAAGGCTCAGGTCATTCAAGAGTGCGCCCAGCCCGGCGCTTCAATCGCCAGTATCGCCCTCGGCCATAGCCTCAACGCTAACCTCGTCCACAAATGGATTCGGGTGCAAGCGCAGAAAAACACGGCGCTTCAAACTGCATTCATCCCATTGCCTATGCAAACAACGGCGCACAGATCTTCATCGAATATCAGCGTTGAGATTCTGCACCCGCGCGGCACCGTCAAAGTGAACTGGCCAACCAATAGTGCTGCTGCCTGCGCCGCTTTCCTTCGAGACCTGTTGCGATGATCCGCATCGACGCCATCTGGCTCGCCACTGAGCCCATGGACATGCGCGCCGGTACCGAGACCGCGCTGGCCAGAGTGATCGCGGTCTTCGGTGCGGCGAAGCCGCACTGCGCTTATCTGTTTGCCAATCGCCGGGCCAATCGCATGAAAGTGCTGGTACACAATGGGATTGGTGTTTGGCTGGCCGCACGTCGCTTGAACCAGGGCAAGTTTCACTGGCCAAGCCTTCGACAAGGCAGCGAAATGCAGTTGGATACCGAACAACTTCAGGCCTTGGTACTCGGTCTACCTTGGCAACGTGTTGGCGCTGGCGGTGCAATCATGCTGCTTTAAAAACTGTAATTAGCGTGTTGGCTGGCTGTCGTCAGTGGTCTGCTTTGGTAAAATCTACGGCTTGACTTCCTCGCCCAATCTCGATCAAATGACTCCCGACCAACTGCGTGCATTCGCTGCGCAGTTGCTGTCGCAAGTCGAGACCATGGGCAAGACAGTTGAAACCATGAGCAAGAAGATCAACCGCGATCAAACGGTGATCGAGAAGCTGACCCACGAGATCGCACAACTTAAGCGTTTGAAGTTTGCCAAGCGCAGCGAGCAGTTGAATCCTGAGCAGGCCAGCCTGCTTGATGACCTGATCGATACCGATATCGCAGCGATTGAGGCCGAGCTTCAAGCCTTGCAAATAGCGCCAGTGGCGACTGAGAAAAAGCAAAAGCCCAAGCGCACTGCATTGCCGGCAGAATTCCCACGCACGTTGATCCATCACGAACCGGATAACATCCACTGTCCATGCGGCTGCGCACTCAAGCGCATCGGTGAAGATGTCAGCGAAAAGCTGGACTACACGCCGGGCGTATTTACCGTTGAGCGCCATGTTCGTGGCAAGTGGGTTTGCGATGACTGCGAAACGCTGATCCAGGCACCCGTTCCGGCGCAGGTCATCGACAAGGGCATCCCGACTGCCGGGTTACTTGCCCACGTCATGATCGCGAAGTTCGCTGACCATCTGCCGCTTTACCGTCAGGAATCGATCTTTGGTCGTGCCGGCTTGGCGATTCCACGCTCCACTTTGGCTCAATGGGTGGGCGTTACGGGCGTGCAGTTGCAGCCCCTGGTCGACGCCCTACGTGACGTCGTGATCGGGCAGCAGGTCGTGCACGCGGATGAAACACCTGTGCAGATGCTTGCTCCGGGCTCGAAGAAAACCCACCGTTCTTATGTTTGGGCGTACGCCACCAGCCAGTTCTGCGAAACAGCCGCTGTCGTCTATGACTTCAGCCCCAGCCGCGCCGGTGAGCATGCTCGCAACTTCCTGCAAGACTGGAGAGGTAAGCTGGTCTGCGACGATTTTGGCGGTTATAAGGCCAGCTTCGAACTCGGCGTGACCGAGATCGGCTGCATGGCCCACGCCCGGCGCAAGTTCTTCGAGTTGCACGCAACGAACAAGAGCCAGATCGCCGAGCAGGCGCTGCGCTACATCCAGTTATTGTACGAAATCGAGAGCGAAGTGCGTGACCTGGAGCCGGATTTACGGTGCCGAATCCGGCAAGAAAAAGCCGTGCCGGTGATGGATCGGCTGCATGCCTGGATGATCGCCCAGCGTGATCTTGTGCCCGAAGGTTCGGCTATCAGCAGAGCACTCGATTACAGCCTCAAACGCTGGGCAGCGCTGTCGCGCTATCTCGATGACGGGGCGGTGCCCATAGATAATAACTGGGCAGAAGTGCGACACGAAGTCGCTTACAGAAGTTGTTCCCCTTTGAGGGAACCACCCGTGTCACCGGGTGAATCTAGAAGGCTGAATCAAGAGCGCCTTCGACAATGTGACGAGGCATCGCAAGGTGCTGGGTACTAATCGTGAGAGGCGTACCCTTCT
>NZ_LGSI01000066.1 GCF_001698815.1 Pseudomonas syringae | reverse complement strand
CGTCTTCCCGGACAAGTCCGGTCCTACCGAGCAACACACAACCCGGTAGGAGAAGACTTGTCCTCGAAGCGGCCCAAACGACTACAAATTCCGTGTCGCTCAAAAGCCTTCCCGGACAAGTCCGGTCCTACCGAATCTGTGCAAAACCAGTAGGAGGGGACTTGTCCCCGAAGAGGCCGGTGCAGATCATCAAACCGGTGCAGCCACCCGGCGTGGATCGGGCTGTTTGTAGGTGTCGGCAGCGCTTTCCTCGATGGCTTGCTGGATGGCTTTCTTGCGCAGGTTTTCGGCGCGGCGGCTGAAGAACCAGACCAGGAAGGTCGCCATGGAAACCGCCAGCAAAATCAAACTCGCCACGGCGTTGATTTCCGGCTTCACACCCAGACGCACGGCGGAGAAGACTTCCATTGGCAAGGTCGTCGAGCCCGGCCCGGAAACAAAGCTCGCCAGCACAAGATCGTCCAGCGACAAGGCGAATGACATCATCGCCCCCGCTGCCAGGGACGGCGCGATCATCGGGATGGTGATCAGAAAGAACACTTTCCACGGCCGCGCGCCGAGATCCATTGCCGCCTCTTCGATGGACAGGTCCAGCTCACGCAGGCGCGCCGACACCACCACCGCGACATACGCCGCGCAGAACGTGGTGTGAGCGATCCAGATCGTGACGATGCCGCGCTCCTGCGGCCAGCCGATCAATTGCGCCATGGCCACGAACAGCAGCAGCAATGACAGACCGGTGATCACTTCGGGCATCACCAACGGCGCAGTGACCAGACCGCCGAAGAACGTGCGGCCCTTGAAGCGGGTGATGCGCGTCAGCACGAACGCCGCCATGGTCCCCAGTGCAACCGCCGCAATCGCCGTGTAACAGGCAATTTCCAGCGAGCGCATCACCGAACCCATCAGTTGCGTGTTGTCCAAAAGGCCGACATACCACTTCACCGACCAGCCGCCCCACACCGTCACCAGCTTGGAGGCGTTGAACGAATAGATGACCAGAATCACCATCGGCGCATAGATGAACAGCAGGCCGAGGACCAGCATCATGTTCGAGAATCGAAAGTTTCTCATGCCTTGCCCTCCAGCTCTTTGGCCTGACTGCGGTTGAACAGGATGATCGGCACGATCAGGATCAACAGCATGACCACCGCCAGCGCGGACGCCACCGGCCAGTCGCGGTTGTTGAAGAATTCTTGCCACAGTACGCGACCAATCATCAGGGTTTCCGGGCCGCCGAGCAGCTCAGGGATGACGAACTCGCCCACCACCGGAATGAACACCAGCATGCAACCGGCAATGACGCCGTTCTTGGACAGCGGCACGGTAATTTTCCAGAAGCTGTTGAAGGTACTCGAACCCAGGTCCGACGCGGCTTCCAGCAGGCTCGGATCATGTTTCACGAGGTTGGCGTACAGCGGCAGAATCATGAACGGCAGATACGAATACACCACGCCGATATAGACCGCGAGGTTGGTGTTGAGGATCTGCAAAGGTTCGTCGATCAGGCCCAGCCACATCAGGAAGGCGTTGAGCAGCCCGTTATTGCTGAGGATGCCCATCCACGCATACACCCGGATCAGGATCGCGGTCCAGGTCGGCATCATGATCAGCAGTAGCAGAACGGTCTGCATCTCCTTGCGCGCCGTGGCAATGCCGTAGGCCATGGGGAAGCCGATCAGCAGGCACAGCAGCGTGCTGAAGAACGCCATTTTCAGCGAACCCAGATAAGCCGAAATGTACAGATCATCGCCGGTCAGCAGCGCGTAGTTGGCGAAGTTGAGGATCACTTCGAACTTCTGTTCGGCGTAACTGAAAATCTCGGTGTACGGCGGGATTGCGACGTCAGCTTCGGCGAAGCTGATCTTGATGACGATGATGAACGGCAAGGCGAAGAACAGGAACAGCCAGAGAAACGGCGCTCCAATCACCAACTGCCGGCCGCCGGGCGTTATCCGGCTCAGCGCACGCTTGATCTTGCGTATTTTCATGAGCGCAGTACCACGCCGCTGTCGTCTTCCCACCAGACGAAGACTTCATCGCCCCAGGTAGGTCGCGTGCCCTGACGCTCGGCGTTGGCGACGAACGATTGCACCAGCTTGCCGCACGGCAATTGCACGTAGAACACCGAATGACCGCCCAGATACGCGATGTCGTGAACCTTGCCCCGGGACCAGTTGTACTCGAAGGTCGGTTGCTCAGTGGTGACCAGCAGTTTTTCCGGACGCAATGCGTAGGTGATGCGTTTGTCTTCCACCGAAGTGGTAACGCCGTGGCCGACGTAGATGCTGCGCTCCAGTTCCGGAGTGCTGATCAACGCATGGCCTTCGGCGTCGTCGATGACCTCGCCTTCGAACAGATTGACGTTGCCGATGAATTCACAGACCAGCCGACTGGTCGGGGTTTCGTAGATGTCGATGGGGCTGCCGATCTGCGCGATCCAGCCCAGGTGCATGATCGCGATGCGCTCGGCCATGGTCATGGCTTCTTCCTGGTCGTGGGTCACCATCACGCAGGTCACGCCGACCCGCTCGATGATTTCCACCAGTTCCAGTTGCATCTGCGAGCGCAGTTTTTTGTCCAGCGCGCCCATGGGTTCGTCGAGCAGCAGCAACTTGGGCTTCTTGGCCAGGGAACGCGCCAGCGCAACCCGCTGCCGTTGACCGCCGGACAATTGATGCGGCTTGCGGCGCGCGTACTGGGTCATCTGCACCAGCTTGAGCATTTCTTCGACGCGGGCCGTCACTTCAGCTTTGGGCAATTTGTCCTGCTGCAAGCCGAAGGCGATGTTCTGCTCGACGGTCATATGCGGAAACAACGCGTAGGACTGGAACATCATGTTGATCGGACGTTCGTACGGCGGCATGTCGGTAATATCGACGCCATCCAGGTAAATCCGGCCTTCGGTAGGTCGTTCGAAACCCGCCAGCATGCGCAATAACGTGGACTTGCCCGAACCCGAACCGCCCAGCAAGGCGAAGATTTCGCCCTTGTTGATTTGCAGGGACACATCGTCCACCGCAATCGTCTCGTCGAATTTCTTCGTGACCCGATCGATCTTGACCAGCACCTGTTTTGGTTGCTGACCGCCTTCGAGTGATTTCTTGTAGGCGCCGGAGGCAACTGCCATGGGTGAAACTCCCAACAGATTCGCAGCCCGGCCAATGCAGCCGGGCGCTGGATTTTTATTTGCCCGACTTGACCTTGGTCCAGCTGCGGGTCATCAGACGTTGCACCTTGGGTGGCAACTCGCTGTTCACGAACAACCGGTCCAGCACTTCCTGCGAGGGGTAAACCGCCTCGTCGTTGCGAATATCCTGATCCATGAACTCGCTGGATTTCGGGTTCGGATTGGCATAACCGACCTGATCGCTGACCTTGGCGATCACTTCAGGCTTGAGCAGGTAATTGATGAACGCGTGGGCTTCCTTGACGTTTTTGGCATCGGCCGGAATCGCCAGCATGTCGAACCACAGGTTGCCGCCTTCTTTAGGCACAGCGTAGGCAATGTTCACGCCCTTGCCCGCTTCGGCCGCACGGGCCTTGGCCTGGAACACGTCACCGGAGAAACCGGCAGCTACGCAAATGTCGCCGTTGGCCAGGTCGGTAATGTACTTGGAGGAATGGAAGTAAGTGACATAAGGACGTACCGCCATCAGTTTGGCTTCGGCCTTTTTGTAGTCGGCTTCGTTGGTGCTGTTGGGGCTCAGGCCCATGTAGTTGAGCACCGCCGGAAGCATTTCATCGGCGGAATCGAGGAAAGCCACGCCGCAACTCGACAGCTTCTTGATGTTCTCAGGCTCGAACAGCATCGCCCAGGAATCGATCTTGTCGACACCCAGCACAGCCTTGACCTTGTCGACGTTGTAACCGATGCCGTTGGTGCCCCACAGATATGGCACGGCGTATTGATTGCCGGGGTCGTTTTTTTCCAGACGCTTGAGCAGCGCCGGATCAAGATTCTGATAGTTGCTCAGCTGGGCTTTATCCAGTTTCTGAAAAGCGCCGGCCTTGATCTGCTTGCCGAGGAAGTGATTGGACGGCACCACCACGTCGTAGCCGGTGCGCCCGGCCAGCAACTTGGCTTCCAGGGTTTCGTTGGAGTCGAATACATCGTACATCGGCTTGATATTGGTGGTGGTTTCGAAGTCCGCCAACGTTGTCGTGCCGATGTAATCGGACCAGTTATAAATATGCACGACGGATTCTGCCTGGGCACCGACCGTAAGGGTCAGCGTCGTAGCGGCGAGCATGGATTTGGCAAATAAGGAAATAGACACGTGAACAATCCTTTTTCTGTATGGGGTCTGGTGCCCGTGTCGCTGAGCTGGACTGTGTGGGAACAGAATAATGCAGGAGCGAATGAATTCGTGCCTACACACTCGAGCCGTAGGAGCGGATTTATCCGCGAGGATGTCGGGAAAAGCACGAGATTTCATGCCAGCCTTAAAGACGCCCTCCCGGATAAATCCGGTCCTACGCAATTCAATCGAGCAAACTTACTTACCCGATTTAATCTTGGTCCAGCTGCGGGTCATGATCCGCTGGGTCGCTGCTGGCAAATCGGCGATGGCGTACAGTTTCGCCAACACATCAGCAGGCGGGTAAACGCCCGGGTCGCTGGTGATGTCTTTGTTGACCAATGGGGTCGACGCTTCGTTGCCGTTAGGGAAATGCACTTCGTTGGTGATTTCAGCCATGATTTCCGGCTTCATCAGGAAGTTCATGAACTTGTAGGCGCCTTCGACGTTTTCGGCATCCTTGGGAATGGCGACCATGTCGTAGAAGCTGCCAGCACCTTCTTTGGGAATGTTGTAGCTGACCTTGACCTTGCCACCGGCTTCTTCAGCCCGGGATTTGGCCTGGTAAATGTCACCCGAATAACCCACCGCTACGCAGATGTTGCCGTTGGCCAGGTCGGAGATGTACTTGGACGAGTGAAAATAGCCAATCGATGGACGAACTTTCAGGAACAGCGCTTCGGCTTCGGCCAACTGCTTCTTGTCCTGGGAATCGGTTGGGTAGCCCAGGTAATGCAGGGCAATCGGCAACATTTCAGTTGGTGAATCGAGGAAGCTGATGCCACAGGATTTCAGCTTGGCAGCGTTCTCTGGTTTGAACAGCAAGTCCCAGGAGTTAGTCGGTGCGTCGGCACCCAGCACGGCCTTGACCTTGTCCGGATTGAAGCCGATGCCAATCGAGCCCCACATGTACGGGAAGGCGTGCTTGTTGTCCGGGTCGCTCACCGATACGGCCTTGAGCAGCGCGGTATTCAGGTTTTTGTAGTTAGGCAGCTTGGACTTGTCCAGCTCCTGATAAACGCCCGCCTTGATCTGCTTGGCGAGGAAGTTGTTCGACGGCACAACAACGTCGTAACCGGATTTACCGGCCAGCAACTTGGCTTCGAGGGTTTCGTTGCTGTCGAACACGTCGTAGACGACTTTGATGCCCGACTCTGCTTCGAATTTGGAAATGGTGTCCGGTGCGATGTAGTCGGACCAGTTGTACACGTGCAGCACTTTGTCATCAGCCTGAGCGGCGGCGGCCACAACGCCCATCAGGGACAGTGCCAGGAGGGTCTTGCCAAATTTTTTCATGTATACAGCTCCATTTAGATTAATCACTGACGATGACAACCGCCCCGTTGGAACGAGCGGGCGGCGTTCCGACTTGCCCGCGAACCATACGCCGTGGTGCATCAGGTATAACGCGGTATCGTTCTTCGCGGGCAAGCATCGCGCCCGCAAAGTGCCAAACAGCTTAGCCTTCCAGCGCCGCCAGGGTCAGATCAAGACATTTGCGAGCTTTGTCGATCAACTCGTCAATTTCCGCAAAACTGATCACCAGCGGTGGCGCGATGATCATGGTATCGCCAACTGCCCGCATGATCAGGCCATTGTCGAAGCAGAAGGTTCGGCAAATCATGCCTGCGCCCCTGCCGGTGTAACGCTCGCGAGTCGCCTTGTTCCTGACCAGCTCGATAGCCCCCAACAGGCCCACGCCCCGGACTTCACCCACCAGCGGATGGTCGTTGAGCTCACGTAAACGCTTCTGCAAATACGGTGCCGTTTCCGCCTTCACCCGCTCGACGATCTTCTCGTCGCGCAGAATGCGAATGTTCTCCAGCGCCACCGCTGCCGCAACCGGATGCCCGGAATAAGTGAAGCCGTGGTTGAAGTCGCCGCCCTCGTTGAGCACCTTGACGATTTCGTCGCGCACAATCAGGCCGCCCATGGGGATGTAACCCGAGGTCAGGCCTTTGGCGATGGTCATCATGTCTGGTTTGAGGTCATAGAAATCACTGCCAAACCATTCGCCGGTACGCCCGAAGCCACAGATCACTTCATCAGCGACAAACAGAATGTCGTACCTGGCGAGGATCTCCTTGATCTTCGGCCAGTAGCTTGCAGGCGGCACGATCACGCCACCGGCGCCCTGGATCGGTTCGGCAATAAAAGCACCGACGTTGTCCACGCCCAGCTCGAGGATTTTCTTTTCCAGCTGCTCGGCGGCCCAGACACCGAACTCGTCGGGAGTCATATCGCCACCCGCACCAAACCAGTACGGCTGCGGGATGTGCACGATGCCTGGAATTGGCAGGTCGCCCTGCTCGTGCATGTAAGTCATGCCGCCCAGGCTGGCGCCGGCCACGGTCGAGCCGTGATAGCCGTTGACCCGGCTGATGATGGTTTTCTTGTTCGGCTGGCCCTTGATCGCCCAATAGTGGCGAACCATGCGCAGCATCGTGTCGTTACCTTCCGAACCTGAACCGGTGAAAAACACGTGGTTCATGCCTTGCGGGGCAATTTGCGAGATGACCTTGGCCAACTCCAGCACCGGCGGGTGAGCGGTCATGAAGAAAAGGTTGTAATAAGGCAGCTCACGCATCTGTTTGGCGGCGGCTTCGGCCAGTTCATCGCGGCCGTAGCCGATCGCGACGCACCACAGGCCGGACATGCCGTCGAGAATCTTGTGACCCTCGCTGTCCCAGAGATAAACGCCGTTGGCGCGGGTGATGATGCGCGGGCCGACTTCTTTAAGCTGTTTGTAGTCACTGAACGGGGCCAGGTGATGCTCGCTGCTCAAGGCCTGCCATTCGCGGGTTTGCGGGTTGTTTGAACTCATTTATAGCACTCCATATGCTTGTATTCCCGTAGAAGATCCCCGTCATTTAGACGTCGCGCTGTCGCACAGCAAACGTGGGATCCGGTAGGAGGGGACTTGTCCCCGAAGGCATTTGGCCTGACACCGGCATATCCAGAAAATAATACCGTCCGGGATGACGTCATCGGGGACAAGTCCCCTCCTACCCTGCAACTCCTACAGGCCTTTTGTTTGCGGCATCAGACGGCGAAGAGCAGGAATTCTCGCTCCCATGAACTGATCACGCGCTTGAAGTTTTCGTGTTCGGCGCGTTTGACGGCGACGTAGCCGACGATGAATTTCTTGCCGAGGTATTTCTCGATGGTCTTGCTGTTTTCCATCCGCTCCAGCGCGTCTTCGATGGTCAACGGCAAGCGCAGATTGCGCCGCTCGTAACCACGGCCCACCACCGGCGCGCTTGGGTTGTGCCCTTCGACCATGCCAATGAAACCACACAGCAGGCTCGCGGCAATCGCCAGATAAGGGTTGGCATCGGCGCCGGGCAAGCGGTTTTCCACACGGCGGTTCTGCGGACCGGCATCCGGCACGCGCAGGCCCACAGTGCGGTTTTCTTCGCCCCATTCGACGTTCACCGGCGCCGAGGTGTCGGGCAGGAAGCGGCGGAATGAATTGACGTTGGGCGCGAACAGCGGCAACAGCTCGGGAATGAATTTCTGCAGGCCGCCTATGTGATGCAGGAACAGCTCGCTCATGGTCCCGTCTTCGTTGGAGAAGATGTTCTTGCCGGTCTTGATGTCGATGATGCTCTGGTGCAAATGCATGGCGCTGCCCGGCTCGCCCGTCATCGGCTTGGCCATGAACGTGGCGGCCACGTCGTGCTTGAGCGCGGCTTCGCGCATGGTGCGTTTGAACACCAGGATCTGGTCGGCCAGGGACAAGGCATCGCCGTGACGGAAGTTGATTTCCATCTGCGCGGTGCCGTCTTCGTGAATCAAGGTGTCCAGATCGAGGTTTTGCAGCTCGCACCAGTCATAGACGTCTTCGAACAGCGGGTCGAACTCGTTGGCCGCTTCAATCGAAAACGACTGGCGACCGGTTTCCGGGCGACCGGAGCGACCAATCGGCGGCTGCAACGGGTAATCCGGGTCGTCGCTGCGCTTGGTCAGGTAGAACTCCATCTCCGGCGCGACAATCGGCTGCCAGCCTCGATCGGCATACAGCTTGAGGACTTTCTTCAAGACGTTGCGCGGCGACAGCTCGATGGGGTTGCCCTGCTTGTCGTAGGTGTCGTGAATCACCTGCGCCGTGGGCTCGATTGCCCAGGGGACCAGATACACCGCGTTCTGGTCGGGACGACAGAGCATGTCGATGTCGGCAGGGTCGAGCAGTTCGTAATAAATGTCGTCTTCGACGTAATCACCCGTGACGGTCTGCAGCAATACGCTCTCCGGCAAGCGCATGCCCTTCTCGGCAATGAATTTGTTGGTGGGTGAGATTTTGCCGCGAGTGATCCCGGTGAGGTCGGCAATCATGCATTCGACTTCGGTGATCTTGTGTTCTTTCAACCAATCGGTGAGCTGGTCGAGGTTGGTACTCATAAATACCTCAGGTTTATAAAGCGTCTGTTGAGGCTCAACAGACCCGCTTGGTCCCGATCAAGAATCAGGAGTTGTGTGACGCATCGGCGTCGCGTTCTATCGCTCGTTTTCGACAGGCATCGCCAAACGCCTGAAAGATCGCCAGATAATCCGGATTGGAAGTCACCTGCCACTCGGGATGCCATTGCACACCCAGCGCGAATCCTTCGCTGCCTTCAACCGAAATGGCTTCAATCAGGCCGTCCGGCGCCGTTGCTTCCACGCGCAAGCCCGGCGCCAGACGCTCAATGCCTTGCCCGTGAATGGAATTGACCTGGATCTCGCTGGACAACCCAAGCCCGGCCAATACGCCGCCTGGCTGGACATGCATTGCATGGCTTGGCGCGTACTGCACTTCGACAGGTTCGTTGTCCGGTTCACGATGGTCCATGAAGGTTCCGGTTTCGTGAACACGCTGATGCAGACTGCCGCCGAAGGCCACATTCATCTCCTGAAATCCGCGGCAAATGCCCAAAACAGGAACACCAGCTGCCACGGCGGCACGAATAAGCGGTAAGGTGGTGCTGTCGCGATCAGGATCGTGCTCCGTACCCGGAGCGCTGGCAGGACCACTGTAGTGATAGGGTTCGACATTGGAAGGCGAGCCGGTGAACAGCAGCCCATCAAGGCTGGCGAGGATTTCGGCGGGATCAAGCAAGGGTCCGAGCGCTGGCAGAATCAGAGGCAGGCCTTTGGCCGCCATGGCTACCGCACGGACATATTTGTCGCCGCTGATGTGATAGGCATGGTGACCGATCTGCTTGTTGCAGGCGGTGACGCCGATCAGTGGCAGGCGAGACATAGGACCCCCGTGTTGTTGCTGCTGTTATGGGTTGCAATCGAGCTTAGCCTTGTTCATTTTTTTCCACAACTGTGCGGTAAAAAATCGAACACGGCCCGTTCAGACCTGATGTGCCGGGCCCTTCCAGCGTCCAATACTTGCCCCTAATTGCGGCAAAAACGGCTTTTCGGCGCCCTTTTAGGGCAAAAGAAGGCTCTATTGACTTAATCATGGCTTTCGGATTGACTGAATCCCGTAAGGCTCGATGATTGATATTTTTAACAACAAAGGTGTTGCATCATGTCGGTACCCCCGCGTGCCGTTCAGCTTAACGAAGCGAACGCGTTCCTTAAGGAACATCCTGAGGTTCTGTACGTTGACCTTCTGATTGCAGATATGAATGGTGTGGTGCGCGGCAAGCGCATAGAACGCACCAGCCTCCATAAGGTTTACGAGAAGGGCATCAACCTGCCTGCCTCTTTATTTGCCCTGGATATCAATGGCTCGACGGTGGAAAGCACCGGCCTGGGTCTGGACATCGGTGATGCTGACCGAATCTGTTATCCAATCCCTGACACCCTGTGCAATGAGCCCTGGCAGAAGCGCCCTACCGCGCAACTGTTGATGACCATGCACGAAATCGAAGGTGAACCCTTCTTCGCCGACCCGCGTGAAGTCCTGCGTCAAGTGGTCAGCAAGTTCGATGACATGGGCCTGACGATCTGCGCCGCCTTCGAACTGGAGTTCTACCTGATCGATCAGGAGAACGTGAATGGCCGCCCACAACCGCCACGTTCGCCGATCTCCGGCAAACGCCCGCACTCGACACAGGTCTACCTGATCGACGATCTCGACGAATACGTCGATTGCCTCCAGGACATTCTGGAAGGCGCGAAAGAACAAGGCATTCCGGCTGACGCTATCGTCAAGGAAAGCGCCCCGGCTCAGTTTGAAGTGAACCTGCACCACGTCGCCGACCCGATCAAGGCCTGCGATTACGCGGTACTGCTCAAGCGACTGATCAAGAACATCGCCTACGACCACGAAATGGACACGACCTTCATGGCCAAGCCCTATCCGGGTCAGGCAGGCAATGGTCTTCACGTCCACATCTCGATCCTGGATCGCGATGGCAAGAACATCTTCACCAGCGAGGATCCCGAGCAGAACGCCGCATTACGTCATGCGATCGGCGGTGTGCTCGAGACCCTACCGGCGCAGATGGCGTTCCTTTGCCCGAACGTCAACTCATACCGCCGGTTCGGTGCTCAGTTCTACGTGCCGAATTCGCCAAGCTGGGGTCTGGACAACCGGACTGTCGCCTTGCGCGTGCCGACCGGTTCTGCCGATGCCGTGCGTCTGGAACACCGGGTTGCCGGTGCCGATGCCAACCCGTATCTGCTGATGGCTTCGGTCCTGGCAGGCGTGCATCACGGTTTGACCAACAAGATAGAACCGCCGCCGCCCGTCGAAGGCAACTCCTACGAGCAAAACGAACAAAGCCTGCCGAACAACCTGCGCGATGCCCTGCGCGAGCTGGACGACAGTGAAATCATGGCGCGCTATATCGACCCGAAATACATCGATATCTTCGTCGCCTGCAAGGAAAGCGAGCTGGAAGAGTTTGAACACTCCATCTCCGACCTTGAGTACAACTGGTATCTGCATACCGTTTAACCGGGTGTGAAGAACAAAGAACGCCGCTGGACCGTGAGGTTTGGCGGCGTTTTTTGTTATCTGCATGAGAGCCTGGCAATGATCCCGTAGGACTGGCTTTAGCCGGGAGAGCATTTTTTCTGATCAAGGAAATGCAGCGAATGTACTGGCCCTCTCCCGGCTGAAGCCGGTCCTACCGCGCCCATAATTAGTTACAATCCCCGCTGCCCCGCCCAAGAGACTACTTCATGACCCGCCCCGCCACGCCCCGCAAACCTCGTGCACGCAGTCAGGCCCGGATCGATTCGATCCTTGATGCCGCACGCGAACTGCTGGCGACTGAAGGTGTGGCGAGTCTGTCGATCTACAGCGTGGCCGAACGGGCGCAGATTCCGCCGTCGTCGGTGTATCACTTCTTCGCCAGCGTCCCGGCCTTGCTCGAAGCGCTGACCGCCGATATTCACGCCGCCTTTCGCGCCTGCCTGCAAGCGCCTATCGAACATGCCGAACTGAGCAACTGGCGCGATCTGTCCCGGCTGGTCGAAATGCGCATGCTGGATATCTACAACGCTGACGCCGCCGCCCGCCAGTTGATCCTCGCCCAGCACGGCCTCACAGAAATCAACCAGGCCGACCGCCAGCACGACATCGAGCTGGGCCACTTGATGCTGGAGGTCTTCAATCGCCACTTCCAGCTGCCAGCCCTGCCCGACGACGTCGACGTGTTTGCCCTCGCGATGGAACTGGGTGATCGGGTTTACGCCCGTTCCATGCAACTGCACGATGAAATCACCCCGCGCATGGCCGAAGAAGGCATGCGCGTGTTTGATGCTTATCTGGGGTTGTATTTGCCGGTCTATATGGAGAAGAGATGCGAACGGGAAATAGTAATACTCCCTTTCATAGAATAATTGTTGAAGCGTATGCCAGCCAGATCGCCATACATAGACTTAGTCAGGTTTGCCCGGTCCGGAATGTCGCCCGAATTTCTCACTTAACTCATTTAAATAGCGCTCTAGATCAGAGTTAGCCTGAGCGGTATGATTGCGATAGCTCCTGAACTGGTTCATATTATGCGGAGACCCTGTTGCTGCAAATTTCCCATGAAAATGATCTCTTAATTTGGTAACCCTTTGACTATGGCGCTTTAACGTTTTGTACGTTGAAATCGCTTTACCAAAATAGTCACTTACAGGTTGTTTAGTGACTTCACGATTTAACGTATTACGAACAGCACTCTGTAACCTCCCAACTTCGGCAGGCGGTAGAATTACGTGACTCGGCTGAGACGCCGAAACAGAAGAACTAGTCCCTGCGACAACACTTGGCCCAGCAGTCGAAGTACTGGCGTTTGATACGAGACGAGCCTGAGGCGCCGAATGCGCACCAGTACCGAAGCTTACGTATTTCAACGCACTTGCGTGATCACCAACCTCAACACGTTTCCAAAGGGTGAGCCGGGTTTTAGCTTTAAGCCGCTGGACAAACTTAAAAGTAGTCGTAAATACACTCCATGGTGAATGCCCCGTCGGGTCCGCAAAGTTAACCGGATCCCCCGCACAATACGCATACGCATTAATCCCGCCCTCGCCAAACGGACTCAAACTGTCCGGGCTGTTAAACCGCATTAACACCGGATTAAACGCACGATAGCCATTACCCAACAAATAATGCCCGGTAACCGGGTCCCGGTGTTCGCCGTTAAAACCCAGCAAGCTGGTTAATCCACTGTCAGCCGGAAGATGGCCATATGGGGAGTAAACCAGCGAACGAGTTCCGGTGTTATCGAGCAGTTGCAGCACCGAGCGTTGTTGATCAGTTGCCAGCAGCGCTGTTTCGATCACCGATTCAAAGCGCTGTTGTTGAGCCAGCAGCAGATCTTCATGCTGAACAATCGTGCGCAGAACAGCTCCCTGAATTTCCGTCGCCAGGCGGTTCTTCTGGTAAAAACGCAGAGCATCCGCCTGACCCAAAGGCGCTGTTCCCGCAAGACGGTCCAGCGGGTCATAGCGATAACGGCATAGCACAACCTGTGATGTAGAAGCCATGGCAGAGCTACTCCATGTTGATATCCCTGTGGGAGCCGAGCTTGCTCGCGAAAAACGAAGCAGCCTGACCTCTAGAATCGGCGAAATCGCAGCCGCCGTATACCTAGCAAAACTGCTAGGTTTCAGGATTCCCCAGGATTGGCTGGCCGAGCGTTTGACGGTGTATCCGGACACAAAAAACCCCGGAGGGTCGTCACCGTCCGGGGCCGTGGTTGTTGCCCATCGATCACAGCTTGGCGATGGAAACCTCGGTGGATTTCACGAACGCGATTACTTCGCTGCCCACCACCAGTTCCAGCTCTTTGACCGAGCGGGTGGTGATTACGGAGGTCACGATGCCGGACGCGGTTTGCACGTCGATTTCGGACAGCACGTCGCCTTCGACGATTTCCTTGATGGTGCCTTTGAACTGGTTGCGAACGTTGATGGCCTTGATAGTCATGATGAGTTTCCTGTGTGTGGGGTTAAAAATCGTTGATTCGATTAGTTGGCGCGACTAGTTAGCCCAGCGCAATTGCGTGGGCAACGGTGAAACAGGTTCAGGTTCCGGCGGCGTGCCGGGCAGGGACAGGACGCGTTCCAGCACCTGGGTTTCCAGAGCGGCCAGGCGATGCGAGCCGCGCACGCGCGGACGCGGCAACTCCACCAGCAAGTCCAGGCCAATGCGCCCTTCTTCAATCAAAATCACGCGGTCGGCAATTGCCACCGCTTCGCTGACATCGTGAGTCACCAGCAGCACGGTGAAGCCATGTTTGCGCCACAGGTTCTCGATCAGTTGCTGCATCTCGATGCGGGTCAAGGCATCCAGCGCGCCGAGCGGCTCATCCAGCAGCAACAGACGCGGTTGATGGATCAACGCCCGAGCCAGCGCCACGCGCTGCTTTTGCCCGCCGGACAATGCCGCCGGCCACTCATCGGCGCGCTCGGCCAGGCCCACCGCTTCGAGGGCTTCCAGCGCCTTGCTGCGCCAGTCACCACTCAAACCGAGCCCAACGTTGTCGATGATCTTTTTCCAAGGCAGCAAACGCGCTTCCTGGAACATCAAACGGGTGTCTTCCCGGGCGTCGACCAACTTGCCCGAACCGGCCAGCAATTCGCCGCCAGTGGGTTTATCCAGGCCCGCCAGCAGGCGCAACAAGGTGCTCTTGCCGCAACCGCTACGCCCGACCACGGCGACGAATTGCCCGGCCGGAATATGCAGGTCGATGTCCTTGAGGACTTCGCGGCTGCCGAAGGTTTTCTTCAGGTTGCGCACAGCCAGTGGAATGCCGCGTAGCAGATGGGCCGGTTGTTGCTGTTTCAAGCTGCTCATGCCGCACCGCCTTTATTCACTTGATAGGCTGGATGCCAGCGCAGGCAGACCCGCTCCAGGCCACGCGCAGCCAGATCCGCCAGCTTGCCGAGTACCGCGTAAAGCACGATGGCCAGAACCACGACATCGGTTTGCAGGAATTCCCGTGCGTTCATGGCCAGATAACCGATGCCGGAACTCGCAGAAATGGTCTCGGCGACGATCAGGGTCAGCCACATGAAGCCCAGGGCAAAGCGCACGCCGACCAGAATCGAAGGCATGGCGCCCGGCAGAATCACGTGCCAGAACAGGCTGAAGCCGGACAACCCGTAGCTGCGCGACATTTCCACCAGCGCCGGATCGATGTTGCGAATGCCGTGATACGTGTTGAGGTAGATCGGGAACAAAGTGCCCAACGCCACCAGAAACACCTTGGCGGTTTCGTCGATGCCGAACCAGAGGATCACCAGCGGAATCAGCGCCAGGTGCGGAATGTTACGAATCATCTGCACCGAGCTGTCGAGCAGGCGTTCGCCCCATTTCGACAGGCCGGTGATAAAGCCCAAGGCCAGGCCGATGCCGCCACCGATGGCGAAACCAACTCCGGCACGCCAGCCGCTGATTGCCAGGTGCGTCCAGATTTCCCCGCTGGAAACCAGATTGACGCCCGCTTCGATGACGGCACTGGGCGCAGGCAGAATGCGGGTCGACAGCCAGCCAGCGCTGACCGATAGCTGCCAGATTGCCAGCAGCAGGATCGGTAATGCCCAGGGCGCGAGGCGCTGGACGATGCGTTGCGAAGCACTAAGGCTCATGGAGTTGTCTCCTCAAGTGGCCTGCTGATTACTGGGCTTTCGCGACAGCAGCGGGTGGGGTCCAGATCACGTCCGCAATGTTCAGCGGCTTGGGAATCAACTTGAGCTGATAAAACGTGTCAGCGATTTTCTGCTGCGAAGCGACGACCTGCGGCGTAAGGAAGAGCGCGCCGTAGCCCTGACGCTTGACTGACTTCAAGGTGATGTCAGCTGGCAGGCCGAGCAACGGTGCGACCTGGGTGGTGACTTCTTCCGGGTTGGCCTTGGACCATTCGCCTACCGCGCGGACTTCTTCGATCAGCGCCTGAATGACTTTCGGGTGCTGTTGCGCGTAAGGCTTGGTCGCCAGGTAGAACTGATGGTTATCGACGATGCCGGTGCCGTCGCGCAGGGTTCGCGCCTGCAACTGTTGCTCGGCGGCGGCCTGGTACGGGTCCCAGATGACCCAGGCATCCACGCTGCCACGCTCGAATGCGGCGCGGGCATCGGCGGGCGGCAGGAACACGGTCTGGATATCGGTGTATTTCAGGCCGGCGTCTTCCAGTGCCTTGACCAACAGGTAATGCACGTTGGAGCCTTTGTTGAGCACGACTTTCTTGCCTTTGAGGTCCTTGACCGAAGTGATCGGCGAGTCCTTGGGCACGAGAATCGCTTCGCTGGTCGGCGCAGGCGGCTCGTAAGCGACATACAACAGATCGGCACCGGCGGCCTGGGCGAACACCGGCGGCGTTTCGCCAGTCACGCCAAAATCGATGGAGCCGACGTTGAGCCCTTCGAGCAACTGCGGGCCGCCGGGGAATTCAGTCCATTGCACTTGCACGCCCTGCTCGGCAAGCCGCTTTTCCAGCGAGCCCTTGGCCTTGAGCAGCACCAGGGTGCCGTATTTCTGATAACCAATGCGCAAGCTTTCCGCCTGTGCCTGGTTGATGGCGCCCAAGGCGACCGCTGCAGCAAACAGAGCGGCCAAGCCTCGACGCAAAATGACAGTGCGCATTGGCGCTCTCCTTTGCTGATTCATGAATGGCACCTGCTTGCCCGATGGCGGGCGAGTAAGGCGTGTGACGACAATTCGTTCGCTGGCAATGACGCCAGCACGCACTGACCTTAACAGCAGTTTTTTATATCTATAAATCTCATTTTTTCATTTGGTTATTCTTTAAATGCATATATCGAACTTCGGTAGGACCGGACTTGTCCGGGAAGAGGTCGGTGCAGACAATTCAGATCTTTCTTGCCTGCACCGACCTCTTCGGGGACAAGTCCCCTCCTACCGGCTCGGGGCAAATTTCAGGCATAAAAAAAAGGGCCGACGAATCGGCCCCAAGCTAACCCCTGCTTGTCGTGGAAAGGGTAAATCAGCGATTGGGTTGCGGCGTCAGGCGCAGGTAAGGCGTGACGGCCTTGTAGCCTTTGGGGAAGCGTTGCTTGATCTCGTCTTCATCCTTGAGCGACGGCACGATCACCACGTCGTCACCGTCGACCCAGTTGGCGGGCGTGGCGACCTTGTAGTTGTCGGTCAGCTGCAAGGAGTCGATGACCCGCAGGATCTCGTGGAAATTGCGCCCGGTGCTGGCCGGATAGGTGATGGTCAGGCGAATCTTCTTGTTCGGGTCGATCACGAACAGGGAACGCACGGTCAGCGTGTCATTGGCGTTAGGGTGAATCAGGTCGTACAGGTCGGACACCTTGCGATCGGCGTCAGCCAGGATCGGGAAGTTGACCAGGGTGTTTTGCGTGGTGTTGATGTCGTCGATCCACTTGATGTGCGAGTCGACCGGGTCCACCGACAGCGCGATGGCTTTAACGCCACGAACATAGAAGTCAGCCTTGAGCTTGGCAGTGAAACCCAACTCGGTGGTGCAGACCGGGGTGAAGTCCGCCGGGTGGGAAAACAACACGCCCCAACTGTTGCCCAGCCATTCGTGAAAGCGGATACGGCCTTCGCTGGATTCCTGTTCAAAATCAGGGGCGATGTCGCCAAGTCGCAGGCTCATGGATGTTGCTCCTTATTAGCTGAGTCGTTGCTGAGTTCGTAACCTTACTCTGCCCCAACGCGATGCTAATTAAAAAGAATAGATAACGCTTTATATAGCACTAAAGGAAATATCAAATTTCAGGCAAAAAGAACCCCGCACGAGGCGGGGTTCCTTTTTTAACTCAACCAGTCAACCAACCAAGCTTATTTGAAAGCGTAGGTGTAGTTGAAGATCACGCGGGTTTGGTCAACGTTGGTCGAGCTGTTCAGATCAGCATCGGCGCGGTACGAACCGTGACGAACGGTGGTGCCGAAACCCTTGAGCGGGCCGCTCTGGATGACGTAGTCAACACGCACGTCGCGTTCCCACTCGGAGAACTCACGACCAGCAGTAGCAACGGTGCCACCTTTGATGTCTTCAGCGTGCAGGTAAGCAACTGCAGCTTTCAGGCCTGGGACGCCCAGACGAGCGAAGTCATAGGAGTACTGACCGAAGGTGGTGTTTTCACCGGCGCGGGTGAAGCTGTTGACCATGGAGTCAGTGAACAGGTAAACGCTGGAACCGCCGTTGCCTTCGTTACGGTTACGACCGTTAACGACGCTACCCTGGTTCAGGAAAACCATGCCGCCGTCATCGCCCACTTGTTGATGGCCGATCAGGAATGCACTGCCACCCAAGGTGTAGGTGAACATCGCGGACCAGGTCTGGTTATCAACTTCGCCAGCTTTCTTGGCATAGCCACTGTTGTTGTTGAACACGTAGCCGGTGTCGCCGTTTTTGCCGTCGGAGCTGCTGTTGAAGTAACGCAGGTCAGTCTTGAACGACTGGTCTTCTGCGATTGGCAGAACGTGTACCAGGCCCAGGAAGTGCTGGTTGTAGTAGTTTTCCAGGTTCGCGTAGTAGTACTGCAAGGTCAGGTCTTTGGTGACTTTCCAGTCGCCGCCAGCGAAACGGAACTGGTCGCTGCCTTTAGTACCGCCGTTGACCGACAGGTCAGTCCAGTTGCTGCTTGCACGGCCGGACGATTTGCCCAGTTGACCGCCAGTCAGCGTAACGTTGTCGATTTCCTTGGAAGTCACAACGCCGCCTTCATAAGCGGCAGGGATCAGACGACCATCGTTGGAAACCAGGATTGGCAGGTTAGGTGCCAATGCGTTACCGGCACGCAGTTCGGTTTTCGAGAAGCGAGCCTTGAGGTTACCGCCCAGACGGCTCCAGCTGTCTACCGAACTACCGTCGGTATCAGTCGGGAAGAAGCTGTTGCTGGTTGCTGCGGTGTGGTGCTCGATACCGCCGCCGAGGTGGACGCCCACCACTGCCTGCAAGTCGAGACCGAAACCAACTGTGCCCTGAGTAAAACCGGACAGGTAATCGAACTTCAGAGCCGTTGCTGTTTCGCGCTGATCAGCAGCACGAAGCCCTTCGCGGGAATCGTTATCGAAATACATGGTGCGCGAACTTACGGTCGCTTTACTGTCTTCAATGAAACCAGCAGCACCGGCTTGTTGCGCCAATGCAGCAACGGTGACGGCCAGGGCCAGGGTGGACTTCTTCATGTTTCGCTCCTCGTGAATCTAATTTTTGTAATCCCTGATGCCGGCGCCGAAGCGCTCTAACTCAGGGATGCGCGATTAGCGCCAGACCCGACTCGGTGAGTCAATGGTTACTGGGCGCCTCAAGACTAAATGACTAGACCGCGTGTGTCGGTGGTCAGCAGGGTAGTGAACATTTCTAAAATCTAAAAAGAATTAATATTCATCCTTTTAGATCTATCGGATATATGTCACAAGCCATGTCGGTTCCGTCCGTCGAGGAGTGTATCGACCTGCAAAGCTAATTCCCAAAATTTATTTCATGACCGCTGGTCGGGGAACCGTGTTCCGACCTGGCAAACGGCTTAAATCCGACTATCCAGTCACCGTAACCTGGCCGTTACACTTCCTGAAAATTCGCTGCGGCCCTTTAAATACGGGAAACCCGCGTCAGTAGCCGCAATTGTGACAATTGCCACCGCCTTAGGTCGGACCGCGATATAAACCTGAAAAATAATTTAAGAACGGCTTAAGAAAGACCTGAAATCCGGGTTTTTGAACCTGAATTCGGCAAATCGGGATGGGGGGTGATGAACAAAAGCGCTTTCGCACTGTCCGGCAGCGTCTGTTGGCGAGCGATTCTTCGTAAGCAGGTCACAAGTATGAAACAGGCGCTTGCGCATTCACAAAGGTGCATCAAGGCGCTCGATGCACCGCAACGATGCGTAACTGTGAATCCGTTATGGCCACCGCATGGTTCATAAGAGAGCTGTATCCGAGCTGAACACATCCCACGAAAATTCACTTCCGCAGCTCAGAAGCCCGAAATAACGGGGCCTCGGGCGAACTGAAGCAAATTCAGCAGGTTGTTTTTTGCAAAAATCAGAAAACTGGCACGACCTCTGCAATAGGTTACGTATCACCAGTTTTGGGGACCTTGGTACAGGCAGGCCGGGGATTCCCCTCTTTTATTCCTCTCGGAGACTGACTTCCAGTCTCCAGCGCCCGTCCACCGCCGCACCGCGCAAGTCGCCGTGCAGCGGACGGGCCGCCAGCAGGTTCAGCAGCAAATCCTTCCCGCTTCGCTCCAGCTTCCAGCGCACATCTTTCCCATCGAGCTTCAACTGACCACGCCATGGCTGACCTTTCGCCGTGAAGCGTAACGCCACCGTGCCATCGACCTGTTCGCTCACCACTTGCGGTTCGTGGTTGAACCACAGCGCCAGGCCGGTGGGCAGCTCTTCGATTTGCAGCAGTTCGAGGGGATCGGGCTCGGTCAGGCGGCCGATCATCAGCCCCACCATCAAACCGACAATTGCCAACGAACCAAGAACACGCGGCCATAGCTTCGGTCGCGGGTCCTCTTCGGGGGTAGAATGCACCCCGTCCTTAAGTTCGGAGCCGTGCATGTTTCACGTCATCCTTTTTCAACCAGAAATTCCGCCGAATACCGGCAACGTCATCAGGCTGTGCGCCAACACCGGCAGCACCCTGCATTTGATCGAGCCACTGGGCTTCGAGCTGGATGACAAGCGCCTGCGCCGGGCGGGCCTCGATTACCACGAGTACGCCACTTTGCAGACCCACGCTGACCTGGCCAGCTGCCTGGAAAGTATTGGTCATCCACGCCTGTTCGCTTTTACCACAAAAGGCTCGCGGCCCTTTCACGACGCCCGCTTCGAAGACGGTGACGCGTTCATCTTCGGTCCCGAGAGTCGCGGCCTGCCTCCGGAAGTCCTTGACGCCCTGAGCAGCGACCAGCGCCTGCGTTTGCCGATGCGCGAAGGCTGCCGCAGCCTGAACCTGTCCAACACCGTTGCCGTGGCGGTGTATGAAGCATGGCGGCAGTTGGGGTTCAAGTAGCACAAATCCCGTAGGACCGGCTTTAGCCGGGAGGAAGGCAGTGCAGTCACCGCGCCTGTTTCGTCGACAATGCCCATCTCCCGGCTAAAGCCGGTCCTACGGGTCGGGGCCGGCCAAATGACCCCAAAAAAAAGCGCCCCGAAAGGCGCTTTTTCAGTCCAGCGGCAACACTTATTGAACAGTAGGTGTTTCGCCAGCTTCCTGCATGCGCTGCAGCTCTTGCGCGTACAAGGCATCGAAGTTCACCGGAGCCAGCATCAGCGCCGGGAACGAGCCACGGACAACCAGGCTGTCGATGGTTTCGCGAGCGTACGGGAACAGAATGTTCGGGCAGAACGCGCCCAATGTGTGGCTCATTGCGCCCTGATCCAGACCCTTGATCAGGAAGATACCCGCTTGCTGGACTTCAACGATGAAGGCCACTTCGTCGCCGTTGTTCACAGTAACGGACAAGGTCAGCACGACTTCGTAGAAATCGCCTTCCAGTGCTTTCTGGCGGGTGTTCAGGTCAAGGCTGACGGTAGGCGTCCACTCTTGACGGAAAATCGCCGGGCTTTTCGGCGCTTCGAACGACAGGTCGCGAACATAAATACGCTGCAACGAGAATTGCGGTGCGTCTTCTTCGTTGGCAACGGTGCCGTTGGTCGGTTGATCAGTCATCTCAGATCCTTCTTACTTTTAGGGTCTAGTAGGGTTTGGAATCAGGCTGTCAGCAGCGCGTCGAGCTTGCCGGCGCGCTCCAGGGCAAAGAGTTCATCGCATCCACCGACGTGGGTCGAACCGATCCAGATCTGCGGTACCGAGGTACGACCGGCCTTCTTCACCATGTCGGCGCGAACTTGCGGCTTGCCATCGACTCTGATTTCTTCGAATGCCACGCTCTTGTTCTGCAACAATTGCTTGGCGCGAATGCAATAAGGGCAATAATCGCTGGAATAGACGATGACTTCAGCCATTTCATTTCACCAGGGGAAGATTGTCTGCGCGCCAGCTGGAAACGCCGCCCGACAGTTTGGCTGCGGTAAAACCGGACTTGAGCAGCTCGCGAGCAGTAGTACCAGCGTGCTGGCCCATGGCATCTACGATGATCAGGGTCTTGGCCTTGTGCTTTTCAAGCTCGGCGGTGCGGGTCAGGATTTTGTCCTGAGGGAAACTCAGCGCACCGACGATGTGGCCCGCCGCGTAATCCTTGGTCGAACGGATGTCGATGACTACACCCTGATCACTGTTGACCAGTGCCGTGAGCTCACGCGTGCTCAGGCTGCGACCGCCCTTGCTCATCTCGTAGGCGATCAGCATCGCCAGCAGGATGACGAAGGCGCCAGTGATCAAATAGTGGTTCGTGGCAAATGCAATCAGGTGATCAACCATCAGTAGGTTCCAGGGGCGTTAAAATGTCGGCCAGTATACACAGCACCCAAGATCGGCCAAAGCCCGTACGGCGCTGACACGTTTTGAGCACCTTTGATGCCTTGCGCACAGGATTGGACCCGGCAACGCGGCTCGCAATTGAACAACAACAGCCTCTAAAATGCCGATCCTTTTTTTATTTAACTTCATCAGCCACGAGTGGGATCTATGACTACCACGCCAAAACCTTTGGTCCTGATCATTCTGGACGGCTTCGGACACAGCGAGCACCGCGAAGGCAACGCCATTCTGGCCGCCAAAATGCCGGTCATGGACCGCTTGTACAAGACCATGCCCAACGGCCTGATTTCCGGTTCAGGCATGGACGTCGGCCTGCCGGACGGGCAGATGGGCAACTCTGAAGTCGGACACATGAACCTCGGTGCCGGGCGCGTGGTGTATCAGGACTTCACCCGGGTGACCAAATCCATCCGTGATGGCGATTTCTTCACCAACCCGACCATCTGCACCGCCGTGGACAAAGCGGTAGGCGCCGGCAAGGCCGTGCATATTCTCGGCCTGCTGTCCGACGGCGGCGTTCACAGCCACCAGGACCACCTGGTGGCCATGGCTGAACTGGCGGCCCAGCGCGGCGCCGAAAAAATCTACCTGCACGCTTTCCTCGATGGCCGCGACACGCCGCCACGCAGCGCGCAGAAATCCCTGGAGCTGATGGACGCCACGTTCACGCGCCTGGGCAAAGGCCGCACCGCCAGTATCATCGGCCGCTACTTCGCCATGGACCGCGACAACCGTTGGGACCGCGTTTCCCAGGCTTACAATCTGATCGTCGATGGCGACTCACAATTCCAGGCCGCGACCAGCGTTGCCGGTCTGAAAGCCGCTTACGAACGCGACGAGAACGACGAATTCGTCAAAGCAACCAGCATTGGCGAGCAGGTCAAAGTCGAAGATGGCGACGCCGTGGTGTTCATGAACTTCCGCGCCGACCGTGCCCGGGAGCTGACCCGTGTGTTCGTCGAAGATGATTTCAAGGACTTCGAGCGCGCCCGCCAACCGAAACTGGCCGGCTTCGTCATGCTCACCCAATACGCCGCAAGCATTCCGGCACCGTCGGCCTTTGCGGCCGGCAGCCTGAAAAACGTGTTGGGCGAATACCTTGCCGCCAACGGCAAGACGCAGCTGCGCATCGCCGAAACCGAAAAGTACGCCCACGTGACGTTCTTTTTCTCCGGCGGCCGTGAAGAACCGTTCCCCGGCGAAGAGCGCATCCTGATCCCGTCGCCGAAAGTCGCCACGTACGACCTGCAGCCGGAAATGAGCGCGCCGGAAGTCACCGACCGTATCGTCGACGCCATCGAGCATCAGCGTTACGACGTGATCGTGGTCAACTACGCCAACGGCGACATGGTTGGGCACAGCGGCATCATGGAAGCAGCGATCAAAGCCGTTGAATATCTGGATGTCTGTGTCGGACGTATCGCCGAAGCACTGGAAAAGGTCGGCGGCGAAGCGCTGGTCACGGCTGACCACGGCAACGTCGAGCAAATGACCGACGATCACACCGGCCAGGCCCACACCGCTCACACTTCCGAACCGGTGCCCTTCATCTATATCGGCAAGCGCAAGCTCAAGGTGCGCGAAGGCGGCGTGCTGGCCGACGTCGCGCCGACTATGCTTGAACTGCTGGGACTGCCAAAACCCGAAGAAATGACCGGCCACTCGATCCTCGTGGCTGAGTAAAGACTCGGAACCGGCTTGTTGGCAACGACAATGCCGGTTTTTTATCTGTATGGCCTCAAAGCTTTAATGAAGAGGCATTTTTTTTGCTAGTTATGGCGGGCATACTAGGCCTGTCATTTTTTCTCACAATTCCTCGGTATCGCCCACCCTCATGCTCCGCGCCTTTATCGCCTTTGCCCTGATCTGCCTGCTCAATCCGGCGTTTGCCGATGATGAGCGTGCGCAAACCCAAAAACAGATTGATGCTGCGCGTCAGGATGTCGTTGAGCTGCAAAAAGCCCTGGGCAAGTTGCAGGAAGAAAAAACCGGCGTCCAAAAGGATCTGCGCGGCACTGAAACCGAAATGGGTAAGCTGGAAAAGCAGGTCGAGGTCCTGCAAAAGGAACTAAAAAAGACCGAAGTCGAGCTGCAACGGCTCGACCAGGAAAAAAAGAAGCTGCAGGCCCAGCGCGTTGAGCAACAACGGCTGATCGCCATTCAGGCACGTGCCGCTTATCAGAGCGGTCGCCAGGAATACCTGAAACTGCTGCTTAATCAGCAACACCCGGAAAAATTCGCCCGCACGCTGACCTACTACGATTACATGAGTCAGGCGCGTCTAGCGCAGTTGCACACGTTCAACGAAACGTTGCGCCAACTGGCGGCAGTCGGCAAAGACATCGACCTGCAACAGGCGCAATTACTCGTCCAGAAAAGCACGCTGGATGACCAGCGCGAGGAACTCGACAAGGTTCGCCAGGAACGCCAGAAGGTGCTGGCCAAGCTGAATCAGGATTACAAGGCTCGCGATCAGAAACTGCAATCGCGGCAGCAGGATCAGGCCGATCTGGCCAAAGTCCTCAAGACTATTGAAGAAACACTGGCGCGCCAGGCTCGCGAAGCCGAAGAAGCGCGCCAGAAAGCTCTGATTGCCGCACGCGAGGCTGAAGAACAGCGCCAGCGTGAAGCCCAGGCTCAGGCCCTGGCGGAGCGAAACAAGAGCCGTGATGACAGCAAGGAAGAGGTCGACGAGGCACCGCGCCGTCCGGTCAAGTCGCCCGGCGCACTGGTTTCCAGCGCTGGAGTTTCCTATGGCGGGCCTTTTGCAGAGGCCAAGGGCAAACTTCCATGGCCAGTTGATGGTCGATTGTTAGCGCGCTTCGGCGAAGCCCGTGGCGATGATGCCCGTTCGACCTGGGATGGCGTGATGATCAATGCCGCTGCGGGCAGCCAGGTGCATGCCGTACACGGCGGTCGCGTGGTGTTCGCGGACTGGTTGCGCGGCTCGGGGCTTCTGGTCATTCTCGACCATGGCAACGGCTATTTGAGTTTGTACGGTCACAATCAGAGTTTGCTCAAGCAGGCGGGTGACGTTGTTAAAGCAGGTGAAGCAATTTCCACGGTAGGCAACAGTGGCGGTCAAGAAGCTACAGCGTTGTATTTCGCTATTCGTCAGCAGGGTCGCCCAAGTGATCCGGCCCAATGGTGCCGCACTCAAGGATAAGTCGGTATCAACTTCAGGAGTTCGTTAGACATGCCGTATCTGTCCCGCCTCACCTCGCTGGCTTTCGCTATTGCCATCGTTATCGGCTCCCCACTGGCTCAGGCTGCTGAGGTCAAGGTTGCCCCCGCCGCTGCGCCGGTAGCGCCAGCCAAGGCGCCTTTGCCGCTGGAAGAGCTGCGCACCTTTGCCGAGGTCATGGACCGGATCAAGGCCGCCTATGTCGAACCGGTGGACGACAAGACGCTGCTGGAGAACGCCATTAAAGGCATGCTCAGCAACCTTGACCCGCACTCGGCCTACCTCGGCCCGGAAGATTTCCAGGAGTTGCAGGAAAGCACCAGCGGCGAGTTCGGCGGCCTGGGCATAGAAGTGGGCGTCGAAGACGGCTTCGTCAAAGTCGTTTCGCCTATCGATGACACCCCGGCCTCCAAAGCGGGCATCGAAGCCGGCGACCTGATCGTGAAGATCAACGGCGCGCCGACGCAAGGTCAGACCATGCAGGAAGCGGTCGACAAGATGCGCGGCAAGATCGGCGAAAAAATCACCCTGACGCTGGTGCGCGACGGCGGCACGCCGTTCGACGTGACGCTGGCGCGGGCGACCATTCAGGTCAAGAGCGTCAAGGCGCAGATGCTGGAAAACGGCTACGGCTATATCCGCATCACCCAGTTCCAGGTCAAGACCGGCGAAGAAGTCGGCAAGGCCCTGGCCAAGCTGCGCAAGGACAACGGCAAGAAGATGAGCGGCCTGGTCCTGGACCTGCGCAACAACCCCGGCGGCGTGCTGCAGTCGGCGGTCGAAGTCGCGGATCACTTCCTGACCAAAGGCCTGATCGTCTACACCAAGGGCCGTATCGCCAATTCCGAACTGCGCTTCTCGGCCGATCCGGCTGACGCCAGCGAAGGCGTGCCATTGGTGGTATTGATCAACGGCGGCAGCGCATCAGCATCGGAAATCGTTGCCGGCGCCTTGCAGGACCAGAAACGCGGCATCCTCATGGGCACCGACAGTTTCGGCAAAGGCTCGGTACAAACCGTGCTGCCGCTGAACAATGATCGCGCGCTGAAGATCACCACCGCGCTGTATTACACGCCGAACGGGCGTTCGATTCAGGCGCAGGGCATCAACCCGGACATCGTCGTACGCCGCGCCAAGGTCACCAACGAAGTCGATGGCGAGAACTACAAGGAAGCGGACCTGCTCGGTCACCTGGGCAACGGCAATGGCGGCGCGGACAAACCGACCGTCAAAGGCGGAGCCAGCAAGGCGCGTCCGCAGGACGACGACTTCCAGCTCAGCCAGGCGCTCAGTTTGCTCAAGGGCCTGAGTATCACCCGCGGCAAATAACCGATGCGCTCGTTTCTGTGCGTTTGGCTGCTGGCCTTGTCGTGGGGCATCAGCGGCGTTGCCCTAGCAGCGTCGCCGGTGGCGGAAAAACCCCAGGCTCGGGTGGCTTATCTGAGCCTGATCATCGACGACCTGGGGCAAAACCCGGTCCGGGACCAACGCGCCCTGGCGCTGCCCGGCCCGGTAACCCTGGCGATCATGCCGGACACGCCCCACGCCACCGAATTCGCCCGTCAGGCTCACAAGGCCGGCAAGACCGTCATGCTGCACATGCCCATGGACCCGGCGACGGGCCCGTTTGCCTGGCATCCGGAACTACCTTTGCCGGAACTCGAAAGCCGACTCAACGCCGCGCTGCTCAAAGTACCTTATGCCGCAGGCCTGAATAACCACATGGGCAGCCGCATGACCGCCGAGCCGGTCGCCATGGGTTGGCTGGTGGCTGAACTGCAACGTCGGCATATGTTTTTCGTCGACAGCCGCACCAGCGCCAAGACCGTCGCCGCTGCACAGGCGCAGCAGATCGGCCTGGCGAGCGTGTCACGGGACGTGTTCCTCGACGACGAGCGCACCTCCGAAGCCATCACTCGCCAATTGCAGATCGCCATCAAGCTGGCGCACAAGCAGGGTTCTGCGGTGATGATCGGCCATCCCTACCCCGTCACCCTCGACGTGCTGGAACGCGAACTGCCCAACCTCAAGGCCCAAGGCATCGACTGGATCGACCTGCGCCGGATGATCAGCGTGCGCGGCAATGAAGCCACGGCCGGGCATGGCAAGAATGGGGTTTATCGGTAGGGCAAAAAGATGGTCCGTTGGAGCGAGGCTTGCCCGCGAAGAGGTCGGCACATCCACTAGATGTCTGCTGGCTGAACGAATGCTTTCGCGGGCAAGCCTCGCTCCAACAGGGTTTATGTGTTGCTTGAGACCACCTACTCAAACCGACTACGAATCTCGGCAATCTTGCCTTCAGCGCGGATCTGGTCCAGCGCGGTTTGCAAGCGGGCAACCATTTCATCCGGGGTGTTCTTGTTCAGTGCCAAGTACAACTCGGCGCTGTTGAATTTCAGCACCGTCTTGAGCCCGGTTACGCCATCCAGTTTCGCCAGATAGCGGCCCACCGGATCGCCCACGGCCCACAGGTCGATCTGGCCGCTGGTGAGTTTCTTCACGTTGTCCCGATCACGCAGCAGCAGGATCGGATTCAGACCCTGAGAAGCCAGGCGCTCGCCGATGGCGTCACCTTTGTAGGCACCAATCTTGTAGGCCTTGGCCTGTTCCAGAGTAGTCAATTTGATGGGGCTGTCAGCGCGGGCGAGCATGATCCAGTCGTAGGAACCCACCGGGCCAACCCATTTGAATAGATGCTCGCGCTCCGGCAGTCGTGTCGTGGAGAACACGCCATAGCCGGGTTTTTCCAGCGCCAGCTTGTAAACCCGCTCCCAAGGGAAACGCAACGTCATGCTGTAGTCGATGCCCGCGCGCTTGAACGTCGCGCGCACCACCTCGGCAGCAATGCCGTCGATGCTGCTTTCCTGAGCGAAGTTCTTGCCGTCGACGGCCATGTTGAACGGCGGAAAGTTTTCGGTCAGCAACACGATGGAAGTCGGTGACGCGCTCCCACCCTCGTCGCCAGTCGTCGCGGCCTGAACCGCCCCCGCCAGCAATGAACTGAAGGCTACGAATGCAATAAGACGGCATCTGAACATGTGCATCCTCCTGACGCATGACAGCGCACAGAGTGCAGCGCTGTCGGGTGCTTGTCCAGAGGGACTGCGTATAGCCAGCAACCGGGAGGAAACTCATCCCGTTGGAGCGAGGCTTGCCCGCGAACCGGTATCCCAGTCGCCATATTCATTGACTGAAAGCGCGCGTTCGCGGGCAAGCCTCGCTCCAACGGATTTTGATCTTAGCGCACCACAATCCCGCGCTTGGCCATATACGCTTTGGCTTCGGGGACGGTGTATTCGCCGAAGTGGAAGATGCTCGCTGCCAATACGGCGCTGGCGTGGCCTTCGATGATGCCGTCAGCCAGGTGCTGCAGATTGCCAACACCACCGGACGCAATCACCGGAATGCCCAGCGCATCGCTGATCGCCCGGGTCACGCCGAGGTCGAAGCCGTTTTTCATGCCGTCCTGATCCATGCTGGTCAGGAGGATTTCACCGGCGCCCAGCTCTTCCATCTTCATCGCCCACTGCACGGCATCGAGCCCGGTCGGCTTGCGACCACCGTGGGTGAAGATTTCCCAGCGCGGGGTTTCACCGGGCAGCGAAACTTTCTTGGCGTCGATGGCGACGACGATGCATTGCGAACCGAAGTGCTGCGCCGCTTCGGCAACGAATTCCGGATTGAACACCGCTGCGGTATTGATCGAAACCTTGTCGGCACCGGCATTGAGCAGGTTGCGGATGTCCTGCACGGTACGCACGCCACCGCCCACGGTCAGCGGGATGAAGACCTGGCTCGCCATACGCTCCACGGTATGCAGCGTGGTATCGCGGCCATCGACGCTGGCGGTGATGTCGAGAAAGGTGATCTCGTCCGCGCCTTGCTCATCGTAAAGACGCGCGATTTCAACCGGATCGCCCGCATCACGAATGTTCTCAAACTTGACGCCCTTGACCACACGACCGTTGTCGACGTCCAGGCAAGGGATGATGCGTTTGGCCAGGGCCATGGGCTTGATCTCCAGAACGGATTGGACCGTAGGACCGGCTTCAGCCGGGAGGGCGCCCTCGCGGCTAAAGCCGCTCCTACGTCGTAAAGCGATTTAGCGTTGGTACTGGTCGCAAAGCGCCTGAGCTTCAGCCACATCCAACGTGCCTTCGTAGATCGCACGGCCGGTGATGGCGCCGATAATCCCTGGCGCCTTCGCGTCGAGCAAGGCACGGATGTCACCCAGATTATGGATGCCACCGGAGGCAATCACCGGAATCCGCGTTGCCGCAGCCAGGGCGGCAGTGAACGGGATATTGCAGCCCTGCATCATGCCGTCTTTGGCGATGTCGGTATAAACGATGGCCGACACCCCATCGGCTTCGAAACGCTTGGCCAGATCGATCACTTGCACGGTGCTGATTTCAGCCCAGCCGTCGGTGGCGACGAAACCATCCTTGGCATCCAGACCGACGATCACTTTGCCAGGGAACGCGCGACAGGCTTCAGCGACGAACTCGGGATTCTTGACCGCCTTGGTGCCAATGATGACGTAGCTCACGCCCGCCTTGACGTAATGCTCGATGGTTTCCAGCGAACGAATACCGCCGCCGATCTGGATCGGCAGGTTCGGGTAGCGCTTGGCGATTGCAGTCACCACGTCGCCATTCACCGGCTGACCTTCGAACGCACCGTTCAGATCGACCAGATGCAGACGACGGCAGCCGCCTTCGACCCACTTGGCGGCCATGGCCACCGGATCATCGGAGAACACCGTGGAATCTTCCATCCGGCCCTGGCGCAGACGCACACAGGCACCGTCTTTAAGATCGATAGCGGGGATAATCAGCATGCTTTTTCCTTCGTCAAAGGGAACCGTAGGAGCGGCTTTAGCCGCGAGGGCCGTGAGGGCCGTAAGGGCCACGAGCTCACGATATTGCTCGCGGCTGAAGCCGCTCCTACGTGTTGTTCAATTCTTCAATTCTTTTCAAGCGCCCACAAATCGCTTTCGATGCTCTCGAACCGCTCTTTGAGATGCTGTTGAACATCGAAAATCGCGCGATTGTAGTAATGCGGGGCGATCTCGTTGGTGAACAACTCAAGCACTTCGGCGACCTCGAACGAACCCAGGTCCAGTTCGAAGCGCTGAGAGAACAGGCGCTTGAGCTTGTCGATAGCCTGCTGCTCATGTTCTGCGCTGAGGGTCAGGATCGGCGGCTTGCCTTTAGCTTTAGCCATGGCGATTACCAGCGACCATCCCACGCGGCGAAGTTCTGCAACAGTTGCAGGCCATGGGTATGGCTCTTCTCCGGGTGGAATTGCACGGCAAAGCGCGAGCCTTCAGCCAGCGCGGCGGCGAAATCGACGCTGTAGTGACCACGGCCAACGACCTGGCGCTGATTGGCGGCATCGATATAGAAACTGTGCACGAAGTAGAAGCGCGCCAGATCCGGGATGTTGTGCCACAGCGGGTGATCGACCGCCTGCGCCACTTCATTCCAGCCCATATGCGGCACTTTCAGGTGCTCGCCGTCTTCATGCAAATCCTTGCCGAAGAACTTCACCTGGCCGGGAAACATGCCAATGCAGTCGACGCCGCCGTTTTCTTCGCTGCTGTCGAGCAAGGCCTGCATGCCGACGCAGATGCCGAGAAACGGGCGATCCTGGCTGACCTCCCGCACCAGCGAATCAAAACCAAGACGGCGGATTTCAGCCATACAGTCGCGAATCGCGCCAACGCCTGGAAACACCACGCGGTCGGCTTCGCGAATCACATTGGCGTCGCTGGTGATGTGAACCCGGCCCGCGCCAACGTGTTCGAGCGCCTTGGCGACCGAGTGCAGGTTGCCCATGCCGTAATCAATAACCGCGACCGTCTGCATCAGAGCACACCCTTGGTCGAAGGCATTTGCCCGGCCATGCGCTCGTCCAGCTCAACCGCCATGCGCAGCGCGCGGCCGAAAGCCTTGAACACGGTTTCGATCTGGTGGTGAGTGTTGGTGCCACGCAGGTTGTCGATGTGCAGGGAGACATTGGCGTGGTTGACGAAGCCCTGGAAGAATTCCTGGAACAGGTCCACGTCGAAACCGCCGACCACAGCGCGGGTAAACGGCACATGCATCTGCAGGCCAGGGCGGCCGGAGAAGTCGATGACCACACGCGACAGCGCTTCATCGAGCGGCACATAGGCGTGGCCGTAACGACGGATGCCTTTTTTGTCGCCGATGGCTTTGCTGAAAGCCTGACCCAGAGTGATGCCGACGTCTTCCACCGTGTGGTGGTCGTCGATCTCAAGGTCGCCTTTGCAGTTGATATCCAGGTCGATCAGCCCGTGCCGGGCGATCTGGTCGAGCATGTGCTCAAGAAAAGGCACACCGATATCAAATCGGGCCTTTCCGGTGCCATCCAGGTTGATCGAGGCATTGATCTGGGTTTCCAGAGTATTGCGCTCGACGTACGCCTTACGTTCGGCCATCACCAGCTCCGCAAAATCATTGGGCGAAAAAAGGCGATCATTATAGGCCTAGAAGGCGCCTGGCATGAAGCAAACAGAAGAAGGGAAAGGAAGAAGACGACGAATTACGGGGGTTATTGGCGGTCGACGGCTAAAAACGCTCCCTCGTAGGAGCGGCTTTAGCCGCGAGAAGGACAACAGGAACGCGGCATTTCCGTTGTCAGAAATGCCACGCTCCCGGCTAAAGCCGGTCCTACACGTCGGTAGGCGCGGCGTCAGTCTTAGTGAAACAACACCGCAGTCTTCTGCAATGTCACCCACACACCCCACGCCAACGGAATGCCCACTGCCAGCCAGGCAGCGATAGCGAGCGGCTTGGTGGATGGATTGGCTTTCCACTCAAGTACGGTGGTGTGATCCGCACCCTTGTCGTGGCCGATTGCTTGTTCTGCAGCCAGCTCGGCATCGGTCATGAAGTACTTGTCGGCAACCGGACGTACCAGCAGGTTGCAGATAAAGCCCAACACCAACAGACCGGCGAGGATGTACAAGGTGATGTCGTAGGCATCGGCACGAGCAACGCCGTGGCTCAGCTGATACTCACGCAGGTAGTTGACCAACACCGGACCCAACACACCCGCCGCTGCCCATGCCGTCAGCAGACGACCATGGATCGCGCCGACCATCTGCGTACCGAACAGGTCGGCCAGATAAGCCGGAACCGTTGCGAAGCCGCCGCCGTACATCGACAGAATGATGCAGAACGCACCGACGAACAGCGCGATGTTGCCCAGATGGCCCATGCCCGGAATCAACGCATACAGCGCAAAGCCCAGCGCGAAGAACACGAAGTAAGTGTTTTTACGACCCAGGTAATCCGAGAACGATGCCCAGAAGAACCGTCCGCCAATGTTGAACAGACTCAACAAACCAGTGAAGCCCGCAGCGATAGCCGCGATCTGCTTCAGCTGATCGCCATCGAGCTGACTGAAGGTCAAGCCATTGCCCAGCAGTTTGCCGGCGAACACTTCCTGCAACAGCGGCGAAGCCATGCCGAGAATGCCGATACCTGCCGAAACGTTCAGGCACAACACCAGCCAGACCAGACGGAACTGCGGGGTTTTCCAGGCCACGTTCACATGCACGTGACGGTGGGTGATCATCGCGTTGCTGGCTTTCTTGACCGGAGCAGTCCAGCCTTCAGGTTTCCAGCCGGTTGGCGGAACGCGATAAGACAAGGCGCCGCCGATCATGAAGACGAAGTAAATCACCGCCATCACCACGAAGCTCTGCCAGACGCCGACACTGCCGGCCGAAGCGAAATGCCCCATCAAGGCTGCTGCCAACGGTGCGCCGACCATCGCGCCGCCACCGAAACCCATGATCGCCATGCCGGTAGCCATGCCGCGCTTGTCCGGGAACCACTTGATCAGGGTCGAGACCGGCGAAATGTAACCAAGGCCCAGACCAATGCCGCCGATCACGCCCGAGCCTATCCACATCAGCCATATCTGGTGCGTGTACACCCCAAGCGCTGATATCAACAGGCCTCCGCACCAGCACAATGCCGAAACAACGCCAGCCTTGCGTGGACCCGCATGCTCCAGCCAGCCACCCCAAATGGCCGCCGAGCAACCCAGGAAGATGAAGAACAGGGTATAGATCCAGCCGAGCATCGAGATCGGCCAGTCGCAGGCAGACGAGAAAATCTGCGCGAAGAAGCTCATATCAGGTGCGCAAGCGACAGGTGCGGTGATGCCAACGGACTTCGACAGCGGCAACCAGAACACCGAAAAACCATACGCCATGCCGATGCACAGATGGATTGCCAGTGCCGCAGGTGGAACCAGCCAACGGTTGAAACCGGGTTTGGCGATGATGCGCTCTTTGGACAAGAACGCAGGCTGCACGGCAGAGCCGTCCAACACAGTGCTTGAACTCATTTTTGTATTCCCCAATTGTGTATAACTCGCAAGGCCTTGGTTGCTGCACACAGAGTCCATTCGCACGGGCAACAGCTCTCTTATCGGCGCCATTTCCAGTTACGTGACAAAACGACGCACCTATTGCACCAAAAGCGAGAGATTAGCATTTGCTGCAGCACTAGAGGCAACCTGCCATCAGTTTTTTGACGCCAATTAGAGCGTTGCCGGCTGAGCACTATCCAGACGCCTTCACGCCGCAAAAGGAAACATCATGCCTATCGTTGTCGAGTCCCTGCAGTCGGCCACTTACCAGGACCAGGGGGATTTACAGAAGATCTATCGAGACGCACCGCCCTGGCTCTTCGCACCGTTCAGCGATGCATCACAACTCATTGAATCGGCGCTGGATCACAACACGCTCATCGCCGCGCGCTTCAACGACCGCTTGCTGGGCGCAGCTCGCCTGCAAAGGCACGCTCAAGTCTGGGAACTGTCGCACCTGTGCGTGCGCGCCCTCACCCGCCGGCGCGGGGTCGCCGAACGTCTGGTAATTCATGCGCAGAAATCGGCCGAAGATGCCGGTTGCACGCTACGCTTGCTGGCAACCGCCGAGGCTCTCGAAGTCCAGACTCTGGCGGCCAAACTCCACGTAGAGTTGCAGATTTCCCCAGTGCCTAAGCCTGGGACAAGCTGTGCGTGAGGCATCCAAGGCCCGATACCTGCGTGAGGACGTTATACTCGCGGGCATATTTTGAACGTCGAATACAAGGACTCGCCCATGAAAGCGTTCGGCAAAATCCTGGGACTGTTTGTTCTCGGGCTGTTGCTGATCATCGTGGCTCTCGGTTTCGCCCTGAGTCATCTGTTTGATCCCAACGACTATAAAGACGAGATTCGCCAACTGGCACGCGACAAGGCAAACGTGGAGCTCACGCTCAACGGCGACATCGGCTGGAGCCTGTTTCCATGGCTGGGCCTGGAGCTGCATGAAGCCAGCGTCGCAACCCTGACCAACCCCACCAAACCTTTCGCCGATCTGCAAATGCTCGGTCTGTCCGTGCGCGTGCTGCCGCTGTTGCGCCGCCAGGTACAGATGAGCGACGTACGTGTCGAAGGCTTGAACCTGAGCCTCAATCGCGACGAAAACGGTCATGGCAACTGGGAAGATATCGGCAAACCCGCACCTGCCGAACCCGGCGCCACACCACCGCCCACCGACAACAGCCCAGCCGTTGCGACCCGGCCCGACAAGGCCTCGCAGCCCATCCGCCTGGATATCGACAGCCTGACCGTCAACAACGCACGGGTCGAATACACCGATGCGCGCAAAGGCCAGTCCTTCAGTGCCGAAAGCATCCAGCTGAGCACCGGCGCCATCCACGAAGGCGCCGAGATTCCGATCAAACTGACTGCATTCCTGGCCACCAACCAGCCAGTGATGCGCGCCAAGACCGAACTGGTTGGCGAGCTGCGCCTGGACCGGGCGCTCAAGCGTTATCAATTCGAAGACATGCGTTTGTCCGGCGAAGCCTCGGGCGAACCGCTGCAAGGCAAAACCGTGACCTTCGCGGCCCAAGGGCAATTATTGGTCGATCTGGCAGCGAACGTCGCCGAATGGACCAGCCTCAAGCTGTCCGCCAACCAATTACGCGCCTTGGGTGAACTGCACGTTCGCGAACTGGATAAAACCCCGCAACTCAGCGGAGGCCTGTCGATTGCCCAGTTTGACCTGCGCACCTTCCTCGACAGCGTTGGCCAGACGCTGCCGGCCATGGCTGAAGGCAGCCTGAGCAAGGTCGAAATGGTCACCCGCCTGACCGGCACGCCAACCAGCGTTGCACTGGAAGACTTGAATCTGAAAGTCGATAACAGCGCCTTCACCGGGCGCATCGCCGTGGATGACTTCGCCAAACAGGCGCTGCGCCTGCAACTCAAGGGCGACACGTTCAATGCCGACCGCTATCGTCCGGCCGAAAGCGAAGAAACCAAAGGGGCAAAAGCCGCGCGCAAAACCGAAGTTCAGAGTGGTGAAGCTGCTGCTGTCGCCGGCGCGGGTACGACGCCGCTGCCGGCGCAACCTACCAAGGCCGCCTGGAGCACCAGCAAACTGCTGCCGCTGGAGCGCATGCGCAAACTGGATGTAGATGCCGACCTCAGTTTCGGCACGCTGACGCTGGACAAGCTGCCGATTCAGAACGCTGCACTCAAAACCCAGGCGCTTGACGGCGTGGTCAGCCTCGAAAGCCTGCGTGGCGATCTATACAACGGTAATTTCGAAGTCAAAGGCAACCTTGACGTGCGCCCGGACGTGCCGCTGGTCAGCGTTCAGACCCGCGTCGCCAAAGTGCCGATTGAAAGCGTTCTGCAAAGCCAGGGCCAAACCCCGCCGGTCAAAGGCCTGCTCACCCTCAACAGTGACTTGAACGGCAAGGGCAACAGCGAAAAAGCCCTGATCGACAGCCTCAACGGCACCGCCAGCTTCGTGCTCAACAATGGCGTGCTGGTCAACGCCAACCTTGAACAACAGCTGTGCCAGGGCATTTCCCTGCTCAACCGCAAAACCCTCAGCGGCGAACCGCGCGGCAAGGACACGCCTTTCCAGCAGCTCAACGGCAATCTGGTGTTCCGTAACGGCGTGGCCAGCAACCCTGACCTCAAAGTGCGGATTCCCGGCCTGACCGTGAACGGCGATGGCGACGTGGACCTGCGCGTGCTGGGCATGAACTATCGCGTGGGCATCGTCATCGAAGGTGACAAGACCGACATGCCTGATCCAGCGTGCGAAGTGAATCCGCGTTATGTCGGCATCGAGTGGCCAGTGCGCTGCCGTGGCCCGCTGGAACTGGGCGCCAAGGCGTGCCGCCTGGACAAGGAAGGCCTCGGCCAGGTCGCCGCGAAACTGGCGGGTGACAAGCTGGGTGACAAGATCGAAGAGAAACTCGGCGACAAAGTCAGCCCGGAACTCAAGGACGCGTTGCGTGGGCTGTTCAAGCGCTAGACACGCTGCCGATTTGTACGACCGGCTGTCGGTGTATCTGTAGGAGCGGCTTTAGCCGCGAGAATTAAGTCTCGCGGCTAAAGCCGCTCCTACACAGCCGCGCCTAAAACAACCCATACGCCTCCAGATCAACCCGGATCAAGCAATGCAACCCGAGCAATTTTCCACCGCTGTACTGGACTGGTACGACCGCTATGGTCGCCACGACTTGCCTTGGCAACAAGGCATCACGCCGTATCGGGTGTGGGTGTCGGAAATCATGTTGCAGCAGACCCAGGTCAGCACCGTGCTCAACTACTTCGACCGCTTCATGGAGGCACTGCCCACCGTGCAAGCCCTGGCCGAAGCGCCGGAAGACGAAGTGCTGCACCTGTGGACCGGCCTGGGTTATTACACCCGCGCGCGCAATCTGCAAAAGACCGCAAAAATCGTCGTCGCTGAGCACGGCGGCGAATTCCCCCGGGATGTGGAACAACTCATCCTGCTGCCCGGCATCGGCCTGTCCACCGCGGGCGCCATCGCCAGCCTGAGCATGGGCCTGCGCGCGCCGATCCTCGACGGCAACGTCAAACGCGTTCTGGCGCGCTACACGGCACAAGAGGGTTACCCCGGCGAGCCGAAGGTCGCCAAACAGCTTTGGGCCACTGCCGAGCGCTTCACGCCCCACGCGCGGGTCAATAACTACACTCAGGCGATGATGGATCTGGGCGCAACGTTGTGTACCCGCAGCAAACCCACGTGCCTGCTGTGCCCGCTGGAAAGTGGCTGCGAAGCGCACCTACTGGGCCTGGAAACCCGCTACCCGATCCCCAAACCGCGCAAGGACGTCCCGCAGAAGCGCACGCTGATGCCGATGCTCGCCAACCGCGATGGCGCGATTCTGCTTTATCGCCGGCCTTCCACGGGTTTGTGGGGCGGATTGTGGAGCCTTCCGGAACTGGATGACTTCGCCGATCTGCAACACCTGGCCCTGCAACACTCGCTGGAGCTGGGCAAACACCACGAACTGCCGGGGCTGATCCACACCTTCAGCCACTTTCGCCTGAGCATCGAACCCTGGCTGGTCCAGGTCGAGGAGTCCGCTCACCACGTGGCCGAGGCCGACTGGCTCTGGTATAACCTCGCCACCCCGCCGCGCCTGGGCCTTGCCGCCCCGGTGAAGAAGCTGCTGAAACGCGCAGCCGACGTATTGAATGCAGGAGAGTCGTCATGACCCGCACCGTAATGTGCCGCAAATACAAAGAAGAACTGCCCGGCCTGGAACGCGCCCCTTACCCTGGCGCCAAAGGCGAAGACATTTTCAATCACGTCTCACAGAAAGCCTGGGGCGACTGGCAGAAACACCAGACCCTGCTGATCAACGAACGTCGCCTGAACATGATGAACGCCGAAGACCGTAAATTCCTGCAAACCGAGATGGACAAGTTCCTTTCCGGCGAGGAATACGCCAAGGCCGACGGCTACGTTCCCCCCGAAAAATAAAGCGTTTCCAGCAATGCGGGTCGTAAGCGACGGTAATAATTCAAATTTTTTAAAAAACACGCTTGACGACCCCCAGAAAAAAACGTCTAATGCGCCCCGTTGCCCAGATAGCTCAGTCGGTAGAGCAGGGGATTGAAAATCCCCGTGTCGGCGGTTCGATTCCGTCTCTGGGCACCACTAATTAGATTCAGGTGGTGCTACACAATCATCTGAAACCCAAAAAACCCGCCTTGTGCGGGTTTTTGTTGTCTGCGATTCCTACCGCTCCCTTGCGGATTTTGGATAGAAAGTTAGATTCCAGTTCAGCACGAATCTTGAACGACTAGCCCGGCCGAGCGCCGGGCTTTTTCATTCCGGTCGTTCACGAGCTTTTCACGTCTCGGCCTGTATGGTCTATTCAGCTCCTTCAACACCTTGAGCCCGCTGATCCCCATCGCGGGCTTTTCTTTGCCTGCAATTCGTCAGCCTGCGTTACTGGCTCTTGCCCATGCTCTACGCTTTCCTCTCTATACGGAGGAAACACCATGCCACTACCCGATGACCCTACCCCTATCCTGCTCGCGCGCTTTAATCAGAACATCAACGCCATCGCCTTGGCCGTGGGTGAGGTTCGTATGTGGATCGAGCACCAAGGTGACCAAGAGACATCCGACAGCATCCGTAGCTATCTGGCGGTCCTGGAGAGCAATTCCGACACAATCGTCGCTGGCATGGCGGAGCTTATCCAGCGGTGGAGACCTGAAGAGCCTAAAGACCCCGAAGATTGATCGGTCCTGGCGCTCCGCGCGAACTGACGAAAGTGGAGCATGAACGGCTGGGCGGTCTGTCTCCAACAATTCGCCTGACCGACTTCGAGCGGCATTACAGTCATACGCAAAGCCGGTAGGAGGGGACTTGTCCTCGAAAAGGCCAGCCAACCTCAATACACCTGCCCCACCTCCAGTGCCTGAACCGACGCCTTCCCGGACAAGTCCGGCCCTACCGGAGTCCGCACGCCCACTGAAACCCCTGTTAAACCCGCGCCTCCTCCCGCTCAAATCGATTCGCCCTGGCAAACGTGCCGAAGTCGTTGAAGCGCACGCCCATTTCGGCCATGACTTTGTGTGCCACCGGGCTGGTCATCTGGCGGATGTAGAACGGCTCCTTGACCACAAAGTGGTGGATGCCATGGGTGCTGCCGAAGTTGAAGCAGAACGCTTGCATCGGCCACATCCACCACGGGTTCATGACTTGGGTCTGCTGCAGCACGTTGCCAGGCTCGACGTCGCCGTAGTAGTGCATGTTCGAGCTGACGAAGTGCAGGCAAAACGTGCGCAGGACATTGGGACCGACCAGCACCACGACCGCGATGTCGATCACTTGCATGACCGCCATTGTGTCCGCCGACCAGACAATCGGTGAGCCGAGCAAACCGGCAACGCCGTTGGCTGCGTGGAAGCCTAGAAATACGTACCAGCAGCCCCAGTTGAGCAAGGCCAGCGGGAAATAGACTTTGAGGGTGCGCTTGAGAATGCTGAGTTTGTGCGCGGGGGTTTTCGCTCGCAGCATGCGGATCAGCGAGGACATCACGTTGTCACCGACCATCAGCAGCCGCGCCAGGCCCCAAGGTTCGCCGTTGGTGATGGCGCGCTCTTCCATGTCGGCCTCGGTGCCGGAAACCTTGTGGTGGTTGAGGTGCAGATGTCGACGAATCCACGGATTGATGGTGCTGGGGCGCGCTAGCCAGACCAGCGCCAGCATCAGGTTGTGCGGGATGCGCTGCTTGCGGAAATACATGCTGTGGATCAGGTCGTGTTCAAGTTCGTGGGTCAGGGACGCGAAAAACCCGTTGAGCAGCAGGCACACCCACCAGGCCACATAGCCGCCGATGTACAAGGCGGCGCTGGCGATCATGCCCGTCAGGGCGAACAGCAAGATGCCAACGCCAATCGCGTCCTGATGACGAAGAATCGGATAGCGCGCCCGCAGTTCTTCACCGCGCTCCATTACCACGGCGCGAATATGTGCTGATCGCTGCTGCGCATTCAGTCTGGCGGGACTTGCAGAAGTGTCGTGCATGCTTCCATCCTCTAGGTATGAAGTGAAAGCACTGTGCGCGGACTTGCGGAACACCGCGCGCCCCCTCACGCCAACCTGTTGACCGGAAGCGCCAATCTGTATGCACGAACCAAGCATCCTCGCCAGCTGGACCCGCGCCTTGCGCAAGCAGCTCGATGCTTTGGGCCTGGACAGCGTTGCGCTGTGTCGAGCGGCTGGGCTGGACCCGCAATTGATGGACGATCCCAACGCCCGCTATCCGGTGAGCGACACCACGCGCCTGTGGCAACTGGCGGTCCAGGCCAGCGGCGATCCGGCCATTGGCTTGCGGGTTTCCCGGTTTGTGAGCCCGACCACCTTCCATGCGCTGGGTTATGCGCTGGTAGCCAGCGGGTCGTTGCGCGAGGTGTTCGAGCGCATCGTGCGTTATCACCCGGTGGTCAGCGATGCGCTCGAACTGGACCTGCAACGCGCCGGAGACCGTTACCGGTTCCGTTTCCGCGTGCCGGTCGATAGCCCAGCGCCAGCTCATGAAGCGCTGGACGCGTTTGCCGCCATTTACGTGCGCACCTGCCGCAACCGGCTGGGAAGAACCTATGCGCCGCTGGCGGTGCACCTGCAACGTCCGGAACCGGCGGATCCTACGCCCTGGCGCCAGGTGTTCCGGGCGCCGATATTCTTTGCCGCCGAGGAGAATCTGCTGGAGTTCGACTGTGCCGATTTCGACAGCCATCTGGACGACGGCAACCCGGAACTGGCGCAGCACAACGAAACCGTGCTCAACCGCACCCTTGAGCAACTCCAGCCGCTGACCTGGGAACGTCGCGTACGCGCCATCATCGAAGCGCAGCTGCCCGAAGGCGAACCCTCTGCTGAACGCATTGCCCAGACGTTGCATGTCAGTCTGCGCAGTTTGCAGCGGCATCTGGCGGATGAAGGTTGCCGCTATGATCTGCTGCTGAACGAGGTGCGACAGAATCTGGCGTTGCAGCATCTGAGTGATCCGCGCAATTCATTGAGCGAGGTTGCCTATCTGCTTGGATTTGCCGACACCAGCAGCTTCAGCCGCGCATTCAGACGCTGGACGGGGCAGTCGCCAGGTCAATATCGCGAAGGCGTCAGTAAATAGCGCCTTGGTAAATCCAACTGTCTGCGTTTCAATAGCGGCCTGTGAACCTTCGACCGCAACAGGACCCAAGCCCATGGCCTCGCCAGACAAGCAGCACAAACGCGCCCAACGAGCGAAAGCCAAGGCCAAGCAGAACCGCTCCAGCAAACCGGTGCAAAACGTTGTGCATCCGGTCTTCGCTTCGCCGCTGGTCAACCAGCCATTCGATGACGTCGAAATCGACTTGAGCACCTTCGACTTCAAGGACATTGAAGAAAACGGCTTCGACCCTGCCGACTTCGATGATTTGTTCCAGACCATGAAAGCCGCGCACAACATCAGCCAGCTGGCGATGTGCGTGGTGTTCCTGCAATACCCGGTGCTGGAACTGGTCATCGCCGAAGAAGACGAAGAGCCAGCCACCGACTTCATGATGGGCCTGCTGATTACCTACCGGGCGATGTTCTACGAAGAAGACGAAGACACGGCGATTGAATGGATCGGCAGCACTTCGTTCCAGACCGACTACAACGAAGCCTCGCGCCTGCTGCTCAAGCGCAACGAGAAGCCGGCTCGCTGAGCCAACTTGCTTCAGGCCATGGTGCTACCGAGACCGATTCGGTGATCAGTTGACTGATGCCGACTCGCGGCTACCTGTTCTTTCACTGCCACTCGCGCCGCGTGGGCTGCCCAAGCCTCACATTTGTGAGGCTCCATCTGGCATAGCTGATAACGCGGATCAAAAGCGCGGTTTGAAGCCAGGATGGCCATTCGCCAAGCACCATTCCTGTATGGTTCGCACTACTCCCTCTGCTGAATCATCTGCACCATCCTCGGGATAAAACAGAAGATCGGTACTTGCTGGATGTGGAACAACAGTCTTGAAATGATAAAGCAGCTCGTCGCGCTGACTCTCAGTCTCAGCATCCAGTATTGCCTCAATAAACTTCATGAACTGATGTTCGGTATAATCCGAAAGTTTAGTTTTTTCATCCATCACTTTAGCTCCCGATGAATATCAATATGATTCTTAGGCGTAGTGACTCTAATGTTGTCGACATCATAAATAGGACCGCCGTCGGCAACCCTATCAACATGGTGTAATTCAAAGGACATTCGTTTTCCCGCCTGCCCTAAAGCAGTTGTCACTGGTGCATACCCTTTCTTTAAAGCGGCTAGATTCGACGTAGTAAATTGGCTACTCAATGCCGAATCGTTCGCGACTTCACCCCAAAACGCCTTCCTGAACAGATCAAAACTTGAAAACTCCCGCCCTCTCAGCTTATCCGCAATCCACGTCGGGATTGGTACACCAAGACCTTGGCCTGCACCCGCCAACCAGATCCCGATTACATCCTCGCCTTTACCGGTCACTACACCCGGCGCATTGCGCACGCTGAGGGAGAGATAGATAGGCGACAGTTCTGGTCTGGTGGGGAACCAGATAATGGCGTCGCGAAAGTCCTGTTCGAGGACCGGGTGTTTATAGATCCGCTCAGCCTGCTCGGCTTCGGGGTACACAAGCGGGCCAGGTAATTGTGGCGCGCCTTCAAGGGCGGGAATGGCTGGTTTGTCACGGGTGCCAGCAGCGGGCGTCCAGATCAGCCCGATGCCGTCACCCATATCGGCGACTAGCTGTTCACCCTGCCCGGTGGCAGCAATCAGCGGCACGCTACGCCAAGCCCGGTTAGCGCCGGTGTAAACCCCGAACGCACTGACGGATTGTTCTGGCAGGTATTTGATATTGATGCGAACGCCGGTAGTGGCTGTCGTCAGGTCCGCGAAGTCCTCGCGTGTGTAGAAAGCTGCATCGGGAGCCAAGGACCAATTGGGTATCAGCATGGCGACGGTTCCCGCCAGCAGACCACCCGCCACGGAGCTGCCTGCTGCACCAGCAATTGCTGCGGCTCCCGCACCACTGACAGCAACCGGGACAGTACGCACTAATGACAACGCACCTTTGCCCAGTCGCCCCGACAGGGTAAGCGCATCTACCGAGCCACCGATGAAATGCAGCGTGGCACCATCATCGGTGATCTCTTCAGCCGTACTGAGCACAGCAAAATCACCGTAATTGCTCAGCCCTTCAAACGGCGCCTTCGCACTTGGATAACAGGCTTGCCCCCTGGGCACCATCAGTGATTTGGCAAAAGTGCATTGCTGAACGATTGGTGGCTCAAGCCGCCTGGCTTCTTCGCGCTCCTCCCAACGGCGTAAATCCTCCTGCATCCGGGCCTCGTCAGCAGCCCTCGCCGCCTGCTGTCGGCGGACATCTTCGGCTCCGCGCAGCTGACGCTGTCGCTCCAGAAACTCCTTGGTCGGTGACCTTATGCTCACACAACATGAACAGGAACAGCTTCGGGACTTCCCTACTTGCTTCATTGATCATTCGCCCCCACAGAGCGATTCAGCCAAAGAATCGTGAGGGCGTGAAACTAGAAAAATTGTTAGACCTAGATAAGAGGAAGCGAGCCATTCGGCTTGACTGAATTATCTCTGAATGACGTAGGACTCCGCGTAGGACCTTCTGCAACTGACTACAACGAAGCCTCGCGCCTGCTGCTCAAGCGCAACGAGAAGCCGGCTCGCTGAGCCAGATCAATTTTCAACGCTGTTATTTAATTTACATCGAGCGCTTCAGGGCATAGCTTACGCTGCTTAAAGAGAATGACTCTATTTCTCAACAGCGAGCGCAACGTTGAACGCAATGAACAGCACAACACCAACCGCTGATCCTACGACAGGCCGACCCAAGACTTACTCAAGCGTTCGGGTTTTCCTGCACTGGTTGTCCGCCCTGGTCATCATCTGGGCGACCGTCAGCGGTTTCGGCGTGGCGCTGCTGCCCAAGGGCGATGCGCTGCGTCAATGGGTCGAAGCGCTCAATCCGCAAGTATCTACGCTGTTCATCCCCTTCTTCGCCTGGCGCTTCTGGCTGCACCTCAAGGCGCCAGCACCTGCAACAACCGCCAAGTCAGCTCAGGCGACACTGGCACGGGTAACCCACAGCGCGCTGTATCTGCTGATTGCGGGCGTGCTGATCACTGGGGTTCTGATGATGAATCACCCGGTCATCCTGCTGATGATGATCCCGATGCCTCAACTGATTCACTCAACGCCCACCCTGGCCGAGCTGCAAAGCGTGCATCACCTTCTCTGTGCGCTACTTGCCGTGTTGGTGATCCTGCATTTGCTGGCCGTGATCAAGCATCAAGTGACAGGGCGTTCGGTGCTGTACCGGATGCGTTGATTTTGTAGGAGCCAACTTGTTGGCGAGGCGATGTCAGGACGCTTCGCGAGCAAGCTCGCTCCCACATAAGTTGGCTCCTACATGTGCGATGTCAGCTCAACACAACCTTGCCAGCCCGTTCAATCTTGCGGCGGCGGGCAACGAACAGGCCAGCGGCGACGACCAGCAGGCTGAGCAAGCCAGTGGCGAGGATTTCCACGCGATGGGATTCCTGAATCAGCATCACGCCCAGCACCGCAACGATGAACACGATCACCGCCCAGGTCAGCCATGGGAACAACCACATCTGGAAGGCCACGCTCTCACCTGCCGCGATGCTCTTCTGGCGCATGCGCAATTGCGAAACGGCGATCACCAGGTACACCAATAGCGCGATGGCACCGGAGCTGGCGAGCAGGAAGTCGAACACCGCTGCCGGGGCGACATAGTTGGCAAAAACAGCCAGGAACGCCGCGCCCGTAGACAACATCACCGCCCAATAAGGCGTGCCGCTTTGCGTAGTGCGCTTGGCAACAGCCGGCGCATCACCGCGTTTGCCCAGGGAGAACAGCATCCGCGAAGCGGTGTACAGCGCCGAGTTAAGGCAGCTGGTCACGGCGATCAACACCACGATATCGACAATCATCTTGGCGTTCGGAATGCCCATCATGTCCAGCACGGTCTGGTAGGAACCGACTTCAGCCAGGCCGCTGTGATTCCATGGCACCAATGCCACGACGAGGAAAATCGACAGCAGATAGAACAACGAGATCCGCCAGATCACCGAATTGGTGGCCTTGGTGATCTGCTTTTCCGGATCCTTCGATTCAGCGGCCGCGATGGTCACGATCTCGGTACCCATGAACGAGAACATCGTGGTCAACATCGCGGCCAGCACCGCGCCCATGCCATTGGGCAAGAAGCCTTGGGTGTCGTACAGATGACTGACACCGCTGACCTGGCTGTTGGGCAGCAAACCGAAGATCGCCGCAACGCCCAGCACGACAAAACCGATGATCGCCACGACTTTGATCAGCGCAAACCAGAACTCGAACTCACCGTAATTCTTCACACTGAACAGGTTGGTGACCGTGAGCAGCAAGGTGATGACCAGCGTGAACGCCCAGATCGCCACATTCGGAAACCAGGCATGCAGGATGGTCGCGGCGGCGTTGGCCTCCAGCGGAATCACCAGCACCCAGAACCACCAATACAACCAGCCGATGGTAAAACCGGCCCAGTGCCCGATCGCGCGGTCGGCATAGGTAGAAAACGAGCCGGTATCGGGCGACGCAACCGCCATCTCGGCCAGCATACGCATCACCAGCACCACCAATGTTCCCGCAGCAGCATAGGCCAGCAGAACAGCAGGACCGGCTTCGGCGATGGCATGTCCGGAGCCAACGAACAAACCGGCGCCAATCACACCGGCAATCGACAACATCGTAATGTGCCGCGGCTTGAGCCCCTGATCGAGCTCGGAAGAAATCGGGGTACTGCTCATTGAACCTACCTTTGAGAGGGGGAACGATTCGCACCGGACCTCTTCGTAAAAAGAAAGCAACGGTGCTGTTTTTTATTATTGACGCAAGAATTACGCCAAAATGTTTCAAAAACGACGTCGCCCTTGGAATAGAGGCTTTAGGGAGATATACGACAACTTATTGATTGCACTGGCGTTTAGCCATTTTTGTAGGATTTGTTACCTGCCGCCCCAAGACGCGACACGAGAACGCACCGAAACTACACACCCCAGGATCTCGATGCACCGCAGCGGTGCGTCTTGTCTGGGTGTGCGGAAAAACAAGCGCACGTAACTCGTAAATGCGCAGGAGAGAATCTGCCACCATGGTGCGATCTGGATTACAGGTAGGAGGGGACTTGTCCCCGAATGGCCGGTACAGGCGGCGTTACTTTCGGATTTTATCGGTGCAGGACGCATTGCAATCGGGGACAAGTCCCCTCCTACAAGGTCCGGTCTTTGCAGGTCCATTGCGAAACCTCGTACAACGCGTGTCGATCCATCTGACCCATTCAGCTAAAACCATCCCACACGCCCGCTCGTCCATGAAATAAACTTCATTCGGCGCCCTCGGACGTTGAGCTTTTACCGCGCGCCAGGGTCGAAGAGCTGAATCGCCGCGCCAGACCGCTCCAACGGTCTGCCGGCACGGCGCAAATCATTCATGTCCAGCAACCGCAAACGGAGCAACACCCATGCAGATGTACAGAAAATGCCTGCTGGTCGCAGTGGCCGCCCTGGCTTTCACGACCAGCGCTTTTGCTGTGGACAAGTTGAAGATGGGCGTCGAAGGGGCTTACCCGCCGTTCAATAACAAAGACGCCAGCGGCCAGGTCGTCGGCTTTGACGTCGAGATCGGCAATGCACTGTGCGCGAAGATGAAAGTCGAGTGCGAAGTGGTGGTTACGGGATGGAATGAGATGATTCCGTCGCTGGTCGTAGGCAACTACGACTTCATCATGTCGTCCATGTCCATCACGCCGGAACGCAGCGCGCTGGTGGACTTCACCACCCCGTACTATTCCAACAAACTGCAATTCATCGCCCCCAAGACCAGCGACATCAAAACCGACACCGCGTCGATCAAAGACTCGTTGCGCGGCAAGACCATCGGCACGCAGAACGACACTGTATCCGCGACCTGGCTGCAACAGAATCTGGGCGAAGAAGTCACAATCAAGCTCTACGACACGCAGGCAAGCGCCTACGCCGATCTGGCCGCCGGGCATCTGGACGCGATCCTGGCCGACAAATACCCGAGCTACGAATGGCTGAAAAGCGACGCGGGCATGAGCTTCGAATTCAAGGGTAATCCGGTCTACGACAACGACAAGATCGGCATCGCCGTGCGCCTGAACGACCCGCTGCGCGCCAGACTCAACCTGGCAATCAAAGAAATCATCGAAGACGGCAGCTACAAGAAAATTAACGACAAGTACTTCCCGTTCAGCATTCTTTAAGCCGATTGTGTCGCGATCGTCGGTATTAATCGCCGGTCGCCCCTGCATTTTGCCTAGACGCGCACCAAACGTGCTGCTATGAAGAGGGCTGGTTTCCCGACCAGCCTTTTTCGCACCCAGACAGCAGCCGACCATGGCCCACGACCCCGTTGCACAAGACGAACACCTGCGCAGCCGCTTTCGCGCGCTGGACAGCTTCCTGTTCGCCTATCAATCGCTATGGCGCCCCCGGCCGTTTACCCATCTGCAACTGCCGTGGGAAAGTCGCTATCCGGAGCTGGCCGGCTGGCTGCGGCAACGCTCGCTGAGTGAAGCCGAGGTCGCGCATAACCGTCCCGAACAACTCGACGCACCGTTTCCTTTTCCACAACTGGCCGCCGAAGCCGTTGAATTGAGCAGTATTGCGGCGCTTCCTGCATTCAATCTGACGCCTGTGGCGTCGCGCATGAGCGTGGATGTGCCGGGGCGAAAATGGCAGCAGATCGAAGCCTTCGCCAGTTGCCTGGAATTCACCAGGACACCCGAACACTGGCTGGACTGGTGCGCGGGCAAAGGCCATCTCGGGCGCCGCCTGACCCATCAAGACCAGTCGCTGACCTGCCTGGAGCGTGATCCGAAACTGGTGCAGGCCGGGCATCAGCTCAGCGACCGATTGAACATCAACGCCACACATGTGCAGCAAGACGTCATGGCCGACGATGCCTGGCGTCGCTTGCAAGCCCATCACACTCCGGTCGCCCTGCACGCCTGCGGCGACTTGCATGTGCAACTGATGCGCATCGCCACCCGGGTCCGCTGCGCGCAAGTGGCTATCGCACCCTGCTGCTACAACCGCATCGACGCCGAGCAGTATCAACCTCTGTCCATCGAAGCCCAGGCCTCCGCACTGAAACTGTCCAGGGACGATCTGGGCTTGCCCCTCAGCGAAACCGTCACCGCTGGCGCTCGTGTGCGGCGTCAGCGCGACACCTCGATGGCGCGCCGCCTGGCCTTCGACCTGCTGCAGCGCCAGTTGCGCGCTACCGACGACTACCTACCCACGCCTTCGCTGCCGGTTGCCTGGCTGGACAAACCTTTCGCCGACTACTGTCGCGACCTGGGAGCCTTGAAGGATCTGCCGCCGATTCCCGAGCAGGACTGGTCGGCGCTGGAGGCCGCTGGCTGGGAACGTCTGGCGCAAGTGCGCAATCTGGAGCTGGTGCGCAACCTGTTCCGTCGCCCGCTGGAGCTTTGGCTGGTGCTGGACCGGGCGCTGTATCTACAGGAACGCCACTACAACGTTCGCGTCGGGACCTTCTGTGACAGCCATCTAACCCCACGCAATCTGCTATTGATCGCCCAACTTGGCTGATCGCCCAAAAGCACCAAAACCTGTGGATAACTCTGTTGATGAAAATAGGCAGAGTGCCCCAAAAACTTAGCTCGCTAGCTATTTAATTCGTGCGCTGATTTTTTTGACGTTGCTCAAAGCCCCTGTAAACAGCGGTTTCCCGAGAAATGAGAACGGTTCCAGAAACATCTGCCAAATTGGTTCGCGTGGTTCAGAGCCTGTGCATAAGATTTGAGCACGCGCAGTAAAGAAAGCCGCAGCCGGGGCTGTTGGAATGCCAAACACTGACATCCGTCACATTGGCATTGCCCAAACAGGCGTATTCGTCCCAGGATAAGGTTCGCCTTGCCAGGCCCGCTTCAGGTGCCTGCACGCAGTCTGCGCGACCTTTTTTGCCATCCCGTTCCGTCTATTGATCAATCAGGAAGGAAACGTCCATGAAGAATCTCGAAGCCGCCAAAGACCACCGCAAGGCCGACCTGCACACCCCGAACAGCCTGGGCGAAGATGCCCGTCGCGATTTGTCCGGCGAACTCAACGCCCTGCTGGCCGACACGTTCGGCATCTACATGAAGACCAAGAACTTCCACTGGCACATGTCCGGCCCGTATTTCCGCGACTACCACTTGCTGCTCGACGATCAGGCTGACCAGATCTTCGCCACCACCGACGCCATCGCCGAACGCGTGCGCAAGCTGGGTGGCACGACCCTACGCTCAACCGGCCACATCAAACGCCTGCAACGCATCACCGACAACGACGCCGATTTCGTCACGCCGGCCGACATGCTCGCCGAACTGCGCGAAGACAACATGCAACTGGCCAACTACATGCGCGAAACCCACGCGCTGTGCGACGAACACAACGACGTCGCCACCGCCAGCCTGCTGGAAAACTGGATCGACGAAGCCGAACGCCGCATCTGGTTCCTGTTTGAGTCGGGTCGTACTTCTTGAGTATCACGCAACACTAACGGCAGGAGGACTCTTACCGCGCCAAACACAACTCGGTAGGAGGGGATTTGTCCCCGAAGAGGCCGGTGCAAACGCTGAAGATCTGCTCGGCAGACGCCTTCCCGGACAAGGTGGAGCGCCACCCCGGCCGGTCCTACCGATTAAGCATGACCTGAGCAGCCCATGTGGGAGCGAGCTTGCTCGCGAAAAGCCCTGCACCACGGCAACCAGACCTCAAAACTCATCACTGCGTACATTGGAAAACTGCGAATTGCGGTTCTCCAATTTGCGCAGCGTCAGTTTGTACACCGTCGACTTGACCCGATTACTCACCGCCGTTTCCTCCAGGCGAATTCGACTGGACGCATACGCACAACCGGTGTCGAGCATCCTGTACTTCAACAGGTAATAACCGACGTCCATGCGCGCAAACGTGAAAGAGCCGTGCGCCGGAACAAACGCATGTCGATAAGCGTGACGCCCGCCGGCATCGGTAACCTTGGCGTACACCGGCTCATCGCCCGCGCTGTTATCCACGGTAATTTCCGACCATCCGCCATCCCGAATCACCGGCATGCCGCTGATATATCCGGCAGCAACCGGCCATGGCGCGCCCAGCGGATCAACCGGCGGCGCGATGCATTGCGGCTGGGCCGGGTCGACCAACTTGATCGGAGTACCAATCGGCACAACTACCGCCTCAGGCCTGGACTCGACCAGCGCGACAGCCGCAACCGCTTCGATGACCGGCGGCGGCACGAAAGACTTGCCCGCATCCGGGTCATAACCCATCCACGCACCGCCTGCACAAAACACGATAAACAGCGCCGCCCAACGCCAACGGCTGCCACGTCGAAGCGGCCTGGAAGTTCTAGCCTGCGCCGCTGGGCGCGAAGGTTTAGGTCTGGCGGCGGCCGACGGAGCAACCGGCGCCCTGCCCGCCTGCGCCTGACGAATCAGGGTCGCGTCGTACTCCGCACGCTTGGCCGGGTCCGCCAACACATCATGCGCCGCATTGAGCAACGCCATCAGATCCGACGCATTGACCGCCGGATTTCGATCCGGATGCAGCTGCTGCGCGAGCTTCCTGAAGGCGAGCTTGATCTCCTCCGCAGAAGCATCCCGGGCGACATTGAGCTCGTCGTAATACGTACGTGTTTTGGGCATTCAGCTTGCAATCCATGGCGACGGGCCATCTTAACAAGCTTTCCCCAGCGAAACCCGCACACAACGCAACCGCGCTACACAGCGCACAAAAACCCCGTAGGAAAATATTTTTCAACCGAATCAGGCAGCTAGACTTTACACGCCCGAAAACCTCTATATACTCTGCGCCCATCATGCCGGTATAGCTCAGTTGGTAGAGCAACTGACTTGTAATCAGTAGGTCCCGGGTTCGACTCCTGGTGCCGGCACCACATTAGGCTCCATTGCATTCCACCGAATGCTCTGGAAGCCCCGAAAACCCGCCCTTTGGCGGGTTTTTTCGTTCCAGGACCCTCTGTCGGGATCCAACAAAATCCCCCTTCCCCGAGAGTATGTTAGGGGTACTGCGATTTCCCGGTCAGGAGCGCGTACCCCTATGCCACGTCTAGCGATCCCCCTCAGCGACCTGCAATGCCGCACGGCCAAAACCCGCGAACGCGCCTACAAACTGTTCGACGGCGGCGGCATGTACCTTTTCGTCAAACCCAATGGCGTGAAGACCTGGCGCTTGAAGTACACCAAGCCCAGCGGCAAGGAAGGCACGCTCATCATCGGCAATTACCCCATCGTTACCCTTTCCGTCGCACGACGTAAGCGAGACGAAGCCAAGGCGTTGCTGCTCGACAACCTCGACCCAATGGAAGAAAAGAAGAAGGCCAAGATCGTAGCCCAGCGGGCGGCACTGCTTTTCGAAACCGTTGCTCTGGAGTGGCACGCCGACATGTCCCGTCGCTGGACCGAAGGACACGCAAAAACCGTGATGAGCCGACTGCGTACCCACGTCTTCCCGCTGATCGGCCAACGGCCCATCGCCGAACTCGATACCCACGACCTGCTAGAGATCACCCAGCGCATCAAGGAACGCGGCACTATGGATGTGGCGTTAAGGGTACAGAACTACTTATCCACCATCATGCGCGGGGCCAAAAGGGCTCGGCAGATCACCATGAATCCCGCGCTGGATCTGGCAGGCTCGATCCACGCGCCGCGCACAGTCCATCGCCCGGCCCTTTCCCTCAACCGCCTACCCGAACTGCTACACCGTATCGACAACTACAACGGCCGCGAGCTGACGCGCCTTGCCGTCCTGTTGACGCTGCACGTATTCGTCCGCTCCAGCGAACTGCGCTTCGCACGATGGAGTGAGTTCGATTTCCAACGTGCCATGTGGGAAATCCCCGACACGCGCGCACCGATTGAAGGGGTACGCAACTCCACACGTGGGACCAAGATGAACGGCGACATTCAAATGGTTCCGCTATCGCCGCAGGTCATCGAAATACTGGAGCGCCTGCGCAGCCTCAGTCGCTTTTCAGAGTTGGTGCTACCGGGCGACCACAAGTACTGGAAGCCCATGTCCGAGAACACGGTGAACACCATGCTCCGCAACGTCGGCTATGACACCAGCAAGGACGTGTGCGGCCACGGCTTCAGGACCATGGCCTGTAGCGCCCTACTGGAGTCCGGGTTATGGACCGACGCAGCCATCGAAAGACAAATGAGCCACAAGGAACGCAACCGCGTGCGCGCCGCGTATATCCACAAAGCTGAATTTCTGGAGCAGCGCAGGCTGATCATGGCGTGGTGGAGCAACTACATCGACGCCAACCGCCATGGGCATGTGACACCCCACGAATTCGCTCACCCAGTCGGCGACAACATCACGGCCCTACAAAATAGCCGTGGCGCATCCAAACGTGGGTAAGCCTGTGAGATCACCGTTGTCCGCCCTTCCACGCGGGTCCATCCAAGCGGGGCTGCAAAGCCGCCCTGCTTGGATGGACCTCATTTAAAAAATCTAAAGCCCACGCAAATTGTCTGTGGAAAACCATAGATTTCCACCGGTGGATAATTTCATCCACAGCCGCAGAATTCCCGAAAATTCGAGCCTTGACCCAAATTATCCACAGGCGTAGAAAAGATCGGGCAAAGCGCTGTCTTTGACAGCAACCCAGGTAGCCAGAACCTTTAAGGTTACGCCACACCGTGGTGGTTCTCCCAAAGTGCGATTAGCGTCCGGCGGCTCGCACGCTCACAGCGATGTGATGGATGCCTACTTTTAACAGTGTGCCCACTGCGGCAACTCATCCCCTTTCATAGCTGCTCTGCAGCAACCTATCCGCTTGGCCATTTCACTGCGCCAACCTGCGCCCGTCTCTTTCTTCCGGAAAGAGACGGGCGCTCCTACCGCTGCTGCAGCCCAACTCGTACAAGGCTTTGCGGCATTCCCCCTCGTGACAATCGGCGTGACAAACACCGAAATCACCAGCAACAGCGATGCAGATGATGGTGCCGCAGCCCAGAGAATGGACTGCACCTGACTGACAGTCAGGCATGCCCCTGTCATCGCATCACTGCCCTCACCTGACTCAGGATCTCGCGGCGCCGGTCTCGTCAGCCAGTGCAGCCTCCACCCGCCCACTTCCTCGGAAGTGTTCAGGAGGCCAGATCATGAGATGCCCGAGCTCCCGGTCGTAAGGAGCCGCCAGTCCCGCGTCAGTGGACAACCCTCACAGGTCGCAGGGGCCTTGATCCCTGATAACACTCAACATTCTTGGCGGGATGACGTGGGGAAGGTTTTAAAAGTTTTGGCTTCGAGAGGAGTTCGATCATGGCCTTGGTCGGTAGACGAGATGGGCGCAATTTTGTCTATAGGCGACAGCTGAGCTACTCCGGGCCGAAGGCGTTGCGCGATCTGTTTGTCGGCGGGCATAACGGCACGGTCATAGCGCACAGTGATCGATGGTAGGCGCTTGTACGCTGGTGTCGTTCGGAGGATGGACCAGATTTAACGATGCGCGGCGACCGGCCAAGCCTGGCAAACCGGTTGGGAAAATCATGATCCCGCTGCCCCTCGACCATGACAATCCAGCCACACAAGCCAAGCTCGAGGTGGCCCGTCATCGCGAGTTCATTTCGGCCGGTCCGACGGCACCGACGAAGAACAGTGGGCCATCAAGACTGATGGCGGGCCTGGCTACAATATGGATCCACAACGGATCAGCGCCGCCCCGCAATTGGCCAACGGCCCGACCGATGCCGGGTTCTCCGGCGGCGGCACCTTGGAAGTGTGGAAAATCAAGAACGGCTGGAACCATCCTGTGCACGTGCACTTTGAAGAAGGGATCATCCTTAGCAGCGACGGCAAGGCGCCGCCGGAATGGGAAAAAGGTCCGCGTAAGGACGTCTATCGATCGGAGAAGGTAACGAAAGCTCGGGGGCATGTAGAAATGGCAATCCACTTCCGTGAATTCGCCGGGAGCTACATGGAGCGCTGCCATAACACCCAGCACGAGGACAACTCCATGCTGCTGCGTTGGATTATCGAGCATCCCGGTCAGTTCCAGCTGATGCCTACGCCCTTGCCTGGCTGGGACGGTGTCACCTATGTGAACTCCGCTGCGCTACCGACCTTCCGCACCGGCTGTAAAGGTGACGATGACAACGAGGGCGAAAACAAGAAACCGATCGCCAACCCTGACAGCGCCATCAGCAACAATGGGAAACCGGTGACCATCATCGGCCCCTGTTTCGCCGTTGATACAAGCCCCCTCCCCAACCTCGAAAACGACCAGCCAAGAGGATCAGCGGTCGTACGCAAACTGCGCACCGCTGTTATGCCGTAGTAAAACACACGCGTCACCGTGGTCCCGCCCCCACAAACAGGTGCCAATCCGTCGCAAGAGGTGGCAAATGTTATTCATCGTGAGTTGGTCGATCAGCCCAGAAAATCGTAACCGCGCGATCAAGCGTTTTCTCAAGGCCGGGGACGCTGACACGCCGTCGGCGGCTCGAGCGGGCTTGGTATTGCAGAGGCAGTGATCTGGTGGCGATTCAGCAATGGGGGCTGGAGTGGAACGACCTTATGAACATGGAAGTCTAGGCGGCGCTGACTGATGACCAGATCGCGCCGCTACTAGTAAGCATTGGCGGCAAGTAATCGTCATTGGGGCGGCGGATGCTACTCGCCTCCTCCTGTAGTCGTTCGACCGAAGGCGATCATTGTCGAGGCTATGAATGGAAAGATTTCTCATTTATATTTGCAGCCGCTCTGCATCGCCTCAGGTCCATCATGTCGTTCGACCCAGCCAAGCCATCGCTGATCAGCACCCTGGTGCGTCACTACGACGAACTGGTCGACCATGTTCGTCGACGTTTCGGTGATCGGGGATTTGCCCGCGAAGTGGTGCATGACGTCTGCGTGCAATTGCTGGAAAAACGCGAACGAGAGGATGTGCGCACGCCATTGGCCTTGTTGCGCAAGATTTCCCACGACCAGGCGGTCAGCCGCTATCGCAGCGAACGCCGGCGCCAGGCCTGGGTCGTCGCCCTGCCCGACCTGAGCGAGCCAGTGTGCGAAGCGCCCCTGCCGCCGCGTCAATATGAGGCCGCCCGGGAATTCGAGCGCCTGGCCCAGGCCATCGCACAATTGCCGCCGCGCTGTCAGATTGTCTTCGTCATGCACAAGATTCATGAACTGTCGCAGGCCGAAGTGGCGGCGCAGATGGGCGTTTCCTTGAAGACCGTTGAAAAGCATCTGCGCCTAGGCCTGGCCGCCTGCCGCGCCTACCTTGATGGCACTGATTTGCATGCCACGGAGCTTGCCCAGTGAGCCCCACGCGCACCCCAAAAACGCCACTGTCCCGTGAAGATGAAGCACTCGCACGCCATCGCGAAGACTTGCGCAATCGCTTCCCGTTGCCGACACCTACGCCGCGCAAACCGCGCAAAACTCTGGGTGCCGCGATGTTGCTGGTGATGCTCGGCGCGGGGCTGGCCTGGGTCGATCCGGCCTATCACAGCGAGCAGTTCCATACGGTGGTCGGCGAGCGCCGGGTATTGAATCTCGCCGATGGCAGTCGCATGACCCTGGACAGCGACTCCCGGGCCACGGTCGCCTGGCATCTGCGTTCCCGGCATGTGCAACTGGAGTCCGGTCAGGCGCTGTTCGATGTGTCGAAGACCAGAATCCGACCGTTCCGCGTGGACGCGGGCACCACCCAAATCAACGTCCTCGGCACACTGTTCAGCGTCAGCCACCTCAAGGATGCCGTGCGCGTGACGCTGGTGCGTGGCGCTGTCAGCGTGGGCACCACCGCCGATGCCGGGCGCACCGTGCAACTGGTGCCGGGGCAGCAAGTCGATGTGCGGCAAAACCAGCTACAACCACCGCTCGCCGTCGACACCGAGGCCGCCATTGCCTGGAAGGACAATCGGCTGATTTTCGACCGCACGCCACTGGCCGAGGCGCTGGGGCAAATCCAGCGCTACCGCAAACCGTCTATTGTGCTCGATGACCCGAGCTTGGCCAGCCTGCCGATCAGCGGCGTGTTCGATAACCGTAACGTCGAAGACTTGTTGAACCTGCTGCCGAGCATCCTGCCCTTGAGCCTCAACACCGAGGCCGATGGCACTACGCATGTGCGGCGCAAGGCGGCGAAAAAATAATTTCCGACAGAGGTAGGGTTTTTCCGCACCCGTGGCGGCTAGTAAGGCAGACCCCACTTTCCAAGGAACACCGTCCATGAAGCACCGCCGGCATTTGCCTTTGTCCGTCCTCGCCACCAGCCTGTTGTTCGCCCTGTCGGCGCAGGCCCAGGACAAGGTCGAACTCGACCTGCCGAGCACCAGCCTGGACAAGGCACTCAATGCCCTGGCGCGGCAATCGTCGGTGCAGATCATCTTTGCCAGCGACATTACTGCGGGCAAAACCACCAAAGCGGTCAAGGGCAGCTACACACCACAACAAGCCTTGTCGCGACTGCTCGACCACAGCGGCCTGCAATCCCGGGTGCGCGATGAGCACACGTTCATCATCGTCCCGGCACAGGAACCGGTGGCCGCCAAACCGCCCGAAGTCCAGTACATCGCGCCAATGGTGATCAAGGGCGACGTGCTCGGTGGCGCAACGGACCCGGAAGTCCTCACCTACCCCGGCAGCCGTTCGATGGTCAAGGAAGAAGACCTGAAAAAAGCCAGCGTGCGCGGCGTCGACGATGCGTTGCAACGGGTTCCCGGAGTGAAAATCTTCGACGAAACCGGCACCGGTGCCTTGCCGCAGATTTCCGTCAGAGGCCTGTATGAAAGCCGTAGCGGCCGGGTCCAGGCCTTGTCCGACGGCATTCCCCTGGCCCTCGCGCCTTACGGCCAGACCGGTTTGTCGCTGTTCCCGGTGACTCTCGCGACCGTCGACCGGATCGACATCGTGCGCGGTGGCGCCGCCGTGCAATACGGCCCGAACAACGTCGGCGGGGTGATCAACTTCATCAGCAAACCGATTCCCAAGGAATGGGAAACCACCTTGCAGGAACGCACCACGTTCAACGCCGGCGGCCGCCAATTGTGGGACACCTACGTCGGCACCGGCGGCTACCTGACCGACAACTTCGGCCTGCAACTGGACCTCAACACCATCAATGGTGAAACCGCCCGCGAGCATTCCGACACCGATATCCAGAACTATCGCCTGCGGGGCCAATGGAACATCGACGATGACCGCGACCTGAGCTTCGGCGTGCAGCATTACAAGGCCGACATGGACCTGGCCGGCGCCCTCAGCGTCAAGGATTACAAGGACGACCCACGCCAATCGACCCGCCCACTGGACCGCTTCGAAGGCGATACCGACCGCGTCTGGGGCACCTACACCCAGCAATTGGGCGCGATGGGCCCGTTCGATTCGGTAGAATTCAGCTGGACCAACTTCGCTCACAACAGCTACCGCAACTTCGTGGTCGGCCTGCCCTTCACCCCGGACGGCGCGGCGGTGACCAAGCAGGACGGCCCGCGCGACTTCAAGGTCTGGGGCACTGAACCGCGCCTGAGCATGAGCATCGATGGTGACAGCCTCAGCCAGACTTGGTTGCTGGGCGCGCGTTACGTCAAGGAAGACATCGACTACAAGGTCAATCGCCAAAGCCTCGCCACAGGCACCACCACGCCGTTCCGCGACTGGACGTTCGACGACGATGCCAAGGCCTTTTACCTCAGCAACGCCATCGGCCTGCTCGACAACCGGCTGACCATTACGCCGGGCGTGCGTTACGAAAACGCGCGCATGAACTACGACGACGGCATCACCGGGTTCCAGCATGAAAACAAATCAGAAGAGTGGCTGCCCGGCCTGACCGTGGGCTTCCAGGCCAGCGATGACTGGTTCATCTACGCCAACGCGCAGAAATCCCTGCGTCCACCGCAGGTCACGCAGATCGTCAAGGAAGGTGACGTCGGCGCCGAGTTGGCCTGGAACTACGAGACCGGCGTGCGTTATACGCCATGGCAAGGTCTGCGGGTGGACGCCGGTCTGTACCGTATCGATTTCAGCGACCAGATCGTCTTCAACGCGACCACCGACCGCTTCGACAACCTTGGCAGCACCCGTCACCAGGGCATTGAGACCGAAGTGTTCTGGACCCCGGCCGCGCTGCCCGACCTCGACCTGCACGCCAGCTACGCCTACCTCGATGCCAAACAGCGCAACGGCGCCTTCAAGGACAACGAAGTCCCGTTCGCCTCCAGAAACCAGTTCAACGTCGACGGCCGTTATCGCTTCGCCGAGCACTGGACCTACAGCCTTGACGGCCTGTTCGTCAGCAGCGCCTACACCGACGCCGCCAATTCCGGTGACGAAGACGCGACGGCTTCGGTGGGCAAGCTCCCGGCCTATTGGGTGTGGAATACCGCGATCGAGCGTGAGTTCAAACTCCAGGATCACAGCCTGCTGACCGCCTCGGCCGGGGTCAGCAACCTGTTCAACCGCGAGTATTACTTCCGCGGCATCGACACCAGCCCCTGGGGCCGTCAACCGGCACCTGAGCGGTCGTTGACGCTTGGGCTCAATTACCGGTTCTAATCCCACTAAGTTCAGAACCAAAAGATCGCAGCCCCGTTTCACTCGACAGTTCCTACAGGGGATACGCATTCCAAATGAACTGCCCCCAAAAGTTGGACACCGATCCTGACTTTTGGGGTCACAAACTCTGACTTAATTCCTTCCCTGCTATTCAAGATCAACGGAAATCAGCTCGCCCTGGAGGCCACAATCATGGAACTTTCGAAGTGGTAGAGATGCGCGGATCGGCGGACGTCGCCAACAATGTTCGGGGCGTCCTAGACACGATCGACCAGAGCGAGGAGTTCATAAAGTGAACGCTTTTGTGCTAATAACTCCCGAGTGAAAGCAAAAGTTTGCCATGTATCGGTTTCGGCCCTTTTGGGCAGGCTAGGAAGTCTATCCGTAAACATTTTTTGTAGGTTTTATCTACAGCTCGTCGGAAATTGGTTGGAGAAATCCGATCAAGCTTCCATCCGCACCAACTCTTATTGGAGGCAGGCCGGATGTACACTTTACGGTACAACGTGGAAGTGTACACATGCAAAAAACCATGTTAATTATAGAGTTATGCTATTATTCGAGTCTCCCTCGGGCACCATATAGCAACAACCGTGAGTTTCTACCGACTCACGGACACGAAGAAACCGGCCATTTGGGCCGGTTTTTTTGTGTCTGTCGTCCGCGCATCTGATGTGGTGTCACGCCCGCCGACACTGCCGTTGCTCCGGCTGCAAATGCCAAAGCCGCATTTCCTCTCTCAGCCCGAGAACCAGATTTGCAATGGCTCGGCCGGCAGTCAGGTTGGAGGCGTCGATGCCAGCGAATGTCAGCTCTTCCTTGTCAGTGTTCTGATTGAAAATCTGGACGGTCATCGAGCCGGCCGGGTCGATGATGCAGGTGCATCTCTTGGGCAAGAACGCCATTTCGACAATGTGGGTTAACTCCTGGCTAGAGATCATGCCAAGCCTCCGTGACTGCGGGCCGGGAACATTCCTGACCTGTCGGCGCAGGTGAGTGTAGACAACATTGTCGAAGGCGCTGGGGCAAGAAGGATTTGTCCCCGTACACAACACTGAACCCTTTGCGCATCACCCTGCCTAAACAGTTACAACCAAGGGGGAGATGTATGGAACTCAAACAAATCTGGGACGTGCTGGCGAACATCATGGATGTTCCGCTGGCCTGGATATCCATTGTGACGCTGCTTATTGTTGCCGTGCTGTGGGCGGTGACCCGAGTCATGAGGAGCGATGGCCAACGTGAAAGCAAGGCGCTGTGGATCATCGTGCTGGTGTTTGTTCCGGTTCTCGGGCTGCTGGCCTGGGCGGTTGCGGGTCCGAAAGCCAAAACAGCAGGTTCCGATCCGCTTCAGCAACGAAATTGAAGCTTGATGCGACCCTAAGCTTAGGATTCACAAAACCGGCCACTGAGCCGGTTTTTTTTGTGCCTGGCATTCGCGCGATGAATCGGCCAACTAAATATCCATAATTCAGCAGCTTAGGTTTGCTATATTTCGCCGCATCAAATCGCCATATCGTTTGGCACAGCACTGACCTGGAAGGGAATCAACATGGGTCTCACCAAAGAAAACCAACAACTTCAGAATGCTCTGGTCTCGGCCGCCCACCTGCTGAGATGGTCTTTGGCCAACATGCTCAAGGAAGCCAACAGCCTCGCGGACAGCGGCAAGCATGCTGAAGCCCAGGCACTGATTGAGCTTTCGGCCAACTATCAAGAATCCGAATCCAGCCTGCTGAACTACGCCTCCGAAGTTCGGGATGGCCTGATCAGCAAAACCAGCGCTGCCTGACAAGCGGCATTCACGTGCCCAAGCCTTGTCCTTGCTGGCTTCAGGCACGGCACCGCAACGCTGTCCAGGCATGTCTTCGCTGACCTGCACTTAACACGGCGCCAGTCCCGTCTACGCTTCTGCCCTGCACAGAAGAAAAGACAACAAGAGGACCGCGTCATGAAAGGCATGCTCAAGTGCGTTGGATTGTCCGCAGTACTGGTTGCTACGACTGCGTTCGCCCATCACGGCTGGAGCGAGTACGACTCCAGCAAGGCATTGCAGCTGCAAGGCACGATCGAAGAGTCCGGTTACTCCCATCCTCACGGATTCGTGCGCCTCAAAACCGCTGATAAAACCTGGAATGTCGTACTGGCACCGCCATCCCGTATGGAAAATCGGGGTCTGACCAAGGAAATGCTCAAGGTCGGGAATCAAGCCAGCGTGGTCGGCTATCAGAATCGCAGCAAACCCGAAGAGTTACGCGCCGAACGCATCACCATTGGCGACAAGACCACCGAGTTGCGCTGATGAATGCAGCCCCGACAGGCTCAGGCGCAAACACCTGGCTGGACTGGCTGGACGCATCGCCGGTGGGTTCGGCCATGCGCAGCGATCTGTGGCTTTATCCGCTGGTCGAAGTAGTGCACATCATCGGCTTTGCAGTACTAGTCGGCTCGGTGGTCATGTTCGATCTGCGGGTGCTCGGGCTATCGCGGGAAATTGCAGTCACGGCGCTGGCTCGGCACTTGTTGCGATTTGCCCTCGCCGCCCTGCTACTGATTGTTCCCGCCGGTTTGATGATGTTCTCGGCACATCCCCATGACTTCGCCGGCAACAACATTTTCCTCTTGAAACTGAGCCTGATCGCCCTCGCAGGCATCAATGCCGCACTGTTCCACATAGGCGTATACCGCTCGGTCAATCGCTGGAACACAGGTGTCGCAGCACCCGCAATCGCCAAGATCCAGGCTGTGTTATCAATCGGATTATGGCTGTGCGTGGTGCTGTGCGGTCGGCTTCTGGCTTATACCTGAGCGGGCATCGCGGCCACGCTGAAGCCATCACTCAAAACGACAAATAAGCAACTTTTCTAACACTCAAATGGGTTCGCTTATTACACAATTTCATTTTTTTACTACCATTCGTCAACTTGGCTGAACAGCTTTCACGGCTCGGTGCTCCCTTTACTGTGGCCAATCATATGTCCACCGACAGCCGTTTTGGCTTAATAAGATGAGGAATAGAACCATGTTCATTCATAACAAGCGTTTGCAGTATACCGTGCGTGTCGCACGACCTGATCCAGGTCTGGCCAATCTTCTTCTGGAGCAGTTCGGTGGTGCTCAAGGTGAACTGGCAGCAGCGGCGCGCTACTTCACTCAAGCGTTGGCAGAAGAGGATGCAGGTCGTAAAGACTTGCTGATGGATATTGCCACCGAAGAACTTAGCCACCTGGAAATCATCGGTTCGATTATTTGCATGCTGAACCGTGGCGGCAAAGGTCAGTTGGCTGAAGGCGTACAGCAGGAAGGTGAGTTGTATCGTGCAATCAATGGCGCGGGCAATGATTCGCATATTACTTCTTTGCTCTACGGCTGCGGTGCGCCACTGACCAACTCGGCCGGTGTGCCATGGACAGCTGCGTATGTCGATACTATCGGCGAACCGACTGCGGACTTCCGTTCCAATATCGCGGCAGAAGCACGGGCGAAGATCGTTTATGAGCGCCTGATGAATGTGACGGATGATCCAGGTATCAAAGAAGCCCTGGGCTTTTTGATGACCCGGGAAATCGCGCACCAGAAGTCGTTCGAAAAAGCGCTGCACTCGATCCAGCCAAACTTCCCGCAAGGAAAACTGCCTGGCATGCCTGAGTTCGCCAACGTGTACTTCAACATGTCTGCCGGCGAGCCGAACCTGCGTGGCCCGTGGAATGAAGGCGACGAGTGGGAATATGTGGAATCACCACAACCTGCAGTAGATGGCGGTGACGGTACTGCATCGGTCGAGTTGTCCACAGATGACGAAGCCGTGTTGTTGACCATGAAGGAACGCACCATGTCCGATCCGGATGCCAACCCGATTACCGGTGCGGATCTGGGTTCAGGTTACGTGCAAGGTAAAGATCTGTAAGACCTTTAACATGTGAAACTGACTGACTGACCAAAACTTAAAAGAGGAGGTGGACAATGCATTTGTCTGAGGATGAGACTCGCCTTGTAAACGACGAAGAACTTAATGCGTTGCTGGCGACTCCTGCAACGTTTGATTCAACCGTTAAAAGCTTTGAAGTTCAGGCGCGGGATATCAAACGTGGCTTTCAGGTAAACCAGGCTATCAACTCATTGAGAGTGCCGGGCAGTTCCGATCATTCGGCTTCGCCGGATTCGAAACGCAAGTACGCTTCGGTGACTTACACGTCAGGCAAGTCGAAACAACCGTGACAATTAAATGTGCATAGCAAAAGATAGAGCAAGCCTGCACGCAGGCTTGCTCGCTGTGCCTGAAGTTAGATATCCAGACAGATCTTGCCGAAGTGTTGATTGGTTTCCTGGTAACGGAACGCTTCAACTATTTCACTCAACGGAAAGTGCCGATCAATAACCGGGCGCATGCCACTGGCATTGATCGCGCGAATCATATCCTGCTGTTGTGTGCGGCTACCCACCAGAACGCCTTGCAGACGCAACTGTTTGACCAGTGCCGGCACGAATGAAAGCTGCCCGGCAACGCCCGTCAAAATACCAATCACCGAGATATGCCCGCCAACCCGCGCAGCAATCATCGATTGCTCCAGCGTCGATGGCCCGCCTACTTCTATCACGTGATCCACACCCCGGCCGCCGGTCAATGCGCGGGCGGTCTCACCCCAATTGGTGTCCTTGCGGTAGTTGATCAAATGATCAGCGCCCATGGCTTTCAGACGGCTGAGCTTTTCGTCGCTGGAGGACGTTGCAATGACCGTCGCGCCAGCCATTTTCGCGAACTGCAAGGCGAAGATGGACACGCCGCCGGTACCCTGAATCAGCACGGTGTCACCAGGCTTGAGGGAGTCGTCGGCCATCAGCGCACGCCAGGCAGTCAAACCGGCGGTGGTCAGCGTGGCGGCTTCGGCGTGGCTATATCCGGTCGGCGCCAGGGTGAATGAAGTGGCGCGTGCCGTTACCTGCTCACGGGCGTAACCGTCGATGCCGTCGCCGGGCACGCTGACGAAACCTTCGACCAGGGGCGTGCCATCGATCCAGTCCGGGAAGAAGGTGCTGACGACCGAGTCGCCAACCTTGAATTCGCTGACGCCCTCGCCTACCGCGATGACTTCACCCGCACCATCGGCCATGGGAATGCGCGCCTCACTCGGGCCCCACATGCCGCTGACGACTGCGAAGTCGTGGTAGTTCAGGGAGTTGGCACGTAACCGCACGCTGATCTCGCCGACGTGTGGCGCACGAACTTCGCTATCGCCGATTGTGACGTTGTCGTAACCGCCGCCGGCTTGTACGTAAATGGTTTTGTTGCTCATGGGGGTATTCCTCAATTAATGAAATTTAAAGTAGTCGCGTGGGAGCGAGCTTGCTCGCGAAGGCAATATCCCCAGCTATAAAGATGCGCTGGAGGGCATGACGGCTTCGCGAGCAAGCTCGCTCCCACAGCGGGGCATAAGTAATCCTATATTTCATCATTACGCATAATGACGAAACGTATGATCAAAAATCAGAGTTCGTTTTTCAGTCGGGCGGCGAACTGGTCGATGGTCTGTTCGTCGCGTCGGAAGTAAGTCCATTTGCCGATTCTCGTTGCCTGGAGCAGCCCTGCCCTCTGCAAAATCGCCAGGTGCGCAGACGCCGAGGACGGTGACAGGCTGGCCTTGCGCTGAATGTGCGACATGCACACACCAATCGCCGGATCGCCATGGTCCTGGGGAGGAAAGTGAGTTTGCGGGTCCTTGAGCCACTCCATGATCGTCATGCGAGTGTCATTACCGACCGCTTTGAGCTGTTCGAGAATCATGGGGCGAACATTACGCCTTTTAACGAAATGTTCAAGCGTAAATCCCCGCTCACAGATTCGAAAGCTGGAAAAAAAATCACCAAAACCGCGTTGGCGCCGCTATCCTCAGGCCTTTTGAGCAAGGATGCATGCCATGAAAATAATTGCCTTGTTGGCCCTCGGCTTGGTATTGAGCGGATGCGGAAGCATCAATACGGTTTTGCGCGGCGATGAAGTCACCAGCCGCGAGTTGATCGACCAGAAGTCCTATTGCGCCACCGTGCCACGGGTCTACAGCGGGGTGTATTACGATTTCTGCCTGCTCAACGCACCTCCTGAACATGCCGGTCGTAGCGGGTACGCCATGCCGGGATTGTTGATCGACGCCGCTGTCTGCGCGGTGCTGGATACCGTCGCCCTGCCCTACACGGCTTATCGGCAACGCCAGGACGGCAGCATCGACATCAGCCCCAGGACCTGGAGACGGGAAAGTTGAGAACCAACCGAACACCCCTCACTAGAACAATCACTAGAAGTGAGCATCACTGCATGAAGAGACTCAAGTACAGCGCAATCGCCACCTTGCTGTGTGGACTATCCAACATGGCTTTCGCCGAAGAGCCGGCCGCGTCCCATCTGGACAAGGTCCTGCAAGGCGGGCAACTGGCGGTATGCACCACCGGCGATTACAAACCGTACACGTTCCTGCGCGAAGACGGCGAGTACGAAGGTATCGATATTGAAATGGCGCGCTCGCTGGCGCAAAGCCTGGGGGCGAAGATCCAGTGGGTGCCGACCACCTGGAAAACCCTGATGCCGGACATGATTGCGGGCAAGTGCGACATCGCCATGGGCGGGATTTCGGTAACCCTTGAGCGCCAGAAGAAAGCCTTCTTCAGCAACATGCTGGACATCGACGGCAAGATTCCGCTTACCCGCTGTGAAGACCACGCTTTGTATCAGACCATCGAGCAGATCAATCAGCCATCAGTGCGCCTGATCGAGCCTGCCGGTGGCACCAACGAAGCTTTTGTACACGCATACCTGCCCAAGGCGCAGTTGGCGTTTCACGACAACAAGACCATCTTTCAGCAGTTGCTGGACAAGAAGGCTGACGTGATGATCACCGATGCTTCGGAAGCGCTGTACCAGCAAAAACGCATGCCTGGACTGTGCGCGATCAACCCTGCGCAGTACATGCAATATGGCGAGAAGGCGTATCTGTTGCCGCGCGATGACGTGACGTGGAAGGGCTTTGTTGATCAATGGCTGCATTTGAGCAAGGCCACCGGCGCATATCAGACCGTGGTCGGACACTGGTTGGCGGTGCCGGGGCAGTAAGTTGCAGGAGCCAGCTTGTTGGCGAGGCCTCGTTTCAGAAGCTTCGCGAGCAAGCTCGCTCCCACACAAATTCGCTCCTACACGTTTGTGCCGATCAAACCTTGACGATCCAGCCCTGTGGCGCTTCAACGTCGCCGGACTGTACGCCGGTCAATTCCGCGTACAGCTTGCGGGTTACCGGACCGACCTCGGTTTCGCTGTAGAACACATGTAGCTTGTCCTTGTAGGAAATCCCGCCGATTGGCGTGATGACCGCAGCGGTACCGCACGCGCCAGCTTCCTTGAAGTCGGCGATCTGGTCGATGAACACGTCACCTTCAACCACTTTCAGGCCCAGACGGCTTTGCGCCAGTTCGATCAGCGACAGGCGGGTAATACCCGGCAGCACTGACGGCGACTTGGGCGTGATGAATACGTCATCGTGGGTGATGGCGAAGAAGTTGGCCGAACCGACTTCTTCGATCTTCGAATGAGTTTGCGGGTCCAGGTAGATGCAGTCGGCGAAGTGGTTCTTCTTGGCTTCGGAACCTGGCATCAGGCTGGCGGCGTAGTTGCCGCCGACTTTGGCTGCGCCAGTGCCGTTCGGTGCCGCGCGGTCGTAACCGGAAATCACGAAGTTGTTCGGCTTCAGGCCGCCCTTGAAATAGGCGCCGACCGGAATGCAGAAGATCGAGAAAATGAATTCGGGAGCGGTACGTACGCCGATGTTGTCGCCCACGCCGATCACGAACGGACGCAGATAAAGCGCGCCGCCTGAACCGTACGGCGGGATGAAGCGTTCGTTGGCCTTGACCACTTGTTTGCAGGCTTCGATGAACACATCGGTCGGCACATGAGGCATCAGCAGACGCGAACAGCTGCGCTGCATGCGCTGGGCGTTCTGGTCAGGACGGAACAGATTGATCGAGCCATCCTTGCAACGATAGGCCTTGAGGCCTTCAAAGCATTGCTGACCGTAATGCAGCGCCGTGGAACCTTCACTGATGTGCAGAACGTTGTCTTCGGTCAGCGCGCCCTCGTCCCAGGCACCATCACGCCAGTGAGAGAGGTAGCGCATATCAGTTTTGATGTAGTCGAAACCCAGTTTGTCCCAGTTGATACTTTCGTGACTCATAACGCCCTCTGTCATTAGCAGCTGCCTGGACGAATCAGGCCAAGCTCGTATTCTGCCAGAATCATCCGCACCCTGAGGCTTCAAATCCACATAAACCTCCACATGACGTTCAACTGTGCGGAAGGCAGAGGACTTCTTCGGCCGGATCGGTTTTCGACAGGCAGCGAGCGAACAGCCGGTGCAGGGGAAGATCGCGCTGGCTGCGCCGCATCAGCAGGACCACTTCGCGATGGAAGGTCAGACTGCCCAGTGGGATGACCCGCAGGTTGACGTCGCGCTCCAGCCAGAGCCCGGCCTGGGGAATAAGCGAAACGCCCAGGCCGTTTTCGACAAACTTGACGATGGCGTCCAGCTCGTCCAGTTCCAGCGCCACTCGTACCTCGATCCGCTGCTCGCGCAGAAACCGGGTGACCTGCCGGCCGCCGAAGGAAGAGCGGTCGTAACGCACATGGGGCTGCTCAAGCAGGACGGTCAGCGGGTCGTCACCCTTCACGTCCATTGGCACGATCAGCACGAAGGGTTCGGTCTCCAGCGCCTGAACGTGGAGTTCCTTGGGCAGCTCGAACGGTGGCTTGATCAGGATCGCGACGTCCAGTTCGCCGGCATCTATCTGACTGAGCAGATCCAGCGAAACGCCCGGCACCAGCTTGGCCTCCACTGCCGGCGCGACACGGCGCAACCGCAGCAGGGCCTGGGGCAGGAAACCGGTCTGAGCGCTGGCAATCGCGCCGATCTTCATTTCGCCGTGGTACTCGTCAGGGTTTTGCGCAATCGACATCTGATTGAACAACTCGAACATTTCCCGAGCCAGAGGCAATGCGCGTATGCCGGCAGCATTGAGAATTGCCTGACGTCCGGTGCGGTCGAAGAGTCGCACTCCCAAAGCCTGCTCCAGATTCTTGATCTGCGAGCTGACGGCTGACTGAGTCAAGCCGATGTGCATGCCAGCGGCGGCGAATGTGCCATGCCGTGCCACGGCCATGAAAGTCTTCAGTTCACGCAACATGAGCGTCTCGATTGATCGAAATTATTTGAGCTGAGCAGCAAATATATCCGCTTTGTATAAATTTCTTTCTATCTAAAATGAACCGTTCCCATAAAAACAGGATTTTCCCGTGAGCCTTACTCCCTTTCACCTGGCAATTCCGGTTTATGACCTTGCAGCCGCGCGGCATTTCTACAGCACCATTTTCGGCTTCGCCGAAGGACGCTCCAGTGACCACTGGGTGGATTACGATTTCTACGGGCATCAACTGGTGATCCACGAACACCCGAAGACCGCATCCCAAGAGTCCGCCCACACCAATGCCGTAGATGGACATGACGTGCCCGTACCGCATTTTGGGGTGGTATTAAGCTGGGAAGACTGGGAAGTTCTGGCAGAACGCCTGCGTTCACAGGGCATCCAGTTCGTGATCGAACCTTATGTGCGCTTCCAGGGCCAGGTAGGTGAGCAGGCGACGATGTTTCTGTTCGATCCGTGCGGCAATGCTCTGGAATTCAAGGCATTCAAGGATATCGGGCAATTGTTTGCGAAGTGATGGATGACACCGGTAATCAGTTGTTTCTGTAGTGACCAAGGTGTCAGCGAGGCTTTGAACCTGTCGTCAGGACAATCGCCTCGCGAACAACGTCGCGTCTACAGGGTTGCTCGCCCGCGGATATAACCCAGGAACGCATCCATGTCCGAGCTGCTCAGCATCCGCGCCACGGACTTGACCTCTTCCATCGGCCAGTCCCACCACGCGGCTTGCAGCAGCAAGTCGCGCACGTCTGCATCGAAGCGCCAGCGGATAAACTTGCACGGGTTGCCGCCCACGACCGAGAACGGCGCGACATCGCGGGTCACGATGGCTCCGGCAGCGACGATGGATGGTGTCATCGCCAAACTCAATGAATTCAGGAATGCCGTAAGTGCCGTAAGTGCCGACCCCGACGGTGTAACGCGGATATTCGAGCCTGATCTTTTCCGGTGCGCGCTCCAGTTTGTCCATGCGGCGCAGGCGTTTTCGGGTGTTGCGCTTTTTCAACAGGTCGAGGAGATTCATGGCAATCCGCAGACAAGAATGACGAGGTGTCTGGCAAGTACCGCTTAGCCGCTGTGGCGATGCAGCAGCAAGCGCTTGAAGCGGCGGAAGGTCGTCATGTTCAGATGTCGAAAAGGGATCGAGCGCAACAGGCTCCAGGCGTGCTTTTTATCGGTGACCACGGCGTACTTGAGCGCCTTGTTGAGGATCGCGGTGCGACCGCTCTGGTACGCGGGGTGCGCGGTGTAGGGCGCAATGGTCTGCAGATCAGCATCCAGCAGCACTTTGTACTTGCGTGACAGGTTATTGGGATGACGCCGATAACGGGTCACGCTGACCGGCAGGACATCGATGCCATAACCCTGATGCGCGATTTTCAGGGTCATCTGGAAATCCTGCACCTTGATGTCCGGATCGTAGAATCCCGCAGCCTTTAGGGCGTCCATCCGATACAACGAAACTGGCGCGCCGACTACGATGGCGTCACTGAGTATTTCATCGAAGTTGAGGTGTTTAACTTCGTTCAACTTCTGGAACTTGGTGTTGTTGCCTTCGCTGTCCATGTAAATGATCAGCGCGCCGACACAACCAACATGGGGATGTTTGTCCAGATACTCGGCACGAATACGTACCGAGCCCGGCAACATGATGTCGTCCAGGTCTGGCGTGGAAACGTAGACGCCTTTGGCGTATTGCAACCCGTGATTGAGCGTGGCGCTGACGCCTTGGTTCGCTTGCTGATAAAGCTGGAACGGATACCGCGACTGGAGTGCTTCAAGCATCGCGTAGCTGTTATCGGTCGAACCATCGTCGACGATGATGACTTCTAAGTTCGCGTAATCCTGCGCGAAGATGCTGACAATCGCCTCTTCCAGAAACTTCTCGGCGTTGTAGCAAGGGGCAACGATTGATACGAGCGGCGGCGTATCCGTTGCCTGATGGGGTCCAGAGATGTTTTCGTCAGTCATAAAGTCAGTTTCGAAGTCTTTCAAGGGCGCGGTCCTACAAACCAGTTACCTATTACCTACAAAGTGGATGCATCATGCTGCAAACAGCCCCCGCTTGTCATGGTTTGAATCCCTCTGTCCGGCTGAAACTGTCTCGAATCAAGCTCCTGCGGGGGAGCTTACCCGCTTCGCCCCGAGGCCAAATCAACGTGGGCAGACATATAACCTGTTTTGCGGAGAACCTGCTGGCCAGGATCTTGTAAGGCGATTGCGACAACGCTGCTATCATTTGCGGCCCATAAAAAAACCCCGTTCCTCAATCGAGCAACGGGGTTTCATGTTTCAGGCTAGCGCGGAATCAGAAGGCGTAAGTCACCAACAACTCTTTGGTTACCTGAAAGTCCAGCGACATCATCACGCTCAAGGCGCTGATGGTGAAGATGGAGAAGACGAACAGCTTGCGTGCCCAGACGATGTCATCCACCGCCTTGTAGCCTTTCCAGGCCATGTACAGCCAGTACATGCCCATGGCTGCAGCGACTGCCATGTAGTTGAGGCCGGCGTAACCGCCAACGGTCAACATCAGGGTAGCCACCAGGAACGCCAGGATGTACATCAGGATATGACGCTTGGCGACCAGGATACCGCGCTCGACCGGCAGAACCGGAATCTTCGCGGCCAGGTAGTCGTTGAAACGGAAGATCGCAATGGCATACGAATGCGGCATCTGCCACAGGCTGAACATCACCAGTAGCGTCAGCGCAGCAAAGTCGAAGCTGTTGCTCACCGCAACGTAGCCAATCACCGGAGGCATGGCCCCCGACAGACTGCCCACCAAGGTTCCGTGCACCGATTTGCGCTTCAGGTACAGGCTGTAGAAGCCGACATAAATCACAAAACCGATGACCGCGAACACCGCCGCCAGCGGGTTGGCCTTGGTGTACAGCAGGCCAACACCGACCACACCCAGAATCGTTGCGTAGAGCAGCGCCAGTTTCAATGAAACCAGGCCCTGTACCAGCACGCGGTTCTTGGTACGTTCCATCTTCACGTCAATGTCACGGTCGATGCAGTTGTTGAACACGCAACCGGATGCAACAACCAGCGAGGTGCCGATGACTGCGGCCAGAAAAAGGCCGAAGTCGATCTGCCCTTTGGAAGCCAGAAAAAAGCCACCTGCCACCGAAAGCACGTTACCGAAAATGATCCCCGGCTTGGTGATTTGGATAAAGTGCTTAAGGGACATTCAGGTTTCCTCAGTGCGCCATCATGACGGTGTGGATGCTGAACATGATCCACAACGAGAGACCAACCAACAGGACAATGACCAGCGCCGCAAACGCGAAGGAAATCACGTTATTGCGTTGTCCAGGCGAACGGTCGAAGTGCAGGAAGTACACCAGGTGAACCATTACCTGAACGATTGCAAAGATCAAAATCGTCCAAAGCGTTGCCGTCTTGGACATGATTGGGTCCATGACCAGCCAGAACGGGATCGCGGTCAGGATTACCGACAACACGAAGCCGATGACATACGACCTGACGCTGCCGTGACTTGTTTCTTCAGCGTGGATATGTGCGTTAGCCATTACAGGACTCCCATCAGATAAACAACGGTGAAGACGCAGATCCAGACCACGTCCAGGAAGTGCCAGAACAGACTCAGGCAGCTCAGGCGCGTGGTGTTGGTCGCTGTCAGGCCACGAGTCTGGACCTGATACATCATGATGCCCATCCAGATCAGGCCGCTGGTCACGTGCAGGCCGTGCATGCCTACCAGGGCGAAGAAGCCCGACAGGAAGCCGCTGCGGCTAGGACCGAAGCCCTCGGAGATCAGCTTGTGAAACTCGAAGATCTCCATGCCGATGAAGGCGGCACCGAACAGGAAGGTCAGGGCCAACCAGCCCAGAACCTGCGACTTGTTTCCCTTGTGCACCGCCAGCATGGCGAAGCCGTAGGTGATGGAACTGAACAGCAGGCAAGCGGTTTCGACCAGCACGAACGGCAGTTCGAAGATGTCGTGGCCCGAAGGCCCGCCAGCCACGTTGCCGGACAACACTGCGTAGGCCGCGAATACAGACGCGAACAACACACAGTCAGTCATCAGGTAGAGCCAGAAACCGTAGACGGTCATGGCTCCTGCGTCGTGATGATCATGCCCGTGGTCGTGACCGTGGGCATCGCCTGGATTCAATACTAAGTTCGACATGTTTAAACCTGCTCCAGTGTGGAATTGACAGGAGTGTATGCGCCGTTAGCCACGAGGACCTTGTGCTGCTCACCTTCGATACGCGCTACGTCTGCGGCCGGAACCATGTAGCCCTGATCGTCACGTGCTGCGTGGATCACGAAGGCAACGACTGTTCCTACCAGACTGGCGATCGCCAACCACCAGATGTGCCAGATCATGGCAAACCCGAACACCGTCAACAGCAGGCCCATCACCATGCCAGTGGCGGTGTTGTTAGGCATGTGAATGTCGGAGTAGTGAGCCGGAACGTTGTAAGCCGTGCCCGCACGCTTGTTCGCGGTGAACGCATCGATTTCGTCGGCTTTCGGCAGCTCTGCAAAGTTGTAGAACGGCGGCGGCGAAGAAGTCGACCACTCCAGAGTGTGGCCATTCCATGGGTCGCCGGTGACGTCCATGTTGTCTTTGCGATCGCGGATACTGACGTAGATCTGGATCAACTGGCAGGCGATACCGCAAGCGATCAGCATGGCGCCCCAGAAGGCGATGTGCAGATACAGGTTCCACTCAGGGTTATCGGTGCTGTTCAGACGACGGGTCATACCCAGGAAGCCCAGGAAGTACAACGGCATGAACGCAACGAAGAAACCGGTGAACCAGAAGCCGAATGCAGCCTTGCCCCAGTTTTCGTTGAGCTTGAAGCCGAACGCTTTAGGGAACCAGAACGCGAAGCCAGCGATGTAACCGAAGACCGCACCGCCGATGATGACGTTGTGGAAGTGAGCGATTACGAACAGGCTGTTGTGCAGCACGAAGTCGGCACCAGGGATCGCCAACAGAACGCCGGTCATGCCGCCGATCGAGAAGGTGATCATGAAGCCCAGGGTCCAGAGAACCGGCGCGGTGAAGCGCAGACGGCCCTGGTAAATCGTGAACAGCCAGTTGAACAGCTTCACACCTGTCGGGATCGCAATGAGCATCGTCGCCAGCCCGAAGAAGGCGTTGACGTTGGCACCCGAACCCATGGTGAAGAAGTGGTGCAGCCAGACCATGAAGCCCAGCACGGTGATCCCGCCGCTGGCGAAGATCATCGACTTGTGACCAAACAGGCGCTTGCCGGAGAACGTGGAGATGACCTCGGAGAAGACCCCGAATGCCGGAAGCACCAGGATGTAAACCTCAGGGTGACCCCATGCCCAGAACAGGTTCACGTACATCATCGGGTTACCACCCAATTCGTTCGTGAAAATATGGAAGTCCATGTAGCGGTCAAGCGTCAACAGGCCCAGCGTCGCCGTCAGGATCGGGAACGAAGCCACGATCAGAACGTTGGCGAAGGTGCAGGTCCAGGTGAAGATCGGCATTTCCATCAACTTCATGCCAGGCGTACGCATTTTCAGCGCGGTAACCAGGAAGTTGACACCCGTGAGTGTCGTCCCGAGTCCCGATAGCTGTAGCGCCCAGATGTAGTAATCGACCCCCACGCCCGGGCTGTAGCCCAGTTCGGAAAGAGGCGGATAGGCAACCCAACCGGTACGTGCGAATTCGCCGACGCCCAGGGACAGGTTGACCAGGATCACGCCGGATACCAGCAGCCAGAAGCTCAGGGAGTTCAGGAACGGGAAGGCAACGTCACGGGCGCCGATCTGCAGCGGCACGACGATGTTCATCAGGCCGGTGAAGAATGGCATCGCCATGAAGATGATCATGATCACACCGTGAGCGGTGAAGATCTGGTCATAGTGCTCAGGCGGCAGATAGCCTTCCGAGCCATTGGTGGCGACAGCCAACTGGGTACGCATCATCACGGCGTCGGCAAAGCCACGCAACAGCATGACCATGGCAACCACGATGTACATCACACCGATTTTCTTATGGTCGACAGAGGTCAGCCATTCGGTCCACAGGTAGGTCCACTTCTTGAAGTACGTGATAGCCGCGAACAACGCGATGCCACCCAGCGCGATCATCGCCAGGGTGATCATCACTATCGGCTCGTGGAACGGTATCGCGTCCAGACTTAATTTACCAAACATCGTTTACTCCTCTGCCCCAGCAGCTGAATGCTTACCCATGTCCATCCCTTCCATACCGGCATGTCCCGCCTCGTGAGCGTTGCCTTCCTGCTCGTGAGGATTCGCCTTGCCCGGTTTCATGCCTTCATACTTGTCGATGACGGCCTGGAACAGGTTTGGAGTGACCTTGGAGTAGAGCTCGACGGGATTACGCTCGCTTGGCTTGAGCAAGGCTGCGTATTCGGACGTTTCAAGCTTTTTCGGTGAATTCTTGACTTCAGTGACCCAGGCGTCGAAATCAGCCTGAGACGTCGAGATCGCCTTGAATTTCATGCCGGTGAAGCCCGCGCCGCTGTAGTTGGCGGAGATACCGTTGAATTCGTGGTTCTCGTTGGCGATCAAGTGCAGCTTGGTCAGCATGCCCGCCATGGCGTACACCTGGCCGCCCAGACCTGGAATGAAGAACGAGTTCATTACCGAGTCAGAGGTGATTTTGAAATTGACCGGCGTGTTGGCCGGGAACACGATCTTGTTGACCGTGGCGATGCCCTGTTCCGGGTAGATGAATACCCATTTCCAGTCCATCGAGATCACTTCGATCGTAACCGGCTTGACGTCGGAGTCGATAGGGCGGTACGGATCGAGAGCGTGAGTAGACACGTAGGTGATGTAGCCCAGGACGATCAACAGGGCGAGTGGAATGCCCCATACAGCGATTTCGATCTTCGTGGAGTGCGACCAGTCAGGCGTGTACGTCGCGTTCTTGTTCGATGCGCGATATTTCCAGGCGAAGATAATGGTCATGAAGATGACCGGAATCACGACAATCAACATCAGCAGCGTGGCGGTAATAATCAGGTTTCGCTCGTCAATCCCTACTTGTCCTTTCGGATCGAGCAGAGGCACGCCCTCGCAACCACTGAGCAAAAGCATGCTGAAAAGGGCCAAGAAGCCAAAAAACCTGGGGTACCTTTTTTTACTCATCTCACGACCTCTAAAAGCAAAAGCAGCTTGCGCAGTGCAATTGGTTTTCGACCGCCAACACTAAAGCCTGCCGGTGCTGGCATATTTTTGGATTGAACAGGGCCCTGTCAGGACGCATGCAAGCGTAACGACAAATCCGACGTTATCTTTAGTTTCTTATTTGATTGGTGGCATTGGGCCTGTTTTGCAGGCCAATTCCCTTTGGCGCGGACATTCCGAGTGCTAACAAAGGCCGCAAAAACACTCTACACAGTGTGTAAAAAGACGCTTTGGGACCCTGAAAACTGCTTATCACTCGGTGGACCGGAGCGGTAAGTGCGGGGATTGTAGATATGTAAGATTTTTATGACTATGGTTTATTTAGCAACAGTTTGTTTCCGAATACGTAACGATGACGAAACAACGACGGAATTTTCACAAGAAAAACGCTCCGTTTTTACGGAGCGCTTAGCCTTAGAGGCCTTGTAAACCGTGACGCTTGCGTCGGTTACGCAGGATTCCGACTGGAACCAGCACGACAGTCAGAACGAAGGCCACCAACGCCCATTGCGCCAGGGAAAGACCGAGGACTGGCGGATAAGGGGTCGTGCAAAAGCCGCCGACCTGAAAACCCAGGGGAAAGATCAATGCCAGGGGCAAACCGTCGACGATCGGTTGCAGCACATCGATGCCGCAGCTCTCGGTGGGGTGGGAAAGGATGTACACGTGGCGGCCTGCGGCGAAGATTCCGCCTATTGCGCTCAAGGTAACCAGCACCTCGCACACGGTGATACTGCGGCTGCCCGGCATCGCGGCGCCGATGAAGGCGAAGATGGCGATGAACAACAGCGCATAACGTTGCAGGATGCACAGCGGGCATGGCGCCTCGCCCAACACCACTTGCATGTACAACGCGCCACCGATCAAGGCCAGGCAAATCACGCCCAGCAAGACCAGAAAGCGTTTCTCGCGTTTCAGGTACAACATGTTGTCGCTCATTCACATACCTTTTGTCAGGGTGTCCATATGGATCGTCGATCCATGCCTGGGCCCATTGAAGCCAGCCGTGGGTTCTCAACCACGAGAGTGTAAATGCACAACGGCCCGATCGCTCGGGATAATCACGGGCCGGGCCGGACAACTCAAGACCTGACCCGCTGTACGGATACATTTGGCCACCGGATGGCATACCCTCGCCTTGACCTGCGTCATGCACCTTCAAAAATACGCCATGCACGATCACCGCCAGCATCCGGCACAAGGCACTGCCAGAAACGCAAAAAAGCCGAATCCTTCTTATATATAGAAGGATGCGGCTTTTTGTCGCAGTGCGCCCTTCTATATATAGAAGAGTGCGGCGCTTTGTCGCAGCTTACTCAAGGACAGAAGCCGGGCCGAAGAATTCATAACGGCTCTGCTTTTCCGGAACACCGGCAAGCTTGAGTTGGCGCTTCATGGCAGCCATGAAACCCTTGGGACCGAGGAAGTAGGCATCCAGATCGCGATCCTCTGGCAACCACTGCTCAAGTCGCGCCTGATTCAGCAAACCCACGGCATCGGCAGCGGGACTTACGCCGTCGTCTTCGTCGTAGCAGTAAAAGCGTTTGAGCTGCGGGTGACGGGCCGCGAGATTATCAACCCACTCGCGGAAGGCATGGACGCCGCCATTGCGCGCGCAGTGGATGAAGTGGATCGGACGCGAGGTCTCCAGCGCTGCTTCAAGCATGGCCAGGGTTGGCGTGATCCCTACCCCGCCACTGATCAGCACCAGCGGTTTGTCGCTTGCCGCCAGGATGAATTCCCCGGACGGCGTGAAGACCTGAAGACTGTCACCGACCTGCACCTGATCGTGTAAATAGTTGGACACCTTGCCGTGCGGTTCACGCTTGACGCTGATCCGGTACTGGCCGCCGCCAGGAACCGCCGACAGCGAATAGTTGCGACGCATCTCGATGCCGTTGATGTGCAGTTGCAAGCCCAGGTATTGGCCAGCGGCAAAATCCAGCACCGGACCTGCGTCCGCAGGCTTGAGGTAGAACGACGTGATCTCGTCACTTTCCACCACCTTGTCCATCAGTTTGAATTCACGCGTCCCGCGCCAGCCGCCTTGAGCCTCGGCTTTTTCGTCGTAGATCACGGCTTCGGCGCCGATCAGGATATCCGCCAGTTGCTGATAGGCGTTGCCCCACGCATTGATGACCTCATCGGTGGCGATTTCCTCGCCCAACACTTCAGCAATGGCGGCCAACAGGCAGCTGCCAACAATCGGGTAGTGCTCGGGAAGAATTTGCAGCGCGACGTGTTTGTTGATGATCTTGGCGAGCAGATCACCCAATTGCTCCAGCTCATCGATATGCCGGGCGTACATCAGCAAACCGTTGGCCAGCGCTCTTGGCTGAGCACCGCTTGCCTGGTGGGCCGGATTGAACAAGGGCTGCACTTGCGGGTATTCCGAAAGCATTTTTTTGTAGAAATGAGTGGTCAATGCTTCGCCACCACTTTCGAGCAGTGGCACAGTGGATTTGACGATGGCACGATCTGAGGCTTTCAACATGAGGTACTCCTGGCACGCGGGACTTTATAAGATCTACCTTGTTGTATCAGCAATCGTGCCAGGAATTTTATTCAATAAAATCAAATAGATAATTACACAAAGTCAAAATGACAACACACATGATCAAGTCACTTTGACAGCGCGCGGTCTTTTTGACTCGACATCATCGGGCATCATGAGAAAGCTGAAATACGCCTCCCGATGGAATAATTTTGCACACCGGTTACAGAAAAAACCTCAAGCGAGCGTCTCGCAGGTCGATAACCCTCCAGAGAAAGCTGTCTGCTGCTCGTTGCAGCGAGACACCTAAGGCCAGAAGGTTTATATGTCCTCCAAGAACGTCCGCGCAGATTCCCTCTCGCTGCTGCTGTTCACATTGCGCAGCGGCAAGCTGATGGCGATCAATCTACTCAAGGTCAGCGAGATCATTCCCTGCCCCGCCCTGACCCGGCTGCCCGAATCCCATCCACACGTCAAAGGTGTCGCCACCTTGCGCGGTGCTGCGCTGTCGGTGATCGACCTCAGCCGCGCCATCGGCGAGCGACCACTGGTGGACCCGGACGGCGGTTGCCTGATCGTCACCGACGTCAGCCGCTCCAAGCAGGGTCTGCATGTCCAGGCCGTGAGCAAGATCGTCCATTGCCTGACCACCGACATTCGCCCGCCGCCGTACGGCGCGGGCAACAAGTCGTTCATTACCGGGGTAACCCAGGTCGATGGCGTGCTGGTGCAGGTGCTGGATATCGAGAAAGTCATTCATGCCATTGCGCCTGCGCAAATCGTCGTCGAACCTAACGCGCTGACGGCGGAAGAAACCGAACTGCTGGCCGCCGCGAGAATTCTGGTGGTCGATGACAGTCAGGTGGCCTTGCAGCAATCACTGATTACCCTGCGCAACCTCGGCCTCGATTGCCACACGGCCCGCAGCGCCAAGGAAGCCATCGATGTGTTGCTGGAGCTGCAAGGCTCACCGGCACAGATCAATGTGGTGGTTTCGGATATCGAAATGTCCGAGATGGATGGTTATGCATTCACGCGCACCTTGCGCGAGACCCCGGACTTCAACGATCTTTATGTCCTGCTGCATACCTCGCTGGACAGCGCGATGAACAGCGAAAAAGCCCAGGCGGCAGGTGCCAATGCCGTGCTGACCAAGTTCTCGTCCCCCGAGTTGACCAAATGTTTGATCACGGCGGCACGTGCGGTGCAAGCCAGCCATCATTGACCTGGCAAAACCAGCAAACCCGACTGGCTGCCGATCCCCTCGGCAGTTCGGACCGGCATTGCTGGCTGATGCGTCGGGATCTGCAAGGCATCCACCCGATCAACACCTCTGCCAGTCAACAGGTTCGGCAGGGCTTTGCGCCCGAAGACGCGATGCAGATTCATCAGCTGCTGATCCTTGGCTATCAAAACGGCGGCGGCAGCGTGACGGATTATCCAACCTGGCTGCGTACCCTCCACACCGATCCTGAGTTCGATCCGAGCCTGTGTTTTTCAGCCTGGGACGAATCAGGTCTGGTGGGTGTCATGCAATGCTGGACCAGCGCATTTATCAAGGATCTGGTCGTTCATCCTCGCGCCCGGCGTCAGGGCATTGCACTGGCTCTGCTCAATCATGGCTTCCACACGTTCGGCTTGCGCGGCGAAGGCTGGGTGGACCTGAAAGTCATGGAAAACAACTTCGATGCCCGACGGCTTTATGAAAAAGCCGGGATGCGCTACGTGCAGCGCTCGGCAATGACCGAGTTCGATCTGGCATAATCGCCGATCCAACAAGCCCAATGGAAATGGACATGAAATCAGCCACCGCGTTATTGCTCGCCCTGATCGCCATCGCCGGCCAGGCCCATGCTTCAAGCACCGATGCCTGGAAAGCGCTGGACAAGGCAGTGGTCGACAGCTGCATCAAGGCCAGCCAGCTCAAGAGTGTCAAACCTTCCGGTAAAGCGGGATTTGACGACAGCGTCGGCTACGAAGCGCTGATGCTCGAAGGACGTTATCCGCAGCCACACATGAAGAATCAGCCCGGCGCCGAGCTGTGCCTGTACAACCGCCATAGCAAAAAGGCGACGGTGACCGAGTGGAATACGCTCAAGCCGACGCCGAAGAAGTAACTTCCCGAAATGATCTGCCGGCGACGGTCAAGGTCGCTGGCGCATAACTTGCTTCGACTTCTGTCTTTGCCGTGTGAGCAGCAAGTTCTTGCCGCTCTGTTCCGCGCCTGTCATGACGGATCGTTTGCCAATGAACACCCAGTTTTCCTGCGTTGGTTGTGGCAGTTGCTGCACCGACCACCACGTTCCCCTGACACTCACCGAAGCCATGCACTGGGCGGCCGATGGCGGCACAGTGATCGTTCTGACCGAGGCGTTTCTGGCGGATGGTTATGGCGTTGACCCCGCCCAGCTGAACCATGCGCTGCGCCGCTCGACAGTGGTTGCCAGCGGTGCAGCCGAGGTCCATGTGGCCATCACTTTCGCCGCCTACAACGTCGGCCCTTGTCGGAATCTTGACGCGGAAAATCTCTGCCGCATCTATGAACGTCGGCCACTGGTGTGCCGTATCTATCCGATGGAAATCAATCCGCATATCCCTCTTCGACCAGAATCAAAGGGCTGTCCGCCGCAATCTTGGGAACAAGGCCCGGACCTGATCGTCGGTGGCCAACTGGTCGATACGCAACTGATGGCACTGATCGAACAATCGCGCCAGGCCGACCGGGATGACATCGTTGCCAAGCAAGCCATTTGTCAGCACCTGGGGATCCGCACCACGGCGCTCAAAGGCAACGGCTTTGTCGCTTATCTGCCCGACATGAGCGCCTTTGCCGGAGCGGTGGTGCACGTACTTGAAGGTGCTGATTGTCCGTCCGAGCACGAGGGCTGGAGCTTTCACGTTGCAGGGGAAGCGGTTGTCGACACGCTACAAGTGGCGGGCGCCAATGTGCTGTGCAGCGAGCCGCAGGGGTATATGTTCATTGCGCTGCAGGCCTGACACAGTCCGTTGGAGCGTGGCTTGCCCGCGAATCAGGCGCCTCGGTGAGTCAGACCCACCGCGTTATCGTTCTTCGCGGGCAAGCCTCGCTCCAACGAATTACGTGCTTGAAGAGAGGCACCGCGTAACGCCATAGACGCTTCGCGAGCAAGCTCGCTCCCACAAAATCGCGACTGGATCAGCGCTTACCCATTGTCTTGCGCGTGCCATGTGGCGCGACGCCCGGGGTTTTGTGGTGGCCGGATTTGTTCGATTGCTGATACCAGGGCTGATCGTTCTTGTTCTGCGCGAAATCGGCAGGCTTGAACGGGAAGCTGAACGCTGGAATCGCGGTTTTCTTGTCTGTGGCCGCATCATCGACGACGGTTTCAGGAGCAGGTGTTTGGTCAGCAGAAGTCATGGAAGGCTCCAGAAAATGGGATTGGGTCGTCGAACGGCCGCGCAGCATACCTGAATCCCTCGCGACCCGCCTGTACCGCCCCTCACCTCCCATCGGCTAACGCTATTTGTAGAACAGATCCACCATCACTTCCGCCTCGAACGGCCCGGCTTTGGGTCGTGACGTCTGCCAGACCAACTCTGCATTGAAGTCCGCACTCGCGGACGAAACATCGTCGAGCATATCGGTCAGATGGAATGGCTCGTTGTAGCGCAGGACCGTGTTGTCCCGGCCATTGACGATACGGATGCCCACCGCGTTATTGGCCGCTGGAATCAGGAAATCCCCCGCCAACGCGCCCGTGACGGGCTTGAAACGCGCACCCAGGCTGAACGGTGAATCGCAGGATCGCCGCGTCGTCAGGGAAAACGGTCGGCGGTCGATGACTTTCCCCACGGCCACCTGCTGAATACCGATGGCGCCAAACTCGACGGTCTCGGGCACGATCTGCAGCTCGGCATCGCAGGCCACAAAACGTAACCCACTCAGGTTATTGATCATGTAGCTGAGGTTCTGGCCGGGCAACGGATTGGGGCCGGTGACACCGTCGAGCTGGAACAGCCGATAGTCCAGCAGGTCACTGGCGACGCCAGACGGCGGAGTGGGTCCGAATTTCTGGATGAACATCGAGAAGCCAAGATTGAACGTCACTTTGGGACAGGCCGCGATATTGGATGGGCTCTCATGACACACCGGCAGGAACTGACCGGTCGCGATCCGCCCGCCGTTTTGCAGGTGGTCGATTCCCGCCAATGCCAGTCCCGAGCGGATGCCCTGGCCGATCTGCTGATTATCCGGATTCAGGTACACGAAGATTTCTTCCCGCACTTGCGGCATGGCGTCCTTGGCGCACTCGACCTGAATGTCGTGTCGCGGCGAGCGCCAGACAATCTCGCCATCCGGCAGCGTGGCCGGGATCGCTACGCTGCTGTCCAGATCGTCGCGAATCAGCGTCTGACCCGAGCCCTGGGTTTTGCAGACCAGGGCAAAACAGCTGGCCGGACTCAACAACAGTGCCACGAACAGCAGCTGACACCAGCGCGGGTGATGGGGACGATTCATGATCAGCATTCCTTTGGCTGTTGAAAAACAGGGTAGAGCAAGCGAGGGTTTACCGGCTCTCGCTCGTTGATATGGGCGCACCAGGCGCGCGCTGCGCCGTAATCGGTAAGCGCGCTGAACGACAGGCGCTGCGGGCGCGGACTTGACTCCGGCAGGGCAAACTCATGGTTCGCGCCCGGGGCCAGCAACAGGTAATCGCTGAGTTCGACGACGCCCACCTTCACGTTTTGCAGCGCGACGTGAAAAGCCGTGGGATTGCTGACGCGCAGCGGGCCGTTTGCAGGCCACGTCCAGCGCAACAGGCTCGCGCTTTCAGCCGGATCGCCGGGCAAACCGCGAGGTCGATAAAACACATTGATGCGCTGGCGAATGGCGATGCTCAGCTGATTCCGGCCTTCGACGCGCCGAGGGATTTCCAGCACATACAGGTGCAGCAGCGATTCCCTGTCCTGGGCAATACCACTGCCTTGATACAGCAGGCGCAAAAGCTGTTTGCCCTGCCCGTCCAGTTGCGACAGGTGCGGCGTCAGCACAAAAGGCAACTCGCCACCAGCCTTGCCGGGATCGCCATCGTCGTCGCGGGCATCGGTCAGCCAGGCTTGAATCAACACCTGATGGTCGCTGCGGTTGGTCACAGCAAGGCTGGCTTCAGGAAAGCGCCCATCGAAAATCAAGCGTGTGCCGGTCAGGGAAACTGCGCCAAAGGCTTTCAGACCCGGCACCGAGATCAACAGCGTCAAGAACAGATAAACCACCACGATCCACAACACCGGACGGTTCATTGGCACATCACCTTGACTCGCTCGTAGGCGCGTTGCGGGTCTTTTTCCGGTAAGGCAAACGGCGCCCGACACTGGTTGCCGGTCCATTTCACCTGCAGCTCGCCGCTGTCCTGATCACTGAGCACCAAGGCGCGTCCGGTCGGATCAACTACCGCCAACGACTTGCCCTCGGCATTTTCGACACTGGCGCCCAACGGCACTTTGCTGCCATCGGCGCGGACCAGTTCGAATTGCACCCGACGCCCCACCGAAGCCTTGAAACGCACCACCGCCATCGCGCCACGACGCGGCACAATCTGAGTGACGGCGTTTCCCAGGTCGACATCGGCGCCCAACTGCCGGGTATCGAGACTGACCCAGTTGCTGCGATACGGCTGCGCGTAGGGCAGTACCGCGTAACCGTTGGCGGCGGTCTCGACGTTATTGAAACTGGTGAGTCTCGCGCCACTGACGGCGGGGACTTCGATAAGGGCAAAAGTCTCGCCCAGCGACTGGCCAAAATTGACGCCGCCTGCATGGGCCACCAGAGAGCCGGCCGCGCTCAGGCTCAACGCGTCGTAATCCCGGCCTTGGCTGTAACCGGCCTCGAAGCGACCGAAAGGTGCGGTGGTGCTGACTTTGCCGGAGCCGAAGCTGCCGGAGCGGTTGTCCTGACCGACCTGAACCGAATAAAACGTACTGCGCTGATCCAGCACCTGACCATTGAGTCCTGCTTGCGCGTTGTAATCCCCCGAACTGTCACGCACACCATTGAACGAAAGCCGCGACGAACCGGGGCTGGAACCCAGCGGCATCGTCACGCTCAGGGCAATCCGCTGATCGCTGTCACCCTCCAGCGCACCGCCCACCTCGCGGTTGCTTTCCAGCGAAAGGTTGTAACTGAGGCTGCGCCACGTGGCGTTCCACGCCAGATAAAACTGGCGGGTCTTGCCGGGCAGATTCCAGTAACGCTGTTCCGAGGCGGTCAGGCTCAGGCTGCCGGACGGATCGGCGAACGCCTGGGTGACCGTCAGCTCGAAACGGTCCTTGGCGCGGCCTGCCGAAAGCCGCCGGGCAATGTTGCCAAGCTCATCGACATGCTCATTCAGCGTCCGGTATTTTTCGGTCGAATAACGATAACCGGCGATCGCCAGAGTTGTATTGGTGACGTCCAGCGTATTGGCGTAACGCAGGCGCAGGCTTTGCCCGACGCGACTTTCGTTGCGCACTTCACTGATCGATTGCGTGACATCGGCAGACAGCGCGCCCAAGCCGGTATTGACCCCCGCGCCGAGGTTACTGGCCTGATAATCCTCGGCCACTTGCAAGCCACCAAAGCTGGTGATCCGCTCCGACAACCCATAGATCAACGCCGCGCTGGCAAAGGTTGGCGATTCGGGATTATTTCCGTTGTCGTCCAGTTGTCCGGCCGCCAGGCTGAAACGCAACGCCCCTTGCGGCACCATGATGGGCAGCGCGGCGTATGCCTGGGTGAACGAGCGCCGACGCCCATCGGCCTCGGTGATCGTGACTTGCAGATCGCCATTGGAGCCGCTGGGATAGATGTCGGTGATTTCAAAGGGGCCCGGTGAAACATTGCCGCTGTACAGCAGGAAGTCGTTCTGCCGGACTTCCACTGCGGCATTGGTTTCGGCGACGCCACGTATCACCGGGGCAAAGATGCGCTCGCTGTCGGGCAGCATGCCATCGTCGGAACTGAGCGCGGCGCCCTTGAAGCGCACGCTGTCGAAGACCTGGGAATCGGTGAACGTCTCGCCCAGGGTCAGCTGGCTCTTGAGCGTGCTGATATCGCGCTGCACAAAGGTGCGATTGCTGCGAAAGCGATAGGGTTGGTCGCTGCCGTACGCCAGGGAAGATTCGTTACGCAGACGCCATGCGCCGAGATTCATGCCGTTGCGCAGGCCCAGATAATAACTATCGACATCCCTCTGGCGATTGCGGCGGCGGCTGGTGCTGAAGCTGTAATTGACGAAGCCCACGGATTCGCCCGCGTCCCACAGATCAGGCGACACGAAGCCTCTGGAGCTGCGCGTCATCAAGGCTTGCGGCACGCTGATATCGAGGCGCAACGCATTGGGTTGGTAATCGACCCGGCCAAACTCGACCTGCGCCAGATCGAAACAGCTTTGCCGCGACTCCGGCAGTCGCTCTACATCGAGTCCGAACGCCTGCAACATCGGCAGCGTCAGGCACGGCTCGACACGGCCGGAAACCGTGTTCTTGTTGAAACTGATGTCGCGACGTCCGCTCAATGCCCGATTGACGTAGATGTCCACCCGATACGTTCCGGGCAGTACGCTGTTGGCCCGCAGAAACTCGGTGAGTTCCGGGGGCTGGTCGCTACCCTGGATGAACGCGGTATTGAACTTCACGGTCGGCACATCGCCACTGTCGGCGGCCGAAGACAGCGGCGCGAACAACATCAAGCCCGCCAGCCCGCCTGCCATGAAGGGTCGCGGGGTGAACTCCCTGGTATTCAGATAAAGCCATTCCATTAGCAGTTTTCACTCGATTCAGGCATTCAGCGCGCAGCGCAATCCCTTCACGCAGACGCATGACGACAGAGCCAGCGCACGACGCGGCCCCTAAACGGGTAAATCAGTTTTTTTGCGGCTAACGCGGTTCGGCCGCTTCGGCCTGGACGGTTTGCCCAGGCTTCAAAGCGGCGCGATACGGCTCCTGGCCACCGAAGTCATTGATGCTGATGAAACCCAGGTTGATCGGCGCAGGCTTTGGCGGATGCTTCAAAGGCAGCTGAATGCGCTGTCCCGGCGCGATCATCTGGCCGTCCTGGCTCAGCAGAATGGCACCGTCCTGGCGCAACTCAAGCCTGACCATGGACACGTGATAAGCCCCGGGATTTTCCACCTGCAAACCAGCTGGCTCGATTCGCCAGCGCAAACCCTGCGGCGCTTGAGCGACCTCGCCCGGAAGACCTTCGGGCCGGAAAAACACTTTGATCCGCTGCCGAATCGCCACCTGCAACGAGTTCTCGGCAACCGCCTGGGGAATTTCCTGCACGTTGAGCCACAGCACAGATTCGCGATCCCGAGGCATGTCGGCGCCCGCGTAAATAATCCGTAGCAGCTGTTTGCCATCGCCCTGCACGCGGGCCAGCGCCGGGGTCACGACAAAAGGCAGAGCGCCCGGATCGGGGTTTTCCACGTTGGGCTCTAGCCAGCTCTGCAACAGAATTTCCGCGTTGCCGGTGTTGTGTACGCCGAAGCTGACTTCCTTGTCTTTGGCCGGATAAATCACGCGCGTGGTGTTGAGCACGATGCCCGCCTGGCTGTAGTTCGCCAGCAAGGCACCAGCGAGCAATGCCACGCAACGATAGAGGGGAAAGATCATGAAGGTGCCGCCTTGAGTTCAGATTGAGGCGGAACGAGTCAGACTCGCCCCGCCTGTTGGATTACTCGTAATCCAGAACGAAAGGCATGAAGCCGTCGGCATTGCCAGGGTTGGTTGCGGTGCCATTGAGCACATACACCGCGCCGAAGTTGAGCTCGGCGGTTGCGCCGCCCACGCCATCTTTAATCAAGGGTTTGTCGATGGTTTCGGTGCCGCCAAGGTCCATGATCTCGTTCGCCGCATTGAGCAAACCGATGCCGACACCATCCGCAGCGCCGGTGGTGCGCAGCAATTTGGCGTCGTTGTTGTCCAGGCCGCTGCCGGAGCGAGCGGAGAAGCGCATTTTCACCAGGTTGTATTGGTCAACCCCGGCACTGCAGTTGACCAGCAACTGAATGGGCGTCGCCGTGGCCAGCTCACTTTGCGACGAAGTGCCAATGTCCGAGAAGGATACGTTACCCAGATCGACAGCGATTTCACCCGGATTGACACCCGGCGCGGTACCGGTACCCGGAGAGACGTCACAGGAAATATTGGTCAGAGTACCGTTGAAGATTAGTTTTCCGTTGTTCGCCGCATTCGCCGTTCCCGCCAAACCCAGCGTCAATGCGCCTGCTGCCATAAAACCAAAAGTAAGTTTTTTCATGCTAACAACGTTCCTTGTGTTATTCCGTGTATGCCCTGAATCGGACGCCACGCACTATAGGGTTCGATGTTTTTGATCGCTGTCAGCATCGTTACTTTAATACGAGTGATTTTCCAACAGGACGCGCGTGAACTTTCCGTAGGATAAAACGGCTTCCACGGATCGCCCAGCAAATACAAGGTATCGAGCCAATACTTTAGCAAAAAGGTCAGGCAAAACTTCGCACCTCTTCATCTGAATATTTGCCGCCGCACTGTTTCCAACCCGCGCAACGAATCACTCTGTCTATCGAGCGATAGCGTCGCGTAAAGCCCGAAGCGCTTGTGGTAATTATTGATAGGTCAGCGTGATAATGCCCGCGCGCCCTTCTACAACGGTGGTTTCAGAGCCAACGGCCTGTCCAGGAGTGCCCGACAACGCCTCATATCGGACAGAAAACGGCACGACTTCCCCATCGCAGACATTGCGCAATGTATTGACCTTGAGCGTGATCCGATCTGAAACTTCCACATAGCGCACATCTTGCGTGACTATGGAATCCGTCGAAAACTGTACCGCACAACCGGGGTTGGTCACCTGTCCGCGAAAAGCAATTGCTCCGTTATTCGCAAATGCCATGACCGGGGATAATAACAGCGGAGCGGTAATAAGCAGCACAGATATCTTTCGCACACACAAAGCAACTTTGAAAAACCGTTCCACGCGAGGCGTTTCATTTTTCATTGCAATGACTCCGCTATTCCATCAGCAAAAAAATAATGAGATCGGTGCAAGATACGTCCGTAAGAAAACCCCACAGAAAGTTGTAGGATAGTTCCGAAAGACAAGTTGCGCTTTATGCAATCACGCACCTCTCATTCCGGGATATCGTCCGTGCGGAAGATTTCTTGATGATGGCTCAGTGGCCTTTTGCCGCTTTGCTGACAATTCTGACAGGTTGCAGTCATTCTCATGACCGGATTGGCAGGCTATAAAGGAGGCCTATTTCCGATTTCCTCATTTTTCCCACCCTCCGGCGCCACTCGCATGCGTAGACAGACCAAAACCGTCATTGCCGTTATTGTCATCGCAGGCTTGATCGGGGTCGCCAGTTGGACCCTGACGCGCCCCGCTACGGCCAAAGTCAGCGCCCCCGTTGCGGTTCCGGTCAAAGTGGTGAGTGTGGTCAAGGAGGATGTGCCGCGTTACGTGACAGGGATCGGTTCGGTACTGTCGCTGCACAGTGTGATTATTCGGCCGCAGGTGGACGGCATCCTCACCAAAGTGCTGGTCAAGGAAGGCCAGGCGGTAAAGGCCGGTGATCTTTTGGCGACTATCGACGACCGGGCGATCCGCGCCACGCTGGACCAGGCCAAAGCCCAGCTTGCGCAAAGCCAGGCGCAGCTGGACGTGGCGCAACTGGATCTCAAGCGCTACAAGCTGCTCAGCGATGACAACGGTATTTCCAAACAGACCTTCGATCAGCAGCAGGCATTGGTCCACCAGCTCAAAGCCACGGCAATGGGCAATCAGGCCGCTATCAGCGCTTCACAGGTGCAGCTTTCCTACACGCAGATTCGCTCGCCAGTGACGGGCCGGGTTGGCATTCGCAATGTCGACGAGGGCAATTTCCTGCGGGTCAGCGATGCTCAAGGACTGTTCTCGGTCACCCAGATTGATCCGGTTTCCGTGGAATTTTCCCTGCCTCAGCAGATGCTGCCGACCTTGCACAGCCTGATCATTTCCAGCACCCCAGCTGCGGTAAAGGCTTTTCTGGGTGATGGCGACAACGGCAGCTTGCTGGGTGAAGGCAAGCTGACACTGATCGACAACCAGGTTTCGGCCACCACCGGCACCATTCGCGCCAAGGCCGAGTTCAGCAATCCCAAGCAACTGCTCTGGCCGGGTCAACTGGTCACGGTGAAGATCCAGACCGGCATCGAACGCGATGCCTTGAAAGTCCCGCCGCAAGTGGTTCAGCGCGGCATGGAGCAGCACTTCGCTTACCGGGTCAATGGCGACAAAGTCGAAGTGGTGCCGGTACAAGTGCTGTATCAGGACAGCGACTTGACGTTGATCACCGGTCCGCGTGCCGGGGATGTGCTGGTCAGTGACGGCCAGTCCCGGCTCAAGGCCGGTTCGCGTATTGAAGTGATGAGTGATGCCGCGCCGCAAACCACGGCAGGCAATCTGGAGACCGCACGATGAAAGGCCGCGGATCCATTTCCGCGTGGTGCGTGGACCATCCGGTCGCCACCCTGCTGTTGACCTTCGCGCTGGTGCTGCTCGGTGCCATCGCGTTCCCGCGCCTGCCTATCGCGCCGCTGCCGGAAGCGGAATTCCCGACCATTCAGGTGTCGGCGCAATTGCCCGGCGCCAGCCCGGAAACCATGGCGTCTTCGGTGGCGACGCCGCTGGAAGTGCAATTCAGCGCGATCCCCGGCATGACGCAGATGACGTCGAGCAGCGCCTTGGGCTCGACCAACCTGACCCTGCAATTCACTCTCAATAAAAGCATCGACACCGCCGCCCAGGAAGTTCAGGCCGCGATCAATACCGCCGCTGGCCGCCTGCCCGCCGACATGCCTAACCTGCCGACCTGGCGCAAGGTCAACCCGGCCGACAGCCCGGTGTTGATCCTCAGCGTCAGCTCCACGCTGATGCCTGGCACAGAGCTGAGTGACGTCACCGAATCCCTGCTCTCGCGTCAGTTGAGCCAGATTGATGGCGTGGGTCAGGTGTACATCACCGGCCAGCAGCGCCCTGCGATTCGTGTGCAGGCCGCGCCGGAAAAACTCGCCGCGCTGGGCCTGACCCTCGCCGACATCCGTCAGGCGGTGCAGCAGACCAGCCTGAACCTGGCCAAAGGCGCGTTGTACGGCAAAGACAGCGTGTCGACGATTGCTTCCAACGACCAACTGTTTCGGCCGCAGGATTATGCCCAGTTGATCGTTTCCTACAAAGACGGCGCGCCAGTGCATCTGCGTGATGTGGCGCGAGTGGTGAATGGCTCGGAAAACGCCTACGTCCGGGCCTGGTCCGGTGAGCAGCAAGGCGTCAACGTGGCGATCTTCCGCCAGCCCGGCGCCAACATCGTCGACACGGTGGATCGTATTCAGCGCGAACTGCCACGCTTGCAGGAAATGCTCCCGGCCTCGGTGGAAGTCACCGTGCTCAATGACCGGACCCGGACCATTCGTGCCTCGTTGCATGAAGTGGAAATCACCTTGCTGATCGCGGTCCTGCTGGTGGTGGCGGTCATGGCGTTGTTCCTGCGCCAGCTGTCAGCCACGTTGATTGTCAGCGCGGTGCTGGGCGTCTCGCTGATTGCCAGTTTCGCCATGATGTATCTGTTCGGATTCAGCCTGAACAACCTGACGCTGGTCGCCATCGTGGTGGCCGTCGGCTTCGTGGTGGACGACGCCATCGTCGTGGTGGAAAACATCCACCGCCACCTGGAAGCTGGCGACGGCATGCGCGAGGCCGCGATCAAAGGTGCCGGGGAAATCGGCTTCACCGTGGTGTCGATCAGCTTCTCGCTGGTGGCTGCGTTCATCCCGTTGCTGTTCATGGGCGGCGTAGTCGGGCGGCTGTTCAAGGAGTTCGCTTTGACCGCCACCGCGACCATTCTGATTTCCGTGGTGGTGTCGCTGACGCTGGCGCCGACACTCGCGGCATTGTTCATGCGCGCGCCCAAACACGATCCCCACGCCCGGCCCGGTTTCGGCGAACGCTTGCTGGATTTCTACGAGCGCGGGTTGCGCAAGGCGCTGGCCCATCAACGGGTGATGCTGGGGATTTTCGGCCTGACGCTGGTTCTGGCGGTCGTCGGCTACGTGATCATTCCCAAGGGATTCTTCCCGGTCCAGGACACCGCATTCGTCCTCGGCACTACCGAGGCCGCTGCCGATATTTCTTACCCGGACATGGTTGAAAAACATAAGGCGCTGGCGAAAATCGTTGGCGAAGACCCCGCCGTATTGGCCTTTTCCCACTCAGTCGGCGTGACCGGCAGTAACCAGACCATTGCCAACGGACGCTTCTGGATTTCCCTGAAACCGCGCAGTGATCGTGATGTGTCGGTCAGCGATTTCATCGACCGGTTGCGACCGAAACTGGCCAAGATCCCCGGTATCGTTCTGTACCTTCGCGCAGGCCAGGACATCAACCTCAGTTCCGGCCCGAGCCGCAGCCAGTATCAATATGTGCTGAAGAGCAACGACGGGCCGCTGCTCAATACCTGGACCGAACGCCTCACTGAAAAGCTGCGCGCCAACCCGGCATTTCGCGACCTGTCCAACGACCTGCAACTGGGCGGCAGCGTCACCCATATCGACATCGACCGCAGCGCCGCCGCACGTTTCGGTCTGACCACCGCCGATGTGGATCAGGCGCTGTACGATGCGTTCGGGCAGCGACAGATCAGCGAATTCCAGACCGAGATCAACCAGTACAAGGTGATTCTCGAACTGGACGCCAAGCAGCGCGGCAAGGCCGAAAGTCTGGCGTACTTCTATTTGCGCTCGCCGCTGACGGGTGAGATGGTGCCGCTCTCGGCGCTGGCGAAAGTCGCAGCTCCGACCATGGGGCCGCTGTCCATCAGCCACGACGGGATGTTCCCGGCGGCCAATCTGTCCTTCAACTTGTCCAAAGGTGTCGCGCTGGGTGATGCGGTGCGCATGCTGGATCAGGCCAAGACTGAAATCGGCATGCCGGCTTCGATCATCGGCAACTTCCAGGGCGCGGCGCAGGCATTCCAGAGTTCGCTGGCCAACCAACCCTGGTTGATCCTCGCGGCGCTGGTGGCGGTGTACATCATTCTCGGCGTGCTGTACGAAAGCTTCGTGCATCCGCTGACGATTATTTCCACCTTGCCCTCGGCGGGCATCGGAGCGCTGTTGATGCTGTGGTTGATGGGCCAGGACTTCTCGATCATGGCCTTGATTGGCGTGGTGCTGCTGATTGGCATCGTCAAGAAGAACGGCATTCTGCTGGTGGACTTCGCCCTGGAAGCGCAACGCGAACGCGGGCTGACCCCCGAGGCGGCGATCTACGAAGCCTGCCTGACACGTTTCCGCCCGATCATCATGACCACCCTCGCCGCCTTGCTTGGCGCGTTGCCGCTGATGCTCGGCTACGGCGTCGGCGCAGAACTGCGTCAACCGCTGGGTATCGCAGTGGTCGGCGGCTTGCTGGTCAGCCAGGCGCTGACGCTGTTCACCACCCCCGTGATCTACTTGCAGCTTGAACGTGTATTCCACCGCCGCAAGCCGGAGCCCGTCACGCAACCCAAGCGCTCACTGGCGATGTCCGAATGAACACTTTTCAGATTTCCTGGACACTGTGGAATAGCATTGCAAACGCAGGACCTGTGGGAGCCGAGCTTGCTCGCGATGGCGGTGTTCTCGGCACAGAAGATCTGCCGGATGTGCTGGCCTCTTCGCGGGCAAGGTGGAACGCCACCCCGGTCGCTCCAACAGTTTCGCTGAGAGTTGCCCCATGCGCGTCCTGATTATCGAAGACGAAGAAAAAACCGCGGACTACCTGCATCGCGGCCTGACCGAACAGGGTTACACCGTGGATCTGGCACGGGAAGGCATCGAAGGTTTGCACATGAGCCTGGAGAGCGATTACGACGTAATCATTCTCGACGTGATGCTGCCCGGTCTGGACGGTTTCGGTGTGCTGCGAGCCCTGCGCGCCCGCAAACAAACCCCGGTGATCATGCTCACCGCGCGCGAACAGGTGGACGATCGGATTCGCGGCCTGCGCGAAGGTGCCGATGACTATCTGGGCAAGCCCTTTTCCTTTCTCGAACTGGTCGCCCGCCTGCAAGCCCTGACCCGGCGCACCAGTGCCCACGAGCCCGTGCAAATCAGCATTGCCGATCTGTGGATCGACCTGATCAGCCGCAAGGCCACCCGCGCCGGCGCCCGTCTGGACCTGACCGCCAAGGAGTTTTCGCTGCTCAGCGTACTGGCGCGGCGGCATGGGGAAATCCTCTCCAAGACGTCGATTGCCGAGATGGTCTGGGACATCAATTTCGACAGTGACGCCAATGTCGTCGAAGTCGCGATCAAGCGTCTGCGGGCGAAGCTGGACGGGCCATTCGATCAAAAACTGCTGCACACCATTCGCGGCATGGGCTACGTACTGGAGAACCGCAGTGAAAGCTGACTCCATCGCGCTGCGTTTGAGCGCCATGTTTGCCGTGGTCGCCTTGCTGGTCTTCACCCTGATCGGCTGGGCGTTGTATTTGCAGGTCGACAAAGGCCTGGGCCTGTTGCCCGAGGCGGAAGTCGATGCGCGCTACAGCGTGCTGGAATCTGCAGTCAATCGCTTCGGCACGCCGGAGCATTGGGTCAAGATCAACGCCAAGCTCAAATTGCTCAGTGAGGAAGACAAGCGCCTGCACTTCTGGGTCGTCAGCGACAACCCGGCTTATGAATTCGGCAATCCTGATGCCGAGATTCGTGCGTTCGCCAACGGCCCGTTGGGCATGCGTGATTTACGGCTCAGCGGCCATGAGTTTCCGTTCAAGGTGCTGGTCAGTCAGTTCGCCGCCAAGGATCAACGCCCGCCGTTGCGTTTTCTCATCGCCATCGACACCGAAACCTTCTGGCAAACCCAGCACTCGCTGTTGATCGCGCTGATCAGCCTCGCGGCGGTTGGCATAGCGCTCGCTTCGCTGCTGGGTTATTGGGTGGCGCGCATTGGCCTGCGGCCCTTGACCAGCCTGTCGCTGGAGGCGCAGAAACTCGCCCCGCCGCGCCTGTCCGGCCGCCTGCAACTGTCACCGCTGCCACCAGAATTGAACCAGTTCGTCACCTCGTTCAACTCGACCCTGGAACGCGTCGAGCAAGCCTATTCGCGCCTGGAGTCGTTCAATGCCGACGTGGCCCATGAACTGCGCTCGCCGCTGACCAACCTGATCGGCCAGACCCAGGTCGCGCTGACGCGCGGCCGCTCGGCTGAACATTATTTCGAAGTCCTGCAATCCAATCTCGAAGAACTGGAACGGCTGCGCTCGATCATCAACGACATGCTGTTCCTGGCCAGTGCTGACCAGGGCAGCAAGGTCACCGAGCTGACCTGCGCGTCCCTGGCGCAGGAAGTGGCGACCACCCTGGACTATCTGGACTTCATCCTCGAAGACGCTCAGGTCCAGGTCCAGGTCAATGGCGACGCCAGCGTGCCCATCGAAAAAGCCCATCTGCGCCGGGCCTTGATCAACCTGCTGCACAATGCCGTGCAGCACACCGGGCCCGGACAGGTTATCCAGGTCGATATCGTCGAACACCTGGATCACGTGAGCATCGAAGTGGCTAACCCCGGCAGCGAGATCCCCCCGGAACATCTCCCCAAACTGTTCGAGCGCTTCTATCGCGTGGACGCTTCGCGCAGTAACAGCGGCGCCAATCATGGCCTGGGCCTGGCCATCGTCAAGGCGATTGCATTGATGCATGGCGGCACGGTGTTCGTGCGCAGTCAGGCCGGACTGAATACTTTCGGGATCAATTTGCCCTTGAGCCTGGGCGCCTGAAACGCCGGTCCATCCCACAGTTTGTGTTGCGCGCTCTGAGATGGGTTATAAATACCTGACTTGTTTATCACCTTTTCATGCAGACAGCTTAAGAAACTCCATTAAATACAATATCTTAAGTCTGATCCGCTTTTCATCGAGCGCTCCCCGTGCAATGACTGCTCCTCATCCCAAGCAAGAATTACGAAAAAAATGGCGTCGGCCAGAAATTATTCTGATCTGCGGAAGCGTTATCGCCGTGGTGACGCTGTTACTCATCATCATTTCGCTGTTGAGTCGGGAACACCGTGAGGCCAATGAGAATGCCGCCCGCGCTGCTTCCAATATCGTGCAGTTGATTGATGCCGATGTATTGCGCAATGCCGAACTCTACGACACCTCGCTGCAGGGCATGATCAGCGCCTGGCAGCATCCCGGCCTGATGAACATTTCCCCGGAATTGCGCCATCTGGTGTTGTTCGACCGGTTTACGTCTGCGCGCTTCAAGGGTGATCTGCTGTTGCTGGATCAGGATGGTTATATCCTCGCCGACTCCACGTCCATTAAACCGCGAACTGAAAACCTGTCTGACCGACCGCACTTTCAGAACCATGCCAGGGACCCTTCGCTTGACATGAAAGTAGACGGCCCTTTCAAAACCCGCTGGGGCTTCAAGGACTGGTGCATCAGCTTCAGCCGACGCATGTCGGCACCCGATGGCTCGTTCATGGGCATCGCCAGCGGGGCCATGCGCCTGGTTTATTTCAAGCAGCTGTTTCGCACGCTGGACATCGGGCCGGACAGCAACGTCAACCTGTTCAACACCAATGGTTTGCTGCTGGCGCGCCATCCAGAGCTGGATGGCAGGGATCTGATCGGCGAGGATTTGAGCCAGACGCCCAACTTCCAGCGCATTCTCAGAGAAGGCAGCGGCAGCTTTACCAGCACCTCAACCCTGGACAAAAAGCAGCGCCTGTACACGTTCTCCCGGGTCGGGGACCTGCCGCTTATCGTCGTCGTCGGCCAGTCAGTCAATGAGGTTTATGCCATCTGGCGCCGCAACGCGCTGCTGGTCGGGCTGGCGACCGGCGTGTTGTGCCTGGGGATTTTTGGCCTGGCGATGCTGCTGCGCCGGGAATTAGGCCTGCGCCGGCATGCAGAGACCGAACTCAAGGTGCGCGCCGAAACCGATGCGCTCACGGGGCTGGCCAACCGGCGCAAGCTGGACGAAGTTCTCAGAGTCGAATGGCTACGGGCCATGCGCTCAGGCAAACCGCTGGCGTTGCTGATGATCGATGTCGATCAGTTCAAAGCCTTCAACGAACGTCATGGTCACCACGGCGGCGACGAGGCATTGCGCAACGTCGCCCTGGCGATTGAGCGCAAAGTCCGCAGGGCCAGTGATTTAGTGGCACGTTACGGCGGCGAGGAGTTTGTCGTGGCGCTGCCCGAAACCGATACCGCCGGGGCCAGACTCCTCGCCGAGAAAATCCGCCAGGGCGTCCAGGCCCTGCCCGCCTATGGTGGCGACACGCACCCAGTCACCATAAGCATCGGCATTGCCTGCACGGTAGTGACCAGCGAGGTCTTGTTGCGGGATTTGCTCAATGCCGCGGACAAGGCGCTGTATGAAGCCAAACATTTGGGGCGCAATCGGGTGGAGGCTTGCGAGTTGTAGGACCGGCTTTAGCCGGGAGGGCAATTGACGCCTTCGCGACTAAAGTCGCTCCTACAGACCTTCGCGGGCAAGCCTCGCTCCAACGATTCACGTGCCAATCACCCGTTCAACCCAAGAAAACCCGGGCAATAAAAAACGCCAGACTGGCTGGCGTTTTTGTCTTGAACCGCCCGGCCAACTCGTCACTTGGCAGGCGCTGATTCAATCTCAGCTGGCAGCGCGAGCTTGGTCACGCAGAGCTTTAACTTTGTCGTGGTTGGCTTGCACGCCACTCAGCTGCTTGCTGATTAAAGCAGTAACATTCGCGGGCAGGTTCTTCTCAGTCGCTTTTTGCAGCGCGTCTTTGTAAGCCTTCAGCGCCACGTCTTCGCCACGCTCTACTTCGTTAAGCACTGCTTCGTCACTTTTACCCGTCAGAGTCGACTTCAGGTCAACCCATGCGCGGTGCAGAGTGCCACTGACGCTGGAAGAAGTTTCTGGATCGCCGCCCAACGCACGCACTTCGGTTTGCAGTTCACGTACGGCAGTAGCGATTTCAGTGGAACGGCTGAGGAAAAACGCTTTGACGGCAGGGTTCTTGATGTCTTCTGCGCTGGTCTGAAAACCTTTCTCGCCGTCTTTGCTGGTTTCGATCAGGTCATTCAGGATAGAGATCGATTCTTTATTGATATCAGTCATTGGTTAATTTCCTTAATGGCAGGTTGATACGAAAGTGTCTGCTGTCTAGGTAATTGCAGCCGTCGTGCCAGCTTTCAATTTCCAATAATCCTTATGTTTTTCAATGATTTAAAAAAACAACCATACAGACGCATCGTGATTTCTGCATGAACTGTCCTTTGGCCTGCATGCAGAATGCACGTATCGTGAAGCCTTGGACGTAACGACAAGGGGGCTCAACCATGAACCCGGAAAAACTCAAGCTGCTCGTGACGCGCGAGATGCCATTCGGCAAATACAAAGGTCGGCTGATTGCTGATCTGCCTGGGCAATACCTGAATTGGTTTGCCCGCGAAGGCTTCCCGAAAAGCGAGCTGGGCGGTCTGCTGGCGTTGATGCAGGAGATCGACCATAACGGCTTGTCCGAGCTGCTCGCCCCCCTGCGCACGCGACCGCGCCAATTCAAAGAAGGCTGACCACAAGCGAGACGGCAATGGACTATGCACCGGTAAACCCTGCGGTACTGCAACAGGCGCGCGATGAGGCTTTCTGGGCCGACATCGCTGGGCGCTATGACGTCGAGCCAGGCCCGATCAATCTGGAATACGGCTATTTCGGGCGCATGACCCGCGAGGTGCTGGAAGAATATCGGCGCAACATCGATTACGTGAACCGCAGCAACTCGGTGTTCGTGCGTCGCCAGTTCGACGAGATCGACAGCAAGGTCATTCACGGCCAGTTGGCGGATCTGGTGCAGGTAAGGCCTGAGGAAATCGCTATCACCCGCTGCGCCTCCGAATCCCTGCAATCGCTGATTCGCAACTACAACCAGTTGCAGCCGGGCGATCAGGTGCTGATCAGCGATCTCGACTATCTCAGCGTGCAAACGGCCATGCGCTGGCTGGCCAAGAGCCGTGGCGTGGAAGTGATTGAAATCAATCATGTCCATCCGGCCACCTACGAAACCCTGCTGAACAGCTATCAGACCGCCTTCGAGCGCTACCCGCGCCTCAAACTGATGGCGCTGACCCACGTGACCCATCGCACCGGTCTGGTAATGCCAGTGCAGGCGATTGCCGCGCTGGCCAAGGCTCGCAACATCGATGTGATTCTCGACGGCGCCCATGCCCTGGGCCAGCTGGACTTCAGGCTGGATGAGCTAGGCGTCGCGTTTGCCGGTTACAACTTGCAGAAATGGATGGGCGCGCCACTGAGCCTGGGTTTTATCTATGTCGCGAAGGAGCGGCTGGGGTCGATTGATGCGGACATGGGCGATACCCGATACGGCAAGGACGACATCCTGGCGCTGGTGCCTTATGGCACACCGAATATTCCGGCGTGGATGACGCTGCCCAAGGTTTTCGAGGAGCACCGGGCGATGGGTGGTTCGGTCGCCAAAGGCGCACGTCTGAGCTACCTGCGCGACCTTTGGGTCAAGCCGGCTCGGGAACTGGAAGGCGTGGAAGTACTGACGCCGGACGATCCACGGCTGTATTGCGGGATCACGGCTTTGCGCTTTACCCGACATGAAGATCAGCAACGCATGGCGCAGCGTTTGCTCGACGAGCACAACCTGTTCACCGTGGCACGGGAAGGATCAGCCTGCGGGCCGTGCATCCGCATCACGCCGGGGTTCAGCACCCCTGCTGCACATATACAGCTGCTGACTGAAGCGTTGCGCAAACTGGCTTGAAAAAAACGGTGCGCCGGACCAGGGCGCACCGTAAAGCCAACAACAAACGATTAACCGATTTGACGCAAGCATCCGTAGGACCGGCTTCAGCCGGGAGGAGGTCGGTGCTTCAAACACATTTGCTCCATCAGAGCACCCCGCTCCCGGCTAAAGCCGGTCCTACAGTCGGACGTTCACGACTTAATCAAACAACGCCATCGCCTGAGCAGTCGCTTCCTGGATGCGGTTCCAGTCGCCATTCTTGACCCACGCGTTGTCAATCATCCACGTCCCGCCAACGCACATGACATTGGGTTGCGCCATGTAGCTCTTGAGGTTGTCCGCGTTGACGCCGCCGGTTGGGCAGAAACGCACTTCCGTGAACGGACCGCCCAGGGCTTTGATGGCTGCGACGCCGCCGCTGATTTCCGCCGGGAACAATTTGAAACGGCGATAACCCATGGCGTAGCCGATCATGATTTCCGACGCGCTGCTGATACCGGGCAACAGTGGCAGCGGGCTGTCGAGGGCGGCTTGCAGCAGGTCTTGCGTGCTGCCCGGCGTCACGATGAATTGCGAACCGGCCGCTTCGGCGTCCGCCAGCATGTTGCGATCCAGGATCGTTCCGGCGCCAACACACAGCTCGGGACGTTGTTCGCGCAGGATACGAATGGCGCTCAGGCCAAAGGCCGAGCGCAGGGTAACTTCCAGCGCCGTCATGCCGCCAGCTGCCAGCGCGTCCGCCAATGGCAGGACATCCTGATCACGCAGGATGGTGATCACCGGCAAAATCTTTGCCTTGGCGCAGAGCTCATCGATCTGGGAAATCTTGTTCGCCATGCTGTTGAGCGGCTGATTGTTTTCGACTGTTTTCATGGCGGCGGATCCTTTGCTTATGGGCACCAGTAAATCTCAAGGGAAGAGTTAAGGAAGGCGCGAACCGGCATTTCGGCGAGGTCATCACCGGCCAGGGCCGCGCGCAGGGTGTCGAGTTTGGCCTGGCCGGAAACGGACAGGATCGGCAAACGCGCCGAAGCCAGCAGCCGACGGGTCATGGTCAGGCGCTGATGCGGCACGGTCGGCGCCAGCATCGGCAAGCAGCGACGCTCGCCATCCAGGCGCAAGGTTTCACTCAGGTTCGGGCTCTTGGGAAACAACGACGCGGTGTGCCCGTCATCACCCATACCCAGAATCAATACGTCGATGGGCGGCAGCTCGGCCAACGCCTGATCGGCAGCGTCAGCCGCTTCTTCAAGGCTCTGGGCAACGCTGTACAAACCGAGGAACTTCGCCTTGGCCGCCGGGCCTTGCAGCAGATAGCGCTGCAACAGGCCAGCGTTGCTGTCGGCATGCTCAACCGGCACCCAGCGTTCGTCAGCCAGGCTGACCACCACTTTGGACCAGTCCAGCGGCTGCTCGGCCAGGCTCTGGAAAAAAGCCACCGGGCTGCGACCACCGGAAACCACCAGGGTCGCCACGCCGTTAGTGCTGATGGCCGTCTTCAGTTGCGCGGCCACGTTAGCTGCCAGCTCACTGGCCAGCAGCGCAGGATTATCGAACTCGCGGGCGACAAGGCCCGCTGGCAGTTCAAGGTCACATATCGCCATACCACGATCTCCCGTCACGAGTAATCAATGCAATGGAGCTCATCGGCCCCCACGATCCGGCGGCGTAAGGCTTGGGCGCATCGCCTGCCTTTTTCCAACCGGCGATCAGCTGATCGCACCATTGCCATGCGTACTCAATTTCATCTTTGCGAACAAACAGGTTCTGATTGCCGCGCATCACTTCCAGCAACAACCGCTCATACGCATCAGGGACGCGCGCGCTGCGGTAGGTGTCGGAAAAATTCAGTTGCAGTGGGCCGCTGCGCAACTGCATGCCTTTATCCAGGCCTTGATCCTTGGTCATCACTTGCAAGGAAATGCCTTCGTCCGGTTGCAGGCGAATGATCAGGCGGTTGCTGATCTGCATGCGCTGCTCGGGGGCGAAAATGTAGTGCGGCGGTTCTTTGAAGTGGATGACGATCTGCGACAGCTTGGCCGGCATGCGCTTGCCGGTACGCAGGTAGAACGGCACGCCGGACCAGCGCCAGTTGCGAATATCGGCACGCAGGGCAACGAAGGTTTCCGTGTCGCTCTGGGTATTGGAATTTTCTTCCTCCAGATAACCGGGCACGGGCTTGCCTTCGCTGTAACCGGCGATGTACTGGCCGCGCACCACTTGCGTGGCCAGACGCTCTGGAGTGAACGGTGCCAGCGCCTTGAGCACCTTGACCTTCTCGTCACGGATACTGTCAGCCGACAGGTCGCTGGGCGGGTCCATGGCGATCAGGCACAGCAGCTGCAACAGGTGATTCTGGATCATGTCGCGCAGTTGCCCGGCCTGATCGAAATAGCCCCAACGGCCTTCGATGCCGACTTTCTCCGCGACGGTGATTTCCACGTGGGAAATGTGATTCTGGTTCCACTGGGTTTCGAACAGACTGTTGGCGAAACGCAGGGCGATCAGGTTCTGAACGGTATCCTTGCCCAGGTAATGGTCGATGCGGTAGACGCGGCTTTCCGGCAGGAACTGCGCCACGGCATCGTTGACCCGACGCGAAGACGCCAGATCATGACCGATAGGTTTTTCCAGCACCGCGCGGGTGCGCTCGGTGAGGTTGACCGAAGCCAGGTTTTCGCAGATCGCGCCGTACACCGACGCGGGTGTGGCGAAGTAGGCGATCAGGGTTTCCGCATCGCCAACCCGTTCGGCCAACGCCACGTAATCCTCGGCCTTGAGGAAATCCACGTGCAGGTAACTCAGGCGTGCCTGAAAACGCTCCACGTTCTCTGGCTCAAGTTCAGCCTCCGGAACAAAGCGGCGCAGGGATTTATCGATGTATGCCAAATGCTGCTGTTCGTCGCCCGGTTCGCGCGCCAACGCGAGGATTCGCGTGTCAGCATGCAGCAATCCAGCGCGGTCGAGTTGATAAAGGGCCGGGAACAGCTTGCGCACTGCCAGGTCGCCCAAGGCGCCAAACAAGGCAAAAGTGCACGGTTCAACCGTAATCGAGAGCATAATGTTGGTTCTTTTATCAAGTTAGGCTACAAATACCTTTTTTAAAGGCGTTACTCAAGGCCAAATGTAGTAATAACCACAACATTCTGTCTAAAACCATATTCCAGTGGTGATCAACACAGGCCCTCAGTACGATAGGCCACCTTTGCTACAGGCTAAAGGGCCTCGTGATAGCTCTCGCAAAAACCTGAGCAAAACAGCCGCGACAAGGACTTTGAATGGACCGCACACGAAACCTTCTGGAGATGATCCAGAGCCGACTCGAAGAGCTGAACAAGGCTGAGCGCAAGGTCGCTGAGGCGATTCTGCTCAATCCGCAGCAAGCGACCCGTTTCAGCATCGCAGCGCTGGCCCAGGCCGCCAAAGTCAGCGAGCCGACGGTCAACCGCTTCTGCCGCTCATTCAGCGTCAGCGGCTACCCGGAACTCAAGTTGCAGCTGGCACAGAGCCTGGCCAGCGGTGCCGCGTATGTGAGCCGCGCGGTCGAGGCCGATGACGATACCGAGGCCTACACCCAGAAGATCTTCGGCAGCGCCATCGCCTCGCTGGACAGCGCCTGCCAGCAACTGGACCCGGCGCTGATCAGCAAGGCCGTGGACATGCTGATCCAGGCCCGGCAGATCCACTTCTTCGGTCTCGGTGCTTCGGCGCCGGTCGCGCTGGACGCCCAGCACAAGTTCTTCCGTTTCAACCTGGCCGTTACCGCCCACGCCGACGTGTTGATGCAACGCATGATTGCTTCGGTGGCGCACACCGGGGAATTGTTCGTGATCATTTCCTACACCGGCCGCACCCGCGAACTGGTCGAAGTGGCGCGCATCGCCCGAGCCAACGGCGCTTCGGTCCTGGGCCTGACGGCGGCGGGCTCACCCTTGGCCAAGGCCAGCACCGTTAGCTTGAATATTCCATTGCCGGAAGACACCGACATCTATATGCCGATGACCTCGCGGATCATCCAGCTGACCGTGCTCGACGTGCTCGCCACCGGCATGACCCTGCGCCGTGGCGTCGACTTCCAGCCGCACCTGCGCAAGATCAAGGAAAGCCTGAATGACAGCCGGTATCCGGTTGAGGATCAGGGTTAGGTGCCGTAGGACCGGCTTTAGCCGGGAGGCATTACTCCAGATGGCCAAAATACAGCGGATATCTCGGCCCTCTCCCGGCTGAAGCCGGTCCTACAGGTTTTGCGCACAGTCAATGCACCAGATAAGCCTGCAAACTCAATTCGGCGTGCTCGCCTGGCGCCAGGCTCAGGCTTTCGCTGCCGCCTGACGCGGCCTCGACGCAAACGAATCCGCCTGCTTCGCTGCCCGCCACGCCCATCAGCGGGCGCTTGCCGGGGTGCCAGACCACGGTGTTGGCGCTGTCGCCAGTGTCGATAGCCAGGCGCCGTTGCCAGGCTTGATCCTGTAACTGCAACGGGCCGGTATGGTCGAACACCCGCTGACAGCCGCCCGCCACGCGCAAATCGCCTTCCTGCTGACAAGCCTGTCGGCTGAGCTGATCGTAGCCTTGCGCGCCATCCAGGCCTTCCAGCGCCACCTCCTGCACATCACTGATCCGCCAATAGGCGTGCAGCGCATGACTGAACTGACACGGCTCGCTGTCCTGATGCCGCGTGGTCAAACGCAATTCCATGCCCTGCCCCAGCTCGGCGTGCAGGTCGGCTTGCCAGTCCCACAGTTGCAGCCGCCAATGCAGGCTCACGCCCGCCTCGCTTTCGCGGCTGTCGATCAATTTCCAGTCCAGCAGCCGCGCCCAACCGTGCGCCGGCCACACGCCTTCACTCGGATGACGGCCGTACCAGGGCCAGCAGACCGGAACGCCGCCGCGAATCGCACCGACCTGTGGCCAATGCGACGCACACCACAACCAGGGCTTCTGGCCCCGAGGTTGAAAATGCAGCAACTGGCCGCCCTGACGACTGAACACCGCCTCACATTGCGGGTGGTCGATGATCAGCACGTCACGCAGCTGATAACGCTCCCACTCGAACGTCGGCCTGGTGCGCCTGGACGTGAAGAATCGCTGCAACGGATGCTCCAGCATCCCCGCTTCCTTGATGGTCATTGCTGTCCCGAAAAAAATGCTTTTGCTGCGACCGTAGGACCGGCTTTAGCCGGGAGCGCGCCCTCCCGGCTAAAGCCGGTGCTACGGAATGAATTGAATCCAGAAAAGCCACCCCAAAAAAAACGGGCGGCCAGGCCGCCCGTAAAGCACCACACGACCCTTGATCGTTTGTTAAAACTTGGTCTGCAGTTTGATACCGGCCACCAGCGCGTTATCAACCTGATCGACACCACCCGGAGACTTGATGTATTGCAGGTTGGGACGAATGGTCAGCCAGTCGGTCACGTGCACGCCGTAGTAGATCTCAGAGTTGTATTCGCTCTTCTGGATCGGCAGATAACCTGGGTTGTCGTAGTCGTCGATACCATTGACGGCGTTGATCTGCTTCGCGCGATCACGGACGTCTTCGTTGACGTGAATGCGCGAAACGCCGATGCCGATGTCATCCTTCGGACGCGCGGCGAACGGGCCTTTGAAGACCATGCCGACCTGCAGGAAGTTGTCGACGAAGTTGGTGTCCTTGTCATGCACGGTAGCGTTGGCAAACAGGCTCAGGCCCCGGGACTGATCGCCGCCGAAGTTCATGATCTTTTGCTGCGCCACGACCCACCAGCCAGTCTTCTCGCTGCGGGACTTGAACTGGCCGCCGGTGAGGCCTTGTGGCTGGCCGTTGCTGTCCTCGTAGACATCGTCGGCGCTCGGGCTGCTGAAGTAGTAACCCAGACGGTATTCGCCCGGCAGCGAGTTGATGGTCGGCGACCACACCACTTCCACCGGCACCAGGGTGCCTTTGGCGCCACTGCCACTCAGTTTGAAGCCGTTGCCGGTTTCCAGGTACGAAGGGTTCTGTTCGTAGACGCCGATCTGGGCGAAGACTTCAGGCGTAATGTTGTACTTCACGCGCAACGCCCACTGGCTGACTGGCCAGTTGTACCAGGTGTTCACATAGTTGGCGGCCTGAGTGCCGCAGAAGGTCAAGTTCTGGAAGTCGCAAGGGAAGCTGCCGAAATCCTCGCCCTCGCCCATCCGTCCGGCCTTGATGTCGAGCTTGCCGTCGAAATAAGTCTGCTTGACCCACATTTGCGTCAGGCGCCAGGTCTGGCCGCGACCCCAGACTTCCTGTGAGGAGCTGAGCGTGCCGACACGAGGATCGCCGAGTCGGTCATTGGAAATGTTGTTGCCGCTTCGCTCGGTGATGGCCAGTTTGAACTCCGCATTCTTCCAGCCAAGGACCTTCTCCAGATCCATCTGCACGCCGAGGGCGAACTGATCGCTGTAACGCGCCGTCTTGTCGTCGTTGTAGCCGCCATGCACGTTGGCACCCATCTCGCCGACGTATTCCAGCGAGAAGTCGTAGCCCTTGTCATACAGTTCCTGACGCAATCCACCCCAATCGCCGGTCATGTGTTCGTTGGCGTGGAACGGCTCGACAGCACTGGCAGTTCCCGTAAACGCCAACGCACTCAAAACAGACAAACTACCGATAAGCTGGAACTGGTTAAGCGATTTATTGCGTAGCTTCTTCATCCCTTAAATCCTCGTTTTATTGTTATTAGCTTCTAACGGCATCGACATCGGTTGCTTCGTGTTTGCCGGCTGGGCGACCTGTTACGGCAGCGGTGACCCGACCGGCTGTGCTCGGTTCAATTGCGGTTGATCTGAGTGACATTGCCCGCGCGGCCCGCAGGTTGTAGCTGGCCCAGTACACCAAGACGCTCGCCGGTGGCGGCGTCGAAGAGCATGACTTTGGCCGGATCGAATTGCAGGGTCAGGCTTTCCCCGACCTGAGGCGCGACGTCCGGCGCCAGACGGCAGCAGACCTTGCTCTGGTTCAGGTTGACGAACACCAGCGTGTCCGGCCCGGTAGGCTCGGTGACCTGGACTTCAGCGCGAATGGTCGGCAGGCCGTTGGGTTCGCCGGGCGCCAGAACGATTTGCTCGGGACGCATGCCAAGGATGACTTCGCGATCCTCAAGCCCGGCATCCGACATGCCCATGGGCAGTTCGCAACGGGCCTGACCGCTGTCGAGCAAGGCGAACAGCCGGCCATCCTTGCGTTGCAGGCGCAGGGGAATGAAGTTCATCGGCGGCGAACCGATGAAGCTGGCCACAAACAGGTTGGCCGGATTGTTGTAGATCTCTTTCGGGGTGCCGAACTGCTGGATGATCCCGTCTTTCATCACCGCCACTTTATCGCCCAGAGTCATTGCTTCGATCTGGTCGTGGGTGACGTATACCGTGGTGGTTTTCAGCCGCTGATGCATCAGCTTCATTTCGGTACGCATCTCGACCCGCAGCTTGGCGTCGAGGTTGGACAGCGGCTCATCGAACAGGTAAATCTTCGGCCGCCGCGCCAGTGCACGACCCATGGCTACACGCTGCTGCTGGCCGCCGGACAATTGGCCGGGCTTGCGATTGAGCAGGTGTTCGATCTGCAACAGCTTGGCGACCCGGGTCACTTCCTCGTCGATGGCGGCGGCGCTCATCTTGCGGATTTTCAGACCAAACTCGATGTTCTGGCGCACGGTCATGGTCGGGTACAGCGCATAGGACTGGAAGACCATGGCGATGTCACGGTCCTTGGGACTCATGCCGCTGACGTCGGCGTCGTCGATCAGGATCGAGCCGTTGCTGATGGTTTCCAGACCCGCGATGCAGTTCATCAGGGTGGATTTACCGCAGCCGGAAGGCCCGACCAGAATCAGGAATTCACCGTCCTTGATCTGCAGTTCGATGTTCTTCAGCGTGTCCGGAAGGCCAACGCCGTAGGTCTTGTTTACATTGCGTAATTCGAGCGTTGCCATGTTTACCCCTTGACCGCGCCGGCCGTGAGACCGCGCACGAAATACTTGCCTGCCACGATGTAGACCAGCAGTGTCGGCAGACCGGCAATCATCGCCGCCGCCATATCAACGTTATATTCCTTGGCTCCGGTGCTGGTGTTGACCAGGTTGTTCAGGGCCACGGTGATCGGTTGCGAGTCACCGCTGGAGAACACCACCCCGAACAGGAAGTCGTTCCAGATCTGCGTGGACTGCCAGATCAGGCAGACCATGATGATCGGCGTCGACATCGGCAGAATGATCTTCATGAAGATGGTGAAGAACCCGGCGCCATCCAGGCGCGCGGCCTTGACCAGCGCATCCGGAATGCTCACGTAGTAGTTACGGAAGAACAGCGTGGTGAACGCCAGACCGTAGACCACGTGGACAAACACCAGCCCGGTGGTGGTGCTCGCCAGCCCCATCTTGCCCAGCGTGAAGGACGCTGGCAGCAGGACGGTCTGGAACGGCAGGAAGCAGCCGAACAGCAACAGGCCGAAGAACAACTGCGAACCACGAAAACGCCAGAACGACAGCACGTAACCGTTGAGCGCGCCGATGGCGGTGGAGATCAGCACTGCGGGCACGGTGATCTTGATCGAGTTCCAGAAATACCCGTCGACGGTCGCCCAGGCCTTGACCCAACCGATGGTGCTCACCACGGCTGGCCAACTGAGCAGGTTGCCGGTGCTGATGTCTTCCGGAGTCTTGAAGCTGGTCAGCAACATGACCACCAGCGGCACCAGGTACAGCAGGCACGCGATGATCAGGACCGTGTGAATCGCGATCCGGCTGATGCTGACAGAAGGTGTTCCGATCTGATTACTCATGACGCTTGTTCCTCAGCTCGGAATACAGATAAGGCACGACGATGGCGAGAATCGCCCCGAGCATCAGGATTGCACTGGCCGAACCCATGCCCATCTGGCCGCGACTGAAGGTGAACGAATACATGAACATCGCCGGCAGGTCCGAGGAGTAGCCGGGGCCGCCCGCAGTCATCGCTGCCACCAGGTCGAAGCTCTTGATGGCGATATGCGCAAGGATCATCACGGCGCTGAAAAACACCGGACGCAGGCTTGGCAAAACCACTTTGAGGTAGATGGTCGGCAGGCTTGCCCCGTCGATTTGCGCAGCACGGATGATCGATTGATCGACACCGCGAAGGCCGGCCAGGAACATCGCCATGATGAAACCCGACGCCTGCCAGACTGCAGCGATCACCAAGCAATAGACGACGCGATCCGGGTCAATCAGCCAGTCCAGCCGAAAGCCTTCCCAACCCCAGTCGCGCAACAATTTGTCCAGGCCCATGCCCGGGTTGAGCAGCCATTTCCAGGCGGTACCGGTGACGATCATCGAGAGCGCCATCGGGTACAGATAAATGGTGCGGATAAACCCTTCGCGGCGAATGCGCTGGTCGAGGAATACCGCGAGGATCACGCCGACGACCAAGCTGATGCCGATGAACATGCCACCGAACACCGCGAGATTCTTGCTCGCTACCCACCAGCGGTCGTTATCGAACAGGCGCTGGTATTGCGCCAGTCCGGCCCAGTTGTAGGAAGGCAGAAAGGTCGAGGTGGTGAACGACAGTACAAACGTCCACAGGATATAGCCGTAGAAGCCCACCAGGACGATGAACATGCTTGGCGCCAGCACCAGTTTGGGTAGCCAGCGCTGCAGGGCATCAAACGGCGAGGCTTTGCTGAACACAGCAATAGAACTCATTGGAAGCATCCACCTGGAACATGATTTTGAAACAGGGCTATCCAGACCACAGCCGTGCGTGAAACCGGATGAGACGGTTTCATCAGCACGAACTGCGGCTGGGGTTAACGCGCGCTCTTTGATCTGAAAGGGCACGATCTACAAGAGCGCGAAACGATTACTTCGCAGATTTGACAGCCCCACCGAGTTTCTTCGCCGCGTCGGCAGGATCGGCTTTCGGGTCGTTGATGTAGTTGGTGACTACGTCAAAGAACGCACCTTGTACTGCCAATGTGGTTGCCATGTTGTGCGCCATGCTCGGCAGCAGCCCACCGGTCTTGGCGTCCGCCAGGAAGTCTTTGGCAGCGGTTTGCGCGCAAGAGTCGAAGCCCAACTTATCCATGTTGTTCAGCATGTCGTTGCGAACCGGGATCGAGCCTTTGTTGATGCTGAAGACTTTCTGGAAGTTTTCACCCAACGCGACTTTGGCGATGTCCTGCTGACCCGCCAGCGTGCCTTTGTCTTTCTGCTTGAACACCGCCAGGGAGTCGATGTTGTAAGTGAACGCCTTGTCGGTGCCCGGGAAAGCTACGCACTCGTAGTCCTTGCCCGCGACTTTCTTGGCAGCGGTCCATTCGCTCTTGGCCCAGTCACCCATGATCTGCATGCCGGCCTTGCCGTTGATGACCTTGGCGGCTTCCAGGTTCCAGTCCTGACCTTTGCCGTCGGCATCCATGTAGGTGGCGACTTTCTTCAGTTCGGTCAGCGACTTGACCATTTCCGGACCGGTCAATGCAGCGTTATCCAGATCGACCAGGGCTTTCTTGTAACCGTCCGCACCCATCACCGACAGCACGACGGCTTCGAAAACGGTGCTGTCCTGCCAAGGCTGACCGCCATGGGCCAGAGGGATGAAGCCTGCGGCCTTGAGCTTGTCACCGGCTGCGTAGAATTCCTGGAGGGTAGTTGGATTCTTGTCGATCCCGGCTTTCTTGAACACTGCCGGGTTGATCCACAGCCAATTGACGCGGTGAATGTTCACCGGGACGGCCACATAGTCGCCGTCATACTTCACGGTGTCGGAGACTTTCTTGTCCAGCAGACTGTCCCACTTCTCTTCCTTGGCGACGTCTTTGAGCGCGTCAGTGTCAAGAAGGCCGGTCGAGGCCCATTCCTGAATGTCCGGACCTTTGATCTGGGCAACGCCAGGCGGGTTGCCAGCGACCGCGCGGCTTTTCAGCACAGTCATGGCAGTGGAACCGCCACCACCGGCCACAGCGCCGTCTTTCCAGGTGAAGCCGTCTTTTTCCACTTGGGCCTTGAGCACATCGACAGCCGCTTTTTCGCCGCCGGACGTCCACCAGTGGACCACTTCAACGGAGCCTTTCGAATCGGCAGCAAGCGCGCTCAGCGGGAACAACGAGGCGAGAGAAATGAGAGTAGCGAGACGGGAAATTGAATTCATCGATTTAACCTTTCTTGTTGTTATGCATGAGCAAGTCTGTGCTTGCGCTGCATGGAGTCTAACCAAGGGTTTTCAAAGAACGGTAACGAAGGGATGCGCGATTGTCACAGGGTGGTGACATTCAAGAATCCCCAACCGTTGGCGCGAGGCTTGCCCGCGAAGGCGTCGGCTCAGGCAATAGAGTCTGGCAGAGAGATTGAGTTCGGCTAGCCCGGCCTCTTCGGGGACAAGTTCCTCCTACCGGGTTTCACGGATTCGGTAGGACCGGACTTGTCCGGGAAGGCGTCGGCTCAGGCAATGAAGTCTGGCAGAGAGATTGAGTCTGGCTGGCCCGGCCTCTTCGG